>NZ_MEIK01000001.1 GCF_002777855.1 Snodgrassella alvi
AGCGTTGCTTTCGACTGCGTTCTACTTTAAACTGTTTCGTTCGTTTCGGCTCGCGTCTCAGCGAAGAAGGCGAACTATACGCCCCTGCATACACCCTGTCAACTACTTCCTCCGCTTATTTTTGTCCAATCCACCAAATCGCTGTTTTAATAAGTTTTATTTTTTAGCGTCATCTGCTCCGTTTGGACCTTCTATAATTATTACACTCTATATTTCCACTTCTTATGACTCTTAATCTTGCTTCGTTTGCGTTGGTGAGATGATTTGTAATATTTGCTGACGCTTGTCTTGGCTTAATTTGGTCAAATTTAATGTCTGCTTGGCGAGTACGCTATATATCTCCTGCTCTGTTGTGTTTAATGCCTGCCAATGTTTTGCGATTGTGGTGCTATCGCCACGTTTTATTGGCCCTGTAAGGGCTTCTTCCAGAACCATTGTTTGTAGTTGGTTTAGATTTTGCTGCATGAGCTGGTTTACGAGTTGTTCAGCTAGGCTTTTCGGTATAGACAAAGAAGTAAGTATATTACGTGCATATGCATTTAGGGTAACTAGAAAATTGGCACTGGCTGATAGTGCGGTGTGATAGCGGCTTTTCTGGTTTGCATCAATAATAAAGCTATTTAATTTTGCAGCCTGAGCCAGTTGTTGCAGTATAGGTAAAGCAACTTTATCGCCTTCTATGGCGCACATGTGTCCGGCTAATTGATTTAAGGCTATTTCGATTGAGGCAAAAGGAAATACCGGATGCAGGGAGCCTGCCAGTACTTTATTTTGGTTTGATTTTAATATTTTGCTGTCTAATGCACCGCTTAGATGAATAACTAATGAATTGCGTGTTAGGCAATGATTTTGTTGAATTTGCCAGCTTATTTTTTCGATAGCCTGATCGCTGACACCTATAACATAAATATCAGCTGGCGGTAGATTGTTCAATTCTTTGCATAGTTGAATAGAAGGTATATGGTTTTTAAGATTTTGCGCTGTGATGAAGCTGCGGTTCCATGCTGCCTGTATATTTATTTGTTTGCTCTGATGCCAGATGATGGCGAGGCTGGAGGCTACTTTACCGGTACCGATGATATTTACACGCAGTTGGGATGACATATTGAGTTGTGGTTGGATGGTGGAGATATTGGTCATTATGGGTTTTATAGGGTTGATTAGGTAATTATTTTGCTGAAGGATATGAGTTGTAATTGAAGCCGCTTAACCAAAACGGTACACTTCGGTACTTACTCTTTATTCTAATCATAATTTTTTGGGCAAACACGTTAATGAAACCAGCTTTTAATGTGAAATCCGCGCGTCTAGATACTTTGTCGGTACAGTTGCTGACGGATGATCTGACTTTGATTAACCATGAATTGAAGCAACGTGCAGAGCGTTTTGGTAATTTGCGTAATATGCCTTTTACACTTGATCTGCACAATCTTGCCAATCCGGCAACACTGGACTTGGCTAAAATTGTGGCACTGTTTTCACGTTATCATTTGCGTATTATTGCTATCCGTCATTCTGATGCAGCCTGGGTCAGTTTAGCCAAACAACATAATATAGCTTTCAGTATTTTACCGGAAGAACAGGCTAACAATAGGGTTAAAGCTGTGGCTGATGCGCTGGATCAGCCTTCTGCCGAAGTTAATGACAAAAATAATTCTTCAGTTGCTGCAAGTGCTCTGCCTACGTTGGTCATTGATCGCACCATAAGAACTGGTCAGCAAGTATATGCGGAAAAATCAGATTTGATTGTTCTGGGTTTGGTCAGTGAAGGGGCGGAAATCATTGCTGACGGCAATATTCATATTTATGGTCCTCTACGCGGACGAGCTCTGGCCGGTGCTGCAGGGAATAAGGAAACACGTATTTTTGCTCAGTCTATGCAAGCTGAGCTGGTATCTGTGGCCGGTATTTATCGTATTTTTGACCAGCAGTTGCCGGCGCATCTTGATCGCCATCCGGTACAGATTTTCCTGCAAAATGACCGGCTGGTACTGAGTGCGATTCAGGCGCATTAGTTAATTCAGGAACACGCATCGGTGTGTGGCTGATTTGTGAATGTTTTGTAGATTCGTTTATATAACAAAAGGAATTTAATTGTGGCAAAGATTATTGTGGTGACGTCAGGTAAGGGTGGCGTGGGTAAAACCACGACCAGTGCCAGTATTGCAACTGGTCTGGCTTTAGCCGGTCATAAAACTGCGGTAATTGATTTTGATGTGGGTTTGCGTAATCTGGATTTGATTATGGGTTGTGAGCGCCGAGTGGTGTATGACCTAATTAATGTTATTCAGGATGAAGCTACGCTGAATCAGGCATTAATCAAGGATAAACACTGTGATAATCTTTATGTGTTACCTGCTTCGCAAACTCGTGATAAAGATGCACTGACCCGAGATGGGGTGGAAAAGGTGCTGAAGGATTTAACGACGAAGATGGGTTTCGAATATGTGGTTTGTGATTCACCGGCAGGCATTGAGCAAGGTGCGTTGATGGCCTTGTATTTTGCGGATGAGGCAATTGTGACCACTAACCCAGAAATCTCCAGTGTACGCGATTCCGACCGTATTCTGGGTATTTTGTCGAGCAAATCCAGACGAGCTGAAACCAACAGTGAACCGGTAAAAGAACATTTGCTGATTACGCGCTATTCACCTGAACGTGTAGACAAAGGTGAGATGCTGTCTGTACAAGATATTCAGGATATTTTACGTATTCCACTGATTGGTGTGATTCCAGAATCCCAGAACGTGTTGCAGGCTTCTAATTCTGGCACGCCGGTAATTTTGCAGGAAAATTCGGTAGTAGCGGAAGCTTATAAAGATGTTGTTGCGCGCCTGCTGGGTGAAGACCGTCCAATCCGTTTTGTGGATGCTGAGAAAAAAGGCTTTCTCAAGCGCCTGTTCGGAGGTTAAGACATGTCTATAATGGATTTTCTTTTTGGCAAAAAGCAGCAATCCGCTCAGACAGCGCGTGACCGTTTGCAGATTATTATTGCGCAGGAACGCGCTACTCAGACTCCGGATTATTTGCCTACGCTGCAAAAGGAACTGTTGCAAGTACTTTCAAAGTATGTCCATGTTTCTTTAGACGATATTCATATTTCTCAAGAAAAGAAAGATGGTATGGATGTCTTGGCACTTAATATTACTTTACCGGAAACAGGAAAGAAAAAGGCCAGTGAATGACGCTGACTGAATTGCGCTATATTGTGGCTGTTGCTCAGGAAAAACATTTTGGGCGTGCTGCCCAGCGATGTTTTGTGAGCCAGCCTACTTTATCTATTGCAATTAAGAAACTGGAAGAAGAGCTGGGGCTGACTTTATTTGACCGCAGCAGTAATGAGGTAATGACAACTGATGCTGGTCAGCGCATTGTGCTTCAGGCTCGCCGTGTGCTTGAGGAGGCTGACCGCATTAAGTTGATGGCCAATCAGGAGCAAAGTGAGCTTGAAGGAATTTTCAAGCTAGGGCTGATATTCACTATTGCTCCCTATTTGCTGCCAAAGCTGATTTTATCTCTACGTCAGCTGGCGCCAGAAATGCCTTTACAGCTGGATGAAAATTATACGGATGTTTTAAAAGAATCGCTTAAGCGAGGCGATCTGGATGCGATTGTTGTTGCAGAACCGTTTCAGGAAAACGGTTTGCAAACGATACCGCTTTATGATGAACCCTTTTTTGTTATTGTACCTAAGGGTCATGCATTTGAGCATTTGGACGAGGTAACGCCGAAACAGCTGGGTGAGGAACGGGTGTTGCTGCTGACTGAGGGTAACTGTATGCGTGATAATGTGCTGGATAGTTGTCAGGAACTGGCTTCGCGCCAGAAAATTCTGGGACTATCGAACAGTATTCAGGGCAGCTCTATTAATACCATCCGGCATATGGTGGCCAGCGGTTTGGGTATCAGTGTGATGCCAGCGACTGCTTTAACGGATAATGATCATTTATTATTCAGTATTATTCCGTTTTCAAAACCGACACCTGAGCGAAGAGTGGTACTGGCTTCGCGTCGAAATTTTGTCCGGCCTAAGGCTTTACGTATTATCAAGTCAGCTATCTTGTCTTCGCAGTTAACCGGCGTAAAGTTTATCCATGATGTGGATTAATATTTCGCTTTTCTGAAAAACGTCTGTGTCTAAGCAGACGTTTTTTCATTAGTCAGTTTGATTATCAGTCTTTTTCGAAAATGGATAATTTGGTCTATAGCTATGTTTTTTTTAGCAGATAAACCTGATGCGTTTGAAAGAGACATTTAGATTTTAAAGGAATTGTAAATGATTGCTTTAATACAACGTGTTAAGCAAGCTAATGTGGAAGTAAATGGCGAAACAGTTGGTCAGATAAAACAGGGATTACTGATTTTATTAGGTGTTGAACAGGAAGACGATGCACAAAAGGCTGAACGTCTTTGCGATAAGGTACTTGGTTATCGTGTTTTCAGTGATCAGGATAATAAAATGAATCTGAATGTTAGGCAGATAGACGGGCAAGTATTGGTGGTATCACAATTTACACTGGCTGCAGATACTAAAAAAGGCACCAGACCTAGCTTTACTAAAGGTGCTGCGCCGGCTGCAGCGGAACGCTTGTATAATTATTTCGTTGAATTGTGTCAAAGAAAGATTTCTACTGAAAACGGTATTTTTGCAGCCAATATGCAGGTCTCTTTAATAAATGATGGACCGGTAACTTTCTGGCTTCAGGTTTGATAATTTTCTACGATTGTTTTTGCTATTTTGTAATCAGTGATATTTAATACCGGTTTAATTCCTGCCTGAGTACGCGGATATTGGCCTGCCTATCATTAACATTCTGCTGCCAACGCTGAATCTGAACAGCGATACCTTGTTTTTGCGCTTGACGCAGTTGCTGTTGTGCAGCAGCCAGCGCCCGCTGTTCACTGACGATATCACGTTGTACAAGCTGTTTTGGTGTTGGCTTGGGTACGATGATTATTTTGGCTGGGACGGTAGATTGGTTATTTTTGATTTTAGGTGATGCTTCTGACTTCGGCATTTGCTGACGCAGTAGAATGCCGATTTTAGGAGCTGGCGGGGTTTTCATTAGGTCGCCATCACGTCCGAATTCAGCGCTGTACCATAACCGCTGTAACTGTTCTAAACCAGGTGCATTCTGATTTTCTAATGAATATTTTTTTAAATTGTCACCATCGGTAGGCGGATGTTTGGCTATCTGGCAGTGCACGTCTAAAGGTTTAGTTGTGTAACTGACATGGTTATTGGCCAATGGACATGCATACCATGTCACTTGTGTCGGTTCGCTAGCGGCAACATTGGCAGTTGAATTATCTTCGGCCCAAGCTAGATTTAAATATGTTGACAATAGTATGCCTAAACTGAGATGGAGGCTGAGTTTGCACTTATTTTGCATGACTAAGGCTCATTGCGTCTAATCTGAATCAAACACCCTAAACAAGTTTGTATCACATTTATTCTGCTTTTGGTATTTAATTCCAAATTATACCTGTATGGTATCTGGATATAATTTTGTGATAAATTATTGATGTATTTTTTGCTTCCTTTAATTTTATTATACCAAAAACATAATTATCGTGTTTCCTGTTGTGGTGAAATCTGGTGCTTTCTGTTGTTTGATAATGTATTTGAGTAGCGTTTTTTAATGTTGGGCGCAAAAACAGCCTTGCAGATGATCATTAACTAGTCCCATTGATTGCATAAATGCATAACAAGTGGTGGGACCGACAAAACTAAAACCGCGTTTTTTCAGCGCTTTTGACATGGCCGTACTTATTTTTGTCTGAGTTGGCACTTCGGATAAATGCGAATAATGATTGATAATCGGCTGATGATTGACAAACGACCAGATAAAATTAGCAAAATCTTCTCCCTGTTCTTGCATGGAAAGATAGGCATGCGCATTATGGATAATTGCCTGTAATTTGCCCGGATGGCGTATCAGTCCCGGATTTCGGAGTAATGGCTCAATATCATTGATGGTAATAATTTTTTGCGGATTGAAATCATAAAAGCAACGCCGGTATTCAGCACGTTTTTTTAATACCGTTATCCATGATAGTCCGGCTTGCTGGCCTTCTAGACAGATTTTTTCAAACAATTTCTGGCCGTCTTTCTGCGCCTGCCCCCATTCATTATCATGGTATTGTTGATATAGTGGATCAGCGTTGACCCATTCACATCTTGTTATTTGTTTTTGCATTTTATGTTTGGCACTGGATTGAAGGAATTAATCTGTCTGAACATTTATGATATTTAGTTTAAGTATGTCTGAATGAGTGTAGCAATCCCTAATAGACAGAACAAGACGCAGGCACCTATGCGGATGCGGTTTAAGGGCAAACGTTGCATGAGCCAATTACCAAAAAATATCACTGGAACATTTGCCAACAATAAGCCTGCTGTACTGCCCATAACTACAGAAAATAAATCCCGATACTGCGCTGCCAGCAATATGGTAGCAATTTGGGTTTTATCCCCTACTTCAGCCAGAAAAAAC
The DNA here is from genome assembly GCF_002777855.1 of Snodgrassella alvi. Classification (GTDB taxonomy): domain Bacteria; phylum Pseudomonadota; class Gammaproteobacteria; order Burkholderiales; family Neisseriaceae; genus Snodgrassella; species Snodgrassella alvi_E. The sequence continues at coordinate 6,498 of NZ_MEIK01000001.1, forward strand.
AAAACAGATGTAGCCACAAACGGCCCGTAGCGCATGAATCGGGTATCTACACCATCATCCTTATCTGGTTTTAATAGCCACAATCCCACGACTAGGAAACTGATACCGACTACCCAGCCCATTAACTGCGGGGTAAAAAAGCGTGCGACTTCTACACCAAACCATGCTGAAACAACATGATTGAGTAATGTGGCACATAACATACCAGCAATAATGGCATATTTACGCGCAAAGCGGGTAGCCAAAAATAATGTCAGTAATTGAGTTTTATCGCCAATCTCAGCCAAAGCAACAGGAACAACGGAAGAAAGAAAAGCATGAATCATTATTGAGATACCGTAGGCGGGCATAGACAAAAGACACGATAAAACGCCCGCCATTGCAGTTTTATCCTGTCTCAAGTCTCGTTAATCCACCATCTGGTCAGACGTTACGACCATACAGCAAATGCTGCAAATATGTTGATCGTAACCACAGGTATTGGAGATGTCACCTGTGAAACTACTCCCTTAAGGCACTGCATCATAACCGAATTCAAACGATATTAACAAGCGAATTTCTGAATTGACGCATTAAATTTGATTTCAAACAATAAAATAGGCTGCCAAACCTTTTGGCAGCCTGCTTCTGTGAAGATAATAAATTAATAGTAACCCAAAACTTTCCACCAAACTCCGCCAATTACAACGAAGATAGCAAGTTCAATCACGCTCATGATGAAACCAACTTTCCACCATTCACCCAAGGTCACAAAGCCGGAACCGAATACTACAGGTGAGGTACCGGTAGCGTAATGAGTCAGGGTCATCATAATGCTAGAAGCAGCAGCCATCATCAGCGCAAACAGCATGGGCGGCGCACCCAACGCCAGACCCGCTGAGTAGAAGGCGGCAAACATAGCGGTGATATGTGCTGTGGTGCTGGCAAACATATAATGTGCATACATATACGCCAGTAATAATAGTGCACAGGCACCCATCCAGCCCATACCCAGACTACCAATACTGCTTTCTAGTACACCTGAGAACCAAGTAATCAGTCCTAGTTTATTCAGGAACGTTGCCATCATCACCAATGCAGCAAACCAAGTGATGGTATCCCACGCACTTTTTTCTTTCAGGATGTCGTCCCAGCTCAATACGCCGGTTAAAAGAAGAAGTGACAAACCGATAAACGCGGTGGTAGTCGGATCTACTGCAAAGGATTTACCAAACAGCATGGCCGGAATACCTGCCCACAGAATCAGCAATACCGCAAAAATACCCAGCATGATTTTTTCATCACGTGTCATCGGCCCCTGTTCTTTCAAACGCTCTTTGGCAAAAGCCACTGCATTCGGAGTGTGCTTGATTTCAGGCGGATACAACCAGTAGATAATCAGCGGCATCAAGAACATCGCTACTAAACCGGGTACCAGCATGGCCAGCGCCCAAGTACCCCAAGAAAGATGAATATCGCTGTTGGTGGCTTTGGCTACCAGATCCACAATCAAAGGATTGGGTGCTGTAGCGGTAATAAACATAATTGAACTGATGGGATTAGCGTGGTAATTTACCAATGCCAGAAATTTACCCATGCGTTTTTCGGTGCCCTTTTCAGGGTCTGAATCATAGCTGGATGCTATAGATTTCATGATTGGGTGAATGATACCACCACCACGGGCTGTATTACTGGGAGTTACTGGAGCCAATAATAGTTCCACCACTGCCAGACTATAGGCCACACCCAGGGTACGTTTACCCCACAAGCCGATAAACAGGTAGCCAACACGAGCGCCCAAACCAGTTTTCAGCAAACCACGAGAAATCATGATTGCTACGCCAATCAGCCAGATAAGTGGATTACCAAAGCTGCTTAAAGCATCATTCATGGCTTTGCTGGGTGTGTCTGCAGTAACACCGGTTACGGCTACCAGCATAATAGCGATAATAGACAGCGCACCAATAGGCATAGCTTTGCCGATAATAGCTGCAATCACGCCAACAAACATAGCCAGCAAATGCCAAGCTTGAGGAGAAACCCCTTCTGGTACCGGAATGGCAAACCAGACTATCAGGCCGATTAACAGCGCTACGGCAGCGGGAATGGGCTTGAACCCAATTTTGACAGGCATACAACTTACTCCTAATCATGAAGAAATAGATACAGCCAGACAGAAATCATTAATGTCTTGAGTGATTGTAAACTCATATTGAAAAACACCGTCTGACATAGCGCAAATTAGTATCAGACGGTATTGACAAAAGCAGGATGATTTTACTGTTTAAGCCTGAATGAATATAACATACAACCATGTAAGCAAACGCTATTGATATTAAAGCAGACATTAGGGGAGCAATTATTTGGATAAAATTTGCAAAACTATGCTTGAAATCGTATCAGGTATACCCATTTACGATTCATTAGCAATAGTATAACGGTGGTTTCATACTGCCTATTTGCAACTGTAAGATTATGCTGCAAATCACGAAATTAAATAATTAGGAGATTTTAAATATGGCAAAAGTAATCGGTATTGATTTGGGTACGACCAACTCATGTGTTGCCATTTCAGAAGGTGGCCAGACAAAAGTAATTGAAAATGCGGAAGGTGCACGTACCACACCTTCTATTGTGGCTTATCTGGACGACAATGAAATTCTGGTTGGTGCACCTGCCAAACGTCAGGCAGTCACCAACCCTAAAAATACTATTTATGCAGTAAAACGTCTGATTGGACGTAAATTCGACGATGCTGAAGTACAGCGCGATATCAAATCCATGCCGTTCCAGATTGTTAAAGCCAATAACAACGATGCATGGGTGGAAGCACATGGTGAAAAACTGTCTCCTCCGCAGGTTTCTGCTGAAGTACTGCGTAAAATGAAAAAAGCAGCCGAAGATTATCTCGGTGAAAAGGTTACTGAAGCTGTTATCACTGTGCCAGCCTATTTTAACGACAGTCAGCGTCAGGCTACCAAGGATGCCGGCCGTATTGCTGGTCTGGATGTAAAACGCATTATCAACGAACCTACAGCTGCTGCTCTGGCCTTTGGTATGGACAAAGGCGAAAAAGGCGACCGTAAAATTGCCGTTTACGACTTGGGTGGCGGTACTTTCGATATTTCTATTATTGAAATTGCCGAAATTGATGGCGACAAACAGTTTGAAGTATTGGCTACCAATGGCGATACCTTCCTTGGTGGAGAAGATTTCGATCAACGTCTGATTAACTACATCATCGATGAATTCAAAAAAGATCAGGGTATCGACCTGAAAAATGATGTAATGGCATTGCAACGTCTGAAAGAAGCCGCTGAAAAAGCCAAAATTGAACTTTCCAGTGGACAACAAACTGAAATCAACCTGCCTTACATCACCATGGATGCGACTGGCCCGAAACATCTGGCCATGAAAATCACCCGTGCCAAATTTGAAAGTCTGGTTGAAGATCTGATTACCCGTTCTATCGAACCTTGCCGTACTGCCATCAAGGATGCCGGTTTAAGTGTGAACGACATTAACGATGTGATTTTGGTAGGTGGTCAGAGCCGCATGCCAAAAGTACAGGAGGCTGTAAAAGATTTCTTTGGTAAAGAACCACGTCGCGACGTTAACCCTGATGAAGCAGTGGCTGTTGGTGCAGCCATTCAAGGGGCAGTACTGGCCGGTGACCGCAGTGACGTATTGCTGCTGGACGTAACCCCGCTGTCTTTGGGTATCGAAACCATGGGCGGTGTGATGACCAAGCTCATCAACAAAAACACCACTATTCCGACCAAAGCAACTCAGACATTCTCTACTGCTGAAGATAATCAAAGTGCTGTAACCATTCATGTGTTGCAGGGTGAACGTGAACGTGCTTCTGCTAATAAGAGTCTGGGACAGTTTAATCTGGGCGACATTCCGCCGGCTCCACGCGGTGTGCCACAAGTAGAAGTGACTTTCGATATCGATGCCAACGGCATTTTGCATGTTTCTGCCAAAGATAAAGGTACAGGTAAAGAAGCTAACATTACTATTCAAGCTTCTTCTGGTTTGAGCGAAGAAGAAATCGAACGCATGGTAAAAGATGCAGAGGCCAATGCAGAAGAAGACCGCAAACTGGCTGAATTGGTAAGCAGTCGCAATCAGGCCGAAGCTCTGATTCACTCCGTGCAGAAATCTTTGAGCGAATACGGTGATAAACTTGATGCAGCTGAAAAAGAAAAAATCGAAGCAGCCATCAAGGAAGCTGAAGAAGCTGTTAAAGGTGAAGACAAAGCCGCAATTGATGCTAAATCAGAAGCACTGGGTGCAGCCAGCCAGAAGCTGGGCGAAATGATGTATGCTCAGGCTCAGGCAGAAAGCCAACAGTCAGGAGTACAAGCAGATCAGGCTCAAAGCAAAGGTAACGATGATGTTGTTGATGCTGAATTTGAAGAAGTAAAAGATAAAGAGAAAAAAGACTAAGTTTTTTCTTTAAAATAAAACCCCGCTTGTTAGCGGGGTTTTATTTTAGGCGCGTCAGGAGGAGAAAGTCTTTTTACTGAGAATAATATTGCTTATAAGCTGAATTTGGATATTAAGAGGAGTATAAATTAAGTATGCAGGCATACGTTCTGGCTACTAACAAAATGTTGCTTTACTCTTCAGATTTTGGTTAACCTAGCAAATACCCTGCGTGATTGTAAAAAAAACAGACATGTATGTGAAACGGCCGTTACAATAAGTACATTAATTATTGACTATAAATATATTTCTACCGGAGTAAAAGATGAACTTTTATATTTTGCTTATCCTGCTGGGCGTTTGCTGTGCCATTTTAACAGCCGGATTTTGCGGACGTTCTCAGCGCTGGGGCCCGTGGACTATGCTGGCAGGCATTAGCTGTCTGCTGATTCTGATTATGTTTATGATTTATAAGCTGTCCCGTGTTGTCGGTTTGTAAATTACTGGTGTTCAGTCTGTAAGATTCAGGCGAAAATTCAGGACAATAATTACATTACGTTAGAACTGATGTATAAGTTTATATTGTCCAGTTAAAATTACATTTACCAAAAATTGAAAATTAGGTATCTACATGCAAAATAAATTAAGCAAAATAACCTGTATCGAAGATTTGCGCATAGTGGCCAAGCGCAAAGTACCAAAAATGTTTTACGACTACGCCGATACTGGTTCATGGACAGAAACTACCTATCATGCCAATACCACCGATTTTCAGCCGATTAAGCTGCGTCAGCGTGTACTAACTGATATGACCGGCCGTACACTGGAAACTACCATGGTAGGGCAAAAGGTGAAAATGCCGGTTGCAATCGCTCCTACTGGCCTGACTGGTATGCAGCATGCCGACGGAGAAATTCTGGCGGCGCGCGCTGCTGAAAAATTCGGAGTTCCTTTCACTCTATCTACTATGTCCGTCTGCTCCATCGAAGATGTAGCAGAAAACACCAGCACTCCTTTCTGGTTTCAATTGTATGTAATGCGCGACCGCGAATTTATGCGCGACCTTATTCGCCGTGCTCAGGCTGCCAATTGCTCTGCTCTGGTTGTTACTGCTGATTTACAGGTAATGGGGCAGCGCCATAAAGACATTAAAAATGGCCTATCTACACCACCCAAACCCACCTTGCGCAACTGGATTAATCTGGCCACAAAACCGGAATGGTGTCTGGCTATGCTTAATACCCAACGCCGCACTTTCCGCAATATTGTTGGTCACTGTAAAGGCGTCGCTGACATGTCTTCACTGGCCTCATGGACAAGTGAACAATTCGATCCACGTCTAAGCTGGAAAGACATTGAAGAAATCAAGAATTTATGGGGCGGCAAATTGATTATCAAAGGAATACTGGATGCTGAAGATGCTGAAATGGCGGTCAAATCCGGTGCTGATGCAATCGTGGTATCTAATCATGGTGGTCGCCAGCTAGATGGCGCACCGTCTACCATTCACGCTTTACCCAATATCATCTCTGCCGTGGGCAACGACATTGAAGTATGGCTAGACAGTGGTATCCGTACAGGTCAGGATGTACTCAAGGCCATAGCCATGGGCGCCAAAGGCACACTGATCGGCCGTGCCTTTCTGTATGGTCTGGGTGCATATGGTGAAGACGGCGTGAGACGCGCTCTCGAAATCATCTACAACGAATTAGATACCACCATGGCTTTTACCGGCCACACCGATATAAAAAAAGTTAATACCGATATCCTGATACCCGGCACTTATCCTGTTGCCAGTTAATTCTGTTTATACAAGCAAGTTTCAAGGCTATTTGTCTGCGACAAATAGCCTTTTCTGCTGTTACAGATAAACCAATCTACGTTTATCACCCATTCTGCTGCCATACAAACTAGCAGCAACAGGTGACAAAGCCATAACAGGCGGCTATGCTTGCATTTTTATTGCTCTATAGGTTGTTATGAACATCACTGAGAAAATTGCTGCCGAACTGAATGTAGCTGCGGCACGAATTCAGGCTGCGATTGACCTACTGGATGATGGTGCCACTGTACCGTTTGTAGCCCGCTACCGCAAAGAGGCCACTGGAGGACTAGATGATACGCAATTGCGCACCCTTGCCGAACGCCTTCAGTACCTGCGCGAATTGCAGGAACGTAAGCAGACCGTCCTGTCCAGTATCGAAGAACAAGGCAAACTCACTGATGAGCTGCGGCAAAGTATTGCTGCAGTAGATAACAAAACCGCGCTGGAAGATATTTATCTGCCCTACAAACCCAAACGCCGTACCAAAGCACAAATTGCGCGAGAACACGGACTGGCACCACTGGCCGAAGCTTTGCTCAATCAGCCGCTGCTAAATCCAGAAACAGAGGCGCAAAACTATCTGAATGAAAATGTAGCCGATAGCAAAGCTGCGCTAGACGGTGCGCGGGCTATACTGATGGAGCAGTTTGCCGAAGATGCTACGCTAATTGGCCACCTGCGCGATAAACTGTGGCGAGAAAGTGAAATCCACGCTACCGTACTCGAAGGACAGGAAAGCGCTGGTGAAAAATTCAAAGATTATTTTAATCACCACGAACCGATACACAGCATGCCCAGCCACCGCGCACTAGCTGTTTTACGCGGACGCAACGAAGGCATACTGGCACTAAACCTAAAATATCAACCGGACGATAAACCAGTCGGCGAACAAAGTATTTACGAACAGTTGATTGCCAAGCAATTTGGTATCGCTGACAATGGCCGCCCTGCCGACCGTTGGCTGCGCGACACCGTACGCCTGAGCTGGCGCGCCAAAATCTTCCTATCGTTGGAATTGGACGCACTCAACCGACTAAAAGAAAATGCAGACCAGGCTGCCATCAGCGTATTTGCGCAAAACCTTAAGGATTTATTGCTGGCAGCTCCGGCAGGTCGCCTCACCACCATTGGCCTCGATCCCGGTATCCGTACTGGCGTTAAAGTCGCGGTAGTAGATGATACCGGCAAACTACTGGAAACTACCACTATTTATCCCCACCAGCCACGTAACGACTGGCATGGTGCCCTCAACACCCTGATGCAACTGGTTAAGCAACATCATGTACAACTGATTGCTATTGGGAATGGCACTGCCAGCCGCGAAACCGACAAATTAGCAGGCGAACTGATTCGCGCCTTGCCCGAACGCAAGCTACAAAAAATTGTCGTCTCCGAAGCTGGGGCTTCTGTCTATTCCGCTTCCGCACTGGCTGCCAAAGAGTTTCCTGAGCTGGATGTTAGCCTGCGCGGTGCCGTTTCCATTGCCCGCCGTCTACAAGACCCACTGGCCGAATTGGTGAAAATTGACCCCAAATCAATCGGTGTGGGCCAGTATCAGCATGATGTGAACCAGACCCAGCTAGCCAGAAGTCTGGATGCCGTAGTCGAAGACTGTGTGAATGCCGTTGGCGTAGATGTTAACACCGCTTCCGTAGCATTGCTGGCGCACATTTCTGGCCTCAACAGCACGCTGGCGCAGAATATTGTCACCTATCGCGACCAGAATGGCGCCTTTGCAAATCGTCGCACTCTGATGAACGTACCGCGTCTGGGCAGCAAAACTTTTGAACAGGCAGCCGGTTTTCTGAGAATTCAGGGTGGTGATGAACCACTTGACGCAAGCGCCGTGCACCCAGAAAGCTATCCCATTGTTGCCAAAATGCTCCAAACCACGCACCTGCGTGCCGAAGAACTCATTGGCAACCGCAGCGTCCTCAAAACCTTGAAACCGAGCGATTATATCGACAGCCACGTTGGTCTGCCGACCATCAACGATATTCTTGCTGAGCTAGAAAAACCTGGCCGCGACCCACGCGGCGAATTTCAGACTGCCACCTTTGCCGACGGTATTGAAGACATAACCGACCTTAAAAGCGGCATGATACTTGAAGGTGTAGTAAGCAACGTAGCTGCATTCGGTGCATTTGTTGATATCGGCGTACATCAGGACGGTCTCGTCCATGTTTCAGCACTGGCCAACCGCTATGTTGCCGACCCGCGTGACGTTGTGAAAGCCGGCGATGTGGTAAAAGTAAAAGTTGTCGAAGTCGATGTCGCACGTAAACGCATTGCTTTATCCATGCGCCTAAACGACGAAACCAAACCAGCAGCATCCAGAAGTGACCGCCCACGCAGACAACAAGACAAAACCGGACATAACAGCGGCATCACAGATAATGCCATGGCCGCAGCATTTGCCCGCCTGAAACAATAGCTGGCGCACCCATATAACCCATATAACAACAGGGGGGGGGTTGATACCCCCCCCCTTATTTTGTAGCCTAGCCAGCAATGTAGAACTAGCGACAATCTTTACCAGACAAAGTGATGCTTTGCTGTGAATGATCCTGAAACGTATACACATAAACAAAATCAAATCCACCCAACAGCATTCGTCTTGTCAGAGGCTGACGACAGCTGTGCATAAGCTCTTTTTTCACAGAATCTACATTAAAATTATCTCGGTTACGCTTTTCGTCCAGCATTGTATATGAATAATAAATCGTGTGATTATGGCGTACAGCTGCATTAAACCTTATCTGCTTATGCTGCTGTGGCAATTTTTTTTGCAACGCCATCAGCTGCTGATCAACAGAAGTAGTTAACGCTGGGTCGATTACCAGCGGCATATGCCGCGGCTGGCTGGCAGCAGAAGCTTCCACAGCATCCACGGCTTGCTGATGGCAACCACCCAGCAGACACAGATAAAACAGCCCGCAAATTATTTTTTTCATGGTACGCTTTCTGTAGTGGCAAATTCGTTATCCGACCGTACAGGCACTAGCACCGCCTCTCCCCTATAATTGATTGGATAACGAAAAAACAGTGTAGCACGTCCGAGCTAATTTTCTACTTGCTTAATCACCTGATTTAAATCGTCCATATTTAGGTTTTTACGCAGATACTCCTCTCTCTGGGGCAATGCAATTTCTATTGACTGCTTACGTTCAAACGCCAGCTCCGCTTTGGCAGCACGAAAATCAATTACATGTCCACCTAACTTGCGTGTGGTATCAATAAAATGCAGATGGAAGCCAGCTACCGACAGCTCCTTGAAAAAATCCGGCGTCCAGAACCCAATCAGCGAACCGCTAACGGCCTCCACTGTATCCACCACCTGTTGCTCAAACACTTTAACGACTGACGGATAGGGTTTCTGCTGCGCATGTGGGCGGCGGATTTTCAGTTCATCAAAACGGGCATTGATTCTCACTGCCACAAACACATTATCCATTGGCAAATAGTTGGAGAGATGGGTATATAGATTGTCTTTACAGATATCCACCACATCTACCACCTTGTCTGGTTGAAACGTGGTAACCTGCACAAATGGCAGCAGCTCCTTATCGCCCATCACCTTTACCGCTTTATCGCCATCAGCCTCCAGAAAATCCTGATCAATAATTACCTCACCTGCTAACGCGTGCGAACAACCCAGACCAAAATCGCCATATTTTTTTACATCCCCAACCGCAAATACCCCATCGAACAAGCCTGCCATCAAAGCATTAATCGTAGAAAACTGCCGGATTTCTTTTTGCATGTATATTCTCCTGCATGATTTATTTACATCTTAATCAATTGTATTCCATTTAGCAGTATATAGCTAATATCAACCATCAAGCATTAATTGAAAAAATGAATTATCAATAAATCAATCTTCAAAGAATTGTTCCATAAGTATGCTTTCAATACTTTTCGGCAGATTAGTTTGCTTTACGAAGGGAGCAGCCATTAACAACGCTATCAAATATCAGACTACCAGCATCACAATAACAACATCACCTGCATGATTGCAAAACGCCTCTGTCCGGTATGTTTCATCGAACCAGCGGATAGAAAGTACAAATATTCAGTATTTATGAACTGGCCTCCATCAACTATGATTGTTAGCCTACACCCACTAATTTCGATACAAACATCAAAATCATCTGCAAACCACTGCTTGATCATCAGCAATTGTCCAAACACGAGCACTAGTCACCACACTCACCGGCAACCTTAACAGAAGCATTAACTGTATTTAGCCTAAACGCGCCCACAAAGCATAAACATATTGACATAATATCTTTGTCAATAATGGAAAATATTGGCGGTTTTATTTTCATAGATTATTCTTAACGAATATTGATAGTATCTGGAACAATTAATTTAATTTTGGTGTAGCAATGAAAACCTTTATTTATTTTTTTCTCGCCGCTATTGCTGAAATCAGTGGCTGTTTTTCTTTCTGGGCATGGCAACGTATGGGTAAGTCTGCATGGTGGACATTACCGGGCACGTTATCGCTGCTGCTATTTGCATGGCTGCTCACTTTGGTAGAAAGCAATATTGCCGGCCGTGCCTATGCAGTATATGGTGGTATCTACATCTGTTCATCACTGCTGTGGTCATGGATAGTAGAAAAATCCATACCAGATAAATGGGACATTAGCGGTGCACTGGTATGCCTCCTCGGCGCTGCCATGATTTTGATGGCACCACGCAGCTAAGATTGTAGTTCATAATTTATTCAGACAGATGATCCCGTAATAAAGCATGGAAAGTGACAAGTAGGCAGCCTACGTCTAAACTTGTACTTTAGCTGAACAGACAATGGCTGTAGATAATTATGCTACTAAAAAGTTTACTTTCGCTGTCATTAGGTACCTTTGCGCTGGGCATGGCAGAATTCAGTATGATGGGTATTTTGCCGGATGTAGCTGCTACTTTGCATATCAGCATTGCACAGGGCGGGCATTTTATCGCTGCTTATGCGATCGGCGTATGCTGCGGTGCATGGCTGTTGGTATTAAGTTACCGCCTACCGCCGAAAACTATTTTGCTGTCACTGTCGGTACTGATTGCCATCGGCAATCTGCTGGCATCCATTGCACCCGGCTATAACACACTGCTCGTAGCGCGTTTTATTTCCGGCCTACCGCATGGAGCATACTTTGGTATCGGCTCGATTGTTGCCACTAAACTGGCGCCACCTGGCCGTTCCGCGCAGGCTGTAGCGATGATGATTGCGGGCATGACGGTAGCCAATCTACTTGGCGTACCAGTAGGCACGTGGCTAAGTCTGCATTTAAGCTGGCGGCTGGTATTTGCTTTGGTAGCCGTGGTGGCAATTGTGCTGATTTTCACCTTACAGCGTTTTATTCCGCAGATGGAACGGCTACCTGATACCGGCATTCTAGGGCAATTCCGTTTCCTGAAATCAGCCGCACCATGGTTGATTTTGGCGGCTACCACCTTTGGTAATGGCGGCATTTTTTGCTGGTTCAGCTATATCCGTCCCTTATTAACACAGGTATCCGGTTTCAATGGCAATCAGGTCAGCCTACTAATGGTACTGGCTGGTGCCGGTATGGTAGCAGGAAACTGGTGTGGCGGCCGTCTAGCGGATCGCTATACCCCCGGCCAGGTAGCTGCCAGTTTGCAAGGGCTGGCCGCAGTGTCATTGTTACTGATTTTTGTGTGTTCTTCTGTCGGCTGGCTGTCGGCCACACTGATGTGTGTATGCACATTCTGTCTGTTTGCAGTATCAGCACCACAACAGCTCCTATTGCTGCGCTTTTCGCCCGGTGGTGCGCTACTGGGTGCAGCCAGCGTACAGATGGCGTTTAATCTTGGCAATGCCATTGGTTCATACAGTGGCGGCGTGGCCATCAGCCATCAATGGGGTTATCAGTATCCGGCACTGCTCGGGGTACCGTTAACTTTAATCGGCTGTGCCTGCCTATTGTGGTTTCACCGTCGCTACGAAAGTCAAGGACGAGCAATCTGAAGCATACGGAGGTAATGATGAGCGATACAATACCGGAAAATATCCAACAACGCCTGCAACTGGCAATTAAACATGGCAATCAGGCCGAGCAGCAGCGTCTGTGGCATGAGTACAGTAGCCTACAGGGCTTTAGCAACGAGTGGGTCATGGCAGCGCGACTGGGTCAGGACGGCTATACGGAGGAACAGGCACATATGGTAGCTTGTCTATTTGGCCGTTGTTAGCATGCACAATGACACAACTGGAATTTATGACTGAAATTATTATTGAAACCCATCCACTAGCACCGTTTCTGCCAGCCAATGCAAAGCTTCTAATGTTGGGGTCCTTTCCGCCACCGGCCACACGTTGGAAAATGGATTTTTACTATCCGAATCTGCAAAATGATATGTGGCGCATATTCGGGCTGGTGTTCTTTCAGAATAAAAATTATTTTCTTAGTAATGATCTAAAAGGCTTCAATGAGCCTTTAATTCGAGCTTTTCTTACCCAACGTGGCATTGCCATCAACGATACAGCCTATCAAATCAAGCGCCTGCATAACAATGCCGCGGATAAATTTCTCGAAGTGGTAACACCAGTGGATTTAGCGGCATTACTGGTACAGATTCCAGACTGTCGGCACATAATGACCACAGGCGACAAAGCCACCGCCACTTTATTGCAACTGCTCCCGGCAGGAACTCCGATACCAACTATCGGCCATCCCAGTGAAACCATACTAAACGGACGGCAGCTAACCCTTTCCAGACTGCCTTCTTCTTCGCGAGCTTATCCACTCGCACTAGAGCGCAAAGCACAGGTTTATCAAGATTATTTTACTAACATCGGTTTATTAAACTGATTTTTAATTTTCGGGAGAACATTAATGCATATTTTGATTTTCGGTGCCAGCGGCGGCGTGGGCAAAGCTTTGGTCGAACAGGCACTGTCAAATGGTGATGAAGTGACAGCAGCAGTTCGTTCGCAGAAGAAACTTAATATCCAACACCCTAAATTACATATTCGTCTTTGTGACGTGTTTGAGAAAGCCAATGTGGCAGCATTGTTTACAAACAACAGCCATTACGACGCAGTGGCCTCGGCGCTTAACACCAACCAAGGCATAAAGCCAGGCAATGATTTGGAACGTATGCTGAGCAATATCACCCCACAAATGCAACAGCATGGCATTAAACGCATCGTTTATTGTGCCTCCGCCGGCGTAGACAATGAACTGGAAGGTGAACGTGGACAGGCCGCAATGGAGTTTTTACGCCATCCGCTGGCTGACCATCGTGCCGCCATAGCGCAAATTCAGGCGGCCGGTTTAGACGCAACCATCGTACGCCCACTTGGCCTAACTCACGATACCCTTACCGGAAAATATACTGAGGCAGCACAGGGCATACCAGCAGGCAGTGGCCGCATAGCCCGTGCCGATGTGGCGCACTTCATGCTAAAAGCGTTACATGATAATGCCTACATCGGCCAGTCTGTTGCTTTGTCTGGCTTATGAATACAAAAACAGCTGCCCGAGCCAAGCTCAGGCAGCTGTTTTATTTTAACCAATTATCCGCCACAACAGATGGTCGGATTTTATTTGTGAATTTTTTGGTAAAACGACGCTTCACCCTCGGGGCGGGTTTTAAACCTTTTATGCAGCCAGTAATATTGTGGCGGCTGCTCTCGTACTCGTGCTTCGATAAAATCATTCATTCGTTGCGTATCGGCCACTATATCTTTACTGGGGAAATTATCCCATTGCGGATAAAACCGCAAGGTAACCTTGCCATCTGATTCCCGTGTCGGAATTGCTGGAACCACTTTAGCATTGGTTAAAGCTGCGATACGGCTCAGCCCAGCAATCGTCGCTGTGGGAATACCGAAAAAGTTTACAAAAATCGATTCTCTTCGTCCGAAATCCTGATCGGGCAAATATAAAAACGGTGCACTACTGCTTTTGATTTTTTTAATAATCGCACGCAGTCCTTCAGTGCGCCCTATCAGAAACACATTATTATAGCGATGGCGTCCCTTGAGAATCTGCTCATCCATCTGTTTATTTTTCTGATGTGAATACACACTGATTAAAGGCACATCTTGGTTGAGCGCATACACCGCCGCTTCAAACGCAGTAAAGTGCGGATAGAGTAAAATTACTTTTTCACCGGCGGCCAGCGCTTCATCAAGATAATGTTTGTCTTGATAGCGCACCAATTTTTTTAAACGCGCGGCATCACCATACCAGTACAGCCCGTATTCCAGCAGCAGCATAGACATATGATAGAAATGTTCGCGCAATACTTTACGTCGCTGCTGTTCCGTCCATTCGGGAAAACAGTGGCGCAGATTAATCAAACCAATTCGCCGCCGAGGAGCAACCGCATAATAACTCAGCCAGCCCACACAGCGTGCCAGCGCATGAATCGCCCCTAATGGCAGCAACTGCAGCACATATAAAAAAGCAAAAGCCAGTTTCATCATCATTACAATATTACCTACTGGTTTTTCAACCAGCCCAGCATTAAACGCCGTCTATTGTACACAAGCTGCCGTCAATTTACATTCACAGTTGTATCTAAGCCCTTTTTCTTATCACTCACAGCAAAACAAAACCGGTTCATAAAAACACGGCCTGTATCGCAAATACACAGGCCGTATCAGATAACCCAAGCTAGCTTAATGAGCTCCGCCACCTCCGCCACTGCCAAATGGCGGTTTAGCAAACCACACCAGCACAATCAGAACTAAAAATGTCATGCCATACAGCCAGAATAAATCATTGGCACCCATAATATGCGACTGCTGACCAATAGTCTGCTCGATTGAGCCTAATGGCTGCACCCCACTCATACCCAGCTGATTCATCCCCTGAATCGACTCATTCATAGTACTGTTATAAGGATGAATATTTTCTACCAATTGTGTATGGTGTAATGCTTCGCGTTTATCCCACAATACATTAACCATCGACGTACCAATACCGCCGGCTAAAATTCGCACAAAATTAGAAATACTGGAAGCACTGGCAATCTGCGAACCAGACATATTCGACAAAGTGATTTGGGTTAACGGCATAAAGAACATCGCCATTCCAATACCCTGCACAAACTGCGGCCAGAATACATCCATAAAACTCATACCGGCATTAAAATTAGTCCGCCAGAAGAAACAGATGGCGTAAACGGTGAAACTGATGGTCACCAATACCCGCATATCCAGCCGATTGCCAAACTTACCAATTAGCGGCGACAGCAATACTGGGAAGATACCAATCGGCGCCGTGGCCAGCCCTGCCCATGTTGCGGTATATCCTAGCTGCATCTGCAACAGCATCGGCAAGAGCACAATCGCCCCCATATACGTCATATAGGCAGTACTGAGCGTAATTACCCCTACAGTAAAATTACGGTCCTTAAACAAGCGCAAGTCTACAATCGGATACTTGGCATACCATTCCCAGATAATAAAGTAGCTCAGGCACACTACCGCAATTACCGCAAGCGTAATGATTTCATTGGATGAAAACCAGTCTAGCTCATGACCACGGTCAAGCATCATCTGCAATGCACCCACACCCACTACCATTAGCGACAGACCCATACGGTCAATAGGCTGGTGCTCAGTTTCGGTTTCACGTTTTTTGAGCATCTGCCAGGAAATACCGGCAGCCACCAAACCAATTGGTACATTAATAAAGAAAATCCAGCCCCAATGCCAGTTGTCACTGATGATACCGCCAAGAATCGGCCCAAAAATCGGCGCCACAATAATCACCATCGACCACATCGCCAACGCCATTGGGCGTTTTTCCGGCGGATAGGCAGCCATCAGCAGACTTTGTGACAGCGGAATCATCGGCCCAGCCACTGCACCCTGCACCACGCGGAAAAACACCAGCAAGGCCAAACTAGGCGCAATACCACATAAAAAAGAGGCAAGCACAAACGACAGTGTCGCCACCACAAATACTTTTACTTCACCAAAGCGTCGCGCCAGCCAGCCTGTGAGTGGTACCGAAATAGCATTGGCCACGGCAAACGCCGTAATTACCCACGTACCCTGACTATTGGCTGCACCCAAATTACCAGTAATGGTGGGCAAAGCCACATTGGCGATAGTGGAATCCAGTACCTGCATAAATACGGCTAGTGACAGCGCCACCGTAACCAGAGCAAGAGCCGGACCTTTCAAGGGAGAATGCGTCATTCAAGCAAAGCCTTAATACAAAAACCTTCTCGGTGTAGCGTCAGCTCATTTCATGCTTCATGAGCACAAATATTCCTACTCACCAGAGAAAGCTTCTGAAATTAAAATAAAATCAAGCCAAATCACCATCGCGGCAACCGCCACTGGCAAGAGAGCAATCACCCTGCGCCAGCAGCAATCGGATCATAATTAGGCAGAACAGAATTAGGGCGCGTACTGGGCAAAAATTTGCTCTATCATATTATTGATTGGCGTCCAATCAATCGCAGCCATATTGCCATTAGTAGGAATCGCCGTAGCAGCAGTTAAATCCTGACCATCCTGATTACGCGTATTCACTTCTACATCCATAGACAGACCTACCCGCAACGGATGCTCAGCCAGCTCTTTAGGTTCCAGCGCAATCCGCACCGGCACACGTTGTACAACCTTAATCCAGTTACCAGTCGCATTCTGCGCCGGTAAAAGGGAAAACGCAGCACCAGTACCGGCAGACAGACCAGCCACCTTACCGTGATAAGTCACTTTACTGCCATACACATCCGCTTTAATTTCCACCGGCTGACCAATACGTATTTTCGCCAGCTGGCTTTCCTTAAAGTTCGCATCTACCCAGACATTATTCAGTGGCACCACCGCCATCAGCGCCGCACCAGTTGCCACTTTCTGGCCTACCTGCACATTGCGTTTTGCTACCTGTCCATCCACCGGAGCCTTGATTTGCGTACGCTGTAGATCCAGCCATGCACTTTTCAGATGACTAACCGCGGTCATCACAGCTGGCTGCTGACGCAGCGGCACATTGTGGCCAAGCACAGCTTTAGCTGCATTTTCCTGCCCCTGCATGGCCTTCAGGTTTGCCTGCGCTTCCACTACCGCATCACGTGCATGGCTTAATTCTTCCGCAGAAATTGCATCGGTACCAGCCAGACTCTGGCGCCGCTGTAAATCAGCTTGCAAACGTTTTAACTGAGCCTGTTGTGCCGCCACCTGTGCACTGGCCTGATGAGACTGAGCCGTCTGCTGCTGATTCTGACGAATCGCATTAATCAGCTCATCATGCGCCCGCTCAAACGCCAGCTGCATATCACTGTTATCCAACTCTACCAACACCTGTCCTGCCTTAACAGTCTGGGTATCATCCACGTTTACCTTTTGCACCGTGCCGGTAATTTGCGGCGTAATCTGCACCAGATGGCCATTCACATATGCATCATCAGTGGATTCCTCATGCTGCCATACCAGCAGATACATCAGCAGAAAGCCCAGCGCAATCAGCACAAATACCACCGTCAGCAACACCAGCTTACGCTTGCGGCCGGCGGGCACACGTTCTGACTGCGGTTGTACCGCCGGTTGAGAGGTAGTCACTGCCTCATTGGTTTGCTTTTGTTCACTCATACGTCAATAGCTCAAGAAAATAGGAAATTAACACTCAGTTACTGATTATTGCCACTTGCAGGAATTTTAAAACCACCACCAAGCGCAGCATGCAGGTTATTCCAGCTCTGCTGCCGCCACGCAGCGGTTTTTGCTAAATCTGCCTGTGCACTTAAAGCTGCATCCTCGCGTTGCAACTTGGTAAGCGCATTCTCCAGACCAGCTGCATGGCGTCTACTGCTGGATACAGCATTTTTCTGCGCCACCTGCCACGCCTGCTGCTGTAAAGGCAAGGCTTCAGAACTACGCTGATAGTCACTGACAGCATCGGCTGCCTGCTGCAAAGCCGTCAGCACCGTTTTATCGTATTGCGCCACCTGCTCATTGTAAGCAGAACGTTTACCAGCCAAAGCAGCCTGCAAACTGCCTGACGTAAATATCGGCAACGAAATAGCCGGCACAATACCCAGCATGCGTGAAGAAGAATGCACCAAGTCAAACGCATCAACATGCGCCAAACCTGCCAGTCCTTGGATTTCTATATTCGGATAAAACGCTGCTTGTGCCGCTTTAATTCCAAAATAATCCGATTGCAGTAAAGCTCGTTGCGCCGCAATATCCGGTCGCTGCCCCAGAATATCGGCATGTAAACCATTTACCGCCACTTCTGGCACTTTCCCCAGCGGCTGCGGCACCACCGCTGGCATCTGAGCAGGTGAAACACCTATCAGCGCTGCCATACTGTGCCGGGCACGTTCGATATCCGCCTGCGTCTGGCGCAAAGCGCTTTGCATAGCCAGTACATTTTGCGACACAGCATATTCATCACTAGCTGGTTGCAGACCAGCACGAATCCGATTCGCCACCAGTTTCTGCAACGCTTGATTCACCGCAATACGCTTTTGCAACACATTAGCCTGCTCTTGCAACAACTGCCATTGCGTATATTGCGACACAATACTTTGGCTTAATAGCAACCGTGCCTGCTCTTGCTGATAAGCAGCAGCCACACGCGCACCTAGTGCTGACTTAATCAAATTACGCTGCTTACCCCAAAAATCAAAAGTATAATTAACTGCCAGCGCAGCCATTTCATTGCTAAACACATGATTCGGGTCATCACCCGCTCTGTTTGAATCTGGTTTCGGATTTAGGTAAGCGGCCACACCATTAGCCTGCAAAGCTACCTGTACACCAGCCTCCCCTTTGGTTCCACGCCATTGCGCTTCAGCCTCAGCAAAACGAGCAGCGGCAATACGTAAATCCGGCGCACTAGTAAGACCCATATCCATCAACTGATTCAATAACGGCTGATTCAGACCAAGCCACCAGCTCTGCTTTGACTGTATGGTTTGACCGGCTGGCAAATGCAGCTGGGCTGCATCCTGCGGACTTTGTAATTCAGGCTGGCGTCCAAAATTGGCACAGGCAGACAACAACAGCAAAGCCAGCGGGCTGACAAGAGATAACTGACGCAATCGGCGCGCAGATACAGTTAATTTCATGCAAATCTCAGCAAAAAGTTAAGCAGCAGTTAATAACTTTGTTAAAAGCTGCTGCAATTGTTCATATTCTGGTTCACTCAAGGCTGACCATACCCTCCGGTGCACCTCATTGGTTTCCGGACTGACACGCTGAATCAAATCCTCACCAGCCTTGGTTAATTTCAGCGTAATTTTGCGTCGATCTAAAGGGTGAGTTGAACGAGTAGCCCAGCCATTCACAACAAGATCATCAGATAAACGCGTAGCACTAGTACGGGTGAGATTAAGAATATTACTTAGTTCCGAAGGTAAAATCTCATGATTTGGCCGCGCATACACAGCCAGCAGCGCATGCCACAAGCTTTCGGACAAATGGTGTTTATGCAAACGCTCATTCAGCTGATTGTGAATCGTCGCATGCACCAAACGCACCAGACGGCTTAGCATCACCAGCTGAACATTCATGCTCGGCATTTTCACTGCCAGCACCCCCAAAGTAGCTTCCAGTTCGGCAGCAGGAAGAGAAAAACCCATTTCAGAGCACCTCAAAGTCCATAAAATAAGCCATTATAATAAATTTATCACTTATTATAAATGGAGCTTATAGTTTGGCAGAGAATATTCCAACCCCAAAATAGTCACTAAAGCATCAAATTTTTAAAATTTTTTGCTTATCAATCTGCATGCTACAAAATTAATTTACACCACCCATCCCATACCAACGTTATTATCCGGTACATCAGCATAATCAGTAGCTCAACAAACTGAACCACCAGACAACACTACCCAAAACCATTAGCCGGCAGCTGTATCGTTGCAGAAAAGAAACATCAAGCTATTCAACCACACCAAACAGCAGCCCGAATAAAATTATCCAATTCGCAAATACAACTTATTAATAAACCGCTACAGACATCAATCGGATAAGTGTTTCCTAAACAAAATAAAAAACAATCACCCCAAACAACCCTAAATCGTTAAGACCATAATTATATTTAATAACAGATTAAATATTTAGAGTTTTTGAAATTTTTTACGCCGTATTAACCAGATACCGGCTTTTTCTGGCTAGTGTCAACAACCTTTCACACCAGCCGGCATCAAAATTGCACCATACACTATGTACAAAACTCTCGTTTTCTTAGCAAACCAACCACCAATACGCACACAAACTGTCACTTCAGCTCATTTCACGACCAATCGTCAGCCTGCTTTAAGCATTATTTTTCTCTTTTATACAAATATCCTCATCAGCTGCATACAACAAAAAACAGGCTGCTTAAAAGCAACCTGTTTGTATCAACCCATCTAAATCAGATACCCGCAGCCTCACGCAACAACTGAGCTTTATCCGTACGCTCCCAAGTAAATTCCGGCTCTTCACGTCCAAAATGGCCATATGCTGCTGTTTTAGCATAAATAGGACGCTGTAAATCCAGCATTTTAATAATTCCTTTCGGACGCAAATCAAAATGCTGTTGCACAATCTCAATAAGCCGACTTTCCTCAATCTTACCGGTACCGAAAGTATCGATTGCAATCGAAGTCGGTTGCGCAATACCGATAGCATAGGAAATCTGAATTTGACACTGGCTAGCCAGACCGGCAGCCACAATATTTTTCGCCACATAACGGCAAGCATAAGCAGCAGAACGGTCTACCTTGGTGGGATCCTTACCCGAAAATGCGCCACCTCCATGCGGCGCAGCACCGCCGTATGTGTCCACAATAATTTTGCGTCCAGTTAATCCACAGTCGCCCTGCGGCCCACCAATCACAAAACGTCCGGTCGGATTAATCAGATACTGAGTATCTTCAGTTAGCATTTCAGCAGGCAATACCGGCTTAATAATCAGTTCTTTCACCGCCTCAACCAGTTCTTCACGCCCGATTTCGGGATCATGCTGTGTAGAGAGTACCACCGTATCAATGCGCTTCACCTTACCGGTATCACTATCATATACACAAGTCAGCTGCGCCTTTGCATCCGGACGGAGCCACGGCAGTTCACCGCTTTTACGTACTTCACTCTGGCGCTGCATGAGACGATGTGCATAATAAATCGCAAACGGCATCAGCGTCGGCGTTTCATCACAGGCATAACCAAACATCAGCCCCTGATCACCGGCACCCATATCCAGATCCAACCCCTCACCCTCATTCACACCCTGCGCAATATCAGGCGACTGCTCATCATAACAAACCATGACTGCACAGCCACTGGCATCAAAGCCCAGCTCAGAAGAATTGTAACCGATACGTTTAATCGTATCGCGGGCAACCTGAATATAATTAATATGTGCGCGTGTGGACACCTCACCGGCCAGCACACACAAACCGGTATTAACCAACGTTTCAGCAGCTACGCGTGCTGAAGGATCCTGCGTCAGGATAGCGTCTAAAATAGAATCGGATATCTGGTCGGCAACTTTATCCGGATGTCCTTCCGAAACCGACTCAGAAGTAAACAGAAATTCACTCATAATTGGCGGATACTTTCTGATGCTAATATTGCTTTATGGGCAGTTATAGATGCTTTTGTTACAATGTCGCCCAAATTTTGATTTGAGATACAGAACAGATGCAAAAGCTGGTTTATTTCGTATTTTCCTTATTGGCGTTAATCCCCTTGCCAGTTTTACAGGGCATCGGCTCAATACTGGGGCGCCTTGGCTTTTACTTCGCCACCAGTGAACGAAAACGCACAACCAAAAATCTGCATTTTAGCAAAATTGCTGCCAACGACCAACAAGCAGAAAAACTAGTCAAATCCATTTTTGCTGAAACTGCCAAGAGCGGATTAGAGCTGTCCATCGCATGGACCCGCTCCAGCAACCACATCGTATCCCTGTTCAAAGAAGTGCATGGCTGGGAACACATTGAAGAAGCCATCGCAAATAAACACGGGCTGCTCCTTATTACCCCGCATCTAGGCAATTACGACCTTGCCGGCCGCTACTTGAGTGAAAAACTGCCATTCCCTCTCACTGCCATGTACCGGCCACCCAAATTAAGCTGGCTGGAAAGCATCATGAATAACGGCCGCGTGCGTGACAACGGCTATACCGCACCAGCCAACATGCAAGGCGTGAAACAAGTAGTACGGGCATTAAAAAACAAAGAAGCCACCATCATCTTGCCTGATCAGGTGCCTGGAGAAGGTGAAGGCGTCTGGGCCAACTTTTTCGACCGGCCTGCCTATACCATGACACTGGCTTCACGGCTCGCCATCATGCCTAATGTAACAGCCCTATTCTTTTGCGGCGAACGCCTACCCTATGGCCGCGGCTTTGCCCTGCACATCGCCCCACTTAATGGCACACTCACCGGCAACAGAGAACATGATGCACAAATCATCAATAACAATGTCGAAGAGTGGGTTAAACGTTTTCCGACACAGTATCTGTTTGGTTACAACCGTTATAAAAGACGCAATAAGATGTAACCTTAATCAATATATAAATTAAAATTTTCGAATATTCAAATTTAGTATTGAAAAAATATATTGAAATTGATCATATATATCAATTAAATATATTGACAAAACAAAACATACTAAAACAAAATAAAGTTGTTGATGAGTTTATTCAAGAATTTAAAGAAAATAAGGTAAATACATGAACAGCAGAAAAATTATTTATGAAAATGACATTATTTTAGGTGAAACACTTATTCCTGTTTTCTTTTAAAAGATGATACACGCACATTATCAGCAAAAAGAATGCGAGAATGTCTCAAAATAGTTAAAGAGGCTTAAGAACGAAAATAATGTTGTTGATGATTATAATTGATAAATCTAACCCAATAAAAAATATAAGGTAAATATATGAACATCAGAAAAATTATTTATGAAGGTGAAATTATTTTAGGTGAAACAGTCATTCCTTGTTATATTTTAGAAGATGGTACACGCATATTGTCTGCAAGAAAAATGCAAGAATGCCTCAAAATGGTTGAAGAAGCTGAAGAAGGAAAACAAAACTCTGGAACACGTTTACAAAGATATTTAACGCAAAAATCGCTTAGGCCGTACATTTATAATAATAAACCAAAAAATTATTTTGATCCAATTGAATGTATAAAGGGAACCCATCAAAAAATAAATGGATATGAAGCCACAATCTTAGCTGATATTTGTGAAGCATTTCTTGAAGCAAGAAAGCATATACCTTTATCACCCAGACAAATAATAATAGCAAACCAATGTGAAATACTTATTAGAGCATTTGCTCGTGTTGGAATAGTTGGACTAATCGATGAAGCAACTGGATATCAGTATGAGCGAGAAAGATTTGAACTAAGTAAAATTCTCAATGCTTATGTATCAGAGGAAATATTAAAGTGGCAGCTAACTTTTACAGATGAATTTTATAAAGAAATTTTTAGGCTTTGGAGCTTACCATTTATTCCAAAATATATTAAAAACAAGCCATCTTTTATAGGAAAATTGACTACAAAATATATTTATGATCAATTACCTAAAGGTGTAGTAGAAAAAGTAAAAGAAAATGTTGGTAAGACAGCTAACGGTAATTGGAAATATAAGTGGCATCAATCATTGACAGCTGAAATCGGAAGAGAGCATTTAAAAAAACAAATAACTGAAGTAACCACTCTCATGTCGGTTTCTGAATCTAAAGAACAATTTGATTATTTGTTTAATAAAAAATATGATCAACAACCTCAACTAGTACTTGAATTCAACGAGCCGGCTAAGAAAAAATAATAATTTATATTTTATTTTGAAGTATATAAAATTTCTACTGCCAAATTTGACAAAAAAATAACAAAAAATATTAGCTTAACACGGCTGATACCCTACCCAGATTAAAGCCGGTTTTAAAACATTTTTGGTAGTCTTAAATATTCTTCATATGTTTTTAAATTACATACTTCTTATTATGAAAATTAAAATTTTTATATTAAAATTTTGATTATAAATATTTTATATTTTACCTTTACAAATATAAAAAAAGAGCCGTATGGCTCTTTTTTTATATTTGTAAACTGTGTTGGCAGTGGCAATACAGATTAACGTTTTGAGAACTGTTTCGCACGGCGTGCTTTGCGCAGACCGAATTTTTTACGTTCAACTTCACGTGCATCACGAGTAACCAGACCAGCAGCAGACAGAGTTGGTTTCAGCGCTGCATCGTAGTCAATCAATGCACGGGTAATACCGTGACGAATCGCACCAGACTGGCCGGTTTCACCGCCGCCTACAACGTTTACTTTAATGTCGAAAGATTCCAGATTTTCGGTCAACACTAATGGCTGACGTACAATCATGCGGCCGGTTTCACGACCAAAGAATTCATCCAGCGGACGGCCATTAACAATAATCTGACCGCTACCTTTTTGCAGGAAAACACGAGCCACTGAACTTTTGCGGCGACCCGTGCCGTAGTAATATTTACCGTTCATTGCGTGTCCTTAGATTTCCAAAACTTTAGGTTGTTGAGCAGCATGGCCATGTTCTGAAGTTGCATATACTTTCAGTTTTTTAATCATAGCGTAGCCCAACGGACCTTTAGGCAACATACCTTTAACGGCTTTTTCCAGCGCACGGCCAGGGAACTGGTTTTGCATTTCTGCAAAAGTACGCTCGTAGATACCACCCGGGAAGCCTGAGTGGCGATAGTATTTTTTGTCAGTCTGTTTCTGACCAGTTACACGCAGTTTGTCAGCATTGATTACAATGATGTAATCGCCAGTATCAACATGTGGCGTGTATTCTGGCTTATGTTTGCCACGCAGACGGCGAGCGATTTCAGCAGCCAGACGACCCAGAACTTTGTCTTGAGCATCAACCACATACCAATCGCGCTTCACCTCATGCGGCTTAGCTGAAAAGGTTTTCATAGGAGCTAATCCAGATAAATATACGAAAGCTTCTAATATTAAAGATTAATCAAGTGATTGTCAATTGCTAAGCTTGGTCATACAACAATCTCTCTATCCTCAGTAACATAGGCAGGCTGTGCTTTTCACGCTTGCCAGCCTGTCTAACCAATGCGCCTGAAGGGCGGCAAACATGCCAGTAATTGCTTGCCATAGCGCGCTGTCAGAATACGGTTATCCAGAATAGTTACACGGCCATAATCTGTTTCGGTACGAATCAGCCGTCCAACGGCCTGTATCAGCTTAATGCTGGCTTCAGGCACGGTAATTTCCATAAAAGGATTGCCGCCACGAGCTTCTATCCATTGATTACGGGTTTTTTCAATCGGATTATCCGGCATCGCAAAGGGCAACTTAGCAATGATCACCTGTACACACATTTCACCCGGTAAATCCAACCCTTCAGCAAAACTGTCGAGTCCAAATATAATGCTGGGTTTTCCATCGGTAATGGCCTGATGATGGCGCTGCAAGAGAACTTGCTTAGGTAGTTCTCCCTGCACCAGTAACAAAGGTAAATGGCTGTCGGGTAATTTCAATGCCACTTCTTGCATCTGCCGGCGGGAAGAAAACAGAACCAACGTTCCAATGGCTTCGTTTTCATTAATCAGTTTTGGAAGCCACTGTACAATTTCGCCGGTATGAGCAGCTGCATCTTTCGGACTGGCAGTCAGTGCAGGTATATACAGCTCCCCTTGCTCGGCAAAATGAAACGGGCTATCTAGTGCCAGCATAGTGGTATCTGTTAACCAATTAAGGCCAGTTTGTTTTAGAAGCAAATCAAAAGTACCCAACGAGCGTAACGTTGCCGAGGTCAGTAAAGCGCCTGCCGCACGTCGCCATAGACCACTGGCCAGCTTGCCGGCACTGGTAATCGGAGAAGCATTAAAACTGTAATCAACTTTATCTTTACTCGTTCGGGTAATCCATTTAGCCAGTGGTGCTTCCCCTTCAACATTTTCAGTTGCGAGTAAATCCCAAACATCAACCACTTGCTCTATACGCGCCAGCAACATACCCAGATCACCGCTAAGCCGGTCAAGCAAACTGCTGTCCTGATTTTTATCACGTCGTGCGGCCGATAGAGCCTCATTCAGACTATTGATGTGTTTAAGCAGCATGCGTGCGGCCAAAGCGGTATTATCAACCAATATTTTCAATGTAGCTGGGATGACGCCATCCGGCCACAACCAGCTACTTTCATCATGGCCATCTTGTGCCGCCAGGCTGGGTTCATCAGCCAAATGCATCATCCATTCCTGCAAATTTTCCTGCAAAGCCGAGGCTGCCTCTGTAGCCATTACAGCAAGTTCACTTTTATCCAGCACACCAGCTACTTTATCCACAACATTACCAGTGCGTTCTAAAAACCATAATGCTTGATTCAAGCTGTGTTCAGCCGCAAACTGCTGCAAAGCTTTGTGTGGCAAATGGTGCGCCTCATCTATACAATAAAAGCTATTGGAAGGTGATGGCAAAATAACGCCACCGCCCATGCCGATATCAGCCAACAATAAATCATGGTTAGCCACCACCACATTTACAGTTTCCAGCGTTTCTCGCGCCAAAAAAAACGGACACTCCGGTCGATTGGGACAACCAGCTTTCAAACAGCCGTGGCGGTCATTGGTAACTTTCTGCCACAGACCATCATCAATCTGTTGCGGCCACGTATCTCGATCTCCATTAAAAGTACGGTCAGCAAACTGGTCGGCCATATCACGTAATACCGCCAGCTCCTCACTTTTAGGTTTCCGGTCCCACAACGCCTGCTGTGGTTCGAACCCTTGTAAACTATCCTGTGCGTTTAATTGGGTTAATTGATACAGTTTATAGGGACACAAATAGCGACCACGCCCTTTGGCGAGTGCAAAGCTGAGATTCAGACCACTGTGTCTGACCACAAAGGGTAAATCACGCCCTACTAGCTGCTCCTGTAAAGCCACAGTAGCACTGCTGACCACCAGAATTTTGCCGCGGGTCTGCGCCATAATACCGCCGGCCAACAGGTAGGCCAGACTTTTGCCTACACCTGTAGGCCCCTCCACCACCACAATTGATTCTCCATTGCGCTGTGGTGGTTCTCCACCATCCTCCTGCTCTTGAGTGCGTGAAAATGCATTGGCAATCGCGGCCACCATCTCCCGCTGTGCCTGACGTGGCCGGAAATTAGGCAGACTTTTGGCGATATTCTGGTAATGTTCGCGTATCGCGTTTTTTTCTAAATCTGTGAGCATAACTAGTCAGACAAAAGCAAATGGCATAAACACTTATTCTATTTAGTAGTAAAGTTATTTAAAATCAGTATATTCGCAACGTAATTCCAATTATATACTGATATTCCATATTAAATTTCAGCAGGTCCATCATGAACAAAATTATTTATCTTGTTATAACCTGTCTGGTAGCCACAGGCTTAATAGCCTGCTCCAAAACACAACAGGATAACGCATCCGCCGCAACGGCTACTAAAAAAGAACTCGTGTTCGGTGCATCCGCCATGCCCTACACCACCATCTTTGAGCAAGGCGTTAAGCCAATTCTGGAAAAACAGGGTTATAAGATTAAAACCTTGAATTTTTCCACGCTGGAAGTGAATAATCAATCTGTAAATAATGGACAGGTTGATTTCAATCTGGATCAGCATACTGCCTATCTGAATGTTTTCAACCGTGAAAAAGGCACACATTTATATCCGCTAGTGCACATTCCAACCGTACCAGCTGCCATTTATTCAAATAAATACACTTCCATCCAGCAGGCACCCAACGGTGCCAGCGTACTGATTCCAAGCGATCCGGCTAATACCTCACGTGCGTTACGTATTCTGACCGACAACCACTTAGTTCAGTTAAAACCCAACACCAATCCAATACTCGCAACCACACGAGACATTGCCAGCAATCCTAAACTACTAAAAATCAAAGAAATTGATTCAGTTATGATTCCGCGCACATTAAATGAAGTGGACTTCGGGTTCGCCTCAGGGGGCATTGCCTATCAATCCAAACTGGATCCGAAAAAAGCTGTTCTGCGTGAAAAGGTGATTCCAGAAATGGAAATGGTGGTCACCATCAATGAAAAAAACAAAGACACACAATGGGCAAAAGATTTAAAAGCAGCTTATCAGTCAGATGAATTTAAACAATTTATGCAGAAATACAATCAGAACCAAATGTGGGTAATGCCACAGGCTGAATAAGCTGCCTGATAATACTTTTTTTCTGAAGATAACCGGTAATACTTTACAAGTATTACCGGTTATCTATTTTATTGCTATTTGCCACGATACAGAATCGTAGCACCATTTTTTATCAGCCTGAAGGCAAATTCAATTCTTAAAACAACATAACATTAAATTTAAATACATTTTATAATATAAAGATTACAAAACTTATCTGCACAAGCATGACTCTCTATAGCATCAAACCGGCTTTTCAAAAATTGCTACGTCCACTAATGTTTTGGCTGTACAGAAAAGGCATTACAGCCAACCACATTACGCTAACTGCTATCGGCCTTTCAGTCTTAATAGGTGCCATACTCGCTCTGTTTCCTTATCCCAAATTATTTTGGCTGTTACCGATTACTTTGTTTGTCCGCATGGCGTTGAATGCACTGGATGGTATGCTGGCACGCGAATGTAACCAACAAAGCCGGCTTGGTGCGGTATTAAACGAGCTTGGCGATGTATTATCTGATATTGCGCTGTATTTACCATTCATATTATTACCACACAGCAATACTGCCACCGTACTGGTTATGCTGTTCTGTGCAGCCTTAACTGAATTCAGTGGCATTCTCGCGCAAACCATTAACGGCATTCGCAGCTATGCTGGCCCGATGGGAAAAAGTGACCGTGCGCTGATTTTTGGTAGCTGGTCTTTACTGATAGCTATCTGGCCAAATTTAACTATTTGGAATAACTTCATCTGGTGTGCCTCTATCCTCTTATTGATTTGGACTTGCATTAACCGTTGTCGCAGCGCCATACACGGAGGGCGTTAATATGCTGCTACAAAAATCCCTATTGGTTATCTTCAGCCTTTTACTGTTGGCAACGATAATCAACGGACTACTAGTTTGCCTGCAAAAAAATAAAGATTGGCACGAACTCACACTGCGTATCCGCACATGGTGGGTAATTGTTATTTTGTTTTCACTAGCACTGATCAGCCCCTGCTGGCTTGGATTAAGTTTTTTTGCTTTAGTGAGCTTTATAGCTTTAAAAGAATATTTAACTCTGGTTCCCGCCCGCCATGCAGACAGAATGCCCATATTATGGATGTTTATTACCATTCCGATTAACTACTGGTTAATCGGTATCGACTGGTACGGATTGTTTATCGTATTCATACCAGTATATATGTTTCTATTTTTACCAGCTCGTATGGTTATTGCTGGCGATACCAGACATTTTTTGCGTACCGTTTCTCAGCTGCAATGGGGATTAATGACTACTGTATTTGCTTTCAGCCATGTTGCCTGTCTGCTGGTATTACCCAATGATAAGCAGCAAACTGGAGCTTTATTAGTTCTGTTTCTCGTTGGACTGACAGAATTCAACGATATAACCCAATATATGTGGGGCAAATCGCTAGGAAAAATCAAAATTACTCCTAAAGTCAGTCCGAACAAAACACTGGCCGGTTTGCTTGGCGGCATAGGTAGCACCACTATAGCAGCCATGTTATTAGGCCCTATACTGACCCCTTTGAACTGGAGTATGGCCATACTGGCCGGATTGATTATCAGTGTCAGTGGCTTTTGTGGAGACATTGTGATGTCAGCTATCAAACGTGATATCGGTATCAAAGACAGTGGCACACTGCTTCCCGGGCATGGCGGCATTCTTGACCGCCTTGATTCATTGATTTTTACCGCTCCGGTATTTTTTCATTTTGTCCGATACTTTTACTACTAAGCCATGCTGAAATCATTACTCAAACCATTATTTGCCCTATGCATCGTATGGCCAGTTATGCGTTTATGGCTGGGTTTACGTATCCACCAGCACCATAATCTGCCTAAACAAGGGCCGGCTATTCTCGTTGCCAATCACAATAGCCACATGGATGTGTTTGCATTAATGTCACTGTATTCTCCCATGCAACAGCGTCAGATTCATCCAGCTGCAGCAGCAGATTACTTTCTCAGCAATAAATGGATGGCATGGTTTGCGCTCAATGTACTGAATATTATTCCGGTTACACGCCAGAATAACGGTCAGGGTAATCCCTTGCAAGGCTGTGAAGAAGCCTTACGCAAAAACAAAATTCTGATTTTATTTCCAGAAGGCTCCCGTGGTGAACCTGGAAAAATGCAGCCATTAAAATCAGGTTTATGGTATTTAAGTGCCACAATGCCTGACGTACCAATTATTCCGGTATGGTTGCAAGGTACTGAACAGATTATGGCAAAAGGAAATCGCATTCCCTTGCCCCTGTTTATCGATGTCAATATCGGCACACCAATGTATTTCCAGCCTGACAAAGAACAATTTAAAACAGAGCTATTAAACCATTTATTAGCATTGCGTCCTCAATACAGCAAAAAAGATTTCGTCGACTGAACAATATCAGGCCACAGATGATAGCTGCTTAGGGTTTAAATAAAAAAGCTCACTTTCAAATCAATGAGGTCTTAATTAGGAACATTTAAGTAC
Organism: Snodgrassella alvi; assembly: GCF_002777855.1. Taxonomy (GTDB): domain Bacteria; phylum Pseudomonadota; class Gammaproteobacteria; order Burkholderiales; family Neisseriaceae; genus Snodgrassella; species Snodgrassella alvi_E. Next base: position 37,346 of record NZ_MEIK01000001.1, read on the forward strand.
TCCAACATTCAAATCCACACTGGGTTTCGTGTAAACGATCTACATGAACATTCCTCCAACAGTAATTTAACTGCTACCATAACGGATTTTGTGATGGCATCAATCACCCGTGGCACTCACTATCAAAAATGACTCTTTAGTTGCAAACTTGCCAGAATAGATTATGCATAATATGGTTTAGAGAGAAATAAAATTACTGGTCATCGAAGCGGCTTCTTAAAAAATTATTAAATATTAATGAATGGAATATTTTAGTTTTTTTTATGGTTCTACATCACATTCATAAACCCAAAAAATAAATAATTTAGCAGACAGAAACCTGATAAATTATTTATTTTTTTGCCCCATAAGAAAAATTAATCAATTTATGACCGTACGAATTCATATAGACAAAATGATTTGCGCATGAAAACACAATTTTATTCTTTTAAGCATTTATTCAACTGGAGTGGTAATTTTCTTATGCAACAGCCTTATTTTTCTCGCTCCTCCTATATCCAAAATACAGCAAGTTTTCCTGCAACTCCTAACATGCTTTATATGATTATAGACTTTTACTACGCTCATTACCGCCCAGTTTTATACCCAAGCATGTAGAAAATTTCTCACTAGGTTGCCAAGTTAATCCAAGCAATTATTCTTATCTTATAAATATTTATACTCATTATGTACCGTTTCATGCTCTACCATTTTTTGTCACATCCATCCAAACGTTATCATTTGGCATGAAGGCGCAATAAAACTAACTTACAGGAATGCTACAACACATTTATAAAATTGGCTTTATACTGAATTACTAAAAAAATCAGCAAGTTCAGAATACAATAAATCATTATTGATGATATAGCTACCATGATCATGGTCTGGCACAATTTTTAATTTGGAATGGGGCAAAGCTTCAGCAATTGAGCTAAATACCTCAGGATGATAAATATCATTTTCCGCCCCAATCACAAAAGCTGGCACAGTGACATCCTTCAGAGAAGATATATCAATCTGTGGCTGCTCCAACATCATTTTATATAACGGATCACCTGTTTGTTCATAGTACTGCTGCATAAACTCAAGAGTTTCAGCATTAAAATCCGCAGGCGAAAGATTCACTCCTAATAATGCCATCCTGGAAATCACAGACTGATCGTGTAGAGCAAGTAATAAAGAAACAATTGCACCATCACTAAAGCCAATAATATTAACCGGATCAATGGCCAAAGCCATAATCAATGCATAAATATCATCTGCCATCACTTTATAATCATAGATAATAGTTTTTTCACTTAAACCATGATTACGGCTATCCACTGCATACACGGTATAATTATGGTGAAATTTTTGAATCAGTGGAGCAAAAATACTGTGATCTTCACCGTTCCCATGCAATAGTATTAAAGCCTCCCCACTTCCTGATTTTTTATAATTAATATTAATACCATTTACATTAATCATTTAGTTTGTTCCATTTTTCTATTTTTATTTCAGATGATTATCTATTGATATTGAAATCAGTCAAATAATATCATCAATCACAGAAATACAAACCAATTATTATTTAGCAATACAACATCTGTCTTATCTGATATAAACTAAGGGTCATATTATTTATTGATTCTTTTAAATGAGCCTGAACATAGTTTTATATCAACCTCAAATACCTGCTAATACAGGCAACATTGCCCGCACCTGTGCTGGTACTGGTACCAGCTTGCATTTAATTCACCCTCTTGGCTTTTCAACAGACGACCGTATGCTTAAACGTGCTGGTCTTGATTACTGGCCTTATGTCGATATTCATTATCATGAAAGCCTAGAAGCTTTTATTGAAATGACCGAAGCGCAAGCCAATGCACAAGTGTATTTAATCGAGACGTACGGCACGCGCAATTACACAGAATTTGACTACAGCAACAGCAGGCAAGCAATCTATTTCCTCTTTGGCCGGGAAACGACCGGCCTGCCGCAGGAGTTCGCACAGGCCAGAGCAGATCACTGCCTGCGTATCCCTCAGACTTCCCATATCCGCTCATTGAATCTATCCAACGCAGCGGCCATTGTGTTGTACGAAGCGCTACGGCAGCAGGGGTTCGCTGGTTTGTCTTAACCAGTTGCGTTTCCATTTAGCACAAAGCAAAGAACCCAGTAGATAGTCTACTGGGTTCTTCTTAATGGGTGTCTGGCGGTGTCCTACTTTCACATGGGCATCCATACTATCATCGGCGCTAGGTCGTTTCACGGTCCTGTTCGGGATGGGAAGGCGTGGGACCAACCCGCTATGGCCGCCAGACTTTAAACTGTCAAATCAGAAAGCCTTAATCTTGGTGATGCTTGTATTCTCATCAGTAAGCTTTATCATTTACCTTGCACACCTTCTGTGTGCGAAGTCCTTCAAATGATAGAGTCAAGCCTCACGAGCAATTAGTATCGGTTAGCTCCAAGTGTTACCACTCTTCCACACCCGACCTATCAACGTCCTGGTCTCGAACGTCTCTTCAGAGGGATTAAATCCCTAGGGAAGTCTCATCTTCAGGCGAGTTTCACGCTTAGATGCTTTCAGCGTTTATCTCTTCCGAACTTAGCTACCCGGCGATGCGACTGGCGTCACAACCGGTACACCAGAGGTTCGTCCACTCCGGTCCTCTCGTACTAGGAGCAGCCCCCGTCA
>NZ_MEIK01000002.1 GCF_002777855.1 Snodgrassella alvi
ATATAAATAATCGAAAACTTGGATTAGCTCCCAAAAATATCACTGTTGGTGACCTTATTCAACGATACATGAAAGAAGTTACTATCAAGAAACGAGGCAGTAAAAATGAATGTATTAGGCTTGGGTTAATTTTAAAAACAGATTTAGCAAACGTTCTTACTTCGGAGTTATTACCTGTGCATGTCGCGCAATGGCGTGACGATAGATTAAAACAAGTTCAATCTCCAACGGTTGCGCGAGAACTAAGCACGCTATCAAGCGTTTTTAATTACGCTTTAAAAGAATGGAGCTTGATTAACGATAATCCAGCAAGAAAAATTACGAGGCCTAAAGGTAATAAAGCAAGAACGCGCAGGCCTACAGATGATGAGATTACGCGTATTTGTTTTTGGTGTCACTATGATGATGACACCCCGCCGGTGCTCAAAAAGCAGAGGGTGGCTTTAGCATTCTTGTTTGCAATAGAAACAGCTATGCGGGCTGGCGAGTTGTGTGGCCTAAAATGGCATGATATCGACTTTAAACGCAGGGTAGCACACTTAGAAATGACTAAAAACGGTTACTCTCGTGATGTCCCGCTATCAAAGGCAGCACTAAAACTACTTCGCCAGCTTGAACAAATCAATTTAACTACTGTTTTCGATCTTGACCCCGACTCATTAAGCACCACATTCAGGCGCGCTTGCCGTAGTTGCGGAATATATGATTTACATTTTCATGATTCGCGCCGCGAAGCTTTAACAAGAATGTCTAAAAAGGTTGATGTAATGAATTTGGCGAAGATTTCAGGGCATAGAGATATAAAAATATTGCTTAATACATATTATGCCCCCGATGCATCCAATCTAGCAGATTTACTTGATTAGCTGTTTTCTTTCTGCGAATTTCTTAACCTCCAAAGGAATCCATAAAGAATGCGCGGTTTTATTTAACTTAACCGGTCGAGGGAAATCAGGTTTACAGGCGATGCGGGTTTTAAAATGACCGGGGGAGCATGAAAAAAAATTAGCGCACCGTTCTGCGTTCCATAAATTGCTATTATCTGTTTGAGCCCGTATAAGGGCATCAAGTTTATCAAGAATTCCGGAAAATAAATTTACTATTTCATTTTGAGATATAACCATGTCTTGTGCTCCCAATAAAAAAATAAGCCGCTATAAAAACGGCTCGTTCTTGAACATTTTTAAATTACATTGTTAGCTAACCCTTTTATATTTTCTGGGTTAGTTAGAAGAGGGTTGGATTAAACTAATTTTGGCATAAATATTTCCATTAGATATAATACTTTGCGTGTTTATTTCATACGCCCAAATTCCCGCGTTACCATAAGCCGCAATATTTGTGGCTTTTATTGTTTCCCCCACATCAATTCCCGCGAGACCATAAGCCGCAATATTTGTGGCTTTTATTGTTTCCTCCACCGAAATTCCCGCGAAATCATGAGCTGCAATATTTATGGCTTTTATTGTTTTCCCCGCCCAAATTCCCGCGTTACCATGAGCCGCAATATTTGTGGCTTTTATTGTTTCCGCCGCCGAAATATCCGCGAAATCATAAAGCGTAATATTTTGGCCTTTTACATTTTTCGCCTGAATAACCACCCGCCCAGTTAAATTAACATCATCCTCAATATTTAAGTCGCCATTACCAATAATGATATGGTTACCATCAATACTGGACTTAATGTCTATATTGCCGTTATGAATGATAACTTTTTCTGTTAATTCGGTTAGAACTAAGGGCTCCTGAGTCGGTGGATAATTGTTGACTAACCACTTGGCGTAGTCTACGTATTTTAAGGGGTTAAGGGCTGTGTTGGCTAATATTTGAAGCTTTCTAAGCACTTCAGTGAGGGTAGCGTGGCCGCTAGGGTACCACCTTTTAAACTCCTCAATCCCTCGGTCACATGCATCTTTTTCAGAAAGGAGGCCAAGTGTCAATACAACCTCTTTTTTCTGCATAATATTACCCTTTCTTAGCTATAAAACACTGGGTATTAAATATAAAAGCCAGCTTTAGGCTGGTTATAATTTGACGGGACATTTTTATGAATTTGGAATTTTCTTCCATCTATGGGTTTGCCATCATTTAGAATGTCTTTGGTTAGTATGATATAACCAACAAAATCGTCTTGAAGATACAGCCCTGTTTTAACATGCTTATCAAGAAAGTCATATATAAGGGACTGCAGCTCTTGCTGCTTCTCTTCACTCAGATTACTGAAAGCCTGATATTCATCTAATTCTAATCTGTACTCTTCTTCAGTCTGTCTATCTGATTTCCAAAGCTCAAGCTCAACATCAAAAGCACAGCACTCGCTAGCGTCAATAACTTGTTTTGTATAAACTGATATAACCAAATCTTGTTTATAAGCATCTTCATCATAGGCAAACTTACAGCGCAGCAAGTCATCGATTGAATCTAAAGGAGAGTCCCGCATGTTTGCAAAGTAACAGTAATCATCAGTACATTTAATGCATTTATTCATTTGTATATACTCCATTAAAAAAGCCAGCTGATTAGCTGGCTTGAATCTGTTACACAATCAAATGATAACTTTAGGATGTAGTTCTTCAATAGGAACATCTAATCTTGAAAGGCTGCATTCACCGTGAATTACTCTAATACGTTTGGCTAGCTCAATCAGGTACTCGGCTTGCTGTTTAGTTTGCCGTAAGAGTTTCCTAAACACATCTGCATCAACGCAGTTATAGCCGTCAATGTTTTTGACGTATTCGACGGTAGCATTTTTAACGATGACGAGCCATCTGCCATCTTGATTAAGCAAAGTTTGATTATTAGTGACAGGCTTAAACAGTTCAGGTGCATCGGGTATGCTTTGCAAGTATTTTAAGGCGGCAGTTAAATGTTTTACAGGCATCGATTTATAACTATCGATTTCCAAATACGCATGTAATCCAGCGTATATCCTTTGGTACGATTCACCCGTACGTTGACTACGTTGTTCTACGGCCAACTGTATTTGCTGCGCCTGTTCTTGGGTGATTAGGTTATTGGTAGCTGCCAAATTTATCTTTAGCTGTTTTAATTTATCAGCCAGAGTATCAAAGGCGGTGATATAGGCAATTTTAACAGCCATTGCAGCTTTACCAGTGAATCCCATTACTAGCAGCATAAAACCGTTTTTGTTTAGTTCGTAGATTTTAGTTGTGTACGCTCCAATCCCTAAATTACTTTTTATTTCTTTTTCTAGCGGCGCAAAATTACGTTTGTAGAAAAAATCAGGGACTTGCGTTCGAATTTCTTCAATTCTACGTAGAACATCACTGTGCTTTTTACCAAAAGCTTTGGCCACAAATTCACTAGTGGTAACAGGTTCAGAATGATTAATTTGAACAAATTGCTCAAAGTCGATTGCTACTGCGTTCATGATTAAATCCTCGTTTAAAGTTAATTTAATCACCGCCAACATGCCAATATTGGGGGTGAACTAAACAAGGTTGGCATACCGCTACACGAGGAAAACGGCGCTCTTGCGAGCCCTTGCTTAGTCCACCATTGAAATGGTACAACCGAGCTTGCATAAAAATACCGCTTTGAGCGGTTTATGCTCCTCAATGTATTCAGGATGCCAATCCTGACAGCTCTATTGAAAGCTGCGTAACTATATTAGCTGTTTTAATTTTCATTTTCAACCTCCATTAAAAAAACATCTACGTCAATTTTTAATTCATTTAATTCATTTAATGAGTTATTGAGCAGGGTTAATTGACCTTGAATCCGTTTGATTAGTTCAAATAGTTCACCCAAGTTTTTAACTGAAACTGAAAGAGTTATTTCTTCCGTCATGATTTTTACTCCTAATAAAAAACAAATAAAAAGCCAGCTATTAGCTGACTTAATTTAGCAATCTGTATGACCGCTTACGGCGGTCAATCGGCACATGCCTTTGACTAAGGAAAATCAAACCATGTGCTGCGCGCTGTTATTAAACCCGCCACCTGCGCGCTGGGCGGGCTTCAGGAATCTTCCTCAAAAACGACAGAGCCGCAATCAGGGTTACCGCACAAAATTGATATATTCGGCTTCCCCCATACTGAAGTTTTGCAACATGGGCAAGTGTATTTACTACGATTACTTTTATTAGGCTTCTTGTTTGGAGGTATCACGAAAGGGTTTCCAGAAAAATCCCCATCCTGAGTCTTTACGAGGTTACCAAGAAGTCCTTCTACTATTCCGTCAAGGGTTTGTGTAGAATAAGGGGGCTTAGTATCAAGCCAAGGGAATTGTTCGTACTGGGTAATTAACTCTTTGCATGCGATTTCAAATGCCCCATTTTTAATGATATAGTGAGCCATTGCTTCGCCTGTTTCTTTACCCCCCTCCTTGCCCGTATCGCTTGGATACAGGCCAATCTTTTTCATTTTATCCCCCCACTCTTTATTATGGTATCCTCGTCTGCTGGGCTTTCCGTAATGTTCTTGCCATAAATGCACCTGCTCATGTACAAGAATGGAAAGTAATTCTTGTACAGATTTAATGGCAAAAACACTTGGATTAAGTGCTATTTCGTCTGTTTTTTGATTTTTATGATTAACGAAACGATTAGGAGAGAAATAACCACCGACACCATTTTTTCTTTGAAGAGTTAATAGACAGTGAGGCAATTCATTATTAAAAAGAGTGGCATTGAAATAATCATAAGCATTCTGTAAAAATGCATACATCTCATTTGTTGGCGTTTCTTTCATTTTTTTCCTTGTCTATTTTTGGATTGCACAATCCAAAATCTGTTCAATATTCTTTGTAGGCCTCTGCGTCACCTCGTGTGCGTTCTTTATCCGACATCTGTGCATAGGCATCAGCCATGCGCTTAACCTTTAAATCTGCCTGTAATTCCTTTTCCTGCTTTAGCCGTGCCGAGTAATCACTTTGCATCTGTTCTTGTTCTTGCAAGGTTAAAGCGGGGGAAACAGTTAAAAAGGTAGCCATAAAAAAAACTGCAATGAATGCAGTTATCTGTACCTTTATCATGATTCCTCCTTTGAATTTTACTGGCTAAATATAGGGCCACGGAAAAGCCAGCTAGTTAGCTGACTTATACTATTGACGGGTAAGTTTTATGGATTTGGAATTTTCTTCCATCTATCGGTTTACCATCATTTAGAATGTCTTTGGTTAATACAATATAACCAACAAAATCATCTGTAATGAACACCCCTGTTTTAATACGCTCATCAAGAAAGTTATTAATAATACACTTTAACTCTTGCTTGTCTTCCTCTTTCATATTCTGATATGTATTTCTATCTTCGAAATCATACTCTTCTTCAAATATGCAGTCAGACTCTTCAAGCAAATACTCAACATCAAAAGCACTACACTCGCTGGCTTTAACAATTTTTTTTGTATAAACTGTTATAACCAAATCTTGTTTATAACCACCTTTATTGATGTCAAATTTCCAGTACAACAAATCATCGACTGAATCAAAAATAAGGGTGTCCTGTTTGTTTAAAACATAACAGTAATCATCAGTACATTTAATGTATTTACTCATTGACTATACTCCATTAAAAAAGCCAGCTAATTAGCTGGCTGTGTTCCATTCTGTGGGTTAGAAGAGGGTTGGATTATATTAACCTTTCCATCAATTTTAGCATTATCTTTAACATCAAGGTTTTGGGTGTTTAATTCCACATAAACCCGTATGTAACTATTATCACGAGCGTTGACTACATGTGCGGTTAATATATCAACCCAAATACGAGCCCAATCACGAACGTTGGCTTCTTGAGCATTTATTTCCTCAGCTTTGATAGAAGCATAATTACCATAAACGGTTATTGTTTGGGTATATATTTCCTTAGCTTTAATGTAATCTTCGCCAGAAAGCTCGATACCATCTTCAACGGTTAATCTACCTCCTATAATTAAGCGACAGCCGCCATGTATTTTACTTTTAACGTGAACATCACCGTTATAGAAAAAGTAACCTTTGGGAAGTTTATCTAAAATTAAAGAGTGATGATTTTTTTTGGTGAATGCTATTATACACTCAGCATATCCTACATATCTATCTGCACATTTAGGCTCTGCGTTCGCTAATTCTTGTAACTTTTGTAGCCACTCAGAAAATAATCTAAATCCTTTCTTATAAAGTCTTTTAATAATTCCGAGGTCTAGTTCGTTTTGATTTTCCATAGTATTTGCTTCTAAACTACAATAAAAAAGCCAGCTAATTAGCTGGCTGTGTTTGTATTCTGTGGGTTAGAAGAGGGGCGGATTAAATTACCTCGCCATGAATTCTCGCTTGACCGTTAACTGATATTTTGGCGTCTATTGTTACTGCAAGAATTCCCGAGTGGTCATAAGCCTTAACATTTTTGGCATCTATTGTTCCCGCTGAAATTCTTGTGTCGCCATAAGCCTTAACATTTTTGGCGTCTATTGTTTTATTCGCCAAAATTCCCGAGTGGTCATAAGCCTTAACATTTTTGGCATCTATTGTTTCCGCCGCCGAAATTGCCGCCTCACCATAAGCTGTAATATTTTTGACATCTATATTTCCCTTTGCCGAAATTTTTGCGTGATGATCAGCTGTAATCTTTATGGCATTTATATTTCCATTCGCCAAAATATACGCGTAACTAGCTACATAAACACCACCCTTAATATTTACGTCGCCATTACCAATAATAAAACGCTCACCATAAATACCGGACTTAATGTCTATATTGCCGTTATGAATGATAACCTTTTCTGTAAGTTCATTTAGAACTAAGGTCTCCTGAGTCGGTGGAAAATGGAGAATTAACCAACCGGCATAGCCTATGTAATCTGAGTAGACTATATATTCAGTGGTTGTGCTAACTACTTTTTGTAGGTCACTCAGCACTTCAGAGATGGGAGCGGAGTCGTTAGGGTATTTCTTTTTAAAAAATTCAAGCAGTTTCTCACTTGCACCCATTTTGGCAAGTATGTCAAGCGATAAGAAAATCTCTTTTTCATGCATAATATCTGTCCTTTAACCGGTAACAAAAAAGCCAGCTGATTAGCTGGCTGTGTTTGTTTTCTGTGAGTTAGTTATAAGAATGTTGGATTAAATTAATCTCACCACGAATTCTTGTCCCAGTATCATCCATAATATTTTGGACGTTTATTTTCTCCGCCCAAATTTCCGAGTCACCATAAGCCGCAATATTTATGGCTTTTATTGTTTCTGCCACAATTTCCGCGTAATCATCGGCCATAATATTTTCGGCGTCTATTGTTTCCGCCTCAATTTCCGCGAGATCATCAAGCGTGATATTTTTGGCTTTTACGTTTTTCGCCCAAATTTCCACACATCCATTTAAATCACCTTCAATATTTAAGTCGCCATTACCAATAATGACATGGTCACCAGCTATATTAGCCTTAATGGTCAAATTGCCGTTATAAATGATAATCTCTCTATTAAGTTCGTTTAGAACTAAGGGCTCCTGAGTCGGTGGGAATGTGTCGAATAACCACTTGGCGCAGTCTACGTATTTTACGTATTCAGTGTCTGTGTTAGCTAATATTTGAAGGTAACTAAGCACTTCAGAGAGGGTAGCGGAGCCGCTAGGGTACCACTTTTCAAAATCTTCAAGCTCTTGCTCACTTGCACCTTTTTCAGCAAGTATGCTAAGTGTCAATACAATCTCTTTTTGCTTCATGCTATTTACCTTTGTAAACGGTAACAAAAAAGCCAGCTACTTAGCTGGCTGTGTTTGTATTCTGCTGGTTAGAAGAGGGGCGGATTAAATTAATATCGCCATGAATTCCATCATAAGAATCATCTATAATATTTTGGGTGTTTATTTTCTTCGCCGAAATTCTTGCGTTGCCATAAGCTGCAATATTTATGGCGTCTATTGTTTTCTTTACCCAAATTGCCGCGTAGCCATAAACCGCAATGTTTGTGGCGTCTATTATTTTCGCCGCAATTCCCGTAGAATCATCAAGCGCGATATTCTGGAATTTTGCTTTTTTCACCCAAATATATGTGTTGCCAGTTAAATTAGCACTACTCTTAATATTTAAGTTACCATTACTAATAATGGTATATTCACCCTTGACACCTTTCTTAATAGTCAAATCGCCGTTATGTATGATAACTTTTTCTGTTAATTCGTTTAGGACTAAGGGTTTCTGAGTTGATGGGAAGCGGAGAAGTAACCACTTGGCGTATTCTATGTATATTTCGTATTCATCGTAGTCAGCACTTGTGCTAGCTAATTCCTGAAGCTTTCTAAGCACTTCAGTGAGGGTTGCGTGGCCGTTAGGGTACCACTTTTCAAAATCATAAAGCCCTTGTTCGCAAGCGCCTCTGTCAGCAAGGAGTTCCAGTGACAAGACAATGTCTGTTTTCTTCATGATATCTATCCTTGTTACCGGTAATAAAAATGCCAGCTAGTTAGCTGGCTGTAGTTGTTTTCTGTAGATTAATTAGAAGAGGGTAAGTCAATTAAAATAATCTCGCCAGTTTTGGACAAAAACTGCGCGTTTACGTATAGGTTGAGAATAATATTCACGGTAATTAGCTTTAGGCATGGGTATATCTTCTATTGGAATGTAATGAGTAATCTCTTCTAATGAGTGTCCCGACCATTCTGGCGGCTCGATAGAATATAAATAATCTGTACGCACTCTGCCCTCTGGTTTATTGGTACGACGCACAATTAAGTAGACGCCTTTTTAGTAGGCCACCCATCTTTTTCTACTGAATGCCAATTAATATGATTAATCATCACTTTATTCTCCTTGAATTAATTGAAATATTGTAAACCTGTAATACGCTGCGATTAAATCCAAAAACTAAAGCCTGTTTAGGGGCAGGCTTAGATTTTTGAACTAGTGTATGTTTAGCTGGTTTTTAAGTGTTACTCCTCGCTACCATCATCGCGCTAAAATGGCATGTCAGGTTGCGCATCTGGTTCAGCTGGTACCTCAGGTACAGCCTTAGGCTTAGTAGGATTAATCTGTTGTATGAGGTGTTCATACGCTCGTACAACATCCTCTTCTGAGGTAAAAAGTAGGCCTGATTCCAAAAGACGCATACAACGGCTTTCATTGCAATTAAATGGCTGTTGTATATAACCACATGGAGTAAAGGTGCTTAAGGCAAACACTATTGTTCCATCTGCAGGGGCTTCGGTTAGACAATTGAAGTTTTGTCTTAAGACTTCGGCTTTCAGCGCTGCTAAAATAAATTTAGCTGCTGCGCTGGCGTCCTTTTCGGAGGAAAACAGCATGTGGTTTTTTAGAGCTTTCTGATGCTGCTCATGAGACTGAGAAAAACCTATTGAAAAACAGTATTGAGTCATGGTAAAAGCAATAACCCAAACCTCAGCACTCTCATCCGGCTGAGAAGTAATGCATCCGGGGAGAGGTTCTGTTTTACGCATCAAATTTAATATAATATTTGCAGCGCATTTTGCGTGTTTTTCCTCTTCAAAAGCAATACCTCTGTCCAGTACCCTATAATCAAAGCCATCCGCATCAAAAGTATATTTAAACACTTCTAAAGCCTCACTATCATCTTTAAAAATAGGCTGCACAGTAAAATAAACAGTTCCTTCATTTGGGATTTCTTCCATAGGTTTAATCTTCTTAGTCATTTCTATCTCCATTAAGAAAAATTAAAGCCAGCGAATTTGCTGGCTTGGTGTATAAATTTAAAAACTAAAGCGCACCCACTTATTAGCAAATGCGCTGCGGTTTTTAAACTTACTATCCTGTGTAACGATATCTATGTATTTGTACATTTTGATACAAACTATATCAGATAATTTTTGAAGTCGTTCTCCTTTCATATAAATTCTTTGGATTTTTAGACTTGTCTGTCTGTAAGCCTTACCGGCCTACCGGTTTTGTTCTGGCCGCCCGCTAAGGCTTAACGGCTTGCCAGCAAGCTCCTTAACTTGCCTCGGGCTTTTATATTCCGCCGCCCTGAGCCGATGCGGTGAAGCTGTATTGCTTCGATGTATGTAGTTTAGAAAACTAAACTTATGAAGTCAAGAAATATTTAGAAAACTATACAAAAAAAAGAGAATAATATTTTAGTTAATTGATTTTACTAAGAAATCTTATTTATAATTCTAAACATTTTTGTTGTTTTAAGGTGATGCCTATTCTTGGCAAAAGGGTTTTGCTGCTTAGTATTTATATAACTGTTGATACATGGTTAGAGTTTAGTGCATCAAATAAACTAATGAATGTAATCAATTACCAAGCAAAAAAATACTGCAACCATGTGCAGTATTTTTACTTAAGAATTAAAAATTAATTTATACATCTAGAAAATCTAGGGGTAACGCTTTCCAAAATTTACCATGAATTATTAATTGGTCTAGCTCATTGGGATTAATATCAAAATCCGTATCTGAATATAGTTTATTATCAGATATAACCCTTATTACACCGGATTTCCCTCTTGCTAGCCTTTTGATATAGGTGTACCCATCAAATGTAATTAGGTAAACGCCACTATCTTGAAATCTGTCAATGTCGGTTTTGATAAGCGTTATAGAACGTCTTGGGATTGTTGGTTCCATTGAGTCACCATCAGGGGGCATTAGTTCTACCCCTTGAAGGCTTGTGGTGCCTAATAACTCAATTAGAGCATCATTAGGGATTTCTATAGTTCTAAGAAGTTCTGGAAATTCAGGAATTACGGTTCCTTGTCCGCAAGAGGCTTTCATGTCGTACAATTTTAGAGTTGTGGAATTACTGTTTACTTCTTCCAATGCGCTAGATTCTTTATATGCTGAAATGGGAGCGCTATTAGTTCCATCTTTATATTTCGAGCCCGTTCCATTGACTAGCCATTGTGACGAAAATCTTGTTTTCTTCTCTAATTCTAACAACGGCTTTGTTCCCAAGCCTGTCTCGCCACTAAACCACTGATTAACTAATCCCTTGCTTACTTTAGCAAAGGTTGCTAATTCGCTTTGCGTGGTCAAACCAGATTCAACCATCAATTCTTTTAAACGGTCTCTTAGTGTACTAGGCATATTAATTCCTTACATTTGTTTAGCAGTCTAAACAAAAAAAGGTATAGTTTGCTTGACTTTACATTGTTTAGTAAACTATACTTTATCCAGTTTTCTAAACTGGAATATATAAATGTATGAAAAAGATGAATTATTCATAGAAAGTATAGGTGGCGTCACTAAGGTAGCAAAATTATGTGGCATAACTCGTGGAGCAGTTTCTCAATGGAAAAACAACGGAATTCCTAAAGCACAACTTAATTTTTTAAAAACACTTTACGCAAAAGAGTACATGGCAATTTACATCGAAAAACAACCAAAAATAGCCAAAAATTCTTAAAAGGCAAATGCTTAGAATTGGGAAAATTCAATGGTGAATAAACCAACTCAAAAAGTTCAGATTCTTGAATTCATGCGTGCCGGTAATTCGATTACCCCATTAGAAGCCCTGTACAGATTTGGCTGTATGCGCCTAGGCGCAAGGATTTATGACCTTAAACAAGATGGGCATGTAATCAGCACGCAGCTTGTTAAAGACGAAAATTCTGGGGCACGTTATGCGTGTTATGCGCTAGTAAAGTAAAGGTGCAATATGAGTGTTAAATTAATGGCCAAAGCTTGGGAACTAGATTTGTCGCAAGGCGAAAAGCTAGTTTTGTTAGCACTGTGCGACCATGCAAACGACGACGGCATTTGCTACCCCAGCCAAGAATATTTAGCCCAAAAATGCAGCATGAGCCCACGCTCATTAATTGACCAAATTAATAAGTTAAAAAAATATGGAATATTAACTGCTGAGCGAAGACAAAAAAACGGTGGGAGATTGGCAAATGTTTATACCATTGTTCTAGATAATTTTACCCAATGTGCAAATTCTGCACGTGAAAATTCTGCACGTGAAAATTCTGCACCTACCAATGTGCAAATTACCGCAGAGTTACCTGCAAATTTTGCACTTTCTATTAAGGAAGAACCATCAAGTAACCATCAATTAGAACCATCAATAGTTGGCACGGGGGTCGCTGACGCCCCCGCAGTGCCATCGCAGCAAGTAAAAAAATCCAAACAAGCAAATCCTGACAATGTTGCGTGTTGGGAGGCATATGCGAGAGCTTATCGCGCCCGATACGGAGTACTACCCGCAAGCAATCAAAAAACAAGAGGGCAGGTTGCCACACTGGTGAAGTATGTAGGCAAGGATATTGCCCCAGCGTTAGCGGCTTTTTTCCTCACGCATAACGGCGGCTGGTTTGTGCAGTGCCGGCATGAATTTGGTTGCTTGCTCAAATCCTATCAGCAGGTACTGACAGACATGCAGCGAGGTGAGCAAATGACGCAAACAAGAGCGCGGCAGACTGAGCAAACCCAAAGCAATTACGAGGCCGCTAAGGGCGCCTTGGCTAAGCTTAGAGCGAAAGGGCTGGCGTAATGAGTGCAGAAAAAATCATGCAGGCAATTGCCGTCACGGCTGAATTAACCGGTACGCAATTATCCGATAACGCTATGGCGGTTATGGCAGAAGACTTGCTGGCGTATCCGCTGGATAAAGTTTTAATTGCTTTTGAGCGGTGCCGGCGAGAGCTCAAAGGCAAATTAACCCTAGCTGCAATACTGGAGCGTATAGACGACGGGTGGCAATCTGCGGAAGAAGCATTTAACGCTTTGGTATCGGGTTGGGAAAACGACAGCATATCAATCTTGACCACACACACTGCTATGCAGGCGGCACAAAGTGCAACAGCATTATTTAACGCGGGAGACAAATACCGCGCAGGGATGGCATTTAAAACCGCTTACGAGCGCATGGTTAGCGAAAAGAAAGCAAAAGGCATGCAGCCTGATTGGTTTGTTAGTGCTGGAGTGGATAAAGAGCAGCTGGCGCACGTGGTCAAAGAGGCCACCATGAAAGGACTCATCACCCAAGATTATGCATTGACCTTGCTGCCAGCCTCTCAAGAGCGCATAGACATTGAAACAGGCAATTTACTGACAAATGAGCAGAGGGCGACGGGCAAGGAAAAACTAGGAAATTTAATCAATTTAATAGCGCACAAATGTGCAATGAGCTGACAACGTCTAATTGGAGCATTGGTAAAAATGAAAATTAAATACATAAAAGATTCGGCAGAAAACAAAATTAAGCACATAAAAGAGTGGGCTAAAACCAAAATTAAATACATCAAAATAGCGGCTAAATTGTGGTTAGTTATACCTCATAAGGTACGGCGCGAACTGTTCCCCAGTGAATTTAAAGCGCTGTGTGAGTCATTGGTAATGTTCTGTTTAGGTTTTATTTTTTTATTGTTATGGCTGTTTCCATTCCCCGTCATTTTCCTTTGGGCACTGTATTTAGAAAATGTGGATAAAAAGGAGGGGATATGAATACCTGTATAGCATGCCGCCATTGGTTGTTGAGGGGAAAGAATAGCAACGGCAAATATATTCAAATGAATTAATAAAAATGCCGTCAACAACTTATGCAAATTGAAAACAGGAGTAAAAAATGACTATCGTAATAAATGTGCCATATTCTATCGATAAGATTAAAAAAACATTCAAAGAGGGTAATGATACATATGCGTTGCTTATGATATCTAACTGCCTAAATCATTTGCAGGCTATATCCAATTTATCTGGCGCATTAATCAATGATGACCGCCTTGATAGCGGCCTTGCTGAAGAGCTTGAGAGCATCAAGCTCCAAGCAATATGTTTAAAAAAAGAATTATACAGTTTAAAAAATCTCCACTTTCCTCTAAGGGAAATTGAATGATAAACGCCATTGAAATTGAATATCTAACGGACATAAATCCAGCCATCCTTAAAGAGCAAGTACAGGCATGTCGAAGATTATGGAAGATGGTAATAATTTATGCATTACGGGAAGCCCGCGACCGAATAGCAAACACAAAATCAAAGTATATTGAACAGGCGATAAGAAAAGAGATGCGATATTTCGAAAGCCCAGATTTTAAAAAATTATGTGAACTTGCTGATATTGAAATTAAATCTGTTGCGATTAAGCAGGGGTTGCGGACGTTACGGAAATGGGATGCTCGCACACCAGCTACAAAGGCTAAACGATGATTAAACATTTTTACGCCCTTGGCCGCCTGCCAGTTGGTCAGATGAATAAAACCGAATGCGCTTACGAACAAGAGGTTTTAAAACCAGCCTTACACGCGGGCAAAATCGTTTGGTATCTCTTTGAGAGTGTCAAACTCAAACTGGCCAATAACACCTTTTACACCCCTGATTTTATCGTAATGAATGCTGATAGAACGATTGAAATGCATGAAGTCAAGGGTTTTTGGATGGATGACGCAAGAGTAAAAATCAAAGTAGCCGCAAATCACTACCCGTTCAAATTTATTGCAGTTAAGCGTGCGACCAAAAAGCTTGGCGGAGGTTGGGTTATTGAGGAGTTCAAATAATGGAAATCATGGCCGTTAAAGCTGTCGATAATAGTTTACGCCCCGTTACTCCTATTGATGCCGATGCTGTCAACAAACTAAAGATAGGACAGGCGGTTAAACTCAAAGTGACGACGCAAAAGCCTCGCAGCTTGCCGCACCATCGACTATTTTTTGGCGGGTTATTGCCTCTTGCCTTTGATTACTGGCAGCCAGCAGGCGGCCTAATTAGTCCGAATGAGCGCGGTGTTGTTGAATGGGTAGCGAAAAGGTTGGACAAGTTTGCAGGAAACAAAGGCATTATCGTGGCCGCAGCTGAAGAAGCCTTGTCATTATTGGCCAAAAAACGAGCCGAAAAAATTCCAACCTTAGAAAAAGATATTAACGCCTTTCGGGACTGGCTGACAAAAGAGGCCGGCTATTTTGAGCTTTTTATTACGCCCTCCGGAGTAATCAAAAGAGCTAAATCTATTAGCTTTGCAAATATGGAGCAAGAAGAATTCAACGCATTCTATAAGGCATGTTTTAACGTGTGCTGGAACATGATTTTGTGTAATAAATTTTCCAGTGAAGAAGAAGCACAGGTTGCAATAGACCATCTTATGTCATTAGGTAACTAGCCATGAGCAAAATTACTCAATCAGCAAAAGGGCAACAATGTCAGGTGCGTTTAGAGGGAATCTGCAACGGCAATCCGGAAACGGTCGTTTTAGCACATTACAGAATGTCAGGTACGTGCGGTACTGGGATTAAGCCCAACGATATTTTAGGCGCGTACGCCTGTAGTGCTTGTCACGATGAAGTAGACCGCCGGACAAGGTATTTAGATGCGGATACTGTGCGACTTCATCACGCGGAAGGCGTTTTGCGAACACAATTATTATTACTCAACCAGCATTTAATACGAGTAGGCTAGGAGCGATTATGTACGAATCGATAGACGATATGCTGTGTGAAGTTTTCTACATTAAAAATACTCTCATAATGGGCAAAAGTAATTCAGCGCGTATAGAAGAGTGGATTAAATCTAAAGGCGTCATTGACAGAGGAACATCGGGATTAACTCAGCATGATTTACACGCAAACAGTGCCATGATTTTGAGCCGAGTAGAGAATATTTTAAATGACATTGAATGGACATATATTCAAGCTGAATATGGCTATGATTTGTCAGGGATTATTGATTTAACTAATTATATAGTAGCTAGAACTAATGGGCTAAGCCGTTTGGAAAGCGATACATTATTGGAATATTTGTTTGTTGGGCAAATTAAACAGTCAACTATGCAAGACAAATTTAATTGGAGCAAAGGAAAGCTGTATAGAAAAATAAGACGGATTAAATTGGTAATTAACCGTCTTCATAATAATTGCATCATCAAGCTGGAGTCAAAGATGGAAAGCTATTTAAGTAAAAATATGTAATATATATTACAAATAAATAATATGACTAGAAAAAAGCGGGGAAAATATATACAATTTTGCTATTCTTCGGATAAGACTTACGGTAAGAATAGTTTAATTTTAGATGTGTGTTTAATTTGGTTTGCACAATCCAAAACGCCAGCAATTTAGCTGGCGTTTTGTTGTTAATTAGCGCTTGCTTTAGTACTTGTGCTATTCATTCTGTCAAGCGCTGCCTTGGCTAAAAAATTAGAACGAGAGTCATGGGTTAATGTCACATAGCTGTCTACTTTGTCTAGTAGGTATTTTGGCCAGCTAACATTAAAGCGTTCTGGCTTTAGGGTCAGGTGATTGATATTAACTTCGATGCCAATCCATTGTGCGCCGGCATAGTCAGGGTTGGTCATGAGGGTTTCAAGGGTGGGCTGGTGTATTTCAGGTTCTTCGCCATCTTCCAGCATGCCCTCAATATGGAACAAAATGGCCTGCTTGGTTTCTTCAATGGCCTTATCAAGTGTATCGCCGTAAGAGAAGCATCCGGACAAGGCGGGCACGGTTACACCGTAGCCGGTATTTTCGTCCTTGTGAATAGCGATGTATAGAAACATGATGTGCCTTTCTTGTAACGCCAGCCTATTACAGGCCGGCTTGCTTGAATATGTTTTTAATTGTCCCTTTTGGTAAATCCTTTTTAGGGTGAGGGACGGTAACGCGCCCTGATTTGCTGGGGTGTTTGAATTGATGGTGGCTGCCTTTGGTTGCGACCTCGTACCATCCATCGTTGAGCAACATTTTTATCACAGCAGAGCTATTCATAATCCCCCCTTGTTTGTGTGTATTATTACACACCGGAAAAAAAATAACAATAATAATGCGTATTTGTTTGTATGAATTTTATTTGGCGGAATGGCGTGTGCTGTTCCGTTTTTTGTTTTAAGCAGGTTTACTACAGATAGTAATTTTAGATGAAACCTAACCCCATGCGCTTGCATGGGCTTTTTTTTGGAGCAGCTCGTAATGAGTACATTAGATATTAAACAAGCATACCTTATAGGCCTTGGGCAAGGTGTCATCCAAGCCAAACAAAACGCAGAATTAGCCGAAAGGACACAAAAGAGATTGCAGCGGATGTGTGTAGAGATTAAAGAGGCTATTGGACTGGAGGGGCTAGAAATTGAAGCTAAAGCGAGCCTATGGGACGAGTCGCTAAAAATAGAAATTAAAATGAATGGCTTTGTTTTGTTTGCGCTTACCGCTCCGAATATTAGCAATGGCTTTCCATTAGTAGTTAACTTTGAGGCGCCTCTATGTAAATTAAATGTAGTTAATTCACAGGAAGAGTTAGAGCAAGTTATATGTGACTATATGTCTGATGCGAGTGTGGGGAAGCGATTTTATGAAATGCTGCAATGGATTGAGTTACCAGCTCATGTTAGGGATGAGTTATGAAAATACCAACATTAAAGCCTAGCTTACCCGAGTACACAAACACACGGGCAACGGTATTCAAAGACAAGGCGGGGGCAACAAAGCGCATTAGGGGATATGAATGGCAGTTAATCAAGCGCCGGATACTGGAGCGAGACAACTACAGGTGCCAACATTGCGGCCGAGTTGGAGGGATTTTACAGGTTGACCACATCATTCCGCTTGAGCAGGGCGGGAGTAATGACGACATTAACCTGCAGGTATTGTGTTCAGAGTGTCACCAGCAGAAAACAACAGAAGAACTACGCGAGAGATATAGGCGTGGATGGTAAATAAGAACGAAGATGAACGCGGCAAAGAATTTAGAGCAGTACCGGCGCGGTCGTGGTGCTGTGTGTGCCATGCCATGGTTGTACCCAGATGGGATAGTAACATAAGGTTATTATCACGGTAGGGTGGTAGTAAAGTTCGGTTACTATGCGCTCCGACACCGCGCGTTCCCTCACCAATAAAAAAAAAGGCCTGTATACACCTGTTAATTAACAAAATCTGCTTAAAAAATAGGCAATATAATATGATTTTAAATGAAAAACAGGAATTATTCGCGATTAACGTTGCGGCGGGCATAAATCAGACGGAAGCGTGTATTAATGCGGGTTACAGCAAGAATGGCGCCGCGGTCGCCGCATGTCGATTAATGAAAAATCCGGCCATTTTAGCGCGGATTGAAGAGCTGAAAAACCAGCAAAACGGAATTAACAAAAAACTTAACAACCCTGTTAAGTCAGATGTTAATGATGTTAATACGGAAAGCCGGCCGACAGCTGAGAATAATGACCCCTTACAGTTTTTGCTTAATGTCATGCTTGATGAGGATTCGCCGCTTAAATTGCGCGTTGATGCGGCAAAAATCCTGATGCCATATAAGCATGGCCGCATCGGGGAAACCGGTAAAAAAGAGGCGGCCAAGGATGCTGCGGCACAAAAATCGCGCCTTGGCGGGCTGTCTGCACGCTTAGAGCAAAAAGGACTACGAAAGGTAAAATAAATGGCTGATTGGGTAACAGCCTGCCCCGATTGGGAAACGCGGATTGTTAACCGAGAGTCATTAATACCATGTAAGCCGCTGTTTCCAGAGGTGGCAGAAATTGCAATAGAGGTTTTTGGCGATTTAATTGTGCCGGATATGGCGGGGTTGCCCAAAATGCGCGACGTTATGCCGCCGTGGGTATTTGATTTCGTCGGCGCGATTTTTGGGGCGCTTGACCCTTATACGCAACGGCGATTGATTAAAAAATTCTTTTTGCTGATTAGTAAAAAAAACGCTAAATCAACGATTGCTGCCGGCATTATGATAACGGCGCTTGAATTGAACGAGCGGCATATGGCAGAAGCCATCATTTTGGCGCCAACCAAAGAAGTTGCGGACAATTCATTCAAACCCGCTGCGGGCATGATTGAGTTTGATGAGGAAATGAGAGATAAATACATCATTTCCAAGCACACGAAGACTATAACCCATCTGGCCACGGATTCTACTTTAAAAGTTATTGCGGCCGATGACAAATCAGCCGCAGGGGCTAAGGCCTCTTTTGTTTTAATCGATGAAATGCATTTATTTGCAGATATTGCCAATGCTGAATCTATCATTAAAGAGGCCACCGGCGGTTTGATGTCTAAGGTTGATGGTTTTTTAATCATGCTAACCACGCAATCAAAAGCACCACCGGCTGGTGTTTTTAAAACCGAGCTTGAGTATGCGCGCTCCGTCCGTGATGGCAAGATGGCAGACGGCGAAGAAATGGTAGATAAAACCTATTTGCCAATAATTTATGAGTTTCCGCCTCCGTTGATTAAATCGGGGGCATATAAAAAGCCCGAAAACTTCTATATAACCAACCCAAGCCTCGGCTACTCAGTAGACGAGGCTTATTTAATAAGCGAATACCGTCAGGCTGCGCTAAAGGGCAAAGAGGCGTTAATTGAGTTTGAGGCCAAGCATTTAAATAAAGAGGTCGGGCTTAATTTGCGTTCTGACCGCTGGGGCGGGGCGGATTACTGGTTACAGCAGACTGATGACACCCTGACACTAGATACCCTGCTGGAACGTAGCGAGGTCGTTGTAATTGGCCTTGATGGCGGGGGTAATGATGATTTATTCGGTTTAGCTGTCGTCGGACGGGAAAGAGGTTCGCAGCACTGGCTATCATGGTGTTACGCATGGGCAAATCCACCCGTACTAAACAACCGTAAGGACATATTGCCGCAACTGGACTCATTTGCCAAAAATGGCGACCTGACTTTGTGCGAAAACGTGGGTGACGACCTAGAAGAAGTGTCCGAGATATGTTTGAAAGTGCTGCAAACGGGGCTTTTGCATTCGATAGCAGTTGACCGCTACGGCATGGAGCCGGTTTTACAAACCATACAAAATAAAATCATTGCCAATAATTACCCATTTCCGGCTGACCTTTTTAAGGCAATTTCGCAAGGTTTCAAAATGACCGGCACCATTAAGGCTACGGAACGGGCTTTGGCAAGTGGAGAGATGTGGCATGCCAATCAGTTGCTGATGAATTGGAATGTTGGTAATGCGCGCGTTATTCAGTCGGGTAACGGCATTCAAGTTACTAAACAATATGCCGGATTTGCCAAAATTGATAGCTTAATGGCTTTGTTTGATGCTGTTGCGGTGATAGCCACCAATCCGCCATCACGCTGGGGCGGCAATATTGATGATTTTCTGGAAAATTATATCATAGGTTAGTACATGGGAACTTTGCAAGACGTTGGATTTTGGCGAAATCTGGTCAATTTTTTCCGCCCACAAATGAAGTTAGGCAAAGGCGAGCGGATGCCACCAATATCGGGCGGCTCGTCGGTAAGTGGTGTCACGGTTACCCCTGAAAAGGCATTAAAACTTTCTGCGGTCTGGTCTTGTATCAATTTGCGGTCTGGTCTGGTGTCTACTTTGCCATTTTCTTTGCGAACGGCCGACAAAAAGAGCGCGATAAACCATCCGTTATATGACATTCTGTGCTATGCGCCTAATGCCGACATGACGCCGGCGGAATTTTGGCAGGCAATGATGACGTCTATTGATATACACGGGAACGCCTTTGCCGAAATTAAGCGCAAAGGCGAGCGAATTATATCCTTGGAGGTTTTGGACGCCGATAAAGTGACGATAAAACGGGCGCAGAATGGTGCGGTGCAATACGAATATAACGAGGGGGACGGCATTCGGACACTGAATGCGCGTGATGTCTTCCATCTTAAGGATTTTACTGTTGACGGTATAACCGGCCTTTCGCCTTTGTCGTATGGCGCGGATATTCTCGGTTTACAAATTCATGCCAATGACACAACCGCATACGATTACAAAAACCGCTTTAAAGGGCGTGATGTGATTGTTTACAGAGGAGCGGGACAGGGTGGCACATCCATATTGACAGAGAAGCAGCGCGATGAAACAAGGAAATGGCTGGAAAAATTTTCCGCAGCCAGCGAAGCTGGTAAAACGCCGGTTCTTGAGGGTGGTTTTGACCTTATCAACCGCGCACCATCTCTAAGCCCGATTGATGCGCAGTTACTGGAATCGCGGCTTTTTGGCATTGAAGAGATTTGCCGATGTTTTGGCGTGCCGCCGCAGCTGATAGGGCATACCAGTAAATCATCAAGCTGGGCATCAAGCTACGAAAATACGGTATTAAGTTTCCAAGCATTTGTGCTGGTGCCGAGACTGACACGAATTGAGCAGGCGATTGAACATAAATTGCTTAGTCCTGCTGAACGTAAAATTCTAACGCCTAAATTCAACACAGAGGGCTTGTTACGAGCCTCTCCGGATAAACGTGCGAGCTTTTACACCTCCATGGTACAAAACGGTATCTATACGCGTAATCACGTGCGCGACCTTGAAGACTTGCCAGCAGTCGAGGGGGGTGACGAATTAACCATTCAATTAAATATGGGGACGCTTAACCATGCAGCAAAGGAGCCTTTAAAGGATTAGACATAATGAAAACTAAGCATTTAGATGTCCAACTTGATATTAAATCCGTCAGTGATGACGGTTTTTTTTCGGGTTACGGTTCGGTTAGTGGGAACAAGGATTCTTACGGCGATGTTGTGATGCGAGGCGCATTTACTAAGACGCTAAACGAATGGCAAACCCGAGGCCGATTGCCGCCGGTATTGTTTAATCATGATTGGGACAAGCCAATTGGATTTTTTACTAAGCTGGTTGAAGATGACCGCGGCTTATATGTAGAGGGTCAGTTATTAATTAAGGAAATTGAAAAAGCACGGGAAGTGCATGCCCTGTTACGAGCTAAAGCAATTGACGGTCTTTCGATTGGATTTCAACCGGTACAAAAAGAACACGACCGCAAAACAGATGTCACAAAATTACTGGAGGTTAAATTATATGAAATATCTATTGTAATTTTTCCAGCTAACCCAGAAGCAAGGGTTAACTGCGTCAAATTTGAGCACGGGCTACCGTCTTCAGAAGAGTTTAAAGAAATATTGAGGCAAAACGGATTTAACGAAAAGCAGGCCGCTGTCATACACGACGGCGGTTTTTTATTGCTGTCACAAAAGGCAGCACCCAAACAACATAATTCTGTGATGAATGACGTAATACAAATTTTAAGAGGTAATTAAATGGCAGATACGAACGGAAACGAGGCAATTGAGCTGGCTAACGTATTGAAGCAAAAGCAGGACGAGACAAACAAGGCGCTTGACCAAGTTAAGGCGCTTGGCGAAGAGCTTAGAGGCAAAACGGAAAAGTCGGATAAAGTCACCGACGAGCTTAAAACCGATATTGACAAGCTTTTGACGGACATAACTGGCCTGAAGTCTCAAATTCAAGAGTTAGAGCAGTCACAAGTGCGTAATCCGGTTGCAGAGCAAAAAAATATGACGCTTGGCGAGATGGTTACTAAATCTGGACTTCTAAAGTCTGCCGAGGCGCTATCAGCAGAGGACAATATTAAAATTAAAATTGACACAAAAGCGATAGGCGTAGGTGCCAATTTAGGGTACAACGCCGGCGCACTTACTCAACCACATATTACGCCTGTGGTTACACCCCCTAATCAGCGGCTACTGGTGCGGGACTTGCTGAGTCCCGGACACACAGGAAGTCCTGCCATAACAGTGCCAAGAGAAACCTTATTCGAAAACGCTGCGGAAATAGTCGATGAAGGTAAAAGAAAGCCCGAATCCAATTTGAATTATGACTCCGAAGTGGTGCCAGTAGTAACAATCGCACACTTTATTAAAGCAAGTAATCAGGTGTTGAGTGATGTGCCTGCTTTGCAGTCAATGATTAATGAGCGCTTGGCCTATGGCTTAAGACTGGTAGAAGAGCAAAAATTGTTAAATGGCACAGGACAACTTAAAGGCTTAATCCAGAGCGCTACACCGTTTCAGAATGTAACCACTATAACCTGTAGCAATGCTATTGACCAATTACGCTTGGCGATGCTGCAAGTTGCGTTATCCGGATACAGCGCGACAGGCCACGTTCTTAACCCAATGCAGTGGACAGAAATAGAAATGTCTAAAGATGCCATCGGACGTTATGTAATCGGCAATCCGCAAGGACAGATTACCCCATCGCTGTGGGGGTTACCTGTAGTGGTAACGCCATCTATGAAGCAGGGGCAATTCTTAGTCGGTGCTTTCAAAATGGGGGCACAGATTTTTGACCGCTGGGACATGGCGGTGGCTATTGCCTTTAATAATGAAGATGATTTTGTAAATAACATGGTCACTATTCGGTGTGAGGAACGGTTGGCGCTGGCTATTTACTCTCCAAAAGCGTTTGTAACCGGTACGGTACAGTTCACTTTGCCACCGCAGTCTGACAAAACTAACTAATGTAGTTCATCCCGCCCCACTCAGGGGCGGCTGGGGTCATGATGATTACAATTAATGATATTCGCAAGAATTGCCGGATTGATGATAACAGCGAAGATGGATTGCTGATGATTTATCTAGCGGCAGCTAAGGAGGCGGTAAAACAGTACACCAACCGGAATTGGTACGAGTCGGCAATACCGGAAAACGACCCAGACGGCATGCTTTATAACGATGCAGTAGATATGGCTTTACTGCTGATTACTGCGCACTGGTACAAAAACCGTGAAGCCGTTTCCGCGTTAAATGCCTCATGGCTACCGTGTGGGGTGGCTTTTTTATTGCAGCCTTACATGATGATGTGGGGTAAAGAATGAGTATTGCAGCAGGGAAACTAGACAAGCGGGTGTTGTTACAGCGTCCACAGCTGAGCAAAGGCACGCTGGGAGAGTTTGATAAAAAATGGGTCAATGTCGGGTATTTGTGGGCAAATATATCCTATCTTTCCGGCCGTGAGTTTATTAAAAACGGATTGGACTCTTCTAGTTGCAGCGCATCCATTCAGGTGCGCCGCAGTAGTCTGACGTCCAACATTAGCCCCGAGTGGCGCATTATCTACAATGACATTATTTTTAATATACAAGCGGTGCTGCCTGACTCTTCGCATTCAGAGGCAATTAACCTGCCCTGTACAACTGGACTCAATGAGGGTTAGCCATGGGCGTAAAAATAACTGTCAGCGGTCTAAATGAGCTGCATAAAAAAATGCAGAAGCTGATTAATGGCGTAAATGGCGAAATCAGCAAAAAAGCAACCGGCAGGGGGGCGGCGATTATCCGTGATGAGGCGGTTAAGGTCGCTTACAAAGCCCCTGCGCCATACCGTGTGTACAACAAAAACAGCACTGGCGGCAAGACAGCGACAGTCGTTCAGCCCGGACACGTCGCCCGCAGCATCATTATGAAGCGGCTGCCGCCTAGCGAACGTTTAGGGATGACCTCAAAGCATATTGTTACTGTTTCTAATTCTAAAGAAATCCCTAAAGGGGCTAGGCAGATTGCTACGTTTGTAGAGTATGGCATTAACATGCCGCAGGCACATCCCTTTATGCGTAATGCGTATGACAGCAAAAAAGGGGAGGGCAGAAAGGAGGCAGTTAAAGTTCTGATTCAGGGAGTTAAAAAGCAATGGAAGAAATAGCAGCTTTTTACAGCTTGATTGGGGATTTGTGTGGCGGGCGTGTGTATCCGGACTTTATTCCAGAACAGAACAGCGGTGCCGACCCGAATTGGTGGCCAGCTATGCGTTATACAGTGATTTCCGGACAAGTAGATGGAACAAACTGTTACCAACAGTTTAGACCACGCGTGCAAATAGACATTTATGCCAACAGTCCGCAGGAGCGCGCGCAATGCGTGGAGCAGGTGATGGCCATATTACAGGAAGCAGAAGAAATAGATTGTGACCTAAAGACCTCCCCTATTTTCTCATACGACATTGAGCGCAAGAAGTATCAAGCAACAATTGATTATTTAATTTTTTAGTAAGCAAATGATTTTTACCAGCCACGGGAAACCGTGGCTTTTTTTATGGAGTTAGATATGGCGCAAGCACCAAAAAAGACCCGAATAAGCACCAAGCGCGGTACGCCTTTTACCAATCAAACCGCTGTTTTTGATTTACCCGATGTCCCGACAAATGAAATTACCAATCTGAGTAACTCTAAGCCGGCTATTGCGACATCGCTGGCGCATGGTTTAAGTACATCAGATGCTATCTGGATTGAAAGTGAAACCAACAGCGCAATTAATGGGTATTACCTCGTGAGTGTCAATACGGAAGACTCTTTTGCCGTGATTGGATTAAATGGCGAAGATTTAGGCACCATCACCGATGCGAAATTTACAAAGCTAATCCGCTACCCGTTTTGTGATGCTTCAAGCATCAAAATATCGCCTATTAAAACTACAGAAAAAGACGTCACCACCAATTGCGATGAAGACCCCGTAACAGAAGTTCAAAAAGAATCAGGCACCATCAGTATGTCGGGATTATGGATGCCTGATAAAAAGGTACAGGACTTTTTAGAAGAGATGGCCGAAGAAACAGAGACAATATTTTTAACCGTGAAGCCTAAAAAAAGCAAAACCCTACGCGGCTATCAAGGCAAAATTACTAGTTTTGATCAAGACGGTAAAAGCGGCGATTTATGGCAATTCTCCATTGAATTTAAAATTATCGGACGTCAACGCAAACTAGATACCACCAGCGGAGTTATTTAACATGACCACAACCCATAACACAGAAGACCCAAAAGCCGCATTCATCAACAATGCGCGCCAGTATATGAAGTCCGTCATTAGTCCTGTTCCGGACATCGCCCCGTATGAGGGGTTGTTTGTCAAATTGCTCAGCGTGCGCGAAATGGCGGATTTTTTCCGGCGCTGTGACGAATTTGAAAATAGTTACGATGATGGCTTAAACGGCGTACGGGAAAAAGCCCTGATGATTTTGGATGGCACTGGGCAGCCTATGTTTCATCCTGACAATCGGGAGGACGTTGCCTTTCTGGCAGAATTGCCGAGCCAAGTATTAGCCAAGGTCAATGAATATTTTTTCCAGATTAACGGGGAGCAAGGGTTAAAAAAGCTGTCACAAGACGCGAAAAACTCATAATTGAATTGTCTTTTGCGTTGCATTTGCCGGCTTTTGAGATAGACAAATGGCCGGTAAGTGAATTTAATCGTTATGTAGCATATTACCAGCGTTACGGCTTTCCGCAGTGGCGAATTGAACAGTATTTTGCCTATAACACGCTTGTTACGGCACGTGCGGCAGGTAATGAGGATATCACGCTACAGGATTTATTGTTACCCAATGCCGCTGATGATGAATTTGACGAAGATGACGCCGGAGGCAATGCAGATGAAGTGGATGATGTAGACGCCTATCTGGATTCATTCGGGTTGTAGTAAGCCAGCGGCCTTGCGCCGCTGTTTTGTTATAGGTGCAAATATGGGATGTGATTGCAATCAAGGCGAACAGGCTAGGCAGGACAGTCGCAGCCGTTATGAGCAAAAAAAAGCAATTTGCGCTGGGTGTGCAGAAATTGTGCGTTGGGTACCGGATACAAAGCCTGATGCACCAATTAACACGTTTGATAGGTGCGGCCGCTGTGGGTGTTTCATCAAGCCTAAGGCCAGAATATGGGGGCTACACTGTCCGCTTGAAAAATGGTAGGGGAAAGGAGCCAGCATGTCTGATGATATAACCATAGGTTTCGGCCTTGATGCGCGCGGGTTTATTGCTGGTATACGCAGCACAGAAGAGCAGGCCAAAAAATCCACACAGGCCTTGATGCGCGCCTATCAATCTTCAGCAAGCAGCGCCAATGGCTTAAGTGATGCCGTAATTAATACGAGGGCACAAACCCTGCTTAATCTTGGCGTCACTATGAAGCAGGTAGAGGCGTTTAAAGAAACGGCTGTTTCAGTACGCAAGTATAAAGAAGAGTTAAAAAGGGTCGGGGAGGAATATCAAAATGATTCAGCGCGCTTAAACGCGCATTTGCTTGCCTATGGCAAACAGAATGACCTGTTATCACTCGCCACCATCAATACGCGCGAATTAGCCGCAGAGGAAGCGGCTTTAAATGCCGCCAGAAAGGCCAGACCGCAAGCCATAGAGCCGTCTCCTGCCAAAGTGGCCAAAGTAGAGTCTACCGCTCCGGCGGTCATTAAAGCTGGGGTGATAGATAGCAGCGGCCTGAATGACTTTAATTCGAAAGTTGATGCCGCCACCGCTAAAGTTAAAAGCTTAGCTATTGCCATGCTCGGTATTGGAAGTGCGCGTCAATTGTC
The DNA here is from genome assembly GCF_002777855.1 of Snodgrassella alvi. GTDB lineage: Bacteria > Pseudomonadota > Gammaproteobacteria > Burkholderiales > Neisseriaceae > Snodgrassella > Snodgrassella alvi_E. Next base: position 26,956 of record NZ_MEIK01000002.1, read on the forward strand.
CGCTATGGCGGATGAATGGACGACCGTCAATAACCGCCTGAAATTGGTTATCAGTTCTTCATATGAACTGAAGCAGGTTCGCGGCCAGTTAATGGCCAGCGCCAATAATACCGGTCAATCACTGGGTACAGTGGCTGAGTTGTATAACAAACTGGCCATGTCGCAGGCACAAACCGGAATCAGTGGCAGAAAGTTGCTGCAACTAACTGATACCATCAATAAAGCCATGGTCATCGGTGGCGGTTCTGCTGAATCTCAGGCCGCAGCACTGGTGCAGTTATCTCAGGCTTTTGCCTCCGGTACCTTGCGCGGTGAAGAGCTTAATTCAGTCCTTGAACAGGCGCCCGGATTGGCGCAAACCTTGGCGAAAGGGTTAGGCGTAACCGTTGGCCAGTTGCGCGCGCTGGCCGCCAATGGCAAGCTGACATCTGAGGCGGTGGCCAACGCCATTTTAAAACAGTCCGCCGATGTCAATGCCCAGTTCGGCAAGATGGACAAAACAATAGGACAATCTGCTACTTCGTTAAAAAACAAAGTCATGTCCTATGTTGGTGCGCTGAACGAATCCAGCGGCGCCACACGTAAAGCCGGTGCGGTCATGGAGTGGCTGGGCAATCATCTCGGCACCGTATCTACGGTGCTTAGTACCGTATCGGCCATTTATACCGGCAAATATGCTGCCTCTATTACCATGGTGATAGTGCGCAAGTATGCCGAAATATCCGCCTCAAAACAGTCAGCCGCGGCCATGCTGAAAGAGGCTGCCGCTGCCAAATTGCTTGCCGCTGCTAAGACAGGCGGGGCGGGCAATGCGGCTAAGGGAGGAGCCGGAGCCGCCAGCGCGTTAGAAGTCGCAGGAGGGGTGGCCAGCATGGCCAAGGGCGGATGGGTGGGGTTAGCTGCCGGACTGGCTACAGCGGCTTATGCTTACTATCAAATCCGGCAGGCCTCTAAAACGGTTAATGATTCCCTCCAGACGCAGATAGGTTCACTGGATGAACTGATTGCCAAATACAAGCAGGCATCTGATACCGGTAAACAGGCACTACGCAAACAGGCAGAAGACGCTTACGAGCAGTCCGCCCATGAATTCCGCAGCGGACTTGATGATTTACAAAAGAGGTACAACGGCCTAATGGGGATGGGGCAAACCCGTAATATGCCATTGGCTGAAATTGATAAACAAATCAAAAGCATAATTGCAGGAATTAACGCTGGCCGGATTAGCGCCGCAGAGGGTACGCAGCAGTTAAACAAATTGTTCGGAATCAGGCATGATTCTAAACTGGCGGGCGAGCTGGCTGTTCAGGCCATGGCACTCGAAGATGTCGCTAAAAAAGCCAATCAGGCGGCAGATTCAGTTAATGCTATGGGCGGGGTTGCGCCTAAGTTTAAAGCATCATCTGAGCAAATCGCGGCCGCGGCCCAGCAGACCAGCGCCGCCATTCAGAAGCTGATAGACGCCCAGAAAAAGAATATTGACCTGCTGCAAAAACAGAAGCAACTGATGGCCGGCGGGTTGTCTAGCGGGGTTGCCGAAGCGGTGGCCAAAGCGAATGCCGAGGGTATGACCGGCCAGAAGCTGAAAGAATACACCCAACAGCAAAAACAGCAAGAAAAATTACAGCAACAGATAGATGACATTAAATCCGTTGCTGATACTCTGCAATCACTGGGCAAAAGCGCCGAAGAAGCAAAGGCGGAATTAATTGCGGGCAAGGACGGCCTGACCTTGTTTCAGTTGTCTGCAAAGAATGCCACCAGTGCGCAGATTGAGCAGGCTAAACAGTTACAGGCGCAAAGCAAAGCATATAAAGAGCAGTTGCAGAATCAACAAACGTTAAAAGACATGATTCAGCAGGCGCAGGAGGCGCGCGCAGAACTGTTTGGCGGCAAAAATGCGTTAATTGCCTTTCGGATGGGGCTAACGCATGCGACCAACGAGCAAATACGGCAGGCTCAGGCGGTAAACGCATTAACTGAACAGATACAGAAGCAGAAATCTGTTTTAGCGACACTGGAGGGGCTGAAAGAACAGGTGGCCACGCTGGGTATGGATTCAGTCCAGCGGCAATTGTACGGCCTGCGCAAGGAGGGCGCGACGCCGGAGCAGTTGCGGCAGGCAGAAGCCATGCTGCGGCAAATTAAATCATTTGATGATGCGCAGAAAGATACCAAGGCCGCTGCCAAGGATTTATCGGATGCTGCTGCGGAGTTAAAGGATTCCAGCCGCAGCGGTGACGATACCAAGCAGCTAAGCATATTCAGCAAAGAATATCGCGACCGCGAAGAAGCGTACTGGACAAAGAAACGGCAGCAGGAGCGCGACGGCAGTGGCATTGGCTATCTGTCTGGCCGCGCATCAAATCCTGTGATGCAGAATTTAAACCCATCGCCATTGCCGACCAGCTTTAACCCGCCCAGTCAGATAAACAAGGACATGAACGAACTGTTAAAGGCCTCGGAGGTGGTGCAAATTGTATTAAGCGATGGGAAAAAAGATGTCACATTCAAAGGACTGTTTAACACGCCGGACGGGGCAAAACAGTTCAAAGATATTTTAAAAATTAGCTTACACAGTATAGCTAATGATATGAGATAACCGGCTAAGTGCCGGTTTTTTTGAGGACATTTTATGGCATTTACTTTATATACAGACGCCAAAATGACAACCGAAGCAAGCAGCCCTTATCAGCTCGACTTTAACGGGGTTGGCGTTAGTGATTTTAAACTGTTTTTTGGTAGCCCATATGTGTATGAGACCTTAAAGCCTAAGACTGACCAGCAAATCATGTTAATACCGGCCAGCCGGCTAAAAAAATGGCAGGCCGGCGGCGCGTATAGTTTTGGCAACATTGTTGAGCCTACTGTGGCTAATGGCTGTATGTATCAATGCTTAGGCAATGGACAGGCGGGCAGTAATGAGCCGGCATGGAGTACGGATTATGGCAGTGAATGCACTTCCGGCGGACTGGTATTCGTCAATCTTGGGGCAAAATTCCAGCCGACAGATATTCGCATGGCTTTAAAGCAATCCGACCTTGGCAGCGCCGTATCTGGTGAAGCCTTGGCCATTGGGACAGAGCTAAAGGGCGGTACGGCTATCCCTGTTTATATCAGGGTGACCAACTCTAATAACGCGGTACGCACAGACCGCACAGACCCGTGCATTAGCATCAGATTAAATGCAACCACAACCGAAACGGTTGTACAAACGGGCTAGCGATAGGAATAAAAAATGCTTGGCTTATCTCCACTTAATACATTCTTACTGGCTACGGCTGATAATGAACAGGGGGCAGAATATGCCGGCACGGAATTACTAAAGATTTGTTGTTCTGTGCATTCCAGACAGCAGACAGGGGAATTGTTAGCCATTTCGCGCAGTGTTTACCGTAAGGTAGATACCGGAGGGGACTTGCTGAGCATTGCCCGAATAGTTAACCCTGTGGCGGATGCCGAAATTTTACAATTAAGTCAGCATGTGCTTAATCGTGCGCACAACCGGTTTATGCGCGCCAATTTTGCCAAGGGGTTTGACGGCGAAAAATACGCAATACGTATATTTATTGCCGGCATTGAATTATGTAATGCAGTTCGCTCATGTGAAGTACATTTCACGGAAAAAGAATCAGCTACCGCAAATTTGTATTTACTGGAGCCCTGTGGCCAGCTTGATTTGTACCAGTACTATAACCAGCCCATTGTAATATTTGCGCAAACGGATAAATACTTATATCAAGTATTTTCTGGGGTTGTGGATATGCCCAAAATAGATTATTCGGAACGTTTGCGCAATATAACAGCCACTCATGACCGCAGTAAATCCGTGGAAAAAATGAGTTTGGATACTATCCATCACATCGGCTACTGGTCGGAATCAGTATTTGGAGAGGAAAAAAACTACGAAACCAAGAACGCACAGTTAACGGACCGTCTCAGCACTATTCCTGTTTCTTTTGATTATGATGCCAAGGGGCAGGGCCACTTAACTTCATGGTTGCCCAAAACCAAGGAAGATTGGCATCTGGGTGGCTGTGATATTTACTTAGAGAATATGAGTCTGGAGTTAAGTAGTGCAGTATCGCTGGTAAATCGGGTTGAAATAGAACTGCACCACCAGTATGACCGCCTGATACATCGGGAAATTACGTTTAGTTATCGTTATCTTAACTTCATGAGCGATTATGATTACATTGTTAGAGTGGCCGCAGAAAGTCCGGCGCCAAAGCTTGCCGATGTTGTCAGTGCCGCGAATGGAGGCGGGTGGATTACCGGAAAATGGGCAACGAAAGGGGCACCGCCTCCGGGATATTATAACGGCATCCTGTGGCGTGCCGCCGATTATCACTATTCCTATCAGCCTACAGGCGAAAAGGATAAAGACGGGAATAACATCGTTAATATCGTACAAACGGCGGACAGTAAAGACAGTGAATTATATGCCCTCTCCGCCTCGTGGCATGCCATTAAACGCTGGAAACAGGCGGTTGACGAAAAATACAGCATTGTCGTGCTTAATCAGCCATCTATATCCATACATGGAGAGAAAAAAGAGAAAGTAACGTACGGTATCAAACACGACAGCAACGAAGATAAAACCGCCAAAAACTGGGGCAACGAAAAGCATTACAAGCTACCCATGGGTGTATTGCAGCCCAATGGCGATTATGCGACCAACGTCGATAAGGTTATACCAAACGGATTTGCAAACGGTTATCAAGTTGCCGTGCAGATTGCTTATACAAGAATGCTGGAAAGTCACCGGCAAAACTGTATCAATCTGGATTGCAAGTTTTTGCCATTCATTAGTTTAACCGACACGGTACATATTCAAACTAATAGATTTAACGCAAACGTTAAAGTAGCTGCGTATAGTCACAGTTGGGATTTTAAAAGCAAGCGCGGAAAAACCACCTTGACCGGTAAATTCTTCATGAATCCGGCCAGCAACAGCAAAGAATTCAGCCCCGTATGTCAGCCGGTTAACCGGCCTGTTTTGCCGTCTGAGCCGTATCAGAACAAATTCATTTTAAAAGATTACGCTATTGCCTATGGCGTCGAAGTTATCGAACAAGACCCAGATGAAGATAAAAACGAAGATGAAGACGAAGATAAGGAAGACAAGCAGGACGAGGGCGGCTGGGCTGGTATTGGCCAATCTAAATTCAGGTTGTACAAGGCTAACGGCTATGTAAGGAAAGAAACCGGTTATATATTCAAAGGCAAAAGAGTCTTGCGCGGCCTCGCGTTTCGGGTAGAACTGCCGGATGTTGAGGAGAAAAGCACAGATACTTTGGATGTGAATGGGGTAAGTCAGATAATAAATGTTGATATTCCTCACAACGAGCCCTACGCGCATTTAACTTGTTTGAAAGGATAAATCATATGAGCCTAGAAGATGATTTGCGCACCATATTCGGGCACCTCAGACCCACCTACAAGCGCGCCCCTAATCGCCCGCGCCAATTAGGACAGGCTGGGGTGAGCATGATTAACGAGGGCAGCGACATGGATAAAAATACTTTATGTCTGGATATATATTCCATGCTGCGGTTTAATGAGAGCACGGGGTTACCCTCAATTAATAATGCTCGTGTGATTGATGGTTTATTCGACATCAAAAGCGGCCGACAGGTGCGCGTGTATTTAGACCCTACGGCGATTGTCTGCGATAACGTCACCAAGGTTAGCCAGTACACTTGGTACAAATTGCAGCTTAAAAACAAACACCGTGCCGTTGTTGATGAAAAAATATTTAAGGAAGATAAAAATTTATCTGATTACAGATACTGGATGAACCTTGACGTGCTGTCTGTAAATTTACGGGCATCGCCACAAGAATGCATATTGACGCGAGAATGGCTGAAAATTGATACCCTAAAAGATACCTTTTATAAAATGCTCACACAAACTGAGCTGAATGCCAATGCATTTTTCACCACGGTACCACTATCGGAAAACCTCTTAAACAGTAACCGCGACCAGTATACAAAGGCGGTCAAAGAAATAAACCAATACTTGACCGTTTATGTAAATAAGGCCAATGGATACGATTCTAACTTTAATTTAGAGCTGTATTTTAAGTACCAAAACCGGAACTCATTTGAAACCAATAGTGATAGTAATGACAACAAGAAAAATTGGCTGATTTATTGTATTGAACAGCACGCTGGTAAAAAAATACCTAAAATTGATGGAATGCCGCAGTTTTATAAATGGACGACGGCTAATGCGCCTATTTCTTACTACACGGCGTTTACTTGGACAATTAGCGCAAGTGAAGCATATTGGGGTATCCCGCCCGAAAACTTGAACGTATATGAAGCACGCTGGAAGTGCGCGGACGATTTGGCATATGGCGTGAAGATGATAAAAGACTACGCCCTGAAACAGGCTGAAATTAAATCAGATGAAGAAATTACCGCAGCAATCGCCCCTTATGTCAAATATGCTGACCATTACATACAGAGTATTGATTCTTCTGACGGGGCGCAGCAGTTCATGTATCAGCAGGATTTAGATTTTTATTACCGCGATAAATACGATGAAAAGGGCAATTTAACCACGGACAAAGATTACAAATTGTTCACCACCATTAAATCAGATGGTAAGTTAAGTCTGTGGAGTTTAGACATCTATCCCGATAGCGCCATCATTGATATTAAATACAATCCCAGCAAAGGTAAATTTATTCCGGCTCACCCGTTCGGGACAGATTTTCTGCCGCCGTCATTACAAGAGATGGATACGCTGGATTTACAAGACTCTTTAGGCAACCAATATCACATTACCCCTAATCAAAAGGGGTTTTTTCTTATCAGCGAACGACTGGCCGGCAAGCGGTGGACAATTGAGCGTGATGAGTATCAGCTTACAGAATAGGTAACAATATGCGATGGTATATCAATAACTTTAATGTTGCGTTACAACAGGAACTTGAAGCAGACAAACAAGGGGCAATGCTATTTTTAGATGACGTGTCCACCCAAAAAATAACGACCATTCTGCCGAATAGCAGCAGCGAATCGAATCCGCCGCATTTTATGCGGCTGACGTTGCAGCCTATTGACTCTTCGGGCTATGAATTAATAGATATCTGCAACATAGGCGGCATGCTCATGATTCTGCGCGCTGGGGTAGAAAATACCCAGCCAGCAGCATGGCCGATGGGGACGCGGGTGCTTTGCGCGGCGACTGCTCATGGATTCAAAACAACCGGCAATACTTACATCATCAACCGAGCGCTGGCCATGTACCCTGATTGGCAAAGCTTAACCATTGACGCCACGAACGGCACTAACCAGATATTACCGCCAGCTACTGGCGAGGCTGACAACCTGCCAATCGTTATCAGCAATATGCATGATGGTGATGAAATCATTTTGGAACTATGCGGCACCAATGATATAGCCGATATTCCGGTTTTTCTTAATGCAAGCAAGCTGTAAGAGGGTAAACATGAGTGTTTTAGTAAAAATATATGCCCATAACGGATGGCGTTATTATCAACCACTCGGCATCATCAATGCCCATAACGGCAGCCCCTCTGCAACTGCGCCCAGTCCTGTTGCGAGTTTACCGTTTACTGCTGCACAGTATGATGCCGGAACAGCATGGACGGATGCTGTCAACGGCAGAAATTATCTGGATGTCGGGGGCAATCAAGCCATGGGATTATATAAAATCAAGGACAATCCGGACGCCTTGGTATTACGCAGTTACCGCACCGATTCTGGTGTTCCTCTTAATCTCCCCATTAGCTCCACTTCATCAAAGTTATTTGGTAATGCACTGACATTAAGAATAAAAATAGGACAATTTACTGATGCCTCCATGATGTTATGTGTGTTGTACGGAGCAAAAGGCCGGCAAAATGAAAAATTAATCATAGCCGTAGAAAATTCGCAGATTGTTACCTATTATTTTAAATTAAATGATGAAGAAAATAATGTAGAAAAAACAGATACTAATATCTATATAAACGGAGACAATCAGTGGGCAAGTATCGGCTTTAATTTTCATAGCGGCGACCGCGCCGGACTGGCTGGGGTTTTTGTCAATGGGCAATATACAGAACTGAATATCAGCCCACTAGTACATTTGAATAATATGTGGCTGTTCGGCGTTAATCAAGACGAATCCCCAATTTGTCAAAACAAAGTTATATACCCGTTTAACGGCGCTATCTCGGATGTAAAGGTTTTTGAAAACCCATTAAGAGATGATGAGTTCGGCAGCGTGCTGGGCGGATATGACGATACTGCCGATATGGGTGCCCCTCTGACTGTGTTTGAAACCGGCGGCGAATTAATGCAAATGTTCATCAACGTTAAAAAATCGGATGTAAATGCACCGTCGATGGGTGATGGGGGCAGTAGTGGGTCGGGCAATACTGGCAACATTAATGACGCGACAAACGGAGGGCAATCGGGTAAGCAAGACCCCTTAGGCTAAACAATGAATTCAAACCGGCTTTTAGCCGGTATTTTTATGGAGTTTGATAGTTATGAAAAAGGCATTTAAATGGTTGCATAAGGCACTGGACTGGGTGGTTGAGTTCCGGTTTCTGCCGGCGTGGTTTCAGAATTTTTTGTTCGGTACCTGTACACGCGTCATTGAGATTACCAGCGGGTTAGTCATGTTGGGTTTTGCGGTGGTTTTTGCCTTGCATGGAAATGAAATGCTAAAGGAAGACCTTTACGAGAAATTTCAGCACCTGCACCCTGATGTACTGGTTGCCGTCCTGTTCATCGTATCTGTTAGCCAGCTAAGCGCTGCTGTCTTCCAATCCAGCCGCAGCAATATTATTTCAGGCTGCTTGCTGATATGGGCATCCTTAATCTGGTTCTTGATTGCAGGGGCATTTATTGCCGCCTATCCGCCTTTGTCTACGGGTATGACTACCTATACCGTACTGGCCGTAGTGTGTGCGCTGGCGGGTAGAAATCTCATTAAACACACTCAGCGAGTAGAAGACAAAAAAGGCGGTGAATAATGAATGAGGCATTCACCTTGGCCAACTGTTTCGCCCTTGGGGGCGGTTTTCTGGGTGCGCTGGTGGTATCGGATTACAAACGCTACGGGATAGTTTTAACCCTTACCTTTATTGTTATCGGCATGGTGTTTGCAGCTGCTGTTACCGAATATTACTTCACGCAGAATCATCCGTGGCTGTTTGCTGGCGTTGGCGTGTTTGCCGGCATGGCCTCCACTTCGCTATTAGATGCGTTCAAGGCTACCGCGCCAAGGATGGCACAAAGGTTAATCAATGCAGTCTGTAGTAAGGCAGAAAAAATAATAGGAGATAAGGACGACAAGTAGACAAATAGTACATTTGATTAAGTTACAAAATCAAAAGCCAGCTAATTAGCTGGCTATTTTTTATGGAGAACAAAGTGAATACACAATTGACAGAATTAAGTAACAAACTCGCAAAAACCTTTGATTTAGGAAGCGGTCAAGGATTAATAGAAACGCTTAAAAAAACAGCATTCAAGGGGGAAGTAACCCCCGAGCAGATGGCGGCCTTGTTAATCGTTGCTAATCAATACAAATTAAACCCATGGACATCTGAAATATATGCATTCCCAAGCAATGGCGGCATTACTCCGGTAGTAGGCGTTGATGGCTGGGCGCGGATTATAAATGCTAATTCGCAATTTGATGGGATGGATTTTGAATATAACGAGAATAGTTGTACTTGTCGAATTTACCGCAAAGACCGCGCCCACCCCGTTTCTGTTACTGAATTTATGAGTGAGTGCAGACGCAACACGCAGCCGTGGAAAACCCATCCTAACCGCATGCTGAGACACAAGGCAATGATTCAGGCGGCGCGATTGGCTTTTGGTTTTGCTGGAATTTACGACGAAGACGAGGCAGAAAGAATCAAAAACGCAAAAGATTGCGTGGGTGAAGATGAGCCTAACCCATTTGCCGGCGATTTACATAACCCTGAAAGGCAAAATCTAATAACGGAGGCTGAGCAAGTCGCACAGAAAGGCGATATTGATTTACTTCGTGAACATTTTAGAAGCTTATCAACAGAACAGCGCGCAATCATAGGCACGGATGAGATGGTACGCATATCTAATATTGCTAAAGACGTCGAATTAAATACCGTCGATGCGGAAATAAAGGAGGCTTAAAAATGGAGCAACGAACTGATGAATGGTTTGCCGCTCGGCTTGGTAAGGTAACAGGCAGCCGAATTGCCGACGTCACAGCAAAAATTAAATCCGGATATGCGGCAGCACGTAAAAATTATATGTCGCAGTTGCTTTGCGAACGCCTGACCGGCGTGCATGAAAGCATTTTTGTAAACGCAGCGATACAACGCGGCATCGACCTTGAGCCCAAAGCCCGTTCTAATTATATTCTTTTAACTGGAGAGTTAGTTGAAGAAGTCGGATTCATTAACCATCCTACCATTCAAATGTCTGGGGCGTCTCCTGATGGGTTGGTAGGGCATGATGGATTATTAGAAATTAAATGCCCTAACACATCTACACACCTAGATTTCATCAGAACTAAAAAACCTAAATCCGAATATATGTTGCAAATGCAATGGCAGATGGTGTGCACGGGTAGGAAATGGTGCGATTTTGTTAGTTATGATGACCGGTTACCAAAGAATCTTGCTTTCAGTTCTGTTCGTATTTTTAGGGACGATGAAAAAATAATCGAATTAGAAGCAGAGGTTAATAAATTTTTAGGTGAATTAGACGAATTAGCAAAATCTGTATTATTAATGGCCGCTTAAAGAGGGGTGCTATGTCTGTAAACAAAGTAATTTTAGTTGGTCGCCTAGGCCGAGACCCTGAAACGCGTTATATGCCCAGTGGGGATGCGGTAACTAATTTCCCCCTTGCTACTGATGAAAAATGGAAAGATAAAAGCGGGCAGCAACAGACTAAAACCGAATGGCATAATATTACGCTGTACGGTAAATTAGGGGAAATCGCCAGCCAGTATCTACGCAAAGGCAATCAGATTTTCATAGAGGGGCGGATACAAAGCCGTAAATACACCGGCAAAGATAATGTGGAGCGATTGGCCTACGACATCATCGGGAATGAAATGAAGATGCTAGGCAGTCGGGATGATGGCGCGCGCAGCGACAGAAATGGCTATGGAAGTCATGTCGCAGCCCCTGTGGCATCAGTGCCAACCTCGTCGCCCGCACCAACTCAGCGACAGCCGCACCAGTATCAGCAATCCCCGCCGGTGGTTGATGATATAGATGACGACATACCGTTTTAGCCGTTCAAGCTTGTAGCAAAGCCAGCTGATTAGCTGGCTTGAATCTGTTACACAATCAAATGATAACTTTAGGATGTAGTTCTTCAATAGGAACATCTAATCTTGAAAGGCTGCATTCACCGTGAATTACTCTAATACGTTTGGCTAGCTCAATCAGGTACTCGGCTTGCTGTTTAGTTTGCCGTAAGAGTTTCCTAAACACATCTGCATCAACGCAGTTATAGCCGTCAATGTTTTTGACGTATTCTACGGTAGCATTTTTAACGATGACGAGCCATCTACCATCTTGATTAAGCAAAGTTTGATTGTTAGTAGCAGGCTTAAACAGTTCAGGCGCATCGGGTATGCTTTGCAAGTATTTTAAGGCGGCAGTTAAATGTTTTACAGGCATCGATTTATAACTATCGATTTCCAAATACGCATGTAGTCCAGCGTATATCCTTTGGTACGATTCGCCTGTACGTTGGCTACGTTGTTCTACGGCCAACTGTATTTGCTGCGCCTGTTCTTGGGTGATGAGGTTGTTGATAACTAATTGGGGCTTACTATCATAACGCTCGCGTTCACATCGAATAAAATAGCGACGGACTTCGCGCCCCACCTCTGTCCGTTCGACCATTGCTAACTCTTTAGCCATGTTTAGCGAAAGGTGATAATCTTTTTTGCCTCTACCAAAACCTATTTCCCGATTTTGGGAAATAGCTACAAAGTCCTGATTTTCAACAAATCCATACTCTTTAATGCGCTCTGTGATCCATGTTGCAAACTTCCTGCCAACTTGCAAGGCTATATGCAAATCACGTGCGTTACAAAGAAGTTCGGTTTGAGTATTAAAGCTGCCTGAGAAAACAGGGACTAGAAAAGCGTTCATGATAGATTCCTTATGCAATTTGTTCTAAATACGCCAAATAGGCGGCCAAGAGGTTAGAACGTCCGCATAAGGAGACTGGAGTTATTCCCTGCAAGCAGGTCTTATATTCCTCGCCCTCTCGGCCAGAAAAAATCATACGTCATCAATTAAATGAATAGACATTTATAAAATTTTTTACAGGCACAAAAAATCACGCTAACGGGGTGATTACCGCTTATGCAGGAGGGTTCTAAACCTCTTTTTCAATCATGCCTAGTAAGAATCTAATTGTCAACTATTAATAACCAACAGCCTTTGGGCTGTTTTTTTATGCGTGAAAGGTTTTGATATGTACAAATTAAGTAAGCGTTCTTTAACTAATCTTCAGGGGGTAAATACTAACCTTGTAAATGTGGTTCAACGAGCCATTGAAATCGCCAAACAAGATTTCATGGTAACGGAGGGATTGCGCTCCCGTGAGCAATGTTGCATTAACTATGGCAAGGGTAGAACTGCCCAGCAATGTACACAGAAAGGTGTGCCGGCGAAATACGCACAACCCAACATTAGTAAAGTTACGTGGCTAAATAATCCTTTTGCGAGTAAGCATTCCCAAGGGCGCGCCGTAGATTTGGTACCTTATCCGGTAGACTGGAACGATTTGGCCAAATTCCGTTTAATCGCCGAAGCCATGAAGCAAGCCGCCAAGGAACTAAATGTCTCCATTAATTGGGGCGGGGATTGGCAGAAAACCAAAGATTATCCACATTTTGAGGTGTAGCCATGAAGAACGTTAATTACTTGGCCGCTGGCGCGTGGTTGCTGGCGGCCTTAATGTTTCTATTCATCATGCTTAGCTATGGCCACAAGCAATATGAGAACGGCTACCACAAAGGGAAAGACGAAACGCAAAGGCAATATCAAGAGGCTTTGGCCAAACAGCAGCAAGTGGCCCAGCAGGCCAGCCAAAATTACGAGAAACAAAAAGCAGAAAACGAGGTAAAACGAGATGAACGACAAGCGCAAGTTACAAAAATTGTTAGGGTGCCTGTGTACACTAATGTCTGTCTGGATGCTTCAGGGGTGCGCCTCGTCAACGAAGCCATTAGCAGCCGTTAATGTTCCGGCCAACCTTACCGAGCCATGCCCTGCATTAAGCCCGTTAAAGGGCTCAACAGGCGCCGACATTCTCCCGTGGGCAGTTGGGGTGGTAGAGAAGTACAATGACTGTGCGCGACGGCATAGCGCGCTAGTAAAAGCTGTCGGGGAGTAGCGCCTAAATTAAATAGCAATCGTGGTGCGCGGCGCCACGGTTGTAGAATATTAAATATAATTACATAAAATAAATTTGTGACAATTCTGTGACAGTAAAAGCTATTATTTTGCGAATATATAACTTGATATGTGTTTTTTAAAATCCTTTAAAAACTCCATAAAACGGGCGTTTGGGGCAATATGTGGCAGTAAGTAGTGTTATGTGACAAGTATGTAATATTGCATATTACTGGCACCA
>NZ_MEIK01000003.1 GCF_002777855.1 Snodgrassella alvi
AGGTCTGCTCCACTTCCAAAAATTCCGTTCTGATTATTCAGATTACGGTTAATCTGAGCTTTTAAATTATCATTCGTACGAATTGCTCCCGAACTGTTATCAACATAGTCAGCACTCAGATTCAGAATGTTGCTATTTATGCTTCCCTGTTGATTATTTAGATTGCCCACTTTTACATTCAATGTCTTTCCCGCCTGTATTTTTCCTTTCAGGCTGTTATTGAAGTCTTCACTTTGTATATCCAGCTGATTTTGTGCGGCAATAAGTCCTTCTTCGCTATTGTTCAACTGTGCACTGCTGATTTCCATGCTGCCGGCTGATTGCAGCTTACCTTTACGATTATCCAGCCTATTGCTTCTGGCTGATAACAGCTCATTAGTGGTCATTTCTCCTTCACGATTATCAATGGTATCGGTATTGATTATTGCTTTGCCGGCTGTTAGTTTGCCTTGCTGATTATTAAATTCCTCACCATTGACGCTTAAGTTATTTAGATTCAAGGCGCCGTGATTACGCAATCCTGCTTTCGCATCCAATTCAATCCCACCATTAGCGATTATCTGGCCATTATCGTTAATCACTTCCTGACTGCTAATGATTTGTCCAGTGGCAAACTCAGTTTTAGAAACAGGATTGGTCACTGTTTCCGTTTGCCCTTCACCTACGGCTGTGGTCGGTGGTTTGACAGTGGTAGTTGATTCTGTCGGATTGGGTTGGTTGCTCGGCTCTGTTAAATCGGGTTTGTGCGGCTGAGTTGCATTGGCCGGTGCATAGCCTATCAGACCATTATTACGGTTTTCCAGTTTGTTCGAATCAAGATTTAATACTTGTTTTCCAGTCTGAATTATTTTACCGTTCAAGTTGTACACATTATCGGCAACTATATCTATCCGGCCGGCGTTGATCTCGCCCTGATTAATTAAAGCTTGCTGCCTGATGTTCAGCTCATCGGCTGTTGTCAGTATTCCGCTATTATTCAACTGCCTGCTGCTCAGTTGCATTCTGCCTTGACTAGATAGTGTCCCACTGTTGGTTATCTCATCACTATTGATGGTGGCAGTGGATACATCACTTCCTGAGTTGTTTTTATCAGCGGCAACGATACTGCCACTGTTCATCAGACGACCATCTGCATTTATGGTTATATTGCCGGTACCAGCAAAAATCTGCCCAGCATTATTGATGCCTACGCCTTTATCTGTACTGACTAATACAATCTTGCCAGCATACATTCCGCCCAGATTGCTTGTATCTATGGCTACTGCCGGTTTATTTTCTGCTGAAGCTGGCAAATTAGTAGTTACTAAACCAGCTGTATCAATATCATTATTACCGGTGGTAATGTTCAGATTATTGGCCCAAATGCCTGCATTGATCTGCGCTGCCTGAGCCAATATCCGCGTGTATTCTGTACCACTGCCATCCAGTCCGCCGCCATTTATGTTGATGTTTCCTCCCCGTACTTCATAACCATTGACATTTCCGTTATTGATAACAGGTTTACCTGTGGTCAGTGTGACACCAGCGGCATTTATAAAGCCACTGCCATTAATATTGATACCAGCCGGATTGGCCATAATCACTTCAGCACGTTTGCCAGCTACTTCAATATAACCATTAAGCTGGCTGGGATTGGTGCTGTTAATCTGATTGACAATCACTCTCGCTTCACCATTGGCCAGCCAAGGATTTCCCTGTATCCAACCTGCCAACCTGCTTTGGGCATTTTTGCGGCTATTATTTAAAATCGCTCCTTTATTGCTGACATCCAATTGTCTGTACTGGTTAATGGATACACCTGCTTTGCTTGGAGTCTGAATATTAATTTGGGGTGTGCCGTTTGCTGTCTGCAAAATAGTGGGCTGTTGATTTTTTGGTGCAGACGGATCAGCATGAATAACTTCAGCACGGCTAGGGTTGACTATTAAAGTACATAAGCCGAAACCTACCAATATCGAGAAGACAAGTACTGGTATACCGGCTAATTTTACTGCATCAGATGTTATGACTCTGGAACTGGCTGCAGTGGTGTCTGCTGTGCTTTTACCATCACGAACAGTGTTCTCTGCTACAGCCATCATCTGGCCACGTTTTTTATTGAATATGACTTTAAATAAATTTTTGTTCATTTTTTTTACCTTTAATGTAGATATAAAGTTATCGATATGATTTATAATGCAATTTTAATATTTAATTATCATTATTAGTTTCACAAAAACCAATTTATCGTACAACTTACATTTAAAATTTTGCTTACGCTTTTACAGATAAGATAATTATTTAAATAGATTAGTACTATCAACATATTCTGTCCTTTGTAAAATAATTAAACTATTTTTGTTTTGCCA
Source organism: Snodgrassella alvi (assembly GCF_002777855.1). Taxonomy (GTDB): domain Bacteria; phylum Pseudomonadota; class Gammaproteobacteria; order Burkholderiales; family Neisseriaceae; genus Snodgrassella; species Snodgrassella alvi_E. The sequence continues at coordinate 2,349 of NZ_MEIK01000003.1, forward strand.
TCTTCAAGTGAGTGATGCACTCTTGCCTTGGTACCATGAAGTTTTCAATAAATCTTTTTTAAAACTCAAATGGAATAATTTAGATTAAATCCAAATGTGGTTCTGTCTGTATGAAAATACTGCGGTTTATAGAGCGGTTTACCCATGAAAACATCGTAATACCAGTTCCCGCCGGCCCTAAATTGTCCTTTTAATCCGAGTACAGTGCCTGCAAGAGTTTTTCCGAGCTGTATTTCGCTGTTTCGCCCAGTTATGTGACCTACGTCGAGCCCGAGATATGCCTGATGTCCCGGCAAGAATTGCCAATTCAGATTATTATTCCAGTACCAACCCTGCTCTCCCATCAGTGTTAGTTCGCCATCAAATCCACGTACGGTATAACGTCCGCCAATTGATATCTGGTCCTGTGTAGTGAGTGGCGTTTTATTCCATTGCCCGTGAAACGAAGTATCAAAGCTGAAATTGTATTTACCCAGACTAAACGGTTTAAACAATGAAGCATCTAAGAAAATAATCTCCATCCGTGACGTACCTTCACCAAATTCCTCCTCTACTGCATGTAAACTATTATCAGCACCGGTACCACGCTTATAGCCTGCGCCTAGATTCAATATGGCATTCCCGATATATTCCCGATGATTTAGACCCAGTGCCCAACCGGCAGTATGCCGACGCTGGACTTCAATTTCGGCATCATCTATATAGTTGTGTGATTTTCGCCGCCATATTCTAGCGCTTACGTCTATTTTACGGTGGCTATTGCGGTAAAGCAGGCGAGTCAGACCTAAATCCATGTTTTCACTGCTGCCGTTATAATCATAATTTTGGTTATAACCTGCTATTGCCTGATGGTAACGGTAATAATTCTGGTTGTATGCCAGCAACCAGTTCCCAAAAGGAACTGAATAATGCATGGCATAACCATGTGTTCCACTACCAGTTTTGTTCCCTTCGCCATCAAAAACACTGTCTTTGCTGCCCAGATCATGATTATAGTTAACATAGAATAAATCACTTAAGCCTAGTGGATTATCCACTGATAAAGTCACACCTCCCTGATAACGGCCCGTGGCATGACTGCCAGAATCATCCATATTAAAGCTTAAGCGCAGTGGAATTTTGCGCTGTACCCATGTAATCACGACATCACTTTCATCTGGTGCTTCTGCCGGTACAATCTGTATATCTGCTTCTGCAGTAGGTACGCGTTTCAAGTTTTCCAATCCCTGTTCTAAATCTCTTAGATTGAGAATATCTCCACTTTTAACTGGAAACTCATTCTGTATATGGCGAATTCGACCTACATGGGTTTGGTTGGCATTATCTAAATTGTATCGGATTTCATGGATGCGCCCGGGTATCATGGTTAAGACTAATTCTCCTTTGCTTAAATCCTGTGGACTAGCCAAAATACGAGAGGTCGTATATCCACGTTCTATCAATGCATTCTGAGCCAAATTCATAATGTAATTCACTCCTTTGCCCCCCAGACACATACCAGATTTAAACTTACTGCGATAAATCGCCGTGTTTAAAGCGAACTGAAAAAGTTCAGCTGGATTTCCATCTAACTTGATTTGTTTAATTGCAAAACAGGGGCTTTCATCTTGCGGCAGTTTCCTCATTACTTCTGAAGTTTCCGGTTGTTCCAACCTGACATTTACATCTGGCATCATGTTTTGCTGAAATTGTTTCTGCCTCTGCTGCTCACGTATCACCTGTTGCTGCTGTTGAATATCAGCAGCTTCAGCAGGACTTGGTAATGGTGCTGCATATGCTTGTAATAATGGCCCACATAAAAAGGCAAACAATATTATTTTTTTTTTGGTCTTCATTATTAAAACTCTAATGTTTATATTAGTTAATAATAAAGTATTTAAATTAATAAAACCAATCATTTATAAAGTTTTATGTAAATTTTAATACTAAATTTCAAAATAACAAATGCATATAAAATAAAATGAAACTTGTATATTATTTTTTAGAAATCATCATATTGTCGATATTTTATAATATTATGATTTATAATATTTTTTAATTATTTTATTAAACTTTTTTTTGCAAATACTTTTCAAAAAGTACATATAAATAAAATATTAAATTATAAAACCAATTTTATTTGTTGTATGTTTGGTCTATGAATCAATAAAATTTATTGATATTAAAAAATTATAAATTTCTTCCCAAAAAACCACTATTTAAGTAAGAAACAATTTATACTAACTTTTAGGAAGAAAAGAAAAAAACTATAAATAACAGCGCAGTATTTAGGTGCTCGAACACCCAATGCTACTTCACGCAACTAATTATAAAAAGGTTAACTATGCCTAGGATTTATCCTACCCTAAAATCAACAAAAACAAATCACCGGTACCATAACCCAATGAGCTGTTTTATGCTTGGGATAGGCACAATAAGGCACAAAACTTAATCCAGATCAGAACTTACCCTTAGATGTTGGTTTTCTACCAACTGGATATTCTGAAGAAATCTCATTCATTTTAAGACGCACAGAAATAATAAAGCGATGTTTGGCTATCAGTAGAATTCTTCGATAAGCTTTTAAACCTGCTTTTTACAATTGTATAAATAACACAAACTAACTCAGGCATCTGACACAACTTTGGCGTTGTTCTGCATGGCACTTTGTACGCTTTGAGCTGCGCTGTACACCATGTAGCCTTGTCCTAATGCGGCCATCCCTTGAAGGGTTTTGGTACGGTCGTCTGCATTGCTCTGATGTAAAGTATCTACAGCATTGGCTAGATCAATCAGTGATTATTTATATTCAAAATTAAAAAATAAAAATGCATTCTAAATTTAAATTGCCTACAATTTCAAAATGCATTTGTTTATTTCAGATACAAATTATAATAAGCTTAATATTAATCAATTCATTATGAAATGTTAATTTCTAATCGATCTTCATATCATTCCATCAGCTTATAATTTCTGTATTTGTAATATCGTCATTAATTCTATTAATTTTTAATTCAAAAGAATTTGGTAAGCTATCTATTAAATTGGCTAATGTTCCTTTTGGATATCTTTGTTCACGAAAGGTTTTTTCAAAATCATTTGAGTAAAATAATCTTTCTTCATCTCCGTCATAACCTAACCAAAATACACATCCGTAATCCGATAGCTCACTACAATCAACATAGATTAAATTTTCTGGTTCACCATCAGCAAAATTAATATCTTCTATTTTTTTCTTACCTATTTCAAAATTTTTTTCATCTAAATTATAGTGAAAAGTGTTTTTCAATGATGATATAACCATAAAAAGATCAGTAATTGTTCCTTTTCCCGGTATCAATTCATCATCAATAATAAAATTAAAAAGTCCGCTTGGTGACTTGAATTCAATAATATATTCTAATTGGATACCAATTTGTTCTAAATTTCCAATAATCATTTTATTTTCCATCCGTGCTGTTTTCTTAATGCAGCTTTAACTTGATTGTTTAATTCAAGTTTATTTTTATCAGCTGTACTTCCAGACCAATGATAACTACTCACATTATCATACGAGAATCTATGTATGTCACCATTTTTGTCTTAAGTATATCTGGCTGTTTGTTCTACACCATTTATTTTTATTGATACTGATTCTTCAAAAAGATTAAAAGAATTCTGTGGTTCAATACCTGCATTTTTCTATTACCATTTCCCCCTAGCGTATGCTTAGTATTCGAGTAGACATTTGACTCAGATCCGCCGCTATGCAACAGGTGGAGTCAAACATGCTTTAGATATAATGAAGAAGATTATCATTACCTTTAATATCATAACCGATTGGCTGATATATAAAGATGGTAAGCGTGAATTATAGGACGAGCTTAAGCTTAAGTTTGAGCGGTTGAACAGTAAAAGCTGGACGAACAGAAATCGGTAAAAGAGATTTTAGCTGCCATGATTTTAAAATATCAGGCTAAACAGTTAATTGGTTAAATCTAAGCTCCTAAAGAAAAAAGTAACACAACACAGTAAATAATGACGCAGATTAGCGGGTACCAACACTGCTACCCGCTAACACAACTAACTTCAAAGGAGTTAATTATGACTAAGGTATATTTTTAGCTAAATTCAACAACAGGCAAAACACCGGCACCACAACCCAATGAGCGGTTTTATACTGTCGGTTATGTGCCACAAGGTATAAAGCCCAACTCCAGACCACAACTGACCATTAAAGGCCGGTAATTGGAATCCTATGGCTTTACCAGTGGACAACAGGTAACCATTAATGCTCAGCCGAGACTGTTGGTGATTTGAATTAAGGATCCTATATAAAATAAAAAGATATAGATTTATCCTTAATAATATCAACCTTATGATTAAATCAAAGACAGATAAGTTAATTATTTTATTAACGTTAAAAATTTAGTAACAATAAAGGGCTGTAATCTTATTTCAACCTTCGTTCTAGAATCTTCAAGTACAACCTCAGTCATTAGGAACTCGCCATCTACATCTTTTACTTTCTTAAAATATTCTACACCCTCAATTAGATTGTGCGCTATTTTTTTCTGTTTAAACTCTATAACTGTTTGTATCCAACCTTCAGTTGCACTAAACGAAAAAATCAGAGACATTTCATTTTGATCGGTATATTTATATGCAAAGTGCAAATCCTTTGTATTTTGAAAAATAGGCTCTCCCTCAAAAAAAGCCAACAAATCTATTTCATCTGGAAAAGATCGAATAAACATTTATTTTTTTCCTTCTTTAGGAATTGTTGTTACAAATCTACGAGAACCGTCTGTCATAATTTCAAATGACGTGTGTAATATAGTACCTTTTCCAGAAGACCCCATTAAGAAAGATTCTCTAACTTCAAAACTCTGGGAACCTTTTTTATAAGTATCAATAACATTACCTTTTGTATTTATTACCTTATTAAAGTGTTCTGTTAAAACCGCTGTACCTGACTCATTGGTCTGTAGCCCAAGCCGTCTCATCATTTGGGATAATTGAGTTGAACGAGCAGTATTATGTAATCCGCTATTTACTTTACCATAAAGATAATCAAATTTATTTGGATCTATTTCGAGCTTCGTTCCCTTTCCAGCAATACTAGCACCTTTTTCTTGGCTGCATTGACTACCTTGGCTACCGTTTTTTCTGTTACTTTCACGCCCCCTTTTACTACTCCTCCAACTCCAGTTGCCAATGTGGCCATATCCATTACTATTTTTCCTGCTTCTAGCCCTGCATTATATGCTCCTGATGTTCTTGCCTTTTGATATTCGGATAGCATGTTATCTAACCTTTTTTGGTAAGATTCTTTTAATGCTTCATTTACATTGCCTAATACGTTTTCATTTTTAAATAATGTTTTTAATGCATTAAAGGTTTCTACGGGATTTAGTAATAAATTACCCAACTCTTCTACCGATTCATATGCATATGCTGGCATTGCTGCTAACACACCCGTCTGAAAGCTTGCTTGTTGGCCTGCACTTATTCCTAACCATTGTGTTTCAACTTTAGTTTTGCAATAGATATTGGTGCATTGCGCTATCTCTTTCTGATCTTCTTGTGCATAACTTAGATAATCATTCTCTACTGCATTTTGCCCAAGCTCTCCTGCTATCTGCGCATTACTCATATAATATTATTAATTGTTTTGTACTCTCTGATTAGGTTTTCAATTGATAATACCATCAGAAATGAATCTGTGATGAATAACAGTTGCTTTAAAATCTATTATTTATTTAGAATGTCGTTTTATTAAACTTTCTACCCATTCTTTTGCTTTTCCTGCTCCAATTAATATTTGGCAACTTGAATCCCACTGAATTAAATAATCTAATTCTCTATTTATTATATAAAAATCAAATATAATTGTTTCTTCTACTAATTTTGCAAAATTATGTATATTGTTCATTTCAATAACGTGACGATCCATGTAACCATCAAAAAAAATTAAAAAATTATCAGTTATTTCATTTATCTCTCCAATAATTCCCCACATGTCTGGAAAAACCATTTGTGTATGGGGCAAAATAATATTTATTCTTAAAGAATCATAATATTTTTCTATTGTTTTTTTTCTAAATTCTACTCCTTCTTCAAAAGGCAATTCAGAGAGGGTTAATCCAATTTTCCTTGCATCTCTGAATAAATAATAAGTTATTAACCTACCTGTTTTAATTAGCTCATTGATATTTTCTTTTGTCATATTTATTTTTCCATTGGTTGACCAGGATATCTATTAGCTGGTACTTTATCTAACAATATATGTCCTGTTATTTTTCCCTTAGTTCCTACTTTGTAACCAACATGCGGTACCCCTAATGAATTACTACCTTTATGGCCTATGTCTACATTAACAGTTGCGCCATTTGGACCATTATATTGGACAGGTATACTTTTTCCATCTGCTGTTTTTGACCATCTAACGGGAATAAATTCAGATTTATTATAACCTGTTCGCTTAAATGCTTCATTTAACGCATCCTGAAAAGTTTTTCCTGTTCCCCTTAAATCAAGATCGTTCTCAGGTTTCCATTTATAACCATTTTTAAAGCTGGATGACTATGTGAATTTACTTTAGTTTGACTTTGTTTTGAAGAATCGCTTGTTCCTTTTCCTCCACTCTTTTTCTCACCACGTGATTCACTTCTGGGCATCCATATTAAATATTGGGGTTCCCCATCCATCCTGACTCTCTCCTGCTCCTTGCATCATCTTGCTGGCATAGCTGCTCATAATGACGCAGATTAGCGGTTACCTCCATTGCTACCCGCTAACACAACTAACTTCAAAGGAGTTAAACATGGCATATTCATATTTTTAGCTAAATCCAACAACATGCAAAACACTGGCACCACAACCCAATGAGCAGTTTTATAATGTCGGTTATGTGCCACAAGGCATAAAACCCAATCCCAGACCACAACTGACCATTGAAGGTTGGTGGCTGGAGCAGATAGGCTTTTATGTGGGCTGCCCTGTTATCATTCAGATTGAACAGGGCAAGTTAATTATTGAACTTGAAGCAAGTTTAAAAAGTAATAAAAGCTCCGCCGTTTAAATGCTCGTAGTAGCTTAGGCAATCATTCGTCGATAGTTGATATGTTAAATCTATATTTATCAGGAAGGCAGCGGGGATAACTATCCAATATTACTCCCCAAGGAGTAAATTCTAAATAAAATTTACCGCTATTCCATAAACAGAGCTTACAGAGAACAAATATTTCTTTTATGTGATTACACATTTCATTGTCATTTTCAGAATGCGCCTCATTCAACACAGTTTCAAGATCATCCATTAACATATTAATATCTTGGGGCTCTTTAAATACAGAAGATGAAGCATCATCAATATTCCATAGTATTTTAAATTTTCCTGACTCACCTTCTCTTTCTAAGTAACGCCCATTATTTTCGTGAAACGTTCGATATAATACTAAATCATCATCTTCATTATTTTCACGGATTTTTTTTAAATTAATCAGAGTCATAGTTATCCTTTTAAATTACAATTTACCCGGAAATGTGTTTATCAAATTCCCTTTCCTATCAGTGATAATAGTTATAACCGAAGTTTTATTTCCACTTTGATCAAAGCCTATTGGTTTACCTACATCCACTTGTCGTACAAATTTATTTGTTTCGACCTTTCCTCCTATTTGAATTGGATTATAAACAGGTTTATTAACAATATCAGGGCGTTGTAAAAGTGTTTTAACTTCATCATTTCCAATTAGAAAGCGACTTTTATTTGGAACAGAGCTATCAGCACCATGTTTCCCCATGGCATACTCAAAACCTCTAATTTTTCCATTATCATAAGTTACATTTGCAACATTGACCCGAGATTGTGCCACTCCAGGTAAATCTGGAGTCACAAATTTATTTTTATCTATAATGATTTGAGTTGCATTCGTTCCCTTTCCAGCATTAGTTCCTTTTCCTGCATTAGTCCCCTTTCCAGCTTTACTAGCCACTTTGTCGCCATCTTTACTTGCCTTTGGTTCAGTATTCCCTTTCCCTCCACTCTGCTTCCCACCACGTGATTCACTTACCGTAGAAGGTTGCGGTTTATCTTTAATTACTACTCCGTTTGCTGTTACTAGACTTCCACTATGACTATTATATCGGTTGGTTATGGCCTTTATTTCATCCATTGAAAACGCTTTTCCGCGTTTTATGCTCATAACGTTTAGCATTGTTCCCAGACTCATCCCTGTCCCGTACAATGCATCTACCTGATCTGATAGTGAATATGAACTTAGGGCTTGCCCTGCTATCTGGAATTGCAGTACCCGCATCCCTATTTGCTGCTCTGTTGCTCCTGATTGCTTCATATCTCTTACTAGATTTGTGAGCGTTATTTTCTGGAACGCAGCATTGGCTATTTTTCCTGACGGTGTCCATTTCTGGGCATCCATATTAAATATCGGGGTTCCCCATCCATCCTGACTCTCTCCTGCTCCTTGCATCATCTTGCTGGCATAGCTGGTTAGTAATATCTTGGACTCTTCTTCTGTCAGCTGTCCTTTCAGATACAGACTTAGTATGATTTGTGAGGCCTCTTCTGAGGCTTTTTTGTAATTCTCTATAACCTGTTGTTGACATTCTTTGGTTTGACATGCATCGTATTTTCTTTGGTAATCATCCGCACTTTGTACCCCCGCTTTTTTCAGCTTTTCATTTATTTTTCTTTCCTGTGCATTAAGCTTGCTTTCTCCTTTGCTGTTAATTAAGGCATTATTCTCTACTGCATTTTGCCCAAGCTCTCCTGCTATCTGCGCATTACTCAGTGTTCCTCCGCTTAGTCCCCCTGCTACTGTCCCTATCGCTGACGATAGGTCTCTTATGCTTCCTTTTACGTTTTCCGGCAATCTGTTCGGGTCTATTTCTCCTGTGGCGGGATCTATTGCTTCTGGATACTGCTCTTTTGGC
>NZ_MEIK01000004.1 GCF_002777855.1 Snodgrassella alvi
CGCAAAAGTGGTGCCGCCTGAAGCGATGGAAAACGCCCCTGCCAGCCTGCATTCGCTGGATGTGAAATCGCGTGATATGCGCGGGCAGAAATATGTCTTGCAGGTGGCACCGGAAGATTGCACCGGTTGTAACCTGTGCGTCGAAGTTTGCCCGGCGAAAGACCGTCAGAATCCAGAGATTAAAGCCATCAATATGATGTCTCGCCTGGAACATGTCGAAGAAGAGAAAATCAATTACGATTTCTTCCTCAACCTGCCAGAAATCGACCGTAGCAAACTGGAACGTATTGATATTCGTACATCGCAGCTGATTACACCGCTGTTTGAATAT
>NZ_MEIK01000005.1 GCF_002777855.1 Snodgrassella alvi
ATTTCACCACTTGACTGAACAACATTAATTCCGCCCAAAGGTACCTGGCCATTTTCATCACCGGCTTTTGTTGCGGCTTTCTTATTTACAGCAAATGCTGAACTTATGTCTTCTCCGTTTTCGTCAATATCTGAAACTGGTGCTGTACCTGATACAACCTGAATTCCGGCTCCAGTTTTACCTTCTACTTTGCCGGCTGTAGTCACTGAGACTTTTCCACCAGTTTCATTAACAGCAGTAATACCATCTGTACCACCAATAATACTTCCGGCAGTTTGATTAATAATAATATCGGTCTTCGATTTGCTTTCTGCTCTTGTTTCAGCATCAGGATAATTAAAATGCATATTAGTAACATCGATACCGGCGTCTTTATTACCAGTAACATTTCCTGCAGTAGTGATTTCGGTATTGCCTTGTCCGAAATTACTTGCAGATATGCCTTTTTCTTTACCTTTAATATTTCCTGATGTTTGGTTTATATGGATTGCTTTGGCTGTTTGAGTATTGGAAGCGGCAATACCAATACCATTTTCTGCTATGCCATCAGCAATTACCGTGCCAGCAGTAGTAATCGTGGTAGAACCAACACCTGAATTAGATGCCGTAATTCCTGTTGCTCCACCTTGAATTAAACTGGCGGCTGAAGACTGAGTTATATTCAGGTCAGTGGTATTTTTATTATTTATGGCAATAATACCACTACCAGAATTATATCGTTCACTATCTGGATTTTCAGGATCTTCCGGAATGGTTGCATTACCAGTTGAGCTTACATTACCGGCTATATCAATATTTGTTGCTCCCTTACCCTGATTATTTACTACAATTCCGTTAACTGAACCTTCAATTTTACTGGGAGCTGACTGCGTGATAGTCACATCTTGAGTTTTTTCACCACTATCTGCGTAAACAGCTGTTGTTGCTGCTATTGTTCCTGCAATATTAATTTTAGTAGAACCGGTACCATTATTAGATGCCATAATACCGGTGTTTTTAGCTTTAATGATGCTACTTTCTTCCTGATTGACTGTAAGATTAGTTGCTTGTTCAGAGTTAGTCATGCTAACCGCATCATCAAATAGCATATTTTCATCTGTTGATTCAGCAGCATCCTCGGAAGAAGGAAAAAATAAATTTCCTGAAGAAATAACATCTCCTTTTATATTAACAGTGGTTTCTCCAGTTCCATTATTCAACCCCCAAACACTACCCAAATCCCCTTTTCTCTCAAGTTCTACTCTAATATTCTGGCCATCTTTTAAATTAAAGACTTCAAAAGGGAGGGCAGGAAAGTCTATGTCATTATCCGAATAAATATTGCCAATAAACACAATATCTTTTCCGTTGACTTTATCTTTATCTGAAATTACTAAGTCTTCTGCTGCGGAAGCAACATTTGCACTCAATGCGAGTGCACCTAACAAGGTAAGTACTTTAACTCCTACAACTTTTCCACTTTTTCGAGCCAATTCTGAAGTTACTACATAAGCATGTTCTCTGGCATTCCATATAAGTTTATATATTTTATTCATAAATTAATCTATCTATAATTGTGAGTTGGTTTTTGTTAACACTATATAAATATAATGCAATTTATACTAACACTTAATTACATTATAAATCAAACCTATATTTTGTCTTAAAAATTACCATTATTGATACATATCAATTAAATTTTAGTTCATATTTATATTTATTTTTAAAGTATACATTAATTATTAGAATTTTTATTTGTAACAATTAGAGAAGAATTTTTTAATCACGATTTAGTTTTGGTAAATAGAACCTAAAAACTTAATTCAATTAAGTATTTAATTGTGTTGGTTCAGCTAGTATTTACCATCCACACTGATTTATAAGATATTTGAAGCATAAAATGCGAGAATAGTTGCTTTTTATATAGATGGATCTGATAGTAAACATCTTTATTCGTTTATATGAATAAAAATGAAATTTTTAAA
>NZ_MEIK01000006.1 GCF_002777855.1 Snodgrassella alvi
AAATATTTTAAAATCGTCAAAAGAAAGCTGGGATTTTGAATATTCTAAGCAGCCTAATAAAGTATTTGGCTTAACCTATTACCAAGCCAATAACGGTATAGACCCCAGTACCAATCAGCCATGGACAGATAATATTGCAGGAAGGGATCTGTATATCTATCGGGATGCAAATAATAACATTAAAACCCTTATCCTTTGTGATATTGTTGGTCAAGTACGATCTTGTCATCATGATTTTTTTGTTAGTAATTTTCCAGTAAAAGTTAGTATAAATTATGACCGGCTCTATCTGAAACTATGGCAGCAAACCGAAAAAAATATCACTGTCATACTGGATAGCTGGGTAGTCACTAATGATGGCAAATTAATTAAAAAGCAGGCTGGCAAAGTATAAATCTAAAAGATGCATACCTGTTACACCACTAATTGTAGTAATTATTTTTGGAACAATGCATGTAATATTGATACAACCTCATTCAGCCAATTTGTCATTTTTTTAGAGAAATTCCGGTTTGCTAGCTATTTTACGCTAATTATATTTGGTAGATAGCATATATATTAAAACATAATAATCCATTTAGAGTTAATATTTCGTTACGTTAGTTAATTTTTGTGTATGTTTTTGTTTGCATTATCCTAAAATTATGCTAATTTATATGTTAGTCTGATAGGAGACATCAGTATGAGAAATTTATTGATTTCGTATGCTAAAGCTGTCTGTTTAACTGGCCTGCTTTTGCTGGCTGGCTGTTCTGATAAGGATAAAGACAAAGCCAAACAGCAGCCGGTACCTTTCATTAATCAGGACCGATTTGGCCGCTATGATTCCATTGGTAATCTGGGCGGTAAACCAGTCAGTATTCCTGACGGCGTAGTACTTCACTGGGTGCGTTATGTTGGAGACCCTGGTGATTTTGATGCCAGCAAAAAAGCACAAAAATACAAACGTCCACCTATTACTTATCAGCTACCCATTAAAAGCTTTGGTTTGTTTTATCGCCTTACTGATGGTGCGCTAATGAGCTATAAAGAACAAACCGAAATAGATTATTTGCATGATAATAAAACTTTAATTCCTGAAGGTAAGCCCTTTCCATGGGGACACATGATTGTTTATAATTTAGTAAGTCCTAAGCAATTCAAAAATTATAATCATAGGTTTAAAAATATTTTAAAATCGTCAAAAGAAAGCTGGGATTTTGAATATTCTAAGCAGCCTAATAAAGTATTTGGCTTAACCTATTACCAAGCCAATAACGGTATAGACCCCAGTACCAATCAGCCATGGACAGATAATATTGCAGGAAGGGATCTGTATATCTATCGGGATGCAAATAATAACATTAAAACCCTTATCCTTTGTGATATTGTTGGTCAAGTACGATCTTGTCATCATGATTTTTTTGTTAGTAATTTTCCAGTAAAAGTTAGTATAAATTATGACCGGCTCTATCTGAAACTATGGCAGCAAACCGAAAAAAATATCACTGTCATACTGGATAGCTGGGTAGTCACTAATGATGGCAAATTAATTAAAAAGCAGGCTGGCAAAGTATAAATCTAAAAGATGCATACCTGTTACACCACTAATTGTAGTAATTATTTTTGGAACAATGCATGTAATATTGATACAACCTCATTCAGCCAATTTGTCATTTTTTTAGAGAAATTCCGGTTTGCTAGCTATTTTACGCTA
>NZ_MEIK01000007.1 GCF_002777855.1 Snodgrassella alvi
GCCGTGCACTGAATGCAGTGACCACAGCCATCACCGGTGCACTGGGCGGACAGACCAATATACAGGTAGTGGCCAACACCTTAGCACCATATGCATCAGAGCTGATAGGCAAACAATTCGGCCACGGAGAAAACAAAAACGAAGCAGCGCAGCTGGTAGCGCATGCCATATTAGGTGCAGTAACTGCAAGTGTAAACGGAGGCAGTGCAGCAGCAGGAGCGGCAGGAGCGAGCAGTGCAGAATTGGCAGCCCAATACCTAATAAACCATCTGCCAAAAGAGCAGTATCCAGAAGCAATAGATCCCGCCACAGGAGAAATAGACCCGAACAGATTGCCGGAAAACGTAAAAGGAAGCATAAGAGACCTATCGTCAGCGATAGGGACAGTAGCAGGGGGACTAAGCGGAGGAACACTGAGTAATGCGCAGATAGCAGGAGAGCTTGGGCAAAATGCAGTAGAGAATAATGCCTTAATTAACAGCAAAGGAGAAAGCAAGCTTAATGCACAGGAAAGAAAAATAAATGAAAAGCTGAAAAAAGCGGGGGTACAAAGTGCGGATGATTACCAAAGAAAATACGATGCATGTCAAACCAAAGAATGTCAACAACAGGTTATAGAGAATTACAAAAAAGCCTCAGAAGAGGCCTCACAAATCATACTAAGTCTGTATCTGAAAGGACAGCTGACAGAAGAAGAGTCCAAGATATTACTAACCAGCTATGCCAGCAAGATGATGCAAGGAGCAGGAGAGAGTCAGGATGGATGGGGAACCCCGATATTTAATATGGATGCCCAGAAATGGACACCGTCAGGAAAAATAGCCAATGCTGCGTTCCAGAAAATAACGCTCACAAATCTAGTAAGAGATATGAAGCAATCAGGAGCAACAGAGCAGCAAATAGGGATGCGGGTACTGCAATTCCAGATAGCAGGGCAAGCCCTAAGTTCATATTCACTATCAGATCAGGTAGATGCATTGTACGGGACAGGGATGAGTCTGGGAACAATGCTAAACGTTATGAGCATAAAACGCGGAAAAGCGTTTTCAATGGATGAAATAAAGGCCATAACCAACCGATATAATAGTCATAGTGGAAGTCTAGTAACAGCAAACGGAGTAGTAATTAAAGATAAACC
>NZ_MEIK01000008.1 GCF_002777855.1 Snodgrassella alvi
CATTCCTGTTGCCGATTGAAGACGTATTCTCAATGTCAGGTCGTGGTACTGTGGTTACCGGACGTGTTGAACGCGGTGTAATCAACGTAGGTGACGAAATTGAAATCGTGGGTCTGAAAGACACCCAGAAAACTACTTGTACCGGTGTGGAAATGTTCCGCAAATTGCTGGATCAAGGTCAGGCTGGTGATAACGTAGGTGTATTGTTGCGTGGTACCAAACGTGAAGAAGTAGAACGTGGTCAAGTATTGGCAAAACCGGGCAGCATCACCCCGCACACCAAATTTAAAGCTGAAGTATACGTATTGAGCAAAGAAGAAGGTGGACGTCATACCCCATTCTTCGCAAACTACCGTCCGCAATTCTATTTCCGTACAACTGACGTAACAGGCGCAGTAAGTCTGGCAGAAGGTGTAGAAATGGTAATGCCGGGTGAAAA
>NZ_MEIK01000009.1 GCF_002777855.1 Snodgrassella alvi
AGGGGCGATACGCACCAACAAACAGCTGAAAGCACTGATTAAAGAAGAATTGAAAAACCGCAACGGCCTGATTGGCAGCAGTGAAGAATTATTGTTGAATGCGGAAGGTGAAAGCAAACTGGCCTTGGATAACAGCGAACAAGGCAAAATCATTGCAGGTAAACAAGCGGTAATTCACACAGCCGCTTTTGACAATAACAGTGGCAGCATAGATGCAGACAGTCTGGAATTGAGTGCGGATAGCGTTAACAATGCAGGCGGAGCAATACGGGTAAATCAGCAATTAAAAGCTCAGATTAACCGTAATCTGAATAATCAGAACGGA
>NZ_MEIK01000010.1 GCF_002777855.1 Snodgrassella alvi
ATATCCTGAGGGTTAAGCGTTACATCTTCAAAAATAAATTTGAAAGAACGATATTCGCCATAACTAAAGTTGAAATAATTAGGCAGGGTAAGTGAATCGTCCTCACCATAGGCTTTGATGATTAAATCATTACCGGAACGACTGAAATAATTTTCAGAGAAATTGGCGCCTTTAAACACAATTTCATTGAGTTCATTGATATCATAATAATTTCCTGTATCTTTAATGATGTCGTGACCATGGCCTGCTTCGAATTCATAGCGGTCTTTTTCATAGTTGCCACCGTTGAGAGTGTCATTGCCGGTACCGCCAATAAGGATATCG
>NZ_MEIK01000011.1 GCF_002777855.1 Snodgrassella alvi
CGATATCCTTATTGGCGGTACCGGCAATGACACTCTCAACGGTGGCAACTATGAAAAAGACCGCTATGAATTCGAAGCAGGCCATGGTCACGACATCATTAAAGATACAGGAAATTATTATGATATCAATGAACTCAATGAAATTGTGTTTAAAGGCGCCAATTTCTCTGAAAATTATTTCAGTCGTTCCGGTAATGATTTAATCATCAAAGCCTATGGTGAGGACGATTCACTTACCCTGCCTAAATACTTTAACAATGGTCCTGACGAATATCGTTCTTTCAAATTTATTTTTGAAGATGTAACGCTTAACCC
>NZ_MEIK01000012.1 GCF_002777855.1 Snodgrassella alvi
ACCTACGACGCCGGCGACCGCCTAACCGAACAGACCGATCTGGACGGACGTAAACAAAAGCTGACCTACGATCAGCTGGATAACGTCAGCGCCGTTCACTTTGCTGCCGGCAGTCCCGCCGAAATCACCCACCGCTTCACACGCGACGCCATCGGCCGACTCATCGGCAAACACACCCCCGACGGCAACACCGCCTACCAGTACGACCCCGCCGACAACCTCATCAAAGTCGGCTACAAAAAAGCCGGCTTACCGGCAGAAGCTGCTGCAGACATCATCACCTTTCGCTACGACATCATCGGCAACCTGCTGAGCGAAACCACCGCACAAGGCACCCTTAGCCATCAGTACGACCAACTGGGCAACCGCATCGCCACCACCTTGCCCGATGGTCGTACCCTCAACAACCTCTATTACGGTTCCGGCCATCTGCACCAAATCAACCTAGACGGCACCACCATCACCGACATCGAACGCGACCGCCTACATCGCGAAGTCCTGCGTAGCCAGGGACAACTGAACACCGAATTCAGATACGACCGCAACAGCCGCCTGCAACACAAACAGACCCGACGTGGCCACAACACCATCCTGCCCGACATCCTCACCGACCGCCGCTACCAGTACGACAACCTCGACCGGCTGGTGAGTAAAAAACATACTCAGCAAGGACAGACCGATTACCACTATGACCGCACCGGCCGCATCGAAAGCTGCCGCAACCAGGCCTACTGGGAAACCCTGCAATACGATGCCGCTGCCAACCTACTGGATAAAAGACGCAACCAAGACAGCAGTACCGACAACCAAAACCTGGTCCGCTTTAACCAACTACTCCACTTCCGCGGCCTCCAATACACCTACGATGCACACGGCCGTACCCACAGCAAACAGACCGCCAGCGGTACCCAATACTACAGCTACGATGCCGAACACCGCCTGACCGAAGTGCGTATCGAAAAATTAAACTGTACCGAACGCTACGGCTATGTCTACGATGCCTTAGGCCGACGTATCGAAAAGCACCAGATAGACCGGGCGGGCAAAGCCTGCAACCGTACCCGTTTCCTGTGGGACGGACTAAGAATGATTCAGGAAACCCGTACTGACAGAAGCAAAAGCGTCTATATCTACACTGATGAAAGCGGCTATGAACCTTTAGCCAGAGTAGAGACCACTACCGGTACGGAACAGAAAGTGCTGTACTACCACACCGATGTCAATGGTGCCCCGGAAGAACTTACTGATGAAGACGGTCACATTGTATGGGCATGCAGCTATCAGCTGTGGGGCAAACCGATACAGGAAATCGAACACAGCCAGATACAACAGAACCTAAGGTATCAGGGGCAGTATTTAGACAGAGAAACGGGCTTACATTACAATACTTTCAGGTACTATGACCCGGATATAGGCAGATTCACGCAGCCGGACCCGATTGGGCTGTTGGGTGGGTTTAATCTGTATCAGTATGCGCCTAATGGGTTGATGTGGGTTGATCCAGCAGGATTAGCAGGCGATAAACTTATTGGTGGTATACCTCAAAATCCAGGTATTGTTCGACGTTTTATGTCAAAAGCAGAATTTAAAAAATTTACTCATAACGGATTTACATATAATCCAACAGATAGTAGAGGAGGAATTAGTGTTACTTCTGTAAAAATTGACCCCAAAAATCCAGATGCCATAAAAAGAAGCACTGGAGCATTAGGTGCAGATTACTATGTTGATATTAATACCACGGGTAAAAATGTAGAATTAAAAGGTAAAACTAAGGGCGGAGTTATGGACTGGAAAATCAAAGATAATGTTACTCCTAAAGATATTGAAAGAAAAGGTAAGGTAAAAAAATGTTAATTGATACTTTACAGGAATTTGATGATTTATATAATAAATTATGGCAACAAATAACCGATGAAAATGAAGTAAAAAATTTTATTAATCATGCTGATGTTACAAAAGCTACTAATTTACTAAAAGAATTAGTTAAAATCAATATACTCCGTTTAGCTGCTTTTAAATTATTTTTACAAATAAACAAAAACGAAGCCTTATTATTTTTAAAAGATTGGTATCTATCTCGAGATCTTTCTAATTATGGTGAAAGTGAAATATTAGATATTGGTCTTATGCTATCAGATATAAAAGATATTCTAGGGGAGAAGGAGCTGAATAATATACTAAACTGTAAAGAATTTTTATCCAAAAATAAAAAAAATAAATGGGTAAAAGAAGCTATTATGTTTGCCAAACAAGATGACTAACGAACAATTAATCTAAAGGGAACAAAGCAATTACTACTATAACTGCAACGGCCGAATCGAAAGCTGTCGTAACCAAGCCTACTGGGAAACCCTGCAATACGATGCTGTTGCCAACCTACTCGACAAAAAACGCAACCAAGACAGCCGCATTGAAAACCAAAACTTCGTACGCTTTATCTAAATAATCCACGGCGGCAAGAATACTTAGCTGCGGCGGATGAACATTTAAATAAAACCAAATCCAAAGCAGGTGGAAAGAAATGTTAACTAAAAAACAACGTAGTCAAGAAAATACAGTATTTGGTGTCTATATAAAAGAGGGATTGTATTCATTAGCGCAATCCAGAAAAAATCATTGGATGGAATTTTTTAATATATTTAATGATAAAGATGAATGGAATGGGGTAGACCTGAATAAGGTTAATATCTTATTTACCTATTCAGTAGCTGCACATAGACTTAAAGAGTTATTAGTTTCTATACAAGATGAACATGTACGAAAAAATGTACGCCCACAGCAATCTAGAATTATTGCAATAACAGATATTTTGGCTGGTACAAGAGGTCTGGTGGAAATGGATGACAGATATGATACCGTAGATAATAAAGTTTTGATTCCTCAATTAACTGTAAAAGATTATTTAGATATTATTCATACAAAAGAATTAGCAGGCATGCACGGAGATTCTAAAGATATCCAAAATCGTCTACTTAAATTTTACGAAACGGGAGTCAATTGGGATGAATCTAAAAAATTTTTATTTCCTGATGTAACACCACCAGCACCTACCCAAAAACCTTTAACCAAAGAAGATTATTTATACTAGTATAAAGATTCGTACGCATAACCTTTATTAAGGGTTGAATTGAACAAGTTATAACTATAGTCTACTAAATAGGAAAAGAACGAGGTTGCCAAGATAAATTTTGAAGGGCAAATCTGCTTTTAATTTATCATCTTCCCCAAATTACATTACATTGACCGTAGCCGAAGCCAACACATCATTTCAGCTACAGTTCTAAGAATATGCTTCTAAGCGAAACCAACGCATAAGGCACACGCAGCCATCACTACAGTTAACTAAGTAAACAAATTACCACCATACGTCCGCAGCCTTCGATACACCTACGACGCACACGGACGTACCCACAGCAAACAGACCGCCAGTGGTACCCAGTATTGCCACTACGATGCCGAACACCGCCTAATCGAAGTTCGTATCGAAAAATTAGACTGTACCGAACGTTGTGGCCATGTCTACGATGCCTTAGGCCGGCGTATCGAAAAACACCAAATAGAAGGCCTGTAGGAACGATTACTGCACATGGAAAGACGGGATTTAGAGTAGAGTACGATAGAAGAAATGGAGCTCATATAAATGTGTTTAGCGGAAAAGATAAAGGTGAGCATTTCTTATTTGATGCTACTGAATCCACAGTAATCAATTTAAAACTATATTTAATCATCCCTCTAAACCACGGAGAAATTTATGACATTTGATGATGAAATCAAAATAAAAATCTCTCAATTATCTGACCCACCGATACTAATAGATAATTGGGAAGATATTGCAGATAAATTATCTGATTCTTTTAATTGGAAAGGATCAAAGATTGATTGGAAAAAAACTACTAACTATAAAAGTAGTCAACTTTTTGGAAACTATTCTAATTGGGTATTAGTAATAAAAAAATTCATATATGATAATGAGATATGTGCTAAAATAAAAAAAAGTAAAGTAATTTATTATATAAATGATTCGTCTTTAAATTTTGCAGTGCAATTAACTTTATAAACAATTTGATAGTTTTCTTGCGTTTGCTGTTGAAAATATTCCTCAACATCATTATTTTTTTGATTCATCAAATAAGTGGTGTCTAATTATAAGTTCAGAAGGGTATGTTGATTTTGGACTATCCCAGAAAAATTTACAAACATAAAAAATAAAGTTGATACAATTTTGTCTTTGATGCCGCAGCTGACCTACTCGACAAAAGACGCAACCAAGACAGCCGCACTGAAAACCAAAACTTCGTACGCTTTATCTAAATAATCCACGGCGGCAAGAATACTTAGCTGCGGCGGATGAACATTTAAATAAAACCAAATCCAAAGCAGGTGGAAAGAAATGTTAACTAAAAAACAACGTAGTCAAGAAAATACAGTATTCGGTGTCTATATAAAAGATGGGTTGTATTCATTAGCGCAATCCAGAAAAAACCATTGGATGGAGTTTTTTAATATATTTAATGATAAAGATGAATGGGATGGGGTAGACCTGAATAAGGTTAATATTTTGTTTACCTATTCAGTAGCTGCACACAGACTTAAAGAGTTATTAGTTTCTATACAAGATGAACATGTACGAAAAAATGTACGCCCACAGGAGTCCAAAATTATCACTTATACAGGTCCATTAGCTGAAAAAATAGGTCTGGTGGAAATGGATGACAGATATGATACCGTAGATAATAAAGTTTTGATTCCTCAGTTAACCGTAAAAGACCACTTGGATATTATTCATACAAAAGAGTATGCGGGAATGCATGGAGATTCTAAAGACATCCAAAAACGTCTACTTACATTCTATGAAACTGGCATCAATTGGGATGAATCTAAAAAATTTTCGTTTTCTGAAGCAACAGCGCCAGAACCTACCCAAAAACCTTTAACCAAAGAAGATTATTTGCACTAGTATAAAAATTTGAATGCAAAACCTTTATTAAGGTTTGGATGGAACAAGTTATAACTATAGTCTACTAAATAGGAAAAGAACGAGGTTGCCAAGATAAATTTTGAAGGGCGAATCTGCTTTTAATTTATCACCTTTCCCAAATTACCATTACATTGACTGTAGCCGAAGCCAACACATCATTTCAGCTACAGCTCTAAGAATATGCTTCTAAGCGAAACCAACGCATAAGGCACACGCAGCCATCACTACAATTAACTAAGTAAACAAATTACCACCATACGTCTGCAGCCTTCAATATATCTACGACGCACACGGCCGTACCCACAGCAAACAGACCGACGGTGGTACCCATTATTCCTACTACGATGCCGAACACCGCCTAATTGAGGTTCGTTCGCATCGAAAACAGAATCATTCTGTACGATATGGATAGGTATAACATGTTTTAGCCCGACGAAAATAGCCAATAGATACGGTAGTTAAAATTCAAAATCTCACCTATTTTTTATGGGATGAATTAAAAATTATTCAGGAAGCGGTGTCGGGTGAACGGCACTGCGTATACATCTATACTGATGCAGAAGGTTACGCACTACCGGCTGGCATTAATAGAAACTCAAACATTAACATAATATATATTTCATTGTTATTTTCAAATTAAGAAAGCTGTTATTAATCAAAAAAATATTTAAATTAAATTGCATATATTGCTAAGTATAAATATTAATAATTGTTATAGAATTTGCTTTTTACATCGAATGCATAATTTTTTATTGTGTTTGAATATTTTTCTATATAACGCTTTATTTTTTTGGTTTTAAATAAATTTAAATAACAATTTAATTTGCATTAATTGATTAGTTTTGATATTATTATTTCGCGGTTGAGATTTGTGTGAATCTTCCCGAAGAGGATGATAATACTAAAGAATTTATTTTATAAATATCTTAATCTCATCGTTGATTATTAAATCAGAATAAATTGATAATTATATAATAATTTAACATAAAATTAAGTGAGGAAAATTAAATGATAAATATAACTAAACCTTGTAAAGTCGTTAAAACAAAATATCCTATTGTGCTCGTGCATGGTTTGTTTGGCTTCGATCGGATTATGGGTTATCCCTATTTCTTTAATATTGCTGAATCTTTAAGAAAACTGGGTTGTGAAGTTTATACTGCTGCTGTTTCTGCAACCAATACTACCGAAACTCGTGGTGAACAGTTGCTGACAGAAGTGAAGCAAATACTGGCAAAAACCTGTGCTAAAAAGGTTAATCTGATTGGACATAGCCAGGGTGCGCCTACCAGCCGTTATGTGGCTGCTCTTCATCCAGAGCTGGTGGCATCTGTAACTTCTGTAAATGGTGTGAATTTTGGTTCCGAAATTGCAGATTTGATGCTGGATATTCTTGCTGGGAAGATTGTAGGTGAAACTGCTGATCTGATTGTTGAATCATTCATGAAATTTATCAGCTTATTCAGTACCAAACCTTTGCTGCCACAGGATTTTGAAGGTTCACTGAAAAGTTTGTCTACTGCAGGTACAAATGAGTTCAATAAAAAGTATCCACAAGGTCTTCCAAAAACTTGGGGTGGACAGGGTAAAGAGCTGGAAACCAATGGTGTTTACTATTACTCTTGGAGTGGTATTATCAAATCAAATGTGGTCAATGAAGGTGTAAATACTCTTGATCCATCACATGCTATTTTGGTTGCCTTAAGTGCTTTATTTACTAAAGAACGCAACCAGAATGATGGTTTGGTTGGCCGTTATTGTACTCATTTGGGTAAAGTTATCCGTTCTGACTATCAGATGGATCACTTAGATGCAATCAATCAAATTGCAGGTGCTCATCCGACTACACCAGATCCAGTCAGCATTTATTTGGATCATGCTGCACGTTTGAAATCTAAAGGTCTGTAATTTAGATTCAATATACTGAGAATAATAACTATAAGTATATTTTGGATTGATAAACTGTCTTGAACAAGTGAAGTAGTATCAAAGCTTACTTGTCTGCAAGGACTGAATCCTGTGAATAACAGGATTCAGTTTTTTTATATGTGTACTTTCTGAAAAGAATGCGCAATCAGGCTGAATAAAAGTGGAGTTATTCTGTAACTAAAGTATTTGGTTTGGTTAGTCCAAATATATGGCATTCAAATTTCTCCACTATATATTAGATAACTATTGGAAATAATGAGAGATGGATGTGGTGGTGGCAAGTTGGCATTAGCTAAAATATAAGTGTCAAAATATATTAACCCTATGTGTATATTATATGTTAATATTATGATTATGTTTATAAAGGTTAATTTATTATGAAATCTATTCATCCGCCATCGAAACTTAAAGCTTTAATGCTGGGAGTGCTAAGTTCTTTATCAGTTTATAGTATGGCTGCAGTAACGATATGCCCTGCTATAGATGGCTGCGAATTTAATCCTTCTGAAATTAATAGTAATAAAATAGTTATTGCTGCGGGTCAATACCGGAATGGCATACCTACTGTAGAGGAATTTAAAAAATTATTTAATGAAGATGATGTTCCTGGGGATACATATCATCGAAATTTGACTGTGCTTAATATTGGCTATATACCTGAATCAACAACTTTAGGACAGCAGGTGGAATTTTCGCCAAACACTGAAATTATCGTTGATTCATCGTTTTTGAATAATGCTGAATATGGACCATTTAGACAGGATATTGAATATACAGGGGTTCGTTTCAATTCAGAAAAAGGTACTACAAAATTTGTGATACCGAAGGGCGTGCATTTTAGTTTGCAGGGTCAGCCAAAAGAATTAGAGTTTGGTATTACTGGCGTGAGTCTAGATGGCGGTTATTTAAATTCAAATGCGGATTTTTCTATTACTGCGCCAAATTCTAATGCTTATGATATTGGATGGGGTACAGCAGACATTTCTAATTCTGTAATTAATCTTGGCAAAAATAGTGATTTTTCCACAGCAATTTATTTAGGTGGTGAATATGATAATAAAGAAGCGGTAACTAATATAAATAATTTAGAAATAGATGGGGCAGGTTATGGAAATGGTGGTATTGCGTTGGCAGGAATTGGTAATAAGAATATTAGAGCCAATGTTACTAATACGAAAATAAATCTTACCAATCCCTTCAGCGAAGCTTTCTTTTTCAATAATGGGGGAATCATTGATGTTGCAAATAGTAAAGTACAGGCTGGAATAGGTATAGCCTTACAATCTACTCAGGATTACGCTTCTGAAAATATATTCAATATAAAAAATAGTAGCCTGACTGGCCAAAATGCACTACTTGGTGTCAATGACCACCGATATTATCCCGCAGATGCGACGGAGGATGATGCTATAGGTGATGCTGAAGTGGCTGCGCTTCAGCCCTTTACCTTAACTGCAGATAATTCAACGTTAGCAGGACGAGTTTATATCGATCAAGATCCATCTCTGGCACCTAAGATTACATTTAATCTAAATAATGGTACATCATGGCTGATTAACGGTAATAGTGTACTGGATGAACTGAATATTCATGATTCGACTGTTTCTTTCAGCAACGATGGGAAATTCAAAACACTAAAGATTAATGGCGATTTAACTGGTAATAATAGCCAGTTTAATATGAATACCAGTCTGGCTGATGGCAAATCAGATAAAATAGAAATTCACGGTCAGGTACATGGCCAGCATAGAATCAGTGTGTCTGATAGTCGCAAACGCCCCAAAACACCGAATGGGCAAGTGACGCTGGTAGAGTCTGAGGGTGGTGATGGTTCCTTTTCGATGGTGCAGCCCTATGTTGATGCGGGTAAGTATCGTTATTTCTTCCATCAGAATGGCAATAATTGGATTCTGAGTAATGATAATGGTGCTGCTTCATCTGGTGGTAGCCACCATGGACCACAGTATGAGATCAGTGATTTTGCTAATTCATTGATCAGTATGCGCCAGGCAGCGAGCCAGTATATTTATCAGATGCAAGAACCGTTAAATACACGTTTTATGCGCCGTAAAGATCAGTCTGTTGCTAATAATCTGTGGCTGGACAGTAATTATGCCAATAACCATTTCGATAGTGTGGGTACTAATGATGGATTGGCTACTTCAGGCTTTAAACAAAAATCTTATAGTCTGCAATTAGGTTATGATCATCTGCTGCCGCTGGGAAATGAAAACAATCAGATATATTTAGGGGGGGTGGTAGGCCAAGGCCATTCCAGTGTGGATTTTTATGGCAACTATAAAAATGGTAACCTGAAAGCGCTGACAGCAGGAATTTATGCTGGCTGGAACCATACCAGCGGCTGGTTTGCTGATGCTGCCTATCGTTACAGCCATTTGAAAGCCAGTGCCAGCAAGATGGATAACACAACATGGCATAGTAATAGTTTTAGTGCAGATGTTGGTAAAGATTTTTCCTTGGCAGATAAGTGGGTAGTTACGCCTAAAGCTGGTATGACATTCGGACGTTTGTCTGGAGATGCATACAACAGTAGTACCACTTTTTACCGTAGCCAGCTTGGGGCGGCAGTTAGAACTTCAGTAGCTCTGAATAAAATAACGCTCCATCCATATGCAGGTGCTTACTGGTCGCATGATAAGAACAGTTTGGGGCATGCTTTTGTAGATGACAGTAATATGCGTATTGCCGGTGCAGGTAATAGTGGTTTGTATGAAGCTGGTCTGGGTATGGACTTTAATGCGAGTAGTCATGCAGATTTAAAACTGGATTACGCCAATGGTCAGCATACAGAGCAGAAATTTGGTATCAATATGAATTATCGTTATTCGTGGTAAGCCATTATATTTTTGTTAATGCGCCGGTTTTCCGGCGCATTTTTTATTGAGCCAGATATATTTGTAAAGGTAGCTTCTGCTGGTGTAGAACTGCACGTATGGGCATGTCGTTAATATTTTTGCCGGCAAGTGCTTGTTCTAATACCTGCTGTTGTTTTTTCCCGTTTAATTGCAGATATAAATGGCGGCTGTTGAGGATAACCGGTAAGGTCAGTGAAATACGATCATGAGGGGCGGTAAGAGGTTTCATATCGATTACCAGTCTGTCAGATTGCATGTCTATTCCTTTATACAGATTTTCTGCGTGCGGAAACAATGATGCAGTATGACCGTCATCGCCCATTCCCAAAACCAATGCATCAATAGGTAAGGGTAGTGATTGCTGAAGGCGTGTCTGAATTTCATCCACGCCATCATAGGGATTTTCAGCAATAGTTTTGAGGCTAATGAAATGCGCGTCCTTTGCTTTATTTTGTAATAAATGAGTATGAATTAGACGCTCATTACTGTCTTCGTGATGTTTGTCTACCCAACGTTCATCAACAAGGGTTATGTAAACTTGATTCCACGCTATCTGTGCCTGACTGAGAATCTGAAAGAGTTCAACAGGTGTCGGGCCTCCGGATACTGCCAGTGAGGCTTTACTGCGCAAATTAATTGCATCTTGCAGGTTGGCAGTAATGGCTGTGGCCAATGCTGTATTCATTGCAGTAGGGGTGTCAAAAAGATGTAACTGATACATGCTTGCCTCCGATAATAATGGATATGCATTCGGTTTTATTACAAATTTCTTTTTCTTTTATCAAATAAATATTATTTGCTTTCAATTGGTTAATAAGTTGTGTTTGCGGATAATTATTGTTAAAGGTCAATATTGTTTGTGATAAATAACGGTATGGGTCTTTATTAGAATATCTGATTTTGTAGTGAGTTGAGATTGATTACGGCAACTGTCGGATTATTAAGATATTGTCATAAATATTTTTAAGACTAATAAAAATTTTAATGTGAATGGGGTTAAGGCTACGGAAAGCTTAGGCTGATGGTGTTAAGTTATCGCTGTTACCGAAAGTTTTTTTGTAATTAATTTGTTTGATTGTTAGTTCGGAGGGGGTTTTACGTGTCAAACTCGCTGTTTTGTCTTAGAATAGGCGGTTAATTTTTATTTGTTATTGCCTGAATTTTATAACTTGTTTGATGTTTCAGGTAGGGCAGTAGTTTATTGAGAATTACTGCGTATGGTATGAGGATGCATATGAGCGAACAGCAGAATGCGCCGGCGGCGGCCGCGCATGAAGAACAACTGGATGAAAACCAGATTATGGCCCATCGCCGTGAGAAGCTGGCGGCAATTCGTGCTGAGGGGATTGCTTTTCCGAATGATTTCAAACGTGATGCTTTTGCTGGTGATTTACACCAGCAATTTGAGCAGTTTGATAAGGATGAGCTGGCGAACAAAGCTATTCCAGTAAAGGTAGCTGGGCGAATTATGCTGAAACGTCATATGGGTAAGGCTAGCTTTGCCACAATTCAGGATATGACTGGGCGTATTCAGCTGTATATTAATAATCAGGGTGTTGGTGAAGAACTGCACGATGCGTTTAAGCACTGGGATTTGGGTGATATTGTCGGTGCTGAAGGTGAGCTGATGAAAACCAATCATGGCGAACTGACTGTTCGAGTTTCTGGCCTACGCTTACTGACTAAATCATTGCGCCCATTGCCTGATAAATTCCATGGACTGGCTGATCAAGAGCAGAAATATCGGCAGCGTTATGTGGATTTGATTACGAATGAACAGACGCGGGATACGTTTGTTAAACGCAGCCGGATTATTCAGGCTGTGCGGAATGTGATGGTTAGCGAGCGTTATTTGGAAGTGGAAACGCCGATGATGCATCCGATTCCGGGTGGAGCAACGGCGAAGCCGTTTGTGACGCACCACAATGCCCTCGATATGGATCTGTTTTTGCGTGTAGCTCCTGAGTTGTATTTGAAACGACTGGTGGTAGGTGGTCTGGAAAGGGTGTTTGAAATCAACCGCAATTTCCGAAATGAAGGTATGAGTACCCGCCATAATCCTGAATTTACCATGATGGAATTTTATGAAGCATATGGTGATTATCAGCGCATGATGGATATGACGGAAAAGGTTATTCGTGCTGCTGCTATTGAGGCTACTGGTAGCGCTGTTGTAAGTTATAACGGAAAAAATGTGGATTTAAGCCAGCCGTTTGCTCGGATGACTATTGTTGAAGCAATTAAACATTTCAATCCGCAATATCTAGATGCGCAACTGGCTGATGCTGAATGGCTAAAAACTGAAATTAAAAAGCTGGGCGGAGCCTTACCGGTTTCTCAGGCTGTAGGCAGTTTACAGCTGGCCTTGTTTGAGGAGTGTGCTGAAGCGCAGCTATGGCAGCCGACATTTATTGTAGATTATCCGGTAGAAGTGTCACCGCTGGCACGCGCGTCTGATACCAAACCAGGTTTGACCGAACGTTTTGAGCTGTTTGTGGTTGGACGTGAATTGGCAAATGGATATTCAGAATTAAATGACCCAGAAGATCAGGCAGCACGTTTCCGTGAGCAGGTAGCACAGTTGGATGCTGGAGACGATGAGGCCATGCATTTTGATGCAGATTATATTCGTGCGATGGAATATGGTTTACCTCCTACGGGTGGTTGTGGCATTGGCATGGATCGTTTGATTATGCTCTTGACTGATGCACAGACAATACGGGATGTAATTCTGTTTCCGCAAATGCGCTTGGCGTAAATAATTTGGAAGAAAAAAGCCGCCGGCTGAATGCTGTGCGGCTTTTGTTTTTTACAGGTTATTCATGTGGCAGCTGCTGATTGTTGTGTGGGTGCTGTACATTGTCTGTTTCAACGGTGAATTCTCCTTCAATAATGTCACCACGCTCTGGTTGAGACTGGCCGGTAAAAGGATTGTTGTTTGTGCTGTTTAATGGCTTACCACTGATGGGCAAGAGCAATAATATAGCGATAATGTCTGATACGAAGCCTGGGCTGATAAGCATGATGGCAGCAAGTACATAACGCAGCGGCCATAGTAACTGGTAAAGTGAAACTTTGCTGCCGGTACGGATGGTTGCTATGGCAAGAAATAGTCCAGATACACCGATATTGCGCAGCATAAAAATGCCGCATGCTATCGATAGAATGATAATCAGCAAAGTCCAGCCTGCACCAATCAGATTGCTGACCATAATAATGGAAATTACTTCCAATGCTGCCAGTATCAGTATAGCCCAGCTCAAATATCGCATGTAAGTTTCCCTTAATTAAGCAATAACAGTTTTTACAGATGGTTGCGGGTTGGAGGAATTCAATATGGACATCTTAAAACAGTCTGTTTATTGTTGGCATGCAGACCGTTGCAGGACGATGTGAGGGCAAAGCTATGTTAATATCAACCTCAGATTAGCTTTAGTCGTTATGCTATACGGATGTGTGTTGCGGCTAGGATGGAGTAATGAAGCAGATAGAAATAGGGTCTGTAATGATTAGAAGGTTTAGTTTATATCTGATTTATTGTCTAGCGATAGCGCTGAGTGGTTGCAAAAGTAGTGGTTCGATAAATGCACCAGTGATGAGTGGCAGCGCTCAAAATGGTTATTATCGTGTACAGCATGGCGATACCTTATACAGAATTGGGTTACGCTTTAATCAGAATGTTAATACGCTGGTGCGTTGGAATAATTTGGCAAATGCAAATGCAATTGAGGTAGGGCAGCTGATTCGTGTGCGTAAACCGGTAGGGGGTTCGCGTAAGAACACAGTAAAAAGACAGTCGTCAGGAAATGTGGTGCGTCAGCCAGCACCAGTTGCTGTTAGTAATGCCGCTCCTGATATCAGCCTGCAATGGCCGGTGCGCGGGAGGGTGATTAGTATGTTTAACGGTCAGACGCAAAAGGGGATTGATATTGCTGGTAACCGTGGAACACCAATTAAAGCTGCGGCTGCAGGTACTGTACAGTATGCTGGTGATGAGCTGCGTGGGTATGGCAGGCTGATACTGATTAAACACAGCAATACTACCATGACGGCTTATGCATATAATGACTCTCTGAATGTCCGTAATGGACAAAGAGTGCAGGCAGGTCAGACCATTGCCACGATGGGTGACAGTGGAACGAGCGGTGTAAAACTGCATTTTGAAATACGGGTAAACAGTCAGGCTGTGAATCCTATGCGATATTTACCGGAATAATTCAATACGGCTAGCTGGTGTGCTTGCCCATAAGTGTTTTTATAGGCCTAAGCACGAAGTTGATCAAATGGATTTTAATCTATAATAGGGCAAAGATTAAGGAAGCATTATGAAAGAACATCGTGCCCGTAAGCGGTTCGGACAGAATTTTCTGCAAGATAAAAGTATTATTCAGGATATTGTGCGTGCAGTACGTCCTCAGCCGGCAGATACAGTAATTGAGATTGGTCCCGGGCTGGCCGCTATTACAGAGCCATTGGCTAAAGCGGTGGATAAACTGCATGTAATTGAGATTGACCGAGATATTGTAGCGCGTTTACGTACATTACCTTTTGCTTCGAAGCTGGAAATCTATGAGGGTGATGTACTGCAGTTTGATTTTGCGAGTGTGCCTGGGCGAAAAAAAATAGTAGGCAATTTACCTTATAATATTTCAACACCGTTGTTATTTCGCTTTGGTGAGTATGTTGATGAGATTGTAGACATGCATTTTATGCTGCAAAAGGAAGTAGTCGAGCGCATGGTGGCGGAGGCCGGTAGTAATGATTACGGGCGTTTAAGTGTGATGTTGCAGTATTTTTTTGAAATGGAAAATTTACTGGATGTGCCACCTCAGGCATTTAACCCTGCTCCAAAAGTTGATTCAGCGGTAGTGAGAATGATTCCACAACGCGGGCGTATCGGAATTGCGCAGGATTTTCAGCATTTTTCGGCTTTGGTTAAACAGGCTTTCCAGCAACGACGTAAGACCATTCATAATAATCTGAAGGAGTGGGTGGATGATGCCAGATTAATAGATGTAGGCATTGATCCAGGTTGGCGACCAGAGCGAATTAAACCCGAGCTTTATGTGGCTTTGAGTAATATTTTGTTGGACAATGGCGCGTGTATTTGAATAACTAATACCGTCTGTTCCATGATGTGGGGAATACATGATTGAATTTAAAAACGTCCATAAGTGGTTTAAGGACTTACATGTTATTAATGGTGTGAATCTTAATGTCAGCCAGGGTGAAGTAGTGGTGGTTTGCGGTCCGTCTGGAAGCGGAAAATCCACCTTGATCCGTACTGTGAATCAGTTAGAAAAAATCCAGCAAGGTGAAATCTGGGTTGATGGAATTAACGTGGCCGACCCTAAGGCTGATTTAAACCGAGTACGTACAGAAGTTGGATTCGTATTCCAGCATTTCAATCTATATCCACATCTGACGGTACTGGAAAATATTATTTTGTCACCGATGAAGGTGAAAAAACAAAGCCGTGCTCAGGCTGAAGCGAAAGCTCAAGAGTTATTGACTAAGGTGGGACTGGCGCATAAGTGTGATGCTTATCCGCAGCAGTTATCCGGCGGACAGCAACAGCGCGTAGCGATTGCACGTGGTCTGGCTATGGAACCAAGGGTAATGTTGTTTGACGAACCTACCTCTGCTCTTGATCCAGAAATGATTGGTGAAGTACTTAAAGTAATGAAAGATTTGGCACTTAGTGGTATGACCATGATGGTGGTCACCCATGAGATGGGTTTTGCCCGTGAAGTGGCCGACAGAGTGGTATTTATTGATCATGGTGAAATTGTTGAAGAGGCTGCTCCTGAAGAGTTTTTCTTACATCCGCAGCATGAGCGTGCGCAACAATTTTTGAATCAGTTGTTAACACATTAGCATAATTTATCTTCTGGCTGGTTGTTGATGGTTTTTAGCTGCTGAAAAAATTGAGAATACAGAATTATGATGCCCCTTTTCATAAAGATGATAAGGGGCATCATTTTTTAAAACTGTAAATTTGAAATATTAAGAGTTTTTGAAGGGAAGGTAGTTTATGTTTTTAATTTCTGTTTTGGCTTAGGATTAATATCCTAAACGCTGACAGATTGTTGAGACTAAACCAGCCTGATTTAAAGTATAGAAATGCAAACTAGGTGCACCCTGCTGTAGTAAATGGTCACACATTTCAGTAACCACATCCAAACCAAGGGCTTTAATTGATGCGGTATCGTCGGCGTAGGATTGCAGTTTTAACCGTAGCCAGCGAGGAATTTCGGCACCACAGGTTTCAGAAAAACGGGCTAGTTTTGAGAAACTGGCAATCGGCATGATGCCGGGAATAATTGGAATATTGACCCCACGGCTTTGTACTTCATCTACGAACCAAAAATAGCTGTCTGCATTAAAGAAATATTGGGTGATGGCCGAATCGGCACCAGCTTGACATTTTTTTACGAAATGATTGATATCGTCTTCGGCACTGCGCGATTGTGGATGAAATTCTGGATAGGCTGCTATTTCTATGTGAAACCAGTCGCCAAATTCTTGCCGGATAAGTCCTACCAATTCATTTGCATATCGTAGCCCCTGATGTCCAAATCCGACTCCAGATGGAACATCGCCACGTAAAGCCACAATATGGCGGATACCCATATCTTTATAGGTCTGAAGCAGACTGGTCATTTCTTCGCGACTGGCTCCGATACAGGCAAGATGCGGAGCTGCAGCCACGCCATCGTTCATGATATCGGTGATGGTCTGAAGTGTACCGGCACGAGTGGTGCCACCAGCTCCATAAGTGCATGAAAAATATTCAGGTTGATATTGGCTGAGTTGTTTGCGGGTAATACTCAGTTTCCGCCGCCCCTCTTCGGTACGCGGTGGAAAAAATTCAAAACTCAGCGGTGTAAAACTCATGATTGAACAGCCTCTCCAGTTGTTATAGGTAGATATCTAACCATAACGTTTCAGGCAAGGCCAATCAATGCTTTATGTACATATTTTCTTTGAAAAATTCGATGCTTATTATGAATATAATTCATAATCTATTGGTAATGGTTATATAAGTGGTTGCTCAACCGTTTTATTTTTCTGTTTGGCGCCGTGAAAACTGAATACCGAGCTGTTTCAATTTGCGATACAGGTGCGTACGCTCTAATCCGACTTTCTGAGCAACTTTGCTCATGTTATGGCCTTCCTGAGCAATATGGTATTCGAAGTAACGTCGTTCCAGATCTTCGCGCAATTCACGCAGTGGCATATCGAAATTAAAGCCCGTCATGTTTTCCTGCGGGTGATTATGCTTAAATTGGTTCAGTATGGTACTGATGGCATTTACATCGATTTCATTATTTTCTGCGGTCATCATCAGACTTTTGACGACACTGCGCAGTTGTTCCAAATTGCCCGGCCAGTCGTACTGGCGTAATTCATTCAGAGCTGCTGTGGTGAATTTTACCGGTGGAATTTTCTGGCTTTCCGCCAGCTCGTTGGTAATTTGTTCAACTAGAAATACCATATCATCCAACTGTTGACGTAAAGGTGGAATTGGCACTATCAAAGATGAAAGGGTATTGAGCAGTTTGTTGTCCTGTAACGGATCGGTAATCATTTCTTTGATGGGGCGGCTACACACGCATACGATACGGGCATTGTAGCGATCAGCTTTGGTCAGGATAAAGCCGATACTTTGCTGAGTGCTTTTGCCGTACTGGGCAATATCGCCCAGATAAAGAATGCCACCGGTGGCTTTTTGTAATAATTCTATCGGGGCGTCAACAATTTGTTCTACTTTGGATGGTTCTACCCAAGGTGTGGCATTTTTATGAAAAGAGCGGGCTACAAGCTCAAATGGAGAACCCAATTCACCAGTCAGTAACACTGGGGTGCTGAATTTTGCGATGCGTTCCAGTTGCTGATTTAATTCTTTAATCGCAGGGCTATGTCCAAGCTTGTCCAGAGATAGGTTGGAAGCTGCTTGCATTTGCCCGTATTTTAAAGCGCGGTCTACTGAGCTAAGCAGTTTTTGCAGGGAAATAGGTTTTTCCAGAAAATCAAGTGCTCCGATTTTGGTAGCTTCTATTGCAGTATCGATACTGGCATGGCCGCTCATCATCACTACTGGCATGGTAAGCTGTCCCGATTTTGCCCATTCTTTTAGTAAAGTAATTCCATCACAGTCTGGCATCCAGATATCCAGTAACACCATAGCGGGACGGGTTTGCTGGCGTAATTGGCGGGCAGTATCGGCGTTTTCGGCCGTAGTGACGGTATAACCTTCATCTTGCAGGATTTCCGATAGTAAATCGCGGATACCTATTTCATCGTCAACAATTAAAATATCACTGCTTCGCATTTCTATTCACCTGTAATGGTAAGGTTATTTTGACACAAGCCAGTCCGTTTTTCTGATTACTGATCTGGATTCGTCCGCCGTGTTCTTCAATGATTTTTTTGACTACTGGCAATCCCAGTCCGGTACCACCGGGTTTGTCCGTTACATATGGATCGAATGCATGTAATAACATCTCCTGACTGAATGTTTTACCATTGTTGCTCACATAGAAAAGGATATGTTCGTTATTTATTTCGGTTGTTACGCTGATATGGGGTAAAGCATCAGCGCTGGCAGCCTCTACGGCGTTTTTGAGCAGGTTGTGAATAACCTGACGTAAAGCGCCGCTATCGGCGTTAACATACATTACTATCTTACTCAAATTAACCGTAAATGTACAATTACTACCTTCATAAAGTACCAAAACCTCGCGAATTAGTTCATTTAAATCAAGGTTTGTGAATTTTAATGCCGGGGCATGTGCATAATTGCGGAATGCTTCAACCATGTCTTTCATGGCGGCTACTTGTCTAATAATAGTATTGGTGGCACGGTTGAGTATCTGTGCATCCGATTCATTAAGTTTATCACTGAGTTTCCAAGCCAGCCGCTCGGCTGAGAGCTGAATAGGCGTAAGTGGATTACGAATTTCATGTGCCAGCCGTTGTGCTACTTCGCCCCATGCAGCTTCTTTTTGGGCGCTTACCAGTGCAGTAACATCATCAAATACCAAAATAGTGCCACCACCGCTGTCTTCCGGCAGTGGCGTAGCTTTACCCAGCAGTATCAAGGTTTCATCTTTGTGATTATAAGTGATTTGTACAGGTTTGTTTTGATGTTTTGTGGACAAAATCTGCCGAAATACATCGGCCAGCATGGCTGATTGCGGGCTTAGATCGGACAGTTGGTCTATATTTTGCCCTAGAATGGCATCTAGATTTTGTCCGAGGATATTTTCTGCCATCTGATTGTAGGTAATCGGATGGTTATCAGCGTCAAGCGTGACTACGCCAGTGGTCAGACTGTTGAGAATATATTCCAAATAATGGCGTGCAGCTTCTTGCTGTTCACGTGAGTGTCGAAGCTGTACGGTCATGTGATTAAAGAGTCCAGTAAGCTTGCCTAGTTCATCATTGCGGTAAATGGTTTGCTGTACATTCAGATCCCCTTTGGCTACGGCTCTGGCGCCATCTGCAAGAGAAAGAATCGGAGCAACAAACTGACGGGCAAAATATAAGGCTACTAGTAAAGCC
Organism: Snodgrassella alvi; assembly: GCF_002777855.1. Classification (GTDB taxonomy): domain Bacteria; phylum Pseudomonadota; class Gammaproteobacteria; order Burkholderiales; family Neisseriaceae; genus Snodgrassella; species Snodgrassella alvi_E. The sequence continues at coordinate 19,354 of NZ_MEIK01000012.1, forward strand.
AAAACGATTGCCAGCAGGGTAGCCATCAGCAGAGTGGCCAGAAAAAAGGTTTGCAAGCTTTTTTTGGTAAAACTCAGTTCTCCGTATTTGGCATGTGCGGCTTCGATTAAGGTAGCATCCCGCGCCACTTTGGCTGGAATAGGTTGGCGGAAAAACAAGGCCTTGTCGTTGTTATGCCCCGGCAAAATCAGCCAGCCTTGTGCATAAAGTATATTGTTGATGCTTTCAATTTCGCGGATTGAACCCGTGCTATGCAGATGGGACAAAAGATTTGGATTGAGTTCTGGTGTGGGCAGGTGCTTGGGGTTGTATTCGGCAACTAGTTGGCCGTTATGCAGATTGCGAATATTGAGTTGGCTAAACTGTTTATTCTGACCATAAGTTTGTAAAATCGGTAAAACTGGGCTTTGCAATCCATTGGCTGCTATTAATGCAATTTGTATATTGACGGCGCGTCGCACGCTGTTATCTAATTCATAATCCAGAGCTGATTTACTCAAACTAATACTGCGGTTGAGGGCTTCTTCGGTATCGTTACCAAACCATGAATGTATGCTGTGAGAGATGAATTGCGCAGAAACGCCAAACAAAAACAGGCCAGGTAGAACAGCCACCAATGTAAACATTAATGCCAGACGCATGGCAATTTTGGAGCCAAACTCCTGCCGATGCCGACTTTGTAAAAGTTTCCACCAGTAAGAAGCAGCCATCACGGCCAGTGTCAGTACAAGTAAGGAAGCAAATCCGAATGCGAACCAGAAATACTGTGATAAGAAACCAGTATTACCGGTGGCGACAGCCAGAACATACAGAGTCACTACACAGAGTACTGCCATGACCAGAAGTAGCCGTCTCATATTAATTAATCCGCGTTGATAACCAGACGATGCCAGCCGGAATCTAGTTGCCAGTTATGAGAGGTTAGAGCATTGATTTGAAAAGGCTTTGGTAATTGACTGATGCTCAAACTAAGGCGGACATCAGCTCGTACTTCTCCGGCTGATACGCCACTGAGTGTGCCACTACTAAGAACACGCCAGTTTGCTGCTGCACCAATGGCTTTAAGTGCTGTTTCCAAGCTATTATATTCGGTAGAGAACGTTGACCCCATGCTGACTCGATAGCGATTGGTCAAAGGATGATATGCAAGCTTGTACTGGATAAGATTATCACCTGCAATCAGGTTGTTAATCCGGTTGCGGTAGGAGGCAAGAGTAGGAGCGGTGAGCTGGTAGTTGAGGTCGAAGTTTAAGGGAACGCCTTGCGTCAGTGCCTGTTTGAGCTGATCGGGCAGCTGGGTGTTAAAACGGGTATTGATGGAAAGCTGGCCATTGGGGGTAATATAGGCCTGAGCACGCGTGGTGCTTATGCCTTCTGCCTGTGCCAGAGTGATGCTCAGGCAGAGCAGACAGGCAAAAAATAGACTAAATTTTATCGATAAGCGCGTAAAAAAAGCCATCTTGTCTGCTGTTCGGTAACAATACACGTGACAGACGCTCTCGGGCGTCGGAATGTCGGGTTAAAAAACGGGCCAGTTGCTGCTGATTTTCCTCGACAAAAATCGAACAAGTGGCCAATAGCATGCGTCCGCCAGATTTTAATGTCAGCCACAAATTATCCAGTAAAACTTGCTGCTGTAAGGCTGTTTTCTGGCCATCTTGTGGCTGACGCAGCCATTTGATATCTGGATGACGTTTTACTACACCGGAAGCGGTACAGGGTACATCGGCCAAAATGGCATCAAAAGTGTTGTTATCATACCATGAGTGCAGCTCTTTTGCGTCGGCACAATGCAGCTGTGCCTGTTGCTGAAGACGTTGCAGATTATCCTTTACTCGCTGCAAACGCTGAGAATCAATATCTAGTGCTGTGACTTCGCATTCTGCCCATTCAAGCATATGTCCGGTTTTACCACCCGGCGCGGCACAGGCATCCAAAATGCGTTCGCCATTCTGTGGGTTCAGTAATGGAATAGCCTGCTGTGCTCCATAATCTTGTACGGAAACCTGACCATCTGCAAAGCCTGGTAATTTTTGCACAGTTATAGGCTGTTGCAACATGATGCTATGCGTATCCAAAATTTTTGCCGGTATGTCGGCTTTAACCAGTTCGTTCAAATATTGTTCAGCATCGGTAACACGGCGGTTTACGCGCAGGGTCATGGGTGGGTGTTGCTGCATGGCCGTAGCTATATTATGCCAATGTTGAGGATAGTTTTTTTTCAGGTAATTTAACCACCACGCTGGCAGATTGTACCGTGCTTCTTCCTGCTTGTTGGTGGTGGTTATAAGCGTTTCACGCTCGCGCAGAAAACGCCGGAGTAAAGCATTAACCAGCTTCAGATAGCGGCCACCGTTGATTTGACGAGCATTATTCACTGCTTCATTGACCACTGCATGAGTAGCGTTACGGCTGAAATTTAGCTGATACAAGGCAATGATAAGCAGATGATTGATCTCATTAGGAGGAAATGATTTTGTCATTTTTAGTACTAGCTGCTGCAGTAAACCTAAATTCCGCAAGCTGCCGTGACTTAAATCTTGCAATGCACCTTTGTCTGCTGGAGACAGTTCACTATGCTGCTGTATAAGCTGAGTCAGTACTTCACTTAAATTACGACCGCTTAATACTTCTCCTAAGGAGTAGGCTGCCAACTGTTGAGCTCGTGCCATGCTCATGCACTGATCTCCGCTGAGTCCAATCTGCTACCCTCTGGTAAGGTATGTCCACTCTGAAATGAAGCTACAGACATGGCTTTACTGCCTGCCTTTTGAATTTCCTGAATGCTGATGGCACCTGTGCCACAGGCAATAATCAGTTCATGTTCGTTGCTATGCAAGACAGTACCTGCCGCACCAGAATGTGCGGTGATGTTTGCCTGCCAGATTTTTAATGGTTTATCTTGCCAGATAGTCCAAGCTCCGGGTACGGGGTTAAAGGCACGAATTTTGCGGACAATTTCAGTAGCCGGTTGACACCAATCGATTTGTGCCTCTGCTTTGGTTAATTTCTGGGCATAGGTAACACCCGTCTCACTCTGAGGAATAGCTTGTAAACGCTCAATCTGTCGTAAATCAGCAACAATCGCAGTGGCACCTAAATGCATTAAAGCATCGTGTACGGTAGCTGCCGTATCATCAGCACCTATAGTGTAGTTATGGCGGCTGATTATCGCACCGGTATCCAGACCAGCATCCATTTGCATGATACAGACGCCGGTTTCTTTATCGCCAGCTTCGATGGCGCGCTGGATGGGCGCCGCACCGCGCCATCGTGGTAAAAGAGAAGCATGAATATTTAGACAACCGTACTTAGGTATTTCCAATACAGCCTGCGGCAGTATTAATCCGTAAGCTGCTACAACCATCACATCTGCATTCTGTTCCTGTAATATGGCCTGTGCTTCCGCCGTCTTAAGTGTTGCAGGCTGAATAACGTTAAGTCCGTGTGTCAAGGCGGCTTTTTTTACCGCGCTTGATTGTAGTTTTAAACCGCGGCCACTGGGACGATCTGGCTGGGTTAAAACCAATGGCACTTCAAAACCGGCAGCAACGATGGCATTAAGTGCGGCTGCAGCAAAATCAGGAGTACCAGCAAATATTACAGAAGGCTTCATACAACAAATCCACAATGTATCACCGCAAGTATTTATTACTGGCGATACAGTTAACAGGTCAGACAAAAGGTCAAATTACATTTTTTCGCGGGCGCGTTTTTTCAGTTTGGTTTTTATGCGATTCTGTTTTAATGGCGACAGATATTCGACAAATACTTTACCAGCAAGGTGATCAAGCTCATGCTGGATACAGATGGCCAGCAAGCCCTCTGCTTCCAGAGTAAATTTTTCACCATGCTCATTATATGCTTCAACCGAGATACGTTCAGAGCGGTGTACCATTTCATAAATGCCTGGTACGGAAAGACAGCCTTCTTCATATTCGGTATCACCCTCACGGGCAGTTATTACCGGATTAATGAAGACTCTGAGTTCATTACGTTCTTCGGAGAGATCCATCACTACTACACGTTCATGAACATTTACCTGAGTGGCAGCCAAACCGATTCCTCTGGCCTGATACATGGTCTCGGCCATATCCTGCACTAGTGTGCGGATTCTGTCATCAAATTGAGTCACAGACTGCGCAACAGTATGTAAACGCTCATCAGGATATTGTAAAATGTTTAATAGAGCCATTATGTGTTTAATTCCTTGTTCAATCTGACCTGTTTACATGATGGCAAAACTGGATTTTTAAAGATTGTTGATATAGATTCAGGTAAACTGGCACTTATATCCATACTATGTCATATAACAACTATTTAAAACAGTAATTTCCCTAAGGATACTTTACATGCATAAACATATTATAACTCTGCTGTGTACACTGAGTATGGCCATATCCGCACCTGTGATGGCAAAACTGAAAATTCGTCCAGATGCACCAGCGCAATATGTAGTCAAAAACGGCGATACACTGTGGAGCATATCCGGTAAGTATCTTTATAGCCCATGGCAGTGGCCCAAGCTCTGGGGCTCTAATCGTAGTCAAATTCATAATCCGCAAAGGATTTATCCAGGGCAGGTATTGTCTTTGCGCTATGTAGATGGTCAGCCTCGTCTTGGCTTTGATAACAGTGCGGGAATTCCAACGATTAAGTTGGAGCCGAAAATTCGTAATCTATCTTCTGGTTATGGCATCAGTACTATAGATGTTGATTTTTTCAGAATGTTTATGCAGCATCCGCAGGTCATTGATAAGGAGGAGACCAGAAATGCGCCACGATTAGCTGCGGGACCGGAAAACAGAATATTGTTTTCTAAAGGGGATAGAGTTTATGCAGATCGCCAACTTGAACCAGGCCGCTATCTAGTTTATCGCATTGAACAGAATGTTACCGACCCAGATACGCATAAATATCTTGGTCAGCTAGTACGCTTCAGCGGTGAAGTTGCTACTTTAGCGGGACAAAACAGTGCTCTGAACGAGCGAAGCTCGGATGAAGCTGCCAACTTACCCAAAGATGAATATTATACACGTGTGAATCCATTGATTAAATTACCAACACGTACCGCACAGCCAATGGTTGTGACTAATATTGCATCTGAAATCAATAAGGGCGATTATCTGTTAAAAATTACAGATGAGCATGATCCGTTTCAAATGATGCCTCATGCACCTAATACTCAGGTTAAGGGCAAAATTGTGTCTGTAATGGATGGTATACAGGAAGCTGGCCCTTATCAGACAATTACTATTAATTTGGGTAAAAATGACGGTATAGATAAAGGCACTGTATTGAGTTTGTATACTAAAAGTCGTCAGTTTAAAGCAGGATTTTCGACAGATTCAAAATCATCACGCAACGTATTTAAATATTTAAGTATTCCTGCTGAGGAGGTTGGTCTGGCAATGGTATACCGTGTGAGTGATAATTTATCTTCTGCATTGATTATTAGTGCATCTAATGCAGTTCAAATAGGTGATCTAGTAATGAATCCTGGACATGATATGGATGATGTCCGTCCTGAGTCAGCACATGTATTCGGTTTGCAAAATGCTGAACCTAAAATGACTGACGATTAAAGACCTATATGATGCAGATTCTTCAGAAAATTGCATATAATCAAATATGATTATAAAAAAAGTGCGGAATGGCTATTTCGCACTTTTTCTGCCTTATGAGGATTAGATGAATAAATATGTAAATCAGATAGATAGATTTTTCGGGCTGATAAATCATTCTCATATTTCGAAATAGAAATTTATCAGTTATTTGCCAATTTGTCTTTGTCGATCAAACCGTTCAAATCTTTTTTTACATTTTAAAAATTTTCTGTTTGAATTTTTTCGTGAAACAAGCCAATTACCAAGAAATCCATTTATTTTTCTAAAATCTCTTTGACCTTTAATACTAATCCAGTTCCTTATATGTGAAATGATTTTGCAATTCGCTTCAATAAAATGATTTTATGCTGACCAATGCATTAATAGCTTATTTTGTAAAAATAATATAATTTAATCAATTATTTGTTCTTTGATATTGCAAAAATAACAATTGATATTATTTCGAGTCACAATTTTCAATGATAATTTTATAGATACATTAATTACGTAGGTTTGATTTCTGGATGAAATGTTTTAGAATACCCAGTTTATTTGCCAAATATTTCTCAAATATTTCAGTAATCTGAATAGAAGTGTGTCTGATAAGTGCAGGAATTGGGATGAATGTATAGTGGATAATTACAATCTACTGTCAGAGCTATAGCATATTTCTGCAATTATTTCTGTGGGCAACGGAATGTTGCTGTGAAGCTTTATTTGAAATAAATATTAAGTAAATCAGTCGATTTTGATTTTAGTTGCCATAATCTCAGGTTGGTAAATCAGGATTGTTGCTGCTTGCATAAATAGTAGCAGCGTGATTATGTAAACCGGACGTGCTGGTTATGCTTTTCGCACGATTGTATTCAATCAATTTAAATAACCCACTCTTTATCCCTTTTACAATACTAGCCTGTTTTCGTTTGTAATTTATACACGGAATGATATGAGTTGTTTTACACCCATTGTTGAAAATAAGACTGGTCTGAAATCTTTATTTCAGGCAACTGATTTGTATCAGTATGCTGTATTGTGTGATTTTGATGGTACCATCAGTGAGAAAGATGTTACTGATACATTGCTTGAACATTTTGGTAACGATACATGTATCCAATTGGAGAAGCAATGGCAGGAAGGCATGATTGGTTCGCGAGAATGCATGCGTCAGCAGATTGCTAATATGGACGCCAGTCTGTCCGAGCTGGACAATGTACTCACAACAATCCGCATTGATCCGGCTTTCAGCAAGTTTATTCATTTAGCTCGTAACATGCATTTGAATGTGCATATCGTCAGTGATGGGTTGGATTATGCTATTCGGTCAATTCTGAATCGCTACGGCTATGATTTTCTTCCTATTTATGCTAATCGATTATTGCATAATCAACAGCGGGGTTGGCAGCTGGAATTTCCTTATGCTAATGAGCACTGCCTTAAAGCCAGTGGAAATTGCAAATGTCAACATCGTCAGAAATTGTTTGGTTTTCAGAAAGTTTTTTATGTCGGCGATGGTACTTCGGATTTTTGTGTGGCCGATAAAGTCGATCTGGTTTTTGCCAAGGATAAACTGATTGATTTCTGTCAGCAGCGGGGTATCCAGTACTATCCGATTCAGGATTTTGGTGATGTTTCAGCTATTCTGCCTAATTTGATTGAAGAACCGGTAGAAAATTATTGCCTGTCTCCAGCCTAAAGTATCATCCGCCGATTTGTTATTATGATTCAAGATTCCTCCTATTTTTTACCCGGTAATCACAATGGTGTGCTACTGATCCATGGTTTGACCGGTACGCCGAATGAAATGCGTATTCTGGCTAAAGGATTGCATCAGGCCGGCTTTACTGTCTATGCTATGCAGCTAGCGGGACATTGTGGTGATGAAGCTGATTTATGTCAGACTAGCTGGCGTGACTGGTATGCTAGTGTGCAGGAAGCCGCTCAGTTTTTACGGGAGCGTGTTGATAACCTGTTTGTTGCGGGATTATCCATGGGTGCATTGCTGGCTTTGAAGCTGGCTGCTGATCAGCCCGAGCTAGTAAAAGGAGTTGGTGTCTATGGGGTGACGTTCAGCTATGATGGCTGGTCTATTCCGTTATGGGCAAAACAGCTTTTTGTTCTGCTGCCTGTTTTAAAAAAACTGCATTTATTCCAAAAAACTTCTTTTATCGAAAAGCCACCGTACGGTCTGAAGGATGAACGTATCCGTGCCACGGTGGCTGCTAGTATGTTCAGTGGTGACAGTGCTAGTGCCGGTTTGGCAGGTAATCCGTTTCCTGCTCTGGCAGAAATGCAAGCGTTGGCCAAACTGATGCGTCAGCAGCTTTCACAGGTAAAAGCACCCTGTTTGATTATGCATTCAGGTCATGATGATATTGCTAATATCAATACCAATGCGCGACTAGTGGAAAAACACGTAAGTGGTCCTACGCGATTTGTAGTGCTTGATGACAGCTATCATCTAATTACTATAGACAGGCAGCGGCGGGAAGTAATTAATCAATCAGTAGCTTTCTTTGAAAATATTGCGCAATCAGCTTAGAAAGTTTTCCTGTTGCAGAAAGAATGATTGTATGTCCCTGATTGTTTTTGTGCTGTGGTTTGCCAATATCTGTTTTGATACCCTTGGCCAAACAGCGTTTAAATATGCAGCCATCGCACCTAATAACCGCGATGGTTGGTATTACTGGATTGATTTATTTTGTAATTATTGGCTGTGGATTGGTATTGGTTCCTATGTGGCCGAATTTTTATTATGGCTGGCGTTTTTAAGTCAGGTACCATTATCACAGGGCATATTGCTTGGCTCAATTAATATTATTGTGCTGATGCTGGTAGGACGTCTTCTGTTTCAGGAAAAGCTCACCCGTTTCCGGCTTCTTGGCATGTTCTGTATCACCATTGGTGTAGTGCTGGTAGGAGCTTCATAATGCGTAAATTTTATTTAATCGGCTTTGCACTTTTATTATTATTTGACACTCTGGGACAGAGCAGTTTTAAACTCACAGCTATTCATGCACAGCCACTTGAAGCCAACCTCGGTTGGATTTTAAGGGTCTTTACCCAGCCATGGGTCTATATTGCTATTGCTGGCTATATCGGCGCTTTTTTTACTTGGATGGCTTTACTGAAAAAGGCGCCGGTCGGCCCAGCTTTTGCTGCTTCGCATCTGGAAGTAGTAACAGTCATGCTGGTTTCAGCTTTTCTTTTTCATGAACATATTACGGCCATACGCATTATTGGTGCAGTATTTATTGTGGGTGGTATCATCTTTCTGGCGTTGGCAGAAAAAGAAATTGTCCAGAATGAAAATCGTCACGATGATGAAACCTGTTGACTACTTCAGGTCTAAATTTTAGTGCCGTTTATGTTTAACTATTATGAAAATCCGCCTACCGCCGGCTTACCGCTGCAATGGCGGGACTGGCTGCCGGTAAAATCATCGTTGGCAGACAAATTAAGCACACGCTTTAACTTGCCACCATTACAACTAACCTGTTCGGGTACGGCAGCGCTGGTAATAGCGTTAACTACGCTAGCTCATCAACAGCCTGAGCGTAAAACTGTAATCGTACCTGCCTATACTTGTCCGCTGGTAGCATTAGCTATCCATCATTGTGGTTTGCAGATACAGCTTTGCGATTTAAAACCCAACAGTATTGATTTGGAGACCGCGCACTTAACTAATTTATTGAATGAAAAAGTGCTGGCGGTCATTCCAACTCATCTGGGCGGGCGGGTCTCTGATGTTGCTAGTGTTAAAAAGTTAGCCCAATTTCAACAGATAACGGTAATCGAAGATGCTGCGCAAGCTCTGGGCGCAGAAGTCGGTCAATACGGTGATGTGGTTCTATTCAGTTTGGCTGCCGGTAAAGGTTTGACCATGTATGAGGGTGGATTACTTACCGCTCCCGAAACTCAATTGCGCAAGAGCTTACAAAAAACTGCCAATAAACTATTACCACAACGTTTTAAATGGGAATTCCTGCGTATACTACAACTATTAGGATATACTGCTTTATATCATCCTGCCGGTCTGCATTTTGTCTATGGCCGCGGCCGGCGCAAAGCTTTGCGTCAGCAGCAATGGATTGCAGCAGTAGGCGATGATTTTGATTTCGACATTCCTATGCATCGGGTAAGCCATATACGGCAACATGTTGCCACCAATGCCTTCCAGCGGTTACCGGCATTTTTGCAAACATTACACCTACAAGCGCAACAGCGGATTCAGCAGTTGCAGAAAATCAGCGCTATACAAGTTATTGTTGATCAGTATGGTCAGGGAGTGTGGCCTTTTTTAATGGTGTTAGTGCCGACTAATCAACAGCGTGATGCTATTTTAAAAGAGTTATGGACTAGCCCCTTGGGCGTAACCCGCTTATTTATCCATACACTGGCGCAGTACGATTATTTACAGCCGATTGTACCAAAGGAATCCACACCCAATGCTGAAGATTTTGCGGCTCGTATGTTAACCATTACCAATAGCCCTTGGCTGACAGATGCGCAATTTGAGCAAATTTGTGCAATTATTCAGCGTGTGGTTTGCGGGTGCTGAACTAAAGCTGAGAGTAACTGCTGATTGACAGCATGGTGCTGTTGCTGCCATACAGATAGCGTGGCTTCCGGAATTGGTTCCTGTTTGTCCATAGCACTCAGAATACGTTTAAGCCAGCTTGTATATTTCCATTGTGAAACTTCGCCAGTTATATCACTACCAATAATGCGTTGATTTAGCGAATTTATTACGGACAATAAATGGTTAAGCTGCATACGTCCCTGATCCCAGTTAGTCTGCACCACATCCTTAGCTAGCACATCCTTATCAATCGAAACATATACAGGTCTGGTATTTCGTTGCTGTGCTTGAATAAAAGCACTAACCAGCTCTTCCGGGGATGCAAAACTGCGAAAAGCATGGCTCAAACCGATTTTTTTAGCCCAGCCAATTTTTACATCCATATTCCAGTAGGTAAGTTTGCCCTGAAATAATGGAGCTAGCCGGTTTTCCCAGCTATGAGCAAAGCCAATATCTTTGGAAGTAATACCTAGCACATGCACATGGCTGACAAAAGGCAATTGCGCCACATAGCTCACCCAGGAACCACAATGAATCCCGAACAGATAGCGCATGTTGTCTGGATGGTTATCAAAAATAACCACTTCTATCGGTTTTGAAGCAGTAAAATATTGTTGTAAACGTTTTATAAGCAACAGCGAAACATGATGATAATCACCGCTGCCCATCAAAACTGTGCCATAGTGTTCCGGTAACTTTTGCTCGAGTTCTTGCTTCAGCTGGCTAAAGCGAGCGTGCAAACATCCAAAACGAATAGCCTCCTGCCATTGCTCTAGCTCAATTCTGACAGCATCGGGTATAGTGCCAGTGCTGTTGTCAAAATCCAGAATAACCGTTTTATTCATACTATCTGCCGTCCTGATTATCCTGCTTATGTGCTTCCTGCCAGTTTTTATCTTGCTCAAAACGACTACTGAGTTTACTAAGCAAAGCACGCAAAACTGGGTTGCGGACATACACCATGTGTTTGGTAAAAGTAAACTGAGCGCCTAAAGAAGCCTTAACCTGCGGATCTGTCCAGCCGGCTATATAAAACTTCAAACCTTGCTCTCTCGCATACTCCAGATTGTAAAACCAGCTTAGATAATACAGATTCAGTTCGCGTGCCAACGGATAAGCAAAACCAATATATTTATCTACCAGCATATTATTGAGCACAAAGCAAATATTGTAGCCGACCATTTGCTGCTGATAATGATAAGTGAAAATTCTGGCCTGATTATTACCGTCCTGAAGCAACCTACGGAAAAAATCCCGCGTTAGTAAATCAAAATGTACATCACTTTGATTGTAAACATTTAAATACAGCTGATAATACTGCTCTAAAACTACTTCATCTTGAAAGCAAACATCTCCACTATGCAAGCAGCTTATTTCAACTAGGGTTTGAGTTTTCAGCTTACGGCGAAAATTTTTACGTCGTTTATAGGATAAGCGCCCTAGATATTCATTAATATCCTGAAAATCAATCGGCACCCAAGCTAGCGCCTGACCTTCCACTTCAATCAAACCTTGTTGCTTCAAAGTCAGAATCAGCTCGTTTGCATACTCATTTGCTTCTTTATTTAATAATGGTGATTGTTGAGGAATATCTTTCACAATCAGCAGCGGATATTTTTTGCCATAACTTTGTAATATTTCTTTTGCCAGTTGCTGAGCCGGTTGTTGTGGTGAAAACAGAGCATACTCAGATACTGTTGTTCCGATAAAACAGGTAAGAGGGTGTAGAAAACGCTGCCACCAATCAAAAAAAGGCCAATGCCGTATCTTCTGTTGAAAATCGGTATCAGCAGTCGTGAGCAAATCAAAGCGTGTCGCAAAAGCAGGCACGCCGTTTGATAGTTCCCACGCGCTGAAATTGAGGGGTGGGCAGGCCAGAAATGTTTCCACCAGCTCGTCCGGTTCCAGTTGACTTAGATATTTCATATAATCTCAAAGGGCAGCCAGCTAAAACGATTGCTGAGCTGCCGTATACCGTAGCTTAAGCGTTCAGCTCTTTTTTAGCCCGCGTAATCAATTGATCCAGCAACTCAATGCCCTGATCGATTTCCGCCCTAGTAATATGTAATGACGGTGCAAAAGTAATTACATTCTTATAATAACCACCAATGTCCAGTACCAGCCCCATTTTCTGACCGTGCCAGTCCAGATCACCAGACATACCGATGTCGACCATCTTATCCACCAAAGCCTTATTCGGAGTGAAACCATCTTCAGTACAGATTTCTGCCCGTAGAGCTAAACCCAGACCATCTACTTCGCCAATTTCTTTATGGCGTTGTTCCAGCGTTTTCAGGCCTTCAAGGAAGTAAGCTCCACTTTCCATCACCATTTTTTCGTAATCAACTTCCGCCATCATCTTGAATACCTCAAGGCCAACAGCCGTACCCAAAGGATTAGAGGCAAAAGTTGAATGTGTAGAACCAGCCGGAAATACTTGCGGATTAATCAATTCTTCCCGCGCCCACAAACCACCCAGAGGATTCATACCATTGGTGAGTGCCTTAGCAAATACCAGCATATCAGGCTTAACATCAAAATGCTCGATTGACCATAACTTACCAGTACGGTAAAAGCCCATCTGGATTTCATCCACCACCAGCAAAATTCCATATTGGTCCAAAACTTTTTTCAGACCTTTAAAATAATTACGTGGTGGCACAATATAGCCGCCCGTACCTTGCAGCGGTTCCACATAAAAGGCTGCATATTCAGCCTGGCCTGCTTTCGGATCCCATACACCATGGTATTCCGTTTCAAACAAGCGAGCAAAATCAGCCACTAGATGTTCACCATATTCCTCAGCCGTCATTCCTTTAGGACGGCGAAACGGATAGGGAAACGGAATAAACATCGCGCGATCACCAAAGTGTCCGTAGCGACGGCGATAACGGAAGCTGGAGGTAATCGAAGAAGCGCCCAGCGTACGGCCGTGATAGCCACCTTCAAACGCAAACATTAGCGAACGGCCCTCACAAGCATTACGAATGATTTTCAGTGAATCTTCAATACACTGAGAACCACCAACGTTAAAATGTACCCGTCCATCATGGCCAAACTTGCGTTTCATATCCAGAGCAATGGTTTTAGCCAGCTCAATCTTGGTAGGATGCAGATACTGACTTGCACACTGCGGCAAACTGTCAACCTGTTGTTTCAGTACATTATTCAATCGCTCATTGGCATAACCGAAATTGCAGGCCGAATACCACATCTGTAAATCCAAATACGGCTTACCATCCTTATCGTACATATAGCTGCCTTCACAGCCATCAAAAATTTTCGGTGGATTAACATAATGAACCGTATCACCGAAAGAGCAATACTTAGCCTCATCAGCCAGCAACTGCGCATCATCCAGACGATTTTCAAGGGTTTGAGCACTGGGCTTACTCATCATTCATTCCAATCAAATAAAATTAAACAGTATATAAAAAGTACACGATTAAACTTATTATATCCTGCTATAGCAACGTAACTGTAAGAAACAATGGCCTCCTAACCCTAAAAAAACAATAACAATCGCAAATTAAATTATCTTTGCATTAAAATAAATATTTCCAACACCACAAAACAGCGTACAAAATGGTTGCAACAGCATAAAAATTACTCAAAAAACTTCATCGCATTTTCTGCATCATAACCATTACACCAACCCATTCAAAAAATGCCAAGAAATTTCAGAAAAAATCCGTATTTTTACTTATGATTCTCAATCAGTTAGACTAAAACAAATCAACCATACAACAGATTCAGCAGCATCAATGCTGAACCACATGCCTATGAATACAGAACTCAACCGCATTCTACATCCCCGCTGGCTCCTGTTTGCCCTTGCCGTTGGCGGCTTTGCCATCGGTACCACTGAATTTGCTACCATGAGCGTATTACCTTACATTGCCAGCGGACTGAACATCAGCGAACCCACAGCCGGTCACTTAATCAGTATCTATGCACTTGGTGTCGTTGTAGGCGCACCCGTAATAGCCATATTTGGCGCTCGGTTCAGCAGGCGAAGCCTACTACTGGTGCTCATGGCTTTTTTCTCTCTGGCTCATCTGGGTACCATGCTTGCTCCTGATTACAAAAGCATGATGCTGTTCCGCTTTTTAAGTGGCTTGCCGCATGGCGCCTACTTTGGCGTAGGTGCGTTGGTTGCCGCAGCCATGGTACAGCCGGAAAAGCGTACACAAGCAGTCGGATTAATGATGATTGGCTTAACCATAGCCACTACTGTTGGCGTACCCTTAAGCAGCTGGCTGGCACAGGCCTTAGGTTGGCGTGTCGTTTTTTTAATTGTAGCTATACTGGCAGCCATCACCGTTATCCTTGTAGCCGTTTTTCTACCACCTCACTGTATGCAAGGTGGAGACAGCAGTGCGGTGCGCGAACTAGGTGCACTGACTAACCGGCAGATATGGCTGACTCTTGCCATAGGCGCCATAGGATTTGGCGGCATGTTCGGCATCTACGCCTATATGGCCTCAACTCTCGAAAACATCACAGGCATGTCACCCCGAAACGTACCATTAGTTATGTGTCTCTACGGCGTAGGCATGACCATTGGCAATATCATCGTACCGCGGCTAGTAGGCCGCCACGTCATGACTGGTCTTGCATGGTTACTCGTTTGGTCTGCAGCCATGTTAGCCTTGTATCCTTTTGCCGTGCATTATCCCTACTGGGTATGTATACAGGTTATCCTGATAGGTATGAGCGGTGCCGTTGGTACCTTGCTGCAAATCCGCCTTATGGATGTAGCCAAAGATGCCCAAACATTGGCCGCAGCATTAAATCACAGCGCCTTTAACGCTGCCAATGCACTAGGCCCTTATCTTGGAGGACTGACCATAGCTGCTGGCTGGGGTTGGACCAGCACAGCATGGGTTGGCGTCACGCTGGCGATCATTGGCTTGATTGTGTGGTGGATTACCGTACGAGATGAACAGCGCATAAAGATTAAAAATGATAATGGCAACTGATTAAGTGGATTCTAATAAAGTTTGAAACGTAGACTAAGCAGATATAAACAAACGTATAAGACGTTAATGTAAAAAAGCGTAACTAAAGTTGCAAACAATTGTTAATATTAATATTCTGTGTATAACAGTAAAATTTATTTAACTATTAACAAACATCAAAGGGGTAATCATGATAGACAAACAACAACCACTAACTGATGCACTCAATATAGATCAGTCTCAACCTCAAAATGACAGCCGAATTGACAAAAAGCACAAACAAAAAAAACTTACCAAAAAGAAATACTACAAAGAACTGGAAAAATTACAGGGAGAGATGGTTGCCCTACAAGAATGGGTAAAAGAATCCGGCCAAAAAGTATGCATCATTTTTGAAGGTCGTGACGGAGCAGGTAAAGGAGGCGCTATCAAAGCACTTACCGAAAGAGTCAGCCCGCGCATATTTCAGGTAGTAGCTCTTCCTGCGCCCAGTGAGCGCCAGAAAAGCCAGATGTACATGCAGCGCTATATTCCACATTTACCCGCTGCCGGAGAAGTCGTTATTTTCGACCGCAGCTGGTACAACCGTGCCGGTGTTGAACGCGTAATGGGATTCTGCACCGAACAGGAAAGTAAAGAGTTTCTAGAAATCATTCCGTTCATGGAAAAAGCCATCATCAATTCTGGCATCATCCTGCTCAAATACTGGCTTGAAGTAAACATGAAAGAACAAGAAAAACGCATGCTTGGTCGCATAAACGACCCGCGTAAAATCTGGAAATTGTCACCCATGGACATCAAATCCTACAGCCGCTGGTACGATTATTCCCGCGCACGCGACGAAATGATCATGACCACTGATACCTCATGGGCACCGTGGTATATCGTAGACTCCAACGACAAAAAAAAGGCTCGGCTCAACATCATTGAACACGTCCTTAGCGAAATTCCGTATAAAAAAACACCGCGCAAAAAAGTCGAATTACCTAAACGACAAGATAAAGGCGATTACCAAGAACCCAACTATCCCTATCGTTACATACCTGAAAAATACTAAACATAATATCAGCCAGTTGCTAAAACAGACTGGCTGAATTTTTCAAGTTCACAAAGCTAATTCCCTTTACCCACGGAAATCCCCCCATAATGTCTGCATAGCCGCCAGTGCCGCCAGAGAAGCCGTTTCCGTACGTAATACTCGCGGTCCTAAGCTGAATGCCGAAAACCCATACCGGGTCGCTTGTTCTTCCTCAGATGCGCTCAGCCCACCTTCAGGACCAATTAACAACGTCACCGCATGGGGCTGAGAAAATTCATTCAAAGCCAGCGGCCTACGCAAACTCATTAGCAGCTTCAAATCAGCATCAGCCACACCTTCCAATGCACTGGTTAAATCCATAATAGGCCTAATTTCCGGCACAACAGTTCGCCCGCATTGCTCACATGCTGCAATGGCAATATCCTGCCAACGTTCCCGCTTTTTCGTTGCTCGTTCACCACCTAAACGCTGACTGCTTCGTTCAGACAATACCGGCTGAATCACAGATACACCAAGTTCTACGCTTTTCTGAATCGTCATATCCATCCGCTCACTGCTCGACACTGATTGCAGCAGTGTGGTTGTCAAAGAAGACTCAACCTTAACGGTTTTACAGTCATGAATCTTCACATCCACATTTTTCTTGCCCATAGACATAATTTCAGCCTCATACACCAGACCTTGACCATCAAACAACTCAATCAGTTCTCCCGGCTGACAGCGTAAAACTTGTACATGGCGAGCAGTCGTATCAGGTAAAGAAAAAGCATTTACTTCACACACATCTGCAGGAACATAAAAACGAGGCATAATCGTAAAATCACTATAAATAAAGAATAGCGCTAGCTACAAAAACAAATTATAAGCTTAAATCATAAGCACAAATATCGACCAGCACACAATAACAAGAATTGAACAACATAATAAGAACTCATCAGAGTTACATAGCAAGATATCTAAAAAAATAAACCACAACAAATAAAAATAATTAATCTATAACTTATGAATAGCACATTCAGGGTACTTTGCTTAAAAAATAACAAAAACTTCAAAGAACAAAATAAACTATACCCTTCAAACATGCATATCCCGCACTATTTGGATCTATTTATCCCTTTTCCTTAAACTTAAAAGCATTAAATCTGAATCATAAAATAAGCGATAATTAAGAAAACAGCATCAATAAATTAGAATAATAAAAAAGAAAGAACCAACCCAATAATTACCTAACTCAGCAAGTGCAACAAAAGCAGTAAAGCATTCTTATCGTCAAAAAAGATACTTAAAATTGCAAAAAAATCCGACCCATTTACTGAACCAATTGCAACACGGATTTGGATAAAGTTAAAGAAAGCTTATATGGGTAACCAGACGATACCTCAGTTAGATAACAAAATTAATGCAGTAAAAAGTCATCAAAAGGATGAAATAGAAACGAAGAACTAAATTAGGATCAAACCAAGGGTGAAGGCAAAAAAAATAAAACTTATTAAAACAGCGATTTGGTGGATTAGACAAAAATAAGCGGAGGAAGTAGTTGACAGGGTGTATGCAGGGGCGTATAGTTCGCCTTCTTCGCTGAGACGCGAGCCGAAACGAACGAAACAGTTTAAAGTAGAACGCAGTCGAAAGCAACGCT
>NZ_MEIK01000013.1 GCF_002777855.1 Snodgrassella alvi
ACAGACATTCCACCAGTTGCAGGTGAAACACCTGACGGTGAAAAAGACAGCCGTAAAGCCAGTGATGATGAGAAATTCTCTGCATTGGCGTTCAAGCTGATGAACGACAAATACGTTGGTCAGCTGACTTTCATCC
This sequence comes from Snodgrassella alvi, assembly GCF_002777855.1. Taxonomy (GTDB): domain Bacteria; phylum Pseudomonadota; class Gammaproteobacteria; order Burkholderiales; family Neisseriaceae; genus Snodgrassella; species Snodgrassella alvi_E. The sequence goes on from NZ_MEIK01000013.1 coordinate 137, forward strand.
GTGTGTATTCCGGCGTAGTAAAATCCGGTGATACCGTAGTGAACTCTGTGAAAGGCACCAAAGAACGTATTGGTCGTCTGGTACAGATGAAAGCCAATGACCGTGACGAAATCGAAGAAGTTCGTGCCGGTGACATTGCTGCAGTGATTGGTCTGAAAGATGTGACTACCGGTGAAACTCTGTGTGATACTGATGCGCCGATTATTTTGGAACGCATGGAATTCCCAGAACCCGTAATTCACGTTGCGGTTGAACCGAAAACCAAAGCTGACCAGGAAAAAATGGGTCTGGCTCTGAACCGTTTGGCTAAAGAAGATCCTTCTTTCCGCGTGAAAACCGACGAAGAATCTGGTCAGACCATTATTTCCGGTATGGGTGAATTGCATCTGGAAATTATTGTCGACCGTATGAAACGTGAATTTGGCGTAGAAGCCAATGTGGGTGCTCCACAAGTGGCTTATCGTGAAACCATTCGTAAATCAGTGGAATCCGAAGCTAAATACGTTAAACAGTCTGGCGGTAAAGGTCAGTATGGTCACGTAGTAATCACCATGGAACCTCTGGAACCAGGTGGTGTGAACTACGAATTCATCGACGAGATTAAAGGTGGTGTGATTCCACGCGAATTCATCCCGTCTGTGGATAAAGGTATCCGCGATACCATGACCAACGGTATTTTGGCTGGCTATCCAGTAGTGGATATCCGTGTACGTCTGACCTTCGGTTCTTACCATGATGTGGACTCTTCACAAATCGCATTTGAATTAGCCGGTTCTATGGCATTCAAAGACGGTATGCGTAAGGCTTCTCCAGTATTACTGGAACCAATTATGGCTGTTGAAGTAGAAACACCGGAAGACTACATGGGTGATGTGATGGGTGACCTGAATCGTCGCCGTGGTATCGTACTGGGTATGGATGATGATGGTATCGGCGGTAAGAAAGTACGCGCTGAAGTACCATTGGCAGAAATGTTCGGTTACTCAACCGATCTGCGTTCCGCTACTCAAGGTCGCGCTACATACTCCATGGAATTCAAAAAATACGCTGAAGCGCCTAACAACGTAGCTGAGCAAGTCATTGCTGCCCGTAAAGGCTAAAGTGTTTATAGATAACCTAGAAGCATGACGCTTTTAGGTTATCATCGTTCTTTAATTGATCTTTATTCAAGGAAACTTAGCTCATGGCTAAAGAAAAATTCGAGCGGAGCAAACCGCACGTAAACGTTGGCACCATTGGTCACGTTGACCATGGTAAAACCACATTGACTGCTGCAATCTGTACCATTTTGTCTAAAAAATTTGGTGGTGCAGCGAAAGCTTACGATCAGATTGACAATGCCCCGGAAGAAAAAGCCCGTGGTATTACTATTAATACATCACACGTAGAATACGAAACAGCCGAGCGTCACTATGCACACGTAGACTGCCCGGGACATGCTGACTATGTGAAAAACATGATTACCGGTGCTGCACAGATGGACGGTGCGATTCTGGTGGTATCTGCAGCTGATGGTCCTATGCCACAAACTCGTGAGCACATTCTGTTAGCGCGTCAGGTAGGTGTACCATACATCATCGTTTACATGAATAAATGTGACATGGTAGATGATGAAGAGTTGCTGGAACTGGTAGAAATGGAAATCCGTGATCTGCTGTCTAGCTACGAATTCCCAGGTGATGACGTTCCATTGATTAAA
>NZ_MEIK01000014.1 GCF_002777855.1 Snodgrassella alvi
TAATGACCAATATCTCCACCATCCAACCACAACTCAATATGTCATCCCAACTGCGTGTAAATATCATCGGTACCGGTAAAGTAGCCTCCAGCCTCGCCATCATCTGGCATCAGAGCAAACAAATAAATATACAGGCAGCATGGAACCGCAGCTTCATCACAGCGCAAAATCTTAAAAACCATATACCTTCTATTCAACTATGCAAAGAATTGAACAATCTACCGCCAGCTGATATTTATGTTATAGGTGTCAGCGATCAGGCTATCGAAAAAATAAGCTGGCAAATTCAACAAAATCATTGCCTAACACGCAATTCATTAGTTATTCATCTAAGCGGTGCATTAGACAGCAAAATATTAAAATCAAACCAAAATAAAGTACTGGCAGGCTCCCTGCATCCGGTATTTCCTTTTGCCTCAATCGAAATAGCCTTAAATCAATTAGCCGGACACATGTGCGCCATAGAAGGCGATAAAGTTGCTTTACCTATACTGCAACAACTGGCTCAGGCTGCAAAATTAAATAGCTTTATTATTGATGCAAACCAGAAAAGCCGCTATCACACCGCACTATCAGCCAGTGCCAATTTTCTAGTTACCCTAAATGCATATGCACGTAATATACTTACTTCTTTGTCTATACCGAAAAGCCTAGCTGAACAACTCGTAAACCAGCTCATGCAGCAAAATCTAAACCAACTACAAACAATGGTTCTGGAAGAAGCCCTTACAGGGCCAATAAAACGTGGCGATAGCACCACAATCGCAAAACATTGGCAGGCATTAAACACAACAGAGCAGGAGATATATAGCGTACTCGCCAAGCAGACATTAAATTTGACCAAATTAAGCCAAGACAAGCGTCAGCAAATATTACAAATCATCTCACCAACGCAAACGAAGCAAGATTAAGAGTCATAAGAAGTGGAAATATAGAGTGTAATAATTATAGAAGGTCCAAACGGAGCAGATGACGCTAAAAAATAAAACTTATTAAAACAGCGATTTGGTGGATTGGACAAAAATAAGCGGAGGAAGTAGTTGACAGGGTGTATGCAGGGGCGTATAGTTCGCCTTCTTCGCTGAGACGCGAGCCGAAACGAACGAAACAGTTTAAAGTAGAACGCAGTCGAAAGCAACGCTCTTTAACAGAACAGATTACCGATAAGTGTGAGTGCGGATAAGCCTCACACTGATTCAGAGGGACAGGATAGTAAGAAATCTTGTCAATAACTTTGAAGCAGACCAGTGATACTGAAGGGAACTTCAGGATTGCAACAAGCTAAGATTAAACATAAGAGTTTGATCCTGGCTCAGATTGAACGCTGGCGGCATGCTTTACACATGCAAGTCGAACGGCAGCACGGAGAGCTTGCTCTCTGGTGGCGAGTGGCGAACGGGTGAGTAATGCATCGGAACGTACCGAGTAATGGGGGATAACTGTCCGAAAGGATGGCTAATACCGCATACGCCCTGAGGGGGAAAGCGGGGGATCTTAGGACCTCGCGTTATTTGAGCGGCCGATGTTGGATTAGCTAGTTGGTGGGGTAAAGGCCTACCAAGGCGACGATCCATAGCGGGTCTGAGAGGATGATCCGCCACATTGGGACTGAGACACGGCCCAAACTCCTACGGGAGGCAGCAGTGGGGAATTTTGGACAATGGGGGGAACCCTGATCCAGCCATGCCGCGTGTCTGAAGAAGGCCTTCGGGTTGTAAAGGACTTTTGTTAGGGAAGAAAAGCCGGGTGCTAATACCACCTGGTGCTGACGGTACCTAAAGAATAAGCACCGGCTAACTACGTGCCAGCAGCC
>NZ_MEIK01000015.1 GCF_002777855.1 Snodgrassella alvi
CGTGAGACAGTTTGGTCCCTATCTGCAGTGGGCGTTGGAAGTTTGACGGGGGCTGCTCCTAGTACGAGAGGACCGGAGTGGACGAACCTCTGGTGTACCGGTTGTGACGCCAGTCGCATCGCCGGGTAGCTAAGTTCGGAAGAGATAAACGCTGAAAGCATCTAAGCGTGAAACTCGCCTGAAGATGAGACTTCCCTAGGGATTTAATCCCTCTGAAGAGACGTTCGAGACCAGGACGTTGATAGGTCGGGTGTGGAAGAGTGGTAACACTTGGAGCTAACCGATACTAATTGCTCGTGAGGCTTGACTCTATCATTTGAAGGACTTCGCACACAGAAGGTGTGCAAGGTAAATGATAAAGCTTACTGATGAGAATACAAGCATCACCAAGATTAAGGCTTTCTGATTTGACAGTTTAAAGTCTGGCGGCCATAGCGGGTTGGTCCCACGCCTTCCCATCCCGAACAGGACCGTGAAACGACCTAGCGCCGATGATAGTATGGATGCCCATGTGAAAGTAGGACACCGCCAGACACCCATTAAGAAGAACCCAGTAGACTATCTACTGGGTTCTTTGCTTTGTGCTAAATGGAAACGCAACTGGTTAAGACAAACCAGCGAACCCCTGCTGCCGTAGCGCTTCGTACAACACAATGGCCGCTGCGTTGGATAGATTCAATGAGCGGATATGGGAAGTCTGAGGGATACGCAGGCAGTGATCTGCTCTGGCCTGTGCGAACTCCTGCGGCAGGCCGGTCGTTTCCCGGCCAAAGAGGAAATAGATTGCTTGCCTGCTGTTGCTGTAGTCAAATCCTGTGTGGGGGCGGGTATAATTAGTATAAAATTATTAACTATATATTTACTCATAACTGTTTCTAAATCAGGGAAAGTTGTTCTTTATTTGTTTGATATCTGATTTAATCAAGATAAATAATCTATATGTTGATGGTATTGACTGTTATATATAAAATTATTTTTTTTTGTTTGATTTGCTAAGGAAAAATAGTGCAAGAATCTAGTCATCCACTTGTAGTGGATTTAGATGGAACTTTAATTCTGACTGATTCGTTACATGAAAATTTAATAGCCTTGATTAAGATAAAACCTTATGTAATTTTTAAACTGATCAAGTTATGTTTTCATAGCAAGGTAGAATTAAAAAAATTTGTTTATGAGCAGACAGGTTATCGTGCTGAACAAATGCCTTATCGCCAAGAACTACTCGAATATATTTGGCATGAAAAACAAAATGGAAGAAAAATCTACCTAGCCACTGCTGCATATGAAGGTATTGCAGAAAAAACTGCTAACTATCTTCAATGCTTCGATGATGTTATTGCTACTAATTCTAGGCAAAATCTAAAAGGTATTAATAAACTCAATGCCATACAGGAAAAGATTGGTCAAGAATTTGTTTATGCCGGTGATAATGTTGCTGATTTAGTAATCTGGAATGAAGCATGTGGTGCAATTGTAGTAGGAAAAAAAGTAAATCAATTAACTCTCAAGATTCAACAATCTGGAACACCTGTTTTAAAGAAATGGGAAAATACAGGTTTTAGCATCACTATCTGGATGAAAGCGATTCGCATACATCAATGGCTAAAAAATATTTTACTTTTTGTTCCTCTGTTAACTGCTTTTCAGTTCTTTGATTTGCATAAATTATTTACAACTTTTGTCGGATTTGTGGCTTTTTCTTTAGGTGCATCAGCAACTTATATCCTTAACGATTTATGGGACATAGAAAATGATCGTGTCCATAGTAATAAAATGCAGCGCCCTTTCGCATCGGGAAAGTTATCAATCGTACAAGGTATAACAGCCAGTCTAGTACTATTAATCATTGCTGCTATTATTGCTATCAATATTTCTTGGATGTTTTTTAGTGTTTTTTTATTATATTTATTGATAACTACTATATATAGTTTGAGATTAAAACAAATTATATTGCTTGATATTATAATTTTGTCTGTTTTGTATACCATCCGAATTTTTGCTGGAGGTGTGGTTACAAATATTGATTTAAGCTATCCGCTTTTAGCTTTTTCAATTTCCATTTTCTTAAGTCTAGCTACAGTTAAACGTTGTACTGAGCTGATTGCTATGCCAGATGAAAAAAAAGTAATTGCTGGTAGGGGTTATATTAAATCCGATTTGGATATACTTTGGCCTTTGGGTATAAGCACCTATATCGGAGCCATTATTCTATTTGGTCTATACATTACTGCATCTGAAACAATTGTTCTTTATCATGTCCCCGCTTTATTGTGGTTGGTGCAGCTCCTCATGATTTATTTGATAGGTAACTTATGGATGATGACAAAACGTGGTTTGATGAATGAGGATCCAATTGTTTTTTTAATTCAGGATAAAAAAAGCCTAGCTTTGCTGGCTTTAATTATAGGTATCATATTATTGGCTAGATATTTATAAATTTAGAAAGTGGAAGAGTTGCAGAAATATTTTCTACTTGCTGTTATTAATTCTAGAATAGGGTTATAAGCCATTTTAGTACATTTCAATTCCGGACTATTTGTTTAGCAGGTTCATTCTGGATTCACTGTACTTGGCGTATCAGTTTTGATGATTTTTATAACACACCTATTTAAAGTACTGTTTGCGAACGTTGATCAAAAGTTTATGTCAGATACTGATAAGATGATTCGATAATTTGTATGAATTCTGTCTAGTACCGATATTGAGTTGATATGTGCCGCTTGTAATAATCTTAATGATTCGGATAAAAATTGATGAACCAAAATAAAATTAACCCTAAACAGGCTCTGTTATTTTCTTTTTTTTATGCTATTACTGTTATAACTATTTGTTGTTTGTTTCAGAACGATTTTTTTTGTGTTGATGATGCCGAATTTGAAATGCTGGGTTTTTTCAAACAGATGGGCCATATATGGTCACAGGGTAAAATACCTTTAATTGTTGATTCGATGTATTTTGGCGGTAATGAAGTGATTGATTTAGATAGAGGAATTTTTTTGCCGCAAAATATTCTCGTTTCTCTCATTACTTACAAGTTTGATGATATTCAGTTACCTGGACGGGTATTAGCTTTCATTAATATTGTATTAGTATGCCTTTCGTCTTTGTCTATTGCTAAAACGTTCAAACTGCAAAATTGTTATGCTTATGCATTTGCTAGTTTAGCTGTGATTCAGCCAATTTTTCTTTATCAGTATTTAGGTGCATGGTGGAATGCAGCTAGTGGGCAGGCTTGGGCCATGGTTTCTATTGCCACTTTTTTGTTACTTCAAAATCATTTTTCTAAAACAAATATTGTTTTAAATTTTATTTCAGTCATTTTTTTGTTAGCAGCTGGCTGGCCACATGGTGTCATCGGGTACGTTGTTTTTGTTGTAGTCAGTGTAGCTTATCAACTAAAACAGTTTAATGGATTGCATAAAGCATTTTATTTAAGTTTACCTACTATTTTGGCTTTTATTTTTGCTTTACCGATTTATTCTGAATATATTTTTTCACATGAGTTAATTAACCGTGTTAGTGGATTTGATAACCAAAATAAAGCTTTTATACCGTCTTGGGCAACAATCCTTATGGGTTTTTTCCCTACATTTTATGATTACATGACTTATTTTAGCTATAAATTAATACTCATTCCTTTAGGTTTTTCAACTTTATTCGTGCCAATAGTTTTTTTTTACTACAATGTGAAATCATTATGGCAAAAAAATGACAATTTAAAATTATTTTTGACTTTAATGATTGCGTTTTTTGTTTTGTCACAAATGCCCAGTCAGTTTGGACCTTTTCGCTGGCCTTTTCGCTTTTTACCTTTTCTAAGTTTATTTGAGTGTTTAGCTGTATTCTATATTTTGCAATTTGCTCAAGGTGTAAATGAGAAAGGTATAAATTTAAATAAAAAAGTTTCTTTTGTTTTATACATTATCTTGGGCTGTTTTTTTCTTGGATTACCTTTTTATGCCGGATTTGATACATTTGCGCTGATTTTATGTTTTATATTAATTTTATTTTTATTGGAGCGCGATTTATTTTTTTTAGATAAAAGTATTTTGGCAAATTTGAATAAGAAATATTTGTGTTTTATTCTTTTGTCGTCAATATTTGTTTTTTTTAATTCTTGGAATCTCCATCCTATTTTTGTTGTGTTGCAGATTTTTTCAATTTGGTTACTTTTATTGAGCCCTATGTTTATAAAGAGAAAAAGCTCATTTTCAATGGTAGGGTTAAGTTTATTAATACTATTAATTATATTAAATGGATTGCCAACTTTGGGTGGCTATTATTCAAGACATACTGATTTAGCAGAGCAAATTAGTTTACCTAAAAATGTCAATTTGGAAGGCTATGTTTTATCGCTTCCTGATAATACTAATTTAAAACAGATTAGACAATTTAATGATATTGCTTCTGCTCTGTTTGGTTTTTATGGTATTAAATCAATAAATGGTTATACTCCGGTTGGTAATAAAAGATTAGATAAGGTTCTGCCTGCAAATCAAACTTCGCATGGTATTTTCAAGCCTGAGATGGCTTTAAAGAATATTTTGCAATTATCTGACAAATCTCATGTTTGTCAGGCTGAATTGATGCGTATTAGCACAATTATTGTAGATAAAGCTAATTATTCTGCTTTTAGTTCTCAGTTTGAGCAATGTGGATATACCGTGGTTCAAAATGCTGGTAGCAAAAATGATCTTTATGTTTCGCTATCGTTTGACAAAACTATAGGATGGAACAGAAATTCTCCTTTTGTATTTCCTAATATTGCGGGCGTTAATGTCTTATCACATCAAAATAATATTGATTTAATTAGAATCCCAGAACATAAAGAGGTGTTAACTCTTATTTTTCCTCGCTTATGGTGGTTTGGTTATACTGCAAAAATTAACGATCACTCTTTACCTGTTGTTGCGGATGATTCTGGATCTTTAGTGCAAGTTTCAGTCCCACCACAATGGAATGGTGTGTTAAAGCTTAGTTATTTTCCTGTTACTTGGCGCTATGTTTGGGTTTTACCTTTGGTTGCCATGTTTGCGCTAATTTTATTATTGATATTTAATAGAGATATGAAATTTAGGTAGAATATTGAATTTTTGTGAGAATTTAATATTTTGATATATATTAAAAGCTGGATAATACGTTTTTAATGTTTAAATGCACTTTATATTTTGATGTAAAGTGCATTTTCTTTTAAATTTTTTTTGGATATTAATCTATCAATTAACAACTTAATTTTAATAATGTTGAAAAAAATTTAAGTTATTAGTTTGATTTTTGGATATAAATATGTAATCTATTTAAATAAATCATATATTTATATAATAGGTTCCTAATAATTATCGTTTATAAAATCAAATTCTGTTTTTAATTATTCTTTTTTGTCAATGAAAATTATGTTTGTTAAGCTATAATCCTTTCTTTTAAATAATATGTGTAAGGGTATGTTTATGAAAGCAGTGAGGGAAATGGTAGAGGCTGAATTGGATACTTTTGTTCAGCTACGTCATGATATTCATCAACACCCTGAGCTGGCTTTTGCTGAAAATCGTACCAGTGATCTGGTTGCTGGTATGTTGGAGCAATGGGGTTATCAAGTTGAGCGAGGAATTGGGGGCACCGGTTTAGTTGCCCAGCTTCGTGTTGGTGATGGTTCAAAGAGTGTCGGTATTCGTGCTGATATGGATGCGCTTCCGATTCTGGAAGAAAGTGGTGTGACGCATTCGAGTAAACATGAAGGGAAGATGCATGCCTGTGGTCATGATGGGCATACGACGATGTTGTTGGCAGCAGCGAAAGTGCTGGCAAGTAGAAAGGTGTTTAATGGAACGCTGAATTTGATTTTTCAGCCGGCTGAAGAGTATGGTAAATCGGGTAGCGGCGCAATGCAGATGATTGCTGACGGCCTTTTTGAAAAATATCCGTGTGATGCGGTATATGGTATGCACAATATGCCTGGTTATCCTCAGGGTGAGTTGCATTTTTATGATGGCTGGATGATGGCTTCTTCTGATGTGGCTACGATTACGGTTAAAGGGGTAGGTGGTCACGGGGCGAAACCACATAATACGCACGACCCTATTGTGGCTGCTTCTTCTATTGTGATGGCTTTGCAGACAATTGTGTCTCGTAATGTGAATCCGCTTGATTCAGCAGTGGTGACTGTGGGTATGTTCCATGCAGGTGTAGCCAATAATGTGATACCGGAACAAGCTGAATTAAAGCTGACTGTGCGTTGTTTTAAGCCGGAAGTACGTAAGATGTTGCAGGAACGTATTGAGGCTATAGCTCAGGCTCAGGCACAAAGTTTTAATGTGGTGGCTTCTGTGGATTATCAACATGGGTATGCTCCTGTATTTAACACGAGTAAGGAAACACAATTTGCCCGTGATGTTGCCCGTGATGTGGTTGCAGAAGAAAATATTGTAGACCAGACGCAACCTATGGCTGGTAGTGAAGATTTTGCGTTTATGCTGGAAAAGTGTCCGGGAAGTTATTTATTTATTGGTAATGGTCTGAAGGAAAAGGATGCTGCTTCTGGTTTTGATCTGCATAATCCTTATTATGATTTTAATGACAAGAATATTGCTATTGGTGCCACTTACTGGGTGGCGCTGGCAGAAAGATTTTTAAAATAATTCTGTTTTGATCTTTTTTTAATCAGGGAGTTTTGATATGAATACAGGCCAAGAGGCTGTTGAACACAGGAAGCCACCGGCGAAGGCGATTGCTGCGGCAGTAGCGGGTAATGCACTAGAATTTTACGATTTTATTATTTATTCGTTTTTCTCTGTTTATATTGCAAAGTCTTTTTTTCCAAACGATGATAAATTTATCAGCTTGCTGACTGCTGTGGCTGTTTATGGTGTTGGTTTTTTTACTCGTCCTCTTGGTGGACTCTTAATTGGCACTTATGCAGATAAAAAAGGGCGTAGAGCTGCCATGATTTTAACGGTAACGTTAATAACGATTGGTACGCTGGGACTGGCTGCTACGCCTAGTTATGAAAGTATCGGTGTTGCTGCCCCAATTATTGTGCTGTTGGCTCGTCTAGTACAAGGTTTGGCGCTAGGTGGAGAGGTTGGTCCGGCTTCATCTATGCTTATCGAATCAGCGCCTCCTAATCAACGCGCTTTTTATGCCAGCTGGCAAATGGCTAGTCAGGGTATTGCAGTGGCTGTAGGCGGAGTGGTAGGTTATGTGGTTTCTGCTACACTGAGTTCCGAGCAGTTGGCTAGTTGGGGATGGCGTATACCATTTCTGGTAAGTCTGGCATTAATTCCGATTGCTGTTTATATTCGCCGTGCTTTACCGGAAACTTTGGAAGAACCAGCCTATCATAGTGATTCTCAGATAATAAAATTAATATTCACGCGTTATCGAAAAGAAGTTATTCTGGGTATTTTAGCTTTGATGTCGACTGCTATTACGGCTCAGGTTGGCAATTATATGACTACTTTTGCTATTAATACGCTTGAGTTGAATCCGGCAGTTGCTCAAATTAGTACTGTTTTGGGCGGGATAATGATGTTTCTGTTTTCTCTGCTTGCGGGTTTTCTAGCTGATAAATATGGGCGCAAAAGTATTATGCTCTGGCCACGTGTGGCTTTGATGTTGCTGATTGTGCCAATGTTTTATATGTTGGTAAAAACTGAAAGTGTGGCAATGTTGTTGCTGGTGACGATGACAGTTACGTTGTTAACAGGAATGAGTGGTGCCAGTAGTTTGGTGGCAATTCCAGAAATGATGCCGATTGCGTTGCGCGCAACGGGTGTATCGTTAATTTATGCGATTGGTGTGACATTGTTCGGAGGTACGGCGCAGTTTGTGTTAACTTGGTTAATAGAGCATTTTGGTGCCGTTTCCCCTGCTTATTATGTGGTGGTTACCAGTGTATTTTCAATCATAGCGATGTTGATGATGCCAGAAACGCGCCATGTTAATGTAAAAGATTGATGAGAATTGATCTGATATAAAAAAGCCAGCAACTATTGCTGGCTTTTTTACGAGTTGATTTAAATTAGGCGTTTAACCACATCAATTACTTGTTCAACGGTAAAGCCAAATTCTTTGAAGAGTTGCTCTGCAGGCGCAGATTCACCAAAGCGGTTGATGCCGATAATAGCTCCGTTGTTGCCTACGTATTTGTACCAAGAATCACTGACGCCAGCTTCTATGGCAATACGAGGTAAGCCGGCTGGTAAGACGCTGTCGCGATAAGCTTTATCTTGCCTGTCGAAGATATTGGTATTGGGCATAGAGACAACGGTGGTGTCTATGCCCATTTCGGCTAGTTTGCTTTGCGCATTAATGGCTAGTTCAACTTCGGAACCAGTGGCAATCAGTACGGCCTGTGTTGTTTTTTCATTTGCGGTTTTCAACACGTATCCGCCACGGCGTATATCTGCTAGCTGTTGGCTGGTTCTTGGCATAAAAGGTAATCCCTGACGGCTGAAAATCAAGCAGCTTGGGTGGTTTTCAGCAGCTACGGCATCAGCCCAAGCTACCAATGATTCTGCGCTGTCGCACGGACGCCATACACTCATATTCGGAATGAGGCGTAAGGTAGCGATTTGTTCCACAGGCTGGTGTGTAGGGCCGTCTTCTCCTAAGCCAATTGAGTCGTGAGTAAATACGAATATCGGATTGATACGCATCAGTGCGGCCATGCGCAGGGCATTACGTGCATATTCGCTAAACATTAGGAAAGTAGCACCAAACGGCTTAATACCACCATGTAGGCTTAGGCCATTCATAATGGCTGCCATGCCGAATTCGCGCACGCCATAATGGATGTAGTTGCCGCCGTCTGTGGCTGTTACTGTACTACTGCCGGACCAGTCGGTAAGGTTGGAGGGAGTAAGGTCGGCTGAACCGCCAACAAACTCTGGCAGGATTTGCGCCAGAATTTCGATGCTGTTCTGACTGGCTTTACGTGTGGCTACTTTTTCTGCTTTATTGCATACTTGTTCAAGTGCGTTTTGCACGTGTTCGTTAAAATTTTCTGGCAATTTGCCATCCATGCGTCGCAAGAATTCGGCTGCTTCAGCCGGATATTGCTGCTGGTAATGGCTAAATAAATCTTGCCAGTCTTGTTCCAGTTTTGCGCCGGCTGCTGCTGCATTCCAATCGTCGTAGATTTCCTGTGGAATGGTAAAGGGCGCATGTGTCCAGTTAAGGGCTGTCCGTGTGGCGGCAATTTCTTCGGCACCTAGTGGGGCGCCGTGGGTTTTATGGCTACCCTCTTTATTAGCTGCACCTTTTCCAATTTTGGTTTTGCAGCATATGATAGATGGTTTATCTGTTTCTGCTTTAGCGGCGGTGATGGCTGCGCGGATGGCGGCTTCATCATGGCCGTCTACATTGGCCACGGTATGCCAGCCGTAAGCAGCAAAGCGTTCAGGAATGTTTTCGCTAAACCAGTTGTCTACTTTGCCATCAATGGAAATGTTATTGTCATCATATAAAACAATTAGTTTGCCTAGTTTGAGGGTGCCGGCCAGTGAGCATACTTCGTGTGAGATACCTTCCATTAAGCAGCCATCACCGACGAAAACGTAGGTGTAATGATCTATGATGTTGAAGCCGGGTTTATTGAATCGGGCTGCCAGAATTTTTTCGGCTAATGCCATACCAACTGCATTACCGATGCCCTGTCCCAGAGGACCGGTGGTGGTTTCGACGCCATCAGTGTAGCCATACTCGGGGTGGCCGGGTGTTTTGCTATGCAGCTGACGAAAGTTTTTCAGGTCTTCTATGCTGAGGTTGTAGCCGCTCAGATGCAGCAGGCTGTACAGCAACATGGAGGCGTGGCCATTGGATAAAATGAAGCGGTCACGGTTGTAGAATTTAGGATTTGCCGGGTTGTGTTGCAGGAATTCGCGCCACAGTACAGTTGCCATTTCGGCCATGCCCATTGGTGCGCCAGGGTGGCCGGAGTTGGCCTGTTGAATTGCGTCCATTGCTAGAAAGCGAATTGCGTTAGCCTGATGTGATGCCATGAAGTTGCCTTTTGATGAAGGGTGACAGCTGCCTGAATCAGCTTTGTTTTAGTGAGGTTCTAAACCTTGTTGTATGGGACAGGGTTTATCCGGTATGGATTATCCTGAATCTGTGCAAACCTTTCAAGGAAAGTATATTTTTTATGTTTGGTTTGTGGTGGGTTGTTTGGGTATTTGTGCTATATGAATTACTGAATGGGTATAAAAATAATATTTGCATAAATGTTATTTGTGTTTTATGCTTTTGGCACATTCTGAGTGTAAGGATGTGTTCAATTCTTCAAGTGGATATGCAGGGGAAATGCAAATGCGGAAAATGTTTGTGCTGCTGACATTATTGTTGGCTATGGTTTCGGTGCGGGCAGCGGTAAATATTAATTCTGCTACAGCACAGCAGCTACAATCCTTACCGAATATTGGAACGGTAAAAGCGCAGGCGATTGTGGAATATCGGAATGCACATGGTCCTTTTGCTTCTACTGCGGATATTATGAAGGTAAAGGGTATAGGTAAAGCTACTTATGAGAAGTTGCAGTATGAAATTAGTGTGAGCGGTAGTACTGCTTCGCCTGCTGTATCTCGTTCTGCATCCGGCCAGCGTCGTGCGCGTCCGGCTACAGCTGTAAAATAGGGTTATTCTAGTTTTTATGCGTATTTAATCGCTGAAGATGTTGGCTTTGATATGGTGGTAAAAATTCTCCGCCTGTGCTGAGAGTTTTCGTTCTTTGTGTTTTATCAGATATATGGATCTTTCCAGATTCATATCTTGTACGTCTTTGACGACCAAATTGTTGTGCTCAAACTGAAATAAGGTCAGTCTGGGCACCAGTCCAATGCCATAATTGGCAGCAACCAGCCCCATCATGGTGGTAAGCTGGCTGACTTCAATTACATAATTAATTCCAAATAAATCAACAATCTTATCGACATAATGGCGGATGCTAGTGCCTTTAGTGAAGCCTATCATGTCATATTCCAGTAGATCTTTGAGTTGGATATTATCTTTGCACGCCAGTGGATGGTTGATATGACAAATAAGATGAAATTTATCTGAAAAAAGAAATTCAGATGATATTTCTGTTAAAGACGGGGATTTGGCGGTTAAGGCCAGCTCGGCGTGTCCTTGTAATAAAGCTTGTAGGCATAAGTCCCATTGTGTGTCTAACAGTTCGACTTTGATGTTGGCATGCTGGTGATGAAAGGTGGCTAGCAGCTGCGACACCCATTGCACGACGATGGAGGGCATGACTGCGAGTATTAGTTTTTCCTTATAGGCATTGGCATGAGAACGTATTTCTTTGGTTGTTCGTTCGTAAGCAAACATGAGTTCACGTGCCAGTTTGATGAAGTGGATACCGTTTTCATTTAGGCAAACTTTGCGGGTATCTCTGTCAAACAGGCGGTAGCCAATTTCCTGTTCTAAATTAGCTATAAGGCTGCTGAATGCAGGCTGAGATAAATGAATTTTCTGTGCGGCCCGGGTGAAATTGTCTTCTTCAACCAATGCGAGAAAAGCTTTTATTTGTTTGATTGATATATTCATTTATCATTAATTGCCGGTTTTTATTTTTATCATTTTCTACGATAGCATATTTTCTGCAAAGTTTATTTTTTTTTTATCAATGTTTTTTAAAGCGGATTTGATTAATCGATTTTCTTTATTAATCCATCTTTTTAATCGATTAGACAGGGTGGGTCGTTATGGTGAGAATGCTGCATTGTTGGATATTGATTCTTTTTTTTATTAATAACGACCCAAAAAGGGGACTTTTATGCTGGCTTTAATAGGCATATTAACTATTGCAACTTTGCTGTTTTGTATTATGAGCAAGCGGCTATCGCCGATTGTCGCTTTAATTACGATTCCGATTCTGGGAGCGGTGGTTGCGCTTTATGCTGTGCCATTGTTCGATGGTGGTCAGGAAATTGTGCCACATTACACCACGATTCCTAAGATGGTGGTGGCGGGGATTGCGAAACTGGCACCGATGGCGGCTATGTTTGTGTTTGCCATTATTTTCTTTGGTGTGGTAAGCGATGCGGGGATGTTTGATCCGATTATTGCCAAAATTCTGAAGGTTGTCGGTACCAGTCCGAAGAAAATCATTATCGGTACGGGTGTGCTGGCGCTGATTGCGCATTTGGATGGTAATGGTGCGGTGACTTTTCTGATAACTGTACCGGCGATGCTGCCTTTGTATGACAAGTTGGGCATCGATAAAAGAATTCTGGCCGGTATTACGGCATTGAGTGCAGGTGTAAATTTTCTGCCTTGGACGGGGCCGATGATTCGCGCTGCGGCTGCTTTGGATGTATCGACGCATGATTTGTTTACGCCTTTGATTCCCGCACAGATTTGCGGTTTGGCATTCATGGTATTTATGGGCTGGTACTGGGGTCGTAAGGAAGAACGGCGTTTGGGGCTGGCTGGAGCTACAGCCGGTGCTGGTGGTGATGAAAATGCGGTAACGCATTTTGCGCCTAAAGAGCTGACTGAGGAAGAACGCAAACTGCGTCGTCCGCATTTATTCTGGCCGAATATTATTCTGGTGGTTTTGGTGATTACCGGTATGGTGGCCACTAAGATTCCGCCGGTTGTTATTTTTATGGTGGCCTGCTGTATTGCGCTGACGCTGAATTACCGTAAACCGGCTGAGCAATCTGCGCGAATTAATGCGCATGCTAAGGGTGCGCTGATGATGGCCTCGATTTTGTTTGCGGCAGGTGTGTTCACGGGCATTATGGGTGAATCCGGCATGCTTAAGGCGATGGCGGTTTCTGCTGGTCATTTTGTGCCTGATGCGCTTTCTTCTCATATTCCGTTTATTGTCAGTCTGATTGCGATGCCGCTGAGTCTGGTATTTGATCCTGATTCTTATTATTTCGGCATTATGCCGGTAGTGGCGAATATTGGCGGTTTCCCGCCGATTGAGGTGGCACAGGCTTCTTTGCTGGGACAGATGACTACAGGTTTTCCGGTAAGTCCGCTGACGCCTGCTACTTTTCTCTTATGCAGTCTGTGTGGTGTGGATCTGGCCGATCATCAGAGATTCAGTATTCCGGTTTTGTGGCTGGCTTCTATTGTGATGGCGATTGGTGCAGTGGTGACGGGTGTATTCCCGCTGTAAAAGGCTGTTTGTAAATTATTGTGTGTAATGAGGTATGGATGATGAAAAAAATCAGAATTGGTTGCGGTGCCGGATATGCCGGCGACCGGATTGAGCCGGCGGTTGAGTTGGCTGAAAAAGGGAATATTCAGTATCTGGTGTTTGAATGTTTGGCTGAGCGGACGATTGCGATTGGTCAGCGCCAGAAAAAACACAATCCGGATGCTGGTTTTAATGAATTGCTGGGTGCACGCATGCGGGCGGTATTGCCGGCCTGTCTGGAAAAGGGCATTAGGATTGTGACCAATATGGGTTCTGCCAATCCGCGGGCTGCTGCGAAGTTAACTGCTGAGATTGCGCGTTCGCTAGGCGCTAAAAATCTGAAAATTGCGATTATTGAAGGTGATGATGTTTTTGAACAGGTCATGCAGCAGGATTTGCTGCTGGATGAACAGCAAAAACCGGTTTCGCAATGTGGCAAGAAAATTGTATCCGCCAACGCCTATATTGGTGCAGAACCTTTGGTGCAGGCACTGGCTAATGGTGCAGATATTGTGATTGCAGGACGTGTTTCTGACCCGTCTTTATTCCTGTCTATTATGATGCATGAGTTTCAATGGGCAGCGGATGATTGGGCGCATCTGGGTAAAGGCACGATTCTAGGACATTTGTTGGAATGTGCCGGCCAAATTACCGGTGGCTATTTTGCTGACCCAGGCTATCGTGATGTACCTGATCTGGCACGTTTAGGCTTTCCAATTGCTGAAATCAGTGCGGATGGTGATGCGGTGATTACTAAAGTTGAAGGTTCTGGCGGTATGGTGACGCCTGATACTTGTAAAGAACAGATGCTGTATGAAATTCATCGGCCGGATGAGTACAAAACGCCGGATGTGACTGCTGATTTCAGTCAGGTAACGTTTACTCAGGTGGGTAAGGATCGTGTGGCGGTATCAGGCGGTACCGGCCGTGCGCGTCCAGAAACGTTGAAGGTGTCTGTGGGGTATGAGGATGGCTTTATTGGTGAAGGTGAGATGAGCTATGCCGGCCCTGGTGCGGTTGAGCGTGGTCGTTTGGCTTTGGACATTGTGAAAGAACGTTTTGCGATTACTGGTGTACAGCCACAAGAGGTTCGTTTCGATTTAATCGGAGTGGATTCTTTGCATGGGGCGACGTTGTCTCGGAATAGTCAACCTTATGAAGTGCGTGTACGTGTAGCCGGCCGTTTTGAAACGAAAGCTGCTGCTGCGGTGGTGGGTAATGAAGTGGAAGCTTTGTATACCAATGGTCCTGCTGGCGGTGGCGGTGCAATGAAGTCTGTCAAAGAAATTGTGGCGATGGATTCTACTTATATTCCGCGTAATCTGGTGACAACCAGCATTGACTATCTGGAGGTTTGATAATGAAGCTACGTGAAATTGCACACTCTCGTACTGGTGATAAGGGCAATACTTCTAATATTTCAGTAATTGCTTATCAACCTGAAGACTTTGAGCGTCTGAAAGCGGCTGTTACACCGGAAAAGGTGAAAGCGTTTTTTGCTGACGTTGTGACCGGTGAGGTGGTGCGCTATGAGCTGCCAAATATTGGTGCGCTGAATTTTGTGATGTATGGCGCGCTGGGTGGCGGGGTGACCCGTTCTCTGGCTCATGATATGCATGGCAAAGGGCTAAGCGCCGCAATTCTAGATATGGATATTGAGTAATTGCTAAATGGCTGGCGGTAGCTGTGGGCACCGCCGGCCGACAAGACGATATGCCCTGATGTGCATGTAGGCTGGAAGGGTAGTTGCTTTTTGTCTAGATTTTGGTTTGTCTCAGGTTAGAAAAATATGAAAACGAAACAGCTCAGTTTGGCAGATGTGAAAAATCATTTGTGGGATGGCATGACAATCATGTTTGGTGGTTTTATGGGTATAGGTACGCCCGCCAAATTAGTACAGGCCATTCTGGATGCAGGGGTGAAAGATTTAACGATTATTGGCAATGACACGGCATTTGTAGAAACCGGTGTAGGGCCGTTGATTACGCATAATCGGGTGAAAAAAGTAATTACTTCCCACATTGGTACCAATCCGGAAACTGGTAAAAAAATGATTGCCGGCGAGATTGAGGTGGAGTTGGTGCCGCAGGGTACTTTGGCTGAGCGTATTCGTGCAGCCGGTGCCGGTCTGGGCGGAGTGCTGACGCCAACAGGGCTGGGAACGGTGGTTGAGGAAGGTAAGCAGAAAATTGAGGTGAATGGGCGCGAGTTTCTGCTGGAACTGCCTCTAGAGGCTGACTTGGCTATTGTGGAAGCCAAAACGGCCGATAAGCTGGGTAATTTGGTGTATGAGCTGGCGGCGCAGAATTTCAACCCGCTGGTTGCTCTGGCGGCGAAAACGGTAATTGTGGAAGCGAATAACGTGGTTGAAGTAGGCGCAATTACACCAGATGCAGCGATTACGCCAGCAGCACTGATTGATTATATTGTTTATCCAGCATAGGGGATTATTGCCATGAATGCAAAAGAGCTGATTGCACGCAGAATTGCGCTGGAATTTAATGACGGTGATGTGGTGAATCTGGGGATTGGTCTGCCGACACAGGTGGCCAATTATGTGCCGGAAGATGTTCATATTACCTTACAGTCTGAAAATGGTTTTCTGGGTCTGGCAGCATTTAATCCAGATGAAGCCAATCCGAATATGGTGAATGCTGGGGGGCAGCCGTGTGGTATTGCAGCTGGTGGCTGTACTTTTGATAGTGCGTTTTCATTTGCGCTGATTCGCGGCGGCCATGTGGATGCCTGTGTGCTGGGTGGTCTGGAAGTGGATCAGGAAGCCAGTCTGGCCAATTGGATGGTACCGGGCAAAATGGTGCCGGGCATGGGCGGAGCGATGGATTTGGTTACCGGAGCTCGCCGTGTGATTATCGGTATGGAACACTGCACGAAGAACGGTGAATCGAAGATTCTGAAAAAATGTAGTCTGCCGCTGACAGCTAAAAACAAAGTAAATCTGATTGTTACTGAGCTGGCGGTGTTTGCTTTTGTCGATGGACAGCTGGTGTTGCAGGAGCATGCGCCGGGCGTTGATTTGGAAACGATTAAGGCCAAAACACAGGCTGAATTTGTGGTTGCAGAAAATTTCTGCGAAATGACAATCAGCCAGCGAGGTTTGTAAAACGGGCAGTTGTCAGGTTAAGGAGTAGATATGGAACATGCGGTAATTGTTAGTGCAGCGCGTACACCAGTAGGCAGTTTCAATGGTTCGCTGGCCAGTGTGGGTACGGTGGATTTAGGCAGATTAGTGATTGCAGAATCGATTAGTCGTGCCGGTGTCGATGCGGGGCTGGTTGATGAAGTTGTGATGGGTAATGTGTTGCAGGCTGGGCTGGGACAAAATCCAGCACGGCAGGCAGCTCTGGCAGCTGGGTTGAATGATACGGTACCGGCTTATACGGTAAATAAAGTATGCGGTTCTGGTCTGAAAACGGTGGCTTTGGCGGCACAGGCTATTGCAGCTAAAGATGCAGAAGTGGTTATTGCGGGTGGTATGGAAAATATGAGCCGTGCACCGTATCTGCTGGACAGTGGAGCACGCTGGGGCTTTCGTATGGGCAATCAGCAGGTAATTGATACGATGGTTCATGATGGTTTGACTTGTGCAACCAATCATTATCATATGGGTATTACTGCTGAAAATATTGCACAAAAATATCAGATTAGCCGGCAGGAGCAGGACGAACTCGCTTTACGTTCGCAGCAGCTGGCGGCACAGGCTGTGGCTGCTGGTGTGTTCGACGCTGAAATTGTGCCGGTGACGATTAAGTCGCGTAAGGGTGAAATGGTGTTTGCTCGTGATGAGTATCCGCGTGCAGAAGCAACCACTGAGGGGCTGGCTAAGTTAAAACCAGCTTTCCGCGCCGAAGGTACGGTGACGGCGGGTAATTCATCTGGTATTAATGATGGTGCGGCAGCAGTGATGGTGATGGCGGAAAGTAAAGCTAGGGACCTAGGTTTGCAACCGCTAGCGCGTATTCGCAGCTATGCCAGTGCCGGTGTTGATCCTGCGCTGATGGGGCTTGGGCCAGTGCCGGCGACTCAGAAAGCTTTACAGAAAGCTGGTCTGTCTCTGGCAGATATTGATCTGATCGAGGCTAATGAAGCTTTTGCTGCGCAGTTTCTCGGGGTTGGGCGTGAGTTAAACTTTGATATGGATAAAACCAATGTTCATGGAGGGGCAATTGCACTTGGTCACCCCATTGGTGCCAGTGGTACACGTATTCTGGTAAGCCTGCTGTATGGTTTGCGTAAACGTGATGTACAGCTAGGTTTGGCTACTCTGTGTATTGGCGGCGGTCAGGGTATTGCCATGATAGTGGAACGGATGTGATGTTGTCGCAATTGTGTTAGTAAGGAATGGAATATGTGAGCCATGTAATACGGATGTGTTATGTGGCTTGTTTTTTGTCAGAAGCTATACCTGTTGATAGGGTGTGACTGGTATATTAGTTTTTATCTGCAATCATTTTCAGAATGTCGGCTTCTGTCATGTTGTGGGTTTGATTGGCAAAGGTGTAGCAGTCGGGTTTGTTGTCTATATACACTTGTAGGTTGAAGTTCAGTGGCAGGGGCGGTTTGAAAATCCATGCAGCTATGTAGTATCGGCCGCTGTGTTTTAATTGGTAGTAAAGATGGGTGCCGCAAGCTGAACAGAATGCCCGTTCTGCCCATTCTGATGATTGATAATGAGTGATCAGCTCTTTGTTATGAAATTGAATTTCACCAGTATGCATGATGGTCATTAATGGACCAGCATTCCATTGGCGGCAGGTATGGCAGTGGCAGGCACTCATGGAATAATCTTCCAGTTCAAGGGAAAAAGTAATTTTTCCACACAAACATGAGGCAGTGTGATTTGCCATGTATGGACTCCAATAGAAGATGTATAGCGTAGTAGACGGCAGCAGTTAGGCTTTTGGTCTGACTACTGCTGTCTGTAGGCTTTGGTTATGTTTTTATATTGCTACTGACTACACTTTTAGATGGCAGCGATATATAAGGCGATGATGCACACGACGCCTAATCCCCAAATGCAGGAGCGGGCAAAGGATTTATCTTGGATGTAGCAGTATAGGTAACCTATCCGGCTGAGTATGAATAGAATGCTCCAGAAGTTAATAGTGAACTGAGCAGCCTCGCCAGTGGCATGAGCTATGATAACCGCAGCGGCAAAGGGGGCGAAAATTTCGTAACCATTTTGTTGCGCTGCATTGGCGCGAGCAGCTTTGCCTTCTGCTCTAGCCAGAAATTCGCGCGGCTGATGATTGTCGTCAGCACTGAAGCCACCGCTTTTTTTTGCATAGGAGGCGGCAATCCATGGCAGTAGCATGGCTATGAAAACACACCAGTAGGCAAGGGTCATGATGTTATCCTGTTTGAGTATGCTTACGTATTGGGTTGATAATGGTTTTAACTATATTAAGGGTATATGTGCTTTCGGTTTTATCCGGTTTCTGACTTTACCCTGAATTTAAATTATAAGATAATTCAAAGTTTTTCAAGTTTTTTGTGCTTGATAACTATTTTTATGTGTTTGTTGCGCTGATGAGGTGGTCGTCGGGCGGTTTTGGGTGGTAAGGCGATTTTGTCGGCGTTTTTTGTTTCGGGAACTCTACCATGTTGTTTAAAAAGTTGGCTGACCAGAATGTGTCGGGCAAAACTGTTGTTATTCGGGTGGATATGAATGTGCCGGTAAAGGATGGTGTGATTGCAGATGATACGCGCATTCGTGCTTCGCTGGATTCAATCCGTTTTTGTTTGCAGCAAGGGGCTGCTGTTGTGGTATTGACGCATCTGGGGCGTCCGAAAGCTGGAGCACCGAAGCCGGAAGACAGTGTGGCGCCGGTAGCACAGCGTCTAGGCGATCTGCTGGGGCAAGAAGTCAGGGTAGTGGAAGATTGGCGTGAGCATAAACCGCAGTTACAGGCGGGAGAGGTGGTGATGCTGCCTAATGTGCGCCTGAATGTTGGAGAGAAAGAAAATGACTCTGCTCTGGCTGAGGCTTATGCTGCGCTGGGTGATGTGTATGTAAATGATGCGTTTGGGACGGCACACCGAGCTGAAGCTTCTACTGTAGCGGTAGCCGCGGTGGCGGGTATTGCCTGTGCTGGTATGCTGTTGACGGCTGAGCTAGATGCGCTGTCACAAGCGTTGCAAAATCCCCAAACACCGGTGGTGGCGATTGTGGGTGGCAGTAAGGTATCGACTAAACTGACGATTCTGGAGAGTTTGGCTGATAAAGTGGACCATTTGATTGTTGGCGGCGGGATTGCCAATACTTTTTTGCTGGCACAAGGCTTGCCAGTGGGACAGTCGCTGGCGGAAGCGGAGCTAGTAAACAATGCGCGGCAGATTCTGGACAAAATTGCGGCTAAGGGCGGGGATATTCCGCTGCCCACTGATGTGGTAGTGGCGAAACGCTTTGCGGCAGATGCGCCGGCTGAAATCAAAAATGTGGCAGATGTGGCGGCGGATGATATGATTTTGGATATTGGCCCGCAGTCAGCACAAAAGCTGGCACAGATGCTGAAATCGGCCAGAACAATTGTTTGGAACGGCCCTGTAGGGGTGTTTGAGTTTGCTTCGTTTGCGCATGGTACTGAGGTGCTGGCTGAGGCAATTGCGGCTAGTGATGCTTTTTCAATTGCTGGTGGCGGCGATACGCTGGCGGCGATTGCTCAGTTTGGTGTCAAGGATGATATTAGTTATATCAGTACTGGCGGTGGTGCATTTTTGGAGTTTTTGGAGGGTAAGACCTTGCCAGCTGTGGCTGCGTTAACTGCCCGTGCGTAGGTCGGAATAATTCTGCCGGTACTGCTCCGGTATCTATGATGATGGCGAAACCGCTACTAATAGCGGTTTCGCTTTTTTTATGGCCGTAAGTCCGGCTGTTATGACTACTCTGATGTGATGATAAAGAATGAGATTATGGATTTGTTTGGATTTAAATGAGTGCCTGCACTGGCTAGGAGCAGAAATTTTTTAAAAAGCGCACTTTTTTAATTTTTTGCTTGGTCTGTTTTTACTTATCAACTATAGCTTGAATGTTAATTTTTTGACAATGGCTTATTTTCAAGTTAATAATAATGCTGTTTTGTTAATTTTATTTTAATTTTGTTTGTTTAGGTCATTTAATTTCATTGATTTATAAATAATTATTTCAAATATTGGTATTGATTGCTGGCTGACGGGCAGGGTGGAGGCTTTGCGTGTTGGGTGGCAATTTTTTATTCACACACTTCAGGTTAGGAGTAGTTGATGTCTGGTTCTTC
Source organism: Snodgrassella alvi (assembly GCF_002777855.1). Taxonomy (GTDB): domain Bacteria; phylum Pseudomonadota; class Gammaproteobacteria; order Burkholderiales; family Neisseriaceae; genus Snodgrassella; species Snodgrassella alvi_E. Next base: position 20,422 of record NZ_MEIK01000015.1, read on the forward strand.
AGGTGGTTGCTGGCGTTGTTTACCTCGCTGGCTGCTGGTATTGATTTTACTGGCAAGTGGTCTGGCGCTGGGCTATGGCGGGATAGTGCTGCTGATGCAGGGCGGATCCATGTATTATCTGCTGGCCGGTATTGCGTATTTGGTGCTGGCGGTGCTGGTAGCTAAGCGTAAGCCTTGTATGGCTTTAGTTTCACTGCTGATTTTTGTGGCAACGTTTATCTGGGCATTGGTGGATGCACCGGAGCTGACTTTCTGGCCGCTATTGTCGCGACTGGTAGTGCCGGCTCTGCTGCTGATGATGACTTTCTGGTCAGGCAGTGGTTATTCAGGTGTTTCGACTGGGGCTCGCCGTTTCTACAACTGGGGCGGAGCAGTTATTTTCCTGGTGTTGCTGGCTACGCTTATTGCGGCATATTTTCCGCATGGTGAGATTCGTAATCAGGTCGCCATTAGCGAGAATGCAGCTGCTGCTCAGGAAAGTGCGCGTAATCCAGCTGATTGGGCATTTTTTGGCCGTAATCAGCACGGGACGCGTTTTGCGCCTTATACGCAAATTAATCCGGATAATGTACGTAATCTACAGGTGGCATGGACATTCCATACCGGCCGCCGTACCAGTGGCAAGGCGATTGGTGTGGATGAGAATACGCCGTTGCAGATTGGTGACAAACTGTATTCGTGTACACCGGAAAATCTGGTTTCGGCTATTGATGCGGATACAGGTAAGCTGATTTGGCGCTTTGACCCAAAAGCGCGTACAGCTGAACATGTGACCTGTCGTGGTGTTGGCTATTATGATATGGATAAGGACGAAAGTCTTACTGCAGCTGAGAAAGCAGCCTATACTGAGCCAGTATGCCGCCGCCGTATTGTGGTTTCTACTGTTGATGCGCGTTTATTTACACTGGATGCGGATAAAGGTACGTTGTGCCCAGGTTTCGGTAATAAAGGCTATGTGGACCTGAAAACATATATGGGGCCGACTGAAAACAGTAAGCGCTATCACCCAACTTCGGTACCGGTGATGATGGGGCATCTGACGGTGGTTGGCGGCTGGGTACGTGATATCGTGCATGGTGAGCCTTCCGGTGCGGTGCGTGCGTTTGATGTGCGTGACGGTAAGCTGGTGTGGACTTGGGATATTGGTAAACCGGATGGTTTAGCTAAACCTGGTCAGAACTATACTTTAGAAACGCCAAATGTATGGACTATTCCTACTTATGATAAGGAACTGAATCAAGTTTACTTACCAACTGGTAATGGCCCTCCGGATTACTGGGGCGGTGACCGCAATCACATTAAAGAAAAATTTGGTGCAGCTGTGGTGGCTCTAGATGCCAGCACGGGTAAGCTGCGCTGGGTGCGTCAGCTGATTCACCATGATGTGTGGGACTATGACCTGCCTTCTCAGCCGGTGATGTATGATGTGACTAATGATAAGGGACAGAAAGTTCCTGCTCTGATTCAGACCACTAAGACCGGTCAGATTTTTGTGATTGACCGTCGTAATGGTGAGTTTGTGACTAAGGTAGTGGAACGCCCTGTACCGACTGCTCCGGCTGCAGAAGGTGAGCATTTGGCGACTACGCAGCCGGATTCGGTAGGTATGCCGAGTATCGGAAATGAAACGCTGACTGAGCAACGGATGTGGGGTATTACACCGTTTGACCAGTTGTATTGCCGTATTTTGTTTAAGAAATCGGTATACAAAGGCCGTTTCACGCCACCGGGTGCGCAACCCTATATTGAATGGCCTAGTCTATTGGGTGGTATGAACTGGGGCGGTATTTCGATTGATGAATCGCGCAATCTAATGTTTGTTAATGATATGCGCATGGCACTGCGTATGCAGTTGGTCACTCGTGAGCAGGCTAAGCAGTATAAGGTATCCACTGATGAAGTACCTGGCTTTATGGGTACAATCCGGCCACAGGTGGCAGGTATTTATGGTGGGGTGAAGATTGATATTCTGCAATCTCCACTGGGTGTGCCGTGTCAGCAGCCTCCGTTCGGTACAATGAGTGCTATTGATTTAACCACTAAGCAGCTGGTATGGCAGGTACCTTTGGGTACGGTGCAGGATACTGGTCCGCTGGGTATTAAGACGCATCAGCAAATGCCGATTGGTATGCCTACTTTGGGCGGTCCTACGGCTACAGCTTCTGGTCTGGTGTTCTTTGCTGGTACGCAGGATTATTATCTGCGTGCTCTGGATGCGAAAACAGGTAAGGAAGTGTGGAAAGCGCGTCTGCCGGTAGGTTCGGTGGCTGCTCCGCTGATTTATGTTTCGCCGAAAACAGGTAAGGAATATGTAGTGATTTCAGCTGGTGGCACCAGCCATGCTACGGATGTAGGCGATTATGTAATTGCTTATGCGCTGCCGGATAAGAAATAATTCTGGCCGTTTGATTCAACAGCACCTGTAATGCAGGTGCTGTTTTTTTTCTGATAGCGCTATAATGGTATTGTTTACTTATTAATTGCATTTATATTCCTGTTTTTACGCTGGTTTATGAAATACTGTTGATGATATAAGAATGTGATGCTGTGGTGCATTGTTAACTGAAATAATAAGGAGTTGTGTTATGAAAAGTTTTACCCGTGTAGTAACGCTGGCTGCTTTGTCTTCTTTGAGTATGGCCGCTTTTGCAGCACCCGCAACGGAGGTGCCCACTGCGGTGATGACTGAAACTGTAGTGGTTCAAGAACATGCACCGGTAAAAGGGTGGGTGAATACGCATTCAATTTTGCCGCAGTTGAATTTGAGTACGCAACAGAAGGCGCTGGTGCAGAAAATTGATCATCAATATGCTAGTCAGCGTCCGTTGATGAGTAATGAAAATCGGCAGACATTGTCTAATCTTCAGCAGCTGCGTAGAAATCTGGTTACTGGCAAACGTTTTGATGATGCTAAGGCTAAGAATATGATTGCGCAGGAACAGCAGATATGGGCGCAGCAGCAACAGGCTCGTGCTGATTATGATTTTTTACAGCTGAAACGAGAACACGATATTTATCAGATTCTGACGCCTAAACAGCAGCAGCAATATTGGCATTTACGCCAGCAGCAGAAGTTGTTGCACTGATGCGCTGGTGTGTATTCTGTTGATTGAAAACCCCGGATATCCGGGGTTTTTGTATGTGGGTTGGCAATGTATCAGAAGCGTATCTGAGCCCGTGCCCAAAGAGTACGGCCGGGTTCGTTGACGCGACGTTCTTGTACGGAATAGGTGTCGAAGTCGTAGGCAGATTTGTTGACAGCTTCGGCATAGGTTTTGTTGAAGAGGTTGTCGATGCCGATTTGTACGAGTGCGTGTTTGTTGGGTTTCCAGCCTGCATTGAGGGCAAGCGTGCCGAAACCATTGCTGCGGCCTAAATCCATGCCGACGATGTTGCCCTGATTTTTGGCATAGCGATGCTGGCTGGCAGCTAAACGCCAAAGGGCACCGGCGCTGAAGTGTTCGTTTTCCCAGTTGAGATAGGTGCGCCATTCTAGTGGTGGGGTTTGTGCTAGCGGCCGTTTGTCGCTGCGGTTGCTGGCGTAGGTATAAGCCAGACTGCCACCAAGATTCCAGTGTGGGGCAAACTGCCAGTTGGTTTTGGCTTCGAAGCCATAGCGACGGGCATTAATCTGGCGGGCAAAATTTTTGTTGTTTATGCTTTCAATCAATATGAAATCATTGATTCTGCTAGCGAAGATGTCGATGGAGCTGGTGATGCTGCTGCCTTGATAGCTGAGACCAGCGTCGATTTCGTGATTGGTTTCTTTGTGCAGTTTTTCTCCATTTGTTTTGCTGCGTTCCCAATAATCGGGGGCACGCTCGGCCTGACCATAGCCAATATAGCTGGTGAATCTGTCACCACGGTGTTGCAAACGCATGAAGCCTGCGTTTAGGCCTTCATGCTGATGTAGATAATTTGGGGCAATGGTATTTTTCTTAGGGTTGAACTGGGTATTGGTCCAGTCGTGACGCAGACCGCCGTAGAGACTATTGTTTTCGTCGAAATTCCATTCGCTTTGCATGTAGACGCCATGGCGTTTATAAGTCTGATTCCATTCAAACGGCCATCTGGTGAAGTTTTCTGCCTGATGTTTGTCGGTGCTCATTACCATCGGGCGTGCGCTGACTTCGTCACTCTGCCAGTCTGTGCCAATTTCGCTGTGGGTGTTGCCAAGCTCTATCTGTGCCGACAGTTTGGCTGATTTAATTTCACGTCCTGGATTCATGACTGAATACATGCGCCGTACCGGCATGGCTGCTTGATGCGTACTGTCCATTCCGTTTATGCCTGTACCCATTTTCATGCCCATACCTATGCCGCCATTCATTTTCATTGGTGGAGTAGTACGCAGGCTGAAGTTGTCCATGACATGATCAATTTTGCTGCGGCCGTATTCAAACTGTATCTGGCTTAGCCAGTCGGTTATGTTTTGCTGACGCAGTTTCATTGACCAGCCACGGCGGTTAAATTGGGTACCATCCATTGACCGGTCGGCATAGCGGGCATGGCCGGTGCTGTGTTCATACTGTACGGCCAGCAAGGTATCAGTAAAGGGTGTGAGGGCAGCCTGCACCATCTGGTTGTTGCGCTTGAAAGCGGAATGAACGGTGTCACCATCACCATCTTTGTAGTCTTTTGATTCGTTGTGGCTGGCGTTGAGTCGCAGCCAGCCGTACTGATTGCCCAGTGTGCTGTCTAAGTAGGCATCGCTACGTCCGAATGAGCCTTTGGTAAGGGCGCTATCGAGTTTGGCCGTGGGCTGTGTGAGTGGTTTTTCGTCACGCATGAATCGGACTGAACCAGTAATCATGCCCGGACCTTGATTAACGGCCTGAGGGCCTTTAGTAATGATTACGCGGTCGTAGCTGGCCGGAAAGAGGTAGGATGTGGGCGGGTCCATGCGTCCGGGGCAACCACCGAGTACAAACTGGTCGTCGGCGGTAATGAGCAGGCGCGAACCGCCAAGACCGCGCAGCAAAGGGTCGCCGGAGCTACCGCCTTTGCGGGTAACACTCATGCCGGCTACGGATTTGAGTAAGTCGGCACCATCCTGTGCCGGTAGGGGTTGAAGGGCAGTTTTGGGGTCTATAATTTCGATACCGGGTGCATTTTGCTTTGAAGCAACAACCACAATGGGACTTAGTTCGGCGGTATGAGAATCAGAATTAACTGGCTGGGGCTGAGCCTGTGCTTTGACGAGAATGCAGGACAGTGCAAGAAAAACAAGAAAGCGAGAAGGAATATACATGGGGTGAGTCTGTCCAGATGCAGGTATGGATGTGGCTTATTATATCTTAATCAATACAAACAAATCTTTAAACAATAAAATCATTTGTTTAGGCGGACAGGTTAATGTGCTTTAATTTTTTAGTGACTTAACCATTGTGATAGTACGTAGATGATGAGACCGATACATCCGCCCACCAATGTGCCGTTGATGCGGATGAATTGTAAATCGCGGCCAACACTTAGCTCGAGTTTATCTACCATCTGCCGGCTGTCCCAACTTTTTACTTTGTCGGCGATAAACTGGCTGACACGATTTTTGTACTGCTTGATGAAATGGCGTGCACATAGTGTGATGCGGGTGTCGAGCCGGCGCATAAATTGCGGATACTGGCTGGCTTGCTGTTGCATATGGGTACACAGGCGAATGAGCTGCTGCTGCCACCATGAATTATGTTGAGTGATGTCCTGCTCACTCCAACCAACGAAGCTATCCCATAAATCCATGATGCTTTGCTGTAAGGCGGCCGATTGTAGTAATTGCTGCCGGCTAGTGGCCAGTTGGCGATGCCAGCGGCGGTTGCGGCGTAACTGCCGCTCGATGATGAGCAGTTGTTTGCGACTGGCACGCCAGAATGCATGTTGTGGATTGTCTAGTACAGCGTCTATATAGGAATCAGCCCAGTTGAGGGCTTTGCCGGCTACCCAATCATCTATCTGTGCAGTGAGGGTGGTTTTGAGCGAGGCTTTGAGTTTGTCCCATGTAGAGGGGTCGCTTTTTTCAATTCTGCCTACCCATGACAGCAGGCTTTTTTCCAACTGAGCTCGTGTTTGTTCGTTTTGTAGCCAGCGGCACACTTGTTGTAATAGTGCACGCAGGAGAATGGTGTCGATTCCTTGTTTGTTTATCAATAGCAGGAGGTTGGCTAATGTTTTGCCTACGCGGGCACCGCTGTACTGTGTGTTTAGCAGTTGGCTAATGAATCGGGAGACGTCGCTAGCGGTGGCGGTGCGTAATAGGAGCGGAATCTGACGAGTAAGGATAGGCAACCATTGCTGCTGGTTGTCTGTATTGACCAGCCATTGTAATGCGCTGGTGGCCGGATGCAGACGATAAATGCGGCCGGCGATGGCTTTGTCTTGCAAAAAATTGTTTTCGATAAAGCGTGCGAGCTCATCAGCGATTTTATTTTGCTTTTGCGGCAGAATGGCGGTGTGAGGAATGGGCAAACCGAGTGGATGGCGGAATAGGGCTGTAACCGCAAACCAGTCAGCCAGTGCACCTACCATGGCTGCTTCGGCAAATGCTTTCAGGTAAGCGAGTGCCGGATAGTGCTGCTGCCACAGACAACTGAACACAAATAAGATGCAGGCAGCACACAGTAGGCTGGTAGCCAGAAGGCGCATGCGGCCTAATCGACGGCGTTGCTGCAAATTGTGTGCGGTATGGGACATGGGTTTGGGCTGATGTGTTCTGTGGTAGATGTAGTGATTTTAGTGGTTGCTGTCCGGTTATCCAGTCTGATTTCCGGAATTTTACCCGATTAAGTAAAAATATGGATTTTGGGAGCAGATGTGTGTGACAGGCTGTTGTTTTTTGCCGGCAGGATTTGGATTGTGGAAAAGCCGCCTATCTTCTGTAAATGAGTTTGCGGCAAAACTGTGGTTTTGCCGCACGGTAGAATGATGCGAATGGAAATTTAGGCGCTAGGCTGCGGGCGTTGCCGTTTATGCTGCCACCATTTGAAAGCATAGCCGGCAATAACCGGAATCAGGGCGTAGATAATGAGTGCTGTCCAGCTGCCGTACCAATGTACCAATTTGGTTGTGCTGCCATCACTATTGAGCATGATTTCGCTTGAGCCGTAGTGAATGGCACGCCACCAGCACATGACCAATAAACCCAAGAATAATGGCCATATGTTGCGCGTGCGTGCCCGTTGCCATAGAAGAAAAAACACCAGTGCCCACACCAGTGTCAAGGTGGTGACGAGCAAACCCGTATCTGTTGGCAATTGCAGATAGCGGCAGATGATGAAGGTGATCACTACCCAGATGCCGGCGAGAATGGCCATGATGAATTCTTCGGGTTTATTTAGCATGCTGTTGCTTCCTTAGCGAATTTACGGCAGTTACGTTCAATATACCGCAGCTATTTTGCTTTGTCATGTGCTGGCAGCCATGGCTTCAGGGTACTAGTATCGATATCCCACTGCCAGATGCCATGCTGATTAAGAGGATTGAGACCGCGCAGAAACAGATACCGTACGCTGATAGTGGGCGGTAGCTGTCCGTGGCTGTGCAAAAATCGGGCGCAGGCGATGCAGTAAATGAGTGCCTGTAAATAGTAATGATGTCTGGCGATAGCGGTGTCCATGTTTGCCTGGGTATAGTCGTCAAGGCGGTTGCCCAGATGGTTAGATTTGTAATCGATTACATATACTTGCCCGTGTATGTCTTCGCCCATTAGGTCAATGGCGCCGTTGATATAGCCGCTGACGGTGGCAAAGTCTAGCTCTTGAGCTGCCTGAACACAGCATTCAGGCAGGCCGGGTGCTTGGGCAAACCACTGTTGTAAATCTGCGATATTAAAGTCGTCGACATGTAGCATGAAATTCATTTCGGCGACGCGCTGTGTGATGGGCAGGTTTGCTATGGTGGTCTGTGCGGACAAGGGGCAGTGGCGTACGGCATCGCTGAGTTCCTGCATGGTAGCAGCATGGGTGCTATCGAAACCGTAGCGGGCGAGACAGGCAAGTATTTGTTCTTGTTCGTCACTGTTGGCTGGCTGGCTAAATTCAGTCTGTTCTAGTATGGCATGCAGGCACAAGCCGGCATTGATGCCACGTTCAAATGCCAATAGGGCGGTTTCGGCTTCAGCGACGGTGGTTGCAGGCTGTGACAATATTTCCGCCTGATCGAGTGCTGGTGCCAGTTTTTCTTCTTCGAGGCTGTGTTCGTAGTGACGGTATTCGTGGCGGCTTAAGCTGGTGAAGCTGGTATAGCGTACAGTCTGAAATTCTCGTGTTGGCAGGTTTAGGGCGCGATAGGGTTGCTCTGGCGCTACTGCTTCATCCGCAACGGTAGGCGCAACACTGCCTTCGCACCAGTGAAACATGGATGCGCTGCAGCCGGCTAATCGTTTTTGCCATGCTGCATGCAGGGTGCTGGAGAGATTTTTTTTGTGGGTTTGCTGCCAAAACTGTAGTGATTGTTCAAGTGTGCCGTCGGGCTGCTCATCCAGTAACCATGCCATGGGGTTGCTGGCGGTGTTGTTGCAGGCGGCTGTATAGAGAATGAGTTGTTCACGAGCACGGGTGAAAGCTACGTAATACAGGCGCAAGCGTTCGGCCATACTTTCGCGTACCAATTCTGTGCGGTCAGTGTCGCTAAGAAGGCTGCTGGCAATCAGTTCTGTCTTATCCTGCTGATGCAAGCGCTGCCAATTTTCCTGATTGCTGATGGCCTCTTTGCCGTCCCAAACAAAAGGACAGAATACAACAGGATATTCTAGCCCTTTGGAGGCATGCATGGTGACAATTTTAACCAATGCTTCGTCGCTTTCCAGCCGCAGCAGGCTGTTTTCAGCGGCCGGCCGTTCGTTGTCGATGGCACTGGCAAGCCAGTCGAGTAAGGCGGTGGCGGTGGGCAGGGTTTGTTCGGCGTCGGCAAGTAATTCAGTGAGTTGCCACAGATTGGTCAGGCTGCGTTCATTGCGCTGGCTAAGCAGGTTCGTTTCCATGCTGGTGTGGCCGGCAAACCACTGCATGGCGCTATAAATGCCATACTGCTGCCATAGCTCGCGGGTTTGCTGTGCCAGCTGTATCCATTCGCTGAGGTCGTTTTCATTTTCGTTCAGTTGTGCCAGTTGTGCTGCTGTTTGGTTATACAGTATGCCGCCAAGAATAAAGCGCAAAATTTCGGTACGTTGCGGTTGCAGCCAAAAACGGAGCAACGCCAGTACAGCCTGTGCTTCGGTACTGGCAAATACGGACTGATTACCGAGTGACACACTCATGATACCGCAGCGTTTAAGGGCACTGGCAATCATGCTGCCCTCGTTGTGGGAATGTACCAGTACAGCGATGTCGCCTGCCTGTAATGGCCGTGTGTTGAGTAACAGTTCATCACGTCTGCCTTGATTAATCAGGGCGGCTATTTCGTGGGCACAGCATTCTGCGGCACGTACACGCAAGCTGTCTTTATTGGGGATAAGCTCTTCGCCTTTGCTATTAAGCTCAATTTGTTCGGGTAGCCAGCGTACGACCACGGCAGGTACGACTGTTTTGCTCAGTCTGCTATGCAGGCGGCTTTCGGGTGCCTGTGCTTGTACCGGTGGGTAATCGATACCTTCCAGCACAAATGGTAGCTGTTTGCCATTGAAAAGATGCCCGATTGCCTGTACGAGTGCCTGATGGCTGCGGTAATTGGTGGTGAGGGTATAGCGCTGTTGCGGCGGGGTATCAGCGGCAGCACGTAGATAGGCATGAATGTCGGCACCGCGAAAACGATAAATAGCTTGTTTGGGGTCGCCAACCATAATCAGTGGCCGATTTTGCTCGGCGAAAGCGGTTTTGAATATTTTGTATTGCAGCGGGTCGGTGTCTTGGCATTCGTCTACAAGTGCTATTTGCCATGTTTGTGCTAATGCGGCAGCCAGTGCAGAGGCCATGGGATTTTCTGTAGATAGTGCCATACCAACGTCGGCAAGAAGGTCGTCGTAGCTGCGCTGATGGCTGTGGCGCCGATGTTCGCTCAGACACTTTCTTACGTAATTGAAGCAATCCAGCTGTAATTGCAGTACAACGCTGGTGTCTGCTGCTTGCAAGGCACTGAAAGCAGCAGCCAACTCGGCTAATACCGCTACTTCCGCTACCAGTACATCGTTTAGAGTTTGTCCTTTTTTGGTTTTTTCGTGCAGTTGGTCAGCAGCCAGTTTGGCACATCTTTCTAGTGTCGCAGTGGAAAAGGTCGGTATGCTGGCTACACTTTCCAGAGCTGATTGTAGGTCGCAGAAAAGTTGTTGGTAGCTGCTGGTGCGATAAACATTGCCGTTGAGTTGTGGCTGTAATTGCCAGAATGCATCCTGAATATGAGCAAAGCGCGTACAGACAGTGTGCCAGGTCTGCTGCCAACATGCATGGATATCATCTTTGTTTACAGCCGGCGGCTGACGCAACTGGATATCGGCTATGCCACAAAAACGACCCATTTCACGCATTAGGCGTGCCGGTGTTAGTTTGTAGGTTACCGCAAGCTCAGCTAGGCTGTTGTTGTTGCTGACTTGCTGGCGCCAGAAATCTTCGGCAAACCGGCACAATAGTTCAGGGTCGGTTTCGATGGTTTCCGTATCAAATGGTGTCTGGCACAAAAAGGCGTAGTCAGTGAGTACGCGCTGACAGAAGCCGTGAATGGTGTACACGGCGGCGCGGTCGAATTGGGTAATCGCAGCCTGTAGGCGCAGTATCAGACTGGTTTCGTCTTCCTGAGCGCGCGCATAGTCAATGAGTTGTTGCAGTACCGGATCGTTTTGTTCGGCGGGCAGAGTGTTTTGCAGTAAGGCCAGAGCTTGGTTGAGGCGTGTCCGCAGGCGGGTTTTTAGTTCGGCTGTGGCGGCTTTGGTGAAGGTCACCACCAGTATGGCATCTATCGGCATGTGTTCCAGCAATACCAGCCGTGCAAACAGTGCGGCGATGTTGAAAGTTTTGCCGGTACCGGCAGAAGCTTCTATCAAGCTGCTGCCGTTTAAAGGCATGGTAATGGGGTTTAAGGCTTGGCTCATTGTTCTTTTTCGGCTGTTTCCAGCGCGGCCATCATTGGCAGCAGTAGTTTTTCAATCAGCTGCCAAAACAGCGGGCTGTCAATCGGCAGGGTTTCGTCACGGCCGAATACTTGGGCTACTTCGGGATATTCGGCCTGCGGTTTGCCGTTGTGGCTGTCCATATACATTTTAAAAGCTGCGCTGCGTTCTTCCGAGCCATATTCTGGTAGGGTGTTGGCTTTTTGTCGGCGCTTATACCAGTAGCGGGCGGCACTGAGACTGGTTTTCGGAAAAAATGGCAGTGGCCGGTGTTGCCCAAGCTGGTAATAATCCAGCCATAAGGCCAGCTGCGCCTGTGCATCCGGCCGGCTTAGTGCGGCTAGCTTGCGTGGCTGGGGCGGGTATAGCTCGTAGGTATCCTGTTTAAACTCAGTGGCGCTGGCGCTAAAAAGTAAATGGCGCAGGTACAATTCAATGTTATCTGGTGCGGTGGGCGCCTGAGTGCGCTCGAGTAATTGTCCGCACTGGTGTATATGGCTGATGTTGCCACTGAGTTGTAGCTGTTGATGATTGAAAACGAAAACGATATCGGCTACAGCGGGGCTAAACAGTATTTCACCATCCAGAGCGAGTGTTTGGGTGCGTAAAGTCTGGCTGACAACTAAACCAAGCGCGCCTTCTGGCACCAATCCGCTGACCGCTAATGCTGCATCCACGTCGTTAAAATCCAGATGCTGCTGGCGCGCGCGCGTGTAAGCACTATAGATTAGGGCACTGTTTTCAATGGCAAATGGTTCTGCGGCGCTGACTGGTGCTTCTTGATACGGTACTTGCCATTGCAATTGTTGTTGTAGCCAATGGCGTACCGGATTGCGCCAGAAACGGATAAACGTTTCAGTATCAATTTCTTGTGGTTGTAATTCGGCTTCTTCTGTGGCTGCATAAAATGGCAGTGGCTTGACCATTTTTTGATTCAAAGCTTCGGCATAATCAGAGCGGCTGCTATTCAGGTCTCCATTAAAATATCGATAGGAAAACGGTTGTAATGGATGGCGAATGATATGTTGCTGATTGAACTGCAACGGGTTGCAGCCGGTCATTGCCGACAGTACATCTATTAGCTCATGCAGTAGGGCAGAGGGTGCCAGCTCTTCGTTTTTGCGTATATCTTTACCAATGTATGACAGATAGAGTTTCTCTTGTGCGCTCAAAATGGATTCAAGAAACAGATAGCGGTCGTCATTTCGGCGGGCACGGTCACCACGGCGTGGATGGCGGGCAATCAAATCGAAAGCAGCGGATTTAGTGGTACGCGGGTAGTCTCCGTCGTTTAGGCCAAGTAGGCAAATACAACGAAAGGGTAGACTGCGCATCGGCACCATACTGCAAAAGGTGATGCCACCCCGTAAAAAGCCGGCCTGACGAGTACCGGATAGATAGTTCTGTAAATGCTCTATGGCGATTTCTGGCTCAATTAGACACTCAAATTGTGCCAGCTCTGCTTGTGCCTGCCATTCGCCAAGGCTGGTTTCCAGTTGCTGCATGGCTTGACCAGCCAGAGAATCCGCATCGGCTACATCGCGCAGGAGCAGGCGTGTGCGGGCAATCCAATCGCTGATGTTGGCAGCGCTTTGCCAGCAACTGTGGTGCTTAATCAGACAATCAATTAACTGTTGTCCCCGAGCTAAAATCTCTGTCTGGCCAACATCGCCAAACCATGGCAATTGTTGCTGCCACAGGGCAGTGCGTTTATCGTCTGGCAGCAGCCAGCCTAGTACAGTTCGTTCACGAGCTTGCTGCCAAGTAAAAAGTTTGCTTTCACCGCCATATTTATGGCGCATATCTGTGTCTATGCCCCAGCGAACACCTTGTTCTCGCCAGACACGGCTAATTAGTTCCACGTCGCTGTCACTTAAATCGAAACGTGCGCGCAGCGGTGATTCGTCTAATAAGGGCTGTATGCTTTCGATGTCGAAGCGGCTTTGCATGAGTTGCAAGAGTTTTTCCAGCAATTGCAGTAATGGCTCCTGCAAGCTGATTTTTACGTCAGCAATGTTGTAGGGCAGTGCAGGGGTGTTGCCCTGAGTCTGACCAAATACCGCATGTATGAACGGTAAATAAGGCTCGATATGCGGAGTGAGTACGGCAATGTCTTGTGGCTGCCACTCTGGATGTGTGGCTAAATCCTGCATCAGCTGCTCTTTCAGAATTTGCAGCTCACGTAAGCAAGAGTGTGCAGACACAATCTGTATAGAATTATCATAAGCTTGCTGTACATAAGGTGGGTCGGTCTGTTTGGGATGGTGCAGACACTGAATATCGTTTTGTAGCCGGTGTAGCAGGCTGTCGGCAGTGTCGCCGCATTCTGCATAAACTGGTGGCATGTACACTACTTCGCCTAAATCATTGAGTGCATCAAAAAAATCACGCCCCTGTTTTCCCAGACTGGCGAGTAGGGGATGGCCGACCATACTTGAATCCGCTTGCTGATGCTCGAGCAGTAAATCAGCAGAAAGGACATTGCCCCAGTATTCGGCACATGGATTCACTGCAAACACATGTACATCAGTGTGCTGTGCCATTATCTGCAAAGCGTGTAGATAGACTGGTGCCAGAGTGGCAATGCCAAAAACAAAAATACGTTTCGGTAGGTGTTCTTCTCGCAGCTGTGACAAAAAATCTTGCATTAGGCCGGCACGATGGGGGAAACTGGTTTCTTTACTTAGCCAATACCATAATTCTGCCTGCCAGTCCTCATCTTCTCCAAGACCAACTAATTCTTTTTTTTGCCAATTATTTATCCAATCATTGCGATAAATTAAATATTGGTCAAACATATCTGCAAGTTTGCCGGCAAGATGGTAGGGTGCCTGTATACTGCTTTCAAGGTATGATTGCAATGCTTTGGCAGTCAGGCATAATTGTGCTCCCTGTAATTCATTGCTACGAAACAGGCTGAATAGGCGCCAGCGCAGCACATCTGTTTGAAAAGGATTGAGTCTGGGCGTGTCAGGTAGTACTTTATGAGTTAACTGCCAGATGTAAGCAGCTGGTAGGCTGAAATGCAGATTGGCTGCGATGCCGTGTTCCTGAGCCAGATAGTGGTTGAGGTAGCGTCGCATGCCCTGACTTTGAACTACAATTTCAGTCGGTGTCCAGGCTGAATACTCGGCGGTGTGCTGATACACGCTGGCTAAAAGTGCAGCTAAATCAGATAAGTGATTGGATTGATAAACATACAGCATAACAGCTTCCGCCCCTGTTCAATGTTGCTATTATAGCGGTAGCACGGTGGTTTGCATCTGATTCAGAACTGGAATTTGCTTCTCAGGGCTGATTGGGCTATCTGTATGAAGATAAATAAATATCGAAAAGAGCCTCTAGTTAAAAAATAGTTAATGCTGGTCAAAAGCGGGAAAAAATTGGAAAATAGATGATTAAATACCCTGCCATAAGCAAGTATGGCATCAGAAGAAGGATATCACAGTGAGATTTGAAGGCGTCATTGATGAGCTGGCGGCAACTAAAGGTGTCATGGCGTGTGCTGTCGTGGATTATGAAAGCGGAATGTTTATAGATGGAGTCAGCCCGTCTGGCATGGATCTGGACATTCTTTCTGCTGGCAATACTGAAATTGTACGTTCCGAGGTAAAAGCCATTGCACGCCTCTATGGACAGGAAAGTAATGAAGATGCAATAGATGATATTCTCATCAGCCTGCATAAGCAGTATTACCTGCTGCGGCCGATGAAGAATGTGAAAGGCGTATTCATGTTTATGGTGCTCGACCGTAAAACGGCCAATTTGGCTCTGGCTCGGCGGGCGCTGAAAGTAGCCGACCGCAAATATCACGATTGAACACTTTTCTTTGATACAGCCGATACAGTTTGTTATCTGCGCGGCAGTCTCCCTGCATTTGCAGCGAGGCTGCTAATTTATTGTGCTTTCTGTACTTGCTTGTCATACCAACTTAATAATTCCGGTGCTGGTACATAGCCAATTAAGGGTTTACTGCGATAGCCGTTACTGTGTACCACAAATAGACCCGGTGGTCCGTACAAGCCATACTGTTGCAACATGTGTCGTTGCGCTGGTGTATTGTTGGTAACATCAATTTGTAAGAAGCGATCTTCTTCAATAACTCTTCTGACCGCAGCATTACTTAATGTAAACGCTGTCATTTCTTTACAGGAAATGCACCAGTCGGCATAGAAATCTACGACTACCGGTTTGTCTGGATCCTTATCAAACAGCTCCTGCATGGCCTGTCGCAAATGAATTGGCTTAGTGAAATATCGTCCGAAATGCTGGCCGTTTGGCGGTGTTAATGTCAAAAAGCGATGGAGTGGGGTGACATGGTGCATGAGGCTGGCTGTCATAAAATAAATACCACCAGTCAGAAATAGTATGCCGGCCAGTGCTGTGAACCAGCGTCTGCGTTTGGGGGCATAATACCACTGCCAGCCCAGATAACACGCTGGTGCAACCATCAGCAAGGTATAAATGATGATTACCAAATAGTAGTTTAGAAACGGGGTGGCAATATAAGTGGCCGCGCCCAATAGCATCAACCCGAATAAATATTTTACACATGTCATCCAGTTTCCGGCACGCGGTAGAATATGTACGCCAAATACGGAAATCAGAATCAGTGGAACACCAGTACCCAGTGCCATGACATACAGTGCCATACCTCCCAGAGCAGCATCACCGCTCTGACCAATATAGCCAAGCGCAAAAGCCAATGGCGGTGCAACACAAGGACCGATAATTAGTGCCGACAATGCCCCCATAACCAGTACTGATAATAAATGACCGCCACGGAAACGGTTGCTCATGCGTTGAAAATATGCCTGCCAGCTGGCGGGTAGCTGAATACTGTATAAATCAAACATCGACAATGCCAGAATCACCAATATTGCTGCTGCAGATAGCACTACTGCCGGCTGTTGAAGCCAGCCGGTGAGAAAAGCTCCGGTACGTGCCGTTACAATACCCACCACGGTGTAAGTAAAAGCCAGCCCCTGCACATACACAAACGACAGCAGAAATGCCCGCCATTTTGTAGTTTTCTGGCGCGAACCCATGACAATTGCCGACACAATCGGCAGCAATGGGTACATACATGCCGTCAGGCTCAAACCCATGCCGGCAATGAAAAACGTCATTAAATTGGTAATTAGGGTTGTCCGAGATAACTGAAACAGACTGTCGCTGCCCGAATTGCCAGACCATTCTGGAGGTGGAGCAATAGCAGGAGGGCTGCTGAAACTATCCAGTTCCGGCTGATTAGGCGCAGAAGATGGGACAATATGATATTTGCCAGTGCGGCTGATGGTAAGGGTATTTTCCACTGGCGGATAACAGATACCAGCTTCAGCACAGCCCTGATAGGATAAGGTCAGCTGATATGGTTCGGTTTGTGTGCCTTTGTTATAGCGCCAGACCACATCAGTATGTTGGTAATAAACCTCTTGCTTGCCAAAGAATTCATCCTCTTTTTGTTTTCCCGACTGGTTAAACTGAGCGGCACCGAGCACGCCCGCCGGCTCAGTAGTAGCTAAAATTTTATTGCGGTATAAATAATAGCCATTTGCAATAACAAAATGTACCCGTATTTCATTATCGTGAACATTTAACTGTGGCACAAAAGCCTGTTCTGGCGGCAACAGTCTACCGTTATTACCGGCAGCCAGCCCAGCGTGGCTCAGAACCAATAGCAGCGCAGATAACAGCACCAAATGCTTCAGTAGGAAATCCGTGCAGACACGCAAGCGAGAAAAAGAGTGATACATAAATGTCACAGTAGCCAGTGTAATTCCAACCAGAACATCGAACTCAGTAAATGGCTACCAGCAAAACCAAGCGGGGGGTAGCCATTCACTTCCCCTTATGTTTTCTAAGTTTATCCACACAGAAACGGATAAAGATTGAATGTTGAGATATCAAATCAGGGGTATTGTATCAGTGCATAGGCCGAGTGATTGTGAATAGATTCGAAATTTTCGCTTTCCACGGTAAAAGATTGAATGCGCGTGTCGGCTTTAAGCGCCGTAGCTACATCGCGTACCATATCCTCAACAAATTTCGGATTGTCGTAAGCGTATTCAGTTACATATTTTTCATCCGGCCGTTTCAGCAGACCATATAATTGACAGGAACCCTGCTGCTCCACCATATCAATGATTTCTTCAATCATCACGGCTTCGCAGGATTGTAGTGTAACTGTCACATGTGAGCGCTGATTATGTGCACCGTAAGCCGAAATTTCCTTACTACACGGACATAAGCTAGTTACCGGAATCATTACCTGCAACGTGTGCTGATAAATACCGTCCTTGATCTCCCCACAGAGCTTCACTTCGTAATCCAGCAGGCTGGAAATAGCCGTCACTGGTGCCTGCTTGTGCCGAAAAAAAGGAAAACGCATACTGATTTTACCAGCCGTTGCCTGTAGCTTCTGCAACATGCTCGCGGTAAGCTCTTTGAGCGCCGCAAAATCGATGCTGACTTGCTGCGAATGCATTAACTCGACAAAACGAGACATATGCGTGCCCTTCTGCTCGGCTGGCAGCGCTACTGTCATGGTTAAATCAGCTATTGTGTGTTGTTCACCGGCCGCACTCATAATACATAGCGGTAGCCGTAAGCCCTTCACACCAACCTGATTGATTGGCATATTGCGTTTATCAACACTGCTTTGCACATCGGCAATAGTGTCCATTCTGATGGTTTTCCTCTTGAAACAATGTCAAATCTGCCAGCCAGATACTATAAAAAAACATCCAAACTGGCGGCACATAAGGCGTAAAATTATACTGTATGGCTTAATTCCGAGCAAATCACTCGGGTTTAGGTATTCGGCAACGTGAAGCTGCCTCAGAAGCAGGGTGCATGCTAAACTAAGCACCCGCGGCAGCTGGTATTTTGCCAGTACCTGCTGCGGTACCGACAAAACCAAGACTTATCTCAGCGGAGAAAATATGAAATTTGCCACACAGACCATCCATTCAAGTTATCAGCCTGAAGAGCATAACCGTGCTTTAATGCCGCCTATTTACCAAAATAGCATGTTTGCCCTACATGAAATTGGCGAAAATATCCCGTTTCGTTATGCACGCATCTCCAACCCTACCCGTCAGGTACTAGAAGACACGGTAGCCGAGCTTGAAAATGGTTGCGCTGGCTTTGCCTATGCCAGTGGTATGGCCGGAATTGATGCTGTGTGGCGTACTTTTCTGCGTCCAGGTGACACTATTGTGGCTGTAGCCGATATTTATGGTGGTGCCTACGACCTACTCACAGAAGTGTATGCCCAATGGGGCGTGAATGTTATTTTTGCAGACCTCACCAATCCAGCTAATCTGGATAGCATATTGGCACAAACAAAAGTCAAAATGGTATGGCTAGAAACCCCGAGTAACCCGTTACTGCGTCTGGTAGACATTGCCGCACTTTCTGCGAAAGCCAAAGCAGCCGGAGCCATTGTCGGTATAGACAATACCTTTGGCACACCCTATGTTCAGCAACCGCTAAATCTGGGTGTAGACATCGTTTTTCATTCTGCTACCAAATATTTGTGCGGACATTCCGATGTATTAATGGGTATAGTCGTGGTTAAAGACGAGGCACATGCACGCCAGTTGCGTGCTTTGAGCATCAACACCGGCGGCGTAGCGGGTCCGATGGATTGTGCGCTGGTATTGCGCGGTATCAAAACTCTGGTTGTACGCATGGATCGGCATCTGGCCAATGCAGCTGAGCTAGCGCGCCGGCTGAAGCAGCATCCGGCGGTAGAAAAAGTGTTTTATCCCGGCCTGCCTGAACACGAGCATCACGATATCGCTTGCAAACAGATGAAGCATGGCTTCGGCGGAGTAGTCTCCATCTACCTACGCCAGAACAGCCGCGAAGCGGCCAACAGCGTAATTAAAAACTTGCGCCTAATCCGCATGGCTGCTAGCCTCGGTGGCGTGGAAAGCTTAATTAACCACAGCTCCAGCCAGTCGCACAGCGGCATGAGTAAAGAAGTAAAAGAAGCATTAGGTATTCGGGAAGGTCTGCTGCGTATTTCTGCCGGCATCGAAGATATCGAGGATATCTGGGAGGATATCAGCCATGCACTCAATACCTTGAATTAACCAGTGTAAGTGAACAATCCGTGCACAACTACTACGACGTATTAAATGTAGCTCCCGGCGCGTCTGCAGAAGTGATTCGCGCCGCCTATCGGGCTTTGTCTCAAAAATACCATCCAGACCGCAATCCGCATAATCCGCAGGCACATCAGCGCATGGCTGAAATCAACGAAGCCTACAACGTGCTCTCGGACCCAGAAAAACGCCATCATCATGATGTGTGGATTGCGCGCCAAAGCCTGCAAGCACATGTGTCACCGGCCTTACTGGCTCGAAAGCAGACCCCGTTTGCTCCGCCAGTTTTGCTACCCAATCATCAAGACCACGTGGTTGACCTGCACGACCATGGCCATGGATGGATGTGGATAGTGGGTATCGCGATTCTGATAGCTATGGGTGGCGTGTGGTGGCGTCTGGCCTATCCGCCTGCGGAAAATACGCCGGCGCAGGCCGGCGGACCAGTGCTAACAGCACCCAACGGTCAGCTTTTTCCGCTTAAGGCTGCCTATGTATCCGGTTATCCAGTTTTGCGTGAACGCGGTAATAACACCATCATCGTGCACGCCTCATCCTTGCAATCGCCGGTATTTGCCCAATTATACGAATTGCACGCTGGAAAATTCACCGCTATCCGCTCTTTTTATATTCCAGCGGGCGAAACCTTTGCCCTGCATAAAATCGGCGATGGCGACTTCAGCCTGCAATACCAGCGTATCAACGATGGTAAATGGGCAGTAAGCGACGGCATTGAAATCAAAAATACCGAAATCAGCCGCAAATATCAGGACATCGATATCAGACTCTAACACAATACAGCGCCGCCGCTTGGCTGGTGGCCGACACAGGAACAACTGCATGCAGGCTGCTGAAGCCAAATTTACCGAAGAAACCGTACTGTGGGTAAAACACCATACCCCGAAACTGCTGACTTTTGCCATTACCCGCCCCGAAGCCTATCGCTTCAGTGCCGGCCAGTTTGCGCGATTAGGTTTTCGTGATGGAGCTGGATATATCTGGCGCGCCTATTCCATCGTCTCAGCCGAATATGCTGAGACATTAGAATTTTTTGTGGTACTGATTGAAAACGGGCCGATGAGTGCAAGGCTGGCGCAGTTAAAAGCAAAAGACACCATCCTGCTTGATAAAACTGCATTTGGCTTTCTATTGCCCGGCCGCTTCACCGATGGTGAGCAACTGGTTCTGCTCAGTACCGGCAGCGGCATCTCCCCGTTTCTTTCTATGCTACAACAACCATCGGTGTGGGAGCGTTTTCAGCAAATTGGGCTGGTGCATTCTGTTTCTCACGCAAATGAATTGATTTTTAACAATTATATCAACGAATTAAATCACCATCCGCTAGTTGGAGAATATGTTGATAGACTATCTTACCAACCAGTGGTCACCCGTGAAAATGTCACAGGTGCGCTGAATGAACGTTTACCACAATTATTGTCAAATGATTCTCTAGCCAAGGGTTTACGGCTTGATTTTGCTCCAGAGAAGACTCGGTTTATGTTATGTGGTAATCCAAGCATGGTAGCAGATACATTTCAATCACTGCTGAATATGGGCTATAGCATGCATCGCAATAGAGTACCAGGACAGATTATTATGGAAAATGGTTTTTAACAAAGGGTACGATATTCAACTGCGTTCAGCATATTTTCCCATTTTGAGATATTGTGAATTCATGCCTGCGTCGCCTGAAATATTTTTTGCATGGTAATATTTAGACCAGTATACAAATGCTAAAAGGTTAAAAATAACCCAATCCTTTTTTTTAACATTATCAAGCTAAAGTCAAAAATTCATACTCTGTGATCAGGCTGAATTTTTTAAATATATTTAATTGATTGAATTTAATATAAAAATATTATAAATGCTGATTTTTATTTTAACTAAAGCGATAAATTTGTATCCTACATTTTATTATAAATTAAAAAAGCCTTTTACCAGTTGTTTATAATATTAGTTAATATTTAGAATGAATTGTGAAGAATATGATTTAGCTATCCTAATCATCAGGATAGCTAAAAAAACTGTTCTATAATCTATTGAATTTATTTATATTTAAATTAAAATTTTAGCTATAGTCATATAGCCGTTCAAATTCGCTAGTCGTTATTGATTCACCATAATGGGGAACTGTATACTTCAGCATATGATCTTGTTGAATTCTATCAAATGTTCCAGTTGCATCACTAATAATGACTGGAAGATAGCCTTTGTCTTGAGCTTCACGGAAAGTTGATTCCACACAAACATTAGTAGCATATCCTACTAAATAAAGTGTTTCTATATTATTGTTTCTTAGATATACATCCAAATTGGAACCAGCAAATCCACTTGATCCAGTTCTTCCCATTACAATAAATTCTTCGTTTATTGGTGCTAAAGTTTCATAAAATTGTGAATTAAAAGTGTCAATAGGAAAAGTACCATAGTGACTAATGGCACATCTCAAGCCTGTTTTTCCATTGGCTAATTCTGGATATCCCTTTTGAAATCTTAAACCACAGTGAATAATTGGCATCTTAATCTGTCTTGCATAGACCAAAGCTGATTCAATATTTTTGATTGAATCTTCAAATAAATCTTTATCTTTAAAGCTCTGATATAAATGGCCTGTTGGGTGAAGCCATTCATTTTGGCATTCGATTAGAACTAATGCAGATTTTTTTACATCATCTGTCTTTGATTTCAATGTGGTTAAATTTGCTTTTGTCATATTATATCTCTGAAAATTAGCGGTTAGTACAGGATAATCAGCTGATTACATTGCAATTTGGTATTTAATTTTTATACAGGTATACTATTTTACAGAATAAATTTATTTTTGCAATTTATTTACAATCATTGCAAATAAATTCCAAATAAGGTTGTAATATGGCATTTGATGATAAATTTTTAGAAACACTTATTGTGGGTATTGGTGAGGTGTCTCAGATAACAGGAATTCCGACACGGCAAATCCGTTATTGGGAGGACAAAGGTATAGTAACCAGTCTTACAAATGGTGAAGGAAAAAATAGAAGATATAATTATATCAACATAAAAAAAATGCTTTTGATTAAAGAGCTGATAGATGAAGGCTATACATTAGAGACAGCGAACTTAAAAGTTGTTAAACGTATGGAAATGATTGAATCTACAATGAACTCTTTGAAATCAATTCAATCTTGACAGTGACTGCTATGAATCTAAATCATTTTGGCCAAAAAAATAAGCAACTTCAACAGTTGTTGGCACAGTCTACACATTGGCAACGTTTGACAAACTGTCTCAAGCAAGAATTGCCTGCCACCATGAGACCACACTTTAATGTAGCTTGTGTGCGCGATGGATGTTTAGTCGTCATCGCCTATAACAGCATGGCCGCTTCTCGATT
The DNA here is from genome assembly GCF_002777855.1 of Snodgrassella alvi. Lineage (GTDB taxonomy): Bacteria > Pseudomonadota > Gammaproteobacteria > Burkholderiales > Neisseriaceae > Snodgrassella > Snodgrassella alvi_E. Next base: position 42,938 of record NZ_MEIK01000015.1, read on the forward strand.
ACGCATGGTATTACCAGCATTTATATATTTAAAAATTCAATTTAGAATATGTGATATTTTTTAATGTGTTATATATTTAAAAATATTGTAAAGAAAGAAATGTTAGTATAAAATTGATTGATTTTTGTTATAGGATGAAAAAAACCACTATTAAAAATTTAAATTTATTAACATATAAATATAGTACATAAAACAATTGGATTCTCAATAATAATCAGACTGAAATAAGGATAAATTTTATATGGATTGGGATATTAATAAAGCTGTACAGTATCTTGAAAATCACGCACAGCGCCGTTCGACTGGATTTTGTGCTAAATTTGTTAGAGAAGCTATAGAAGCCGGTGGTTTAATTAATTTAATCCGTCAAAATTCAGCAAAAAACTATGGTCCAAGTTTGCGTATAGCAGGATTTACAGAATATTCTTCAATGCCTCCTGGTGGCTATAAAGCAGGTGACATAGCTGTTATCCAGTCACCAAATTCTAACCATCCGCATGGACACATTCAGATGTATTCAGGTAACAGATGGATTTCAGATTTTGTTCAAAAAAATTTTTGGCCTGGCTCAATATATCAGACGCAAAAACCTTCATTTAAAATCTATCGAATGGAAAAAAACAATTAATAAAAAAAGCTAATAGTTAAAATATGTTTTTTTACTAAAAGTGCTTTACTATAAAGCAATCATTCACATTTTATTAAAAGCCATTTTCCATAATAATCTGTCCTGGTAGTCTATTGCGATGCATGCTATAGCCCATATTCAGCAGTGACTGAAATGTATCAGCTACCATGCTTGGATTGCCACATAACATAAACCGAGTCTTCTCTGGAGTAAAATCAAGCCGTAAACCCTTGGCTAGAGAACCATTTGACAATAATTGTGGTAAACGTTCATTCAGCGCACCTGTGACATTTTCACGGGTGACCACTGGTTGGTAAGATAGTCTATCAACATATTCTCCAACTAGCGGATGGTGATTTAATTCGTTGATATAATTGTTAAAAATTAATTCATTTGCGTGAGAAACAGAATGCACCAGCCCAATTTGCTGAAAACGCTCCCACACCGATGGTTGTTGTAGCATAGATAGAAACGGGGAGATGCCGCTGCCGGTACTGAGCAGAACCAGTTGCTCACCATCGGTGAAGCGGCCGGGCAATAGAAAGCCAAATGCAGTTTTATCAAGCAGGATGGTGTCTTCTGCTTTTAACTGCGCCAGCCTTGCACTCATCGGCCCGTTTTCAATCAGTACCACAAAAAAAATTCTAATGTCTCAGCATATTCGGCTGAGACAATGGAATAGGCGCGCCAGATATATCCAGCGCCATCACGAAACCCTAGTCGCGCAAACTGGCCGGCACTGAAGCGATAAGCTTCGGGACGGGTAATGCAAAAGTCAGCAGTTTCGGGGTATGGTGTTTTACCCACAGTACGGTTTCTTCGGTAAATTTGGCTTCAGCAGCCTGCATGCAATTGTTCCTGTGTCGGCCACCGGCCAAACGGCGGCACTATAACTATGTGTGTCAGAGTCTGATATCAATGTCCTGATATCTGCGGCTGATTTCGGTATTTTTGATTTCAATATTTATTTTGTATTTTTATTAATTAGTACCTAATATTCATGATATCTTTTAACATAATTTTGAATATAAATTATTATTTTTGAATAAATAAAAACAATCCCAATTGTTATTCAAAGCGATGGCAAATCAAATACCAAAACATTTTATAATGTTACAAGTTATAATTATGTTTATTATGAATATAAACCGGTTTTCAAAAAAAAATCCCCAGCTCAATTTGTTGCTGACACAGTCGGCTCATTGGCAACGCCTAAATACATGCCTTAAAAAGGAACTTCCTAACAGCATGCATCCCCATTTTAATGTTGCTTGTGTGCGAGCAGGCTGTTTAATGGTAATTGCTTATAACAGCATGGCCGCTTCTCGATTGCGCATGGTGTTACCTGCGTTGATACCACAATTACAACTTATTGATGCCACAATTAAGTCCATAAAAATTAAGATAGTGCCACTGGATTCGAAGTTGAAAATAGTTAAACGCGCAAGTCTAGGTCCTATAGCGCGTAATGAATTGGCGCGCTCAGCTGAGGCTTTAAGCCATCATCCTGAGTTGGCAATTGCATTACAGCGCTTAAGTGAAAAAAAAGACTAAAAATCTAAACGTAAACTTTAATTTAATCAGTATTATTAACTGGTTTTAATAGATAAAAAATGTTAAGATAAAAACAATTTAAATTTAATCAATATCATTCATAATGAGAAGGTTGTAATATGAGGAGACATAAAGTAATTATATGTGCCTTACTATTCTTTTTTAATTTAAATCATTGGGCTGCCGTAGCTAAAAGCAATATAGTATCTCCAGAACAATTTAGGGCAGCACTATTATGTAAGGCTGAACCCATAGATGCTCGTGATGCGAATATCGCTAATCAGCTAAAAAAACAAAAAATTGCCGTAAAAGACTATGAAAAAAATGGTCTCATAAATTTAAAATATCGCTTTGCAAAACCATTGTACATTTCAAATGTTAAAGTTTCTGCTATCCGATATCAAGGAGATAGTGGTTCATACTTTTATGCAATAGCAAAAGGTGATATGGCTAAGTTTGCTGAATCTATCGGCGCTAAATCTGTTCCTCGCACATCAAAAGAAACTCTATCATGGGGCGATATAAATCAATATTTTAAATATACTAATCCTGTAACAACATCTCACCCTTATCCAAACATTATTCTTATCGGCCGAGACAAAACTTCAAAACAAGGTGAGTTTTATTTTGGCTGTTTACGCTTTGATTATTGATTTTATTTAATAATCAATAACCTAAATAATAAAATTGTTTACACTCAATTGGATCATTTAAAATGCTTTATTCTGAATTATGTTCTGTAGTTTGTGATCATCGATCGTTATCTATATAGATAAAGCTTTTTATTTTTCTACTTCAGTTTTTACAAACAAATAGTTTTACATCATCTAAACTGCTTGGAAAAAACCAATTTACTATTATATTAACCAGCATAATACGCAACCTTATGCGCCAAACAGGTTTTTTGTTTCCGATAATTGAAACAAGCATGCAATCAGCCGCACAGTAGCACAGAGGCTTGTGTTAAAATTCCCTATTTCATGCTTACTTTTTACTGCGCCCTTTAGGTGCCGGACTATTGATTTATGTTGAAGAACCTGGCAAAAAAAATTCTCGGAAGCCGCAACGACCGGCTTTTGAAACAATATCGTAAAGAAGTATCCAAAATCAATGCCCTTGAACCAACCATTCAGGCACTTAGTGATACTGATCTACAGGCTAAAACAGCTGAATTCAAACAACGTCTGGCCGATGGCGAAAAACTGGACCACCTGCTGGCAGAAGCCTTTGCCGTATGTCGTGAGGCTAGCCGACGCGTACTTGGCATGCGCCACTTTGATGTGCAGCTGATTGGCGGCATGGTGCTGCATCACGGCAAAATTGCCGAAATGCGCACCGGTGAAGGTAAAACACTGGTGGCCACCACAGCTGTGTATCTTAATGCTCTGGCTGGCAAAGGCGTGCACGTCGTTACCGTTAACGATTATCTGGCCGCTCGTGACGCCGGCATCATGCGTCCGCTGTATGAATTCCTTGGCATGTCTGTTGGCATCATTATCAGCAACATGGACCATGAAGATAAAAAAGCCGCTTATCAGGCTGATATCACCTACGGTACCAACAACGAATACGGCTTTGATTATCTCCGCGACAATATGGTCAGCGACTTGAGCGAAAAAGTACAGCGCGAACTCTCATACGCTGTAGTCGACGAAGTCGATTCCATCCTAATTGACGAAGCACGTACTCCACTAATTATTTCCGGTCAGGCCGATGATAACGTCACTCTATATCAGGTAATGAACCAGATACCACCGCAACTAATCGCTCAGAAGACCGAAGAAGGCGAGGGCGATTACTGGGTAGACGAAAAAGGTAGACAGGTCATTCTCAGCGATCAGGGGCATGAGCACGCCGAACAGATTCTCACCAAAATGGGATTGTTAAAAGAGGGCGATTCCCTTTACTCCACTACCAACATCATGCTGATGCACCATCTGATGGCTGCATTGCGTGCCTATACCTTATACCAGCGCGACCAGCATTACGTGGTGCAGGATGGCGAAGTAGTGATTGTAGACGAGTTTACCGGCCGTCTGATGGCCGGCCGGCGCTGGTCTGATGGTCTTCATCAGGCAGTAGAAGCCAAAGAAGGTGTGGAAATCAATAAAGAAAACCAGACACTGGCTTCCATTACTTTCCAGAATTTCTTCCGCCTGTACGACAAACTAGCCGGAATGACCGGTACTGCCGATACCGAAGCATTCGAATTCCAGAATATTTATGGTCTTGAAACCGTTATCATCCCGCCAAATCGCCCGATGATCCGTAAAGACCTAAACGACCAGATTTACCGTTCCATCGAAGAGAAGTTCGAAGCCGTGGTGGCTGATATCAAAGAGCGCCACGCCAAAGGCCAGCCCATACTGGTCGGTACTACCAGTATCGAAAACTCCGAGCTGGTATCCGCATTATTGGATAAAGAGCATTTGCAGCACAATGTGCTCAATGCCAAAGAGCATGCCCGCGAAGCCGACATCATTGCACAGGCCGGCCGCCCAGGCATGATTACCGTTGCCACCAACATGGCAGGCCGCGGTACCGATATCGTACTTGGCGGCAACATCAAGCCGCAAATCGATGCCATTCAGGACGATGAGAGTCTCAGTGAAGCTGCCAAAGCAGAAAAAATTGCCAAATTACAAGAACAATGGCAGCGCGATCATGATGCTGTAATAGCCGCAGGCGGGTTGCACATCATTGGTACTGAACGCCATGAAAGTCGCCGTATCGACAACCAATTGCGTGGCCGCGCCGGCCGTCAGGGTGATGCCGGTTCGAGCCGTTTTTATCTTTCATTTGAAGACCCGCTGCTACGCCTGTTTGCCCTTGACCGTGCCACGGCCATTCTCAATCGCCTCGCGCCTGAACGTGGCGTTGCCATAGAAGCCGGCATGCTGACCCGGCAGATTGAAGGTGCCCAGCGCAAAGTGGAAAACCGCAATTTCGACATGCGTAAGCAAGTACTGGAATACGACGACGTCGCCAACGACCAGCGTAAAGTGATTTACCATCAGCGTGCCGAAATACTGGCTAGCAACGATATCGATGGTCTGATGCAGGAAATTCGTCACGATGCCATCGTGGAAACAGTAGACAGCTTTATCCCGCCCGATAGCATGGAAGAGCAATGGGATATTGCTGGACTGGAGCACAAACTGGCCAGCGATTTCCACATCGAAATTTCCATCAACGATTGGCTAAAAGAAGACAATAGCCTCGACAATGAAAGCATCTGTGAGCGCTTACTAGACATGGTTGAAAAGGATTATGCTTATAAAGTCGAACAGGTTGGCCTTGAAACCATGCGAAGATTTGAACGCGATATCATGCTGCAAATCATCGACAACCGCTGGCGCGAGCATCTGGCCGATATGGATTACCTGCGGCAAGGGATTCATCTGCGCGGATACGCCCAGAAAAACCCCAAACAAGAATACAAACGCGAAGCATTTGAAATGTTTCAGGCCATGTGGAGCAACATACGCAATACCGTAGCCTCATTGCTGATTTCCGTGCGTTTCGAACAGGCGCCGGCAGAAGAAGAGACACCGCCGCAGCAGATGTTTACAGCCGGTGCTGACGACGATGAGGATTACAGCCCCACAGCCATGGAAGCACGCGGCATCATTGTGCGCCGCAACGACCCTTGTCCCTGTGGCAGTGGCCTGAAATATAAATTGTGCCACGGCCGCCTGTAATTTCGACTAAATTATTTCATCATTCACAACAGGCTGTCGGGAAACTGGCAGTCTGTTGCTGTATTGGCAGAAGCTTGTGCTAAATGTTTCATGCCACCTGAAATGATTAAAGTGATTACTCTAAAACCCATTGAATCGCGCATCAAATTGTCTTAAAATTCACACCTTACGCCAGCGCCGACAGCAAAAATGCTTATTCAGACATCAGGCTGGCGTATTTTCGGTTTACGCTAAAAATACCGCTTTCCTTAATCATGGATTATTAATGGCAGCCTACAACACTCAAAAAGTCCTGTCCGTACATCACTGGACAGATGCATACTTCACATTTACCTGCACCCGTGACGAATCTCTGCGTTTTCAGAATGGCCAGTTTGTCATGATTGGCTTGCTGGTAGATGGTAAACCACTAATGCGTGCTTACAGTATTGCCAGTGCCAATTGGGAAGAAGAGCTGGCTTTTTTCAGTATTAAAGTACAGGATGGCCCATTAACCAGTCGCCTGCAACATCTAAAGCCGGGCGATGAAGTGCTCGTTAGCAAAAAGCCCACTGGTACATTGATTGCTGGTGATCTCAATCCTGGTAAAAACCTGTATTTACTTTCTACCGGTACCGGTTTAGCACCGTTTCTCAGTGTCACCAAAGACCCTGATATCTACGAGCAGTTTGAAAAAATTATCCTGATTCACGGCGTGCGCTACCAGAAAGATTTGGCCTATTACGATCACTTCACTACCGAACTGCCTAATCACGAATATCTGGGCGAGATGGTGCGCGAAAAACTGATTTATTATCCGGTGGTATCACGTGAAGACTACATTCATCATGGGCGCTTAACTGATTTAATGAAATCAGGTAAACTTTTCACTGATATCGGTTTACCGCCGATCAATCCCGCCGACGACCGAGCTATGATTTGTGGTAGTCCGGAAATGCTCAAAGATTGCTGTGACACCCTCAATAGCTTCGGGCTATCCATTTCCCCGAAAATGGGGCAGCGCGGTGACTATGTAATCGAGCGCGCATTCGTAGAGCAGTAAAGCTACACCGGACGAATTCGGCAGCAGCCATTGTCAGTCAATGTGCTGCTGATTTTATTTAGTCTGGCAGCCGTACCGTGTTCCTCATTTAACTGCACCTTAACCGCGACTATGCAAAATCTGCTTACTTTGTTCATCATCTTGATTCCGCTGTTTGCCGGATTTTGTATTCCTGTGCCTGCGCGTGCCGTTAGCTGGCTGAATATCGGACTCTCATGGCTGGTGTATTTGATTTTATTTTTGATTGGTCTGTCACTGGCACAAGTGCCTAATCTAGGTGACGAGCTGGCCGTTATCAGCTTTACCGTAGCAGTATTATTTCTCTGCCTTATAAGTACCAATCTATTGCTGTTTATCTGGTTTGACCGCCGTTACCCGTGGCATCTGCAACAGCAGCAGACCGCCACCCCGTCTGGTGATATCAGCATTATGGGTAGCTTAAAACAGGTAGCCTGTCTGCTGCTCGGTTTGACCGCCGGCCACTTTTTTTCTTTTAGCTGGTTAGGCAATCCGCAGGCTGCTGTCAACAAGGCACTGATTATTCTATTGCTGCTGGTGGGAATGCAGTTGCGTAGCTGCGGTATTACCTTGCGACAAGTATTTCTGAATCGCCGTGGTGTGATTTGTGCCATTTTATTCACACTGGCCAGTCTGCTTGGCGGTCTACTGTTTGCGTTGTTGATGCCAAACGTATCCATTAGCAAAGGGCTGGCACTGAGTAGTGGATATGGCTGGTATTCGCTTTCCAGCATTATTATGAGTAAATCCTATGGAGCCGTGTGGGGCAGCATTGCCATGTTCAATGATCTGGCACGCGAATTCTTTGCCCTGCTGTTTATTCCTCTTCTGATGCGACGCTATCCTACTGCTGCTGTCAGCATCGGCGGCGCTACCAGCCTTGATTTCACCCTGCCCGCGATACAGGCTTCCGGTGGAATTAGCGCCGTACCATTGGCCATCAGCTTCGGCTTTATTGTTAACCTCACCGCACCGGTACTAATGGTGTTTTTTTCTTCGTTGAATTTTTAGCGTAAAAATTTTGTTGTTTAGCTCTGCGATTGACCAAAATAGTCGCTGGCCAGAGTGAATCAGTTTCCACGAAAAAGGTGTTTTAGTTCAATGTATTATATGGATATTATCTATTACAATGTCCTTGTCCAACATTATTTGGATTATTTTTAAAGTCCATAAATAATCGCGTAACCCAAAGTTTTTTGTCTAAAAATGACATCTATGGCTAGGTTAATGTTGCATTTAAATACAAAACAAATTACGCCTATATCAATACGACTAATGTGTTTTATATCCCGTTTTTTACCACTCTATCCGTACCAAGAAAAATTATCTTCTTCACATATCCAACATCAAGCTTTTATGAATTGAAGATGATATTAATTGTCGGAAGAAGCTAAATCATATTCACAAGTAAATAAATATCTTTATAGAAAATTTTGTCTAATTTAGGTTTAACTCTTTCTATTAAACTTCAAAACATTTTCTAATTTAAATAACATTTTATTATTAATACTTACCTTGAACGTATATATATTAAATGTTTGTGTCAAAGTTAAAACTATTTATCAAGATTTTATATTTCTGATTATTCATAATAAAACCAGCAATAAGATATTTTAAACTGATAATATTAAATATATATTCTATATATATAATTTACAAAATTATATTTTATAGAATTATATTCAAACAAAACTAATTAAATCCTTTTTTAAAATCATTTATTTTGACAAAACTTATTTTAAGTATTAATATTTTAATGTTGAATTTAATAAATATAATGTAAAAATTGAAATTACAAGCTGTGGGAGAACAGCAACCAGACAGGAGGAACAATCTGCCGGATATCATCCGGCTAGCTATTCCGGCCGCAATAAAAATTGTTGCCTTAAATTTGGAAACAACATACAGGTATCAATCCTGATTTATTGCAATATCATTTAAATTTCACCATTCTCTAGCGGCAGTCAACGGTGACAGAGGAAAGCAAAGCCACAGTGAATATTATTAAATATTAAATTAATGATTTGAATTGGCATTTTATTTTAAATATATAGATTTATGCGCAATTTTTAACGGTATCTAAAAATATGTACGCAAATAGATTGCAACAAATGAAATATCTTCATTAAAATTAAATGAAATTACTTATTCCTAACCATAATTTACAATTACAGCTTCCCGAATTAGACCTGCCGTTGCTCGTGTTTAAGGCGCTGCATAGTATCTGAATGATACTCAGCCTGATTTAATCAATAAAATTCGATGAACCTATACGGTAAGAAAAGAGTTGATTAATAAGTTACTGAGTTTTAAAGATTCGAAAAAATCATTCTGCCTATTTGTTTTAGTTCAAATAAACAAAGCTTTTTTATTGGCTAAAAATGCTGTTAAGAGTAAATTAAAGGCATAAAGTTTTAAAAAAAACTTTAATCTGTAAGAAATTAATCAAAACGATATATTCTCAAAACTAGACAAAGAAAGAGAACCATTATGTTTATGTGGTATAAAAATGTATCAAGAAATGAGAGAAAAACTTTTTGGGCGTGTTTCAGTGGCTGGGCACTCGATGCACTCGAAAATCAGATGTTCGGATTGGTGATTCCCTCATTAATTGCCTATTTTGCCATTACCAAAGGGCAGGCCGGATTACTCAGCAGTGCGACATTAGTTACCTCAGCTTTGGGCGGTTGGTTTGCTGGAGCACTTTCCGACCGCTGCGGACGCGTCCGGACACTGCAAATCATGATTGTGTGGTTTGCATTTTTTACATTTCTGGCTGCATTTGTAACCGATTACCATTGGTTGTTAGCACTCAAAGCCTTACAGGGGTTTGGTATTGGGGGAGAATGGGCTGCCGGTGCTGTACTGATGGCCGAAACTATTTCCAGTCAGTATCGAGGCAAGGTAATGGCTATTGTACAAAGTGCATGGGCTGTGGGATGGGGATTATCCGTAATCTTGTTTTCTATTGTATTCAGTCTGGCACCAGAAAGCATGGCTTGGCGCATTATGTTTGCTGTGGGTCTATTGCCATCGTTACTTATATTTTATGTTCGCCGGCATGTAGAGGAACCGGTCAAGCAGACAGTCGAAACATCAAAAACCGAAGAAAGGCAACCATTAGCTGATGCACTCTTCGGTATTTTTTCACCCAAGCTTATTCGCACCACAGTATTGGGTGGTTTACTAGGACTGGGTGCACATGGCGGCTATCATGCCATTATGTCGTGGCTGCCAACCTTTCTTAAAGAAGAGCGCCATCTTTCGGTACTGAATTCAAGTGGCTATTTGGCCGTGATTATCGTTGCATTCTGGTGTGGCTGTATTGCTAGCTCGGTACTGCTCGACAAAATCGGCCGCCGCTTTAATGTAGCTTGCTTTGCCATCTGTTGTGTAATTACCGTCCGCATTTATCTTTTTGTACCATTGACTAATACCCAAATGCTGTTTCTCGGTTTTCCACTAGGCTTTTTTGCCGCTGGTATACCTTCAAGTCTTGGTGCATTGTTTAACGAACTCTATCCGCAACAGTATCGCGGTGCCGGCGTGGGTTTTTGTTATAACTTTGGCCGCATACTTTCCTCAATCTTTCCGTTTCTGGTTGGTCACATGAGTGCATCTATGTCACTGGGTTCCGCAATCGGTATTGATGCCAGCTGGGCTTATTCAATTGTAGTTATCAGTGTATTGCTACTGCCGGAAACCAAAGGCCGTGATTTAAAGCAGATCAATCAGGATGGTCAGATTTCCGATAAGTAGTATATTAAATAAGGTAAAAAAATGATTCAGCCAACAATCGGCAGAATAGACAGTCATGCACATGTATTTACACTAGATTTGCCGATGGTGGCTTGCCGGCGCTATACACCGGCTCAGAATGCGCCACTGTCTGCTTATCTGGCGCATCTGGATGCGCTTGGCTGCACCCATGGTGTATTAATCCAGCCAAGTTTTCTGGGTAGTGACAATAGCTTTATGCTGCAAGCGATAGCTCAGGCTGCCCCGAGGCTCAGAGGCGTAGCCTGTGTTACTCCAGATATCAGCTTACCCGAATTGGAAGCATTAGACAGAAGCGGCATCGTTGGCATTCGTCTTAATGTTATCGATGGCACCCAGCCGGATCTGAATACTGCTGCATGGCAAGATCTGCTCGAAAAAATCAAATCTCTTAGCTGGCACGTAGAAGTGCATTGCCGCAGCAACAAACTCAGCTCCATTCTGGTGCCACTGCTTAGAAAGCAGATCAATGTAGTAATTGACCATTTCGGCCGGCCATCAGATTGTAATCATAGCCGTGATTACGGTTTTCAGCAGCTATTAGAATGGGGGCACAGTGGGCTGGTGTGGTGCAAAATCTCTGCGGTTTACCGCACCTGTGCTCATGCGGACGAAGGTCATAAATTTTTAGCCGATACTGTACCTAAGCTTGTGGAAAACCTTGGCCATGAGCGCCTGATGTGGGGCAGTGACTGGCCGCATACTCAGTACGAACAGCAGATTAATCCTGAATATTTGACTACACAGCTGAATATATTGTTACAGGATGAAACACTGGCACAGGCCGTACTGTGGGACACTCCGGCTAAGTTTTTTAAATTTATTTAAACCAAATTCAGATTGATACAACTTCTTTTATGTTAAATACATTTTTTGGCACAATGTTAGCAAAAATCTTTATTTTGTTATTAAGTAGCAACTCTTTATTATTTAGACCAATTTTGCAAACAAATAGCGGTGAGGAGCCCTCATTCGGAAAATGATTTAGAACATATTAGAAGACAGGTTTGCTATAAGTTTTGATGTATAAATTGAACAAATATTAGACACTTTTGGTTGTTAAAACAAAGATAGTTATAAACAGTAGCAAAATTGTTTATATATTAATTTTGGCTGTTGGATTAAATTTATGCGATGGGTTAAATCAGGGCAAATGCTCTGAAATTTTATAATTGCGAAGCATATATTGCAGGCTGTATAAAGAAAGTCTGGTTTAATCCACTCATCTACATTAGGAATATTCACATATGAAAAAATACATTTTAGCTTCTGCATTATTATTTGGGCTGTGTTCGGGCGTATTTGCTAAAGGATATAGCTATGATTCCTCTAACATCGAAGACTTACCTGCACAATGTATAACCTTGGAAACGGTTTTATCAACCACCTATAATCAATATAATATGGCTTACAGAGGGCAAAGATCGCTGGCGGATGCTGATAGAGTAGTGGGTACAGAAATTGAAAAAGCCTTTTTAAAAGGCACACCTGATGAGTACCTGCTCAATAAAAATCTACAACAATTTACTATGATTAAAAGAAACGGGCTAGAAAATGAGATTGCTCGAAACAGAATTTACAATCTCACCGGATTGATGACGAGACAGGAATTAATCAACATCGCTAAAAAAATGAAAAAGAAAGCAATGAATGGTGGTTTGACTGATAAAGATTATCGTATGTATGATGAATCGGTAATTAACGATTGCCTTGCCAGAGTGAAAAAACATCCGGAAGGTAATAGCGGTTCAGATTACTATAAAGTTATTGATTATTCAAAACGCAAAGCCGCCAAGTAATATATCCAGCCGCCAAATAGGCGGCTGATTATTTTATTAATAAATGGAAAGCATCAATCCAATATTGGATACCGGTGCTGGCAGCGGGGTAGGTTGGTCGCTGCGGCAATGATGGAGTATTTACTCAAAGATACAAGTACAATCGGCTTTTAGGCTGAGTCTAAACAGATCCTTATTTTGTACATCTTTAGAGCCTTGCAGATATGCTTCATAATGTTTAACTTTGAATGTTTTAAATAAAGTCTTATCAAGAATGCTAATTCAATTTAGAGTTATATATTTGAAAATTCAATTATATTTTTTGGGATTAATAATGAATTAAAATCATATTGAGTTTCCCCAACACTTTTCAAATCTTCTAATAACCTATTTTTTTTGCTTTCATTAAAATCATATTCTTCAATGTACGCTTTAAAAATGGGAGCATCGGAATTAAGCTTAATGCCACTACAAATACTTAACAAAATACATTCTAAGTACTCTATATGATAATTAACATTATCTAATTCTACCGTGTACTTTGCATTAAAATTCTTTAGAATAAGACGAATGATATTGGCTGTATCAAACCTATTCAGACTTTTGTATAATTCTGGTTCCTTTATTTTCAAGATAATAAGTAAAAACACCAGAACAGAATTTTCTTGCATTGTATGGTATTTGGTTTTAATCACAACATTGAGAATATTACAAAAACTCTCCTGTTCTCTTAATGTCAGGTTATATAATCTAATAATCGAATCTAATTTTTTTTGATGATGATATATATGTGTTTCATCATTATTTAAATTTTTATCAAATCCCATTTTTGTAACTAAATATTTGATATAAACAGATCCAACTGGGCTAGGTAATAAATAATCAAAATCAATAAACCGGCGCAGATAGCCATTTACATCCAGTCCTTGCCCATATACCGCCCGAATGGAATGCGCTAGCTGGCTTTTATCTGCGGCCAGTACAAAAATAATATTGTCCACGTTAAACAAATGTTTGGCTTTTTCCAGTACTTGAATTGCAAAATTAGGGCGGCAGCGATCCAGCTCATCAATAAAGATGACCAATGGAGTATCCTTATTCCCATTCGCATAAGAACGAGCGAGTTCGCTGAGGGCTTCTTTGAAATTACCTAGCGTTCTGCGCGATTCTTCATATTGGTTAATTTGTTCTTTTACCAGCGACTCACTTAGGCTGCTCAGTGCTTTGGTTAATTCATCGGTATTTGTTAATCCGCCTGATACCGCTTTAATTCCAAGATTGGCCAGAGTTGGCGCTGTAGCTTTGAGAAAATTTACTACAAATTCATAAATTTTATTGATGGATTTTTCAGCTTCATTTTTGTCCTGTATAGCCAGTTTTTCGGCTGCCAGATCAATCTCTCCAATCAATGCAATCAGCGCATCATCAGTATAATCACTTTCCCAGGCATTAAAATAAATCGTTGGAATAGAGTGTTGAAGCAAATATTTTTCCCACATCCTGATAAAAGTGGTTTTGCCTTGCCCCCAGCCGCCATCAATACACAGCACAATCGATTGTTCAAAGCTGGTGATAAATGTTGTGAGAGTTTCTATATTGTCTTTTCTGTTCAGTACATCGTTCTGAAACGGATTATCATCAGGAATTTCGATTGGTACGCATTTTTTCAGGTTGTTTTCACTCATTTCAGCTTATCCCTTGTAGAAGATTTGTTAGTGGACAGCGGCCACTTGGTTTCATCTGATTTTGTATAGATTATAACTGTTTATGTTGTATACAAGTCCGATATCATTGCATAGGTGAAGCACATTAGCGCAATATAAATATATTAACAGTCAGATAAGCATAAAATATCGAATCAGCTCTGTATTCGGCCACTAAATTCCAGCGGCTTGTTGCAATTAGCTTTGCTAGTAGTAGCGATAAGCAGTACAACAGGCCTTGCATTTCACTTGAGAGTATTAGTTCCATCTAATAAGATGATTTGTAAGAAAATTATTATGAATAGTAAAGTCTGGTCACAGCCGTTGCTGAAATGCCCGATTGCGTTATAAATCCCCTGTGGCTGCTTGCTTTTTGCTATAGATGGCCTTATGTGTAGCTTAAACCGCGCACTGCGGTTTTTTAGCCGTTATGAGCAGTGTCAATTTTTTGGATGAATTTATTTTCAGGTAGCAGACATATGGATGTGATTCAGTATCCCGGTAGTGTATTCAAATTGCACCAGCCGTTTCCACCGGCTGGCGACCAGCCAACGGCAATTGAGGGATTGCTGGAAGGGCTGGATGATGGTTTATCTAGCCAGACTCTGCTTGGTGTAACCGGATCAGGTAAAACCTTTACCATGGCCAACGTTATCGCCCGTAGTGGCCGTCCGGCCATCATCATGGCGCACAACAAAACACTGGCCGCCCAGTTGTACGCAGAGATGCGCGAATTTTTTCCTGAAAACGCCGTTGAATATTTCGTCTCCTACTATGATTACTATCAGCCGGAAGCCTATGTTCCCAGCCGCGACCTCTTTATCGAAAAAGATTCGGCCATCAATGAACACATCGAACAGATGCGCCTGAGCGCCACCAAAAGCCTGATGCAGCGGCAGGATGTTGTGATAGTTGCCACTGTGTCTGCTATTTACGGTATTGGCGACCCGAATGAATACCATCAGATGATTCTGCACCTTAAAGAAGGACAGAAAATCGACCAGCGCGACATCATTGCGCGACTGGTAGCGATGCAATATGAACGCGGAGACATTGACTTTGCGCGTGGCTCTTTCCGCGTACGTGGTGACGTGATTGATATTTATCCGGCTGAAAGCTCCGAGCTGGCACTGCGCGTAAGTCTGTTTGATGATGAAGTTGACCGCATGCAATTATTCGACCCTGTATCCGGCAGCTTGCAACAGCGTGTCGGCCGCTATACGGTATTCCCCTCCAGCCACTATGTCACCCCCCGTGATACGGTACTTCGTGCCTGTGAACACATCAAAGAGGAGCTGGGCGACCGCATTAAATGGTTTACTCACGAGGGGCGGCTGGTTGAAGCCCAGCGCATAGAGCAGCGTACGCGCTTTGATTTGGAAATGCTGTACGAAATGGGTTTCTGCAAGGGTATTGAAAACTATTCTCGCCATTTTTCCGGCAAACCTGAAGGCGAACCGCCACCCACTTTGATGGACTATCTTCCCAAAAACGCACTGATGTTTATCGACGAGAGCCATGTCACCGTCAGCCAGATTGGTGGCATGTATAAGGGTGATGCTTCGCGCAAGCAAAATCTGGTCGATTATGGTTTCCGCTTGCCTTCGGCACGAGACAATCGGCCATTGAAGTTTCACGAATTCGAGCGCGTGATGCCACAGACTATTTTTGTTTCCGCCACACCGGCGAAATACGAAGAAGAGCACGCAGGGCAGGTGGTCGAACAGGTGGTGCGCCCCACAGGTCTTGTTGACCCAGAAATCATCATTCGCCCTGTGGCCACGCAGGTAGATGATTTACTTTCAGAAATCAACATTCGCCGTGAAAAAGGTGAGCGCGTACTCGTCACCACTCTGACTAAACGCATGGCCGAACAGCTTACCGATTACTACGCTGAGTTGGGTGTTAAAGTTCGCTACTTGCACAGCGACATTGATACTGTTGAGCGCGTCGAAATCATCCGCGACCTGCGACTTGGTTTATTCGACGTACTCGTCGGCATCAACCTGCTACGTGAAGGTCTGGATATTCCAGAAGTTTCACTGGTGGCCATACTCGATGCCGACAAGGAAGGCTTCCTGCGTAGCCACCGCAGTCTGATACAGACCATTGGCCGTGCTGCGCGTAACGTCAACGGCAAAGCCATTCTCTATGCCGACAAAATTACCGACTCTATGAAAGCGGCGATAGACGAAACTGAGCGGCGACGTGCCCGCCAGATACAATTCAATACTGAACACGGTATCGTACCGCAGCAGATAAAAAAACAAGTACGTGACCTTATCGATGGTGTGTATCACGACGAAAACGGCGGCAAAGGCCGTGGCCGCAGTAAACTCAAAGTTGGTGAAATCCATACCGAAGACGATGCGGTTAAAGAGATTGCTAAACTCGAAAAAGCCATGCAAGCAGCCGCCCGTGACTTACAGTTTGAAGAAGCAGCCCAGATACGTGACAAAATTCGCGCCATCAAAGAAAACCTGCTCTTCGGCGCCAGTGACACCTGAATGACGAATGTTTCCATTATCGGCCGGTGTATTGCCATCCAATAGTGGTTGGCGCTGCCCGAAAAATACTAAGCTGGCTGTACTCGGAGCATAAAATTTCCGTCCTTAGCGCCACAGGTATATACTAAACTAGCTATCTCTATACGTGCCGGCCGCTGCCGCCCAGCACCGGCACACCATACTGGAGCCATACCATGCAGCTCTCGCACCGCCAGTGCTTGCTGGCTCTGGCCAGACTTCCCGCGCTGCTTCTGCAAACCGCCGCCAGCGTAGTGTGTACCGCAATATTTTGCTCCATCCTCTTCATATGGCGAGTAAGTAGCGAGCTGCCACTGCATCCCGTCAACCTGCTCAACCACAATGATATTCGCCTTATCCTAATATTACTCTGTGGCTGTATGTTGTTTGCTTTTTTACCCTCACTTCTGTCTGCCATCCTCAGTAGCTACCTCAGCCACCACCTGCCACGTCTCATCATCATTGCCGTAGCCGCCGGCACCGCTTTGTTTACTGCCCTGATACAGAACTGGCTGTTTGTCTGGCCGCTAGACTGGCTGCCCCTGCTCCTCAATGCACT
Source organism: Snodgrassella alvi (assembly GCF_002777855.1). Taxonomy (GTDB): domain Bacteria; phylum Pseudomonadota; class Gammaproteobacteria; order Burkholderiales; family Neisseriaceae; genus Snodgrassella; species Snodgrassella alvi_E. The sequence continues at coordinate 60,223 of NZ_MEIK01000015.1, forward strand.
GGCGGCCGGACTTAGTGCACTATGCTTTGCCAATGTAAAAATACTAGCAAAAAAACATTAGTTATCAGGCTGTAATCATCTGTACTCTCGCCATTACAGCCGGCTGCTATCGCAAATCTTCAATATCATCATACACATCTGCGGCTACCATTCCTAAGCTGGTGTAGCCATCACCTGCTGTTATCAAAAAATTTCATCGTCATCATAACAATTGTCAAACAACAAAATAATCAACCAGCTAATCGTTGCAAAACCAGCATAGCCGCGCCAGAACTAAATTTACTATTGCTGAGGACAAGTAAAAGTGCTTAAATTAAGCACTTATTATTGTCAATGATTTAAGTCAAAAACACATAAATCACACCAATAGTGAATACTTCTTTGTGCTAACTTCCAGATAAACACCTATCAGAACAACCTGAAGAGAAGAGAGAAGAGTTTGCGTTATGAAAAACACCAAATGCGATAGCTCAGCAGATGTCGTACTCATTGGCGCCGGCATCATGAGCGCAACACTGGGAACATTTCTCAAGGGGTTACAGCCAGACTGGCAAATCAATATCTACGAACGCCTTGCCGATGTAGCCGCCGAAAGTTCCGATGCATGGAATAATGCCGGTACCGGCCACTCAGCCCTGTGCGAACTCAACTATACACCTGAGCTAAAAGACGGCACAGTTGAAGTATCCAAAGCCATCAAAATCATTGAGCAGTTTGAGCTGTCAAAACAGTTTTGGGCCTCACTTGTTGATGCCGGCATGATTTCTGACCCTAGCGAATTCATCCGCAGCGTTCCTCACATGAGCCTCGTGCGCGGTGAAAAGGACGTTGCTTTCCTACGCAAACGCTACGATGCCCTGCAACAATACCGTCTGTTTCAGGACATGCTCTACACCGAAGACAAGCAACAAATCAGTCAGTGGGTACCCCTCATGATGCAAGGACGGGACAACAGTGAGCCCGTTGCCGTCACTTGGTCAGACCTTGGTACCGACGTAAACTATGGCTCTTTAAGCCGCCTCTTAATCAACAACCTTACCGAACACGGTTGTCACCTGCATCTTCAGCACGAAATTATTGACCTCCGGCAGGAAAATGGCCGCTGGGTGCTTGACATCAGAGACCTCTCTACCAATACCCGTCAGCAGGTATCTGCTCGTTTTGTATTTATCGGTGCTGGCGGCGGTTCTTTGCGTTTGCTGCAGAAAAGCCAAATCAATGTCAGCAAGGGCTACGGCGGCTTTCCCGTATCCGGACAATGGCTAGTGTGTAAAAACCCTGAAATTGTCCGCCGCCATAATGCCAAAGTCTATGGCAAAGCCTCCGTCGGTGCTCCACCTATGAGTGTGCCACATCTGGATAAACGCGTGATTAATGGCGAAGAAGCCTTACTTTTCGGCCCTTTTGCCGGCTTTACCACCAAATTCCTCAAACGTGGTTCCTTCAAAGACCTATTCAAAACCCTCAACTTTGCCAATATTCGTCCCATGCTCACCGTTGGCATGCACAACCTCGGCCTCGAACACTATCTCATCCAGCAAGTTAGATTAAGCTTTGCCGACCGCATGAAAGAATTACGCACATTCTATCCTGAAGCTCGAGATGAAGACTGGCAGCTTGCCATCGCTGGCAATCGAGTGCAGGTCATTAAAAACGATCCACTCAAGGGTGGTGTGCTTCAGTTTGGCACCGAGCTGGTAAAATCCGCCGATGGCACTCTTGCCGCTCTTTTAGGAGCCTCTCCCGGAGCCTCCACTTCCGTATCCATTATGCTTGAGTTACTTGAACACTGCTTTCCCGCTCAAGTGGCTGGCGATTGGTCTGCGACCCTACATAAATGGATACCTAGCTATGGACAGAAACTTGAACACAATCCTGAGCTTGTACAGCGCATCCGCGACTGGACCCTCAGGTCGCTAGGTCTGCATATCCCTGAGAGAAACACACCTACTCAGCCTGTCCATTCATAATAAAAACGTTGCCATAAACTACCTGACCAAATTCTAAGAATTTGGTTTTTTTTCATCTGTAGCCTTCATACGTCCCATCACAGCAGCTACTTTAAGTTTTAGTGCTTCGACGTCTGTAATCCCGAAAAGTTTTCCACCGTATTAAGGGGAGGAAATGATTAATAAAAGTTGGTTTTACCATTATATTTAGCGTGTCGGCATCGCCCTGCATTGAGGAAATTGGCCATGACAATACTTGTGTTAGCTAGGCACGTAGAAACTAGGAGCTGACTTGTATTTTGTGATTAGAAAATAAAAAAACCAAATGTGATATAAATTCTAGAAGCCATACAGAAATTGTAAAAGGTAAAGGTATGAAAAAGGGTACACCATACTTATTAGTCAGGGGCACAAAAAGGCAAGCGAAGCAGGCAAAGATAATATCAGCACCAAGCGAGTGGTGTATAAGAATGAAATGTATAAGCAACTCAGTCTTGATGGCATTTAGCCGCCCAGGCTTAGCAAATTTCTCCTCAGCATCGTCAGAAAAATTTATATTGGCAACAAGGGTTGAGATTTAATAGAAGAAAGCCATAAATTGATGGTTAGATACCTGCATGGATTTCATATCGAAAACATGCATTCCGGCATTTTTAATTGACACTGATGTGCCTAAGCAGAGACAGACACTTTCACCACAAAAGATTGAAATAATAAAAAAAGTATTGCTAAGTTTGCTGAATTAGCAGTAATCTCAAAACAGCGTTTCATTAACGCTGACTTCGCCCCCAACGCCATTGCATTGATTTCGGTGCAGTGGCGTTTTATTGTGTATATTGCCAATATCACTCTTTTTTAAACAGATTATAGTGTATTAATGATATTAGTATAATTAGCCTCTTGGCTTATCGCTTTAAATCCTGATTTATCTAAATATATCTTAATGGATAAAATACAAAAAATATCGAATTTAATTTAGCATAATAATATGCCATAGGGTTTTGGGGTGAATATAAGTACTAAAGTAATCAATCTCTATATTAAAGATAACTTTTTTTTCAAAATTTCTAGAATATATTTGAAAATAGATATTTTAAATAAAATATACAAATATAATATTATTTTTCAAATTATCCAGCATATTATTTGCTATCCCAGCTATCATCTCTTGCAATTCGGCTTCAAACCTATTGTCTGAATTACCTTCGGCAAAAACTAATCCTAAATATGCTCATTAAAAGCACTCGTATACGATTGTGAAAATATGTACAGTGATCCAATCAACGACAACTGAATACAGGGTAACAGAGATGGGGATGCTTACGAAGTCTGTAAAAAAATAAATGTGCATTTATCCTTGGTTCTTCTTATCTCTCAGAAAAATGGAAGCAGAAGCATGGTCGCGTATATATCATGAGACGCGCTACAGTATTAAGAGTGGCGGATTAAATGTATGTATTTTTTAATATTTAATGATAAAAAAATGGTTATATTATGCCATATGCTAAAAAATATTGAGCTGATTTTTACCTTATCACTCTCATCACTATCTGCCAGCGATGATTTTGACAGGGTAAAAAATATCACCGTGCATTTTCTGGCTTGTAATCAGATTTTCATTACCTACGGTACTATTAAGAAGTTAGAAATACGCCGATGCATTCTAAGCTATTTGCCAAAAGTTAAAAGCTATGCGCGCCACGACCGAGTCTTAAATCCATGGTTGATTATCGGCGCAATAAAGCCAAGCTCGAAGCCATCAAGAAAGAGGGCGAAAACATCGCGCAGATGATTATACCGGCATATAGAGGAATTATGCCCGCAAGGCAAGCTGCCGACAGTCTCGAATTAGTCTGCAATTTATGCTGACTATGTGACGGTATTGCCACCAGAACCCCCATGGGCTGGCCGTGTGGTACCGGCGTAAAGCTACCTCGCAAAGTCCGACTGATATGCCGTGGCGTAGGCGTATGGTTTAGTTTTCTGTGCGGTGCTGTTTTAGTGCTTTTTGCTGTTGGTGCGAAGCCGGCTGGCTGCTGATAATGTTTTTCTCACTGTTGAGGGCGTTAAATAAGGCACGGAAGTTTTGCACGGTAAAGGGGAAGGGTTTGCGCACACCGGCAGGCGGAATGGTGAATATGGTGTGACCAGGGTTGGTATTTTTAAGGCGGATGATATTTCGAACTGAAGCAAAGATGATGAGGGCAATGCTGAGTAATAACGCGGTTTTAGCAGCGATTCGAATTGTTTTGATACGGTTTTTTCTGCGGATGGTTGCTGCTGGATGGAAGTAATAGTGGCAGACTCGGCTCAGCAGTGAATGAAAAGGTGATGATGTGGTAGCGCTATGCTTAGCGTCAGCAGTGTGGTGATTATTGGGTGCCTGTTGGTTGTAGGTTTTGTGTTGCTGTTGTTTGAGCTGTGGCTTTAGCTTACTGATGTTGTCTGTTGTTCCCATGTTTTGTCCTTTGATGCTGTGCCTGATGTTTTGTCTTACTCGCAATGGATGCAAACAGCGTGGCACAGTGCTGCTTTAATTGAATTAATTGTCGTCCTTATGCTGTAACCTCCAATTTATAGGCTTCGTTTTGAAGCGATAAATTGCAGCGAGCCCAGTATTTTTAGCAGTTTGTTGTTGTGCTGAAGCAGCGTGGATGTAAGTAAGATTTAGTTACTAAAACATAGCGTTAGTATTTTACATTAAACTTTTGTTCTATGCTCGGTATGGTATATGAATTTTGTGTTGGCATTGTGTGCAGTTGGACGGGTAGGTCTATACTTTATTTATTGGTAGGGTCAGCTGCAGGCTGATTGAGGTGTTTCTGGTGTAGGTACTGGCCGGCATTTGGAAAAAGGAAGATACAGCGGTCAGGAATGTTGATTTACTTAAGTGCAACTGCAAAGCTTGTGCTTAAGGCTATCGGCTTGAAGCCGGAAACTGCTGGTGTGGCGGCTGTAAAGCTTTGTGATAATTATTAGTATGTATGCAGGGGTTAATTTTAGATGCTACGTGCTGGAAAATAGGGATGACATCTGCTACGGCATGTTTTCCGGTAGCTGGTTGCTCTGCTATCCGTTTGATTAGCCTAATGCTGACTGAGGTAAAAATGCTATTTGAAAAGCTTAAGTAAGCCGATTACGGGTGTTAAAGTAAAATTTTGTTTGTATTTTGGTTAATTTGGTTTAGTATTTGCCAGACTATTACTAAAATACTTAATCCTTTTTTTATTTAGTATAATTGTATATTGCTTATATAAATTGGGTATATAATTATTACCTTTTGGTTGGTATTTTCAGCCGGTCTGCTGTAAATGCCTTTGCACATATTCAGAATAGCTATGCTTAATAAAGATCAGTTTGCCGATAATCATTTTATCCGTTCTATCATTGAGGAAGACCTGCAAAGCGGCAAGTGCCAGCAGGTGATTACGCGTTTTCCTCCGGAGCCGAATGGTTATTTGCATGTTGGCCACGCCAAATCCATTTGTTTGAATTTTGGTCTGGCTTATATTTATGATGGTTTGTGCAATCTGCGCTTTGATGATACGAATCCTGAGAAAGAATCGGATGAGTATGTGCGCTCGATTAAAGAAGATGTGCAGTGGCTGGGCTTTCAGTGGCATGAGGAACATTATGCTTCTGATTATTTCGAGCGTCTGTATGATTACGCAGTGGCGCTGATTCAGGATGGTAAAGCGTATGTGGATGATCTGGATGCGGAGGAAATGCGCCAGTACCGCGGTACGTTAACTGAGCCAGGCAGAAACAGCCCATATCGCGAACGTTCTGTTGAGGAAAATCTGGATTTGTTTGCGCGCATGCGTGGCGGTGAGTTTCCAGATGGCAGTAAAACGTTGCGATTGAAAATCGATATGGCGGCAGGCAATATCAATCTGCGCGACCCAGTGATTTACCGTATCCGCCGCGTGCATCATCACCGTACTGGTGATAAGTGGGTGATTTACCCGATGTATGATTACACGCATGCGATTTCAGATGCGATTGAAAATATTACCCATTCGTTGTGTACTCTGGAATTCGAATCCCATCGGCCGCTGTACGACTGGGTGGTGGAAAACATTGCTATTGCTCATCAACCTCATCAGTATGAGTTTTCTCGATTAGAGTTGCTGTATTCGATTACGTCCAAGCGCAAGCTCAATCAGCTGGTGGTGCAGGACCATGTTTCTGGCTGGGACGACCCGCGTATGCCTACTATTTCTGGTATGCGTCGTCGCGGCTATACGCCGGAAGGGCTGCGCCTGTTTGCTAAGCGAGTGGGAATTTCTAAAAGTGAAAATGTTGTAGATATGAGTGTGCTCGAAGGAGCCATTCGTGAAGATCTGGAAAGTGTGGCGCCAAGGATGATTGCGGTGTTAAACCCAATTAAAGTGGAGCTCATTAATTTTGATGAAGCAGTGACACAAAGCCGTGAAGCGCCATACCATCCACATCATCCAGAGATGGGTGAGCGTCTGATGCCGCTGAGCAAAACCATTTATATCGAAGCCGATGATTTTGCGTTAGACCCGCCTAAAGGCTGGCAGAGGCTCACACCGGGTGGCGAGGTGCGTCTGCGGTACAGCTATGTGATTAAATGTGAAGAAGTGGTGCAGGATGCATCCGGCCGTGTGGTATCGCTGAAGTGTTCCATCGATCACGAAACGCTGGCTGCCAAGCCGCAAGGGCGCAAAGTAAAAGGGGTGATCCATTGGCTGTCTACGGAGCATGCTGTGTCTGCCAAAGTACGTCTTTACGACCGGCTGTTTACGGTGGAGCGTCCAGATGCAGTACGTGGAGATGATGGTCAGTACCGCGATTTTACTGAATTTCTAAATCCGGCCTCGGTAACGGAAATCGATGCGCTGGTGGAACCAGTGGCGAATACGTTGGCACCGGAAACGCGCTATCAGTTTGAGCGGCTGGGCTATTTTGTTACCGACCGCTATGACCATACGCCGGAAAATCCGGTGTTTAACCGTACGGTTACGTTACGTGATACGTGGCAGGCACAGGCAGAAAAAAAATAATTGTGCCTGTATTCCTGTGTATATAGCCGGCCGATATGGCCGGCTTTTTGGTAAACAGAATCCGCCGGACGGGCAGCCGGTGGCTTGTTAAAATAAGCACAATGCTAAGTTCTGTTGATTAAGGACAGTCTGATGAGAACAATTCCGGTGCGTGCCGGTTATCTGGCTAATCTGCCGATGCTGCTGAGCATGGTGCTGGCCGCTTTGTGGGTTTGGTATACCGGTAATACGGCAGAAAGCACGGCTCTGTTTCTGGGGATTATCGCTGGCGGACTGGTAGATTTAGATGATGGTTTTACCGGCCGGCTACGTAATCTGTTTTATACGCTGATTCATTTTTCTTTAGCGGCTACGGCAGTGCAGTGGACATTTGGGCACCCTCTGGCGTTTTCGCTACTGATGATTTGGGCGGCGTTTACTATGACAATGATGGGCGCCATTGATGCGCGCTACCGTACCATTGCGTTTGGTACGCTGCTGGTGATGCTGTATACGGTGCTGACTTATTCGCCACAATTACCTTGGTATACCAATCCGCTAATGCTGATTTGCGGCACCAGCCTGTTTAGTATATGTACGCTTGTGCTGCATTTGCTGTTTCCCAATCGGCCGGTACAGGATAATTTATCAGGTGCTTTTGCGCGTCTGGCCGATTATATGTTGGTGAAAGCACAGTTTTTCGACCCAGATGAGGCTGACTTGCTGGCAGAAAAAGAATTGGCGCTGGCGATGAAGAATACGGCTGTGATTGAGGGATTTAACCGCTGTCGCGCAGCGCTGTTTTACCGTCTGCGCCGGCAGCATCGCCAGCGCGGTTTGGGCACTTTACTGCAATATTATCTAACCGCACAGAATATTCATGAACGCATCAGCTCGCGCCATGTGGATTATGCGGCATTGGCTCACAGGTTGGCGCATTCGGATCTGATTTACCGAATTCAGCGTTTGATTGTGCTGCAGGCACAGGCTTGCCAGCATATGAGTGAGTGTCTGCACGAGGACAAACACTATGTGTTCAATCCGATGCTGCGCCGTGCTGGTGAGGGCATTGAGCAGGCAGCTGAGCGCTATTGTGCTGAAAATGGTTGTGATGAAGATACACCAGGGTTGCAGCAGTTGATAGCCAATGTTTTGGGAATCAATGAGCAGCTATTGTGGCTGGAGCAGGTAAAGACTGGTGCTACAGCAGAAGCAGTCAGCGAAACACAAATCGCCGGACTGGATGTAGATCGCATTCGCGATATTCTGCCGGCTGTGCGCGCTCATTTTACTTTGCAATCAAATGTATTGCGTCATGCGGTACGGCTAGCCATCCTGACGGCAGTGAGCTGTGTGGTGGTGGAAGGCTGCCAGCTTAAAATGGGCTACTGGATTCTGCTCACTGGTGTTATTGTTTGCCAGCCCAACTATTCAGCCACTACTGTCCGTCTGAAGCAGCGTATCGTGGGCACGCTGCTCGGTGTGGTAGTGGGGTCGGTGTTGCCGTATTTTGTGCCGACACTGGCTGGCCGGCTGGTGATTGTGGTAGTGAGTACGGTATTGTTTTTTGCTTTCCGTGTACGCCGTTATAGTTTTTCTACCTTTTTTATTACCGTACAGGTGTTGGTTGGCTTTGCTATTATTGGCATGGATACCCAGTCGGCAATGCTGTCGCGCTTTGTGGATACGATTCTGGGTTCGGTATTGGCGTGGTGCGCGGTGTCGTATCTGTGGCCAGACTGGCGTTATCTGACATTGGGACGGATTGCCCGCCGTGCTCTGTGTAGCGACGCTGCCTATCTGCGGCAGGTTGCACAGCAATTGCAGCAAGGGCTGCGTGACGATGTGGACTACCGTTTAGCCCGCCGCACGGCGCATGAGCTGGCGGCAACGTTAAGTAATACGGTGGCAGATATGTCGATGGAGCCGGAGCGCTATGGACGACGTCTGCCCGAGGGCAAAACTATTTTGCAACTTAATTGTGTGTTGCTAAGCTGTATTTCGGCACTCGGGGCGCTGCGTGCGCAGGTGGATCGGATGCGACCACAGCTGACACCACAGCGAATACAGCACTGGTCTGTTATTGCATCTGAATTGGCAGAGCTGATGGCGCAGGATGCTGCTGATGCTGTGCTACAAGCTGAATGGTCAAAACTGGCCACAGATCTGGCGCAAAGTAGGCCACAGGCGGATGAAGATGTGGTGGAGAAAGTGTTGTGGCGGCAGCTACACCGGCTGCATGAACAGCTGCCGGCCTACTGGCAAGCTTTGCAGGCGGATGCAAGGGCTGGTACTGCTGTGCAGGAATATCAATGAAAGTAGCGGATAAAAGCTTGCGTTAAGCTGGTTAAAATTCGTGACTGAATAAGTTAATCTTGACGTACAGTGGTGTTTTCTCAATTATGCTATTGGTGGTTTTCTTTTAAAATCAGATATAAAGCTAAAATTTTGGCGTATGTTATACTGATATTCACCATTTTAATATTAATAATGAGAGGATTACCATGGCTGAACCTAATGAACAGATTGAGACTTCGTCTCAAGTACCGCCATTGATTCCTACCCAGAATGGTACACTGGAATTACACGACATTACGATTGTTGACCAGAGTAAGCTGAAAAAGGCGATTTCAGCAGCGGCGCTAGGCAACGCCATGGAATGGTTTGATTTTGGTGTCTATGGTTTTGTGGCCTATGCGCTAGGACAAGTGTTTTTTCCATCAGCTTCGCCCAGTGTCCAGATTATCGCTGCGCTGGGTACCTTTTCTGTTCCCTTTCTGGTGCGCCCATTGGGTGGCGTATTTTTCGGTATTCTTGGCGACCGTTTCGGCCGGCAAAAAGTGCTGTCGACCACCATTATTATAATGGCGCTCAGTACGTTCTGTATCGGGCTGATTCCCTCCTATCACAGTATCGGCATTTGGGCTCCGGTGCTGTTGCTGCTATGCAAACTGGCACAAGGTTTTTCAGTAGGCGGTGAATATACCGGTGCAGCAATTTTTGTGGCGGAATATGCGCCCGACCGCCAGCGTGGTTTTCTGGGCAGTTTTCTTGATTTTGGGTCGATATGCGGCTTTGTGCTCGGCGCGGGGTTAGTGGTACTGCTGGAAAATATCATGGGTTCCTCGCATTTTCTCTCATGGGGTTGGCGTATTCCATTTTTTCTAGCCGCTCCTTTAGGCTTGCTCGGCCTATATCTGCGTCATGCCGCTGAAGAAACCCCGGCTTTCCAGAAACATCTGGATATGATGGAAAAAGAAGAACAGGAAGCAGTGAGCAACCGGCCGCAGGTATCGTTCAAAGAGGTATTGCGCCGATTTTGGCGAACTTTGCTGGTCAGCGTAGGGTTAGTGCTCACTACCAATATTACCTATTACATGCTGCTGACTTATATGCCCAGCTACTTGTCGCATAATCTGCATTACGGTGAAGACCGTGGGGTGCTGATTATTATCGCGATTATGATAGGCATGATGTTTATGCAGCCAATTATCGGATTCACTAGCGACAAAATAGGCCGTAAGCCCTTTGTGATTGGTGGGTCGATTGCGCTGCTGGTACTGGCCATACCGTGTTTTCAGCTGATTACCAGCGGCAAAGTAGGGCTGATATTCCTCGGCCTGTTTATTCTTGCAGTAATATTGAATTCCTTTACTGGCGTCATGGCCTCTACCTTACCCGCCTTGTTTCCAACACGTATTCGCTACAGTGCTTTAGCCAGTGCGTTTAATATTGCGATTATTATCGCCGGATTAACGCCAACCATCGCAGCAGCACTGGTGGATGCCAGCAATAATCTGTTTATTCCAGCCTATTATCTGATGCTGGTGGGCGTAATCGGAATTGTGACCGGTATTTGCCTGAAAGAAACAGCTAACCGCCCATTACGCGGTGTTTCACCTTCTGCTTCGAGTAAACAGGAAGCGCGTGAGCTGCTAGCACAGACTTATGAGCATATTGAGCAGAGTGTGGAAGATATCGACGCAGAAATTGCACGCTTGCAGGAACAGATACAGACGCTGGAAATGCGCAAACAGCAGTACATTGATTTACATCCGAAGCTTGAATGAGCTTTTAGTAACTTATTTGTTAAAATTCAACCACTAATGTTAATCTATATAGGTTAACATTGGTGGTTTTTTCATTAAGTCTAAGAGTTTTAGGGGAAAAAGCTTGTTTAGTAATCTGGATTCTAGAATAAAAACTATTCGAAATGCTGCTGCGTTATTTGGTTTAGTTGGAAATGTTATTGGTGCAATTATTATATTTTTGTACTGTATACGATATCAATTCTATCCGTTTGGTATATCTGTAGGAGATGTATTGTTTTGTATATATATTTTTGTAATATTTGGATTTTTATGTTTTGTATTTATTTCCCAGCTATACATAGCCAGTTTAATATATTTAGTTAAATTTAGAAAACCAATTAATAGATTTCTTATAAGAAATAAATTCTTACCAATTATTTTGCCTAAAGGAAAAATTTATATTTTTTTAAGCATAATAGCTAATTTATTTTACTTAGCATTTACAATTTATATTTGGAATCCTAAAGAAAATTGGTTTGAAACAATTCTTTCTATTTTTTTTAATTGTATTGCTGTTTGTGCTCTTGTTGTTTGTTTGCATTTTATTCAACAATGGTATGTTTCTTTCAAAAGGAACCAACGTAAACCTTGTGTAGAAAACGAAAATAAGCTTTATTTTAAAATTGGCAAAAGTAAAATTCCTACGATATTAATAATCATAATGGATTTATTAATTATATTGCTATTAGGTTTCAATAAAATTTTGATCAGTTTTACTGATATAACACTTACAGCGGCAAATGTTAGACAAGCTGCAGTAACGATATACATAGATAAAAATTATCAAAAATTATTACAATCCAGAATTGCTAAAATAACTAAGAATTCAGCATTGAATTCAGAATTTAAATGTTTTGAGCTATGCTATATAGAAAATGTAAATATTTTATTTTCTGGAATTGGTACAGAGACTTTACTTGAAATAAAAACGCCAAAGGATAAACAAGGCCAACAACAAGCATTACTGATTTCTTTGCCATCAAGTGCGATAAAAGGCAAAGAACAGATTCATTAATAAATAAATTAATAAAACCTTCGCTTTATTAATTATCCCTGCTTAAAGGTTGCAGGAAAAAAACTGTAAGCAGGGTTACCGTGGTTTAGTTGCCATTCATGGCTTTGTCTAGTTCCTGTTGTCTGGCTTGTACGGCATCTTCTAATCCTTTGATGCGTTCCTGATATCGTACGTAGTTGCGTTCGTTGCCCAGACGTACTTTTTTGCCTTCTTCCAGAGCTTTTTTGGCATCTGCAAGATTTTTTCGTGCTGAAGCTATTGCCGACTGGTTAGGCTGCTTTTCTGCTTCGTAGTTATCTGTGGGAGCAGAATGGTTATCCACAGCTGGTTTGTAAGCTGGTGTAGTGGAAAAATTTCCCCCTAGATTATTGGCCTGGCGACAGTTTTTGCCATTTGGTACTTCTGAATAGCTATGGTTGCCACGGCTGTCGGTACATTCGTATATCTGTGCTAGTGCAGTAGTGCTCAGTAGGGAGCATAGTGCAGCCAGAATGAGGTTTTTTTTCATGATTTGTCCTTTGTCTGGGGGTTACATGCGGCCAAGTTCGCGCTGAATGGCCTGAATGTTCTGTTGCCGGTCGAGTACGGCGCTTTGTAGCTCGGTAGTATTGCCACCTTTACCGGTACGGCTGCGGTTAAGTGCTTCCTGTGCCTGAGCCAGTGCGTTGCGCTCGTTGGTCAGTTCCTGCTGTAGGATTGCACGGCGGGTATTGTCGCTGCCTTTGGGTACGATATTTACCGAGGGCTGGGGCCCGCTGTATGCTGTGGCTACGCGTGTGGCTGGGCGTGGTCGACTACGCACGCTTGTTGAAGAGCTACTACTACGGTAGCTGGGGCGGCTGTCGCTATAGCTGCCGATAGCAGGCAAGCTAGCGACGGCACAGTTGCCTTTAGGTTTTGATGTATAGACAACTTCGCCGTTTTCAAGGCAGGTATATACTTTTGCCGGTACTTGCGCACTGATTAGCAGGCTGCCAGAAATGATCAGTATGGGAAGCGCTTTTTTATATGTCATTATTAAACCTTGTACATCAATCATTCAGTTTTGTTGGCTGATGTCTTCAAGCTGTTGCTGCCATTCAAGCCATTTTTCTTCAGTTTGGGTTAATTTTACTTTGAGCTCGGCTAGTTGGGTAATGGTTTGTTGTAATTTTGTGCGGTTTTCGTCAAGGTAGGCTTCTTCGCTGGCGAGAAAAGCTTCGCCTTCCTGCTGCTGCTGTTGCCAATTTTCCATGTCGCGTTCGGCTTTTTCGATATTTTTCATCAAGGGTTTGGTCAGTTTGGCTCGTTCCTGCCGCTGTTGTGCTTCGATGCGTTTTTGCTCTTTGCGCTTAATGCTGTCGCTGGAGTTTTGCGGCTGGTCGATACTGGTTTGCTCTTGTGTCAGACGCCACTGGCGGTAGTTACTCAGGTCGCCGTCGAAGTGTCTGAGCTCGCCCTGATTGAGGTATATCAGGGCGTCGGTGGTGGATTCGAGCAGGCTACGGTCATGCGACACTACGATTAATGCGCCCTGAAAGCTTTGTAACGCTAGTGTCAGGGCGTGGCGCATGTCTAAATCCAGATGGTTAGTGGGTTCGTCCAGCAGTAAAAGGTTGGGTTTCTGCCACACAATCATGGCCAGTGCCAGTCTTGCTTTTTCGCCACCTGAAAAGGGGGCTATAGGTTGCATTGCCATATCACCGATAAAGGCAAAGCTGCCAAGGAAATTGCGAATTTCCTGTTCGCGCACGTCTGGAGACAGTTGCTGAATGTGCCATATTGGGCTTTGGTCGGCACGTAAGGTTTCAAGCTGGTGCTGTGCAAAGTAGCCGATTTTGAGTTTTTCAGCTCGCACAATCTGTCCGCTTAATGGTTGCAGGCTGCCGGAGATGGCTTTTATTAGGGTGGATTTACCGCTGCCATTGACACCTAGCAGGCCATAGCGGGCACCGGATTCGACGGAGAGGTCGATGTTATGCAATACCGTTCGGTCGCCATAACCTAGATTGATGTTTTCCAGTTTTAGCAGCGGATTGGGCAGATGGTCTGGCTGGGCAAATTCAAATGAAAATTCGCTGTCCAGATGTGCTGGTGCAATACGTTCTAATCTGGCCAATGCTTTGATGCGACTCTGTGCCTGTACTGCTTTGGTGGCTTTGGCTTTGAAGCGGTCAATAAAAGATTGCAGATGCTGTATGTGTGCCTGTTGTTTGATATAGGCGGCCTGCTGCTGTGCGAGTCGCTGTGCGCGCTCTTGCTGGTAGAAATCGTAGTTGCCACCGTAAAGAGTCAGTTGTTGCTGTGCCAGTTCAACGGTTTGGGTGGTGGTGGCATTGAGGAAATCGCGGTCGTGCGAGATGATTATCTGGGTGGTATTGAGGCCGGCCAGATGTTGCTCTAGCCATAGGACAGTTTCTAAATCTAGATGGTTGGTGGGTTCGTCTAGTAGAAGCAGGTCAGTACGACACATTAGTGCCTGAGCCAGATTTAGGCGCATACGCCAGCCACCGCTGAATGATTTTACTGGCTGTTGCTGTTCTTGCTGTGAAAAACCTAGGCCGTTTAGTAATTTGGCGGCACGCGCTGGTGCGCTGTAGGCACCGATTTCATCTAGACGTCCATGGTATTCGGCCTGTTTGAGTCCGTCATTGCTTGCTTCGGCCTGTTGCAGCAGTTGTTGTAGTTGCTGTAATTCTGTGTCGCCTTGAAGTACGTAGTCCAACGCAGGGATATCCAGTGCCGGTGTTTCCTGCTTGACGGTGGCTAGCTGCCAGTGTTTGGGTAGGCGTAGGTCGCCGCTGTCATGGCTGATTTTTCCTTCCAGCAGGGCAAACAGACTGGATTTGCCGGTGCCATTTTTGCCAATCAGGCCGACGCGCTGACCGGGATAGATGGTCAGGCTGGCGTGTTGCAGAAGCTGTTTGCTACCGCGCTGTAAGCTGAGATTTTTTATTTCAATCATACATATCAAACGCTACAAGTTGAGAGGCAAGGGGAGGGGCGGGTTATTTGACAATCTGGCTAAGCGGCCAGCGCGGTCTAACATTAAAACTGCCGGTAGGGCGGGCGCTGGACAAATGCATGGCTCCGGCAAAGGCAATCATGGCACCGTTGTCGGTGCAGTAGGCTAGCGGAGGAAAGAATGTATGCACTCCAGGAAGGCTGCTGAGGCTTTGGCGCAACTGCCAATTGGCACCCACACCGCCAGCTACGACCAGTTGTTTGTAGCCGGTTTGCTGTAGTGTCTGTTCGGCTTTGCTCGTC
Source organism: Snodgrassella alvi (assembly GCF_002777855.1). Lineage (GTDB taxonomy): Bacteria > Pseudomonadota > Gammaproteobacteria > Burkholderiales > Neisseriaceae > Snodgrassella > Snodgrassella alvi_E. Next base: position 75,533 of record NZ_MEIK01000015.1, read on the forward strand.
AGTACATCGACAACTGCGTTCTGGAATTCGCGGCAGATATCATGTCGAATTTGTTCGGGTAAAGCTTCGCCGCAGCCAGTTTCTGCTTTGATTTTGTTGAAGGCAGTAAGTACGGCGGTTTTTAAACCGGAAAAACTCATATTCAGGTCGTGTGAATGCAGCATGGGGCGCGGAAAATGCAGGCTGCCGCTGTGGCCAAGTCTGGCTAGCTCGGACAGTTTGGCACCGCCTGGATAGGGCAGGCCAAGTAGTTTGGCAGTTTTATCAAATGCTTCACCGGCTGCATCATCGATGCTTTCGCCCAGTAGGGTGTAGTCGCCGATGCCTTTGACGGCCATAAATTGGGTATGACCGCCAGAAACCAGTAAGGCGACAAATGGAAAATCCGGTTTGTCGTCGCTGAGCAACGGCGACAGCATATGGCCTTCTAGATGATGGACGGGAATGATGGGTTTATTTAGGGCAAAAGCCAGTGCGTTGGCAAAGCTGGCTCCGGCCAGTAATGCACCACCTAGTCCTGGGCCTTGGGTATAGGCGATGGCATCGATGTCGGCAAAAGTTTTGCCGGCCTGATGCAGACACGCCTGTGTAAGCGGGGTTAGGCGGCGAATATGGTCGCGGCTGGCCAGCTCGGGCACGACGCCGCCATATTCGGCATGCATGGCAATTTGTGTGTGAAGCTGATGAGCCAGTAGTCCGTGTTCGGTGTCGTATAGGGCAACGCCGGTTTCGTCACAGGATGATTCGATTCCCAGTACCAACATGTTTGAATATTTGAATTTAAAGCAGTAAAGCGGTTTATTTTACCTGTTTTGGTGGCTTTCGTGGACTGGCTATCGGTAGGGGGAGAGCAAATGTTTTATAATAAGTACATGCGTGGTTCGCAAACTTCCCACGTCAGGCGGCGGTAAAAGCGGTTTTTACGGCTGTTTCTGAAATCAAAACTAAGGAAACGAAATAATGAAACAACATACTCGAGCGCTGGTGATTTTTTCCGGCGGTCAGGATTCGACGACTTGTCTGTTGCAGGCTATTGCGACTTATGGACGTGATAATGTGCAGACGATTACTTTTCAGTATGGTCAGCGCCATGCGATTGAGCTGGAAAAGGCACGCTGGATTGCGCAGGACTTAGGCGTAGCACAGACGGTAATGGATTTGTCATTGCTGCAAAGCATTACGCATAATGCGCTGATGGATAAGCAGCAGTCTATTGAAACTCCGGCAAATGGGCTGCCGAATACATTTGTAGATGGCCGTAATGCGTTGTTTTTGTTGTATGCCGCTATTTTTGCTAAAGGACAGGGTATTCATGATGTGATTGCTGGCGTATGTGAAACCGACTTTTCCGGCTATCCGGATTGCCGCAATGTGTTTGTACAGTCGATGAATGTGACGTTGAATCTGGCTATGGATTATGAGTTTCGTCTGATTACGCCGCTAATGTATTTGGACAAGGCACAGACATGGGCGCTGGCAGATGAGCTTGGCTATCTGGATTATGTGCGCGAGCATACGCACACTTGCTACAACGGCGTGGAAGGCGGCTGCGGTGAGTGCCCAAGCTGTGTATTGCGTGAACGGGGTCTGCAAACCTATCTGGCACAGAGAAGAGCTGTTTAATATGGGTTTAGGGCCGCTGTTTGCCTGTGATTAAATTTTTTTACGTGATTAAGCCTGTTTTGCATGTGATTTACATGGTAAAAACGTGACCAGACAGGAAAGGTACGAAGATGAGTGATGATCTGAAAACCAGTATTATTGAATTTCCGCTGGATTTCCCGATTAAGGTAATGGGTGAACAGCATCCGGAATTTGCGGCTCGGGTGTTGGATGTGGTGCAGCAGCATGCGCCAGAAACCGCAGCTTCAGATATTAATACCCGCCCGAGCAGTAAGGGTAATTATATTAGTGCTACAGTGGTGGTTCGTGCCGAAAGTCAGCAGCAGTTGGATGATATTTATCGTTCTTTAAGCAGCCATCCGATGGTGAAAGTTGTACTATGAAAGTGGTGCAGCTGGGTTTACGTGCTTATCAGCCGGTATTTGCTGCAATGCAAGAATTTACGGCTGCTCGCACAGCCCAAACCGAAGATGAGTTGTGGGTTGTTGAACATCCGCCCGTATTTACACAGGGCATGGCCGGTAAACCGGAACATATTCTGGTGCATGATGATATTGAGGTAGTACAGATAGACCGCGGTGGGCAGGTGACTTATCACGGCCCGGGTCAGTTGGTGGTGTATACGCTGATTGATTTTAAGCGTCGCCATATTACCGTGCGTGAGCTAGTAAGCCGGTTGGAAAACAGTATTATTGCCACGCTGTCCGATTATGGCATTGCAGCTGAGAATGATCCGAAACGGCCCGGTGTTTACGTTAGCGGCCGGAAAATCGCGTCGCTGGGGCTGCGCATTAAACAGGGTGCGGTGTATCACGGGCTGGCGCTGAATGTGAATATGGACCTAACTCCGTTTACACACATTAATCCTTGCGGCTATGCCGGCTTGCATATGACGCAGATTGCTGAGCTGATAAAGCCGTGTCCAACACTGGCTGAAGTGGCAGAACGCTTAACCGGCTACCTGAGTTTGCAATTGAATGCTCCGCCTCCTGAGCGGCCATCTACACAGAAAGTTGTACTATGAATCAAGATAACAGCCAAGGGGTAAAACACAAGGGTGCAGAAAAAACGGCACGTATTCCGATTAAAGTGGTTCCTCTGGAACAAAAGCTGAAAAAACCGGAATGGATTCGGGCACGTTTACCGAGCAGTCAGAAGTTTTTTGAAATTAAAAGTATCGTGCGCGAACAGAAGTTGCATACGGTATGTGAGGAAGCCAGTTGTCCAAATATCGGTGAATGTTTTAGCAAGGGTACGGCTACTTTCATGATTATGGGTGATATCTGTACTCGTCGTTGTCCGTTTTGCGATGTTGGCCATGGCCGTCCCAATCCGCTGGATGAGCAGGAACCAAGCCATTTGGCTGCCTCGGTAAAAGCGATGAATTTGCGCTATGTGGTGATTACATCTGTTGACCGTGATGATCTGCGTGATGGTGGTGCGCAGCATTTTGCTAACTGCATTACTGCTATTCGAGAAGCCAGTCCGCATACTCAGATTGAGGTGCTGGTGCCGGATTTCCGTGGACGCCTAGATACTGCACTGGAAATTCTGGCGCAGACTCCTCCGGATGTGCTGAATCATAATCTGGAAACGGCACCGCGGCTGTATAAACAGGCGCGCCCTGGTGCAGATTATCTGCATTCACTGAAGTTGCTGAAGCAATATAAGGCGCTACGTCCTGAAGTAGCCACCAAGTCTGGCTTGATGGTTGGTCTGGGAGAAAGTGATGAAGAAATTCTGCAAGTGATGCAGGATTTACGCGACCATGATGTAGAAATGATTACCATAGGCCAGTATTTGCAACCCAGCAACAGCCATTTGCCAGTGTTGCGCTATGTGACACCGCAGCAGTTTAAGACTTTTGAAAAACGTGCTTATGAGATGGGATTTAAGCATGGTGCTATTGGGGCGATGGTTCGCTCTAGTTATCATGCAGATGTGCAGGCTGAGCACGCAGGTGTTGTAAACGAATAAAATTTCAAGGGAGATGCGGGCATCTCCCTTATTCATTGATGACAAGATACAGCATACAAGCTAGAAGATGCGTATTTTGGTTGTTATTTACGATACGCGTGAATTTTAGCCGCTAAAATTCCAATGTGTCTTTTCGTTTTTCAGCGGCATTTACGTGGACTTAGACTTTTTATTTCTTCGTTTGTATGTAAATCGTATACGCGAATTATAGCTCCTGGAGAAACTGCACACAGGCTAATTTTAGTGCTGGTAATACCTGTGCCATTTTGGGCAACAAATTTGATATTCGGAGCTAAATCTCTTCCAAATTCATCTTCCGCGACAATGTGATAATCGCCTTTCGGAGTCATACAACCACAGAGTAAGGCAATGGTGATTAGGCAAAAAATATTTTTCATTTATTTAAATTTCTTTTATTTTTGTAATGATATTTTATTTTATCGATAAATACTTTAAATGTCATTTGTTTGTCAATTTTTCATTTTCTATCAGTTGTGTTTATTTAGGTAGATAGCTTTACCAGAAGGAGGTTAAATGAATATTTTGGCAAAAAATTGATATTGGTTGGAATGGAAATGAATATATTGCCGGCGCTCATCGGCATGGTGCTGCTCAGAGAATTTACTTTTCTGGTTCAGGATAGGGATCATTGAATACTATTTTTGACGCAATATCTGCGCTGTTGTCGCAAACATAAATTAGTGGATTTTTTAGGCAGGTGAAAGGATTTCAAATAAAGTCTGCACATTCATTCAAGTTAAAGATACGCAGGATAGATTTTTTCTTTAGGGTCAGGTGTAGGCAGCCAGTTGTTATATATAATTGAATTACAATAGTAATTGATTATTATTTTTATTTAGAATAATTTGCTGATGACATTATTCGTGTTTTCAGCAAATTTTTTTGCTTTCTGAAGCCTGATTAGCATGTTTATGTAAATTGGTGAAATATAGTGATTTTTTGATTAAATGCCGGTTTAATCTGCATATATATGTCTCTGGGTAGTGATTTATGCTGTAATTGATTCAAATTATAGCGTTTTTTTTATCGTCTCTATGAAAAAAGGTTTTGACGTTAAAGGGTAAATTTTTGTATGTTTGTTACCTTGTCTAACTAAATTGTGCTTTGCAATCAGTGCAGCAAACGAGGTTTCCTGATGTCCGGCTTATACGACCATACTCTGGTAAAAGAAAATTGCGGTTTTGGATTAATCGCCAATATTGAGGGTGAACCCAGCCATAAGGTGGTGCGTACCGCAATATTGGGGCTGTCGCGCATGCAGCATCGCGGCGCGATTTTGTCAGATGGTAAAACTGGTGATGGTTGTGGCCTGCTGCTGCAAATGCCGAAAAAATTCTTTCAGGCTGTGGCTGAGGAAAGCGGCATCACTCTGGCTAAAAATTTTGCCGTCGGCATGATTTTCTTTCCGCGCGATGAGGCGCTGGCACAGGAGTACAAAGCCATTATTGAAGAAGAGCTGACGCAGGAAACGCTGAATATTTCTTTGTGGCGCATGGTGCCCACCAACCCTAAAATGCTTGGCGCCATTGCGTTAGCCGATATGCCACATATTGAGCAGGTGTTTGTGAATGCACCTGCCGGCTGGCTGCCGCGCGATTTAGAGCGGCGGCTGTTTATGACGCGCCGGCGCATCGAGAAGCGCATTAATCATCGTGATTTTTATATTTGCAGCTTGTCTAATCAGGTGATGATATATAAAGGGCTATGCATGCCCAAGGATTTGCCACGCTTTTATCCTGATCTTGCTGATTTGCGTATGCAAAGTGCAATTTGCCTGTTTCATCAGCGCTTTTCTACCAATACGCTGCCGCGCTGGCAATTGGCGCAGCCTTTTCGCTATTTGGCGCACAATGGGGAAATCAATACTATTTCCGGCAACCGTGCTTGGGCACGAGCACGCTCCTACAAATACCACACACCTTTGATTCCGGATTTACAGACCGCTGCGCCGTTTGTGAATGAAACAGGTTCGGATTCCAGCTCTCTGGATAATATGCTGGAGCTGTTTGTCAATGGTGGTATGGATTTGTTTCGTGCTATGCGTTTACTGGTACCACCGGCATGGCAGCACAATCCAGATATGGATGAGGATTTACGCGCATTTTACGATTTCAATTCTATGCATATGGAGCCATGGGACGGGCCGGCAGGAATTGTGCTCAGTGATGGTCGCTATGCAGCCTGTACGCTCGACCGTAATGGTCTGCGGCCAGCGCGCTATGTGATTACGCAGGATAAGCTGATTACTATTGCCTCCGAAGTAGGTATCTGGGATTACGCTCCCGATGAGGTGGTTGAAAAAGGCCGTGTCGGCCCCGGTGAGCTGCTGGTGATTGATACGCGTGAAGGACGGTTGATGCAGTCGGCAGACATTAATACCGAGCTGAAAACGCGCCACCCGTATAAAGAATGGCTAGACAGAAATGTTTTATCGCTAATTCCATTTGAAAAACTGGCGGAAAATGAAACCGGAGAAGCCATTTTTTCAGCAGACCAGCTGTTGGTTTTCCAAAAACTATTTGGCTATGACATGGAAGAGCTGGAAAGTGTGATTCGTGTGCTGGGCGAGAATGGACAGGAAGCAGTAGGTTCGATGGGAGACGATACGCCGTTTGCGGTACTTTCGCAGCGACCACGCCTGCTGTTTGATTATTTCCGCCAATATTTTGCTCAGGTAACCAATCCGCCAATAGACCCTTTACGCGAAAAGCACGTGATGAGCCTGAATACTTGTATCGGGCGTGAGATGAGCGTGTTCTTTGAGGCTGAAGGCATGTCGCATCGGGTGAATTTTAAATCACCTGTATTGCTTTACTCCGATATGCAGCAGTTGCTTCAGTTGTCTGCCGAACACTATCAGCATCATCACCTGCAGGCGGTGTACAACCCAAATGAAACCAGCTTGCAGGAAGCCTTGCTGCATTTGTGTGATGAGGCAGTTGCTGCGGTCAGAAATGGGGCAGTTCTGCTGGTGGTATCCGATCGCAATGTTAGCCGTAATGCTATGCCGATTCCGGCTGTGCTCAGTGTGGGCGCGATTCAGCAGCGGCTGGTAGAAACCAATTTGCGATGCGATGCCAATATTGTGGTTGAAACCGCATCTGCACGAAATCCGCACCATTTTGCCGTACTGATTGGTCTAGGTGCTACAGCGGTGTATCCGTATCTGGCGTATGAAAGTCTGGCCAGAATGGTAAGTATTGGTGCGATTACTAAACCTTTACGCCAGGTGATGCTCAATTTCCGTAATGGTATCAATAAAGGTCTGTATAAAATCATTTCTAAAATGGGTATCTCTACCATTTCGTCTTATCGCTGTGCCTGTCTTTTCGAAGCCATTGGCTTTCATCATGAAGTCATGCAGTTGTGTTTCAAAAATATGGTAAACCGCATTGAAGGGGCTACATTTGCACAACTAGAAGATGATCTGCGTTGGTTCCACAAACGTGCATGGCAAAAAAGCCGTGGTCTGGAAATTGGCGGTTTTCTGAAATACAAGCCGCAGGGTGAATTCCATGCCTACAATCCAGAAGTGGTGAATACCCTACAGGCTGCCATCAACAGCGGTGACTATGCCCGCTACCGCCACTATGCGGATGCTGTGAATAAACGCCCTCCCTCCATGCTGCGGGATTTGCTACGGCTTAAAACGGAAGCAGCCACACCAGTGGCACTTCAACAGGTAGAAGCAGCAGAAAATTTATATAAACGATTCGATAGCGCGGCTATGTCGATTGGTGCATTAAGCCCAGAGGCACATGAGGCACTGGCCACGGCGATGAATCGTCTGGGCGGCTATTCCAATTCTGGCGAGGGTGGAGAAGACCCACGTCGCTACGGCACCGAACGCGTTTCACGGATTAAGCAAGTGGCTTCGGGACGTTTTGGCGTCACACCGGCCTACCTGATGAGTGCCGATGTGATTCAGATAAAAGTAGCGCAAGGTGCCAAACCGGGTGAGGGTGGACAGCTTCCCGGAGATAAGGTCACACCATACATCGCGCAATTGCGCTTTGCTGTGCCCGGTTCCACCTTGATTTCACCACCCCCGCACCATGATATTTATTCCATCGAAGATTTAGCACAGCTGATTTTCGATTTAAAACAGATTAATCCGCGTGCGCTGATTTCGGTAAAACTAGTGTCTTTACCGGGCGTGGGTACCATCGCTACCGGCGTAGCCAAAGCTTATGCAGATTTAATTACTATATCCGGCTATGACGGCGGCACTGGCGCCAGCCCGATAACCAGTGTGAAATACGCTGGTAGTCCGTGGGAGCTGGGACTGGCAGAAGCCCAGCAGGCACTGGTAGAAAACAATTTGCGCCACAAAGTGCGGTTACAGGTTGATGGCGGCTTGAAAACTGGCTTAGACATCGTTAAAGCGGCCATTCTGGGAGCGGAAAGTTTTGGCTTCGGCACTGGCCCGATGATTGCGCTGGGCTGCCGCTATCTGCGTATCTGTCACCTGAATAATTGTGCCACCGGCGTGGCTACGCAGGATGACACTCTGCGCCACGAACATTTCCACGGTCTGCCTGAAAAAGCGATGAATTATTTTAAATTCATTGCACAGGATGTGCGTGAAATCATGGCACAGCTCGGCATCACCCGCCTGACTGATTTAATCGGCCGCACGGAGCTATTGGAAATCGTTGCTGGCATCACTCCGAAACAGGGTACGCTGGATTTAAGCAAGTTACTGTATTCACCCAAGGTACCGGATGGCAGTGCTCGCTACTGTACGCAAACCAATCCGCCATTCGATACTGGTCGCCTCAATCACACCATCATGCAGGACGTTGGCGATGCCGTACAGAGCGGTGCCGATGTGGATCTGACCTATGATATCAATAATACCGACCGCTCCGTAGGCGCTGCCTTAGCTGGACAGATTGCTGCTACTCATGGAAATCGTGGCCGTACTTCACAACGCTTTGACATCTATCTAAATGGTACTGCCGGACAGAGTTTTGGTGTTTGGCTGGCTGGTAGCATGAATCTGTATCTAACTGGTGATGCCAACGATTATGTCGGTAAAGGTATGGCCGGCGGCAAAATCGTGATCAGGCCGCATGGCGGCACTGCTTTCCGGCCAGAAGACACCACCATTATCGGCAATACCTGCCTTTATGGTGCTACTGGTGGCAAATTGTTTGCTTCTGGCAAGGCAGGTGAGCGCTTTGCGGTGCGTAATTCTGGTGCCACAGTCGTGGTGGAAGGTATTGGCGACAACGGCTGTGAATACATGACCGGCGGAGTAGTGTGTGTATTAGGCAAAACCGGTATCAATTTCGGTGCCGGTATGACTGGTGGCTTTGCCTATGTGCTGGATGTGGATGGCGGCTTCAGACAGCGTATTAATTCTGAGCTGGTTGAAGGTTTAGACATCGCCGCACTCACCATGCATCAGGAAAATCTACGCGGCCTCATCGCCGAGCATGTGGAAAATACTCACAGCCCGCTGGGAGAACGCATTCTGGCTGAGTGGGACAACTATGTGAACCGCTTTGTGCTGGTGAAACCAAAAGCCAATGATGTCGATGCGCTTCTGGGGCACAAACCGCGTACCGTCACTGAATTGCGCGCTGTTACCCAGTAAGAGCAGACATTAAGACAGCAATAATCAAAAATCGTGCAAGGAACACCACATGAGTCAACGCGAAAATGTTTATCAGTTTATTGATGTACCGCGTGTCGATCCACCGAAAGAACCGCTGAGCGTACGCCAGCATGAGTTTGCGGAAATTTATCAGCCCTTTACCACAGCACAGGCAATTGCGCAGGCAGACCGCTGTCTGGCCTGTGGTAATCCGTACTGCCAGAATAAATGCCCGTTGCACAACAACATTCCCAATTGGCTGCGACTAGCGAATGAAGGGCGGATTATCGAAGCAGCCGAGTTAGCACACACCACCAACAGCCTTCCTGAAGTCTGCGGCCGCGTGTGCCCGCAGGATCGTCTGTGTGAAGGCGATTGTACCTTGAATGCGGAATTCGGCGCCGTTACCATCGGAGCCATCGAAAAATACATCACCGAGCAGGCATTTGCGCAAGGTTGGCATCCAGATATTGCCACCGTGGAAAAAGTGGGTAAAAAAGTAGCGGTGGTTGGAGCCGGACCCGCCGGCCTCGGCTGTGCCGATGTTCTCATCCGCAATGGTGTGGACGTGACCGTATACGAACGGGCATCCGAAATCGGCGGCCTGCTCACCTTTGGTATACCGGCGTTCAAATTGGAAAAAGAAGTCATGATGCGGCGGCGGCACGTACTCACTGATATGGGCATAGAATTCAAACTGGGTGTTAATGTCGGTACTGACATTAGCTTGCAAGAGCTTGAGCAGCAATATGATGCAGTGTTTCTAGGCGTGGGGACCTATCAGGGACTACGTGCCGGTATCGAAAATGAAGAGGCCAGCGGTGTTTATCTGGCTTTGCCCTATCTGATTGGGAATACGGAACATCTGCTAAACATCGATAGCAAAGATTATGTATGCATGGAAGGTAAGCGTGTCGTGGTGCTTGGTGGCGGCGATACTGCCATGGATTGTGTACGCACCGCGCTGCGGCAGCAGGCTAAAGAAGTAATCTGTGCTTACCGCCGCGATGCTGCCAATATGCCGGGCTCCAGAAAAGAATTCAACAATGCGCGGGAAGAAGGTGTGCAGTTTAAATTCAATGTGCAGCCTCAGGCTGTGGTGACAAACGAAGCAGGCATAGTAACGGGTATTCAGGTTGTCCGCACCAGCATGGGTGCACCAGACGAACGCGGCCGGCGCCGTGCCGAAATCATAGCCGGTAGTGAAGAAATCATTACCTGTGATGCCATAATTGTAGCCTTTGGATTTGCACCTCACAGCATGCCGTGGTTAGGTAAAGTTGGTGTCACCGTGGACGAGCGCGGCCGTATTCAGACTAGTGGTGAATACAAACAGCAAACCGCCAATCCAAAAATCTTTGCTGGCGGCGACATCACCCGTGGTTCGGATTTGGTGGTTACCGCCATAGCAGAAGGACGTGATGCCGCACAAAGTATTATGGATTACTTCGAAATCTAGTATATCAGTAGCAGATTAAGCAGCCTGTGGACAAGTTCGTACACAGGCTGTTGTTATTCAAATCAGACCTGTAATCAATATTACTGTTGTGCCAGAATCTGCTCAGCGGCACGTTTACCCCAATAGCAGGCTTCCTCAAAAATCGAATAGCCGGATAAATCACTATGGGCAAACTGTAAACGACCCTGATACGAGCGCAACGCCATTAAACCCGCATTGGTGAGATAACCGGGCTGTGGTACGGCCATGGCATGACCGCGTAGACTGATACGCGCCTGTACCATACGCTTTCGCAACACAATGCCATAAATCTCTTCCAATTCTTTAGCCGCGCATTGGTATATTTCTTCAGGTGAGGCCGATAGCATCCAGTGACGTATGTTGGTCGGCGAATCATGATTCAATGCTGTATAGGCAGTGAAAGATGTAAAGGGTGGTGGCCCTTGCCGAATTTGCTGGTGTGTGGCCACCACATAGCCTAGCCCATCACCTTGATACAAAATGTTGTCCCATGCCAGCGCGCTGCCACTTTTTTCTGGGGGCATGCCGCGCAGCAAAAAATTAGCCACAATCCAAGGGGCATACTGAGGCATATGGGTCTGCGGCTGAAAACCATATCGTTGAATATAATGCACCACGTGAGCTGCGATATATAGTGGCATGGCACAGATTGCATGCCGTGCCTGTAGCCAGAAATATTGCTGTTGTGCAGTACAGATTAACAGACGTACTCCCTGAGCCTCTTCTTCAATCGAAACTGCATAAGCACGGAGACTGCGCGGCTGAGTAAATGGCTGATCGGTTTCAGGAATGTTTTCCATAGCTTGCAGTCGGCAAAATGCGCGTATCCGCTGCGACAGCTCATGTAAACCGTGCGGCCAAGTCAGCACTGTGCCGTGCTCATTCTGCTCTGTGCCACGGGCGCAGAAATAGTGCAGGCCGGCCCAAGCACAGATTTGGCCGATGCCTTGCCCATAGTCATCTCGACAGCAATAGTCCAGATACCACAGCAAAGTTGGCGAGTGATAACCTTGCTGTTCCAGCCAATTGGCAAAAGTTAGCCGTTCCAGACGGCGCCATTCGTTGTCGTTACTGGCCAAATCCAGCGGAATGGTAAATACACGCTTGCCATCCACACCGCGCTGGCTGCTGAGCTGATGAATAAAACGGAAAAAACGCTGACTATCGGCATCACGCTGAGGCAGCAATTCATTCTGCCAGTGTTGCTGATAGAATAAACGCTCATTGGGCACCTGTAGCAGTGAGCGCTCATCATACACACCATGCTGATACAGTTGTAAATCGCCGAGTAATTCTCGGATGTGTTCCGATTCCGGTGAGGGTAGGGGCAGATAATGCGCACCGGTGGGGTAATCCACACCAAACTGGTGTTCACCGCGATTATTGCCATTGCGTTCAGCACCATCAAGTAAAATATAATCGTGCATGCCCTGTCTGGATAACTGCCAGGCAGCAGACAGCCCCGCTGCACCACTGCCGACAATCACCGTATTCACATGGTGTGTTGGAATATTAGCTGGTGGTTGTCGCTGCGCATCACGTATAGCATGCCCCACAGCTTTACCGGGGAAATCCACACTGATTGGTGGCTGCCCTGGTACAAAATAGCGCCACGCCTCATAGCTGCTCAAACCCACCATACTGGCGCCCAACATATTGCTGAGAAACCGGCGGCGACTGATTTTCATCTGCTTACCCCCATCAGCGCATCACCGCGCGCCAGTCAGCCTCAAAATATTCCACTAACTTCTGCGTGTTCAGATGATTGGGTTCTACTGCTCGCCGCTGCATATCTTTTGGAAACACAAACATTTCGCGCGTCGTTTCTGCATCTAGATAGCGTGTCGGCACCCGATAATGGTCTGGAATCAGAAACTCACCAGTCTGATTGGCCATCACATAGCCCCACTCACCAAAAGAAGGGACATACACATGAAAAGGTAGCGTTTTTAATCCGGCTGCTTCCAGTGTATTGACAATGCACCAGAACGCATTGGGTGCAAAGTAAGGTGAAGTAGACTGCACCACCAGATTACCATTTGGATTCAAATGTCGCGCCACCATACGGTACATTGGTACAGAATACAGTTTGCCGAGAGAAAAATTGGAAGGGTCAGGAAAATCGATAATCACCACATCGAATTTTTCCTGATTGTGTTGCAGCCATTGCGCCGCATCCGCATTAATAATGCGCAGTTTCGGGTGATTAAGCGAATTCTGATTCAGCTCACGCAAAGCTGCCGAAGTACGGAAAACACGCGTCATACTTGCATCCAGATCCACCAGCGTAATCTGACTTACCTGTGGATATTTCAGCACCTCCCGTGCTGCCAGCCCATCTCCGCCACCTAGTATCAAAATGCGGGAGGCCTGCGGATTCTGCTCCATCACCGGCAGTACCAGTGCTTCGTGATAGCGTGCCTCATCCACTGAAGAAAACTGTAAATTACCATTAAGAAACAATCTTGTATCATTATGCCATTTCGTAATCACCAGTCGCTGATAAGGAGAAGCGGTGCTAAACACCACTGGGTCACCAAAATAATGTTGTTCTGCTTTATTTGTAATGTGATTGGCGTAACAGAAAAACAGCAATAAAATCAACAGCACTATATTACCGCGCATACGTAGACGCTGGTAACGAGGTAGCTCCTGCTTAAACAGCCGCGCTGTCAGCAGTGCCACTGCCGTATTTAAAATCCCGAACAACAGCGCACTTCTTGCCATGCCCAGCTTTGGAGCCAGAATCAGAGGAAACAACAACGAAACAGCCAGCGCTCCTAGATAGTCAAAAGTCAGCACACGGCTGACCACTTCTTTAAACTCCACCTCACGCAAATTCAGCACCCGCATCACCAGCGGCAGCTCCATTCCCGTAATAATACCGATAATCAGCACCAGCCCGTATAGCACCGAACGAAAAGGTGCCGCAGAAAAACCAAATAAAACAAACAAAAGCAGCGCTGAAACACCGCCGACAATTCCTACCAGAATTTCAATATCAATAAAGCGGCTCAGCGCATCACGGTCGGATATATAACGAGTCAGATGCGCACCAATGCCCATCGCAAACATATACACACCGATAATCGACGAAAACTGGAGTATCGAGTCACCAAGCAAATAGCTGGCCAGTGCCGCCATAATCAATTCATAAGCCAGCCCACAACTGGCCACAACAAACACAGAAACAATCAAAGCAGGATTCACAAATTATCCTTTTAATATTTTTTCAGCATCACAGCAGCCACCTGCCGTCCGTTGAAACCAGCTCTGTAATAAAAATAAAGCATCCCGATTAAAAAATGCTTAATAAATATTTCTGCTTTAGCCACAAACCCGATACCAGAGTTCAAGCTAAAGCTAACAAATTGCAAAAAAAAGTAAATAATAAACTATACAAAAACATTATTATACGGTATGTTAAAAAACTAAACAGTCAGGATAATAAACTATGGTAATTACTCTCTGGCAGTACATACAATATTTAAAATATTTTGGCGTTGCCCTCTTGCTACTCATCGTATTTATTATTTTTTATATACGAATAACTCCGGTAGCCGAACTAAAATTGATTAAGCAGGGCAACCTTGCCTGTGCCGTCTCAATGAGCGGCGCCATGATCGGATTCTGCATCACCCTCATTTCCAGCATGTTGCAATCTGTCAATCTCATCAGTTTCATCATCTGGGGCGCGGCAGCCATGATTGTGCAGATTCTGGTGTACTTTATTGCCACACTGCTTATCCCCAAGGCCAATTTTGAACTGGCGAACAACAATATCGCCGTCGGCGCCTTATTTTTCGGGCTGTCAGTGTCTATCGGCATCCTTAATGCAGCTGCACTAAGTTAACAATCAAACATCTGAACGGGATACAAAAATGGTTCTGAACTCAATTTTTGGCATTAACAAACTCGGTGGCTTCATCAAGAAACAATTCATTGATGTAATCCAGTGGGAAAACCCCGACCCTGAAGTCCTGATGTGGCGTTTTCCGATTAAGGATCAGGAAATTCAAAACGGAGCCGCGCTCATCGTCCGCGAATCACAAAATGCCTTGTTTGTAGACGAAGGCGCCATCGCCGACCTGTTTGGTACCGGTACATTCACCCTCAATACCCAGAATCTGCCCTTACTAACCGATCTCAAACATTGGGGTAAATTATTTCAATCACCATTCAAATCCGACGTGTACTTCTTCAATATGCGTCAGCAGCTTTCCAGACGCTGGGGCACCGCACAGCCGGTTACCATCCGCGACAATGATTTCGGTGCTGTTTCTGTGCGTTCATTTGGTATGTATTCATTCCGTATCGCCCAGCCAGAATTATTTTTTAGCCAAGTAAGCGGCGTATGCGAAGAATACCGCACCGAAACACTGGAAGAACAGCTGCGCAATCTGGCTGTTACCCAGCTTGCCTCCGCTTTTGGCAACGCTAATATTCCTTTTCTGGATATGGCCGCTAATCAGATGCTGCTGTCGGAACAAATGACTACCCTATTACAACCGGCATTCACCGCCATGGGACTGGCGCTGGAAAATTTCACTGTAGAAAGCATTACCCTGCCAGAGAGCCTGCAAGAGCGGCTGGATGAACGCATGGGTATGGGTATCGTTGGCGACATGGGACGCTACACCCAATACCAGACGGCTCAGGCTATTCCACTGGCTGCACAGAATGAAGGCGGAGTAGCCGGCATCGGAGCTGGGTTAGCTGCCGGTATGAATATTGCTAATGTCATGACTTCAGGTATCACCGGTACTGCTACTGCCGCACCGGCCTGTAAACCAGAAACAGCAGATATAACCGCTCGATTGTCACAGCTGAAAACCCTACTGGAGCAGAATCTTATTAGTCAGAGCGACTATGATTCAGCTAAGGCCGAGATTCTCAGAAAACTCACTGACTAAATGGCTGTATGAACAGTTTTTCCTATCTGCTGCACAGTACTTGTCCGAGCTGTGGTGCCGAAATTGGTATACGCTCAGCAACCGCCGTCACCACAGTTTGTGGCTATTGTCATTCTGTTTTATTAATCCAACAGAATGCATTAGTACTATCCGGCCGCCATTCTGCAGTTTTAAATGATCTGTCACCACTGCAAATCGGTACTACCGGAATGTGGCAGGGTAAACCGTTCACCCTCATCGGGCGTATGCAAGTCAGCTACGAAGCCGGTTCATGGAGTGAATGGCATGCACTGATGCATGATGGCAGCAGTGCATGGTTATCTGAATCCAATGACCGCTTTGTTTTCACCCGCCTGCAGCCTACACCTCCGCAAGCGAAAGCTTTACCAGAATTCAGCAATCTCAAAGTAGGAAGCTCTTATTTCAAATACAGAGACCGGCACTATGCCGTAGCCGATATCCGTGATATCCGCCGCGGCCAGTATGCAGCCGAAGGCGAACTGCCGGTGCCTTTACCTGAATCGGAAAAAGCGCAGGTAGCAGATTGCCGCAATGGTACATCCTTCATTACACTAGATTACGCCGACGGTCAGGCACAGCCACAGGTCTTTGCCGGTAAAGGCGTGGCACTCAGTGCCCTGAGACTACAAAACACACGTACACCCGATCAGATTCGTACCCGTTCCGGTTATGTCAAAGGCAGTACCAAAAGAGGTAAATGTCCCAATTGCGGCGGGGAAATACGCTGGGTAAGCGGTGTGGCAGACCACGTTGTCTGCCAGTATTGCCGCAGCCAGCTCAACATGAGTGAAGAAACGGCTCACCAGAATGCGACGCATGAAATGCGTGAGCATCAACAACGCGCTCTAACCATTAAAATCGGCAGCAAAGCACGCATTGATAATGAAAACTGGTGGGTGCTGGGCGCCATGGTGTTGTATTACGTACCGGTAGAAAAAGTTATGCCGGATGTACCGCTTTACATCCAGCTGGCTGAACGCAAAGAAAGTGAAGAAGAGGATGACTCAGCTGGCTGGACAGAATATCTGCTCTACTCACCCAAAAAAGGGTTTCTGTGGCTGGTGGAGCAGGGAAAAAACCAATGGGCAATAGCTACCACATTGGATGACTGGCCGGTTTTGAAAAAACCGCTAGAACCAATTGATGCAAACAAAGACAGCGTCCCATTTTTATATGATTACGCGGCTCAAGTTGAGTATGCAGCTGGAGCCTTTTACTGGCAAGTCTCTCCTGGCGACAGGATGTATTACATCGATTATGGGTGCGAAGAGCGCAAATTATCTACCACCCTGACCCGAAACGAACAATCATGGTCTGTCGTCAGCAATATACCGGCGACACTGGTGTCTGCATGTTTTCAGGGAAATAAAAACATCAGCATTGATGCCAAACCCATGCCTGCTGATAAAGCAGCAGTTCTTATTCGTGAACATCAAAACATTAAAGCAAACGATTTTACCAAAGCCAACATTAAAAGCTGGCGGGTGAAAAACGTATTGCATCTCAGTACCGATATCCACACGCCAACCTTCTGGATGCTGGTATTTATTGTTTTGAATTTGCCTATTTTTATTAAAATTTTTGTAGCTGGTGTTGCTGATTTTGAATATCTGTTCACGCCTTTGTGTTGGCATCTTCTTGCCTATGGATTACTCCGTGATTTTCCTTATCGGGAACTCTTTATATTCGGTTCAGCAGAAGGTTATAAAAAATTCAATATCTTCATGGCCATCCTGATTGTGATCGGCTTCACTTGGATAAATTATGCTTCGTATTCTTCTGAGAAAGCAGAAGATTCTACTGTTGGTCACAGCTATTATGGAGGTAGCAGTGGACATTGGCACAAATAATGCAGAATAATCATATTATCGGGCAGCACTGTCTGCTGGATGTTTATCAGTTGGACAGCAAATGGTTACAGAACAGTAGTGCAATCGAACAGCTCTTGCGTCAGCTAGCCCAAGCTGCACGGGCACATATCTTAGAAAGCTATTTTCATACTTTTGGTGGCAGTGGAGGCGTAACCGGCGTATTGCTACTGGCCGAGTCACATATCAGTATCCATACGTGGCCGGAGCATCAGTATGCCGCTATTGATATATTTATGTGTGGAAAGTTGCTGGCAGAAGCAGCAGTTACTGAATTAAAACAATTGCTACCAGACGCACAGATGCACATTCGCTGGCTGACACGGACATATCAGCCACAAGCATAAATGACAATTTCATTGTTTTTGAGCATAGAATTTCGCAGATTCAGCAATACTGCAAAAAATAAATAGCTGGCAAACAAACAGGCCAGTGTTACACAATTAGTAATCAGTAAAAAATTTTTAAAAACGAGATATTAACTTTTATAAATGTTCATCACCATCGGCTACTATAATTCCAATACAGGCTAATTAGCTTACGGATAAAAGTATCGAATAAGGTGAGCATAAAATGAAAATAATTGTACTTGCTATAAAGTTTGAATATAACGGTATTGAGCAGATAATTAATCCTGTAATTATACAAGATGATAGTCATATGATCTTAATTGATGCGGGGTATCCTTGTCAGTTTGAGTTATTTGAAGCAGCAGCAAAAAAGAGTGATATTGATTTAAATAAGTTATCTCATATTATCATTACGCATCATGATTTTGATCATATTGGTTCGTTAGCAGAATTTAAGAAAAGATTTCCTCATATTCAAATATTGTCATCAAGTATAGAAAAAGCCTATATAGAAAAGCATAAAAAACCATTGCGTTTAGAGCAAGCAGAAAAAAGATATCCTTTCTTGTCTGATAATGATAAGCAACAGGCACTGGTTTTTCATAAAATATTAGAAAATATAGATGGTGTTGAGGTAGATGATATTTTGCACAACCATCAAATTTTACCTATTGGTGATGGGGTAGAAGTTATTTTTACGCCTGGGCATACCCAAGGTCACATATCGTTATATATCAAGGAAAATAAAACCATGATAACGGGTGATGCACTCGTTTTAGTTAATGATAAATTAGTTATACCTTATCCCGAGTTTGCTTATAATTTAGCTCAAGCCCAAAGTTCTATAAAAAATCTAATGAATTATGAGATTGATGAGATGATTTGTTATCATGGGGGCAGAAATAAAGGTAACTGGCAAGATATACTTATTTTAGACAATGATTTAATCGAAAATTCATAAACACAAGCATAATGTTTAATATTGATACCTATATTCTTAATATAAAATACGCGGTGTTAGCTAATACTTTTTAATTTAAAAGTGAATAATGAAGCGGCTAAAAATTTAAATATTACCCTACCCAACTTGTCGACAGCGGTTAATGAGTTAGAGGCCGAATTTGGCATTGAAATTTTTGTACGCACTTCAAAAAGAGTATCTTTATCAACCGATGTTGTAGAGTTTTGGGGTATGCCAAAAACAATCAAACCTAGAATAAATAATATCGATACAAAATCACCCTCAACTCAAAAACATTAATATCCAAATTATCATCTCAGCTGGATAAAATTTTTATAGCATATAAGATTAAAAAGAATTTCAGTCTCCAGCCCAAATAACTAAATTAAAAAAATTAGACCGATACCTTGTATCGATCTAATAGCACTGTTCATCAGATTTTAAGATTCACCGTTAGGCTTTACTTCCAATAACGCCACCATGGAATGGCATTGTGATCCTGCCACGGAGATTGCAGATACGGGCTATTTGGAAAATTCTGTGCCAGAACGCGCTTGGTATCATCACTGAGCTTCTGCTCACCCAGTTTTTCATACGCAGAAACCATAATAGCCAGCGCTTCCTCCACATTAGGCGTATTCTGATATTGAGAAATAACGGTCTGTGCACGGCCAACAGCTGCCAGCCATGCACCGCGTTTCATATAATAACGTGCTACTGAAAGCTCATTCCCTCCAAGCGCATCCAGTAGTTTCTGCATCTTATCGCGAGCATCGGCAGCATATTTACTTTGAGGGAAATATTCTACTAGTTGAGCAAAAGTGGTATAAGCTTCCCGGTTAGCTTTCGGGTCGCGGTCAGACCAATCTTGTTTGGCCAGCTTATTAACAAAGGATTTGTCCTCATTCAGCTGAATCAGTGCTTTCAAATACAAAGCGTAATCCATATTGGGGTGCTGCGGGTACAAACGCTGAAACTGTTCAATTGCCGCCAATGCTTTATCATTCTCATCATCTTTATAATAAGCATATGCCGTGTCCAGCTGAGCCTGCTCCGCATACGAACCATACGGGAAACGAGACTGCAGAATTTCGTATAATTTCTCTGCATGAGTATAATTACGATGCATCAGCTCATCGTGTGCTTCATTATACAGACGCTGAACAGACCAGTCCTGAGTAATCTGGGAATCCTTATCGACCGTACTTGTGCTGGCACAGGCACTCAGTAAAAGGCCTAAGGCCACCGCCAAAAACAAATTTTTCATGAAAGACACTTCTTTGTTAGAGAATGATGACGATTATAACGATGATTTGCCCTTTGCGGCAGATGAAGCTGCACAAAGTTATAAAAATTGGACCGTACCTAATGAACTAGCCGGCCTGCGCCTAGACGCAGCATTGGCCAAACTGGCGCCTGAGTTCTCCCGCAGCCGTCTCACTGCCTGGATCAGGGAAAATCACGTTACCGTTAACGGCCACATCGTACCGCCGAAGTATAAACTGATCGGCGGTGAAACCATACAGGTAGCCATACAACAGGATGAAAGCCAGCTCGCATTCACCCCCGAAGCCATGGCACTAGACATTATATATGAAGATGATAGCGTACTGGTATTGAATAAACCGGCTGGTCTTGTTGTACATCCCGCAGCAGGCAATTGGCAGGGCACTCTACTGAACGGCTTGCTCGCCTATTGCCCGGCACTGGCACAAGTACCGAGAGCCGGTATCGTGCACCGTCTAGATAAAGATACCAGCGGCCTCATGGTTGTAGCCAAAACCGTGACGGCACAAACACACTTAGTACGCCAGCTACAAGCACGGACTGTTAAACGGACCTATCGTGCAGTGGCTGATGGAATCGTACCTTATGATGGCAAAATCGAAACACTGATTGGTCGAGATCCGCATAACCGCACACGAATGGCCGTGGTACCGTTTGGTGGCAAAGAAGCCATCACCCACGTCAAAGTGCTCGAACGATATGCCGATTTCAGCTATATCGAATGTCAGCTCGAAACCGGCCGTACCCATCAGATACGCGTACACATGAAAGCCGCAGGCCATCCGCTTGCTGGAGATCCGCTCTATGGCAACCCGCGCCATCCAGCTACCACCGAAGCCAAAGCAGCAATAAAAGCAATGGCACGGCAGGCACTGCATGCTTACCGGCTCAGTTTCATTCATCCGCAGACGCATGAAAAAGTACAGTTTGAAGCTTCACTGCCCGAAGATATCTATCACTTACTTTCTGTACTGCGTCTACAGGCAGGCATGGATTCAGCCATCAAAAACGCTGATGAATGGCAGAAACGTCTGACCGATGATGAAGACGAAGACTGGGATGACGATGATTACGACGTGGATGTAATATACATACGCGAATAATAAGGCCGCCGCATGAATACACAATGGGACATGAATCAGGCACTTGGTCTGAGTCAAGACAAAAACACCTTTGCACAGGCAGACTGGCCAGCACCAAATAATGTGCATACCCTGATAACTACACGACTGGGTGGCATCAGCAAAGCCCCATTTGCATCATTAAACGTTGGTGCACACGTGGGCGATCATCCTCAAGCAGTAGCACAAAACCGCGCCATCGTGCAGCAGCAGGCAGCACAGCCAATCGCCTATCTGAATCAGACTCACAGCGTAAATGTAATCGCAGCCACAACGGCATTATCTGCATTGCAGTCTGGACAGCCAGCTGAAGCCGATGCCAGCTATAGCCGCCAAGGAGAAAAAGTCGCCTGCGCCATCATGACAGCCGATTGCCTACCAGTGCTGCTGTGTGACCGTGCCGGTACAACCGTAGCTGCCGCCCATGCCGGCTGGCGCGGACTGGCCGGCGGCATATTGCAAAATACCATAGAAGCCATGCGGGTCAGCCCATTGGAAATAATGGCTTATCTTGGTCCGGCAATCGGACCCGAAGCTTTCGAGGTCGGCCCTGATGTTTGTGAAGCTTTCTGCCTGCATCAGCCCAAAGCACAGGCTGCTTTTACTGACATCGGCAACAACCATTATCTTGCCGATATATATGCGCTGGCACGGCTAGCTCTGGCAGATGCCGGTGTACATCAAGTCTATGGAGGCACAGAGTGTACAGTATTGCAGCGCGAACGCTATTTCTCGTACCGGCGTGATGGACAAACCGGTCGTATGGTTAGCGCCATCTGGCTTGATTAAAGCGTATCTCATCGGCTTAACTTTCCGTTTGGTTAATCACAAGCATAAAATGTGCCATCAAACCCAAAGGTAGATTTCAAGAAAAATCAATTGTTAAGCGGCGGTAAACCAGCATTCTGCAATACAGCTTCAATTTCCTGCATTAATGCTGAAGCAGCACTTAGACCCAGACGGGTAGGGCAGGTAAACATATTTTCAGCCTGCCGATGAGAATACTGTGTACATTGATTAACCAATAAATGACTTTCCGGTGGTGCCGTTTTAATTAACCATTGCCCGCCAGCCCATGAAACCCAGTTTTCCCATTCAGCAGAAAAGCGGTTTTCTGCCAGCCTTATGTGAAAGCCACGGATATTCATCCACTTATTCGCTACGGGTACCGGAATATTGTGGTAAATCTGAGCCTGACGCATCAGATTACCGGCGATCCGGATATCGTGATTTCCACAGCCTACTGGATCCAGCGTAACCAAAAAACGGCAGCGGATACCATGAGCAGCCAATATCCGGCTCAGATGCGCCCCGTTCCAGCCGCCAAGGCTGTGGCCAACAATAAAAACCTGAGTATGCTGGCCAATATTTTGGCATAAACGGATAAACGCCGGATTTAGTCTCAGCGAAGGCACCGAAGCATCATGATAACGTTTAGCCTCACGGTAAAAAATTTCTGTATAACTTAAATAATCACAACGATAATAATGCCGAACAAATACAGACGGCAAATGCCAGCGCGCTTGCAAATATCTAAACATACGAAAATGAAAGCGCCGTGCTAGATGATAGGTAATACGATGCGGCCACAGACTCTTCAGAGGCAAATTGACATTACCCCACAACAAAGATTCCTTATCAGCTGCACCACCTATAAAGAGCACATAAATTAAAGGACTAGAAGAAGTATCATTTGTGAATATATGGTTCATAATTAAACGTACACAACAAATTAGTTTTGATATACACAATACTTCTCAAGATTTTGGGTTATTGCATAAAATTGAAGATAAAATGTCTAATCCATACTCTAAAAATATAATTTAATCCTTATTTAACTGATTTTTCTGTCTGGTTATTTTTATCCACCCCTCTTTCTGCTGCTACATGAGGCAGAAAACAAATATATATTTATAGAAATAAAAAGAAAAACTACAAAAAACTTTAAGTTTAGCTGAGTAACGATTTTTTAATTTTATTAATCCGAATACCATCACGAATATTTAAAATGATTAATATGCAGTTTATTAATCCGGCACATAGTTCTAAGGTTTGTACTGAATAAAAAGTACTATCTAACATCTGAAATGAGAGATACTCTAGATATATTGCACAAGGAATAAGGATAAAAATGCCATTCAACGCTATAAATGGCATTCTCTTTCTCTTCTTTAAAACATGAACATTTTTTGATTGACCAGACATTTTTAAACCAATAGCCCCTGTGATAATTAAACATGGAATCAGAACAAACAGACCGCGCCAAACAATCAAAGATTTTACTTTTTGAATTAGAACAATATTTCCACTTATTTCTGCATAAATGGTACTGCCCATAAATAATAAAATTAATATTAAAGATATTAATCCTGTAACCTTATGCAAATTTCTCAATATTTTCATTAATTACCCCCAATAAAACAAAATATTATATTAATTAATGTGAAATCCATTAATAATGAGCTTATTTATTATAAATAATAATTAATGTATATATGTTGATTTTAAGCAAAAATTTAAAGTTGATTCTTTTATTTATTAGAATATGTAAACAAATATGTTGGTAAGGTAATTGAAAAATGATTGTTTAATTAATCATTTTGCTAGCGAAATGCCTTTACCAAAGCTGCGTGAAACATTATTACCATAGTAGTACAGCCTACAGGCTTTGCTAATCCCAATATTTTGCCAAAAGCTTAAGGCAAATTGTGCTGGCTGATTTGGTGAGTAACCAAAAAAGCAGTGTTGGTAAGTCAGACAAAGCAGTATGTTAGAGGGTATTTCTGGCCACAGTAAAACAGTTATAGGAGCAGGTCTCAGCTACTCCTGCTCCTAATGTCACGCGTGTTGTCATCTGTAAAAAATAATTTGGCCACTTTAAAGTGTACGAATGTCATGCTGCTGGTGTAATTGCTGGTATTACATTGAAAGGAAATTTAGCCATGTAAGGCTGAAGCCGATAGGAAAGCCGTTGTCTGATCTATTTAAGATTAGGGTAGTGCGGCGATTTATGGTGCTTTGTTATAGAAATGTACAAAATGTCTAAAAAATAATTTCAATAATATCTTTGAATAAAATAAACTTGTTTTTTTGTCCAATTTTACGTATATTAGCGTAATAGAATAATTGTAGCATGATGAAAAAAGTAAATTGGACAAAAGGTCAGTTATGCAATTGAATATAGACCGCTTAATTGCCTATTTTGGTGGCGTAAATGCTTTAGCTGAAGCCCTGAAACAGCATTATCCTGATAGCGCAGCCTCTGCTGCAGCCATCTATAAATGGCGTAAGCGTGGTTCCTTACCATTGAATCAACTGCAAAAAATTATTCTGATGGCTGAGAAACAAAACAAGCCGCTCGATATCAATGCTTTTATGCAACACAATAACACTACCTTGGAGAGACCAAGAATGACCAGTACCAATAATCGAGTCATTATATTTGATACCACTCTGCGTGATGGAGAACAGTCGCCGGGAGCGGCTATGACGAAGGAAGAAAAAATTCGCATTGCACGCCAATTGGAGAAGCTGGGTGTGGACGTAATTGAAGCCGGATTTGCGGCAGCCAGCCCAGGGGATTTTGATGCTATTCACACCATTGCTGAAATTATCCAGAATGCCACAGTGTGCTCATTATCCCGTGCAAATGAACGCGATGTACGTAAGGCTGGCGAAGCGATCGCACCAGCCAAGAAGAAACGAATTCATACTTTTATCGCCACCAGCCCCCTGCATATGGAGCATAAACTGCGGATGAAACCGCAGCAGGTGAAAGAAACCGCAGTCAAAGCCGTTAAAATCGCGCGCGAATATACGGACGATGTGGAATTCTCTTGCGAAGATGCATTGCGTAGCGATATTAATTTTCTAGCAGAAATCTGTCAGGCAGTGATTGAAGCAGGTGCCACCACCATTAATATCCCAGATACCGTGGGCTATGCCATTCCATTTCAGACAGAAGCCTTTTTCCGTGAATTGATTCAGAAAACACCGGGTAGCGATAAAGTAATTTGGTCGGCACACTGCCATAATGATCTCGGACTCGCTGTAGGTAATTCACTAGCAGCAGTGATTGGCGGTGCTAGGCAGGTAGAATGTACAATTAATGGATTGGGTGAGCGTGCCGGCAATGCCAGTCTTGAGGAAGTGGTAATGGCATTGAAAACCCGTCATGATGTTTTCGGGCTGGAAACCAATATCGACACCACGCAGATAGTACCAACCTCGAAAATGGTGTCTACTGTAACCGGTTATCCGGTGCAGCCGAATAAAGCCATAGTAGGTGCCAATGCTTTTGCACATGAATCCGGTATCCATCAGGATGGCGTGCTGAAATGCCGTGAAACATATGAAATTATGTCTGCTGAATCAGTGGGTTGGAGTACAAACCGTCTGACACTAGGCAAACTCTCCGGCCGCAATGCTTTCCGTACCAAATTGCAAGAACTGGGGATTGAGCTGGATAGTGAAGAAGCTTTAAATGCGGCTTTTGCCCGCTTTAAAGAGCTGGCTGATAAAAAACGCGAAATTTTTGATGAGGACTTGCATGCACTGGTATCAGATGAGTTAGTTAGCCGCGCGCCTGATCGTTACAAATACGTTTCACTGAGTATTCATAGTGAAACCGGTGAAGAGCCGGTAGCTGAAATTGTCTTTAATGTGGACGGAAACGAAAAACGCGCCAGCAGCCATGGTTCTGGTCCGGTTGATGCTGTCTTCAAAGCTATTGAATCAGAAGCGGGTAGTACCGCTGATTTGCAGCTGTATTCTGTGAACGCCATTACAGCGGGTACTGAAAGTCAGGGTGAAGTGACAGTGCGGCTGTCGCGTGAAGGGCATCTGGTTAGCGGGCAGGGTGCTGATACCGATATTATTGTTGCCAGTGCCAAAGCTTATCTGTCTGCCCTTAATAAACTGGAAAGCCAGCCCAGAGTAAAAGCTCAGGGGATGATTTAACTTGTATTGTTTTTTTATATTGGGCTGTTTATATTAAATAAATCCAGCTTTCTGCAGTGATAAACCCGTATAAACATATGTTTATACGGGTTTATTGTTTGCGCCAAAAAAATCTGCGGCCTCTATACAAAAACACTACTTTAAGTTTATTATCAATTGTAAATAAAACTATCTTAGTTTATAGCGTAATGTAAATAACATTCAGATATTTACACAGGAAAACAAACCATGCATTTAACCAGTCGTGAACAGGAAAAACTAATGCTGTTTCTGGCCGGCGAACTGGCTGCCAAACGCCGTGCTCGCGGTGTACTGCTGAATTATCCCGAAGCCATAGCCTATATCAGCAGCCAGCTACAGGAGGCAGCACGTGACGGCATGAGCGTAGCAGAATTAATGCAATATGGTGCGACATTATTAACCAGCGCTGACGTGATGGAAGGTGTGGCTGAAATGGTGAATGAAGTACAGATTGAAGCAACTTTTCCGGATGGTACCAAACTGGTGACCGTGCACCAGCCCATTCGCTGATACAGAATTCAGACATTGCAGGTTACGCCTTGCTAAATAGCAACTACATGCAAACAAAATATTCGTACAACGTCTGATCAGGAGAAATGTATGATTCCCGGAGAATATGTGCTGGCTGCAGACGATATTATCGCCAATCAGAATCGCCGTACCCTTACCATTACCGTAGTGAACCGTGGCGACCGCCCCATACAAGTGGGCTCACATTATCATTTTTATGAAACCAATGCGGCACTGGAATTTGAACGTGAACCAACGCGCGGCATGCGCCTGAATGTGCCTTCTGGTAATGCTGTACGTTTCGAGCCTGGTGAAGTGAAAACCATAGAATTAACCGAATATGGTGGTTTGAAAAAAGTATTTGGATTTCATAATGCCATTAATGGAACTCTAAACAATCAATAATTATTGGTATCCAGATACCAGACAGAACCAAACTAAGTCACCACTAAACATTCCTACCAGTGAATTGAATCGAGAATCTGCCATGAGCCTGAAAATTTCCCGTCAGCAATATGTTGCCACCTACGGACCTACCGTAGGCGATAAAGTGCGTTTAGGTGATACTGAATTGTTTGCCGAAGTAGAACGCGATTTACTTACTTATGGAGAAGAGGGCAAATTTGGCGGTGGTAAATCCATTCGGGATGGTATGGCGCAGTCCGCTACTGCCACACGCAGCAACCAGAATGTGTTGGATATGGTGATTACCAATGTACTGATAATGGATTACTGGGGCATCGTCAAAGCTGATATCGGTATTCGTGATGGTAAAATCGTGGGCGTTGGGCAGGCAGGTAATCCCGATACTATGGATGGTGTGACACCAAACATGATTATCGGTGCGGCCACCGAAGTCCATAATGGTGCCAATCTGATCGCCACAGCCGGGGGAATAGATACCCATATCCACTTTATTTCACCGCAGCAGATTACTCATGCCATTGAATCCGGCATCACCACCATGATTGGTGGAGGGACAGGGCCAGCTGACGGGACCAATGCCACTACAGTTACACCAGGGGCGTGGCATATACAAAAAATGTTACAGGCGGCAGAACAGGCACCAGTCAATCTGGGCTTTTTTGGTAAAGGCAATTGCGCCAGCCTCGAGCCTTTACGTGAACAGATAGCCGCCGGTGCGTTGGGGTTGAAAATTCACGAAGATTGGGGTGCCACTGCGGCTGTTATCGATGCTTCCTTAAAAATTGCGGATGAAATGGATGTGCAGGTTGCTATCCACACCGATACTCTGAATGAAGGGGGATTTCTGGAAGATACCATGCGCGCTATTGATGGCAGAGTAATCCATACCTTTCACACAGAGGGCGCAGGCGGCGGCCATGCTCCGGATATCATCAAAGCTGCTATGTATCCGAATGTTTTACCAGCGTCTACCAATCCCACACGCCCGTTTACCGTGAATACCATCGACGAGCATCTGGATATGCTGATGGTGTGTCACCATCTGGACAAAAGTGTGGCTGAAGATGTGG
Source organism: Snodgrassella alvi (assembly GCF_002777855.1). Lineage (GTDB taxonomy): Bacteria > Pseudomonadota > Gammaproteobacteria > Burkholderiales > Neisseriaceae > Snodgrassella > Snodgrassella alvi_E. Next base: position 103,743 of record NZ_MEIK01000015.1, read on the forward strand.
CCTTTGCCGATTCACGCATTAGACCGGAAACCATTGCTGCCGAAGATATTCTGCATAATATGGGTGTATTCTCGATTATGAGTTCGGATTCACAGGCGATGGGCAGAGTAGCTGAGGTTATCCTGCGCACATGGCAGACTGCCGACAAAATGAAACAGCAGCGTGGCTCGTTGTCAGAAGAAACCGGTAACAATGATAATTTCCGTATCAAGCGCTATTTAGCCAAATACACCATTAATCCTGCCATTGCTCAAGGCATCAACGATTATGTCGGTTCAATCGAAGCTGGCAAAATTGCCGATTTGGTTTTATGGAAACCAGCTTTTTTCGGCGTCAAACCTGAAATTATTATCAAAGGTGGCACCATCAGCTATGCCCGTATGGGTGACCCGAATGCCTCTATCCCGACTCCTCAGCCGGTAATCTATCGTCCTATGTTTGGTGCACTGGGGCGGGCTGTGCAAGATACTGCCGTATTATTTGTTTCACAGGCTGGAGTAGATAACGATATCCGTAGCCGGTATGGATTACATAAACAAACTCTTCCTGTGCGCAATTGCCGTAATATTGGTAAAAAAGACCTAATTCATAATCATGCCATGCCGGAAATTACCGTGAATCCGGAAACATATGAAGTACGCGTGAATGGTGAGCATATTACCTGTGAGCCAGCTAAAAAAGTAGCTTTGGCGCAGCGGTATTTTCTGTTTTGAGGATGATTAAGAATGGAATGAAATCAATTTTTTTATTTTTAATGGTGTTAAAATTTAGGACAAAAAATTCATACCATTTGTCTCAATGCATAAAATTTGTTTATTCAGATAGTAAAAGTAACTTTATGTTTTTGAAATAAATTTTATTTGTGTTGAAAATGTTGGATTAAATTTAATATGACGAAAAAAAATCTTTGTGATTCGAGTCAAATGTTTTTATATTAATCTGTTTGAAATTAAATATTTTTCATAATTTTTATTATATTCTCTTATTGTTACTTAAAATCATCAAAAATCAAAATGAATCTCATCATCCAAACCATTATCGGCAATCTGCAAACGCTTAAACAACAGCAGCAGATAACAACCCAGAAAGTCGATACCGTCTGCCTGCAATGGTTTGAAGCAGACCGCCGCATTATCCGCACCACCACCAATGACGGGCGAGAAATTGCTTTTCGCCTGCTGAAAGAAGGACAACGTCTGCATCATGATGATGTGGTGTATCTGGATAAGCAGCTGGCTATCGTAGTGCAGATTGAGCCTAGTGAAGTGATGGTGCTGTCGCCACAGACCCTAGCGGAAATGGCACGTGCCTGCTATGAAATCGGGAACAAACATACACCATTGTTTTTAGACGGAAATGAATTACTGTTACCATTTGATAAACCATTGTTTGAATGGTTGCAAGCAGCTGGTTTTGCGCCTACGCGCCAGCAACGGCGGTTGAGTGAACAATTGCGTGCCAATTCTGCACCAGGTGTGGGCGGTAGTCACACGCATAGCCACAGCCATGAATTTGCAGAACACCACCATCATTAATGTTTGCATCTATGAGCAACTTTGGAAGCCAGCTTGATATTCACGCTTTAACCCGTGCAGGTTTATTGCTGCAACTGGCTGATCCTACGCTGCCAATTGGAGGCTTTAACCACTCCGGCGGGCTGGAAACCTTTGTTCAGCAAGGCGCAGTACATAATGCGGCTACCCTGAAAGAATTTGTTTGTACCCAATTGCAGCAAAACTGGATACACAATGATGGTGCCTATGTATCATTGGCCTACCATTCCAGCAAAGACAATAATCTGCCAGCACTGATGCAGCTAGATAAACAGATTGGTGCTGCCAAAGTAGCTCGTGAACTGCGTGAGAGCAGCTACAAACTCGGCATACGCCTGCTTAAAATTTTTGCACCGCATTACCAGACAGCCATAGTGACATCCTTTCAAGAAGCACTGTTGTCACAGCAGGTACGGGGATTTTATCCACTGGTATTTGGTCTGCTGGCGGCTGCAATGCATTTAGATAAAGCGGCTACACTACAGGCATTTTATTACAACGCTGTAGTGGGCCTGATTACTAATGGGGTGAAATTGATTCCACTTAGCCAGATGGCGGGGCAGGAAATGTTAATTGAATTGCATGAAAAGATTGCTGAAACCGTTGCTGCTAGCATGCAGCCTTCTATAAAGCAATTAGGTGCGACAACACTGGCCACAGATATCAGAGCCATGCAGCATGAACGATTATATACTCGTTTATATATGAGTTAGATTCATCTTTAATGGAGAAAATCATGAAAAAAATATTTACCTTGTTATTATTAAGTCCGGTACTGGCCTTTGCTCACCCTGGACATATAACTGAAGGCTGGCAGGCGGGTGCATTGCACCCGCTCAGTGGCTGGGACCATTTGCTGGCAATGCTGGCCGTGGGTTTGTGGGCTGCTACTTTCCGCGGAAAAGCACGCTGGCTAATACCATCAACATTCGTTGGTGTGATGATAGTTGGTTTTATACTTGGTGCACACGGTATGCAGATACCGATGCTGGAGCAGGGAATAGCCGCTTCGGTACTTGTACTGGGCCTTGCTGCAGCGTGGCTTAAAAAAGTACCGGCTTCAGCAGCCATGGTTTTGGTCGGATTGTTTGCTCTGTTTCACGGCGTAGCACATGGTGCTGAAATGGGTGCTCATGGCGCATTCAGCTATGCATGTGGCTTTGTTATTGTTACCGCTGCGTTGCACGCCGCCGGTTTTGGATTGGGTACCGCCTTGAGCAAACAGCAATGGTTATTACGCCTGACCGGCAGCTTGATTGGTCTGGTTGGCTTTGGGATGCTGTTCACAGCCTGATCGCTATTAACTCTCCGTTCAGACAGAAAAGGCTGATTTGCCTTTCTGTCTGCCCACATGAGTTTAACAGTCTAAAAACATTGTTCACAAAATAAATACAAATAAGCGCTTACCAAAGCGAAAGGTCTGCACATAAGATGCGTCAATACATAAAAATCGGCGTTGCCGGTCCGGTGGGTTCGGGCAAAACCGCATTGATTGAAAAACTGACTCGCCATATGGCACAGCAATACAGCATTGCAGTAATCACCAATGATATATATACACAGGAAGATGCCGAGTTTCTGACCAAAAATAGCTTGCTGCCACCTGAGCGTATTATGGGTGTAGAAACTGGCGGTTGTCCGCATACCGCCATCCGTGAAGATGCCAGCATGAATCTGGAAGCAGTAGACGAAATGGTGGCGCGGTTTCCAGATATTCAGATTGTCTTTATCGAAAGTGGTGGTGATAATCTTTCCGCCACCTTTAGCCCGGATTTGGCCGATGTTACTCTGTTTGTGATCGATGTAGCACAGGGCGAAAAAATTCCGCGCAAAGGGGGCCCCGGTATTACCCGTTCTGATTTACTGGTCATTAACAAAACCGATTTGGCTCCTTACGTAGGTGCCAGTCTCGAAGTTATGCAGCATGATGCTCAGCGCATGCGTAAAGAGCAGCCGTTTGTATTTACCAATCTGATGGCAGAAGAGGGGATAAATACAATAATAGACTGGATTAAAAAATACGCCTTATTGGAAAATGTAGCAGAACCTGCAGGCTTGATACGCTAATGCACAGCCGATTAGCACTTGTCACTCAGCTTAACCAGCGCGGACAGACCATCTTAGGTAGCTGCTTTTATACCCCGCCACTGAAAATCCTGACTTTACCTCATATGGCTACACCGGTATGGCCTCAGGCACTCTCGGTGATGCAGATGAGTTCTTCGCCGGGTTTGCTAGCTGGTGATCATATAGATATTGAGATAGAGCTGGCGCAACAAACACAACTGTACTTGTTCACACAAGCCTTTACTCGCATCCAATCCATGCCTCAGGCAGCAGAAGCGCAGCAGCATACACGTATTTTTCTACATGAAAACAGCCGGCTTTGCTATCTACCGCATCCATTGGTGCTGCATCGTGATGCGGCCTTAACTCAAAGTATGCAAATCAGTCTGGCGGATAACTGCCAGCTAATTTTGGGCGAAATCATCGCCTGCGGCCGCGTACTTAATCATGAACGCTGGGATTTTCGTTATTTGTCATCGCGAGTAACCATCGACTATCAGCAACAGCCATTACTAAGCGACAATATCTTCTGGCAACCCAATCGCCAACCTCTTAATGTATTGGGACAGATGGAGCAATACACCCATCAAGCCTGCCTCTATTATGTCAATACCGCCGCCAGTAAAACGGACATGCAGCAGCTAATTAACCAAATATACACCGCTTTATTGCCAGATTGGCCACTTGAGAACGATGATTATCTGTGGGGTATCACACAAGCTGCAGATTGCGTTTTATGTGTGCGTGCTTTGGGAATAAATGCAGAATCACTGCAAAATTTTATATATCAGATAAACCAAAATATTTTGATTAATAAAAATGATTGAAATAATGAAATAAATAATTTAATTTTAAATTGCATTAAATTAAAATATTAAATTTGTATAAACTTTAAAATTTATTTTATTTGAATAAAAAGCATCTCTTTTTTATTCAAATTGTATCTGTTACATAGCTAGATTGAATACATTTCCAAAATAGAAAACTTAGCGACAGATAGCAGATTTTTAAATTATGCTTAATCTTTAATCTTCAGCTAAAGATAATTATTCACCTAAATTCTACTTTAGTATTTTAATCTTTTCCAATCTCTACACAGCTTCGGATATAAGTGGGTAAAATAGCTTTCAATTAGAATATGTATGAATTTCAGATTTTTAGAATTGGCTAAAATGGAATTCATGCGATTCATTTCTCTTATTTTTAGCATGATTTTATTTACAAATAGTCATTTGCTTTTATTTTCAAAGGTAAAAGAAAATCGAATAATTTATAAAACCGGAGCAAAACCCAAGCGCTGTCAAAAGCAGATACAAAAAAAGACGCATGTTTGCGTCCATTTATCTATAAAATCATTATTTATATGGTGGAGGTAAGCGGGATCGAACCGCTGACCTCTTGCATGCCATGCAAGCGCTCTACCAACTGAGCTATACCCCCGATTGTTACAGCGTTTATTGCTGAACAGGCTGCGCATTTTACCTGAACTACTGAATTTTGCAAGCCCTAGCTTAAGCTTTCTTATTAAAGTGGAAATACAGTTCTCAATCTGTAAACTATTCTACCCTATAAATATCGCATATCTGGACACACATTTGGATTAAAGGCAGTAGTGGTGGCTTCTGCCAATTAAATTTATACTTACAGGCTAGTCTAAAATAATCTTATTTAACAGGATAGCTTTTATGCGGCGTAAACAACGACGGGCGTTATTGCTGATTTTAACGGGTTTACTGATGTTTGCGCTAGTATGGGCATTGTTGTTGTTTATGCCTAAAAGTAACGCGGGCTACCGTTTGAAAGTGCCAGCAGGCTATGGTATTAGCGGAGTAAGCAGGATACTTACCAGTAATGATGTGATTTACAGCCGCTGGGTATTTGTTGGCACGGCCTATATGCTTGGCATGGGTGATAAAATTCATCGTGGCAATTATCGTTTACCCCGCTCGGTATCAAGCTGGCAGATTCTGCAAAGGCTGCGAAATGGTAAGCCAGACAGTATTAATGTGCAAATTATTGAAGGTAGTACGTTTGCACAGATGCGCAGGATTGTTGATAGTACACCCGATATAGAACATCTTACTCGTGGCTGGACTGATGTCCAAATACTTAAACAAGTGGCAGATGATACCCATTATGCCCACGCAGAAGGGCTGTTTTTTCCAGCAACGTATGATATTAGCTCTGATAGCAGTGATTTATCGCTGTACCAGCAAGCATATAAGGCGATGCAGAAACATTTGCAGGCCGCATGGGAAGAACGGCGCAGTAATCTTCCTTACCAGTCTGACTACGAAATGCTGATTATGGCCAGTCTGATAGAAAAAGAAACTGGACATGCGGAAGACAGAAGCAATGTGGCCGCGGTATTCGTTAATCGGCTTAATCAGCATATGCGCTTACAAACAGACCCTAGCGTGATTTATGGCATGGGCAGCCGCTATAAAGGTAAAATTGGCAAAGCTGATTTACGTCGTGACACACCGTACAATACTTATACTCGCGCCGGACTACCGCCCAGCCCGATTGCATTGCCGGGCAAAGCTGCGCTAGAAGCAGCTGCTCATCCGGCAAGTAATGATTACCTGTATTTTGTGGCGCGTAATGATGGTAGCGGACGCAGCCAGTTCAGCCACAGTCTGAACGAGCATAACGCAGCGGTTCGCCAGTATATTCTGAAAAAACCCTGAGCAGATTAGTATAGATGAAAGCAAAATTTATTACGTTGGATGGGATTGATGGTGCCGGTAAATCAACCAACCTCGATACCATTCGTACATGGTTTGAAAAACACCAATTGCCGGTACTATTTACCCGTGAGCCGGGAGGCACTGCTATTGGTGAAGCGTTACGCGAGCTCTTGCTTAATCCTGCTACCCGTGCCAATGCCCGCACTGAAACCTTGATGATTTTTGCTGCCCGTCAGCAGCATCTGGATGAGGTGATTAAACCGGCTCTGGCACAAGGTATGCATGTTGTCAGTGATCGTTTTACAGATGCCACTTTTGCTTATCAGGGTGGTGGACGCGGTCTGCCTCTGGCTGATATAGCCATTCTTGAAAACTGGGTACAGCAGGGATTGCAACCTGATTTAACTTTACTACTGGATGTGCCCTTGGCTGTGGCTCAGCAGCGTCTAAGTCACAACACAAGCCCCGATCGCTTTGAGCAACTGGATACTAATTTTTTTGAACACACACGTCAGGTTTATTTAGACCGTGCCGCGGCGGCACCGCAACGCTACGCCATCATTAATAGCAGCCTGCAACTGGATGCTGTAGCAGCGCAAATCAATCAGAGTTTGGCACAACAGTTTGGATTGAACCCATGATTTACCCATGGCTCGAACCTGTTTGGCAACAGATTGCCCAGCACTGGCAGCAGCAGCCGCAAGCATGGTTGCTTTATGGCCATCCGGGAATCGGTAAGCGGGAATTTGCCGAGCATCTGGCGCAAGCACTGCTGTGTGAGTCCCCGCAAGCCAATCATCAGCCTTGTGGTGTGTGCACTTCTTGTCATTTATTCAGCCAGCACAGCCATCCGGATTTCCTGATGGTGACGCCGGAAGAAGCAGAAAGCGACGGTGGTGAACGAAAGCTGGCACAAATTAAAGTAGAAACCATCCGTAATGTGCTCGACTTTGCTCACCTGAGTGCCCATCGCGGCGGCAAACGTGTGGCTTTGATTTACCCTGCTGAAAGTATGAATACACAGGCCGCCAATGCATTGCTGAAAATTCTAGAAGAACCTCCGGCTGGGATGGTTTTTATTCTGGTCAGCCATCAGAAAGATCGACTACTACCTACCATTAAAAGTCGTTGTCGTCAGGTGGTGCTAACCATGCCCACACCAGCAGAAGCATTGGCCTTTGCTCAACAATTACATGGTGAAAAAACGGCTGATTTGCTTGCCTTTCACGGCGGGGCACCCTTGTTTTCTGATAACGACAGCCATACGCAGCTACGTAACGAACTTATCCCTTTGCTCGTCAAGCCACGTCTGATTGCTATGCTGGATTATGCTGCTGCTTTTGACAAACAGAAACTGGCTCTAGCAACCTTTCTAGACTGGCTGGCCAAATGGTTACTGGATATGTCTCTAGCGCAGCAACATATGTGTGCCATGTATTATCCGGCTTGGCAAAATGCATTGAACGAGATTACTGCACAAATCGACCCATTATCCCTGTTTGCTTTAATCGACAGAGTAAATGCGCTAGCCCCTTACGGTAAACATACCCTCAATGTTAAAATGCAACTAGAAGACTTGTTAATAGATTATCTTAATGTGTGGCAGCATAAACACACATAAGCACAAAGGAAGTTTATGGCTGAAGCGCCTACCAATCTGCCGGGCAAAATGCTCAATTTAACCATTCCCGATAAACCAGAGCTGTATCGCAGCTATATGGCATTTCTACAGCATGGTGGCCTGTTTGCGCCCACAACAGATACGTTTCAAATGGGTGAAGAAGTATTACTGGCGGTAAACCTGCCCGAATTCAACGAAGCCAAATATCTGCGCACAAAAGTAGTATGGATAAACACCGCCGCTACATCTACCGGCCAGCCTCAGGGAATCGGACTGGCATTTGGCAAAGATGAAGACAGCATTGCCGTAAAGCAGAGTATTGAAGATATTCTGCCTGGTTTACTGCTGAGCGAACGCACAACATATACCCTGTAATCATGCTTATCGATTCACACTGCCATTTGAATATGCCTGAGTTGGCAGCCAGACTGCCACAAGTTTTGGAGAATATGGCACAGGCAGAAATAGGGCAGGCTATTGCTATTAGCGTAGACCGTCAAAGCGCAGACGAAGTGCTGGCACTGGCCGAGCAGCATACAAATCTTTTTGCCAGTGTCGGTGTGCACCCCGAAGACCAAAACTCGGCGGAAATGAGTGTAGATGAACTGATTGCGGCTGCACAACATCCTAAAGTAGTCGGTATCGGTGAAACTGGCCTCGATTATCATTGGTGCAGTGGAGATCTTGCTTGGCAGCATGCACGCTTCAGCACGCATATACAGGCCTCCAACCAAACCGGTCTGCCACTGATTATTCATACCCGTGATGCTGCTGCGGATACACTGCGCCTTCTACATGAAAACCAAGCACAACAAGGCGTTATCCATTGCTTTACCGAAGATACTGCCTTTGCCAAAGCTGTATTGGATTTAGGCTTTTATATTTCTTTCTCTGGTATAGTGACCTTCAGAAACGCGCAGCAGATACAAGAAGCTTGCAAATACGTACCTTTAGATCGCATATTGGTTGAAACTGATGCTCCTTATCTGGCTCCAGTGCCCAAGCGTGGCAAACCAAATGAACCGGCTTACGTACGTTACACCGCCGAATTTGTCGCACAGCTTCGCGGCGAGAGCATGGCAACCATCGAAGCAGCCACCACCGCCAATACCTATCGCTTGTTTAGCAAATTACCACCGCTGACTAGCCAGCCATGACACAGATTACTCTAACTGTACTCGGCTGTGGCAGCTCCTCCGGCACGCCAGTAATCGGTTGTGAATGTGCTACCTGCACCAGCAGCGACCCGAAAAACAGGCGCACCCGTTGCAGTGCTCATATTCAGATAGGCAAACAGCACTGGCAAATTGATACCGGTACCGATTTTTACCATCAGGCTTTACAATATCAACTGTCGCATATCGATGGCGTGCTCTACACCCATCCTCATGCCGACCATCTAAACGGTATCGATGATTTGCGCGCATTCTGTTACAAACAGCGCGCGCCCATACCTATATACGGCCATCGTGATACATTGGCTAATATTTGCAGCCGCTTTGATTACGCTTTTCTGGAACAAAATAACCACTGGAACCGTCCTGTACTGCGCGCACATGAGTTACCGTTAAATCAGGGGCAGAGCAGGGTTCTCACTATTGAAGACGTACCTGTATGGCAGTTTGCTGTATCACATGGAAGCTGGACAAGCAGTGCTTATCGCATAGGCAACATTGCCTGGTTTACCGATCTCAACCATATTGACGAATCCATTTTCCCACATTTACAGGGACTAGATTACCTGTTTCTCGATTGCTTGATGGACACTTCATACCCAAGCCATCTTAGTACCAAACAGGCTTTTGCTTACGCCGAACGCATTCAGGCCAAACATACTTACTTTATCCACATGACCCATAAACAGGAATACCATAATTTAAAGCAACATTGCCCGAAAAACTGCGAACCTGCTTATGATGGATTGGTTGTGCACAGTAGTTATTAGTTTTCGCTCTGAATTGAACTAACCTAATAAAAACAATTATTTAATAAACTGCGTGTGCTATCTATAGCAAACACAAATTTGTTTGCAACAAAAAACGATTACGCTTAAGTTGAAATCTATTTTAATTTTAAAATTGATTCGGTGATAGTTGTATTAATAAGCAAATTTTTTCATATCTATTACTTGAAATGAATAACCTTATTGGTAAAAAAGCCTACCTGTAGGTTTGTATTTTTATTGTTGAAATCTAAGCCTTACAATTCTTCTTTCTCCGCATAATCATCCACAACAGCATCTGTCATTCTATTTAAATGTTTTTGCTTACTCAATTCCTTTAAATTACTATAGGAAATATAACTACAGCTTTCAAACAGCGGTCCTTTATCCAAAAGAGAGAATACGGGCCTACGAATTTCTTGAAACACTTTCCCCTTTCTGGCGTCTGGTGCCACAATATGAAGATTAATATTCATATTTGGCTGTAATGCAAGCAAATCTGCCATCCGTAACAAACCGGAATAAATCGAAGTAGTATGTTCTACTTCAAAAGCACGAACAATTGAACGTCCTTTTAACCAAATTACATCAATTTGTTCAATTGTACTTAATGTTGCTTCGTCATAATTAAGCGGTAAATGGTCTAATAAAAGTTCTGTTCCGTTTTTCCACTCTTTTAATACCCTGCACCTGTCTGCTTTGGGCAGCCAGATACGTAGCCCCATACGAGCGCCTATCTGCGCTAGTAATGCTTGCATTTTAATCGATTCACGCACATCTTGAGATTGCTGCTGTTTATCACTTGCCAAGAATTCATCATCATTGTCAGGTACAGAAACTTCTACAACCTTATCAATGCGGTTCACGATATGGACTTTAAGACTTTTTTGTTCTTTTTCATCCAATGGGTGTATTTCTGGATTTACTGATTGCTCTAATAACGTACTAGCTAGAAATGTACCGTCTTTATCTGTAAATTTATTTAAACTACAACGTACAAAGCTTGTCCAGATGGTGCTTTTTTTATCACAAGATTGGGTAAATGAAAGTTGTTGCCATATTTCGTCTAGATGAATAGGTAATGTTTCATGCAAAGGTAGCCATACTTGAGCGCGAACATGAAAACGAACAATATAAGGATCGTTTTTTACCATAAATATGGGCGTATCATCCAGAAATGGTCCATCTACTATTTCTAGCAAACCGCACCAGCGCGATAAACGTGTCACATAGCAAATCAGCACATCCCCAGCCTTAATACGGTTTGCCATTCCTTGCTGTCGATTACGAAAACCAGTAATCGTTTTATTCGAGTGAGTAAATGCAGCATAAGTTTCTGGTGAAAAAAGATTAAGGTAATAAGCCATGATTTTTGTTCTTATCCAATACTTTTTTATCTAAAAAATAACAGCCTCGCCTTTGATAAAAATACCGACTGCCATGTATTTGCTACACAATTTAAAATTTTCAATACTTTTAATATGGTATGTTGGCTTTGCCATATTGGTAAATTTTATTACATATTCTTAATGTTATCATTTTTTCCTACACATGAGAAAAGTATCGGCTTCTATTATCGATATGTCTAGGCATCATTGAAACGAAAAGAGCTGAATGATTCAATCGTATAGTGAGAGTAATCAGTTTGGCAGGTGTTGGTTTTTTGTATCTGTTAAATGTGTATTAAACTTTAATAGATAATTATATCTTTATTATTACTCCATCTATTTATAAATAAAATAGCCTCAGTAGTGTTCTAAACTAATTCATGATATTTAGTTTGTTTATATATTTATGCTTTTGGGATTTATTTGTACTAAATTTGGCTTGCAAATGATAATTGAAAAAGGGTATAGTTAAAAAAATTTTATAAATAGGATTTTGCTGCACTGATTCATGTATAAAAACGGTGTAAAGATATTCGCTGTAATATTTATTATATTTGGCAGGATAGTTTATAAAAAGAGTAATAATGGGAATTAGAGGTTTAACATTTTGCAATAAATTATAGTGGGTCTGAATTCTATGATGATTAAATATTTAATTTATAGAAAGAATTTTGATATCTTTTGCCGATAAAAAATTCAACTTCGTTTGTTTAATCTTAATATAGGTTAGGTTAAATATTGATTTTGCTTGTGTAGCTATTATATTTCTCTAGAATACTGTGTGTACTATTTATAGATTTTTCTCTGTGAACTTTGCTTCCAATTTAATGCAAATTTAAATTTTATTCATTGCATACTTATGCTTTACAATAAAAAATCGTGCATTCTAGAACAAATATTAGGAAATTATTTCACTTGAAGAAATATAAGCCGGATGCTTGGATACTTTATTTTTGTGTCAGCATTAATTTTGAGTGCTGTACTTTTAATTCTTTCAACTAACGCGCCACATACAAAGCTTTAGTTGTAGTTTTTTGAAAAAATATAATTGATTTTTGTGCCGGCGGCATTTTGCTTTGCTGGCTTTTATGGTCAGATAATATTCCACTTATATAGCTCAAAATATAAGTATTGTCTTGATTATATTTATGTCCATAGGTTTGGGTTTGAAATCTCTTCAGCTGATTTTGATATTTTATTTACGCTGTTTAAATTATAACTAGATGGGACATAATTTATCTGATAATTTAAAAAAAAATCATTATATTTTAATTAAAATAATTTCATATGCATATTAAAATGGAGAATATAAGAATCTGAATAAAAATTAGAACTATCTATAAATAATATTTTTAAGGAGAGTAAACAGATAGATATTGAGTAGATGAGTAAGTGTGACTAGATTTATCTGTAAATTCAATAAAATGAATAATAATATATAAAGGTTAAATGATGAAGGGTACCCTGTTGAAATATGGTAAGGGGTTTTGCCATATGCTGACTCTTCTGGCATTTTTGTTCTGTAGCATTTTGCCGGTCAGATCGGCATTTGCGCAGGATGTGGAGTGTGCGGAAGTTAAAATTGTGATTGAGCAAAAGCTGTCTTTTGAGCGGCAAGCTTTTGATGCTCGGATGTTAATTAAAAATGGTCTGGATGCAAATCTGAAAAATATTCGTGTGGAGCTGGTTTTTACGGATAAGGATAATCAGCCAGTAGAAGTTACGCAAAAAACTGAGGATAGCCAGGCCAAATTCTTTTATCGTACTGATTCTTTGTCCGGTGTTGATGATATTAATGGGACGGGGCAGATTGCGGCCAAATCCAATGCTGATATCCATTGGATGATTATTCCTGCATTTGGCGCAGCTCAGGATAAGGACACGCTTTACAATATAGGCGCAAAACTCACCTATGAGCTAAATGGTCAGGAAACGACAGTAGATGTGGTGCCAGATTATGTGGTAGTGAAACCTCAGCCATTGCTGACGCTCGATTATTTTTTACCGGGAGAAGTTTATGGTGACGATCCGTTTACGGCTGAGGAAGAAACACCTGAGCCTTTTACTCTTGGTGTTCGTATTCGTAATGATGGTAAGGGCATTTCTTATCACACGGTGATTGATTCAGCTCAGCCAAAGATTGTGGAAAATAAGAAAAATCTTTTGGTGGATTTTTCTATTCTGGGCAGCTATATCAATAATCAGCCTGCAGATAAAAGTCTATTGCTGAATTTTGGAGATATTGCTGGCGGTGCTTCTACAGTTGGCCGCTGGAATATGATTGCCAGTCTGTCGGGGACATTTACGGATTTTAAGGCCACGTTTACACATGCGGATACACTGGGTGGGGCAGTGACCAGTCTGTTGAAAGCCACGAATACCCACTCCTTAATTCATGATGTAAAAGCTGATTTACCGGATAGCGATGATGTCACAGATTTTCTGGCTCGTGATGGTGATGTAGTACGTCTGTATGAATCTAGTGGCCTGAACTCAGATGTGTCTGAGCAGAGCAGTCAAGCTTTATTGCAAGCAGGTGATAAAGGCTATCAGCTTTCTTTTCCTGCTACAAAAGGATTTGTTTATGCCAAGGTGGCGGATCCTTTTCAGGGCAGCAGACAGCCAGACGATGTGGTACGTTCGGATGGTAAACACTTGCTAAGTGATAATGTCTGGTTATCCAAATCGCGTAATAAGGATATGTCTTGGTCTTATTATGTGAATGTGTTCGATTCTGATTCTACCGGTCAGTATAGTTTATTTAAGCATAATGCTACGTATGCTCAGGGGCTGATAGCCGGTACAGTCTACAATGATGTGAATGCTGATGGCCTGCTAAATCATGATGAAAAGGGTTTAAGCCATATCAAGGTTGTTTTATCAGGGCAGAATGTGGCCGGTAAGCGCATTGAACAAGTTGCCTACACTGACGAATCAGGCAGGTTTAGTTTTGATAAGTTAGCGGCCGGTGATTATTCTATCTGGGTTGACGATGTTGCAGATATGATTGACGGACCAGCTGTGGCAGGTAGTGCCGGTGGTCAGGCTCTGGCAGGTAAAATCGAGCATATTGTTCTGCAAGACAATATGCATGCTGAGAATTATCTGTTTGCTAAGCAAGCTGCAGTTCAGCCGCCTGTGGCTGGTGATGCAGATATTGCTGTGAATATTGAGACAGTAGAGTGGAATGATAAACTGCCTGCGGATACGGCACAATTTTTACTGACTGTGTCGAACCAAGGGCCGGAAACTGCACGAAATATTCATGTGCAGCCTGAATTGTCATCTGATTTGGAAATTACTGAGCAAAAAGTTTTGTCTGGCAATTTCAATTCTGTGAAGCAGCGTATCGATGCGCTTGGCGCAAATGAAACAGTTACGATGCTATATACTGTGCGAATGAAAAATGCTGATGGTAAGGGTGAATTTACTGCACATATCAACAGTGATTCAGCTGACCCTGATATGAGTAATAATGTTGCATCTGCTGCTGTGGCTCCAGGTAAGACAGATGTTGCAATCAGTGCTGAAGCCGTTGAATGGAATAATTCTTTAGATCAAGATACCGCTCAGTTACTCGTCACAATCAGTAATAATGGACCATTAAGTGCACGTAATGTTTATCTCCAACCTGAGTTACCAGATAATCTTGAAATTACAGCTCAGCAAGTATTGGCAGGAAATTACAATACTCAGGAAGAGCGTATCGATGATCTAGCCGCTGGAGAAAGCACCAAGTTGTTATTAACGGTTAAGGTGAACGGAACCGATAAGGTAAGCCAGTTTGCAGCTCGGATTAAAAGCCAGACGGAGGATGCTAATTTAAATAATAATGAGGTTAGTATTCCTGTTATGCCTGGAGCAGCTGATATTGCTTTGGAGGTTGAAAAAGTAGAGCTTACACCGGCATTACCGGCTGACTGTGTTCAATTGTTGTTGACTATCACCAACAACGGTCCTGCGGATGCGCGCAATATTTCTCTGCAATCGCTATCCGATGATGTACAAATCACGAAACAGAAAGTAGTGATGGGCAATTATAATGAGTCTGCAAACCGGATTGATAAACTGCCTATAGGCGAAGAGACGATTATTCTGCTGACAGTCAAAATTACCAGCGCAAGCGGTAAGGCTGATTTTAAAGCACGTGTTCAGGGGTTGTTAGCTGATCCGAATAACACTAATAATTTAGTTACCTTTCCGGTTTCTTTAGAAAAAAAGTAAGAGACAAACGATAACATCCTTATTAGTAGGTTTCTGGACAGCGCATCACGTTATGTGTCAGCTGAACAGGAAGTAACAAACAAAAGCATTACCAATGGCTTATAGGCTGCGGGTAATGCTTTTTTATTTCTTAATGCTAATAATTTTTATGTGTGAAATTATCAAGAAACAACAGATGTTTGTTCAGTAGTTTTTAAATAGCAAATTGAAGCTGAAGTTGCATAAAATATTAGCTAATCTGTTTTAAAAAACAAATTAGTTGTCGAATGTTAAGTTTTTCTGTTTGATTAAATACAAGTTAAGCATCAAGTTATTATGGATTGCCAAAAATCAGCAAGCAAGTAAATTATTGATTAGTCAATTTAAATTCTGAATATAATGCTAAATAAATTGATTTATTTTTACATACTATAGTAATATCAGTTGAATAAGATACTTTTAATCTTAAAGCGCTGACGAAATCATATAAATCAGTTGTTTAATAACCAGCCATCAGTTTAAACAGCCAGATTTCTGTTGAGAAAATCAAAGATAATATATGTCAAAATTAATCGGAAACCTGCTTTGCCTCTCCAGCCTGATATTTTTGGTTGCTGTAGGGTTTGTTTTATTGGTTTCGGCTGTAGTGAGAAAACGCAAAAACAATTTTAAATTCATGAATAATAAAATCTTTGGTTTTTTTGTGGGTGGCTGTTTAATTGCTTTTATTACTGGGGTTGTGCTGGTGTTGAAGAATAATCCGCTATACATTGATTCTTTATCAGCAATTAATCAGGCATTAAATCGATACCAACATGCACAAGCGGTAGAATATCCACTTCAAACGAATCCGGCCAATTATCCAGTACGCGGGGATAATATTTATTTGCGTCTTTTTAAGCAGGAAGGGATTCTAGAAGTTTGGACACAGAGTGAGAACCAGCCATACAAGCTATATAAAACATGGAAAATTTGTACTTTTTCTGGTGGACTGGGACCCAAAAAAGCAGAAGGTGATGGCAAAAGTCCAGAAGGCTTTTATGCAACCCAGAAAAATCTGCTCAATCCGCATAGCCGTTATCATCTGTCTTTTAATATTGGTTTTCCAAATACTTACGATCAAGCAAATGGTTTTAGCGGTAGTTATATAATGATACATGGTAAATGTGTTTCTGCAGGTTGTTATGCCATGACAGACGCAAGTATAGAAGAAATATATACTCTCGTCAGCTTGGCATTAGACGGGGGGCAGAAGCAGATTCCGATACATATTTTTCCATTTATGATGAGTCCATCTAATATGAAAAAAAATCAGGATTCAGAATATTTTCCTTTCTGGCAACAATTGAAACCTGCATATGATATTTTTGAGACTCAGCGACGAGTACCAGATATCAGCGTTGAAAGAAGGCATTACGTTGTCCAATAATTTTATTTTGTTGGTACTTAAATTCGCCTGTTTAGGAAAACCTTTTCATTAGATAACTTAATTATTATCCAGATATATTTTGGAAATTAATAACATGATTAAATTTAGCTAGTTGAAGAAGATAAAGATATAAACATCTCTAGATGTGCAAATAATGGCACTTGAAGCAGAAATATTTACAGATAGCTTCCTAAATTGTTGGATGGAAAAGTAAGTATCATCTAATTATTTGTAGTAAAATAAGGCTGTCTTAGCATGATTAATCAACTTATACAAATTATTTGCCTAAAAATATTAGGGTATGCTAATATTAAATGTATGCAAAAGAAAGTTATTATCTAATTTGCAAAATTATTAACTGTTTATAAAATCTTTTGGCTATATACAGCCGTATGAAATCCGGGGTTCAGATTTTAAAACAAGATAGAGCGCAATCACAAAGCTCTGAAACCTTTTAATCTGAAATCCGAAAACCTTAGTTTGGTTATACATAGAGTATCTATACAATTGCTTTATCTTGATTCGCCTTTGAGGCTCATTAATGCGAGCAGGAGAATTGATTGTTGCGAATAATGGAGTTACGCAATTAAATTAATATTTCATTGCTCTATATAGCTAATATAGAGGAACTACTAAAAATAGAAAAATTTTGAATTTAATAATTAGATTAAAAATACCTGTATTTTAACGGCAACCATAAAATAGAGGTTGAAAGTTTTTAATGACAATTAATCTTATCTGGATTGTGTTAATAGTTAATTAATGCTTTTAGAATAAATATTATTTGTTTATTTTATGAAATATAGCTAATTAATAATGCTATTCAAAAATATTTAAAATTTTTCTAGGTGGTTGCTAACGTGCAATCGTTCTAATACTGGCCACCAGTGTAGAAATTTTACGCGATTCAGAAATAAAAGCGCTTGTATATTGAATTCAAATGATAATTATTAGTTGAATAATGATTACATATTAGCAATAAACCATTTTAACCATTGTCAAATCAAGCTAATTGGTAAGTATTAATATTTCAATTAGATGAGAAATACTATCTAGCTTGATTATTCAGCTACAACACCACGATATATCGTTGTGGCTATAAATTTTGAATGATAAATAAATAAAAATACAGATATTGCGATGCTGAAGTTATCACAGATTATTTATATTGCTGGAATTTTATTTTTTTTCAGTGTACGGATATTGGCACAGGAGCTATCTGCCTGTCTCAATGATAAACCAGATTTGGCGCGACAGCCTGTAGCCGTAAACTGGCCGCAAAACCAAATTAAACAACCACTTGATCATAAATACTGGCTTAGCATAAAAGCGTTAAGTCAGCCGCAATGGCATGATGCGGTGTGGGTGGATATCAGAACTGGGGCAGTGCGACAAGAAACAGGGCTGAAAATGCTGGCTGTACCGCTTAGTCGATTGTCTAGTGCTGATTTTTTAGCTGATAAAACCGTGATTTTGGTTGGAACTGGATTTGATGAATTACAGATAAACCAAACTATTAAAAATTTAAGAAAAAAAGGTTTTAACCACGTATATGCTTTAAGAGGAGGATTTTTTGTCTGGGAAAAAGTACAAAATCATAATAAGCCCAATCTGCAGGAAATCTCTGCACTGGAGTTTTTATCCGGTGGTCAATCCATACAATGGCAGGTGATTAGTATAGGTTTGAATTCATCACAACTGAATACTTTACCAGAACAACCTGCTAAACAATTTAGTCTTGCCCAGATATCTAGTCCAGAACTAAAGCAATACATCAGCCAAGGAGATAATCGTAATGATGCCTTTATACGCTATGTACTGGTTAGCCCAGATGAACACACGCTTAGGCTATTGCAACGGCAAATGAGTTTTGCAGAAAACGACCATATTGTCTGGTTGCAAGGCGGATTAGCGGCTTATCAGCAATATATACAACAACAAAATAATTTAATGAATCATGCTGGACAAAGTTTATCCAGACCATGCCGCATAACTATTTAATTTATTTAAGGAGTATTCGAACTCATGAGGGGTACACAATGAATATTTATCAATACTGGAAAAACCGGTTTCTCGGTTTCAACAGAAAAAAAAGACCAATAATTAAAGGTAAACAGAAAAAAGCGTATGCAATGATTTTCTGTGCATTATGCTCCATTGCCAGTGCAACAAGCTATGCTGGTACAGACACAAAACTAAAAGGTGATGATAAAGTCAGTGGCGCTTTACCGATTGGTTTTGAGTTTAATTATTATGGCAAAAAATATAATAAATTTTATGTGAGTACAAATGGATTGCTGCAATTTTCGAATCCAAGCAGCAGTTACAATAACTCTTGCCTACCTGCAATCAATAATACACTGTTTGTTTTCTGGGATGATTTAAGAACTGATGTATATGGCCAGCCTGCGGGTACCATCAAGTACGAAACACAGGGGGAAGCGCCAAATAGAAAGCTCATTGTGCAATGGACGAATCAGTATTTTTATAGTTCAAATCTGCCTATGGGTACCTTTGAAGCGATTCTTTATGAAGGCACAAATCAGATTAAATATCAGTATCGTACTTTAAATATTGGTCTGAGCAAAGGCGAGAGTGCAACAATCGGTATTCAGGGAATCACGCCAAAGAACGTTCAAGTAGGTTGTAATAAAGCCAATATCATTAAACCAGAACAGGCTATTTTATTTACGCCTAATAATGATTTAAGTGAATATACCAAGAATGAGAATGCTGAGTACAATTTTATCGATATTTCTGATCTAACGCCGGCTGCACCACAACCTGCTGCCCGTTATACAAATCAGGCACCAAGCTGGACATGGCAGAATATCAATACACTTGATACATGGGAAGTTGAAATTCAGGATGCTTCCGGAAATACCGTCTATAAAAAAATACTGAATAAAGTAAATCAAATTACTTATGATGCAGGATTACAAAATGGACAGTCTTATCGCGCCCGTGTACGCGGAAGTATTAATCGAGGTGCTACCTGGGAAATGTGGTCTTCACCCTCTGAGCTCATTACCGTAGATACGACCAAACCGGTTGTGGAACTGAACCAATTCAGTCGATTTAATGACAAAGCGGTGAGAATTGGGTACAGCAGCAGTGATAATCTGAGTGGTATAGCCTCTATACATCTGCAAATTGCCAATAATCCAGATTTCAATAAACCCATTATCGATCAGGATATTAATCTGCAAAGCAATAATGTGCAGATAGATAATGTGCCTGCTGGTGGCATCTTATATGCTCGTCTGAATGCTTTGGATAAAGCAGGCAACAGCTCAGGCTATACTCAAGCATCTGCTATTACGGTTACACCTCCAGTACTTATTAGCCCCGTCACTCAGACAAAGGTTAAGAACGCAGCATTAAAAGTTCAGGGTACTGCTGAGTCTGGTGCAAAAGTACAGTTGTATCTGAATGATAAACCAGTGGGTGAAAAGGTTACCGCTGATGCACAAGGCTATTTCACTCAGGATGTTCTCTTGCCGAAAGAAGGTAGTTACCGCTTATATGCTGTAGCTCAGAATGATGCTGGCAGCAGTGAGCCCAGTTCGCCGGTGCAGTTTGATTTTGCTTTACCGACACCCACAGCAATCATTACTACACCCAGTGATAATCAAACACTTGCTGCTCCGGTTGATATTCAGGTAGATGCTGCAGATGAACTTGGTATCGAAAAAGTAGATTTATTGATAGATAACAAACAGTTTGCTACTCTGACAGAACGCCCCTATCAGGCACACTGGCCTCTGACTATGGAGAATAACGGCAGCCACAAAATCAGTGCAAAAGTGACCAATACCAGCGGCAAAACAGTGACCAGCACCCGTACGGTCAATGTCAAAATTGAACCACCGGCTCCGCCTCCCACACCTTATACCGGTAAAATTACCGCAATCAGCCCTGCGGTTAGTTATGGCCCGCAGCCAGTAACCATTAGCGGGCAGGCTGTTTATCGTGCTGAAAATACGATAGCTGCAAACGTACCGCTAAAACTGGTTTTGAATGTAAAAGGGTTTGAGCGCAGAATAGCTGTTGCCACTGATGAAAACGGCCATTTCACCTATACCTTTACCCCGCAGGAATCTGACTCGGGTACATATCAGGTTGGCATTATTCATCCGGATGAAAAAACTGTTACCAGTCAGGGTAGTTTTGATATCAACCGCATCGCATTTAATATACAAGGCTATCAGCTCAAAGCGCCGCGAACCATCACCACACCCATACAGGTTAATGCTACAGCCAGTACCGGTGCTAAAAACCTGCGCTGGGTATTGGCTGCTGAAAATCAGCCAGATGGCGTATTGCCTCAGGGCGTGAATATTGAATCTGAAGCTGTTGATATTGCCCCCGGACAGAGTCGCACGACAACAATTAAATTCACCGCAGACGATCATGCAGCCGAAAAGGGCAGCCTGTATCTGCTTGCCTATGCCGATGATTCAGGAGATCTGGTACGCGGTAAATTACAGATTAAATATGAGCTTGGTCAGCCAATGCCTGAATTGTATGCATCGCCTACCTATATACAGACTGGCTTACAGCAAAATACCAGCTCCACAACCAAAGTCAGCGTTGGCAATAAGGGATTGGCAGCGGCAAAAAATGTTCAGGTAGAGCTGGTAGATGAGCAGGGTAATCCCGCTCCGAGCTGGGTATTTATTGCCAGCGATAAAAATATTAATGAAATTGCGGTTGATGAAAAAGTACCGGTACAAATCATGGCTCAGCCGGACAACAGCATCCCCGACGGCATTTACAACTTCATTATCAGAGTATCCAGCAGCGGCAAAGTAGCAGGCACCATTCCGGTAAGAATTTCCGTTACCCAGAGCGGACAGGGCGTAGCTCACTTTGATGTGGCTGATATCTATACCGCCACCCTAGATGCAAACGGACAGCCCATCAAAGGCGTAAAAGGAGCAACCATCAAGTTGCAGAATGATAGTGTATTAACGGAACAATATACTTTCAATACAGACAAAGATGGTATCGCAACCTTAAACAAGCTGCCGGCAGGCATCTATCGCTATCGCGTCAGCGCACCTAATCATATGGATGCCAGCGGCCGTATAGTGATTCAGCCTGATAGCACAACTAATCAGCATGTATTTCTGGAGTATCAGACAATCAATGTAGAGTTTGGCGTGACTGAAACCTCCATTAAAGATGTGTATGACATTAATGTTAATGCCACCTTTAATACGCAAGTACCGGCACCTGTCATTATGCTGGAACCATTATCTATTAATCTTGGTGCAATGCAGGTTGGAGAAGAAAAAACGGGCCAGATTACAGTCAGCAATTATGGTCTGGTACAGGCTGACCATGTGGTACTGAATTTGCCGAAAACTGATGCCCACTTCAAGTATGAATTTTTTGGTGAAGTGCCCAGTGTGCTCAAACCAAAAGAAAAAGTAGTGATTTCCTATAAAGTGACTGCTCTTGATCCGAAACAGCAGGCGCCGGCAGAAACCAGAATTGCTTCGCTATCAGACTTGCTACGTGCTGCACCAGATGAAGACGACTGCACATCCTACGAAGCTAGCTATGAGGAATCACATCAGAGTGAGTGTCCCAGTGGTGACATTTCCAAAGGCAGCAGCAGTGGGCGTTTCTATCAATACACCGGTAAAAAATGCTCAACCAAGGGCAATGGTATTGGCTGGGGAGGCGGCGGTTCACTTGGAGGAGTGGGCGGTGGCACTTTCGGAAATGGGGCTGGAGCGGGTTCGCCGGAGGCGATGCCGATAACGCCTGGCTGTACCCCGGATGCGCCCTGTGCTTCAGGTGGTTCGAAAGATGGTTCGCGCTAATGCCAACAAATAAAACAAAATAAATAAATTAAACACAAGGGTCAAAAAATGAAAACAAACAACCGACCCGGGAACAGCCTGAAGGAGCGGCTGTTCCGGGTAATCAGCTACATACTTATGCTGGTAATGGCAGTGCCGCAGATGGCTTATGCCCGCATCAGCGGCAATGACGAAAAAATATCTGGCATCAGTCATGCCAGCGTCAGACTACCGAATACCGAATATACCGAAAACACCGTAGATATGCGGGTAAAAGTATTAGGTGGAGAAGTTAAACTCAACCGTACCTGGGAGAACGGGCGCTGGTATCTGAATCCGGCCTGGGCCGAACTACGCTTCGTACTGGATCCGCTCGACAGCACTGTCAAAACCATTGACCGAGCCGGTACCCTGTATCAGCGCAGCGGCGAAGCCGACTTATATACCTACAAACAAGTATCCATCAGCAAAACCGAAACCGGCTGGCGCTGGACGGATCCAGAGGGTAACTGGATAAACTATGACAGCAAAGGCCGGCCACTGGCCTATGGCAATGCCAACAACGTACAAGTTAGCTTTGAGCTAAATAAAGACGGACAGCGCAAAGCCATAAAAGATAACAACGGCGAACTCGTATACAGCCTAGACTATGACAATCAGGATCACCTAATCAAAGCCACCGACCGCAGTGGCCGCAGCGTCAGCTACAACTGGTCCGGAGACCGCCTGACCCAAGTAACCGACGTCATGGGCAACGTCTGGAAATATGGTTACGACAACAACGGACAGATAAACCGCCGCACCGATCCCGATGGTGGCGTCATCAAAATTGATTACATCGTGTCCGTACCCTCATCACAGTTTGCCATGGGCAGCGGCCGCAATGGTGGCGTAATATCACAAAGTGCCGTAGTGAGCACCGGTGCAGCCGATCATGAAAACAAACTGGCACGCGTAGGCAAAATCACCAGCAAAACCGGCGCCGTAACCGTTTATAATACCGAATACAATCGCGTCAACAAACAGTACACCATCACCGTCAACGATCCGGCCGGCCAAAAAACCGTGACCGTATTTGACAGCAACGGGCACGTACTGACCGAAAGCATAAACGGCCATCTTACCGCCCGCTATGATCGAGACAGTGCCAACAACATCGTCAAATACACCGACGAACGCGGGCAGATTACCACTACCCAGTACAACCAAGCTGACTATCCAGTTAAAATCACCTATCCGAATGGCGCAGTAGAAGAATATCAATACAATCAGGCCAACAAACCGGTCAAACAAATCAACGCCAAAGGCGACAGCATCACCTTTGAATACAATGCAGCTAACCAGCCGACCAAAATCACCTATGCTGCCGGCAAACCCGAGCAACGCATCGTCAACTTCGAGTATGACAACCTAGGTCAGCAAACCAAAGCCACCATAAGCAATAATCAAAAGAGCATCAGCCTGCAGCAAAGCTTTGACCGCTACGGCAACATAGCCAGCTATACCGATGGCAAAGGGCAACAGTATCAGTACAGCTATAACATACAAGGTCAGCCAACCGAATTACAGAACCCTTTACAGCAGAAATGGCTATTGGGTTACAACGCTGCCGGTTACACAACACAAGTAACCGACCCACTCAAGCACACCTTTACCATGAAAACCGATGCACTCGGCCGAATAGTAGAGATGACCGATGCGCAAGGCAACAGCACCCTTTACAGCTATCAAAATACAGCAACAGGGCGCGAAGTAAAAACCACCGACGCATTGAATCAAGTCACCACCGAGCAGTATGACCAGCTCAACCGCCTGATTAAAACCATCACCCCATCCGGACTGGTTAGTGAACAGAGCTACGACAGCAACAGCAGAATCAGCCAGTATAAAGACTACAACGGCAATCAGCTTAGCTACGAATATGGCGCACCCGGCACCAGTCAGGCTGGACTCCTGACCAAAATAAACTACCCGACCTACAGCGAAAGCTACGATTATGACAACATGGGTAACACCATCAGCGTCAACCAGCAGCTGGATAGCAATACCCAGATAAGCAGCCACAGCAGCTATGACCAACTAGGCCAACAAATCAGCCGTACCGATGCTGCCAACCGCACCAGCCAAAGCCAATACAACGCACTGGGACAAATCACAGCCGACATAGATGCACTGTCAGGTAAAACCCAGTACCAGTACGACCTGTCTGACAACCTCAGCACACTGACTGATGCCAAAGGCAACCAGTACCACTTTGAATATGATCAAAATAATAACCTGCTCAAAGAAACCAAAACACTGGGCAACGACGTCGAATACAGCTACAACGCTGCCAACCAGCTGACCGAACAGAAGCAGGTCAACGGCAACCGCATACAGTATCAGTATGATGCAGCGGGAAACATCAGCCAGCAACACTACATCGCAGCCGGTACCGACACCGCCGAACAGACAGTCAACTACCAGTACGATGCCAACAACCAACTGACAGATGTACAGCAAAGCGGCAGCACCAACAGCCATTACACCTATCAGCGCGATGCCCTGGGACGAATCGTTGAAGAAAACATCAGCTATGGCCGCATCAGCAAAACCTTAAAATACAGCTATGATACAGATGGCAACCTAGCCAGCATCACCTATCCCGATAACAGCACAGTAAACTATCGTTATGCCAACGGCCAGTTACAGCAAGCCATACTGCCAAACGGAGAAGAAATCAACTGGCGTGATTACCAATGGAATCAGCCTAAACGTATCACCTATCCGCAAGCAGAACAAACCAACAGCTATGATGCCTTACAGCGACCAACACAAATCAAACTGGTTAGCAAAGGACAAACCCTACTCGAACGCCACTACAGCTATGACAAAGTCAGCAACATCAGCAGTATCCAGACAGAAAAAGGCAGCAGCAACTACCAGTATGACCAACTGGATCGCTTAACCCAAGTCAAACCGGAACAAGAAAACCAAGCGCAACGAGCAGAATCCTACAGTTACGATGCCATCGGCAACCGCACCGGTAGCGCCCAACAACCAGGTGAGTGGCAGTACAACGACCTCAACCAACTCATCAAATGGGGAGAAGGCAAACAACAGACCAGCCTCAGTTACACCATCAACGGGCAGCTAGCGACAGAAGAAAACGCCAATAAAAAACTCAGCTATAGCTACAACGCTGCAGATAGACTAAGTAAAGTCAGCAACGACAGCAGAGAAATAGCCAGCTACCAATACGACCCATTTGGCCGGCGTATCAGCAAAACCGTAAATGGCAAAACCACCTACTACATCTACAGCAGCGAAGGGCTGATAGCAGAACTGGATCAGACAGGACGGATGCAAGTAGCGTACGGCTGGATACCGGACAGCGATTGGGGCACCAGCCCCTTATGGCAGGCCAATCTAAATGAAGGCCAAACCCTAAAAAATGCCAGCTATCACTACCTGATAACAGACCATCTGGGCACCCCACAACTAGCAATAAACAGTGCAGGAGAACAGAGCTGGAAGATTACCAGTGATGCATTTGGCAACAGCGAACTGGATGCAAATA
Source organism: Snodgrassella alvi (assembly GCF_002777855.1). GTDB lineage: Bacteria > Pseudomonadota > Gammaproteobacteria > Burkholderiales > Neisseriaceae > Snodgrassella > Snodgrassella alvi_E. The sequence continues at coordinate 130,008 of NZ_MEIK01000015.1, forward strand.
ACCAAATCACCATGAACCTGAGGTTTCCGGGACAGTATTACGACGAAGAAACCGGACTAACGTATAACTACTTCAGGGATTACGACGCGAAGACGGGGAGATATATCCAGAGTGACCCGATAGGGTTAGCAGGAGGAGTAAACACGTATGGATATGTAGGTGGGAATCCGCTGGTATACAGTGACCCGACTGGGGAGTATGCTCAAGTAATAATGCCTGTATTAATAGGAGCCGCTATTTTAAGTGCATGTGTAGTGTTACCAGTATGTAAAAAAATTGTCACTGATTCTTGGTCTGGTTTATATCAAAATATACGTGAAAGAATTAAAGGCACAGATGTTTTGCCTACATTAACGGAGCACAGAGAAGATGATAAAAATAATACAAAATCATGCGATAGTAATACAGTTAATATAAACGACCTTAATAATATAAGTACTAATGGAGCAGCTCCTCCTCCAGATCCTGATAATGAGAATGAACAAGATAAAGTTCTAGAGGATATTATCAATGATTCTACTCCTGGGCCAAAAACAAAAGGATCCAGTAAACAGTATATACGTAATAAATCAGGATGGGAGCAAACACAAAAAGATTTTAATAATTTAAATCCGAGTAATGTTAAGAATGTAGGAAGAGAAAATGTTGTTTTACATGGTCAGCTTAAGGATGGCAGAATAGTAGTAATACGTCCTAATAGCTCTAGTGGCAGACCCACAATGGAAATAAGACCTATTAAAGGTAAACGAGTAACAAAAATTAGATATTAACAAGGATATGTAATGAACATTTGTGATCAAAATACATCTTTGTATAGAGATAAAATTGAATTTATACAAAGTATTTTAAATACTCACTGCGTCATTTCAAAAGATTTTATTTATAAAAATAATTGGGTAGCAATGATTATTCCTGAAAATCTTGAAATTATTGAGTCTGAATGGTTGTCTGATGCCATTCATAGATTTGGATTTACTACATATGAACAATATATTATCGAAAATAATGATAAAATAGAATATTTAGAAATTATTAATAATCAAGAAAATATTTATGATAGCGAATACGGTTTTTTGGATAAACGAGTTATTCTAACTAATAAAAATATTGATTTTATGTATTATAAAAATTTAGATAATTTATATCATATATTTGCTGGAACTTATGATTTTGTTTATAGCTGCATTCAATGTAGTGAGCAAAATTGTAAAGAAATTTATAACGAGTACTATCATCAATTTATGAAAGATTCCAAAGAATTTCGAGAATGCAAATATATATGGGATTTATATCAATAAATTAATTTAGCTTTATTTAGTATTTAATCCTTGCCTTTTGGCAAGGATTTATATATATAATTTTTAATTAAGCGTAAGTAAATAAATAATGGGGCTAATAATGAGTAATTTAATTTCAAGAAAAGCATTATTTGAGAATAAAGCTAATTTTTCTGAATACTTACTAAATTCAGATAAAGGAATTTCTAAGCAATTTATAAATGATAAAGGATGGGTAGCTATGCCTTGTGCAGGCTATCTATATTCAATAGAGGCTGAGTGGCTTTCTGATGCAATTCATAGGTTAGGGTCTAATAGTTATTATCAATACTTATTCTATGACGATGGATTGGAAGAAATATTACAATTTAATAATAATAGTAGTAATATTAATTCTAGTGATTTAAATTATTCATATTGTCATACAATTATAACTAATGAAAATGTTGATTTTGTATATTACAGGCATGAATGGGGTTTATATCATATGTTTGCTGGTACACCTGATTTTGTTTATAGTTGTATTCGTTGTAGTAGAAGAATTAGTAAAAAAATGTTTTTAGAATATTGTTTTAATGATGCGGAAAGTCCAGCTGATTATGAAAAATGTAAACGAGCTTGGTTTTTATATCAAGGTGATGATTTGGAAAATTAATTTATATTGATCTGATATAATTAATTTATTTTAAATGTTTAATCCAATTATTAATTCTCAATCTTAAATAATTAATAATTGATTTGTTAATCCAAGTCAAACCGAAACAAGAAAGCCAAGCGCAACGAGCAGAATCGTACAGCTACGATGCCATCGGCAACCGCACCGGTAGCGCCCAACAACCAGGTGAGTGGCAGTACAACGACCTCAACCAACTCATCAAATGGGGAGAAGGCAAACAACAGACCAGCCTCAGCTATACCATCAACGGGCAGCTAGCGACAGAAGAAAACGCCAATAAAAAACTCAGCTATAGCTACAACGCTGCAGATAGACTAAGTAAAGTCAGCAACGACAGCGGAGAAATAGCCAGCTACCAATACGACCCATTTGGCCGGCGTATCAGCAAAACCGTAAATGGTGAGACCACCTACTACATCTACAGCAGCGAAGGGTTGATAGCCGAACTGGATCAGACAGGACGGATGCAAGTAGCGTACGGTTGGGTACCAGACAGTGATTGGGGCACCAGCCCACTGTGGCAGGCGAATCTAAACGAAGGCCAAACCCTAAAAAATGCCAGCTATCACTACCTGATAACAGACCATCTGGGCACCCCACAACTAGCAATAAACAATGCAGGAGAACAGAGCTGGAAAATTAACAGCGATGCATTTGGCAACAGCGAACTGGATGCCAATAACCAAATCACCATGAACCTGAGGTTTCCGGGACAGTATTACGACGAAGAGACCGGACTAACGTATAACTACTTCAGGGATTACGACGCCAAGACGGGGAGATATATTCAGAATGACCCGATAGGGTTAGCTGGGGGGATAAACACGTATGGATATGTAGGTGGAAATCCACTGGTCTACAGTGACCCGACTGGGGAGTTTATTCCAGCACTTCTGGTTGCAGGTGAAATTGCAGTAACGGGAATAAGACTCTGTGCCATTACTCCTTCTTGCAGATATTATGCAGGGGCACTGATAAGTTTGGGTATTCGAGCATTACTTTATCCAACACCCACATTACCAATGCTTAATGATAATAAAAGTCAGGATAAAAAGGACTGTGAGACTAAAAATGTTGAAATAAGTGATACAAACAGTCAAAATACAGTAGGAGGTTCACCTGATCCTGATGATGGTAAAAACAAATCTAAAGAATCAAAAAAATACACAAAACATGGTGAAATGAGAAGAAAACAGGCACGTACAGATAAGCATCGACAAGTTGGCGATGTAAATAGAGTTAAAAGAGACGGAAAACCCTATTATGACACTGAAACAGGAAATAATGTTTATATCTTAGGAGATAGAGTGGTAATAGAAACATCTGAAGGGGCACATGTGACACAAATGATTAATACACGTGCTAATACACGTGCTAGAATAGATCGAGGAAAATGGATAAGAAAAGAATCGGAATAATAAATATGTTTAAACAATATACTATTTTAGTAAATTACAATAAAAAATTGTGCCGTCTAAATTGTTTAGAGAAAATGAATAATAATTCATTTGCTGTAGTCTCTTTAGATTCATTACATAAATACTCTTTAGAAAAAGTAATTAATCCACAAAAAAATATTCAACATCAACAAATAAATATTTTTTTAGAACTAGTTGAAGAGGAAATTGAAAATTCTTTTTTAGAATGGTTTCCTTCTTTAGAAGAGGCTATAGATAATTTTTTAAGTAATGAATGGTGAAATATCATATTTTAATTAAATTGATTATATTAAATCCCAGTGTAATAACTGGGATTAATGTCTATATATTTATAACTGAAGTGGTTTTAACTATTTACAAAACAGCAATTGGGGTACGATCCCATTGTGGCAGGCTAACCTGAGTGAAGGCCAAACCCTAAAAAATGCCAGCTATCACTACCTGATAACAGACCATCTAGGCACCCCACAACTAGCAATAAACAGTGCAGGGGAACAAAGCTGGAAAATTAACAGCGATGCGTTTGGCAACAGCGAACTGGATGCCAATAACCAAATCACCATGAACCTGAGGTTTCCGGGACAGTATTACGACGAAGAGACCGGACTAACGTATAACTACTTCAGGGATTACGACGCGAAGACGGGGAGATATATCCAGAGTGACCCGATAGGGTTAGCTGGGGGGATAAACACGTATGGATATGTAGGTGCGAATCCACTTCTATATATAGATATATTCGGATTATCTTATTGGGATTGCATTCTGAATAAATCTAAAAAAGCTTACGATAGAGGCCATGAATTTGGTACTAAGACAGGAACTGCGTTAGGTGCTGCTGCCGGTGGTGCAATAGGCATGGTAGTAGGAGGTGGATTAAGCGGAACTGGTTGTACCATGGTACTACCGGTAGTAGGAACAGTTGGTTGTGGAGCTTCAGGTGCTGCAATGGGAGGAGCAGCAGGAGCCACGGCAGGAGCCATTGTAGGTGGAACTATGGGACCGGCAGCAATTGGAGGGTTTAATGGTATCGCTGGTGGATTAGCAGGAATTGTTTCATGTTCTAGTTCAGATGATGGCGCTGAAAAAGATTGCGAAGAAACTGAAGAACAACGATGTCGCAAATTGAAAAATGAATGTATAGAGGATTGTTCAGATGAAGCTATGCCAACTGGAGATCATGGATTTAAATTTTGGAATTGTGTTAATTCTTGTATGGAAAGAAGAGGGTGTTAAAATATCTGTATCTGATAAAAATTATCTTGTTGTTTAAGTAATTTTATAGAAAATTCCGTATCTTTAAATATAAATCTCATAAAATGAAAATGTATCATTTTATGAGATTTTGTACTTTAAAAGCAGATAATCAATTATCACCGATTAATCAATTTGAAAATAGAATCATCTAAATATACAAACATGTGCTATAAAACTTAAAACTATGTAAAATAATTACATAGTTTTTCATATAGGAGATGTTTATGATTAATAACTTAATAAACCAAGATTACTTTAAATTACTTGGAGTATGTCCTGCAAAAAATAATTATTTTAAATCATTTATAGTTAATGTTGAAGAGAGTAATAAAAAAAACTTCAAGAATATAACTATTGTATTTTACAGATTGGATACTTTTGAAGTTTATTCGTATCTAAAAATATATGATATAGATCATGAATATAAAGAAGAATCGTTCATTAAAATTCGGCAATATCTTATGCAGTTAGAAAAACCTATTGACTGGAAAAAACCGCATCGCTATTGCATTGCTCAACATGTTTTTAGAATTTTAAGAAATGAAAAATTTAGGATATGTTTAGAAAAAAACAAACTAAGTAACGAAAATATTTATCAATATACTTTAAAGTCTCAGTTGAAAGAGGCCGCAATAATTAAAAAATTGAATAAATTGTCTGATGAAGAAAAGATTCAATTATTCACTCTAAAAAATTGGGAAATAAAGCTAAAGGACTATGAACAAAATAATTACACTACAAAAGAGATTTTATTTAAGGTATATAAAAGAACGTATCTTTTTAAACGATTACTTGATAAAGAAAAATTTGAACATTTTTATAATGAGTATACAAAAAAAATTGATCAAATTTATGGGTTAAATGTAAACAATAAATGAATATTAGCTTTATAAATAATTATAAAAAAGGTAAAAAATATAAAGATAGTGAGACAGGTTATGCTGTTCATGTTTCAGGAGATAGAGTTGTAATAACAAAATCAAATGCAGAAATACATACTAGTTTCAAAAATTCCAGAGCTAATACCAATATGAGAGTAAAGAAGGGAAAAAGGGTTCAAAAATGGAACTAAATTTATATAAAGAAAGCAGTATATTAATAAATCAATGTAATAATGATTGTAATAATATATGTAAAGCTAACTTGTTAGAAAGATTGAAAGATAATAAGTTTGCTGTAATATCAATAGATTATTTATACGATGATACTGATTTCGAGAAGGATTGTGTAAGCCAAAAAAAAAATTATTACGAATTAGTTAGAGAAGAATTTAGCTTTTCATATTTAAAATGGTTTAATACTGAACAAGAAGCATTAGACAATTTTTTTTATGATATGGTTTAATAAAAATGTACTTTATTTTATTTGCAATTAACTATAAAGCTATGGATAAGTATAATAGCGGTAAAATATATTTGGGCTTTAACTAAGATTAAATAGTTAAAGCTTTTTTTAATATATTATTATTTGCAGATGTATAAATTCTGAACTATATAAATTAAAACGAATATTTAAGGAGAAATAGCCAGCTACCAATACGACCCATTTGGCCGGCGTATCAGCAAAACCGTAAATGGCAAAACCACCTACTACATCTACAGCAGCGAAGGGCTGATAGCAGAACTGGATCAGACAGGACGGATGCAAGTAGCGTACGGCTGGATACCGGACAGCGATTGGGGCACCAGCCCCTTATGGCAGGCCAATCTAAATGAAGGCCAAACCCTAAAAAATGCCAGCTATCACTACCTGATAACAGACCATCTGGGCACCCCACAACTAGCAATAAACAGTGCAGGAGAACAGAGCTGGAAGATTACCAGTGATGCATTTGGCAACAGCGAACTGGATGCAAATAACCAAATCACCATGAACCTGAGGTTTCCGGGACAGTATTACGACGAAGAAACCGGACTAACGTATAACTACTTCAGGGATTACGACGCGAAGACGGGGAGATATATCCAGAGTGACCCGATAGGGTTGGCTGGGGGGATAAACACGTATGGATATGTAGGTGGAAATCCGCTGGTATACAGTGATCCGAGTGGGGAGATTGCTCCTGTAGCTGTTCCATTAATTGTTGCTGGAATAAGGGTTGCAATAAATGGGATACGATTTTGTGTGTTAAATCCCACTTGCAACAGATTGGCAAGCGAAGCGTTGAAATGGGGGATGGTAGGTTGGCTTACAGGATTACCCACAATACCAATGCTTAATGATAATAAAAGTAAGGATAAAAAGGACTGTGAAACTAAAGATATTGAAATAATTGATGAAAATAGTAAGAATACGGTAGGAGTTTACCTGATTCTGATGATCAAAATAATAATTACAAAAAGAAATTAAAAAAGGGAGATCAAGTTGACTTAAGCCGATTTAATAAAAGACTTAAGAATGGAGATTATCAAGATCCTAAAACTGGCTGGAAAATTTCTAAAGACAGAGCAGGAGTAAGATGACATGGAGGTAGTTACTGGAAGTTATTTAACAAAAAAGGTGATAGAATAGGTACATTAAGTAAAGAAGGAAAATATATAAGAGAATGAGAAATTTAATATACAAATTGATTAAATTAGATTTAAGTAATTTAAATTTATTAGAAAAAGAATATTATATTTTTTGTATTTCTATTTTTGATCATTTTTTAACAGAAAATGAATACATTAATGCTGATCTAGTTTCTTATAATGATGCAAAAAAAAGTGTAAGAAAAAAAATGTTATTTAATAAAATTGAAAATAAATTTATATTTATATATACATATTTGTTTAAAATTTCAAAAGCAAATGTTATTGCTATTATTGATAATAAACCAATAAGAATTAAATCGTTTAATAATTATATGTATTTATTGGATAATGTTCTTAAAGAAAAAAGATTGTATATATTTATCTATCCATTATTAGGTTGTTTTACAATCACTAGATATGATTTAACACATCAATTTTTTGTTAAAAAAAACAAATTTATTCTTAAAAAAAAAATTGAAATTTTAGCAAATAAAACTAAATTAAACATAATAAAAATATAAAATGAAATCTTACTTCAAAAAAACAGCGTCAGAAAACGCTGTTTTTTATATCTAATAAAGTTCCAAAAAATTTTGTTTATGCCTTGATATAAAAAATTTTTTGATAATCTTAATCATGAAATTTTAAAGAAAGCATGGCTAGATATATTAAAAACGAATGATGGTAATTTTTCTAAAGATTGGTATAAAGTTTATAAAAGTCTTACACGTTATACATATGTAAAATATGATGAAGCCTTACAAGCGTTGGGTATCTCTAAGACCATGGCGCGGTCGAAAAAAAGGTGGGCATTAGAACTAAAAAGAGGGGAAATTCTAATAATAGATTGTTTTCATTGTGCAGAGATGGAGCAGAATTCAAAAATCGGATAGGTCGTGCGAATCTGATTCGAGTTAATTATCATAAGGGTATTCCTCAAGATTCTCCTTTGAGTGGCTTACTTGCTAACATTTATATGCTGGATTTTGATATAAATCTAAAAAAATATTTGGAGCTTTCTCATTCAAGATACTTTAGATATTGTGATGATATTCTTATTATTATCCCAGGTCATGATATTCAATTACTGAAAAACATACAAACAAATGTTTCTGAACTTGTTGAAAAACAAAAATTGCAAATTCAAGAAACGAAAACTGAAATTGTTTTTTTTGAAAAAGTTGATAACTGTATGAAAGCGATCTTACCTGACTTGAAGCAAAATCAATTGTTTGGTAATTGCATTAGTAAAAAAGGTTATCTTCAATATCTCGGTATGATATTTGATGGTGAACGCGCACTTATTCGTCCTGGTTCTATATCACGTTATTATAAAAAGCTGCATAAAGCCAAAAAATTAGCTATTAAATCGCGTGATAAAAATCATTGTGAAATTTTATTTAAACGTAAACTTTATAGGAAATATTCTCATCTGGGGCGTAAAACTTTTGTGGCTTATGCTAGACGTGCTGCTCAATGTTTTGATGATTGCAGAATCAAACGACAAGTTAGGAAGCATTTTAAAAAAATTTGATTTTTTTGTGCTAATAAAAAACAGAGCTATTTTTTTAAGTAACTCTGTTTTTGTAGACAATTGGCTATAAATTAGAAAACCTAATGCTGATAACCTTTATTGTATCTTTTTTCAAGCCATGAAAAGAACCAACTCAAGGCTATGGTCATGATCAAATAGATTATGGCGATGGTGTAGAGTGGGGTTTCATAGTTAAGGTAACGTCCGGCTGCGGCGCGGGCGGCAAAGGCTAGTTCGGCCACAGCAATGGCTGAAAGCAGTGAGCTGTCTTTAAGAAGAGTAATGAATTCGTTCCCAATGGGTGGCAGCATACGCCGGATGGCCTGTGGCAGGATAACGTAGCGCATGGCTTGTGTATAGCTGAGTCCTAGTGAGCGGGAGGCTTCAAATTGGCCGCGATCGATAGACTGAATGCCAGCGCGGAAAATTTCGGTGATGTAGGCGCCGGAGTTGACTGACAAGGCCAGTGTGCCGGCAATCAGTGCGCCATAACTGCGCCGGAGTTCTACGGCAAGATCTCCGCTGATAATCAGGCCATCAGTTGGGTTGATGAGCAGTGGAAACCAGACGAAATACCAGATGAAAATTTGAACAAATAGCGGTGTACCGCGAAAGATGGTGACATACAGCAGCGAAATTTGCCGCAGTGTCCATACCAGTGCGCGTATGGGCAGGCCGCCCTTTTCGAGGCGGATGATACGCGTGAGGGCGAATATCAGGCCGAGTAAGGTGCCCATAAATGTAGAAATCAGGGTGACGCCTAATGTGGTGAGCGCACCGTAATAAAACATTTCACGGTATTCGTAGATGATGTCGAAACGAAAGGCCATTGTGTTACCTAATGGTGGTTTTTGGGGTATTGCTGCCGGCTGGGCTAAGCCTTGGCGTTATGTGGGCGCTATTTTAGCAAGAAATGCTGTTGTAACTGTATCAAATTTTGTTTGCCGTTGAGTATAAAGCGGATTTGTTGGTTGCAGAGGGTGGAAAATGCTGTTTAATTACGCTGGCTAAGGTGAGCTGAAGTGTTTACAATGATGTGTTTTATTATTTGATTCGTTCAAGAATTGTATGCAAGTTTGGTTGGGGAGCGGGCTGCGGCCGGATTGGTCTGGTGGTACGGCAGTAACAATCGGTAATTTTGATGGTGTGCACTGTGGACATCGCCATATTTTGCTGCGCTTGCGTCAGGAAGCTGATAAACGCGGGCTTGCTTCGGTGGTGATGATATTTGAACCGCAACCTCAGGAGTTTTTTGCGCAGCAGACAGGTAAGTCTTTGCCTTACCGGTTGTCGCCGCTGCGGGATAAGCTGAATTTGCTTGCTGAAAGTGGTTGTGTGGATGCGGTGTATGTGCTGAGGTTTAATCAGCAGTTTGCATTGATGCAGCCGATGGATTTTATCCGGCAGATGCTGATTGAAAAGTTATCAGCACGCTATTTGCTGGTGGGCGATGATTTTCGTTTTGGAGCCCATCGCAGCGGTGATTTTGCTTTATTGCAGGCTCAGGAGGCTTTTGTCACAGAGAGAACGCCTTCTGTTGTAGTTGAGGATGTGCGTGCCTCAAGTACGGCAGTTCGTATGGCGCTGGCTGCTGGTAACCTGGCTTATGCGCAGTTGCTGCTGGGACATGAGTATGTGCTCAGTGGTCGAGTGAAGCATGGCGCCAAGCTGGGTCGCGAATTGGGCTGCCCAACGGCAAATGTGCATCTGCCGGCTTTGCATTATGCGCTTAATGGGGTTTTTGTGGTGGATGTGTCAGGCGCATTCGGGCGCAAGCGTGGTGTGGCCAGTTTTGGTAAAAATCCGACGGTTTCTGCAGGTAGCCAGCAGAAACTTGAAGTACATATTTTTGATTGTGCTGCCAATTTGTATGGTCAGCGCTTAGGAATACATTTTCTGCATAAGTTGCGTGATGAGCTGAAGTTTGATTCTTTGGCAGCGTTGCAGGCTCAGATTTTTGCTGATATGGATGCGGCACGAATATGGCAGGCTGCCTGAATTGCTAAGTAGCGTTCGGGTGGCCGTAAAATAATACTGATTTTTAGATTATTGAATTAACGGATATATTTTAAAGAGAAAGTCATGACTGACTATAGTAAAACTGTAAATTTGTTGGACACGCCGTTTCCAATGCGCGGTAATCTAGCCAAGCGTGAAGGTGGCTGGCTGAAATCATGGTATGAACAGAAACGTTATCAGAAGCTGCGTAAGCTGGCTGCTGGACGACCGAAATTTATTCTGCATGATGGCCCACCGTATGCGAACGGTGATATTCATATCGGCCATGCAGTGAATAAGGTATTGAAGGATATTATTATCCGCAGTAAGACGCTGGCTGGTTTTGATGCGCCATATGTGCCGGGCTGGGATTGTCATGGTTTGCCGATTGAGCTGATGGTAGAAAAGAAGCACGGTAAGAATATTCCGGCTGCTAAATTCCGTGAGCTGTGCCGTGAATATGCGCGGGAGCAGATTGCACGCCAGAAACAGGATTTTATGCGTCTGGGGGTGCTGGGCGATTGGGAGCATCCGTATCTGACGATGGATTATCAGACTGAGGCGGATATTGTCCGTACACTGGGAAAGATTCAGCAAGGCGGCTATTTGTATCGGGGTGAGAAACCGGTGCAGTTCTGTTTGGATTGTGGTTCTTCGCTGGCAGAAGCTGAAGTTGAATATAAAGATAAGGTTTCTTTTGCGATTGACGTGGCGTATCAGTTTAAGGATAACGCGGCGCTGGCTACTGTGTTTGGTCTGAATGAGATTTTAGGCGAAGCCTATGCAGTGATCTGGACAACTACGCCGTGGACTTTGCCGGCCAGTCAGGCAATTTGTGTGGGGCCGGACGTTGTTTATCAGTTGTTTGATACGCCAAAAGGTAAGCTGGTGTTGGCTAAAGAGCTAGCTGGAGCAGCTTTGGAACGTTTTGGTTTCGATGTGGATGATACTGCGGTACTGGCTGAAGTTGTAGGACGACAACTGGAGAATCTGCATTTGAATCATCCATTTCTGGATCGAGATATTCCGGTTTTACTGGGTGAGCATGTGACTACTGAGGCCGGTACAGGTCTGGTACATACGGCACCGGCTCATGGTCTGGACGATTATTTTGCCTGCTTGCGGTATGGGATTCAGTTATATAACCCAGTGAATGCTGAGGGACGATATATCAGTGATGTGCCTAGATTGGCAGGGATGACAGTCTGGGAAGGTAATCCGGTGGTGATTGATTGGGTAGCCGAAGAGGGCAGATTACTGTCGAATGGAAAAATTACTCATAGTTACGCGCATTGCTGGCGCCATAAAACGCCTTTGATTTACCGTGCTACTGGCCAGTGGTTTATTGGTATGGATAAAGAAGGTACGGATGGCAAGACTTTGCGTAATAAGGCGATGGACGCGGTAGAGGTGACTGAGTTTTTTCCGGCATGGGGACGCGCGCGTCTGGAGGCAATGATTGAAGGTCGTCCAGACTGGGTGGTATCTCGCCAGCGTTACTGGGGCACGCCAATGGCCTTTTTTGCCCATAAGGAAACTGGTCAGCTCCATCCACGTTCGGCTGAATTGCTGGAAGAGGTGGCCAAGCGGATTGAGCAGCATGGTATTGAGGCGTGGTTTGCGCTGGATAAGCATGAGCTTTTGGGCGCAGATGCGGATGAGTATGATAAATTGCCAGATACGCTGGATGTTTGGTTTGATTCGGGCAGTACGCATTACGCAGTACTACGTCAGCGCCCTGAGCTGGCATGGCCTGCAGATTTGTATCTCGAGGGCTCTGATCAGCATCGCGGCTGGTTTCAGTCTTCGCTGCTAACTGCCTGTGCTACGGTTGGCAGTGCGCCGTATAAACAGTTGCTGACACATGGTTTTGTGGTGGATGGCAACGGGCAGAAAATGTCTAAATCTGTGGGTAATGTGGTAGCACCACAGAAGGTAAATGATAGTCTGGGTGCAGATATTCTGCGCTTGTGGGTGGCTTCTACTGATTATTCCGGTGAGCTGGCAATTTCAGATGAAATTTTAAAACGAGTGTCAGAAAGCTACCGGCGTCTGCGGAATACGCTACGTTTCCTTTTAGCGAATTTGAGTGATTTCAATCCGGCTAAAGATGCGGTGCCAGTGGATGAGATGCTGGAGCTAGACCGTTATGCACTGGTTTTGGCACAGCAATTGCAGCAGCGTGTGGCTGATGATTATTTTGCCCGTTATGCGTTCCATTTTGCGGTACAGGATATTGTCCATTTCTGTTCAGAAGATATGGGTGCGTTTTATCTGGATATTCTGAAAGACCGTTTATATACAATGCAGTCTGGCAGCCATGGCCGACGTAGTGCGCAAACTGCTCTGTATCATATTACGCGTAATCTGGTGCTTTTATTGAGCCCAATTCTTTGCTTTACTGCTGAGGAGGCTTGGGCAGTACTGAGTGGTGATGAAGAAGATAGTATACTGTACCATACGGGGCATGAATTCCCGCCTGTGGCTGATGTAGATAGCTTAACACTGAAATGGCAGGCGATCCGAGCAGTGCGTGATACGGTAAATGTGGCTATTGAATCGTTGCGTGCGGATAAGAGTGTAGGGTCTTCTTTACAGGCTGATGTGGCGATTAAGGTGCCAACAGATATGCTGCCTTATGTGGCAGCGCTGGGTGATGAATTACGTTTTGTATTGATGGTAGCGAAAGTTACCGTAGAAGCTGGAGAAGAGTTATCTGCCACTGTATCGGTGGATCAGGGTACAAAATGTGAGCGTTGCTGGCATTATACTGATGATGTGGGCTCCGACCCTCAGCACCCGACTATTTGTGGTCGCTGTGTGCAAAATGTAGATGGTGCCGGTGAAAAGCGTTTGTATGCCTGAAACTAGGTAACGGCTGTAATGTTGTCGTTTTTTTAGGCTTGATTTGAATGATTCAGGTGTGGCAGATTCAGTCGGTCACGCCTGTTCTGGTTTTAAGGATGGTTATGCAACGTAAAAAACTGTTTTTATATGGTGCCATTATCGTACTGGGTCTTTTGGCAGACCAGTTAACGAAATATCTGATATTGCAGAATGTTCATTATCTGGAACGAATTGCGGTAATTCCGGGTTTTTTTGATTTGACGCTGGCTTATAATCCAGGCGCGGCATTTAGTTTCCTTGCCGATGCGGGTGGATGGCAGAAGTTTTTCTTTATGGGACTGGCGCTGGTAATTTGTATTTACCTCCTGCGTGGGATTATCCGCGATGAATTCGGAACAATAGGTAAAGTGGCTGCCGCGTTGATTATTGGTGGTGCGGCTGGTAATGTTGCTGATCGATTGGTTCATGGTCATGTGGTTGATTTTCTGTTGTTTTACTACCATAATTGGTTTTATCCGGCGTTTAATGTTGCGGATAGCCTGATTTGTGTCGGTGCGGTTTTGCTGGTGCTGGAAAGTATTTTTCATCAGAAGAAAAAGACAGCTTGATTGGTTTAATTTTGGTGAAATCAGCCAGCTAACGGGAAGTTGAATGAGCGACAAAAAGATTTTACTGGCTAATCCGCGTGGATTTTGTGCTGGTGTTGACCGAGCCATCAGTATTGTAGAACGGGCTTTGGAAGAATATGGTGCACCGATTTATGTGCGCCATGAAGTGGTACATAATAAGTTTGTTGTTGATAATCTGCGCAACAAGGGCGCAGTGTTTATTGAGAGTCTGGATGATGTGCCACCTGATGCCACATTGATTTATTCGGCACATGGGGTATCTCAGGCGGTGCAGCAAGAAGCGGTGGCGCGTGGTTTCCGTATTTTTGATGCTACTTGCCCTTTGGTAACGAAAGTCCACAGACAGGTATCTCGTCTTGATGAGCAGGGATATCAGATTGTGATGATCGGGCATAAGGGTCATCCGGAAGTAGAAGGTACGATGGGGCAACTGCCGCCGGGGGCAATGCTGCTGGTGGAAACAGTTGCTGATGTGGCAGGTTTACAGGTCCGCAATGAAGAAAAGCTGGCGCATGTGAGCCAGACAACGCTATCGGTAGATGAAACCAGCGGTATTATTGCTGCGTTGAAACAGCGTTTTCCTCACATTAAAAGTCCGCATAAAGAGGATATTTGTTATGCAACCACCAATCGTCAGGAGGCGGTAAAGAAGTTAGCCGCTACTTGTGATGTGGTAATTGTGGTAGGGTCTCCTAACAGTTCGAATAGTAATCGTTTACGCGAAGTGGCAGCTTTGCTGGGTGTTGATGCTTATATGGTAGATAATGCCAGCTGTCTGCAGACTGAGTGGTTTTCCGGCAAGAGCCGTGTTGGCGTTACTGCCGGTGCGTCAGCACCGGAGGTACTGGTTAATGATGTTGTACAGACGATTGTTTCCTGGGGATATCCAACAGTTACCGAAGGTGAGGGTGTGGAGGAAAATATTATGTTTGTGCTGCCGAAAGAACTGCGTGGTTCGTCATGAATACGCCAATTTTATCTGGTGAGGGTGTGTGTCAGCGCGCTCATGATGATGGCAGAATGTTATTACAGGATATCGATTTTCAGCTCAGAGCTGGTGCACGTGTGGCAATCAGCGGTGCATCTGGAGCAGGAAAATCGGTTTTTTTACGTACAATTTCTTTGCTAGATTTACCTGCTGCTGGTACGTTGTATTGTCAGAATCAGCCTGTGAATTTGAATGCACATAGTATTGCACGGCACCGTAGCCAGATTGCTTATGTGCGTCAGCAGGCGGTATTGATTCCGGGTACGGTGCGTGATAATTTGCAGTTACCTTATACTTTGCATCATTATCAGCATTTGATGTTTCAGCCGGAACATGTGCTTCAGGTTTTGCAGAATTTGGGTAAGGATGAGCATTTTCTGGAGCGTGACGGTACCGATTTATCGGGTGGTGAAGCGCAATTGGTTTGTCTGTTGCGTATTTTACAGTTGAATCCTCCGGTATTGTTGCTGGATGAACCCACAGCTTCTCTGGATGAGGATTCTGCACGCACGGTACAGAAACTGGTTAATCAGTGGCAACAGGCAAATCCGCAGGCTGCCTATATGTGGGTTTCGCATAGTGAGCAACAAGTTAGCGAAGTGGGTGATGAAATCTGGTATTTTGATGCCGGACGAATAACGCACATCAAGCATTCGGTAAAGAATGGGAGGCAATAATGCAAGGAACTAATTATATTAGTGTTGCTGAGCTGGCTCTGGCTTCTTTGCTGATTTTGGTGAGTGCCGGTGTATCATTATGGCTAAAGCTAGGGTTAACGAAACGGATTTTGATATCTGCTGTGCGTGCTGTGGTGCAGTTATCCATTGTAGGCTTGTTGCTGAAATGGATTTTTGCGGCTAATCAATGGTATTGGGTACTGTTGATTATTGCTGTGATGACCTTAATAGCCGGATTTTCGGCGCGCTCTCGTGGTAGCTATGTTTATCGTGGTCTGACTCGTGATGCACTGTCTTCGGTGTGGTTGGCTTCTTGGTTAAGTGCTGCAGTAGGACTGTATGCGGTTCTTCATATCCATCCATGGTATTCGCCGCAGTATGTCATTCCGATTTTGGGTATGGTGCTTGGTAATTGTTTAACTGCTGTGGCTTTATGTCTGGACCGGTTAACACAGGACTTACGCCAGCAGCAGGCTAGGGTAGAAGTTTTATTGTCCATGGGCGCCAGTGGCTGGGAAGCTTATCGGGATACGGCACGATCTGCCGTTGTCGCTGGGATGTTGCCGACGATTAATCAGTTGAGTGTGGTAGGGCTGGTGAGTCTGCCGGGAATGATTACCGGACAAATTCTGGCCGGTGCTTCACCTGATCAGGCCATTCGTTTTCAGTTGCTGACCATGTTTCTGATTTGTGCTGGTTCTGCCGGTGGCTGCCTGCTGTGTGCGATTTTTGTGTATCGCCATGTGTTCAACCGCTGCTGGCAGTTTTGTAGCTGGCGTTTGCAACGGCGTAATACAGAAAAAGCTTAGATATTTGGATAATTTATTTTTAGCCAGAACATTTGCCCTTAAGGGTGGCTATAGTGTTCTGGCTGTTATCAGCTGAGTTTGTTGCTTAAAATGTCATGATAGATATGGTTTGATTGCTGGTATGCTTTTCTGCTCAGTCAGTTTCATCTATCCATGCTTGCTGAATGGCTTCAAGTACGCGCTCACCGCAATGCTCTGGCTGGTCATCAAAGTCTGGTAAGGCCAATACTAGTTCACGCAATCGGGTAAAGCGGATGGTGGTAGGATCGATGTCTTCGTGACGGTCTGCCAGTTCTTCGGCAATCTGATGTATATCAGTCCATTTCATGATGTGATTCTGTATTAATTGTTAAGAATTAGTGAAAAAAATAGTGATAGCAAGCGTTAATTTTGAGCTGTGTTCTGATATCAGTGTTCTTCACGTGCATGGTTAATAGTGTATTTGGGGATTTCAATGGTTACATCGCTATCTGCCAAACGTGCCTGACAGCTCAGACGTGAATCAGCTTCGAGCCCCCATGCTTGATCGAGTAAATCTTCTTCCTGTTCGCTTGGCTCAGGTAGGCTGTCGTAGCCTTGACGCACGAGCACGTGGCAGGTGGTACAGGCGCAGGATTGCTCGCAGGCGTGTTCAATTTCAATATCATGCTCAAGTAATGCATCACAAATTGAGGTGCCGGACGGAATATTGTCTAATATTTTTCCTTCAGGACAAAGTTGTGGGTGAGGCAGTACAGTGATTTTGGGCATGGTAGTTCCGTCATTCTAAATAATGCAAGGCGTGGCTGGTGTCTATTCTTGCTACCAGCCACGCCGGAGTGAGTATTATATCAAGCCTTGTGCTTTCAGCACTGTGTTGACACCATTGTCAGCGCTTACCCGCTGAGCAAAAGAAGTCAAATACTGATATTTGCTTAGATCAATTTTACATCTCTGAGCCCATTGCATTTCAATGAAAATGTAAACATCGGCAATACTGATGCTATTACCTGTTAAATAATCTTGCTGAGCCAGCATTTTATCTAACGATGCAAATGTGTTTTCAACATCACTACTAGCATAAGCAATAAGATTGTTCTGAGCAGCTTCACCATCTACCATTCTGGCTGCCCCGAATAGAGGTTTGAATTTTGTATGCAGGTCACTATTGGCAAAAGCCAGCCATTGCCGAGCCTTGGCACGTATTTTAGGGTCAGTAGCTGATGCAGCGCCATAGATACCTTTATCGGGTGCTAAATCATTAATATAATCAATAATAGCTATATTCTGACTTAGTGCCCAGTTTCCATCTACAAGTAAAGGTACCTGACCTTGCGGATTCAGAGCCCGATATTCTGCAGATTTTATTTTATCGCGACTTACTTCTTCTGCTACATAATCCAGTCCACTCCATTGTAGAGCTACGTGGGGGACAAATGAACATGCACCTGGTAGGTAATATAGTTTTAACATTGTTTTATCTCCTGTGTAAGTACAGATAGTTTTAGCTGTCTGTGGTTGAATTCTATATATCGCTAACGTTTTTACCTTGTAAGGCACGCTGTATATTACGGTTCATGCGTCTGGCAGCAAACTCATCTGTGGCATGGCTAAGCCTTTGTATGGCATCGCGGATGTCCTGTGCATTGCCAATTTCCATCTGGTGTTTGATTTGTGCCAAGGCTGTGTCGATGATTTGCTGTTCGGCAGTACTGAGTAAATCAGCATCAAGATTTAGTGCGCTGCTGACTGCGCCAATAATGCTTTCAGCTTCTACCATTGCTTCCGCACGGGCGCGTTGCTGCGCATCAGTCTGTGCATGGGTAAAGCTGTCTTTTAGCATCTGAGTAATAACGGTATCATCCAATCCGTATGAGGGCTTAACTTCAATATGTGCCTGTACGCCGGTAGTTTGTTCTCTTGCGGAAACAGATAACAGGCCATCGGCATCTACCTGAAAGGTCACCCGAATGCGTGCAGCACCGGCAGCCATTGGCGGGATACCGCGCAGAGTAAATTGGGCGAGACTGCGGCAATCCGAAACCAATTCACGTTCTCCCTGTACTACATGAATCATCATTGCGGTCTGGCCGTCTTTAAATGTAGTGAAATCTTGGGCGCGAGCGGTGGGCAAGGTGCTGTTGCGCGGAATGATTTTTTCAACCAAACCGCCATATGTTTCCAGCCCCAATGAGAGGGGAGTAACGTCCAGAAGCAGCCATTCATCATCGTTTTTATTTCCGGCCAGTACATTGGCCTGCATGGCAGCACCGAGTGCAACTACTTCATCGGGATTGAGATTATTCAGTGGAGTTTGGCCAAAAAAGGTAGCCACAGCCTGCTGTACATGCAGCATTCGAGTGGCACCGCCAACCATAATAACGCCTTTTATATCGTTTTTGCTGATATTCGCATCACGCATAGCCTGTTTAACCGGCTCCAGTGTTTTGGCTACCAGTGGTTGTGTAAGCTGATGGAACGTATCTCGGCTAATATCAGTGACTATTTGTTGACCATTGGAAAGCGTAGCAGCTATAGTGGTGGATTGTTCAGTGGTTAAAGATTCTTTAGCTGCGCGCGAAAGTGATTGCAGTAGGGCGCTGTCCTGTGCATTAAGCTGAGACAATTTGTTTTGTTCTAATAACCAACAAAAAAGGCGCTGGTCAAAGTCATCCCCACCTAAAGCACTGTTGCCATTGGTGGCTTTTACTTCAAATAAGCCACGGCTTAATGTTAGAACGGAAACATCAAATGTACCTCCGCCAAGGTCGTAAACAATAAACGTTCCTTCGGCGGCATTATCCAGCCCATAGGCAATGGCAGCGGCAGTAGGTTCATTAAGTAAACGTAGGACGTGCAAGCCGGCTAGGCGCGCTGCGTCCTTGGTAGCCTGCCGCTGGGCATCATCGAAATATGCTGGTACGGTAATTACAGCGCCAGCCAGTTCGCCACCCAAACTATTTTCTGCCCGTGTTTTCAGCACGCGCAAAATGTCCGCAGAAACTTCTATCGGTGTTTTATTACCGGCGCGAGTCTGAATACTGATAATGCGTTCTTCATCGGTGAAACGATAGGGCAGGTATTGAGTTTCAGGCTGATTTTTAATGTCGTCCAGACTTCGGCCAATAAGGCGTTTGGCCGAACTAATGGTATTGGAAGGATCAATGCGCTGGGCTTTTAATGCGTCTGTACCTACTTCTGGAGCACAATTCTGCTGGTAACGGACTACTGAAGGCAGGGTAATTCGCCCTTGTTCGTCGGCTAAACATTCTGCATGGCCGCTGCGTACAGTGGCCACCAGACTGTTGGTGGTGCCTAAATCGATTCCCACGGCACGTCGGTGTTCATGCGGGGCGGCAGAAAGGCCGGGTTCGGCAATTTGCAATAAAGCCATAATTTGAACTAAGTCCTGATTTTAGATATTACTTTTATGATTTAAATTTATTTAAAATCATATTTCTGACGCTGAAGTTAACGGTGTCAGAGCAATGCTGCCTGTATTTCGGCATTTAATTTGTATAAAAAACGCCCTTGACGCACCAGTTCAGCTGCCTTATCAACCTGATTCTGCGCAAAAGCGGCATCAAGATTTTGATATAAATGGTTTTGTTCCTGCTGAATGGTTGTCGCCAATTCATGTAGAGTAGCTGTATCCGCCTCAGCACGTACATCTTCCAATGTTTCGCGCCACTGCATTTGCTGTATCAGAAATTCGGCTGGAAAATGAGTATGCTCCGGTGCATCTGCATCTATGCCTTTCTTTTGTAACAGATAGGCCGCACGGTCTAAGGGATTGCATAGAATACGATAAGCTTCATTTACCGTGGCTGCCATCATCATAGCCTGCTTCTGCTCAAAGCTGCTGCTGGCTGCAAATTTGTCAGGATGACACTGTGCAGCCAGTAAATGATAATTCTGTTCGAGCTGTTTAATATCAATGTTAAATTGTTCGGGTAGCTGAAACAAAGCAAAGTATTGGTTCATGTATTTCACCTTGTGGTGATAACAGGATAGAAGCAGAAGTCACATCAGGGTAATAAAACAAATTTTGTGATTGTTAATCTGCTTTTTCTGCAGTCAATGTCTCGTTGTGATGCGATACAAGGTAGTAGGTGTATTGCTATTGGTAGCAATATTTCGTGCTTATACGTGAAAACTTTCGCCACAACCACACTCATCTTTTGCATTGGGATTGGCAAACTTAAATCCTTCCTGCAAACCTTCTTTAACAAAATCAAGCTCGGTACCATCCAGATAGACATGGCTTTTGGGGTCAACAAAGACTTTGACACCATGTTGCTCAAAAATTAAATCTTCCGGCTGGATTTGGTCGACAAATTCCAGTGTATAGGCCATGCCTGAACAACCGCTATTCTTGACTCCTAGGCGAATACCTTCGCCTTTACCACGTTTAGTCAAATAATTACTGATGTGCTGAGCGGCTTTTTCAGTCAGAGAAATCATATTCTCTCCTGTCAGAACTGAGGCCTGAATGAGTGTTAGTCATTCAGGTTTGATTACGGTTACGGTTAAAACGGCGTTTATAGGAAGAGAGAAAAGAGCGTTTAACGGCGATTTTTTCCTCACAATTAATACAAAAACGCGTGCCAGGATATTGAAACTGGCGTTCGGGTGAAATGGGTTCGTTACATTCAAGACAAAACTGATTGGAACACATTCTGATATTGTTTAGGCGTACTGCATTAACCTGCTGATTATCATTTTTTTCCGTAGTGGATTCATCATTGTTTGCGGTACTGCTTAACATTGTCATATCACTCGTTATGTTTTTTTCGATAATCTGCTACAGCAGCCTTGATGGCATCTTCGGCCAAAATTGAGCAGTGGATTTTCACCGGTGGCAATGCCAGTTCTTCTGCGATGGCACTGTTTTTAATGGCCAGCGCCTCATCCAAACTTTTGCCCTTTACCCATTCAGTAATTAGGCTGGAAGAGGCGATAGCCGAGCCACAACCATAAGTTTTAAATTTAGCGTCTTCGATGATACCGTTATCGCTTACCTTGATTTGCAACTTCATTACATCGCCACAGGCCGGTGCACCCACCATGCCAGTGCCCACGCTCTGGTCACCCTTTTCAAACGAACCAACATTGCGTGGATTTTCATAATGATCAATGACTTTATCGCTGTAGGCCATGATATGTTCCTTTAACAATTATTATGCTGAGAGGCAAAATACTATTCTGCACATCAAATAGCCCTCGGTTTAGAGGGAATGTTGCCTTGTACGGGATTACTAAAGCAGAAACCGAAGGTTACTATTGCACGCAGATTAATGAGCTGCCCACTCTACACTACTTAAATCAATACCTTCTTGATGCATTTCCCACAACGGTGATAACTCGCGTAATTTACCGATTTTGGATTTTATCAGTTCGGCAGCGTAATCCACTTCTTCTTCAGTAGTAAAGCGCCCAAAAGTAATACGCAGCGAACTATGCGCCAATTCATCATTACGGCCAAGAGCGCGCAGCACGTAGCTCGGTTCCAGACTTGCTGAAGTACAAGCTGAGCCGCTGGATACCGCGATATCCTTCACCGCCATAATCAGGCTTTCACCTTCCACAAAGTTAAAGCTGATATTCAGATTCTGGTAAACGCGATGTTCAAGGTCGCCATTAATATATACTTCCTCAACATCTTTGATGGCATTGAGAAAACGGTCACGCAGAGCTTTAGCATGCGCATTATCTTTATCCATTTCCAAACGTGCCAGACGGAATGCTTCACCCATACCAACAATCTGATGAGTAGCCAGCGTGCCAGAGCGGAAACCACGCTCATGACCACCACCATGCATCTGTGCATTCAGACGTACACGCGGTTTGCGCCGTACATATAAAGCACCAATCCCTTTAGGACCATAGGTTTTGTGAGCCGACATACTGAGCAAGCCAATTTGATTGGCCTTTACATCAATATGTACTTTGCCGGTAGCCTGCGCGGCGTCAACATGAAAAATTATGCCTTTTTCGTTGCAGATTGCTCCGATAGCGGCAATATCCTGAATCACGCCGATTTCATTGTTCACCCACATTACACTTACAACAGTTGTATCTGGACGGATTGCTGCTTTCAGTTCATCCAAATCAATTAGACCGTTTTCTTTTACGCCAAGATAAGTGACCTCAAAACCTTCGCGTTCCAGCTCACGCATCGTATCCAGTACAGCTTTATGTTCAGTTCTGACCGTAATCAGATGTTTGCCTTTACTGGCATTGAACTGAGCGGCTCCTTTCAGCGCCAGATTATCCGATTCAGTGGCACCAGACGTAAAAATAATTTCTTTAGAATCAGCACCAATTAATGCAGCAATTTCATTCCGGGCATTTTCTACTGCTTCTTCTGCCTGCCAGCCGAAACTGTGGCTGTTTGAAGCGGGGTTGCCGAAGAATTCAGTCAGATAGGGAATCATTTTCTCTGCTACACGCGGGTCTACTGGCGTGGTTGCTGAATAATCCAGATAAATAGGAAGTTTTACGGTCATTGTCGTGTTCTCTTTAATATCTATCACAGCGCTGGTTTTAGTGCAGATTAATCAAAGTAATCGGCTGCTCAAGGCTGCTTTTTTGTTCATTACTGATATTTCGGTAAGATTGTTGATTCAGGATACATTGCAAAGTAATTCCGCGCAGATAATCGTCTATGGTTTTATTTAGGTTGACCCATAAATCGTGAGTCAGACAAGGCGTACCATCCTGACAGTCTGCATGGCCGCCGCACAATGTTGCATCCATCGTGTCTTCTGCAGCTGCGATGATATCGGCAATATTGATATGGTCGGCTGCATGGCTTAAAACATAGCCGCCACCCGGTCCGCGGATACTTTCTACTAGCCCTGCACGGCGTAATTTGCCAAAAAGCTGTTCCAGATAAGATAAGGAAATACGCTGGCGCTCACTAATCGCAGTCAGGTTTACCGCACCAGATTGCGCATGCATGGCTAAATCCAGCATGGCAATAACAGCAAAACGCCCCTTGGTGGTTAAACGCATGACAAAACCCGAAATAGATTGACAATGGATGAATTATCTAATACCCGACAATTTTAGTCAACTTTATTCATGGCTAAATCAAGTAATTATGCTAGAGCCGAAACCAGCCAAAATAAAAGAATCAAATTGAAACCAACCCATTCAGATCGTATAAATTGGCCAGAAATCATAATTGAAAATTATTTATCTGATTAAACCTAAAGCATTTTTTGATTTTCATCATTAATCACTTCGGCCCAGTTACATAGAGACATTAAAATCGGGCTAAGTAAATGACCTTTGTTGGTAAGTGCATAGCTCACTTGTACGGGAGGTTTATCACCTTTCACCGTTCGAGTAATTAACTCATCCTTCTCTAGCTGTTTAAGCTGAAGGCTTAGCGTCATTTCAGTAATATCTGGCATATTTTTTCTGAGTTCACTGAATCTTTTTGGTTGATTACGTAAATAATAAAGAATCACACCTTTCCATTTACCGCCAATTAGATTCATAGCTAAACTAATATTGCAATGATAGCGTTTACCACGATGGGTAATCGCACAGGAATCATCTGTATGCATGATTTTTTTCCTAACTCTCATATTTGATAGCTATAGTATTTTTTCTAAATTCTACTAAAATTATTTGAGTACATAAAATTTTTATAGTTTATTGAGGAAAAATCATGACCCTAATGATACTGGCGCACCCAGATTTTAAAAACTCTATTGCAAACAAAACAATCTCAGAATCTTTAGCTGCAAGACTACCGGATATAGAGATTAGAAATATTTACAACTTATATCCTGATTATCAGATTGATGTTGATGCCGAGCAACAAGCTTTGCTTCGTCATAAGCTTATTATTCTTCAATACCCAATGTATTGGTTTAATATGCCCGCTATATTAAAAATTTGGTTTGATCAAGTGTTCACTTATCAATTTGCCTATGGTTCACTAGGAAACAAATTGAAAGATAAAAAATTACTCGTCTCTATGACGGTTGGCCAACCAGAGATTAATTTTCAAAAAGAAAATCATTTCCTCATCGATGATTTTTTACAATCAGTAAAACAATCTGCGGAATATACGCAAATGAATTACCTTGGGTATACTGCCTTATATGGCATTTCTCCAGTATCGGGGATAGCAAAAAATGCCATAGCAGCAAAAGCTGAACAACACAGTGGCAGTTTATACAGTCTGATTCAGAAATTTTGCTAAGCAAGATAAAGGTAATTTTGATCAACATAAAAGGCCTGATTCGAATCAGGCCTTTTTAATTAAAACTTAATCTTGTATAGGTTAACTATTGATTAGCAAAAGCGTCTGTAGCAGCCACCAATGCCGCTTGATTGGCTGGTTCAAATCCAGAATGTCCCGCTATGGTGACCACCAGCTTGGCATGAGGCAAAGCCTGTTTTAACTCCCAAGCACTTTCAAACGGTGTGCACATATCATAGCGCCCTTGAACAATCACCATCGGTATATCAGCCAACACTTGAATATTTTCTAATAAAGCAAATTCACTTGCTAGCCAGCAGCGATGAACAAAATAATGATTTTCAATGCGAGCGATTGCTAATGCTTTATAAGAATCGTCATATTCATCCACACCGGCTTGATCTGGTTCCAAATGAACAATATTGCTTTCCCACTGTGCCCATGCTCGAGCTGCATTAAGCTGGGAGGCTTCGTCGGTATAGGGATGGCAAAGCAACTCATGATAGGCATCAATCAGATTGTGTTGTTTATCCACAGCAATCGGAGCAAGGTAATTTTTCCATGCTTCAGGAAAAAAACGATTGGCACCCTGCTGATTGATCCAATCCATTTCATGTGGACGGCATAAAAATATTCCTCGAAGTACTAGCTCGGTTACTCGATGCGGATAAGTTTTAGCATAGGCTAATGCCAACGAACTGCCCCATGAACCGCCAAAGACTTGCCATCGCTCAATCTGAAGCATTCGGCGTACTTTTTCTATATCTTCTACCAGATCCCAAGTGGTATTGTCATCAATACAAGCATAAGGTAGGGAGCGGCCGCAGCCACGCTGGTCTATTATAATGATGCGGTATTTTTCTGGATTAAAAAAACCTCGGCAAGCTGGTGAAGCTCCTGCACCCGGTCCGCCATGCAAAAAAATTACCGGCTTACCGGCCGGATTACCGCTTTCTTCCCAGTAAATCTGATGAATTGCAGAAACTTGCAATAGGCCAGACTGATATGGCTCAGCTATCGGGTACATAAGTGTATTCCTAAAAATATTTATGTAACTATGTGATTATTAATTCTAAATTGATTGCAAACAGTTTTTAGTATAAGCCTGTAAGATAAAACTAAATATCAGCGGAACCATTTGCGCACCGCATCCAAACCACCAAAGCGTACACTGATGGTAGTAGCAGCCTGAGTTTTTGGTTTGGCATGATAAGCTACACCAAAACCGGCAGCCTGTAACATCGGAATATCATTGGCACCGTCCCCCATAGCGACAATCTGAGATTTAGCCAATCCTAACTTTGCTGAATACTCTACCAGTAAATCAGCTTTAGCCTGTGCATCGATAATACGGCCGGTTAGCTCGCCAGTTAACCTATCGTTTTGCACTACTAATTGGTTGGCATATGTGTAATCAAGCCCGTATTGCTGTTTGAGACGATCAGTAAAGTAAGTAAAGCCACCTGAAACCAGCATAAACTTTACCCCATATTCTCGACATTGCTGTAACAGCCATTCGGCTCCCGGTGATAATTTTAAAACTTCGTCATATACTCGGTTAAGTTCAGTAACCGGTAACCCTTTTAACAATGCTACCCGAGCACGTAATGATTGCTCAAAGTCAATTTCTCCGCGCATTGAGCGTTCAGTAATCGTTGTAACTTCTGCCTGTAGACCCACGCCGGCCGCAATTTCATCTACACATTCAATCGTAATCAGGGTTGAATCCATATCGCTGACAATCAGTCCCAAGTCAGCAAAACACTTATCCGGTAGAATAGCAAAATCAATATGCTGTGCCAGTAGCTTAGCTTGTACTGCCTCTTCAAGCTTGAATTCTTTCGGTACTGGTAAGCGTAATACTGATTTATTAAAACTGAATTTTGGTGAAGAAGGCATAATCGCATCTAATGCAGATAAATCACAGGAAAGCAAATCAGCATGCTGTAAAACCAGTACGAAACTCATGACAAATACACAGCTTGATAAAAATGCCCAGTATAGACATCAGTATCAGGCTTGACAACAAACAGCTGGAAAAGAAACGAATTCAGTAAATAGTGAAATATCACCAGCTGATTTAAACCCAATTAACCTAATAAAAAATAAAATAAATATTATTTACATTAGATTCTTAAAATCTAATGAAAAAACACAGACCAGTTTGTACAATGCAGCTTTTTGTCCAAAATGTCGGCGGTAAAAGAATAAATTAATATCCAGAAATTTCAGAATTATTGCTATTATTCCAGTCCGCATCTTTATGGAGTTATTACATGCAACACCCCTCAACCACCTCATCGGCGGTCGATCAATACCGGGAATTAACCATTCGCGGCATGATCTTAGGTGCACTCATCACTGTTATCTTTACAGCATCTAATGTATATCTGGGGCTAAAAGTCGGCCTGACATTTGCATCATCCATACCAGCAGCCGTGATATCCATGGCTGTACTCAAATGCTTTCAAGGCTCAAATATTCTTGAAAACAATATGGTACAAACACAGGCTTCAGCCGCCGGAACATTGTCTTCAATAATTTTCGTCTTACCCGGCCTGCTGATGATTGGCTACTGGCAAGGCTTTCCCTTCTGGCAGACCACTTTAATATGTGTGGCTGGTGGTATTTTGGGTGTTATTTTTACCGTACCCCTGCGCCATGTACTGGTTGTTAAAAGTGATTTACCTTATCCTGAAGGCTTGGCTGCTGCCGAAATACTCAAAGCCGGAGATCACAATCAGCCGCAGAACGATGCTGATGCTCAGGAACCACAAAGTGGAGTAAAACAAATTGTTACCGGCGGTATACTCTCAGGTATATTCAGCTTTTTGGTCAGTGGATTGCGCATCATTAGCGAAAGCGCTAGCGCTTGGTTTAAAGTAGGGGGCGCAGTTTTTCAGGTACCCATGGGATTCTCACTTGCTCTACTGGGTGCCGGCTGGCTGGTAGGAATTACGGGTGGTATAGCCGTCTTATTGGGTATGTTTTTCTCATGGGGCATAGCAGTACCGTATTTTACCAGCACCACACCCATGCCTGAACATGCAAGCATGATTGATTTTGCCATCAATTTGTGGGTTACCAAAGTTCGTTATATTGGCGCTGGGGCAATCGCCGTGGCAGCAATCTGGACTTTAATCACCCTGTTCAAACCAATGCTTGAGGGCATGAAGCTATCTTTTCAGGCTTTTAGTTCCAGCTCAGATAGCGCACAGACACAGGAACGGGTGAATCAGGATTTATCTCCCAAAACCATGCTACTTATTGTGCTTGCTACATTGATTATTCTGGCAGCCACCTTTTATAGTTTTATTTCCTCTGTGCATATATCCGTTGGACTTGCCTGTGCGCTGGTAGCTTGTGCCACTATTATGGCATTTATTATTGGTTTTCTTGTGGCTGCGGCCAGTGGCTACATGGCCGGCCTGATTGGTTCTTCTTCAAGCCCAATATCCAGTATCGGAATCGTTTCAATTGTTATTATATCTTTAGTATTCATGGTAATTGGCCAGTCAAGTGGCATCTTTGCTATGGCAGGTGGCAACCAGTTTATGACCGCACTGGCGCTGTTTACGGCATCTGTAGTCATGGCTATTTCTACTATTTCTAATGACAATTTGCAGGATTTAAAAACCGGCCATCTCGTGCATGCCACTCCATGGCGTCAACAGGTTGCATTGATTATCGGCTGTATTGTTGGTGCCATTGTTATTTCGCCAGTACTGGAATTGCTATATAACGCTTATGGCTTTACTGGCGCGTTGCCAAGAGCAAATATGGATGCAGCACAGGCATTGTCTGCGCCGCAGGCTACGCTGATGACTACTATAGCCAAAGGTATTTTCTCCCATAATCTGGAATGGACCTATATTAAAATAGGTGTCTTCCTAGGTATATTTCTTATCCTTCTGGATTTAGTAGTCAAAAAACTGCGCCCGGGCTGGAGTGTGCCTCCATTGGCAGTAGGTATGGGCATTTACCTGCCTGCTTCTGTAAATATGCCCATTTTTATTGGCACCGTACTTTCATACTTCTGTATGCGTCACATTAGAAATCGATACAGCGACCCTAAAACACAGCAGCGTGAGCTAAAAGCCACTGACCGCCGTGGAACTTTACTGGCAGCTGGCTTGATTGTTGGTGAAAGTATTGTTGGCGTGGTCATGGCCATGGTAATTGTGGTTTCCATTGCGTTAGGTGAAGGAGAAGCGCCGCTGGCTCTGAATTTGCATAACTGGGATAAAATGAGTGAGCTCTTGGGACTAATATTCTTTGCTTGCGCTATCATTTTCTTGATAAGACGCATTATTAGAAAATAGAAATTAGAGAAGTAACAAAAAAAAACAGCGTGTTAAAACGCTGTTTTTTTTGTTACGGTAGCTTAATTAGACTGCCTCTGACCAAGATATAATCCTAGTCAACAACATAGAGAAAATAGTTAAGGAATGCAGTAATTAAAAATAAATAGATTTGGACTGATAAAAATTTGACCAATACTTAAAAAAATTGAATAATCAGATTTATAATCTGAGCAATTAATTTAGCTTCGCAATTTGGCACGCCTACAGGGATTCGAACCCCGGTTGCCGCCGTGAAAGGGCAGTGTCCTCGGCCACTAGACGATAGGCGCGTGCATAATAAGCGTGCGAATTATCCCTAAGTAGGCATAGATGTGTCAAATTGTGTGAGTAAGTTGATTTTTGCTAAAATATCAACATACCAGTATATTTATTAAATAAAAATGTATTAAACTTTATTCAATTTACTTTAAATTTATCTCTGCTTTTATTCAAAATTGGATATGAATAAAAATAGTATTTTATAAGCAATGTCAAAATTAATTTGAATAAAAATATTCTTTATTTCTAAATCTAATCAATACAGACTTAATTTACCGGTATTAAATTATATTTATAAATTAAATAATTTAAAAGGGCAAAATAAAAATTTCACTTTGAAACAAGAAAATTAATTTATATCCAATTTATCTGTTGGTAATGGAAATTACTTAATTATTGATGGTAATATCATATTAAGGTAATGGATTCAGGTTTCATTTATATCGTTATATAAGGGACTTAAACAAATTAAAAAGCAAAGGTAATGATTTTGTCTGTTATTTGAATCACAGCAAAACACAAATTCAATTAACAGGTTAAATATTATCTGGTGACAAAGGATTAATGTTAATGAAAAACGGTTTTGCCTCTATTGTTCTGGCTATATTGTTATCTTGCTCTTTAAGCAATGTTTTTGCTTATAAACCTTCGCAGTTTGATAAAATAAGGCTTAAAGAGAATTGCAAAAATGAGCAGGAGTCACCTTTTAAAGATTTTGCCGGTACGCCCAGTTGTGACAAGCTGAAAAAAATTGAAATAGAGGAAAATCAGCCTACCTATCGGGTAAAGCAAGAACTGTAGGATTTGTTTATCTGCAAAACTGTATGTTTTGGTTGGTCTGAGGGAGAAATATAAATACTATTGACTCTGATTTTCATGAGGGTAGTGTTTTTTGCTGCAAATTACTGCGGCTGTGACCATTATTTGCAGTAATTCATTTAGCTCTGAACAGAAAAAAATATCAGCCATGAGGTAATTAATTTTCCGCTCGGTTGTTGTAGTGAAGAAGCACATGTTCTGAATGAAATAGCGTATACGCAGAGTAAGCTGTTGGCCGAATGCAATACTTTAGGTTGTATGGCGTTGGTGGATGCTAAGAAAATGCTTTAGTTCAGTGGCTATCTCAGTGCGCTGGTTGGTGGTTTGGGGCAGTGTATTGCCGAGATTAAGGGCAATGTGCTGGCATTGAAGCAGAATTAAAGTTTAGTTGAATAAAAACGCACCTTGGGGTGCGTTTTTAATACCTGTATTTGAATTATTAGCTACAAGCAAAAAATAAATTTACATTTTATTTTAGGATATATTTTCATTCCTTCGTTTCCTTTGATTTATTTTTGTTTTTTAAATTTTTAATTATTGGGATAATTTCGTTACAACTTTTTATAAAATGTTCAACAGGTGTATTTGCTGTAGCTTCATGTTTTACTAATCGTAAAGGTTCATCGTTAATTATTTTTAATAATGATTTTATTAAATCTTGCTGAAGCTGTGGAGAAATATCTGAAATTTCTTTTTTATAACCTTCATAGCTTTGGCTAACAGAAGATTTAAAACCATAATCTTCTGCAAGTTTGAATAATTTATTAATTTGGGTGGTAGATAGCCAAGCAAACCATAATGGTGCTGATATACTTAGTATTGCGGTTAAAGTTTGAAGTAATATTGCTATTGATGAAATATTTGATTTGACAAATAAATCTTTAAGTTCGTGTACTTGTTTACCCCCTATCCACCATAAAGAAAATAGAGAAAGTATTAAACCTAAAATCCAACCATAGCTTGTATAATTTAAAAACTTAGCACGTTCTTGGAAAGAACCGGCAAGGCCATTGGCTGTGATTATTCTGTAATATTCAATTGATTTATTTTTGGAATCCTCACATTCTTTAAGAAGTTTGTTGGCCTCATTTTCTTTTTGCTGTAGTGTATCTAAATATTTTTGAGCTTCATCATTA
This sequence comes from Snodgrassella alvi, assembly GCF_002777855.1. Classification (GTDB taxonomy): domain Bacteria; phylum Pseudomonadota; class Gammaproteobacteria; order Burkholderiales; family Neisseriaceae; genus Snodgrassella; species Snodgrassella alvi_E. Next base: position 161,429 of record NZ_MEIK01000015.1, read on the forward strand.
ATATTTTCTAATTCATTTTGAAGAGCACCTATTGAACGAATTATATTAGTTTTTGAATCTTCTTCAACATTAGTAAGTTTAGTTTTTAAATCTTCAATTTTTTTCTCATATGATGAAATCGAATTTTTAAATTCTTTATAATCCTTAGTATTAATAATTGATTTAAATGATTCTGTTGATCTTTCTATTTTTGAATTTACATAAGATAATCTAGTTTCAAAATTAGATGTAATTGAAAAAGATAAGGCATTTTCAATCCAAAAAATGGTCATAAGAAAAGTGTTAAACTTTTGACTATTTGGTTTATTATTTAAACCAGATAATAAATATTTATGTAAAAAATATAATTTTTTTTGAATATTTTTAACTTGATACTCGTTTATATTTAATTCGAATATATTATGTTTTTTTATGGATTTAATTTTACTTATTAATCTATCAATTAAATCAACTAGGTCATTAATATTCAGCGCAGGAAGTGATTCTAAATCTGGATAATCGCAAAGATTTCGATTTTTATCGTCAATCCCGAGTATATTAGGAAGTTTATTATTAAGGTAATTTCTAATATAATTGAATTCGAGTTCAATTTCTTTCAATAAATCATGACCTTCCGATGAATAAACAGCCATTTTTTCCCTTTATTAAGTTTTTAATTTAAAATTTGTATCCAAAAATATTTTAAGTAGTTGACTTCGAATAATATAAAATCAAAATTGTGCTATTGTAAACGAAATTACTAAAATTGATTAATATATGTTCAATAAAGTTTTTTCTTGTTGTTTATTTGAAACTACCTATTCATTATAATAAATAATTATATTTAATAATTATATTTAATAATATAATTCTATGATTTTTATAGATATATAAGAACTACTTGAAATTTAGCTGGAAAAGTTTGATTTTTTTTCAGATGCTTCAGTTCTAACGCCAGCCCATGCAGTTGCGCTACACCATCTACAATCGATAACCCTAGCCCGCTGCCGCTGCTTTCCTGTCCGGCCGGCCGGAAAAACCGTTCGCGCAGGCGTTGCATGTTTTCGGGGGCGATGGCGTTGCAGGGGTTTGTGATGGTGATACTGTCGGCTGCTAGAGTGAGGTTGATGGTGCTGTGTTCTGGGCTGTAGCGGATGGCATTATCCAGTAGGTTGCGGATAAGTATGGTCAGGAGGGTCGGGTCGCCGGTCAGGGGGAGTATGTCTGCTGTTTCGGCCTGATACTGGCGCTGGATGCGACAATGGCGTTCGCGTGCTTGAAGGCTGACGCTTTCAATGGCTTCGTTGGTGATTTCTGTCCAGTTTACTGCGGTGGTATAAAGCGGGGCTGTGAGTGGGTCGAGGCGGGAAAGAGTGAGGAGCTGGTCGACGAGATGAGTGGTGCGGTCGATGCTGTGTTCGATGGTACGTACGCGCTGCTGTTGAGTATCGCTAAGTGGGGTTAAGGCCAATACTTCTGTTTGTACTTTGAGAGCGGCCAGCGGGCTGCGCAGTTCGTGTGCGGCATCGGCAGTAAAACGCAGCTCACGGGCTCGGGTTTGTTCAATACGCTGGAGTAAGTCGTTCAGCGCGTTAATCATGGGTTGTATTTCGCTGGGAACGGCGCTGGTAATGGGCGTGACGCTATGCGGATCTCGCTGGTACAGGGTCTGGGTTAATTTTTGCAGAGGTTTGGTGCCTCGACGGACGCCCCATACAATGAGCCATAGCAGCAAGGGGATGGCAAGAATAGACACGGCTAATTGTGACCATACGGCGCGTAAGACGGTTTGCAGGCGTTCATGCATGCTGAAGGATACGGCTACTTGAAGTTGCTGCTGAGGGTTATTCAGGTAAAAGAGGCGCCATGCGTGGCTTTGCCACCAGTGCCCTTGATTGATGAAGCCTTGGTAGTTGTTGCGGTATGGGATGCTGTGGCCAGTCTGGTCTGCGTTGATAAGCTGTCCTTTGTACCAAATGGCATAGCCGGATTCTTTGCTGTCGATGAGCCCACGTTGTTTGTGTGGTATTTCCGGCAGAGTTGGGTAATGAGTGGTATCAAGGTTGATGGGGGTATGCATCAGCCGCTGTGCGAGCTGGCTCATTTGAGTATCGCCGGCTTCGTCTATTTCGTGCATGACTGCTGCTGCGCTAATAAAGGCAGTGACTAGCCACAAAATGGGCAGGGTGAGACCAAGATAGATAATCAATCGCCGGCTGATGGCGGTGGAGGGCTTCATGGTGCCTCTCCGAGCTGATAGCCAAGACCGCGGCGGGTGCGGATGATGCTGGCACCGATTTTTTTGCGTAAATGATGTACGTGGACTTCTACTGCGTTGCTCTCTACTTCTTGCTCCCAGCTATAAAGTTTGTCTTCGATCTGAGCACGTGTAAATACGCGCTGGGGGTGAGTAACGAGTAATTGCAGAAGCAACCATTCGCGTTGGGTGAGATTTAGTGGCTGTCCATATAGGCTGGCGCTACAGCTGTTGAGGCTAAGGATAAGCTGGCCAAAGCTGATTTGGGTCTGGCTGATGCCCTGACTGCGACGTATTAAGGCGTGTAGGCGGGCAATGACCTCATCTAAGGCAAAGGGTTTGCATAGGTAATCATCTGCTCCGGCATTGAGGCCAGCTAGCCGGTCTGGCAAGGCATCCCGTGCAGTAAGAATGAGTACGGGGGTATTTATTTCCTGTTTGCGCCAGTGTCTGAGTACGTCCATACCGTCTGTTTCGGCTAGATTTAAATCGAGAATAACGGCGTCGTAGGGAGCAGCGCTCAGCGCTTGTTCTCCCAGACGTCCGGAAGCAAAGATGTCACAGGCCATGCCATGCTGGTGCAGGCCTGCATGCAGGCCATCTGCAATATCGCTGTCGTCTTCGAGTATCAGTATGCGCATGCTTTTTATATTGTTATGCCGATTATTCTACCGATCAAGCTGGTAAAAGCGAGTGCCAGAGCACCGAGGATGATGATGCGGATGACGGCCGGTCGTTTGGGTGCCCCACCTAGATGGGCTGAGATGCAACCGAGGATGCCGAGACCGAGTACGGTGGTGACAGCCAGTGTGCTCATTAGCCAAACGGTTGAGCTTAGTAGTGATAGTAATACGGGGAGTAAGGCGCCGCAAGCAAAAGAAAAGGCAGAAGCCATCGCTGCTTGCAAAGGGTTGGCTTTACTAACTTCGGTGATGCCGATTTCTTCGCGGGCGTGGGCTTCGAGGGCGTTGTGTTTGGTTAATGCTTCTGCTACTTGCTGTGCCAGTGTCTGATTTAAGCCGCGCTGCCTGTATATATCAGTAAGTTCTGCCAGCTCTATTTCGGGATAGCGGGTGAGGGAGTCGAGTTCTTTGCGTAAATCGGCAGCTTCAGTATCGCGCTGGCTGGATACGGAAACATATTCCCCGGCGGCCATGGATACAGCACCGGATACAAGGGCAGCAATACCGGTAATAAGCAGGGTTTGGTGGTTTGGTTCAGCAGCGGCCAGACCCATCAACAGGCTGGCTGTAGAAATGAGGCCATCATTGGCACCGAGTACGCTGGCTCGCAGCCAGTTATTACGGTTGGAAAAATGTTTTTCTTCATGCCAGGATTGATTCATTTGTGGCTCCTGATATGTACTGGTTGATTTTTTTTGTTTATATGCTGTTACCGTATCACATTGCTATGGGGTGTGGGTGAGGTTTACCTTAAGCTTCACTTAAGGCTGTTTTTTTACACTTGCCTCTGTTTTGTTAACAGGGGCTAGCAAATGCAGTCTAAATGGGTTTTGAGCAGTAATCGGACGGTGTTATTGCTGAGTGTTTATATTTCTGTAGTTTTGAATTTCGGCTTCTGGAAATATCTGGTGCAGCATGTTAGTTTTAATCACAACATCATATTATGGTTAACTATACCCTTTTTTCTGCTGGCGGCGATGAATTTCTGTATGCAGTTGCTATTCTGGCCTTATTTGCATCGGGTGATGGTGCCTTTGTTGCTGCTACTAGGTTCGGCGGTAAGCTATGCGGTAATGATGCAGAATATTTATTTTGATGCGAATATGCTGCAAAATATTATTCAGACTAATGTGGGGGAGGCTGGGGCTTGGTTGACCCCACAGTTTTGGATGTGGCTGGGGATAACAGGTTTGTTACCGGCACAATGGTATTGCTGGGGGATAAAGATTGGCTTTGCTCGTCCTTGGTATCGTGAGCTAGGTGGGCGTTTGTTGGTGATCGGTGGTTCTCTGGCTATGGTGGCGGCGATTATTTTTCTGGCATATGGTAGCTATATTTCTTTTTTTCGTAATAATAAGGCTGTAAATCATCTGATTGTGCCAACAAATATTGTGGGTGCCGCACTGAAAACTGCTTATAACGCTTATGATGCGCACCAGCCGTTACAAAAAATTGGGCTGGATGCACGTCATCAGCAGCAGGTGCCGAAGCGGTTGCTTGTGGTGGTGATGGGAGAAACCACGCGTGCACAAAGCTGGGGGCTGAATGGTTATCTGCGCCAGACTACGCCGGAGCTGGCGGCGATGGGAGAGCAAGTAATTAATTTTCCGCAAGTCACTTCTTGTGGTACGGCAACGGCGATATCTTTACCATGCCTGTTTTCCAATATGCCACGTCAGCACTATAAAGCCAATTTGGCTAAACATCAGGAAGGTTTATTGGATGTTTTGCAGCGTGCGGGTGTGGATGTGCTGTGGCGTGATAATGATGGCGGTTGTAAAGGGGTGTGTGAGCGCGTACGCCATGTAGATGTACGAGATTGGGCACCGAATCTGGAATGCAACAGTGATGGGTGTTTGGATGAGAGCCTGTTGCTTAATTTACAGGCTGCGATTGCTGATTTACCGGATGATGCCGTGCTCGTACTGCATACCATGGGTAGCCACGGACCAGCTTATTATCAGCGTTATCCAGATACGTTTCGGCGGTTTACGCCTACCTGCGATACCAATCAGATTCAGCAGTGCAGTAATGAGGAATTACGCAATACTTATGATAATACTGTGCTGTATACGGATCATGTGCTGGCTGAATTGATTAAGCTGTTGCAGCAGGAAAAGGGACTGGCCAGTGCCATGTGGTATTTTTCTGACCACGGTGAATCTTTGGGCGAAAATGGAATGTATCTGCATGCCACACCATACGCAATCGCGCCGGCAGAACAGACCCACGTGCCGATGGTGTTTTGGGCTAATCAGGATTTTGCCCGCGCCAGCCATTTGAATATGGACTGTCTGCGCCGGCATGCTCAGCAGCAGGCCTACTCACACGATAATATTTTTCACTCGGTACTAGGGTTGATGGATGTCCACACCAATGAATATCAGGCACAGCTTGATTTATTTGCAGAGTGCCGGTCGAAAGAGTAAATGATTCGGTTGAGTTGGTAATAAATGTTTAGGTTTGGTCGGTTTCGGGCTGGGTGGGGATAAGTTGCTGTAGCCATTGGTGCGTTGCAGTGGTATCAACGGCCTGATTGGCATAGGTCATTAATAAGAGATTATCCGGCAGGTACGCATCATATTTTTCCAGTTTTCTTTCCGGTACCTGCTCGGCCAGTATCCACGCTTCATCCTGCTGGGCTGGTGCAAGTTGTTTCAGGACGGTTTTTGCTTGCTGAATGAATGTAATGAGTGAAAGGAAATAGTGGTGGATGATTGTTTCGTCGTTAATGTCTAAAATCTAGTTATTTAAGGGGTTTAGGGCGTAAGTGTTGCATCTACACAAAACTTTAATTAAACATGAAAAATGTAAATTTATAAATGAAGCGCTTCAGAATAATATTCGAACATTATTGACTGATATTTGCATCGCTTTGCTCTGGTTCTCACCTTAAAAATTAATTACCTTATCAGCGTCCAGCTTCAGGACGCTGTGGTGCAAGCTGCCGTATAATCTCCTCTTTCTCAGTTGAATGTGAAAGACATAACGCATGTGGTTTAAGCAATTAACTATTTATCCGCTTAATAAAGAGAATCTACCGGCTCTGGAAACTTTGGCCGACAAACTCGCTGAAGCTGAATTCAAGCCGTGTATGGGGCTGGACTGGGATAGCATCGGATTTGCCTGCCCAGTATCATTTAGCCCGGAAATGGTGTTTCCGGCACAGAACACTTTGCGTATAGCTTTAAAAAAAGAAGAAAAAGTATTACCGGCTGCAGTGGTACGCGATATTTTGGAAGAAAAAATCAGCGAAATCCGGGAAGCAGAAGGGCGAAATGTTGGCCGCAAGGAAAAGATGGAACTAAAAGATACCATCACGGATGATTTACTGCCGCGTGCCTTTACCAAAAGCAGCAAAACAGAAGCGTTAATTGATACGCAGCGTGGTCTGCTGCTGATTAATCAGGCCAACACCAATCGCGCAGAAATGCTGCTTACCAAATTGCGTGATGCATTGGGCGGTTTGGAAGCTAGGCTACCGCGAACCCAGCAATCGCCGGGCAGCCTGATGACAGAGTGGCTGCTAAATGGTGCTGCAGCCGGCCATTTTGAGCTCGACAGTGATTGTGAACTGAAAGGTCTGGGTGATGCTGCACCGGTGGTGCGCATCAGCCATCAGGATTTGACTGCAGAAGAAGTGGTTAATCTGGTGAAAAACGGTAAAGTCGTTACTCAGCTGGGGCTAAGCTGGCAGGATAGAGTGCGCTTTGTGCTCACACAGGATTTTACTCTGAAGCGCATCCAGTTTCTGGACGTGATTCAAGAAGAAGCAGCCGGTCAGGGTGATGATATACAGAGCATAACTTTTGCTTCACAAATTCTGATGGCTGAAGCTTTGGGCGATCTGCTGGCTGAGCTGGTTCATCATCTTGGTGGCTGGATGGCCGATTAAATGTATATGCAGGCGTAAATTGCCGCAATAGGCCTGCAACAGCAGCAAAGGCTTCGGTATAATGCGCTAAATTTATCAAGGGTATCGTCATGAGTATTAAATCAGACAAGTGGATCTGCCGCATGAGCGAAGAGCATGGCATGATTGAACCATTTGAACCGAACCAGATTAAACAGGTAAACGGTGAAAAAATCATATCCTATGGCACTTCAAGCTATGGCTACGATATCCGCTGTGCCCGTGAATTCAAGATTTTTACCAACATTAATAGCACCATTGTTGACCCGAAAAATTTTGATACGCGCAATTTTGTTACCGTTGAGGATGATTTCTGCATTATTCCGCCCAATTCATTTGCGCTGGCTCGTACAGTGGAATACTTCCGTATTCCGCGCAATGTGCTCACTGTGTGTCTGGGTAAATCCACTTATGCGCGTTGTGGCATCATCGTCAACGTTACGCCGTTTGAACCAGAGTGGGAAGGCTATGTCACTCTGGAGTTTTCCAATACCACGCCGCTGCCAGCTAAAATTTATGCCAACGAAGGTGTAGCGCAGGTGTTGTTTTTTGAAAGTGACGAAGAGTGCGCTACTTCTTATAAAGACCGTGCCGGCAAATATATGGGACAAACCGGCGTGACTTTGCCGAAGGCCTGATAGGCGAATTTAAAAAAAGGACGCTGGTGCGTCCTTTTTTATTGAATTAGCGTTTAAAAGCAAAATAAACTGCGCCAAGAATGAATGCAAAGCTGATCAGGTAATTTAGGCGGAATTCATCTTTTAGATACAGTATTGCAAACAGTGTAAATACTACTAGTGTAACAACCTCTTGGATAATCTTTAGCTGAAAAGGTTTAATACCCCATTGTGCGCCAAGATGATTTGCGGGCACTGCTAGACAATATTCAAACAGTGCAATACCCCAACTGATTAGAATAATTTGCCACAGCGGAAAAAAGTTATTGCTTGGCTTAATGTGCCAGTACCATGCGGTAGTCATCACTAGATTGGAAGCAGTCAGCAGACCGATAACGATTAAATAATGCATAGTAGTGTAGGTGGATCATCCAAAACGATTTAAGACATTAGCTGTAATATAATATGAATCTAGCTGATTTGCAGAGAAGAATTGCAATTTCACTCAGAGTAATCTCGATTGGAATAATGGATTAGTAACTTTTTTGTTGTTGACTAAAAAAGTAGCAGCTACCCAATTGCTGAGTTATCGGAATAGGTTTTATTCTGATTTAATGTGCAATTGGGTTTTTGCTAAGGGATTGGTATAAATAAAGCGGGTTATAAAAATAGATTAAAAACGAGAAATTAAAAACACTAATCTTTATGCTATTTGGTTAAATTTGTTTCTCGTTTTTGTTACGGAGTTATTGTGCTGATAGCTGCCATAGGGAAGTAATTTCGCGGTTGCGTGCATTGGCTAGTGGGTGATGGTGCTGGTGAGCTTTTGGATGTGTTGGTTGAATATCGGTTTTGTGTATCACTTTTAAGCCGGCTGATTGTATCCACTGCGGTAAAGCTTCCGACGATCGTAAACCCAGATGTTCGGCAATATCGGACATGATCAGCCATACCTGTCCATTCGAATTCAAGTGGTTGAGTGCCTGACTGAGAAAGGATTGCAGCATTTGGTGTGCTGGGTCGTAGAGGGAGGTTTCGATATCGCTGCTAGGTTTGGCCGGTAGCCATGGCGGGTTGCAAATAATGAGGTCGACGCGGCCATCTGGAAATAGGCTGGTGTGTTGGATTTGAATCTGTCCAGTTAATCCGAGGCGTTGAATGTTGGCTTGTGCGCATGCAATGGCGCGTGGGTTGTTATCGGTGGCAGTTATATGAGCTATACCGCGCTGTGCCAGTATGGCAGCCAGTACGCCACTGCCAGTGCCAATATCCCATGCGCTGTGGCAGGGTTCGGGCAGTTGGGCTTCGGCTACTAGTTGCAGATATTCACCACGTACAGGTGAAAATACGCCATAGGGAACATGGATTTTCTGCCCGTTAAGTGCGGGTATGCGGACACCTGTTTTATGCCATTCATGTGCGCCAATGTAGCCGAGTAGCAAATGAAGGGGGAGAAGCAAGTTGGTGTGGTTGGGGCTGCCATATACATCGGTGATCGCGCCTGCAACGTTGGGTGCACGATTATTGGATATTTGTCCGTCTGGTTGAATTTCTATAAGTAGCTGCTGAAACAGGCGGCTGTGTTGTGCCTGTTGCAGGCGGTGTTTGTGAAAATCGTTGTGCGTGCGTGCTTTGCTATGTACACGTTTTTTGATTGCTGCCAGTAGCTGTTTGCCTTGGTGGTAATCACCCCGCCAAAGCAGAGCGATATTCTGGCGCATCTGCTGCAAAGCTTGTTCTGCACTGATTTGGCTGATTGTCTGAATTTGGGTGGGTGCCGGATGGCGGCTGTCACCGCCCCACATGGCTTGCATGCTCTGACCGTGTTCTGTCCAATGTATGGTTTGGTTCATGGTGGTTCTGTGCTTAAAAGTCTATTATAAGAAAATGCTAGGTTAAATGGTGTGTTCTGAGAGGTTTAAACTTTGCTTTGCTGGGTAAAACAAAACTGCCTGAATCGATATGGGATTCAGGCAGTTTTTTCATGCTATGTAGGGGATATCAGCGATTGTCCATTACGGCCAACAAAATTTGGATTAGGCTGGTAAAAATGTTGTAAATGGAAATAAACAATGTTAGGGCTGCACTGGTGGGGCTATCTTCACCGCCGGCAATGACGGCACGGATTTGCCACATAATAACTAGTGAGCTGAAGATAACAAAACCAGCTGCTATGGTTAATCCAAGTGCAGGTATGTTCATAAACATATTGACAATCATGCCGATGATAAGGACAACTGCACCTACAGTCAGAAACTGGGCAATGCCATTCATGCTTGATTTAGAACGGTGTGCGATGGCGGCCATAGTGAAAAATACCCCTGCGGTCATCAGTGCAGCCATGCCAACAATTTGTCCGCCGATTCTGGAGGCTAGAGCAAATTGTAAGATGGGGCTAAGGAAAAATCCGAAGCCGAAGGTGAATACCATCAGTAAACCAATACCTAAGTTGTTGTAACGGTTTTTTTCTATGGCGAACATGAGGCCGTAGGCAAAGATGAAAAAGGCGACGACAGATAGCCAAGAATTGCTAAACAATGCATAGAAATTGACATATGTTCCAGCGTAAGCACCAGCTGCGCAAGGCAGGAATGAGAGGCCAAGTAGAGCATAGGCTTTGCGCAGCACTACGGTTTGTGGGTTTTCACTAGCTTGTCCAAGCTGAGTGAAATCATAGCTGTTGCGTGGTTGCATGTGTGTAATTCTCCGTGATTTTGTGGGTAAATAATTTCTCAGGTTGATTATATTGTAACAATTGTTGGCATATATGCACAATGTGGTTGCATTGTAAGTAGTAAAGTTGAATTTTTTAATTTTGAAGTAAATTATCTTGCTTATGATATTGTGTTGATTTGCTGAATTTCAATGGTTTTTGGGATATTTGATAAAAAATGCGTTGAAGATTTAGGCTATATCGGCCAGTTTGTGTGTTTGCAAGCTGAGCAGCCATTTATTGTCGTGACGATGTTGGTTGAGCTGGCCTAATGCTTGCAAAGTGGTGAGCATGTTGAAGCGACCGTTCTGTTCGCAGGGTGAGAGGAAGTAATGTCTGGCCTGTATGTGTTGTTCGATTTTCAGGCAGAATGCTAGAAATTCGGGATGGTCTTCTACGACGATGCGAACTTCATCAGCCTGATTTTGAGCTGGAAACGGATAGTGCTGGCGGTAGTGAAATTTAGGACTTAGTGAAATGTAGTCTATTTGAGAATCTATCTTTCCCAGTCCGTTGCTTTCTATGGCAAGGTAATAGCCTAATTGTTTGAGCTGCTGTAAGAGCAGGGGTAGTTTTTTGTTGATAGTGGGTTCTCCGCCGGTGATGATAATGTTTTTGCTCTGATACTGTTGGACGGTGTTGAGGATTTGTTGTAGAGACATGCTTTGATAATGCATGTAGTCTGTATCGCACCATGGGCATCTGAGGTTGCATGCGGCCAGACGGATGAAAATGGCGGGCATGCCAGTGTTGTAGCCTTCGCCTTGTAGTGATTCGAAAATTTCTACAATGTTGAATTGTGTCATGTCTAGCTTTGCTGATATTCGCAATAGGATGTGGGCGTTTCCCACAGGGTGATTTTAGATACGGGTAGTTTGTCGCAGAGCTGATTAAAGATGAAGCGGCTCATGCCTTCGGCAGTGGTTCGGCAGGGAAAGGCGAATACTTTGCGCTGCATCTGTTGTAGCAGGGCGGCAATTTTGCATTCGTTGCTATTGCTGGCGTCATACAGGTAGGCGTGATCTAGCTGGCTGATGATGCTTTGGTTGATGATGGTTTTAATGTCGGCAAAGTCCATCACCATTTCTTTGCTGGAGCCGTGTGGCCGGAGCTCGTCACTGATTTCGACTATCAGCCGGTAGGTGTGTCCATGGAGGTTGTGACATTTGCCTTTATGTCCATCTAGCATATGACAGGCATCGAATCGGAATTCTTTGGCGATTTTGTACATATTGCTTCTGCTTCAGCGGCTGTTTGAAAGATTAATACCGTAATGAGCAGAAAATATGGCTGGATTCAGCTGAGACATGTGAATTGAAGCTCCTAGTTTTTTTGCGTGGGATGGATTGCGAACCACGTGGTTATTCTGTTGTTAATAACACTATATGCAGATTGATGATGCTTTGCTTCTAGAAATATATATTTTAATGGAAGTGGGTGGGGTTTAACAAGGGTAGCTTTGGGTGAGATGGGTGTCAGTGCCGGCCTGAGCGCCAGATAGACCAGATGACCCACAGGCTGTTACTGAATGCGAGCAGATAGCCAATTAGGCCGAAAAAAGACAAACCGAAGATTTTTGGACCGGCATTGATGTTCATGACGATGGAAGAACCGATAATCAGCGCCGCGGTAACGATACCCATGGTTAGCCGGTTGGCTACTTTGTCTAGCTGGTTGTTGAATTTGTCGATATGCTGAATGTTGATACTGACGGGAAGTTGGCCATGCTGAATGCGCTTATTTAGTTGCAACAGGTTTTGAGGCAGGCTGTTTATGAGTTGTGAGAGTAGATGCAGCTGCATTTTGCTGTGACGCCAGAATGTGCGGGTGTTGAAACGCTGGCGTAATACGTTGTGAATGGAGTTCTGGGCATGGCTGAGAAGTTCGAACTCGCCGTCTATCTGTTTGATGACGCCATCAAGCGTAATTAAGCATTTAAATAAAATGACCAGGTCGGCCGGCAATGTGAGGCCGTGTTCGCGGATGATGTAGGTGATATCATTGATAATCTGGCTAATGCTGATTTCGCCGCTGCTGAGCTGTTCATAGTTGAGCAGCATTTCGAATACGTCGCTGCCGAGCTGATTTTCGTTAAGAGGTTCGCCCTGTGCCCAGTTGGAGAGAATATATTGTAAAGCAAACTGGTCGCGTTCCAGCAGGGCTTGAATAAGGGAGATGATTTCCTGATGGCGCTGCTGGCTTAGGCGGCCGATAAGGCCAAAGTCTATTAGGGTGATACGGCCATCGTTTCGTACTAAGATGTTACCGGGGTGGGGGTCTGCATGAAACAGGCCGTGCTGTAATATCATGTCGAGTAGAATATCAACCAGTGCGGCAGCAAGCTTGCGTCGCTGTTCTCCACTCCAGCTACTGAGAGCAAGATTTTTAAGTAAAGTATCGTCAATATATTCTTGTACCAGTATTTGACGGTTAGAATACGCCGCATAAGTTTGCGGTATATGGATTTGCTGTTGGTGGTTGTAAAGACGGGCAAAATGTTGCATATTGCGACGTTCAGCAGTGAGATCTGTTTCTTTTTCAAGTGAGCGGGTAAAGTATTGCACCATTTGTACCGGATAGTAGCGTCTGGACTCGGGTATTTCTGATTCCAGTAGCTGAGCTATGTGGTTAAGTATACGCAGATCGGCTGCTACGGTGGATTCTATTCCCGGTCGTTTCACTTTAATGGCGACCTGCTCGCCGCTGCTGAGTGTGGCACGGTGAACCTGTGCGATGGATGCGCTGCCGATGGGCTGAGCTGCTATGTGGCTGAAGATGTTTTCTAGTGGCTGATTGAGCTGAGCCTGAATGATGTTTTTGATTTCTGTGATGGGAAGAGGATGGGTATTGTTTTGGAGTTGAGCAAATTCCTCCGTCCATTCTTCTCCGAAAACATCTGTACGGGTGGCGAGTATTTGTCCGAGTTTGATAAATGTGGGCCCCAGCTCTTCAAAGGCAAGGCGCACGCGCCGCGGTGTACTGAGATAGCCCTGCTGAGCCGATGGGTCGGTATGTTTGTACCGGCGTATCGGCAGTTTGATACGAACAAGAAATTCACCCAGACCGTGTTTGGCCAAAATGGTAAGAATTTCACGCATACGAGTCCAGTCGCTAATGCGGGATGAGCTGGGTGAAAACATATGATTATGTCCCGAACAAAGTCTGCTTACAGGATAGCAGAATTGTTTGATGAACAGATGGAATAATGTTGGCATGAAGTGGATAAAAAAATTAATGAAAATGGCAACGGTATGCCTATGCGCCGGTTTCATTCTGGTGCCGCCGGTGATGGCGGCGCCTGACGAGGGACTGGATAATGCTGCACTGGAGCGTCTTATTCGTGACAGAACAGCAGCACCAGCCGTACGTACGGGTGATGATGCCAGTGACCTGATTATGAATGCGATGGGGTTGCTTGGGGTGGCCTATCACTTTGGTGGTAATTCACCCACCAGTGGGCTGGATTGCAGTGGATTTATGCAATATATTTTCCGCCGCAGTATGGGGGTGACGCTGCCGCGTAGCTCGCGCCAGATGGCTACGGTGGGTGAGGTGGTAAGCCGTTCCGCACTGCAACCGGGTGATCTGGTTTTTTTCAGCCCTGGCGGTGGTGGGATTTCGCACGTGGGTATGTATATTGGTAACGGTAGAATGATTCACGCGCCTCGTACGGGTAAGAATATCGAAATTACCAGTATTGAGCAGGGGTACTGGTCTAAAGCTTTTGTAACGGCGCGCAGGGTGAAACATTGATGAAACCTTTACCTCCTATGCCCAGATGGGTGGATGATGCTGGTAATGTGGTCTCTTGCACGGAAAAAATTAAGGTGATGCAGCAGAATATGCAAGAAATTTATGAGCTGGCACAGGAAGCCTTTGAAGATGGATTGCTGATGGGTTGTCAGGAAAAACAGCTGCGTGCTTATCTGGCTGAATTGATGGCTACATTGGATAATCCCTATCAGAAATAAGTTTAGCTGTATTTAAACTTTGCTGGCAGCTAAATAAGGGATTACGATTTATACCGTTATAGCAGCGTGTTGTGTGCGGTTTCAGTGTGCGGAAATAACATGGTAATGGACAATGTAATGTGCCATTACATGTGTATGCTCTTGCCGATATTTTGCGTTAGTTGCTTAGGCAGGTGGCTGGATTGCATGTTTTGAATGTAAGCTGACAAAAAAACAATGCCCGTCTTAAGGACGGGCATTGTTTTTATACCGGAGTATTTTCAGAACAGGTTGTCTAATGGTTTGCCATTGGCGCTATTGTTGGATGATTTGGGTTTGGGTGCAGGAGCTGGTGCGGCTGGGGTTTCCGGATTGTTGTCTCTGTTGGTAGCAGCAGGTGTATTGGTTGGTACAAGTGGCTGTAATTCTTCGTTGTCCGCATTGGCTTTTGGCTTAGTGCTATTTTTTATAGGTGTGGCCGGAGTCTGCGGAGCTGAGGCACTGTCATTGTTGTCACTGTCAGAAGCAGTGGTGACGGTAGCATTGGGAATGAATACCGGTGATTGCGTGGTATTGTTGTTTCCGGGAGCACCATTGGGTGTAAGAATTTCAAAACTAGCCTGTGAGGCATAGCCGGCAGTATCCGGTGCGTTATTCAGCACCTGCCAAGCGTGAAATACAAACCAGACAACAAAAATGGCTAGAATCAGAAACAGGCTGAGAAGGACTTTAGTAAAGGTGCTTAGACCAGCTTTAACCGCGTTTTTTTTGTTTTTGTTTTCGGGTGCGGTGGGTTTTGTGCTCATGATGTGGTAATCCTTTAAGGGATATCGTCGGGTGTAAGGCAGTTATTATACGCAAATTTGTGTTTACGCTAATCAGATACTTTACCCTGGTTGCTGCAACCGGCCGTTTGTGAGCATTTGATTGCAGCAGCTGGGCGCTTATCAGGAACTGGCTGCTGTGGTAGTGGGGGTGTTTTCAAAGGTCTGATATAGAGTAACTACTTTTTGCACGCCGGAGGTGGTGCTGATGGCTGTGGTGACAGCCTGCTGTTCTGCTGGTGTCAGAATACCCATGACGTAGGTAACACCGTTAAAGGTAACAACCTTGACATGATTTGGTGAGACGCCTTTGGTGTTGAGCAGGTTGGAACGGACTTTTGATGTAATCCATGTGTCGTCCGTCACATGGCTCAATTTACGGTTCTGACTGGCGATGTCTATGTAGTTGTAAACTTTCTGTGCAGCAGGCTGAGCACGGGCTACGCGTTCCACGAGATTTTTGTCATTTTCGTTGGCTACTAGTCCGAGTAGCAGGATTTGCCGATTGTAGCTGATAACGGATAAGGTTGGCTGGAATTTGCTTTCCTGTGCTTGGCTGTTGAGATAGGAAATGGCGCCATCGTGAATGCGTACTTCCATTATTTTGTCATCGGTCTGAGCGCCGGTAGTGCGCCGATCGGTGACAGACAGGGTGCCAACGGCAGCTCCGCCTACCAGAACAGCCGGACAACCGGTAAGGGTGGTAGTCAGACACAGCCCCAATGCCAGGGCAGACAAGTATTTTTTCATGAGATACACCTGTAATTTGTATTGATGCTGTTTATAAACCACCAAGCAATAATTGGTCAATCTGTGCACACAGGGCATGAATGGTAACCTGATGTGCTTCAAGTACGCGCAGGGGATGGTCTCCAGGGACGTTTAGCCACAGGTCATCATCGCGTAGCAAGGCGGCTACTTCGCCACCACTGCCGCCGGTAATGGCCAGTATACGCATATCGCGTTCATGGGCAGTTTTGATTGCACTGACGAGATTTAGGCTCTGGCCATCGGCTGAGAGTATGCATAGCATATCGTGCTGTTTGCCGAGTGCATGAATCTGTTTAGCAAAGACATCTTTGGGTTCGCTATCTGTTAGCGTGCTGATTACAGAAGGATTGGTACAGAGAGATAAGGCAGCCAATGCCATGCGATCCTGTTGCAGGCGGGTAACCATATAAGCGGCCAGTGTGTTGGCCAGAGAAGCATAGGCGCCATTGCCGGCTATCAGCAGTTTGCCATCGCTCATCAGAGCCATGAGGATGCCCTGAGCCACTTCGGCAATGGGTTCTGCCAATAAATCAGCGCATTCGTTTAGTAGCTGGGCGCTATCGACAAAGTGTTGATGGGCGGAAATGGGTTCTGTCATATAAGTTTATGTGTCAATTAATATGAATTTGCGCTTTGTGCTTTGGGCAGATAAGGCAGCCGGATAAAGTGCCCGTTGTTGGGCTAAATAGTATTTCTAGTGGTGGTCAGGTATTTCTGGTTGGTGCTTGAATACGAATGCAATGTGACATCGTGGTATAGTATTCACTTGAGGCTGAGTGCTGCCGGTATTTTGCCTTGACACTTAAATGATCACTTAACCAGATTACGGATTGATAAATGCAAGTCCATTACCAGAAAGCTGTTGCTAGCATTGTACCGCAAACCCTTTATGTAGTGGCTACTCCAATTGGTAATCTGGCTGATCTAAGCTTTCATGCTCTGGCTGTGTTGTCGCGAGCTGATTTGATTTGTGCCGAAGATACGCGGGTAACTCAGCAGTTGCTGCGGGCTTATGGTATTTCGGGCAGGCTGATTAGTGTGCGTGAGCAGAATGAGCAAAGTATGGCGCAGCGGGTGATTGATGCACTGGCAGCAGGGAAAGTTGTGGCACAGGTTTCGGATGCCGGTACACCAGCGATTTGTGACCCCGGTGCCCGTTTAGTTACGCGGGTGCGAGAAGCTGGATTTACGGTATCACCTGTAGCTGGTCCTAGCGCGGTGATGGCTGCTTTAAGCGTGGCTGGAGTGACGGAATCTGATTTTTATTTTGCAGGATTTGTGCCGGCCAAAAGTGGCGAACGTCAGCAGCGTTTAAAGGAGTGGCAAAAAGCAGTTTGTCCGGTGGTGATGTTTGAAACTCCGCACCGGATTATGGAAACGCTGGCACAGATGGCTGTGTTGTATCCTCTGCGTAGTATGCTTTTGGCGCGTGAAATTAGTAAAACGCATGAAACTTATATAACGGGTACGGTAGCGCATATCCAGACGGTTTTACAGACGGATGCTAATCAGAAACGTGGCGAGATGGTATTGGTGCTGCATCCGGCCGAAGTTGAAAAGCAGGCGGATTTGTCTGCTGAGGCAATCCGTGTGATGCAGATTTTGGTGCAGGAACTGCCTACCAAGCAAGCCGCCGCTTTGGCTGCGGAAATCAGTGGTGAGAGTAAAAAAGCACTGTATGACTGGGCAATTGCTGAGAAAAACAGCCTGAATAATACATAATTATTAGGACATGTTAAAATAGTTTAACCTTGATGCTATTTTACACAATGCTGGGCATTGTTTATGATAATGTCTGAATTGGCTGTTGCCGCCGCTATCGCGCTGGCACCCCCTGAACATTGCAATGATTTAAGGTAAACCGTTATGTTGAAAAAAAACGTAATTCGTTCCAGCTGGTGTTTGCTGGTGCTGGCATTAGGTGCCTGTACTATTTTCAAACAACCGGCAGCACCGACAGAAACGGGCAGCAGTAACGCCGGTACTGCTGCTACCACTGCCGACAATCCTTATGGTGCCCCGCCTTATACACCACCGACAGACACGCCTCCGGCTTATACGCCCAGTGCTGGCGCCACAGCCACTGGTTATGTAGGCAATTATTCACCGGTTGATATCAATGCTGCTACGCATACGGTACAGCGTGGTGACACGGTATACAATATTTCAAAACGTTATCAGATTACGCAGGATAATTTGCGTGCCTGGAATAATCTGGCTGATAACAATATTCGTCTGGGGCAGGTGCTGCGGGTGAAACCGGCTGGGTATGTTGCACCGGCCGGAAGCAAAAATACCACCACTACAGTAACGACGCCGGTAAGCACAGCGAATGTGACAACGACCACCAGTACGACCACGACGACTACGCCATCTAGCTCTACTACTGTCTCAACAAGTAAAACCGTAAGCACTGGTGGTGTGCGCAGTGTAAGCGGTATTGAATGGCAGCGTCCGACTGCCGGTAATATCCTGCAAAGCTTCGGCGGCAGCAGTAAGGGAATCGATTATGGTGGCAATGCTGGCCAGCCAATTATGGCTGCCGCTTCAGGTAAGGTGGTGTATGCCGGTAATGGTTTACGCGGCTATGGTAATCTGATTATTGTGCAGCATAATCAAACCTATCTGACTGCCTATGGCAATAACCAGAGTATTATGGTGAAAGAAGGCCAGCAGGTGAAACGTGGTCAGCAGATTGCCACAATGGGTAGCACTGATGCTAAGCGGACCCAACTGCATTTTGAATTACGTGAGAATGGTCAGCCGCAGGACCCGAGCCGCTATATCCCAATGTAAGCAATTAAATCCAATCAGCAGATTGGCACTGAAAAGCATCTGTTTTCTGAATTTGAAAAACAGATGCTTTTTTATCTTTGTTAATTTGAAATTTTACATCTACTTTTTTGCGAATAACTAATGGTATCCGCGGCTATTTGTGTATATTACAGTACCGGTATCTTTGTTTTTAAAATTTCAGAATAATCACAATATATATTGAAATTTTTAATATAAAAACAATAGGTTGAAGGCTGATAACTGCCTTGTTGTCTGAAAATTATGTGCCAAACAGACGGACAGTTCTTTCTTTTTATTTGTGATGGCTGATAAAAAGCAAAAGAAATGATTTAGGCATTGGATGGATTTAAGAACTGGCTGGCGAACTGGATGTCAGCAAAAGAACTCAAAGCCGCGATAAAGCTATGCTGTACATTTTTTGCCGGTATAGTCTCGCCATTCAGTTCGAGATCACGTGTGGCACAGGCGTCGGCAATTAGAATAGGTTGAAAATTAAGTTCTGCTGCTTGGCGGGTAGTGGAATCTATGCACATATGGGTCATCATTCCGCAGATAACCAATTGTTCTACTGCCTGCTTTTGTAGCTGCGTTAGTAGATCGGTTTGTACAAAGCTGTTGGGGAAATTTTTGCGGATAATCCATTCTGTCTGGGTGGCGATGGGCAGTAGCTGTGGATGAAGCTTTACTCCATGGCTATCCGGCAGGAAAAAAGTTGCATTCTTACGAATATTGATATGTTGAATATAGAATATTGGTAGCTGCCGCCGGCGAAACTGTTGGCGCAATCTGAGTATATTTTCCAATGCCATTTGTGGCTGATGCAATGCCATTTTTCCTTGGGGGAAATAATCATTTTGCACATCGATGATAAGGAGTGCTTGTTTCATATATGCTTTCGTGTTTGTTGTGAGGCTTCTATTATCTGTAATTAGCATGCAATACTGAACGGGTATATGAAAGCAGTAGGCAGGATTTATTTTCAGGATGAAAATATGGATAAAAAAGACCGGGCAATTGTGGATTTGTTGAAAATCAATAGCCGAATGTCATGGAAAGAAGTTGGGGAAAAAGTATTTCTGAGTGGTCAGGCAGTGGGGCTAAGGGTACAGAGCCTGCTTGATAGAGGAGTGATTGAGCGGTTCACGGTGTCAGAATATTATGAGTCAGAACAGTTTATTACAATTTATATGAACGGCAGCCGGTTTGAGGAATTTGAAAATATGGTCAGTCGCTTTGCTGCGGTAGAGGCTCTGCACAAAATTACAGGGGACGGCTGTTATTTTATCCATACTCGTTTTGCTGCTGCAGAACTGGAGCAGTTTTTGCAGCAGGTGGCGTTGTATGCCCGATATAAAGTTAGTCACAATCTACGCAGAATTAAATGAGTGCTGGTTTTAAATCTGGTGGCAGGCAACCAGTATGCTGCTTTCGCTCAGACAATGCATACGGGCAAAATCGATGCTGTTTTGTAGCAGTCCTTTATCTTCTTCACATTGTGCTTCTGTTTCGATAATCAACATCTGTTGCGGCCGGCCGGCATGCAAACTCATGCGCATTTGTGCCTGAGTAAAGGGAAGGTTGTGCTTTTGTGCAAACATACGGGCGCGGCTATTAGCCGTTTTCAGCATGGGGATTAAGGTAATATCCAGGTGAAAAATGCGCACGCCCATTACCAGGATACGGGCAGCAAACCAGTCTGCTTCTTCACTGATAATGTCTGGTGTAGGTTGATCAGAACTGAGCCGCTGTGCGGCTATTAACATGGCTACCATCCGCAGCTGTGGAATCAGTGCTTCACTAAGCATGTACGGGCTTTGAAATTGTGGCTGAAGCTGTAACAGGTCGCTTCGGTGCTGATTGCCATCTACAATCATATACCAGCGCTGAAGTTGTGGTACAGGTGCTTCAGTGTGCTGCATTCGTTTCTGCGGTAATACCGGCATTTTATTCTCCAATAGTTGTTGATTCATTGTTATTGCCTTAGTGTACGAGGCGTTTATGGTATAAAAAAACCGCCTCGGATTGGCCGGGCGGTTCACTTTGTTTTTGCTTATGTTTTTTTAAATAAACGCAAAAAGGCACCGCACCGAGGTGTGGTACCAATAATAAGCAAAAGAGAAAGTGTGTTTGGTTTTCATTTTTATACAGTAAAACATTCAATGAGTGGTGTCAATAATTATTTTCTTCGCCCCAACGCGCTATCAGCCGGTGCGGAATCTGCAACTGATCCAAAATTCGTGCTACCACAAAATCTACCATATCTGCTACGCTTTGCGGATGCTGATAGAAAGCCGATACCGGTGGTAGGATACAGACGCCTAGGCGTGCGAGTTTAAGCATATTTTCCAGATGAATGGCTGAAAGCGGAGTTTCTCGCGGTACGATAATCAGTGGTCGCTGTTCTTTGATGCAAACATCGGCTGCGCGTTCGAGCAAATGATCTGAGGTACCGGCAGCAATGGCGGCAACACAGCCCATGCTTGCCGGACAGATGATCATGGCATCTGCGGGATTAGAACCAGAGGCGGGTGGAGCAAACCATTCATCACGGCCAAATGCGGTGAGTTGAGATGGGTCGACCCCGAATTCACTACATAAAGCTGCGGTACATTGCTTGGCGTTGGTAGGTAGATGCCAATTGATTTCCTGCTGTGCCACTATCTGTGCAGCTTGTGAGTACAATAACCAGACTTTGATATTTGCTTGCAAAAGGCAGGCCAGTAGTCTTTTGGCATAAGGCATGCCTGAAGCGCCGGTTAAGGCGAGGGTGACGGTTTTTATGGGTCGGGCTGCTGAAAAAATCATGATAAGACTGGTGTGTGGCAAGATATGGCTGTTATTATAGCCACTTTGCTTTCGATATTACATTTGTTATGCGGGTGTTTTATGCATTGGCAAAGATTAATCAATTAATCATTATGTTATGCCCATGAAGTTAATAAAACTGGGCAGATTCAGTAAACCTGCTGCCTGTTGGCGGGGAAAAATTATGTCTGGGTTCAGTTTGGCATAGAACCTCTAGGCATCCAGTGGAAAATCAAACATGTTGTGGAAGAATTTATTATGGTGGCCTTGTCTATGTGCCAGCATGTTGGTGGGGTGTGCTCAGGTCACACCTTATGCGCAAGAAGAGCGCGAATGTGATTCAGAGGCTATGGCCAAAGCTTTATTGCAGGCTGACCAGCCCATAGGCAGTAAAGGTTTTCGTTGTGCGGTAGTTACAAAAGATGTCACGGTGCTGAAACCGGAACGTAGTACTCCGCCGGAAGTAAGCCTGAATATCGACCGGCCTGCTATTGAAGTCAGCAAGTGTTTGCATGATAAGTTGCAGTCTCGTTTTAATTTGCCTCGTGAATTTTACAGAATAAGCAGTTATCCGAATGGTAGTCAGACGCTGGCGCTCGTTAATCCATTTACCGGAAAAGAAGGGTTGCAGATAGATGTGGTTAAAGCGGGTATGTCGCAGAGTACAGTTAATTTGTATGCAAATGGTATGACGCTGTCGCAGGCATGGCGGAAATTTCCTGAGCTGTGTCGCTAGCCGTGTAAAATTTCTGTCTCGGCGGCCGGCAAAACAAAACCCCTCATTACTGAGGGGTTTTGTTTTAAGCAAATATAGGCTAATGTTTTATTTGCCTGCTTTG
Source organism: Snodgrassella alvi (assembly GCF_002777855.1). Taxonomy (GTDB): domain Bacteria; phylum Pseudomonadota; class Gammaproteobacteria; order Burkholderiales; family Neisseriaceae; genus Snodgrassella; species Snodgrassella alvi_E. The sequence continues at coordinate 183,576 of NZ_MEIK01000015.1, forward strand.
AGATTTTGCCATAAGCGCAATTCGTATTTCAGAGTATCGGATTTGGCCGGTAAAACGAGATAGCTGTTGGCCAGCACTTCATCTGATGGGAAGATGCTGCTGTCTTCGCGATATTCTTTTTTCATCAGTTGTTTTGCTGGCAGGCTGGCGGGTGCATAGGTAACATGGTTGCCATTGCGGGCAGCAATCTGGGGTTCGAGAACCCAGTTTAGATAGCGGTAAGCATTTTTCAAGTTGGCGGCATCTTTGGGAATGGCCAGAGTATCCACCCATAGAGATACGCCTTGTTCAGGAACTAAAACTTGAATATCTTTTTTACCGGTGGCTTCTAGCCGACGACGTTTGGCGATATTTAAATCGCCACCAAAGCCGATAGCCACGCAGACATCTCCTCGAGCCAGATCGTCGATGTAGCCTGAAGAAGAGTAGCGCAGCACGTTGCTGCGGTTGGCTTTGATGAGATTGGCAGCCATGTCTATATCGTCTTTGCTTTGGCTGTTGGGATCTTTACCTGCATAGTGCAGTGCCAGCGGAATCATTTCTACAGGGCTGTCCATGTAGCTGATGCCGCAGCTTTTTAGTTTGTCTGTATATTTCGGATTGAAAACCAGATCCCAGCTATTTTCTGGCATTGGGGTGTCACCCAGTGCGGCATTGACTTTCTCAATGTTGATGGCGATGGTATTCATACCCCAGTAATTGGGGACAGCATATTGGTTGCCCGGATCGACATCTTTTAATAAATCAAGTAATTTCGGGTTAATGTTTTTCCAGTTGGGTATCTGGCTCTTGTCTAGGGGCTGATAAGCCCCAGCTTTAATCTGTCGGCTCACAAAAGAGTTGGATGGCCCAACGATGTCATAGCCAGACTGTCCGGTTAGGATTTTGCTTTCTAGTGTTTCGTCGCTGTCATAATAGTTGTAGGTAACTTTTATGCCGTATTTCTTTTCAAATTCACTGATGGTTTTTGGGTCCACATAATCAGACCAATTGTAGATTTTCAGTGTTTTAGTTTCGTTCAATGTGCCGGTGCTGCTGGCCGCTACGGCAGAAGCCGGTTTGGTGCTGCTATTTTCATGCGAACCGCTGCATGCGGCCAGTATGCATAAAATCAAACTGGATAAACTCAGGCAGGCTGTGTTTTTCATGTTTGTCCTTTTCAAATATGCGCCTGTTTTAGGCTGGCATGGTGATGGGTTATGATCACCTTGTAACTTTATATTCTGTGTGCTTAGGGCTAACTATACCGTAATCGGGTAGGGATGTTGTCGGATTTGTCATTTTGGCATGGTTTTTAGCCAGTTCTGGTATGCTTATGCGTAAAACTGCGGTAAGATAAGCATATGATTTTAACAAGGGCGGTAGTTGGGATAGTTTATCCAGTGTCCTGTTTTTAATATCCATATTCAGGCAGTCTGTGTGTTTACAGACTGCCTGAATACGATTAATCGTCCGTTCAACTGAAACTACCATGAAAACAGCAGATTTACGTTCTAATTTTCTTAAATTTTTTGCCAGTAAGGGGCATCAGGTGGTGCCGTCTTCTTCGCTGGTTCCACCTCAGGATGATAAAACCCTGTTGTTTACCAACGCAGGCATGAATCAGTTTAAAGATGTGTTTCTGGGTTTTGACAAGCGTCCGTACAGCCGCGCAACCACGGCACAGAAATGTGTACGCGCCGGTGGTAAGCACAACGATTTGGAAAATGTAGGCTACACTGCGCGTCACCATACGTTTTTTGAAATGCTAGGCAATTTCAGCTTTGGTGATTATTTCAAACATGATGCGCTACATTTTGCTTGGGAATTCCTGACGAGTAAGGACTGGCTCAATCTGCCAAAGGAAAAGCTGCTGGCTACCGTTTATGCAGATGATGATGAAGCCTATGATATTTGGTTGAATGAAATCGGCCTACCGGCAGAAAAAATTATTCGCATTGGTGACAATAAAGGTGCGCGCTATGCTTCGGATAATTTCTGGCAGATGGGTGATACTGGCCCTTGTGGTCCATGCTCAGAAATTTTTTACGACCATGGTGAACATATTTGGGGAGGCCCTCCGGGTAGCCCTGAGGAAGATGGTGACCGTTTTATCGAAATCTGGAACTGTGTGTTTATGCAGTACAACCGCGATGAAAACGGCAATATGAATCCGCTGCCAAAACCTTCGGTCGATACCGGTATGGGGCTAGAGCGCGTGTCTGCGGTATTGCAGCAAGTGCACAGTAATTATGAAATCGATTTGTTTGTGCATTTACTGCATGCTGTGGCTCGTGTGGTTGGCGTGCCTTACAGTCAGGAAGTACCCAGCCTGAAGGTGATTGCTGACCATATCCGCTCTTGTGCCTTTTTGATTGCTGATGGTGTACTGCCGAGCAATGAAGGACGTGGCTATGTATTGCGGCGCATTATTCGCCGCGCGGTACGCCATGGCTACAAACTGGGCTGTAAACAGGCGTTTTTCCATTTGCTGGTAGCTGATCTGGTGCAGGAAATGGGCGCGTCCTATCCAGAACTAGTAGAAAAACAGGCACAAATCAGCGAGGTGCTGAAACAAGAAGAAAGCCGTTTTGCGCAGACGCTAGAAACGGGTATGGCCTTATTGGAAAATGCCTTGCAGGATGGCGGTAATACGCTCGCCGGTGAAGTGATTTTCAAGCTGTATGATACTTATGGATTCCCTTATGATTTAACTGCAGATATTGCCCGTGAACGCAATATTAGTCTGGACGAAGCAGGGTTTGAGCGCGAAATGGCTGCTCAGCGTGCACGTGCGCGTGCGGCGCAAAATTTCAAAGCCAATACCCAGTTGGCTTATGATGGAGCAGATACGGAATTCACTGGTTATCATGAGCGTCAGAATGAAAGCACGATTTTGGCTTTGTATAAGGACGGTGAGGCAGTTGAACAGTTGCGCGCGGGCGAAACTGGTGCCGTGGTGATTGATTTCACGCCATTTTATGCCGAATCTGGTGGTCAGACAGGTGATATGGGCTATATTTTTGCTGGTGAAAACCGTTTTCAAGTAGATGACACACAGAAAATTAAGGCAAAAGTGTTTTGTCAGTTTGGAGAAATGGTGTCTGGCAGCCTGAAAGTTGGCGATGCGGTTACTGCTCAGGTAGATAGTACTTTGCGTGAAGCGAGTATGCGTAACCACAGTGCGACTCATCTGATGCATCGTGCCCTGCGTGAAGTGTTGGGTACGCATGTTGAGCAGAAAGGCTCGCTAGTGAATGCAGAGCGTACACGCTTTGATTTTTCACATACGCAGCCAGTAACCAGCGCCCAATTGGCAGAAGTGGAACGCCGTGTAAATCAGGCTATTGTGGCCAATGTGCCGGTGTGTGCTCAGAATATGAGTTTTGATGATGCCATTGCCGCTGGTGCCATGGCGCTATTTGGTGAGAAATACGGCGATGAAGTGCGTGTATTGAGCATGGGTGAATTTTCCACCGAGCTGTGTGGTGGTACTCATGTGGCACGTACCGGTGATATCGGCCTGTTTAAGATAGTATCTGAGAGTGGTATTGCCGCTGGTGTACGTCGGATTGAGGCGGTAACCGGCTTGAATGCGCTACAGTATGTACAACAGCAGGAAGATTTGCTGAAAGCCGCAGTAGTGGAGGTGAAGGCTCAGACTGCTGAAGACCTATTGCCTAAACTGCAAAGCATGCACAGCCAAATGAAACAGCTGGAAAAAGCACTGAGTGAAGCCAGAACAGAGCTAGCCAAACACGCGGGCAGTGCGCTGCTGGCACAGGCTCAGGATGTGGGCACTGCGCGGCTAATACTGAACCAGATTGATGCAGACAGTAGTGCGTTGCGCGATATCGCTGCTGATTTGGTTTCACAGGGTGAGAATATTGTGGTGGTATTGGCTGCTGTAAATGATGGTAAAATTGCCGTTACTGCAGGTGTATCGAAAGCCCTGAGTAAAACAGTTAAAGCAGGAGAGCTGGTTAATTATGTGGCTGCGCAGGTTGGTGGAAAGGGCGGTGGCCGTTCTGATTTGGCACAGGCAGGCGGCCATGATGTGGCAGCGTTGCCGAAGGCACTGGCCAGTGTAACTGACTGGTTAGCTGCTAAAGCAGTGTAGAGATATTTCGCAGATGAAAACAGCAAACGGTTTATGGAAGATAATTACATAAGCCGTTTTTTTTGCTTACCAATAGGAGAATGAAAAATGCAGAGGTATGTTAAAGCTTGTCTGGCTGCGTGGATGTTGATGGTATCGGTGTGTACGTTTGCCGCTACGCAAGAACAGCTAGCGCAACAGCAATTGCAGCAGAATGTGGATGCGGTGTTGTCGGTTGCACGTGACAAAAGTCTGAACGAGCAGCAGCGAATCAGTCAGATTGAGCGCTATGCGGATCAGTATTTGGATTACGAGCGTATATCAGCTTTGGCAGTAGGATTGCCGTGGCGGCAATTTACTGCGCAGCAGCGGCAGGATTTCAGCGCGGCTTTCAAGAATATGATTGTACGAATTTACGCACATTCTGCTTTAATGGGTGCCAGCAATGCAACGGTAAAAGTCCTGCCCAAAGTGGTGAATCAGGGTAATAACAAACTGGAAACCTTCACTGAGATTGTCAGTGCCAGTGATAAACATTATACCGTGGGTTATCAGATGTATTATTCTAATGGGGTATTTAAGATTTATAATTTCCGTGTGAACGGCACTAGTTTAGTGACGGTCTACCGTAATCAGTTTGATCAGTTAATTCAGCAGCAGGGTATTGATACAACGATTGCTCAACTTCGGGAAAAGGGGCTGGGTAAGGTGCAGATGAAGAAGTAAAGATATATTTGTTGAAAAAACGGTGGCGAATAATGTATTCGTCACCGTTTTTTTTATTCTATAATGGCCGGTTTTTAATTTTGCCGTAAATAAACAAAATAATACAGGCGAAGATAATCGAAGCGATTAAACCGGCTTTTTCTCCTGCATGATACCAGCCAAAAGCCTGACCAACATATCCAGCGAGTAAGGAACCACCTATACCCAGTAGGGTGGTAACAATCCAGCCAATTTGTTGTTTGCCTGGATAAATCAATTTGGCAATTACGCCAATAATGAAACCTACTACAATTGTCCAGATTAAGCCCATGTTGTACTCCCTGAAAATAAGGAAACTTTATCTTAATCCTTGAAACTTATGAGATGTTCGTTACTGATGTAAAATCACTAATTGAAATGCTTATTTTAAATAAATATGTGTTATCAGTATGTTATGTTTTGGGTGGTAAGGCGGTTTTTTGGTATGAGAATGATATTTTAATTTATGTTTGATAATGTATCGAAATAAGAAACGTGAGTGAATATCAAATAGCAAATATTGATGAGATGGACGAAAAAAAAGCATAACTAAAAAGTTATGCTTTTTGATTATTACTCACTATTTAGTGATTACCAGCATAGGTATTAACAGTGCGGTATGGAGTGTTTTCGGGAGTTGAATCAGAAACATGAGTATTCTGGCCATTTTGAGCAGTGGATTCTGCAAAATTGCGCACATCGGTAGTGTCATTCTGAGAATTAGCCAAAGCAAAACCAGCAGTCATTGTTAAAGATGCAGCCAATAAAGCAGTAGAAACTAATTTTTTCATTTTGTTTCCTTTCAAATTTTATTATCAAGATACCTTAAATCTTAAAAGCAAAGTGTAAACTTTGCTTTTTCAATGAGGCTATATTAATACTTTATTGGTATTTTGATAATATCTGATTAGTTAAAGCTGGTTTTCCTGTAAGGAAATCCATGTTGATGTTTATATCATTAGAAAACAGATTAAAACATCATTTTATCGATATTAAAGTAGCCTTATTTGAGTATAAATATTCTATAGTATCTAAGCAATAACTAGATATTAAGAATTTAATAATGTTGTTTATTTTCCATAAACGGGTAATCTATTGCAAATTTTCTGTACTTTTTCAGTAACCTCTGAAATTACCTTCTGATTATCTGCGTTGTCCAGTACGTCGGCAATCAAATGTCCTAGCTCGCGGGTATCGGCTTCGGTGAAGCCGCGGGTGGTAATAGCGGCGGTGCCTAGACGAATACCTGAGGTGACAAATGGTTTTTCGGGGTCATTGGGAATGGCATTTTTGTTCACAGTGATGTGAGCCTGTCCTAACACCGCTTCCGCAGTTTTTCCGGTCAGTTTTTTCGGCTGTAAGTCCACCAGAAATACATGGCTTTCGGTGCGGCCGGATACGATGCGCAAACCGCGTTCAATCAGCGTTTCTGCCAGTACCTTGGCATTGGCTTTAATCTGACGGGCATACTGTTTGAATTCTGGCTGCAAAGCTTCTTTGAATGCCACGGCTTTAGCGGCAATTACATGCATTAATGGGCCGCCTTGCAGGCATGGGAAAATAGCAGAATTAAGCGCTTTGGCATGTTCTTCGCTGCGGCACATAATCACACCACCGCGTGGGCCGCGCAGGGTTTTATGGGTAGTGGTAGTGACAAAATCGGCAAACGGTACTGGATTTGGGTATTCTCCGCCGGCTACCAGACCAGCGTAGTGTGCCATATCTACAAACAGATAGGCGCCAACTTTATCGGCAATGGCACGGAAACGTGCCCAGTCGATTTCCAGTGCATAGGCAGAAGCACCAGCGACAATCATTTTTGGTTTGTGCTCAAGAGCCAGTTGTTCTACTTGTGCGTAATCGAGGATTTCGTTTTCATCTAGGCCATAGGTAATGGCATTATATAAGCGTCCGGAAATGTTGACGCTGGCGCCATGGGTGAGGTGGCCGCCATGAGCCAGCGACATGCCCAAAATAGTGTCACCAGGTTGTAGCACACTGGCGTACACTGCCTGATTGGCTTGTGAACCGGAGTGTGGTTGCACATTAACATAAGTAGCGCCAAATAGTTGTTTGAGGCGGTCTATGGCCAGCTGTTCCACTTCGTCTACGTATTCACAACCGCCATAGTAGCGTTTGCCTGGATAGCCTTCGGCATATTTGTTGGTTAGCTGGCTGCCCTGAGCTTCCATTACAGCGCAGCTAACATAGTTTTCTGAGGCAATTAATTCCACATGATCTTGTTGGCGCTGGTCTTCACGGGCAATGGCTGCGGCTAGCTGTGGGTCGAATTTTTCGATGGTTAACGCTTTGGAAAACATGGCGGTCTTTCCTTTTATGAAAGTAGAGAAATAAAGAGAGTGCTGTTTGCAGCGAATGAGATTGAGTCGCGCTTATTTTAACTGATAGTGATGGCTGTGTGGCTGAATTTGATACCTTGCCATGATGAAGGGAATTCATACAATGCGAATGTATTTGAATTCAGGGTCAGACTGTGGGGATAATTATTGTACAACTGCTTGTGCTAATGTAGTACTTAATACTGCCGGGTATGGGATACGAAATTATTAGTTGGCTGATGGTGGGGTGTGTTGATTAAATAAACAAAAAGCCCTGAATGATTTCAGGGCTGTTTGGATACGGTATACGATGAATTACATTTTCATGGAACCGGTTTTTAGGAAGTGTTCGTGCCAGCTTAAGGCTTCCGTCAGGATGTGTGGCGTATGAATACCTTTTGCGGTCTGCAATGCACGATCATAATAATCTTGCAACTGGTCGCGATAATCAGGATGTGCACATTTTTCGATAACCACTTTTGCACGCTGCCGTGGAGCCAGTCCGCGTAGATCGGCCAGACCTTGTTCGGTAACAATAATCTGTGTATCGTGCTCAGTGTGGTCAACATGCGATACCATCGGCACGATGCATGAGATTTTGTCATCCTTAGCAGTAGATGGGGTAACGAAGAAGTTTAGGAAGCTGTTGCGAGCAAAGTCGCCGGAGCCGCCAATACCATTCATCATGCTGGTACCCATTACGTGCGTAGAGTTGATATTGCCGTAAATGTCCGCTTCAATCATGGAATTCATGGCAATAATGCCTAAGCGGCGCACCAGTTCAGGATGGTTAGAAATTTCCTGCGGACGCAGAATAATGCGTTCACGGTAAAAATCAATATTGTCGGCAAAGTCTTTGAATGCTTTGGCAGACAGAGAGATGGCTGTAGCAGAGGCGGTGGCCATTTTACCTGCGCGCAGCAGGTCGAGCATGCCATCCTGTAATACTTCAGTATAGCCGAAGAGATTTTCAAACGGACCGGTTAACAGACCAGCCAATACAGCATTGGCCACATTACCTACGCCGGACTGAATCGGCAGCATTTCTTTCGGTAAGCGTCCCATTTTGATTTCCTGAGACAGGAAGTCTACGATGTAGGCGGCAATCTGTTTGGATTTGTCATCGGGTTCGCTGAATACATTGTCGCGGTCTGGAGCATTGGATTCTACAATGGCTACCACTTTGTTTAAATCGACTTTCATGTATTTTTCACCGATGCGGTCGTCTGCACGGGTCATGTTGATTGGAGTGCGATGCGGCGGAATGGTATTGCTCAGCGGGATGTCATGCATACCTTCCATCTGTACCGGCAGACCAGTATTCACTTCCAGAATCACTTTATCGGCCATATCCAGCCAAGTCTGGTTGTTACCAATGGCAGTAGATGGAATCAACAAACCATCTTCGGTGATGCCCAGCACTTCGATAATAGCCACGTGCATGTGACCCAGAAAGCCAAACCAAGCTTGCTGCGCAACATGTGATAAATGCATGTCGATGAAGTTGACATCGCCATTATTGATTTCCTGCCGCATGTGGCGGTCGGTATTGAAGGGCAGGCGCTGATTAATAGCATGTGCATCAGCCAGAACGCCATCACACTCAGGTGCTGTAGACGCACCAGTCCAGACATTGATTTTGTACGGCCGGCCGGCAGCGTGTTCTGCACGGGCAAAATCGGCAATTGCCTGCGGTAATACTTTAGGGTAGCTGGCTCCGGTAAATCCGCTCATGCCAACATTGGCATCATTTTGAATCAGGGTTGCAGCCTGAGCAGCAGACATCAGACGGGAATGAAGTGAGGTATAACGGATGCGATCCTGTACGGACATCGTGTTTTCTCCTTATTAAATCAAAAATGCCTGACCCTTGCCTGGCTAGAGTGAGGCGTGAAGGATAAATGTTGTCTTTGCCGTTTGTCTCATTCGGAATGAATGAGAAGACGTAATGACGCTATCAACGGTGTGCATTTTACTGTAAATAATTGTCTTATGCTGTTTTGTCTGTGTATGGGTAAGGAGCAGTGCTGTACCCATAGATAAATAATTATAGATTAATAATCGGTAAGATTAATTAATTCAGCATGTTGTGAATATGTCTATTGAGGAAGCATGCAGATGTTTACATAAATTTTTACTATTATTGCTTAAATATTCATAGCTAGAATTTTTCTGAAATGGATGATTTCAGGAAAAGAATTGCTGCATCAGATGAGCTGTCTGCTCAAAGAGTCCGGCTGGATTAAATGGGTCAAGCATATGCTGCGGATTAAGCTTGCGTAGCCAGGTGAGCTGGCGTTTGGCTAGCTGGCGAGTAGCCACGATACTGCGTTCTACGAAGGTGTCGTAATCACTGATACCATTCAGATAATCAAATGCTTGCCGGTAGCCAACACAACGCATGGAGGGTAGGTCTGAGTGCAGGTCTGGGTATTGCAAACGCAATGCTTGCACTTCTTCTACAAAACCCTGTGCCAGCATGGTATGGAAACGGGTGGCAATCTGAATGCGAAGGTGAGCACGGTCGGCTGGCAGCAGTGCCAGTGTGCATACGTCTACAGATGGCTGCTGGTTTTGCTGATTTGCCAGATGGGTACTCATCGGGATACCGGTAATATGATAGATTTCCAGTGCCCGTTCTATGCGCTGGCTATCGCCGGCAGGCAGGCGTGCAGCCGTGATTGGGTCTACTTTCTGCAATAAAGTATATAAATAATCCATGCCATGCTGTTGTTTTAGTTTTTCCAGCTCAGCACGAATATGTGGATTGGCTTCAGGCAGGCTGCTGAGCCCCTGCGTAAGGGCGTGGTAATACATCATAGTGCCACCCACCAGTAAGGGAAGGTGGCCGCGGCTGTGTATCTCTTCAGCTAGGCGTACACAGTCGCTCACAAATTGGGCAGCGCTATAGCTTTCCAATGGTGAAATGATATCAATCAAATGATGTGGTACTGCATGCTGTTCTGCGTCTGTGGGTTTGGCGGTGCCGATGTTCATGTCCCGATAAATCAAAGCCGAATCCAGACTGATGATTTCTACCGGAAATTGAGCAGCCAGATTCAGAGCTAAACTGGTTTTACCGGAAGCTGTGGGCCCCAGAAGCGCAAATACTTTAGGCAAAGATGTAACCATCGCAGTAACTCTGTTTTTAAACGATTATTGTAGCTTGAACTAGCTAAATCAGCGAATGATAGTTAAATGGCAGTAGATAACTGCTATTTATGTAGCAATATCTGAAGTTGGTGGATATTCGAAGAAAATTGTATGTTTTTAGTCCAAAGCTATGCTGTAAATTAAGCTATATTTACAAAATCAATTCTTTTTTTTCAACAGTTTGCAAATAAAAATAAGCATTTTATAGTTTGTAACTGAAAACAAATGGTAGTCAGCACTCAGATCAGATTTGTGTACACGCAGTTGCTAAGGTAATAATCATTTATTTTAAAATTATCAGGATTTACAGCTGATTAGCCCTTGAGTGTGATGTTGCGCCTAGTTCATAAAAATTTTGCTGAAATTGAAGGATTACAATAAGGAAGTATATTAATGTATTACCCTTTATAATAAGCCATAAAAACCAAGGCAGTTGAATTCTGGGTGAGCTACTTTGTTAGGAATATGCGATTCATGAATAGCCAGTTTAACCATATCGGGATTGTGACCCGGCCGCAAACACCGATGATGAGTGAAGTACTGAATGAACTTATTGCTTTTTTATGTGAAGCAGGGTTATCGGTGTATCTGGACGGTGAGGCGCAAGCAGATAATCATATCAGTGCGGCTAATTTGCAGTGCTGCCAGATCATTACCAAATGTGAAATGGGAAGACGCTGTGATTTAGTAATGGTGCTGGGCGGTGATGGCACACTGCTCTCAGTGGCTCGCAAACTGGCTCCCTATCGTGTGCCGCTGATTGGTATTCATCAGGGGCACTTAGGATTTCTAACACAAGTACCGCGTGCCCAAATGGTAAGCGAACTAACCGGCATGCTGACGGGTAAATATCTGCCAGAAGAGCGTATTCTTCTGGAAACGACGGTAGTTCGAGAAGGCAGAGACGTTTACCATTCACTGGCACTAAACGATGTGGTACTTAGCCGCGGTGCGCTGGGGCAGATGATTGAATTTGAAGTATTCATTAATAAAGAATTTGTTTACACCCAGCGTTCGGATGGTTTGATTGTGTCCACACCAACGGGTTCTACAGCGTATGCACTTGCGGCCGGCGGGCCAATTCTACAGCCCACGTTGCGTGCATTCAGTTTGGTGCCTATCTGCCCGCAATCGATGTCAAACCGCCCGATTGCTGTAAGTGATACCAGTGAAATCGAAGTGTTGATTACCAAAGGCGGGGATGCGCGGGCGCATTTTGATGGGCAGGCATTTTTTGATTTGCAGACAATGGATAAAATCCGTATTAGTCGCTACCGCAATTCACTACGTATCTTACATCCAGTGAATTATCAGTATTACCGTACTCTACGCCAGAAACTGCACTGGGGTGATCAGCTGGTATGAAATGTGGCTGATAGTTTCTAATACATCCTTATTTAATTATGTTAATTTTTGGCTTAAGCTAATGTGGCATGACAGATGGTAATGCTGTAAAAGTGTAAGGCATGTAGTAAAAATTAATAAAATCGAAATTTTTATAATTAATTTTTAGTTTTTTCTAAAAAATACCTTGCACTTTTTTTAAAAAATACTAAAATCAGCCTTGAATCATGGATGCTTTCTTGAAGAAAGGCTGTTTATGCTGCTGGCGTTGTCTTTACGTGACTTTGTGATTGTGGATGAACTAAACCTGAGTTTTCAGAGTGGATTTACCGTTCTGACAGGGGAAACTGGTGCCGGCAAATCAATCACACTGGATGCGCTGGGGTTGTTACTGGGTGATAAAGCAGATTACGGCCAAATACGGCATGGTGCTAAAGAAGCGCAGTTATCAGCCCTGTTTGATGTAAGTGATGTCCCGCAGGCGCAGTCCTTACTACAGGAACAAGGCTTATTGGATGCACAGGAAACGCAGCTGAGTATCCGCCGTACCATTGATGTGAAAGGCAAAAGCCGCAGTTTTATCAATAATCAGGCTGTGACACTGGGACAATTGCGCCAAATTGGTGAATTACTTATTGATATCCATGGCCAGAATGCTCATCATTCGTTAAACAGTGAAGCTGCGCAGCGTGTTTTACTGGATGCCTTTGCTGGGGCGGATAAGGAAGTTGCACGTGTGCGCGAAGCCTACCAGCGCTGGCAGGAAGCCGAACGCGAGCTGGAAAAAGCACAGACTCAAGCTGACAGCCTGAATATTGAACGCGAACGCCTACAATGGCGCTTGGATGAGCTCAGTGCTTTAAATGTGCAGGAAAATGAATGGGAAACGCTGAGTCAGAGCCATGATGCGCTGGTACATGCAGCCGATATTCTGCACACAGCTGCCAGCGTAGAAGAGATTCTCAATGGTGATGATGGCTTGCAAAGCCGTTTGTTTCACTGCCGCCAGCAACTGGCTGCATTGATTAAGGCTGCACCTGCTTTTGCCGATAGTGTGACTCTGCTGGAATCGGTAGAAGCCGAGCTGGGTGAAGTCAGTGCTTATCTGCGCGAAGCCAGTGCCAGTGTAGAAACTGACGAAAATCTGCTGGTACAGCAGGGACAGCGGATGCAGGAATTAATGAGCATGGCACGCAAATATCGGCTGGAGCCCCCTCAATTGCCGGAAGAATTAGCCAGAGTGGAATCTGCATTAAATGATCTGGAAGCAGCGGCTGATATTGAGGCTTTGCGAGCGCGAGTAGCAGAGCGTGAGAACGAATATATGCAGGTAGCCCAGCAATTATCTGCCCGCAGGCATCAGGCAGCAGCGAAATTGGCTAAACAAACTACAGCTCATATGCAGAATCTGGCCATGCAGGGTGCACGTTTTCATATTGAACTACTCAGTGCTTCTCCCTCTCTGCATGGTTTAGAACAGGTGCAATATCAGGTAGCCGCCAATCAGGGCACACCTTTACGTGCCATGAGTAAAGTGGCATCCGGTGGTGAGCTGGCGCGCATCAGTTTGGCACTGCAAATGGTAACCAGCCAGTACAATGAAGTTCCTACACTGATTTTCGATGAAGTGGACACTGGTATCGGTGGAGCAGTGGCAGACGTTGTTGGCCATGCTTTGCGCAGTCTCGGGCAAAACCGTCAGATTCTGGCAGTTACCCATTTACCTCAGGTAGCTGCTTGCGGCCAGCAGCACTGGCAGGTGCGCAAGCACAGCAGTAAAGGGCAGACTGTAAGTGAAATAAAGGTTCTGACTGCAGATAGCCGGATAGATGAGATTGCCAGAATGCTAGGCGGTGAAACCATTACTGATACCACGCGCAATCATGCTCGCGAGATGTTGGCGCTGGCACAAAAGTAATTTGGTTTGACTATATACAGAATCTGGCACCAAGAAAGTGGTGGCTATCGTACTTTGGTTTGGGAAGTTTTTTTGCTGATTTTGCCGCCTGTATAAATAATTTTATCTATTCAGAAGTATTTGCAACTGAATATGACGTACTGAATCAACAATTAACGATGTGAATCAGCTAACACGCAAAAGAATTAGGAATCGATGTGTCCCCAACCCCAATCAGTCAGCTGGATTGTACAGATACAATGCTAGAAGAGAGTTTGTATTATCTACGGTGGTAGGAGCTGCAGCACCGTAAAATACCTATAGGCAGGGTTGGTTTAGGCAGAAGTATTGTATAAGAAAGTATGTTTGCTAACGGCACAATATAAAATTATACAATTATCCAGTAGGTTGATTTTTTATCTCTAGTAATTTTCAGCTTAATCCAGCAATCTGATACTGTAAAAAACTGACAGATATCATTTATCAAATAACAGCCAAAATATGATAGTGAGCTTCAGATATGATTCAACGAAATAGTGCTGTATTTAAGTATTAGATCTGATTTAATAAATAAAAAAGAATATTTTTGAAAGTAAGTAGTTATTTGTTTTCAGCCTGTACATGTCAGGCCGAGGGGGCCATAAAAAATAATATCCAGATGATAAATAGCTGTACTTTGTCCTAATTAATATGTTGGGCTTCTGCCCAGAGACTATTGGGCAAATGCATGCACGTTGTATAATCATATTTTTCAATTATCTGTGATGAGCTGATGATGAGCGAACCACATAGTGATGAGACATTGGATGTTATCGGCCTGAATTGCCCGATGCCGATTCTGCGTGCCAAAAAAGCCTTGGCCGCGATGGAGGCTGGAAAGATATTAAAAGTGCTAGCAACCGATAAAAATGCGCCAGACGATTTTGCCGCTTTTTGCCGCCAGACAGGCCATCAGCTTCTGCAAGTGCATAATGGCGAAGATGGTGTGATGCAGATGTGGGTGAAACACCGTTAGTTTTCGCGCTGCTGCGGATAAATGGCGGCATGAATACGATGTTTAGCCGTTCCATGCTGGCTACGGTGGTTCTACAATCTAAATAAGCCTAGCTGTATTATTGAGCTGTAAAACAGTTTGTTAACGAAACGGATGCAGATGCAGACTCTTACTCTAACCAGACCAGACGATTGGCACCTTCATGTGCGTGATGGTGCAGCTTTAAAAGCAGTGGTGCCTTTTAGTGCACGTCAAATGGGGCGAGCGGTGATTATGCCTAATCTGAAGCCGCCGGTAACTACTGTTGCTGCTGCGCTGGCTTACCGTGAACGGATACTAGCCGCAGTACCGGCCGGCAACGGTTTTCAGCCACTGATGACTTTATATCTGACCGACCAGAGCACGCCAGCGCTGATTCGTGAGGCCAAAGCCGCCGGTATCATAGCGTGTAAATTATATCCAGCTGGTGCTACGACCAATTCCGCTGCCGGTGTCAGTGATTTATGGGCTCTGCTGCCTGTACTGGAAACCATGGCCGAAGTAGGTATGCCTTTACTGGTGCATGGCGAGGTAACCCATAGTGAAGTTGATATTTTTGACCGTGAAGCGGTGTTTATTGATGAGTTGTTGCAGCCATTACTACAATGTCTGCCTGAGCTGAAACTAGTATTTGAGCATATCACAACCGCCCAAGCTGCTCAGCTGGTGGCGGCAGCAGGTAAGAATGTGGCTGCTACGGTAACGCCACAGCATCTGTTGTATAACCGTAATGCTTTGCTGGTAGGAGGCATGCAACCGCATCATTATTGTTTACCGGTACTTAAGCGTGAAAATCATCGACAGGCATTGATACAGGCAGTATGTGGCCCACAATCTCATAAATTTTTTCTTGGCACAGACAGTGCGCCGCATGCGCAGACGCATAAAGAATGTGCCTGTGGCTGTGCCGGAATATTTAGTGCTTTTGCCGCTATTGAGTTGTATGCTGAAGCATTTGAGCAGGCCGGCGCACTGGATAAATTACAAGCTTTTGCATCGGAAAACGGACCAGCATTTTATGGTCTGCCACGCAATACGGATACCATTACACTGGTAAAAACCAATCGCTCGGTACCGGCATATTACCCATATGGCCATGAGCGTTTGGTGCCACTACGTGCAAATAGCACAATTAGCTGGACACTGGTGGAATAGGCGCTTATGCAGAAATTAGAGCAGACACTGTCCGCTACAGTGCATCAGACTCAAATACGAGTACGCGGTTTTCATGTGGATGTATACCGGCATGTTAATAATGCACGATATCTGGAGTTTTTAGAGGAAGCGCGCTGGGAATATTTTGATACGGCTGGGCTGACGCCATTATTGGCTGAAGCGGGCTGCGGGATGGCAGTGATTAATATCAATATCAGCTATCGACATAGTGCTGTGTTTGGCGATGATTTGCTGATTGATACTGCTTTCAGTAGGGTGCATTCGCGCAAGGTCGAAATAAGCCAGACTATCTTTTTGAAAGATACTGGCCAGACTGTTGTTCAGGCATTGGTAACGTTTGTTGCATTCGATCAGCAAAATAATAAGGCAGTTTCTTTTCCTGCTGCTATTTTGCAACGTTTCAAAACGCTAATGCTACATGATTGCATCCAAAAAAACCCTGCTTAAAGCAGGGTTTTTTTCTGGACTGAATTATCAGGCTTTGCCGTCTGCTTCGCGCAGCATGGCATAAATTTCATCTTTAAGACGTAATTTTTCCCGTTTTAGTTCATCCAGATTTTCCAGCCCGCTGGTTACCGGATTGTTGGTCAGGCCGGTGATTTTATCATCAAGACGGTTGTGTTCTTCAAATACATTAGCAAAATGAGTGTTTTCCGCCTTTAATTTGCTAATTAGGTCACGATATTCAGGAAACATATAACATCCTTTACAGTTTGGTAAAAATGATTTTTATTATTTTGCATTCATTATAGCTTAAGGTATATAAGATTTCGCTAGTAATGGCAAAAAAAGTAACGATGGCATGTTAAACTGACACAATAACACATACGGGAGTTTACAATGTATAAACGCTTAATGGGATGTTTAAGCGCATTTATTCTGGCTCTGAGCCTGAGTGGCTGTGGTTATAACACCATGCAGTCTCAGGATGAGGCCGCCAATGCTGCATGGTCTGAAGTGCTGAACCAATATCAGCGGCGTGCCGATCTGGTGCCTAATTTGGTGAATACAGTTAAAGGCTATGCTAAGCATGAGCAGCAGGTGTTAACTGAGGTAACCAATGCGCGGTCGCGGGTGGGCAGTTTGAATATGACGAGCAGCGATGCCGATGATCCTGCAAAAATGCAGCAGTTTTCGCAAGCACAGGGTAATCTGAGTAATGCGCTTAGCCGCTTACTGGTTGTGACTGAAAACTATCCAAACCTGAAAGCAGATCAGAGCTTCCGTGATTTGCAGGCACAGCTGGAAGGTACTGAAAACCGCATCGCTCTGGCTCGAAACCGTTATATCCAAACGGTGCAGGTGTATAACACGACCTTGCGTTCTTTCCCGAATAATGTGACGGCGAAAATTTTCGGAATGCATGTGCGGCCAAATTTTGTGCCGGAAAACGAAGCTGCTGTAAAACAGGCGCCTCAGGTGGAGTTTTAAAGCCCGAATAGTGGGGCAAATTGTTTTACAAAGTGACAGCCGGTTCATGAGAACTGGCTGTTTGCTTTTGCTAGGAAGATGTAGATTAGGAATTTTATGTGTAGCATTATTAAATATTAATTTTTTTTATTCTTGTACCAATGGTTACTTCTCGCCGTATAACCATTATCTGCCCTTCACTATAAGTTTTGGGACTATCAAGCGGAACACTATAAATCAAATCATTTTAACCACTAAGTTTGGATTTTTATTATTGTCCTCTTCCTTATTGATGCCTAGTTTAAAAATATAACTTTCTTTTTTAATTAATTCATTAATGTTTTCATCATTAGAATTGTTAGTTTTAACAATAAGTACTTTTAAATGTAGATGATGACTTTCATGTATCCCTTTATATATCTTTTGACCATCACTCTGAATCATGAAATAGTCGGGCGTATCAAACGGCGAATTATCTCTGGCATAATTACTAATAATGGAAGTATTGAAACATATAGACCCAATATTCCGTTCAAAACTTGAGGATTCTATTAAAGGACTTAATGGTAAAATGCGATTTTAGAAATATTTAAATGGCATAAATAATGGTTTTCTGAAGTGGATTATAATGGTTGCTTATTCATAAGAGCAGTGGAGGAAATGCGTGAAAACTTGCCTTGCATATCAGACATACTTAGGGCGCATAAAGAATTTGTTAGAAGCCTAATTTATTTAAAACTTGAAGAGGATTCCTATAAAGCTTCTTTTAACTTGATCACGGCTTAACCAATCCAATTCAGTAAAGAGGTTTCAGTCAAAAAAAACCGCCATGAAGCGGTTAATCAAAAACGTAAAATAAATGAGAATTAATTATCATTTATTTTTTGAGCTTTCAAAAATGCCGGTCTACTCGTCGCTTTTTGAAGATAGTTTTCAAGTTTTTTGTCCAGCGTAATACCAAATGCTTTTGCAAACATTAATCGATGAGATAAAAAGATATCTGCTAACGTAAAGGTATCACCAATGAGCCATGCATTTGTTTCTTTTAGTTCTATCCTAGACAAAACATCAATGGTTTGTTTTTTAAAGTAATTGATAAATTCTGGCCATTGCTGATCTTCAGGAGTAAAAAGTATCTGTTTAGCAAGGCAAGAAAGTGGCGTTTCTAAGTCAGTAATCGAAAAACTGATTAAAGAATTGATGATAGCTTTTTCTTGTAAATTCGCAGGGTATAACGTATTTTGTTTTTTTTCACAAATATAAAGGCAAATGGCCAACGTTTCACTTAATGAAAAACTCCCTTCCGTTAAAAATGGCACTTTACCAAAAGGATGAGGTGATTTGACGACCGCATTATCTGTGTGTATTTCAACCCGGATTGCTTCATAAGGAAGACCTAATTCTTCCAAAGCCCAGATTACAGCCAAAGATCGTGCTCCAGGTGCAGTGTATATTTTCAAGCTTAGTCTCCTTTTAAGAAATCAAATAATCGGTATTGCGTAAAAGTAAGCATTCATTTTTGGTTTAAGTGATCATTTTCTATTGCAGCTCTAGATGATCACCTTAATTGATGACAGATTGTAAAGTAGTTGCTGGATAAAACAAAATCTTTATCTTCTAAGATTTCTTGCAATTTGAATTTACTAATTTAATGCTAATAAATAAAAGGTAGTATTCGGGTAGCAAGATATTAATATAATTCATTAAGGTTTTATCCTTCCCCAAGACGATGCCTCGCAGTAGTGCTAAAAGAACGATTTTGGTGGTTTAGCGATTTGGCGAAATGTAGTTGTATAGATGCGGCATCAGCCGGCTATTTCATCTGCTCTCGGTTTGTGCTTGCTGCTAAGTGTTAAATCCCTACAGATTTTAATTAAATCGTGCTAGCAGAGCCGAATTGATCCTTTGTCTGAAGCCTCTTAGCAAGTGCTGCATTGATGGCGGAAACGGCTTGCTATCGGTTATGATTCAGATACATGGTCTAGATACAATTAGATTCTGATTCCGGTTTTACAGTCAGCGGAGACACTCTGCAGTACTGCTTCTAGGTAATGATGATATGAACACTATCCGCTTATCCATCCATAAACTGTTAGTATTTTTTCTAAGCTGCGTGCTTTGTATTATGGCTGCGCAAGCGGAAAATTTGGCGCCGATACCTGCTTTAACTGCGCCGGTGATGGACACTGCAAATATGTTGCAGCAGGATACGCGAGAGGATTTAAATGGACAGTTGCTGGATTTCAGTCGCCAGCATGGCAGTCAAATTGTGATTTTAACTGTCCCTACCATTGCACCGGAAACGCCGTTTGATTACGCCACCAGAGTGATGAATAACTGGCGGCCGGGGCGCATGGGTGTTGATGATGGTGTATTACTGTTGCTGGTGCGTGATGAACATAAAACCTTTTTGGCCACTGGCCGTGGACTGGAAGGTGCTATTCCAGATGTGTATGCCAAGCGTATTCTGGATGATGTGCTGCGTCCGCAACTGCGTGCAGATAATACCGATGGTGGGGTACGACAAACGGTAGACATTCTGGAAAAACTGATTGATGGTGAGAAACTGCCGGCGGTATCACAGCAGCCTCCGCAAAAGCAAAGTTTCTCTGCCATGTTTATAGAAGCAATGATGTTGGTCTTTTTTGGGGGAGCATTTTTAAAGAATATTTTCGGCACTCGGCTAGGCAGTTTCATTTTAGCTTTACTGGTGTTGGCTCTGGGCTGGTATATTGGCTGGAACCTGATTCTGGCCGTTATTATTGCGCTTTTTTCCTATATCGTAACTTATGTTTTTGCCGGAAATGTATTTGTCAGTGACTATTACAATCCACATGATGATAATTTTTGGGGCGGTGGCGGGTCAGGCGGAGGCTTCAGCGGTGGAGGCGGTGGATATGGT
The DNA here is from genome assembly GCF_002777855.1 of Snodgrassella alvi. GTDB lineage: Bacteria > Pseudomonadota > Gammaproteobacteria > Burkholderiales > Neisseriaceae > Snodgrassella > Snodgrassella alvi_E. The sequence continues at coordinate 203,652 of NZ_MEIK01000015.1, forward strand.
GGAGGCGGTGCTTCTGGTAGCTGGTGAAAGCGGCACAGGGTGATGCTGAACAGATCAAAATTCTGAAAAATTATCAGACTCCGCGTAAATTCATGTATAGTTATTTGTCTTACCTTACTATTTACTGATTTTATCAATCGGCTGGTCTACATGTCTAATCTCGGTGCAGGTATCTGTTTATTGCTGTTGTGGTTTTTACCTTTGCTCTTCGGTGCTGGTGGTGTGTTGCTGGATATTATACTGATTATCCTGATTTTGTTTTATTTATTTGCTGCCCACATTGTAGATGATGGTACTGAAGATTCCATTGCAACCGATAAAAATCTCTATGTAGCGGTAATGTTTGAAGTCGCAGGCCAGATATGTGCGGCTAAGGGACATGTCACAGATGAAGACCGTTCATCTGTTTATGCCTTGATTAAAAAGTTGCAGCTTAATGATGAATTGGCCGTTCTGGCGCGCTATGGCTTTAACATGGGGCAACTGAAAAACTATCCGCTTAGAGCTCGGCTGGGGCAGTTGTACCGTATCTACCGAAATGAAAAACGCGCGTTGATGTTGTTTTGTAAACACATGCTTGAGCTGGCGCTGATTGATGGCAGACTGCACAATAATGAACGGCGTATTTTAAATATCATTGCTGATGAGTTTCATATCCCTTACTCGCAGATGCTGATTTTTGCCAGCCAAACTGTGCATGGGCAAGAAAGTGAATATAAGCATTACTGGCAAACTAATGAGCAATGGAAGCAGCAGCGTCAGAGTAAGCGCCAAAAGGAACGACAGCAGCAATCGCGGCAGCAGCAAGAGCAGTACCGGCAACAGCAGCAGAGCAGTCGTCAACAGTATCAGACTGTTGAAGAACCGCTGGGTGGCGATCCGTATCAGGTGCTGGGTATCAATCCCCAAGCCAGTGTGCATGAAATCAAACAGGCTTACCGCCGCCTGATGAATAAATATCATCCGGATAAATTAGTAAAACAAAAATTGTCTGCAAGAGAAATGCAGCGGGCTACCGAGCATACTCAACGTATACAAGCTGCTTATGCTTACGTGAAACAGTTGCGTGGTTTTGTTTAGCTCAAATGATATTCTGCTTTTGTGTATTGATGTTGAATAGCTAATCTATAATTTGGAAATCCGAGATACAGTGTAAATAGGTTATTGGAAGCAAGAAATTTCTGATTCTGAAGTGGTTTTTTTCTAAGGTGGCAACACATATGAAAATCCATTTCTCAGCAGTGTAGTCCTGCCTGATCTTTACTTTGAAGATACTGTGGATATTTTTTAAAAATATTTTGTATGCGCTGGTACCTGATTTTTAACGTGCTGAAAGAGGTAATAAGCTTGATTATATATAAGCATTCAGCCGGTGCAGGGTAGACAGTTGAGCGTATTTATCTGTCTACGGTGTAGAAATAAATATTTCTCAGAATTTGATTTTCCCTGTCTCTGCGTCCACGAAATCAGTTTGAAGTGCTACCATACTGATTCTGAAACTGCGAAAAGAGCGGACAGAATGCGCACGGATAAACTGAGTATGCGAATGTTGCCCCGATTATGGCGTCACTGGACACATCCGCGTCAGCGGGTGAGTAAGTATTTTCCTGAAGCAGTGCTGCACCAATTGACCACACACATTGCCAATTCTGAACAGCGCCATACCGGACAATTACGCTTTGTGATTGAATCGCGTATCAATACGGCCAGTTTGTGTCACCATACAACGCCTCGACAGCGTGCTCAGTATTGGTTCAACAATTTGGGTATTTGGGATACTTCTGCACGTTGTGGCGTTCTGGTGTACGTGCTGTTTGCTGACCGCGCTGTAGAAATTATCGCCGATCGTGGAATAGATGCCTGTGTTAGTGCTGCGCAATGGCAGGAAATATGCACGCACATACTTACGGCTTTTCATCAGCAGAATTATGTGGATGGTTTAAGCCGCGGACTGGAAGAACTAACAGATTTGCTGGTACAGTATTTCCCGCGCACTCAGGCTGGAAGAAACGAACTGGCCGATGATGTGATTTTGCGTTGATATTTTTGGAATAACATGGGGTTAAGTATCTGTGAGTATCCGCAGAATGTATGCTTTCCAGCTAGCTAGTTCTGTACGAAAAGTAATTTCATCTCCGAAGTGATCAGCGACATTCGAAACGATATTTTTACCCAGTGCTGCCACAATAGAAAGAACGCAATAATGGTAATTATTGATATTTATTATCAATAAACTTCTCTGAATTGATATAAATAATTTTTTTTGAATAAAACTTCAATGAAAATATAATTTACAGATTGGTTGGGTTTACAATAAGTTGCGGCTTTAAATGACAGATTGAAACAAAGAGCGCATGTGTGGCCGCTGATAGCCTGTCTATCAGGCGTCACAACAGCCAGAATAAACTCATTGCTAAAATGGTTATTCTGGCTTCATTTTATTTATGATTACTTTGTGGTTTGTACCTAAAAAATTTTTAGCGTAAGCGTCCGAGAATAATGCTTGGCGCTTTAATTAGCAGCATGATTTCATCGCCGTTTTCCAATTGCATCGTTTCAGCGCTGTGCCGAGTAATACTGGCAGACAAGCTCAGCTCAGCACCTAAATCTACTGTCACAACACTATTCACAGCACCGGTGTCTATCCGGCGTATGCGACCGCGAATTTGATTGCGAGCAGAAAGATTAAAATTGGGAGTAGGGCGAGCCAGTATGATGGCAGAGGCTTGAATCAGTGCCAGCGCATCTACACCCTCTGTGAGCTCCATTTGTTCACAGCTGTGGCGTGTGAGTATGGCCACTAGTTCCTGTCCGCTGCTCAAGCGTAAATGAACTTCATGATTCACTTTGCCTTCTATAACTCGGCTTACTGTTCCAGCTAGCTGATTGTCGGCACTTAAGTCCAAATTCATTCTTTGCCACAGGCCATAATGGCTATGGTCAGACTCGTTGTGCAGTTGCTGCATCAACTGTTGATGGCGTTGCTGCATGGTGTGGTAATACTGAAGGAAAGCTGCACCATAGGTAGTTAAAGCGCTTTTACCACCGCCCTGTCCACCAGTTTGGCGTACTACCAACGGCTGCGGTGCCAGATTATTTAGCGCGTCAATCGCGTCCCAAGCAGCCTTATAACTCATTGGTACTGCTTTGGCTGCCTGAGTAATGGAACCGAAACGCTGAATGTTTTCGAGCAAGATTATACGTTTGCTGTTTCCCATTCGTTGGCCGTTTATAGTGGGAATCAGCTCGGTATCCAGATTGAATTCATGCATGTCTATGGTTATTGGGAGCAGAATGTAGGCTACCATTATCCATGTGCCAAATAGCAGCGTCAAAAGCAGCGGCATCTGCCGGATCATGGGTAATCAGGAGCATGGGTAAATTTAGCTTCTGCTGCCATGCCGCCAGTTCAGTGCGCATTTGTGCGCGCAATTGGGTATCTAAGGCGGAAAATGGTTCATCCAGCAAAATAGCATGCGGCCGCGCAATCAGTGCACGTGCCAGCGCAACACGCTGACGCTGGCCGCCTGATAAATGTGCCGGATACTGTTCTGCAACCATATCAAGCTGCATGGCGTTGAGCCAGTGTTCAACATCTGCCTGCCGGCTGCGTTTGCGCGGATTGAACAAACCATGCCGGATGCCGCAGGCGATGTTTTGGCGCACATTCAGATGAGGAAAAAGTGCATAATCCTGAAAAACATAAGCTAATCTGCGTTCTTGCGGACTCAGATTGAGTTGCTGCTCACTTTGATAAAGCGTTTTTCCGTTAACAATAATGCACCCCTGTTCAGGCGTCAGCAAGCCGGCAATGGCTTTGAGCATCAGGCTTTTGCCACTACCAGAAGCCCCCATTATTATGGTACGTGGTGCCTGAGTATGTAAGTTGATATTTAGAGTAAACTGGCTGCCATCGGCACGGTGAATGCTTTTCTGGAAATTGATATCTAACATAGTGTCATTGGAGTGAATCATAAATGACCAAGGCGACTTCCGATATGAACATAGCTTTATCTGAGATTTGCTACTGGCACTTTGCCAGACAGCAGTCTGCTGGTTAACAACAATATCAGAATACATACCACCGAAATGATCAGCACCAGCGTATTAGCGAGTTGGTCATCACCGGCCTGTACTGCTTCATAAACCGCAATCGACAAGGTTTGTGTCTGTCCAGGAATGCTGCCTGCTACCATCAGCGTAGCGCCAAATTCTCCCATACTGCGTGCAAAAGCAAGTAATACGCCGGCCAGAATACCGCGCCAAGCCAGTGGGAGAGTAATGCGCAGAAAAACGCCGACATTACTGATGCCTAATACACGACCCGCTTGCTCCAGCTGCGGGTCCAGACTATCGAATGCAGCACGTGCCGGTTTAAAAACCAGTGGAAACGAAACCACCGTTGCAGCCACTACTGCGCCTTGCCACGTAAAAATCAGATTGATGTCCAAATATTGCTGTAAGAATTGGCCGATAAAACCATTTTTACCCAGTACGACCAATAAATAATAGCCGAGCACCGTTGGCGGCATCACCATTGGCAAAGTGAGAAGGGTATCCAGCAATTCCCGTCCCCACACCGCTTTGCGCGCAAACAGATAGCCGATACCTACACCAAGAATCAGATTGAAAACTGTAGCCCACAGAGCAATTTTAAGCGACAGGGCAAGAGCAATCCACGCCGCAGCCATTCTCTCTCCTTGCAGGAAGATTTATCGAACTATGATAAAATCATTATTTATTTAGCGCACACTCTGGAAACCATAGCGTTTAAGAATCTGTTGCCCTTTGGCAGAGCGAACAAATCCAATAAAACGGTTGGCTGCAGCCGGCTCTTTAGTATTTATTGTGCGGGCAATCGGATAGCTGATTGCTTTAGTGGTGGGAATAGTAGCTGCTACTTGTACTTTATCCGGCATGATAGCTGCATCTGTGCCGAAAACAAAACCGGCCTCCGTTGACTGATTGGCTACATAGTCCAGTGCCTGCCGCACATTATTCACATTAACAATTTTCGGCTGTACCTTACTCCAGACTTTTGCCTGTTCCATCGCAGCCTGTGCATAACGGCCAGCTGGCGTATAAGCCGGATTGCCCAGTGCAATATGGTGGATACTAGCCTGTTGCAAATCTTTTATATTGCGTATGTTTAAAGTACTGTTTTTAGGGGTAATCAGTACCAGAGTATTATTTACAAAATTAACTCGGTCTGCTGCTCGTACCAGATTTTTGGCCTGTGCCTGATCCATAGTCTGCTGGTCTGCCGATGCAAATACATCTACCGGTGCACCATTCTGAATTTGTTGCAGCAATGAACCTGACGCGCCAAAATTCAGTCGCACCTTATCTTGTGGATATTGTTGTTGGTACGCTTTGGCAATGTCATTAAATGCATTGGTCAGACTGGCGGCAGCGGAAACGGTGAGGTCGGCAGCCAAAGCAGTGGTGCTCAGTACGCACATACCAGCAGTAGTTATCAAAGTGCTAAGACGGGCAGAAAGAGAGCGCATAAATTATCCTTAATCTAAAGAGAACTAATATTCCAGCAGGGTTAAAAATTATCTGATTATAAAGTAAAACTGTTTCGAAATATACCTGACTATATAACGAATACTAAATTGCAGGCTGGCTATGCTTCACAGCTTGAATACGAAAAAATTAGATGATTAATGAGTTCAAAGACAAAATATTAATAATTAAGAGAAATAATTAATTAGCGTAATAATCTTGCAATATTTTTTCAATTAATATTTGTATTGTTTAAATTAAAACAATCTTAGCAATACGTAAATAAATAATTTAAATGAAAATTATAATTATTTATTCAAATTAAAAAAAACAGATAAAACCACATAATAGTTTAAATAAGGTATTATAATGGCGTTAAATGTTAGAAATTATAAATTTCTCTCTTATCACAAGCAGGACAGCATTCAGTTTCACTGCAAGATATAAAAAAAATTTAATTAGGAACCAACACACATGAACCTGACAAGACGCCAGTTTTTCAAGGTTACCGCAGCTGGTGCCGGCGCGACAGGATTAGCGGTAATGGGTATGGCACCGGCCACAGCCTTTGCCGAAGTCCGTCAATATAAACTTTTACGCGCAACCGAAACACGCAATAACTGTACTTATTGCTCCGTAGGCTGTGGTACGCTGTTGTACAGTCTGGGGGACGGAGCAAAAAACGCTAAAAAGAAAATATTTCATATAGAGGGCGATCCGGATCATCCAGTCAGCCGCGGTAGTCTTTGTCCTAAAGGCGCTTCCCTGATAGATTTTGTTAACAGTCCCAATCGGGTTTTGCATCCGCAAGTGCGTGAAGCAGGAACCAACGAATGGAGAGACATTAGCTGGGATGAAGCACTGGACCGCATCGCCCGCCTGATTAAAGACGAGCGTGATGCCAACCTGATTGCAAAAAATGCTGACGGCGTCACTGTAAACCGGCTAGAAACAATTGGCATGCTGTGTGCTTCAGCCAGCTCTAATGAAACCGGTATTCTGACACAGAAATTCATGCGCTCGCTCGGGCTAGTAGGCACAGATTCTCAGGCACGTGTTTGTCATGGTCCTACTGTATCCGCACTGGCTGCTACATTTGGCCGTGGTGCGATGACCAATACTTGGACCGATATCCAGAATGCAGATTTTATTCTGGTAATGGGTGGCAATGCTGCCGAAGCGCATCCTGTTGGTTTTAAATGGGTAATCGAAGCTAAAAAACAAAAAGGTACCAAGCTTATCGTTTGTGACCCGCGCTTCAACCGTACCGCATCCGTAGCCGACCATTATCTGCCGATACGCTCCGGTACGGATATTGCTTTCTTGGGCGCAGTAATCAACTGGCTGATTAAGAATGATAAAGTGCAATGGGAATACGTTAAAAACTATACCAATGCTGCTTTTATTCTTGCTGATGATTATGGTTTTAACGAAGGACTATTTTCCGGCCATGCTGATTACACCAGTGCAGATGGACGTCCGACACCCGAAGCAGCGCCGAAAGGAGCCAAGGGCGGCGCTGTCTACAATAATGCTAGCTGGACTTATGAGCTGGACGAAAACGGCTTTGCCAAAACCGACCCAACCTTAGAAAACCCGCGTTGTGTGTGGCAGGTCATGAAGCGCCATTATGCCCAATACACACCGGAAATGATGCACAAAATTACTGGCACACCAATAGAAGACTTTTTGCTGGTTTGTCAGGCTCTGGGTGCCACTTCAGCTAAAAATAAAGCTGGTACGATTTTATATGCATTAGGCTGGACGCAGCATACCTATGGTTCGCAGAATATCCGTACCATGGCCATGATTCAGCTCATTCTTGGCAATATCGGTATGCCCGGCGGTGGAGTGAATGCTCTGCGCGGCCACTCCAATATTCAAGGATTGTCAGACCTTGGCTTGCTTTCCACCAGCTTGCCGGGCTATCTTAGTCTGCCAAATGAAAAGAAAAATCCTACTTTTGAAGACTACCTGAGCGTACAGACACCGAAAGCAATGCGCCCGGGGCAGCTCAATTACTGGAGCAATACGCCCAAATTCATGGTTAGCCTGCTCAAATGGTTTTTCGGTGACAAAGCCACCAAAGAAAACAATTGGGGCTACGATTGGCTACCAAAGTGGGACAAAATGTACGATGTCCTCCAAATGGCGGAAATGATGTATCAGGGGCAGATGCATGGTTTGCTGGTGCAAGGGTTCAACGCCATGGGTTCTTTCCCAGATTCCAATCGTATCGTCGAAGCCTTCTCCCGCCTCAAATGGATGGTGGTGATGGATCCACTGAACACGGAAACAGCCACATTCTGGGAAAATCACGGCGATGCGCATAATGTAGATTCCTCTTCCATTCTCACCACAGTATTCCGTCTGCCGGTACCGTGTTTTGCCGAAGAAAACGGCTCTATTGTTAATTCTTCACGCTGGTTGCAATGGCACTACGCCGGCGCAGAAGCACCGGAAGATGCTAGAGCTGATTTGGAGATTTTGGCCGAGTTACATCTGCGTATCAAAGCCTTGTATGAAAAAGAAGGCGGAAAAGTTCCCGAACCGATTATCAATCTGAGCTGGCCGTACAAAGTAGCGCATTCGCCCACACCGGAAGAAATGGCACAGGAATCCAATGGCTGGGCATTGGCCGATATCAAAGACGAACAAGGCAATATTATTGTGCCCAAAGGTGGGCAGCTAGATAGTTTTGCTCAATTACGCGATGATGGCAGCACCGCCTGTGCATGCTGGATTTTTGCCGGTTCATGGACCAAAAACGGAAACCAGATGGCTCGGCGAGACAATAGTAATGCCGGTTTGGGCAATACCCCCGGCTGGGCATGGGCGTGGCCGGCCAACCGCCGCATCCTGTATAACCGTGCTTCCTGCGATCCATCTGGCCAAGCGTGGGATCCCGAACGTAAACTGATTCACTGGGATGGCAGCAAATGGGTTGGTGCTGATGTAGCCGACTACAAAGCTGATCAGGCGCCGGATACGGATATGAATCCGTTTATCATGAATGAAGAAGGTGTAGGCCGTCTGTTTTGTACTAAAAAATTGGTGGATGGTCCATTCCCGACATTCTACGAACCCACGGAATCGCCAGTAGGTAAAAATTTACTGTATCCCAAAGTTCTCAATACTCCCGCTGTACGCCTGTTTGACAGCGTAAAAGAACGCATCGGAAACAAAGACGAATTCCCTTGTGTTGGTACCACCTATCGCCTTACTGAGCATTTCCAGTTTTGGACCAAGTCTGTGAAATTGCTGATGATTGCTCAGCCAGAACAGTTTGTGGAAATCAGCGAAGAACTGGCAGCACAAAAGAAAATTGCCAAAGGTGATACCGTTAAAATCAGTACCAAACGCGGCTGGGTAGAAGCCAAAGCCGTGGTAACCAAACGTTTGCGCCCTCTGGACATCAACGGCCAGACCGTGCATCAGATTGGTATTCCCCTGCATGGTGGCTGGGTGAATGTTGGTGAGAAAAAACAATTTCTCATCAATACACTCACACCATTTGTCGGTGACTGCAACACTCAGACACCGGAATACAAAACCTTTTTGTGCAATATCGAAAAAGCGTGAGGGGAATAAATCATGGCTTTACAATCATTAGATATTAAACGGCGTTCGGCCACTAATCAGCTCACGCCGCTACCGCAGGCTCGTAAGCCCATAGAAATTGCCAAACTTATAGATGTTTCTACTTGCATCGGCTGCAAGGCTTGTCAGGCAGCTTGTTCCGAATGGAATGACATTCGCGACGAAATTGGTACTAATCATGGCGTTTACGATAATCCAATCGACCTAAGCGCTGATAGTTGGACCGTTATGCGCTTTTCAGAAACCGAAGAAAACGGCAAGCTGGAATGGTTAATTCGTAAAGATGGTTGCATGCACTGTGCCGATCCTGGCTGTCTGAAAGCCTGTCCTTCTCCAGGTGCCATCATTCAATATGAAAATGGTATTGTAGATTTTCATCAGGAAAACTGTATTGGCTGTGGCTACTGTATTTCCGGCTGTCCTTTCAATATCCCGCGTATCTCCAAAAAAGACAACCGTGCCTACAAATGTACATTGTGCTCCGACCGTGTGGCTGTGGGACAGGAACCGGCTTGCGTGAAAACTTGTCCTACTGGTGCCATACATTTTGGTAGCAAGGAAGACATGAAGTTTTTGGCTAGTGAACGCATCAAGGATTTAAAACAGCGTGGCTTTGAAAAGGCCGGACTTTACGACCCGCAGGGAGTAGGCGGTACCCATGTAATGTATGTTTTGCATCATGCCGATAAACCCAGCCTGTATCACGGTTTGCCTGATAATCCGCATATCAGTACCACAGTTAAGCTATGGAAAAGTATGCTTAAACCAATAGCCGCCTTTGGTATTGCCGCCGCCGCTTTTGCTGGCTGGCTACATTACATTACCATTGGTCCTAATCGTCCTGATGATGATGAACAGGAAGTTCTGAATCGTGATGGTGAAATCCTCGAAGACAAAGGCGACGCATAATGACAAAAAAATTATTAATTCAGCGCTATAAAAAATCCGAGCGTTTTAACCACTGGGTTGTGGCCGGCTGTTTCGTACTGCTGGCCGTATCCGGTCTTGGCTTTTTCTATCCCTCTTTTTTCTGGCTCACTGAAGTATTTGGCTCTCCGCAGCTGGCGCGCATCTTGCATCCGTTTATCGGCGTCATTATGTTTTTAGGATTTTTTATCCAGTTTTTCCGCTATGTAAAACATAATTTTTTCGAGCGTGACGATATCAAATGGATGCTGGGTATTAAGCACATCCTGCTGGGTAAGGAAATCGGCGATACCGGCAAATACAACGCCGGACAGAAATGCATGTTTTGGCTGATGACGATCAGCATGGCGCTGCTGTTTATCAGTGGCCTGATTGCGTGGCGGCAGTTTTTCTCCGGCTATTTTCCTATTTGGGTAGTGCGGATTGCCTTGCTGGTGCATTCGGCTTCTGCCATTTTGTTGATAGTTGGTATCATCATCCATGTGTATGCGGCTCTGTGGATAAAAGGCACCATTCCCGCTATGGTTGAAGGTGTAGTGACGCAGGAATGGGCGAAAAAACATCATCCGCGCTGGTATCGTGAAATGATGGCCAAAAAAGCCGCCAAAGCGCAGCAAACATCTACCACGCAAAGTAGCGAATAAAACGCGTGCCTTTATGCAGCTAGCCTGTCTGGTGACATTATTAAGACAGGTAAATATTGATTCTCTAATCTGTCCTGAAGAATATTCAGGACAGCTTCTTAGCACTACTTCCTGCATGTAGGGACCTAAATCCCATGATTCACACTCCAGCCGAAAGCCGTACTGTCTGGGTAGCTCAGGACGGAAAATGCAGCAGCATCTGTGACGATATCAGTGCCGAAATCCCAGTAGCACTGGTTTATAACGGTATATCCCACGTGGTACTGATGGCTACGCCGGCTAACATTGCCGAGCTAGCTCTCGGATTCAGCTTTAGTGAAGGTATCATTGAAAGCAAGGAACAGATCTACGCCATTGAAATTAGCGAACAACAGCATGGTTTGGTAGCAGACATTGAGCTGGCCAGTGCAGCTTTTGCCCGCCTGAAAAACCGGCGCCGGCAGATGAGTGGACGCAGCGGCTGTGGCTTATGTGGTCTCGACAGCCTCGCTGCCGTACAGCCGGCAATTACCCCTATAATACGTTCAGTGAATCTCGAATTTAGCAAAATAGGCGCTGCTTTGACCGATTTTAACCATCACCAACGCCTGCGCGCGCAAACTGGTTCCGTTCATGGTGTGGCGTGGGCTGATGGTGATGGCACAATTGTAACCGCGCGTGAAGACATTGGCCGACACAATGCTTTGGACAAACTAATTGGCTGGGGTTTGCAAGCAAAAGTGGATTGGAAGCAGGGTTTTGTGGTATTGTCCAGTCGCGCTAGTTTTGAAATGGTAATGAAATCAGCAATTACCGGTATCGGGTGTATCGTGGCTGTATCTGCGCCCACCACCTATGCCATTGATTTAGCTCACAAGGCTAATATCACGCTGGTGGGTTTTGCGCGTCATCATCGCCAAGTAATTTATACCCACCCTCAATTTTTTTCATCCTTAACGCATACATAAAACTAAAAATAATAGGGTATACTCTATTGTTTTTGTTTCGCTTGTAAGACTGAATAAGAACTATATTACCAATTACTGTAAGGACGACTATGTTATCGATTATTAAACGATATAGCCGTAATTTGGCCTGGCAAATTCTCTTTGCCCTGATTATGGGGGTAGCAGTGGGATTGTATCTGCATACCTTTTCAGATCCGTCTCACCCATACTACAAAACCTATCAATCTTGGGTAGTCAACGTATTACAGCCTATGGGCGATATTTTTATCCGCCTAATTAAAATGATTGTTTTGCCGATTATTCTTAGTACCCTCACACTTGGTATTGCCGGACTGGGTAATTCCAAAAGTCTGGGTAGACTAGGTGGCAAAACCATTCTCTATTTCGAAATCATTACCACCATTGCCATTGGCGTGGGTCTGCTGTTTGGTAATTTGTTTCATCCAGGCAGTGGTATCGATATATCTAATCTGCAGCACAGCAACGTTACCCAGTATGTGCAGAAAAGTGAAGCGCTGGCCGAAAAGCCGCATGGCCTTGTTGTCATGATTCTGGATATGATTCCGCATAATATCTTTGATTCACTTAGCACCGGCGAAATCTTACCTGTAATCTTTTTCTGTGTATTCTTTGGTTTGGGATTGACCAAACTGCCGGATAATCAGCGTTTGTTTTTCTCTGATTTTCTGAAAGTCATTTCAGACGTGATGTTTAAAATCACGAATATGATTATGCGCTATGCGCCAATTGGTGTGTTTGGCCTCATGACAGTAACCATCAGCAAATTCGGTTTCGGCTCCCTGATACCGCTGATGAAGCTGATTCTGATTGTATATTTGGCTATGATTGTGTTTACGCTGGTGATACTGGGTGGTGTAGCCTATTTCTGCCGCTTTAACATTTTCACCATCATCAAAATTCTTAAAGATGAATTGATTGTGGCGTTCTCAACCTCCAGCTCTGAAACAGCGCTGCCCAAAATGATTGAGAAAATGGAAGCCTATGGTGCGCCTAAATCCATTACCAGCTTCGTTATCCCGACCGGCTATTCGTTTAATCTGGATGGCTCTACCCTGTATCAGAGTATTGCGGTAATTTTTCTGGCTCAGCTATACGGCATTTCCCTGTCTGTGACCGACCAGATTATGATTGTCATTACCCTGATGGTGGCCTCTAAAGGTATTGCTGGTGTACCGGGCGTATCCTTTCTGGTATTGTCTGCCACGCTGGCCACTACTTCCATACCATTGGAAGGTTTAGGCTTTATCCTTGGTATAGACCGTATTCTGGACATGGGTCGCACCGTTGTAAACGTAATCGGTAATGCACTGGCTTCACTGGTTATTTCGCGCTGGGAGCATGATTTCGATGATGAAAAAGCGCGTGCCTATGAAAAAACATTGGGCATCAAATAATTCATTTTGAGGCACTAAAAAGGTTCAGAGACATCTGAACCTTTTTTTATATACGACAGAGATTCAGACGAAACAGGTATATGCTGTACTGCAATATTTCTACTGGCGTTGTTTGGCCGATTAGATTCTAGACACAGCGGTAAAACCAGACAAAAAGCATGTTTTTAGTTAAACTTGGTTATTTTGATTCTTAATACTAGCTGTTTAACGTTAGCAATGGTTACGCAGCTATCATTCACATAAACAAAGATACATGAAAACACAAGCAACACCGGAAGCCATACAGGCTCAGCCATTCTTCCATATCCCGTTTTGGCAGCAGCCCGCTGCTGATATTTTCAGCCAGCGTGCCTTGCGCCTAAACGAACTGGCCGCTGAAGACAGTAGCGATTGGCAGCCATATTTGCTGTTGCTGGCAGAGATATGTACAGCTCAGCAAAGTTTACTAGAGCGTTATACAGGGGCAGACTGGGTATTGCCTGCCACTGTTGAGGAAGATTTACCACTCACACCGGCTTTGCTGAGTGAGAATCGTGGCTTAGCCGACCAGCTGTTTACTGATTTATATGCTTTGCTCCACGAGCAGTTGTCACCTACGGCGGTACAAGTATGGCAGGAAATATTGCATCTTAGCAGCGAGGAGCGTATCCGGTTGTGCCAGCTGGCAATCAATCAGCAGCTAGGTCTAGCACAGCAGGATTATCAAATATGGTTGAACGCTGTTGTACAGATTCTCTACACATTGGTGGCAAGAAGACTAGCAGCAGACACAGTAAAACCATGCCCAGAACCTGGATTTTGTCCTTGCTGTGGTACCGATGCCGTTGGTGCTGTGATAATCGGCCATGGTGAACTTGAAGGTTTGCGCTATCTATGTTGTGGCCTGTGCAATAGCCGCTGGCACAGTGTGCGCGCTCGCTGTAGCTTCTGTGATAATAGTCGTGATTTAGGTATACAGCGTATAGAGCAGGCTACAGAAGGTGTTCTGGCTGCAACTGAAGCAGAATGTTGCCCCAGCTGTAATGCTTACCGTAAACGTTATCGTCTGGCTAAACAGCAGTATGCTGATCCAATAGCAGATGATCTGGCTTCTTTGATATTGGATATGCTTCTGAGTGATGAAGGCTGGCAACGTGGTGGAGCCAATCCATTTTTACTGATGGGAAAGATACCTAAACATTAAAATTAATGATAAGCTCTTTAATTATTTACCTTTATTGAAAATAATAGATTTAAACAGTCAATTTGGACGATCAATTTCAATAAGACATTTATTAGCCGGAACCGTACGTGAACATTTATCTGTATATAGAAATTAGATTAAATGACCAAATTTGAGAAATTTTTTTTTATGGCCATTGGGCCATTTATAATCATGCTGGGGATGTCTTGTTTAGTACATTCCATAGTTGATAAGCAAAAATTTTATATTTCACTACAAAATAAAGCTAAATATCTATTGAGTCTGAATTGTAAGCTTAAGAAATGTGTCACTGAAGGACAAATAATATATAGTTATTCAGAATATTCAACAAATAATAATAGTAAATCTCTTAGGGCACCTATTTATCATTATCGTTATTACTTTGAAGTAAATGGTAAAACTTATATTAATGATAATCTACGGGTATTTAGCGAGGGCTATGCGCTCACTAGAGGCAGAATGCGATATATCCCTTCAAGTGAATGGGATTCGAATCAATATTCTGCAGAAAAAATCATTTATGATCCTTATAATCCGAACATAAATTTACCTTTGGAGTATGCGAAAGTATTGCCGGATATACCTAATCCTTATGTTATATATGAAGATTTATTGTGTATTTTGCTTGGAATATATTTTACCGTAATTTGTTATAAGGATAAAGGAATATTAAAACGATAGTGAAATTTAATCAGTTTTTTAAATTGATTAAGTAACCATATTTTATTATTTTTTAAAGTATTTCAATAATATGTAATCTGATATATTAGATCTTTATTTTATTGGATACATTAATACAAATATATATAGATGTGCTATGTTTTCAGCAAACGATAAGAAGCATTTTTAATACTCTGCTATAAATGTAAAAATTGGACTAAAAGACTTTTAATTTTAGTAGTGCCAAATTCTAATTGTTTAGAAAGCTTTAATGCTTTTCATAACTTATGTATTGTTTGCTTTTAAAAAAGGGTCTAATCAACCTAAAGATAGAGAATTTATTTTTTTATCATTCATAGGTCAGGCAAGAATAAAATTTCAAGCTATAGAAATAAATGTTTGAATTTTGGTAGGCTAAATTCAATTTCAATCTGAATATAATTCAATTGCTCGAAATTAAATTAAAAGCCTGTATTTTCCACAGGCTTTTGAAGTTTTCAGTAGAGTAAATAATTTATATGGGATGTACTGTCAGCCATTGCCCTTGATGAATATCAGTTTGCGGTGGAATATCGATTAAAACTTGAGCATTTACGCAACTAGATAGCATATGTGAGCCTTGTTTATCCAGAAGCTGAACTTCAGGACCATTTTTGGTAAAGCATAGGGTACCACGTAGAAACTCTCGTCTTTTCTGATGATTTGGAGCGATGCTGAAGGCTGCTTTAGCCTGATAGCATGCGGGTAGGGATTGCTGAATAGGGCGGCCGGCGGCGGTTTGTAGTGCTGGTAGTCCCATTAGTTTGAAGGTAACGAAGCTGGCCACTGGATTGCCGGGCAGGAGCATGACACGGCATAGGTCGATTGTGCCCCATCCAAAAGGTTTACCGGGTTTTATTGCGAGTTTCCAGTGCTCGATGGTGCCCAGCTGCTGTAAAGCTGGTTTAACCAGATCGCGGTCGCCAACTGAGGCGCCTCCGGAAATGATAATACTGTCGCTGTCGGCTGCTGCGCGGGCGAGGGTATCGGTAATGATGTCGAGCTTATCCGGCAAAATGCCGCCATCAATAACCTCGATAAATGCATACTGGCGCAAACAGGCTAGCAGCATTGGCCGGTTGCTGTCGTATATCTGATGCTGCTCGAGCTTGTAATTGCCGCTTACCAGTTCATCGCCGGTGGTGAATACGCTGACGCGCAGTTTGCGGTACACTGGCAGTTCACTGGCACCTTGTGAAGCTGCTAGCCCGATGGCCTGAGGGGTAAGCAAAGCACCTTCCGGTAGTAAAACAGTGCCCTGTTTTAGTTCTTCGCCTTTACGGCGTATGTTTTCACCAGTATTAACTGTATGGGTGCTGGTAAGAATGTTGCCATTGACGCTGGTTTTTTCTTGCATGATAACGGCGTCAGTTTGAAGCGGAATGCCGGCGCCGGTGTAGATGCGCATAGCCTGTCCGTGTTGCAAGGTCTGTTGCCGGCTGTCTCCAGCCGCAGCTGTGCCAATAAGCTGCCATTCTGTGCAGTCCAGTCCGCACACGGCGTAGCCGTCCATGGCACTGTTGTCGAAAGCTGGCGCATCGGCCGTGGCAATAAGCGTCTGTGCCAAAATGCGACCGGCAGCCTGATTCAGTGTTACAGTCTCGCTATCTACTACGCGGACGGTCTGTTGTAGCAGGGTTTCCTGTCCCTGATAAAAATCCATCATGATGTTGTTACTCCGCAGCGTAGTCAGATAAACATGGCGCTGCTGTTGTAGTTGGTAAAAGGGTGGCTGTTGGCAAAGGTAACGATAGCATGGCGGTAGGGTTGAATAATAGAGCGCATGCTGTGTGAGCCGTTGCTGTGCAGTTGTTGTTGAATAGCTGTTAAATGATGCCGGCGCATCTGGCAGACAATGGGATGCAGATTGCTATTGTCTGCGGCACAAACGATATCCAGCTCTGGCTGTTGATACAGTGTCTGAGACAGGCCGTTAATAATCTCAGCGCTTAGAAAGGGCAGGTCGCAAGGTACTATCTGCACATATTCGATGTGTGATGGTAAGGTTTGCGCAGCGCTGACTATACCGGCCAGTGGTCCCATTTGCTGATAGTCAGGTAGATCGGTACAGACGGGATATCCGTAGCGGCTCAACTTGTCGATATCGCGATTGGCACTAATAATGATGTGCTCGCTACAATGGTGCATCTGTTGTAGAACAAGCGTGAGCAGAGGTTGTCCGTTAAGTGGCAGTAGTGCTTTGTTGGCTCCGCCAACACGAGTACCGAGTCCGCCGGCCAGTATAATCAGGCCAAGCTGAGCATTTATTGCCATGATTGCTTACGCTGTTGGTCGCTGTGTTTCATTTCTACCCAATGCTGTTTACCATTGGCAAAACATTCTTTTTTCCAAAATGGTGCTTCGGTTTTAAGATAATCCATGATGAAGTGATTGGCCTGATAAGCATGTTCGCGATGGCCACTGGCGGTAAGGACAAGTACGATTTGAGCGCCTACGGGCAAGTCGCCGATGCGATGAATCACGCAAACATAAGGCAATGTCCAGCGTTGTGCCGCCTGTGTGATGATATTGCTGATTTCATTCTCTGTAACTTCGGGCATGTGGGTGAGAAAAAGGTGGCTGAGAGGCTGCTGCGGATTGTCATTACCTCGCACTTTGCCAATGAAGCTGACGACAGCTCCGCAATCTGGTGCACTGGCTTCTGCCAGTGCCAGTTCGTGGCTGAGATTGAAATCTTCTGTCTGTATTAGAATCCTTGTCTGCATATCAGCCTCCGGTTACTGGTGGCAGCAGTGCGATGCTGTCTCCGTCCTGTAGGCTGGTATTGCCATGCCGGATAACGTTATTGACGGCAATTTTGTAAACATTCCCCTCAGCCAGTACCTGTTGCCAAGGTTTGCCGCGCTGACGTAGGTGGGAGAGAAGGGTATTAGTGTCGGTAAAGTTTAGAGGAAGCTGTTCCTGTGCCAGACCAAGCTCTTCGGCAAAGCGTGCCAGATAAATCACGGTAATCATGAAGCAAACATATAACAATCAATAATGGTTTATTATGCCGTTTTTTTTCCTGCTGTGGCAGATGGCTGCTGTTGATGCAATTGTATTTATGCAGAAAAATAATATAAAATAGCTGTTTTTTCTTAAGTTTTCTAGAAATTTGCCATTGCGGGAATAATATTCTGTATCAGGCACTTACTTTACTCATGCTGATTGACCGCTTCAACAGACGTATTGATTATCTGCGCATTTCGGTAACGGATAAATGCGATTTACGCTGTACTTATTGTATACCGCAAGGATTTACAGAATTTGAAAAGCCAGCAAACTGGTTGTCGTTTGCGGAGATTGAGCGGGTGGCCGGAGCTTTTGCGCGCATGGGGGTGTCGCGGTTTCGGTTAACCGGAGGTGAGCCGTTGCTGCGAAAAAATTTGCCTGAACTGGTGGCGCGGCTGGCAGCATTGCCAGGGGTAGAGGATTTGTCTTTAACCACCAATGGCACGCAGCTAAAGAAATATGCTTCTGATTTGCGCCAGGCAGGGCTCAATCGGCTGAATGTTAGTCTTGATTCCTTGCGACGAGAATGTGTGCAGGAGATATCCGGCAAAGATAGTTTTGATAAAGTAATAGACAGTTTGCAGGCGGCACGCGATGCTGGTTTTGAACGGATTAAAATCAATATGGTGCCGCTGCCCGGCGTTAATATTGCTGATATTGACGATATGGTGGCGTTCTGTATTGAAAACGGCTTTATTTTGCGCCTGATTGAGGTTATGCCAATGGGTATGAGCGGACGTAAACTGGAGTATTTCAATCTGCTCGAACTAATTGAAAATCTGCGGCCAAAATATCAATTGCATGAGAGCCAGCGTGTTTATGGTGGCGGACCAGCTAAATATTGGGAAAGTGTTGATGGTCGTTTTACGCTAGGGTTAATTACACCGCGCTCGCAGCATTTCTGTGCTACCTGCAATCGGGTGCGGATGTCGGTTGATGGTACGTTGTATCTGTGTCTGGGTCAGGATCAAAGTATGGCTCTGAAGCCTTTGCTGGCTGCAAGCTGTAGCGATGAGCAATTAGAAGCAGCCATCCGGCATGCAGTGGATTTAAAACCGGAAAAGCATGAATTTAATGAGCAGCCGGATAAGATTGTGCGCATTATGGCCAAAACAGGTGGCTGATACTGAAGTTACGCCCTAAAAAAACCCGCTGGTTTAGCGGGATTTTTTGTGTCAATCAAAACAGAGTCAGTGTCCATGGAAGTAGATAGGTTTGCACCAATGTAAATATACCGGCAATCAGACAGAAAAACAGACTGTGACGCACAGTAAAGCGGAATAAGTCAGATTCCTTGCCCGCCAGCCCCACTGCAGCACAGGCAATGGCAATAGACTGCGGGGATATCATTTTGCCAGTTACCCCACCAACAGAATTGGCTGCCACAGCCAATATAGGATCCATGCCTACCTGCAAGGCTGTATTGGCCTGTAGTGCACCAAACAGGGCATTTGCAGAAGTGTCGGAGCCGGTTAGGAATACGCCTACCCAGCCGAGAAATGGTGAGAAAAATGGAAATGCTTTGCCGGTGTCAGCCAGTGCCAGAGCCAGTGTTGAGGATAGGCCTGAGTAGTTAACCACATAGGCAAAGGCCAATACCAGCCCGATTGAAAGCACTGGAAAACGCAGGTCGTACAGAGTGCTTTTGAATGTATCAATGGCAAGATGTGGTTTGATTTTCAGGATAAGCACGGAAATAATGGCGGCCAGCAGAATGGAGGTGCCAACAGCGCCAAGAATATTCAGCTTGAATTCAGCCGCTATCGGAGCGTTTTCAGCAACGATAGGAGCTGTTTTGATAACCAAATTATCCAGCATTGGCCAATGAATCTTAATCTGACTGAATGAATTCAACCATGATTGCAACGGTTTGATCGTCCATACGGCCACACACACAGTCAGGATAACAAACGGTGACCATGCCAGAATAATTTGTTTTTTACTATATTCTGTGGTTTTGCGCTCAGTACTGGACTGCTGCATGCCGTTAAAAGTGAATATTTGTTTGGGCTGCCATTTCTGTAAAAACAGAGTCAGGCACACCATACTAACAAGGGCTGAAGTTACATCAGGTAATTCGGGGCCAATGAAATTGGCGGTAATAAACTGTGTGCCGGCAAAAGATACGCCAGACACCAGCAGTGCCGGCCAAGTTTGGCGGATACCCCGCATGCCATCCATGATAAATATCAGATAAAACGGTATAACAACAGACATCATGGGCAGTTGGCGGCCGGCCAGCTGGCCAATATGAAAGGGATCGATACCAGAAACCTGTCCACCGACCAGAATCGGAATACCCAGTGCCCCAAATGCTACCGGAGCAGTATCGGCAATCAGGCATAAGCCAGCTGCAAATAAGGGTCTGAAACCCAAACCTACCAGCAGTGCCGCACTAATAGCAACCGGTGCGCCGAATCCAGCCGCACCTTCTAGAAAAGAGCCGAAGCAAAAGCCGATGAGCAGCAGTTGTAGACGCTGATCTTCGGTAATAGAGAGAATCGAAGCGCGGATGATGTCAAAATGGCCGGTTTTAACGGTCAGGTTATACAGAAATACGGCTGTAATGATAATCCACGCTATTGGCCACAGGCCATAGAAGAAACCATATAATGCGGAAGATAATGCAAGTACCGGCGGCATTTTATAGGCTGCTACGGCCACGATAATTGCCAGAACCAAGGTAATGGCTCCGGCGATATGGCCTTTCATGCGCAAGACAGTAAGTGCCACGAAGAAAAATATTATGGGTAACAGGGCAGCCAGTAGAGTCAGGTAGACACTGTTGCCTAATGCTGAGTAGTTTTGTACCCATGTTTGCATGTGGTTTCTCCTCAATGTGTGAGTATGTTGGCTTAAAATTGATTGGTATATTCGGAATATTTGTGATTGGTGGTGATTTTTATGAATTAAATTAATGGTATTGCGGCCGTAATGCTGCTGTGACTGTTACTTTAAGAAATAAAAATGTTATCGTCAATGTTTGTGGTTTTATTTCAATAAATGTAATGATAAACGACTGACTAAATATGGCTATTGCAGCTAACAAATGTTTATCTGCATGAGCTAAGTGTGTGATTGAGAGAGCCGGCTAGATTAGCTTGTGGCAGTAGCACAAGTATGTACGTACCTGAGTATTGGCTGACCCTGTATCTGGTAGTAAACAGATAGACTCCGGTAAATCGTGGCAGATTGTACAGACTGTCTGTATACTCAATGTAACAAAATAGCGCATGAAGCCATATGGTTGAGGCTAAGCAAAGCTGTGTCTTGCTGAGATAAGTATGTGATTAGTCGCAGCTTGAACAGCGAAAAAAAATAGGCTTTTAAGGAGAAAAACCAACAGCCGGCAAAATTATTGTGTCTGTCACAAAGTTGTCATGTTGGTCTTTTACAATAAGTCAGGATAGCACCTGCTAATAGGGAGAAAACTGTGTCTGCTTCGTCTACGACTTCGTCGTCTGGGGCAATTATGTCTGTATCTGGGAAAACGGGTAAAGTAAGTATTGTTTTGTTTCTGCTGATATTGCTTAGCGGATTAGCTTATGCTGCGGTGTGTATTTATCATGATCTGCAGGGTATTCCCCGGTCTTCATTGCTGGTCTATGCCTTATTAACTGTTGCTTTGCTGATTGCACTGGCATTTGAGTTTGTGAATGGGTTTCATGATACGGCCAATGCCGTAGCCAGCGTGATTTACACGCGCTCGCTCAGTCCTAATACTGCTGTAATCTGGTCTGGTGTGTTTAATTTTCTTGGGGTAATGCTATCGACCGGTGCTGTTGCTTATGGTGTGATTTCACTGCTGCCGGTTGAACTGATTCTACATATGGGCAGTGGCGTGGGCTATGCGATGATATTTGCATTACTGTCCGCAGCTATTATCTGGAATTTAAGTACCTGGTGGCTGGGTTTGCCTGCATCCAGTTCGCATACGTTGATTGGTTCGATTATCGGTGTCGGAGTAGCCAATCAACTAATGTCTGCACATCTGGGTACCAGTGGCGTGAGCTGGAAACAGGTGATCAATGTGGGCGAATCCCTGCTTTTTTCTCCGTTGATTGGTTTTGTGCTGGCTGGTCTGCTGCTGATTTTATCGAAAAAATTGCTGCGAATACCAGCTTTGTACCGTGCACCGGAAAATGACGCGCCGCCACCATGGCCGATTCGCCTATTGCTGATTTTTACCTGTACCACGGTAAGTTTTGCACATGGTTCGAACGATGGTCAGAAAGGCATGGGACTAATTATGCTGATTCTGATTGGTACTGTCCCGATGGCCTATGCATTGAATCATGCTGTGCCCAGAGAAGAATGGGTAAAGTTTTCGGTTAATTCACTGGCTGCCCAGCAAACTATACAAGGATTGCTGCCAGCGGGCTTGGTACTGCCGCAAAATGCAGATGCACGTGCTGAGGTCACTGCTTTGGTAGAAGACAAGCAGGGTACGCCGCAGCAGCTGGCAGCGCTCGCGCAGCTGGTGCATATTGTGGCGCATGATGTTAGTAAAAGCGACAGCCTGCGCAATCTGCCACCGGAGCAGGTAGGCAATATCCGCAATGATATGTATCTGGTGTCAGAATCGCTAACCTTGCTGCAAAAAAATAGCTTGCATCGCCAATATAATCTTAATTCGGCACAAATAGCGAGTTTGAAGGCTTATCATACGTCTATAGACCATGCTACCAAGTATATACCGGTGTGGGTGAAGGTACTGGTGGCACTGGCGCTGGGACTAGGTACACTGGTGGGTTGGAAGAGAATTGTGGTAACAGTGGGCGAAAAAATCGGTAAAACCCATCTATCGTATGCACAGGGTGCTTCTGCCGAGCTGGTGACTGCTTCGCTGATTTTTGCTGCCGACCGTTTTGGCTTACCGGTCAGCACCACACATGTACTGACTTCGGGTATTGCCGGTACCATGGCTGCCAATAAAAGTGGATTGCAAAAGTCTACCATCCGCAATCTTGTTATGGCGTGGGTATTGACACTACCCGTTTCCATACTGCTGGCAGGTGTATTATTTTGGTTTTTCCGTACGATTTTTTAGCATATCGGGCAAGTTTGTGTCCTTGCTGGCTGCATACACTGTAATAATTTGCCAAATACTCTTGCGTGGTGCTGTATTTCACAGTTTAATGTCGGTTTAGAGGTGGCTGTGCTGGTGCACGTCATATAGATACTTGCTTCCCCCATTACTGTGGGCATACAAATTGGAAATCGTGTATGAAAAAATCACTGGTATTGTCAGCCATCGTCAGTGTGCTGATTGCTGCCTGCTCGGATGCCGGTACAGCAAACAAAAATGCGGCCTCCACTAACGGAGTCATGAATCCAACAGATCAGCTCAATATCTACAACTGGTCGGATTATGTAGACCCTGATACCGTAAAAACTTTTGAAAAAGAAAATAAAATTAAAGTTCGTTACGACTATTATGACAGTAACGAAACACTAGAAGCAAAAATCCTGATTGGCCGTTCCGGCTATGATTTGGTGGTACCGTCTATAGCCAATGTCGGCCGCGAAATCAAGGCGGGCGCCTATCAGCCGGTTAACAAAAGCCAGCTGTCTTACTACAATAATATCGACCCTAATCTGCTGAAAATGATGGATAAGGTGGATCCAGGTAATAAATACGCAGTACCTTATTTCTGGGGTATGAATACCATTGGCATTAATAAGGTTTTAGTTGATAAAGCTCTGGACGGCAAGCTGCCAGATAATCTGTGGGACTTGGTATTCAATCCTGCCTATACGCATAAACTCAAAAGCTGTGGCATTTCGCTGTTTGACAGCCCTACCGAGCTGTATCCTCTGGCTCTGCATTATCTGGGTAAAGACCCGAACAGTAGTGCGCCGGAGGATATCCGTGCGGCAACCAATTTGATTAAATCTGTGCGTAATGATATCAAGCGCTTTAGTTCTTCAGGCTATATAGATGATATGGCGCGCGGCGACCTGTGTGTAGCCACAGGCTATGGCGGCGACCTGAATATAGCCAAAAAACGTGCTGAGGATGCCAAAAGCGGCGTTCATTTAGAGGTACTGGCACCGAAAGAGGGAGTGGGTATTTGGATTGATTCATTTATGATTCCCAAAGATGCTCAGAATGTTGCCAATGCGCTTAAATACATCAATTACACTCTGGATCCTAAAGTGGCTGCCAAAAATGGTAATTATGTAACGTTTGCTCCGGCCAGCAAACCGGCACGGGCTCTGATGAATAGCGAAATCAGTAGTGATCCAAGTATATTCCCGACACAGGCAGTGCTGGATAAAAGTTTTGTGGTATCACCCAAATCTCAGGATGCAGTGCGTCTGGCGGTACGCCTGTTTCAGCAGGTAAAAGCAGGTCAATAGCGGTTGATTGCTGAAATGCAAATGCTCAATTCTTTCAGTACCTACATCTAACTTAGTAGTCTAAAAAAACGAACCGTTTCGGTTCGTTTTTATTATGTTATTACTTTTACACAGTTTCCATTGATAACAGTTAATCAATACATCCTGTCTGTTCATTTTTACAATGAATATCTGCATTGCATGCTTGTTTGTTGGCACAAAATCAGCATATATAGCTGTCAGAACAGGTGTAAACCCTTATAATTAGTGGCTGAGCTTAAAGCAGATAGGTTTCAGCAGAGATTCTGGCAGTTGCCTGCAGACGGCTTTCATGTGTCTCCAGCCTTTTATTTCAATAATTGAAACAGGCTACCAGCAATTTCTATGGGCTTAAAGTAGCCCAGTTGTAGCAAGACAAAGATTTTTAACTGGGATAGGTATGAGAATTTTAATTTGTAATGATGATGGATATTTATCCGCAGGATTAGCTCTACTAGCGAAGGTGGCGGCAGAGTTTGCCGAAGTCAGAGTCGTGGCACCGGAAAGCGACCAAAGTGGTGTAAGTAACTCATTTACCCTCAATCGTCCTCTTTCGATAAAAAAAGCTGCTAATGGCTTTTTTTATGTTAACGGCACGCCAACTGACTGTATCCACGTTGCGCTGCATACCATGTCCGATTTCAAACCAGATTTAGTGCTTTCTGGCATCAATCATGGCGCCAATATGGGCGATGATGTCTTGTATTCCGGTACCGTAGCCGCTGCTACTGAGGCTTTTCTGATGGGTATACCGGCACTGGCCTTTTCGATTAATGACCGCAGTGGCCGCTACTGGGAGACAGCTGAAAAAGCGGTAGCTACTGTTTTATCCAAAATATGCGCACAGCAGCCAGCCGAACCGTTGTTATGGAATATCAATATTCCGGCTGTTACTCCAGAGAGTGTTCAGGGCTATCGTGTGGCCAGACTCGGCCGCCGGCATCACGAACAGTGTATTGTGCCGTTAGATAGTCCACGCGGCGAAACCATGTACTGGATTGGTGGTGTAGGGCCTGCCGATACCAGCTGGAAGGATACGGATTTCAGCGACAATGAAGCCGGTTTCGTAACCATTACACCGCTTACCCTTGATTTAACTGATTATCAGCAAATGGGTGCAGTCAGCACTTTTTTGCAAGATGTTCAGTGGTGACAGAAGTGGGACAGGGCGTGAGCTGGACAGGCTATGAATTCCGGCGGGCACGGATGGTAGAAAGACTGCGCCAAATGGGAATTACCCGCACGGAAGTGTTATCCGCTATGTCTGCTGTGCCGCGTCACGTTTTTGTTGAAGAAGCACTGCGTTCGCATGCATATGATGATATGTCGCTGCCATTAGGGTTGGGACAGACTATTTCCCAGCCGTATACCGTGGCAGTGATGACGCAGTTGTTGTTCGCCAGACGTGCAATCAACCCGAATCTGCGTATTCTGGAAATCGGGACCGGCTGTGGATATCAGACGGCTGTTCTACAAGCACTGGGTTTACGCGAAATTTATTCTATTGAGCGGCTGCGTCCGCTACATGAGCGCGCCAAACAGAACCTGCGTGCAGTTCGTTTACTTGCCCATGCAAGGCTGGTATGTGGCGATGGCTATCTGGGCTTGCCTCAGGAAGCACCTTTTGATTGCATTATTCTAACCGCTGCACCGAAGGAAGTCCCCTTGCCGCTGTTGCAGCAACTTTCTATTGGCGGGCGCATGGTGTTGCCACTGGATGAGGGAGGCGTGCAGTTTTTGTGGGTAATTGATAAAACAGCCGAAGGCTATCAGGAAACCTGTGTCCAACAGACTTTATTTGTGCCATTGGTGAATGATAAATAAATCTACCCTTGGAAAAATTAAGCTTGATGTTAACAACTCTTCCGTGAGCCAAAGGCTGCTTACTGATATCAGGATTACATTTTTCGCAGATAGCAAAATGTCATCTTTGTAAATTAACAGAAAATCAGCAAAACTACTGCCATCAAGATCAAAATTTGCGGTGCTATCTCCATTTGGTTTTCAGCTTTTTGGCAAATAATGTCCTCATGTCCATAGGCATAGCAGCCGAAAACAATCATATTTCTTATGCAGGCTGTATTGTCTAACCACGATGAAATGGCCGCAAATATCTATTGTATCAACTGTGCCATCAGTAAACGAAGCGCCGAAATAATTTTTCTTTCTTCGTAGCTGATATACAGCTTAGGCTTGAAATACTTGTAATGATAGCTTTTGCTAAATTTAACGTACTTATATTTTTGGTCATATTTTCATCACTGATTAAACTACTATGCTGACGCAAACATTCACACTGTTGCTGTGCTCATCTTTCAGGTACTACTTATAAATGGAAGGTACAACAGCCTGACCGCGGCAAATTGGTTTGTTGGTTAGGGCAGAGTTTGTATCAACTTTACCAGTGCCGAAGGGAGAAGTAAGATAATCAAAGCAGATGAATTATCCGC
The DNA here is from genome assembly GCF_002777855.1 of Snodgrassella alvi. Classification (GTDB taxonomy): domain Bacteria; phylum Pseudomonadota; class Gammaproteobacteria; order Burkholderiales; family Neisseriaceae; genus Snodgrassella; species Snodgrassella alvi_E. The sequence continues at coordinate 230,439 of NZ_MEIK01000015.1, forward strand.
TATAAGCAATATACTGAATCAGGAATCAATCGATTCAATAAGATAGGGATAGATAAAGATGAAAGTTGCCGTTTTTGTGGAACCCGGTAAAGTAGCCATACGAGAAATGGACAAACCAGTTATTCAGCAACCCACTGATGCCATTATTCGTATTGTTCGTGCCTGTGTTTGTGGTTCAGACTTATGGTGGTTTCGCGGTATCAGTCAGCGCGAGTCTGGTAGTACAGTTGGTCACGAAGCCATTGGTGTGGTAGATGAGGTTGGCGATGCCGTAACTCATATTCGAAAAGGTGATTTTGTTATCGTCCCTTTCACCCATGGCTGTGGCCATTGCGCTGCATGTGAGGCCGGTTTTGATGGTAACTGCCTGAACAAACAAGATGGTGGTAATGGCGGCTATCAAGGAGAATATCTGCGTTTCAGTAACGCTGACTGGGCTCTGGTAAAAATTCCTGGTCAGCCACAGGATTATTCAGACGCAGTGCTCAATTCGTTGCTAACACTGGCTGATGTGATGGCTACCGGCTATCATGCGGCTTCTAGTGCTGAAGTTAAAGCGGGGGATACTGTGGTGGTGATGGGAGATGGTGCCGTCGGCTTATGTGGTGTAATAGCAGCCAAACTACGTGGAGCAAAACGCATTATTGCCATGAGCCGCCACCCAGACAGGGCAGCGCTGGCACAGGAATTTGGTGCCACAGATATTGTGCCCGAACGCGGCGAAGCAGCTGTTGCAAAAGTTTTGTCCATGACGGCTGGAGCAGGCGTGGACGCAGTGCTGGAATGTGTAGGCAGTGAACAATCTTTACAAACTGCTATCGCCGTTGCTCGGCCGGGAGCTATTGTGGGTTGTGTTGGTGTCCCGCATCAAAACGAAATCAAAACTGGTGATATTTTCTGGCGCAATATTGGGCTGCGTGGCGGTATCGCCAGCGTAACCACTTACGATAAGAATTTATTGCTTCAAGCGGTATTGGATGAAAAAATTCAGCCGGGAAAAGTATTTACCCAGCGTTTTTCTTTAAATGATATTCAGACTGCATATGAAGCCATGGATCAGCGTAAGGCGATTAAGTCTTTGTTAGTTATTGATAATTAAGTGATTATAAAAAATCCCTGCCAGTAATTAACTATCTGGCAGGGAATATATTTTTTCAATAATGTTTTACATTACTATGCTTTAAAATTAAAAGATACCTTTCATGCCTTCAGGGGTATAACGTTCGCCCTGAATGTTGATAGTATTTTTTAAATCATTTAAAGTCTGAACATCAGCTGCGTCCAGTTTTAACAGACTTGCCTGATTGTTTTCGTGCAGGTATTTAGGGTTTTTGGTACCTGGAATCGGTACGATATGTTCCCATTGAGCCAGCAACCACGCCAGTGCAATTTGTCCCATAGTACAATTGTATTTAACTGTCATTGGTTCGAGTGCCTGTAGAAGCCGTTTATTATGTTCCAGATTCTCATCCTGAAAGCGTGGGTTAGTGCGGCGGAAATCATTTTCAGACAATTCGTCTTTGTTTTGAATTTTACCAGTCAGGAAACCACGACCCAGTGGAGAGTAGGGCACCAAACCAATATTTGATTTTTTCAAAACTGGAAGGATGTCATCTTCAATTTCGCGTGTCCATAAAGAATATTCGGTTTGTACTACATCCACCGGATAAACAGCACAGGCACGCTGCAATACAGGCACAGATACTTCGCATAAACCAACATTGGCAATTTTGCCTTCTTTTACCAGATCAGCCAAAGTTTGCATGGTTTCTTCTATTACCGCATTCGGGTCAATACGGTGGATATAATAGAGGTCTATCTGTTCAATACCTAGTCGTGCCAAAGATTCATCACAGCATTTTCTAATATAGTCTGGATGGTTATTAATATTGCGGTTATATCCGGAAGTACTGTTTCTGTCTATACCGCACTTAGAAGCGATTGTCAGCCCAGCGCGGGTTGAAGCCGGCAGGGTTTTTAATACTGAACCAATCAGCTTTTCATTAGCACCGCGGCCATACATATCGGCTGTGTCAATTAGCGTAACGCCGCTGTCGATTACCTCATGCAACATTGAGCTTGCTTTAGCTGTATCAATGTCGCCATAAAATTCACTCAGCCCCATGGCACCATAGCCAATAGCTGAAACGGTTAAATGCTGGCCAAGTTTTCTTTGTGGTAGAGATTGAGTCATTATTGATTTTCCCTTCAGTGAAATAATGCCAGAACTGTGTCTTTCAGGAATTTATCTCTTCGGCGCAGCTCTGAACAATGCTTAATTGCTGACACTGATAGTAATTAATCAAATCTGTTTAGAGAAATACAAAATTATTGATATAAAAAACATATCAATATGGTTGTAAATTTTTCCTTATTACAAACATAAGTTTATGCTGATTCTTTAGGTAAATCTTGTTGTGTAAAGTATTCCGTGATGGCCTGAATAGTAGGATTATCCATAGCTGAAGTATGCCACAGAAGATACATATCCATCGAAAGCATTTGTTCATATTTTGCAGTCAGTTTTTTATATACCACACCTGCTACTTGAGCCTGTGCCATTGAATCAGGTAGTAGCAACATGGCTCTGCCCATAGCTATTTCCATAAGCATAGTCAAAAAATTTGGTAACTTTTCTTTTAGCAACAGTGGCTTGCTAAGTAGGCTATTTACCTTTTGTAATTTATCGTACAAATTGGGATGCTGGTAACGCTTACACCAATACAGCGGTAAATCCTGCACCATATTTAAATCAATTTCTTTTTCTACACTGGCCGGATGCTGCTCGGGCAAAGCCAACACCAGTTTTTCCTGATGAACTAATAAACTTTTGGCTTGAAGGCTGGTGTTTTCATATTCAGAAATAATCACCATATCTATATTGCTTTTATTAAATTCAGCCATAAGTTCTTTGCAAGTATAATCTTGCTGTAATAAGTCGATATGTTGATTAAAGCGGCGGATAAATTCACTAAACAGTGGAATAAAATTAAAACCAAGAATCTTGGTAATACCCATTGTTACCTTACCAGCAGGCAAATTATGCACATAGTTGACTGCCTGTGATAAACCTTCCAGCCAGCTTTTCGCTTTTTCCCTGAATTCTCTGCCTTGTTCAGTCAGCAACACATAACGGGTATTGCGCAGCAGCAAAGTAGTTTGCAGTTTTTGTTCCAATTCCTTGATTTGCATAGATAGCGGCGGCTGACTAATGCCCAGACGGCTGGCAGCTTTCCGGAAATTACCTTCTTCACACACTGCCAGAAAATATTGCAGCTGCTTTATAGTCGGCAGATGCCGGCTGTAAAGAACTGAATTGTCTGGATGTAATTGTTCCTGAGGCGGTGGTGAATAAAGCATATTTTCCCCTGTTTAAAGTAATGAAAAAACAGCAATAGAGATAGTATAAATCAATTTAATTTCAAAAAAATATATGTATTCTGGTTACGATATGTTAATTTATTTATTTCCTTCATTTTGCCGGTGTTTGCACTCTGTTGGGAAAAAATTCATTATGAGCAACTGGTGATACAGTATCTAAAAAAATGAAGCCAGTTACAAAGACCTAGACAGTGAAATTTTTACACTGAAGAATGGGTGTAATAAAACAGGTATAAGAGAAGTGGATACTGGCTTAATCTAATGGCCTATACCAACAGCACAGATGATTATCAAGAGCAGGGTGTGAGTAAGTTTAGCTGAATTGGCAGGTTTGCAATGCCAATTCAGCTCGTGAACTTCTTTATTAGATTAAGTTTAATTGGCTAAAGATATATCCCGCCGTCTAAATATCATTACTGCTATAAGAAATAAGATGCAGGTATAGACAATATTGGCCGTAAAGGTAATATATAAATCTTTATCTACATCTAAAGATTGAAAGTATGTGTTTTTGATTAATTCAATCAAATAATTATTTGCGTTTAGAGGGGATAATTTATAGATTAAACTATCTGGTGATAAATCGAAATAGCGTAAGTTTATAATTTTCCACAGACTATCTGCAAAGAAATAATAAATAAAACAGAAGGCAGTTATAAAGGCGGTACTGCTGGTGAGGGTTGAAAGTAGTAGAGCTAGTGAGGAGTAAAATATCGTTACCACTAAAGAAAGTGCAATAAATAGCACGACCGTTTTCAATATCGCGTTGAACTCGGGCAGATGAGCTGTGGCCAATAGCTGTAATAATAAAACACCGATTGCACTTAATATCTGTAATACCGGCATAAACAGAATAATGGAGCCTATTTTTGCTAGTAGTATTTTATAACGTTGGTAGGGGCGGGTAAGAATAAATTTGATTGTACCACTGGATATTTCTGTGCTCAGTGTATTGGACGCCATTAATATGGCAATATAATTAGAATAATAATAGCATATCGTCATCCCCCAGATAAATATCTTATCTGATTCTTCAGGTGTAATGCTTGTATCTGATTTGCTGACGGCCAGATATATTCCTCCATAATAAAAGATATATACAAACAATAATATCAATGGCATAACAATTGTGTAGGTGGATTTACTCAGGTATTTACGCCATTCATTGAAAATTAACTTCATTATTTGATTCCTTTTTGATACTTTTGATTATCGTTATGAATGATGCTGAGGAAGGATTCTTCCAGTGAGCTTTGGGTTAGTTTTATGCTCAGCAGGGGTATATTGTGTTCAATGAGTAGTTTGGCTATTTGTGCTCTTGGGTCTTCTTCTGATTGGTTAATCAAGATTTCGAGACTGTTAAGCTGATTGTTTACCTGATAACCATGTTGCTGAAGTATTTCTTCAGCCTGTAATATGTTTCCTCCGACTTCTAGGTGAATGATATTATTGGATTTCCATAGAAAATCATGTATGGAGCCTGCATATATTTGTTTTCCTCGATTGATAATGAAAATATCGTTAACAATTTCCTGTAATTCGGAAAGGAGATGGCTGGAAATAATAATGCTGTTGCCGTCGCGGACAAAGTCTTTCATTAGGCTACGAAAATCTTTTATTCCCTCTGGATCAAGCCCATTCATGGGTTCGTCCAGAATAAGAACTTTAGGCTGATGAATGGTGGCATTGGCAACACCTAATCTTTGCCGCATGCCTAGGGAAAAGCCTTTTACTTTTTTCTTTTCTGCACCTTTAAGTCCAGTATGTGCCAATGTTTGCATGATCTCTTCATTGGTGATGGCCCGGCGGCTCATATTGGCAAAAATTTGCAGATTTCTGAAACCAGACATGTAATTATAGAATTCCGGGTTTTCGATTATTGTGCCTAAATTAAATGCCGCTTTTTCAAAATCTTTCTGGATATCATAACCACAGATTTTGATTTCTCCGCTATTGGGAAACATTAGGCCGGTAAGCATTTTCAGCATGGTGGTTTTACCAGCGCCATTTGGGCCTATAAATCCCATGATGCGTCCGGGGGCAATTTTAAAGCTGATGTTTTCCAAAATCTGCCGGCCTGAAATTTTTTTGGAAACTTGGTTTACTTCTATCAGATAATCAGTATTGCTCACGATAAGCCTTTCTTATTGTTTGTTTTGTTGTGAATCGATTTGATGCAAGAGTTTCAAATTTTGCATATTTGTCTCCGATGAAAGATGTATGAATAATGATTTCAAAATATTTATAAATAATAATGTATTATACAAAAATTAACAATTATACCTAATAAATATGCAGAGTCACTTTTATGTTTGTGCGCATTAGTTGATATGTATGAGTTTTTAGATTTTTTGTAGTTTTTTTGGGTATGATATTGCGGCCGCATTTTTTAGAAATGAAGGCATGTCTACTAATATGTCAATGTTTTTTTTAGTTCGTTGAAATCTTTTTTAAACCAATTGATTGGTTACATTAGTATAAAAGTTGTTTTTAAATATTTTTGAATATTTTAATATTAATAAATACATATGATATATATTTTATTGATTTTATACTAAGTATTTTAGGTAGCTATTTAAATTTTTGATATCGTTTATTTCTCAATAATGATTTAAAAACATTTTTTTAGGGCAACAAGGTTTATTTAAGGCTTATTAATAGATTAGCAATTTTGTCTTTGTTGATTATAAAGTTCTTGGTTTATTCGGATTCTGAAAAATTTGGATTATATTGTTTTTTTACTAATTAGAATGAATACTGGAATGTAGTTCCAATTTGTGTTGAAGCTTGGCAAGCAGGAAAGTGCTTGAGTGCTGGCTTGTTTGGATGATGCTGAAGTAGAAATTTTAGCTCTAGAGAAGAATGCAAGTTGATCTCTACTGGGAGTATATTTGCTGAATTCTTAATAAGATCGGCTAGTGTGAAAATTCTTGGGTAAGGCTGATAATAAAAAAGCACAGCAAAAGCTGTGCTTTTTTATATTATTTGGCGCGGCGGACGGGGCTCGAACCCGCGACCCCCGGCGTGACAGGCCGGTACTCTAACCAACTGAGCTACCACCGCGCAAGTTTTACGCTATTGCATAAAACAAAAAAACTGGTGGGTGATGACGGAGTCGAACCGCCGACATTCTGCTTGTAAGGCAGACGCTCTACCAACTGAGCTAATCACCCGTACTTGGGAAAGACGCTATTAAACCAGATATGCTGTCGGCTGGCAAGTGTTGGATGTGAAAAAATTAGCTCGTACCTTGTAATGACCAGTTTTCAAAGAGTATTACTTTGTCTCTGGGACCAAGTACGACAAGTGTATCTTCGGCCTTAAACTGAAAATCAGGACTGAATGTGCGTAGCTGATGTGCATTGCGGCGTACAGAAAGTAGTTTGATTTTTAGTTTCTCAAGTGGGAGTTCATTGATGCTTTTGCCGACGAGAAAAGCATCAGGTGGTAGGGTGAAGGCTTGACGATAATAATGTATGTTTTCTTCGGACAGTTCATCATCGCTGCCAGCAAACAGGCCTTCGAGCGCTTGGTAGCGGTTTTGGCGGATGCGTTGCATGATTTGATACACTTCATCAAATGGTTTGCCGGAACTGAGCAATGCTTGGCTGGCCAATGTCAGGCTTGATTCTTTTTCGTCGGAGACGATGTCATCTGCACCCATATTGGTAAACACAGGAATGTTGTCGTCGTTGGTTACGCGCACGATTACAGGCATGGTGGGTGCAATAAGCATGATGTTGTTGAGGATGTGTTTGGCCTCGGTCATGTTGTTGATGGTAATGAGTACGGTATTGGCTCGTTTCAAGCCTGCTGCCTGCAGAACTTCCTGTCGTTTGGCATCACCAAAGGTGACTGGTTCACCAGCCGCTTTGGCTGTGGCAACTCGCTCGGCATCCAAATCAATGGCGTAGTAGGGTGTGTCTTCTTGTTGCAATATGCGGGCGATGCTCTGGCCGCAACGTCCAAAGCCGATGATAAGGATGTGGTCGGACTTACTCATGGTTTCAACGAGTATGGTTTGCAAGTCTGCAGCCTGTTCGTCCCAGCTGCGTTTTACCAATAATCCTGAGAGTTTATCTGCACTTTTCATGATAAAGGGTGCCAGTATCATGGAGAGTAGGATGGCGGCGATGGCAGCCTGTTGCAAATTGAGTGAGATAAGTCCAAGCGCACCGCTGATGGCAAGCATAACAAAACCAAATTCGCCTCCTTGTGCCAGATACAAGGCTGTTTTTGTGCTGTCGCTGCTGTTTTCTTTCATGTAGCGGCCAATGCCGTAGAGAACGCCTGCTTTGAGGACAATGAGAAGAGCGCATAGAACCAGTATCATGAGCCAGCTGGATTGTAATACTTGTATGTTTAGCTTCATGCCAATGGTGATAAAGAAGAAGCCGAGAAGGATGTCGCGAAAGGGGCGAATGTCGTCTTCTACTTGATAACGGTATTCGGTTTCGGAAATCAGCATGCCTGCAACGAATGCACCAAGTGCCAGTGACAGGCCGGCCAATTGGGTGAGATAGGCCACGCCAAGGGTCACCAGCAATACGTTTATCATGAAAAGTTCACTGGACTTGGTACGTGCAATTAAGCGAAACCATACGGGCATGATTCTGCTGCCGACTATCAGCAACAAACCAAGTGCCAGTGCCATAGTTAGAAGTGCTTTGCCCATTTGCAGTATTAGGCCGTCACTACTGTGTGCTAGTGCTGGAAACAGAATCATTAAGGGTACGACGGCTATGTCCTGCATCAGCAGTACGCCCATAATCATGTGGCCGTAATGTTGGCTGAGTTCGTTTTTTTCAACCATAATGCGGCTGACGATGGCGGTAGACGACATCGTCATGGCGGCAGCAAGGGTAAAAGCCCATGTAAGCTGAATCCCCATCAGCCCAAAAATGATAAACAGGGCTAGGAGCGTAAGGATAACTTGTAGCCCTCCTAGTCCAAGTACCAGCCGGCGCATGGCTTTGAGTTTGCCAATGGAAAATTCAAGTCCGATGCTGAACATGAGGAAGGTGATGCCGATTTCACCGATGAATTCAGTGGCATGGCTTTGGTTAATCAGATGCAGCCAGCCCGGACCGGCCATAAAACCGACGACGAGATAGCCAAGCATAGCGGGAATGTGCAGACGTCGGCAGATGATGGCGGCCAAAACGGCTACCAAAAGAATCATCACGACAGGGCCAAGAGAAATATGCATAATTCTTTGATTTTATTTAATTAAAATTTTATTATCATATTTTAACATAGATGTTTTGGCTTGTGCGGATAATCCTAAGTATTGCTGATTTTTTCAGGTGAGTTTATGTAAATATTTGCGCAATTGTTTTAATGCGGTCCATGCTGTGGCTTTTAAATGGCTTTGACGCAATAATCTTGCCGGATGAGGAGAGATGACATAGGGAATGTTGTGCAGATTCTGAGCCAGCACTGATTGATCAAGGCGGCTGAATGTTTGTCCTAAAAGTAATATTGCCTGAGGCTGAATGTGTTTGATTTGTGCACTCAGATAAGGCAAACATGCTTGTAGCTGTTCGCTGGTTACTTTAAGACTAACATTAGGCGCACATTTTACTTGACTGGTATAGAAAACTTCCTCGGAGCTAATGTTGATGGCGGCGAGCATATTGCTGAGCAGTTGGCCGACTTCGCCGCTGAATAGTTGCTGGTTGCTGTCGTCAGGTGGTGCCGGATTGGTGCTGATAACCAGTAGACGAGCATTTGCCGAACCATAGCCAGATAGGGGCGTGCAGCGCTCCTGATGCAGGTTGCAGCGGGTGCAGGCAGCTAATGCTGCGGGTATGGCTTCGTAGCTGAGTTTTAAATTATCTGTTGTGCTCTGGCTGCAGAAGTTTTGCCGTTCTTCAGTTTGAGTGGTGGTCGTGGTTTCACTAGCTGCTTGAGGTGGCTGCCTGATGATGTGTTGAAGGGCAGCGCGGTGTGAATGATGGATAGTTTCTTTTGTTGTTGGATTCTGTATGGCACTGGTACTGGAATGTACGGATTCTCTAGGTGGTGCAGGTTGCTTAGCTGTGACAGTTTGTGCCGGAGCTGGCTGTACGGGGAGCAGAGAGGCAGTCTGTGCCAACCACATCGGTCCCAGCCCGAGTGCCTCGTGTAAATACAGATAACGGCTGTCTAACATCGTTTTTCCATGATTATGGCATCTTCACCATTTTGGTAATAACTTTTGCGCAAGCCACAGTTTTCGAAACCATTGCGCTTGTACAGCTTGATGGCGCCCATGTTGCTGGAGCGTACTTCGAGCAATATACGGTCGATAGTCTCTGCTTGTACACTTTGAAAGAGATGATTTAGTAATTGCTGGGCATAGCCTTGGCGTCTGTGTGCCGGATGGGTGTCAAGCAGGTGAATTTCTGCTTCATTCGGTATTTTTTGCCATACTAGCATGGCTACGATGCCATGTTCGGGTAGGTCGACAACCCAGATGGGCTGAGCTGCAGAGATGCTGTTGGTTAGCTGGGTGGTAGACCAAGGTGCGGGATTGCAAAGCTGTTCCAATTTCACTAAAACAGGAATGTCGGTTAGCTGAGCGGTACGAATGGTCATGCTGGCTGTCCTGTTGAGCGTCTGGCCGCTTGTTCGGTGGCGGTTAAGGCAATTTTGTTACGCACATAATGTAGGCTTGCTTCTGCTGCGGTGGTTGCGGGATAGTGCCCGGTTAAAGCCAGTTGAGCATATACGTCTGCTTGCGGCATTTGGTTTTGCCCTGTGACGGGTAACTCAATATCCAATGCATACGCGTTGCCGACACCGGTCCCATGGAGATGGCCGTCTGGCAGGTGGATGTTGCTGGCACTGTCTACGCGATATTCAGTGAGGCGGCTCAGATTACGGGTGTCATACCAGGCATAAAAAAGTTCATTCATGCGGGCATCGGTAGCCGCCAGTACGCATGGTTGATCTGGTATCTGTGCAGCCACAGCGTCCAGACAAGGTATACCAATCAGAGGTAGGTTGTTCGGCAAAGCTAAACCGGTTGCTACTCCCAGTCCGATGCGAAGACCGGTAAATGCCCCCGGCCCTTGTGCATAGACTATGCCATTCAGGTCGGCTAGCATTAGGTTTGCTGTTTCCAGCAGTTGCCGGATACGCGGTAATATCAGTTCAGACTGTTTTGTGCCCACTGCTTCGTAAATGCTGTGGGTATGTCCGTTGTGATGAAGGCCTAATGATAGGTAGCCGGTGCTGGTATCGATTACCAGCAGACGAGAATTGATACTGATCATGGTGTGTCAGAATGTTTAGATGGGTGGATTATACCTTTTTATAGCTTTTTAAATGACCCTGATGTCTGAGTTTGCTGTATCCATTATGACCGGGGCAGGGCTAATAAATGCTATTATGGGGTAAATTTTAATAATTAATTGTTTATCTTGCAGAGCTTGCTGCTATGTGAATTGGGTGGTTTGTTCTTTTGCAAATGGAATGTCAAGTTGCAGGTGATGTTCAGGATGGAAGCGGTTTGTGGCTGAGATGTATGTGGGGCGGTTTGCGCCCAGTCCGACTGGTTTATTGCATATTGGTTCACTGCTGACGGCTGTGGCTTCGTATCTGGATGCACGCAGCCGGCAGGGGCGTTGGCTGGTGCGTATGGAAGATTTGGATCCGCCGCGGGAAATGCCCGGTGCGGCTGCTTCTATTTTATCGACACTGGAGGCATTTTCGCTGCACTGGGATGGTGAGGTGGTGTATCAGAGCCGCCGCCATCATTTGTATGCGGCGGCATTGGATGCATTGCGTGCACAGAATAAAGTCTATCCTTGTTTTTGTAGTCGTAAGACGGTGCAGGCTGAAGCACGGGGTATGGGTGTGGATGGCGTAATTTATGGTGGTAAATGTGCATTAAATTATGCAGCGATATCTGCAGTTGCGCATAAGCCTCCGGCATGGCGTTTACGCACAGATACAGCCATTATCGGTTTTCAGGATGCGGTACAGGGGTGGCAGCAGCAATGTCTGGCTAGTGATACGGGCGATTTTATTTTGCTGCGTGCGGATGGCTGCTGGGCTTATCAGCTGGCGGTGGTGGTCGATGATGCAGCACAGGGTGTAAATCATGTGGTGCGTGGTCAGGATTTGCTGGTGTCGACGCCACGGCAGATTTATGTACAGCAGTTGTTAGGTCTTGCTCAGCCTGAGTATGCTCATTTGCCGTTGTTAACAAATGCGCAGGGGCAGAAGTGGTCGAAGCAGACGCGGGCACCGGCACTGGATTTGCATCGACGTGAGGATTTGTTACGGCAGGTTTTGCTTTATCTGGGGCTGCCGCTGGCGCCGCAAGTGGATAGTTTGGCGGATTTGCTGGAATGGGCGGTATTGCATTGGCGGCTAGAGCGTGTTCGGCCACACGCTATTATGACTGAATAGTTTTAGGTAAGGGATTTTAGATTAAAGGGAGAAGCAGGTTGGCTACACCAAATGTTCAAGCATTTTCTGCGCGTTTTTATCTGCGTATGTGGCAAAAGCGCCAGCGTCGGTCTTTCCGGCTGGCATGGGTGCTGATGCTGACGGCAGCGGTATTAATTATTGTGCAAAGTGCTTTATTGGCCAATCTGTTTGCATTGTGGCTGGGTGGTGAGAATGTGATGGCGGCTCTCCGCCAGTTTCTGCCTTATTTGCTAGTGTGTTGGTTGCTGCGACCGTTGCTGAATTATTTTAAAGATCGGTTGGTGGCGCAAGCCAGTGCGTCTATCCGCATGCAGCTACGCAGCCAGTTGTTAAGCGCTTTGGCTTTTCTGGGGCCGGAACGCAGCCAATATGGCAGTGATGGCGCGCTGTCTTCCTTGGTGTTGGAGCAGGTGGATGCGCTAGATGGTTATTTTAGCCATTATGTGCTGCAACAGCAGTTGGCAGCACTAATGCCATTGCTGATTGCAGCGGCAACCTGTTTTTACAGTCCGTTTGCAGCGGCTTTGTTATTGCTGACAGCACCATTGGTGCCGGTGTTTATGATTCTGCTAGGGCAGGCTGCTGCGCGAAAAAATCGGGCGCAATTATCAGCGCTTGCAGCATTGAGCGGTCGGTTTCTGGATTTATTGCGTGGTTTGCCGACGTTACGTCGGCTGGGGGCACAGCAGATTGCGCAGCAGGCAATTGATTCGGCTGCTTATTCTTACCGTAAGCGTACTATGGCGGTGCTGCGTCTAGCATTTCTGTCTACGGCGGTGTTGGAGTTGTTTGCTTCCTTGGCGATTGCACTGGTGGCGGTGTATCTGGGATTGGGGCTACTGGGTGTGTTGCCGTGGGCAAATGGTCAGGTGCCGGTACCTTATCAGGGGGCGTTGTTTATTTTGCTGCTGGCTCCTGAATTTTATGCGCCGCTGCGCCAGTTAGGTGCGAATTATCATGATAAGGCCAAAGCGGAAGCGGCAACAGAAGCATTAATCCCTTTGTTTGAAGTTACTGAAACGGTGACAGCGTCCACTGCAGAGGTGGATTTTGTATTGCAGAGTCCGCCTGAGCTGCGAGGTGAATATTTGGTGGTTTACGGGCGAGATAAGCGAGTGAGGTTGCCTCAATTTAGTTTCAGTGTACAGGCTGGCGAGCGGGTGCTGCTGCGGGGCGCCAGTGGTAGTGGTAAGTCGAGTCTGTTGCAGGCTTTGCTTGGATTTGCACCTTACTCCGGTATTTTACGGATTAATCAATATGATTATGTCGATTTGAATCTGCCACTACTCAGACAATCGGTGGCTTATCTGGCGCAGACGCCGCCGATTTTGGCGTTGTCGATTGCTGATAATTTGCGGCTGGCTAATGCCAGTGCTTCAGATGAGCAGTTGCGTGAAGTGTTGCAGCAGGTGGGTTTGTGGGTGCTGGTACAGAGGTTGCCGGCTCAGTTAAATACGCTATTGGGTGAGCGAGGCAAGGGATTGTCAGGTGGACAGTTGCAACGTCTCGCGCTGGCACAGATGCTGCTGCGCAATTCCCCTTTGTGGCTGTTGGATGAGCCGACTGCACATTTGGATGCGCAAACAGCAGAAGAAATTATGCGCTTACTGGACAGACTCAGCTACGGCAAGACGGTGTTGCTAGTGAGCCATGATGTGAGTTATGCAGGTTGGACAGACCGAGAAATAATGCTGTCTTCTGAGCAGGAGCGGGTGCGATGAAACGTTATGATTTGTTGTGGTCGGGGCAGGAGCTAAAGTTATCGGGTCTTTTACGCAGCCGGCAGGGTGCGTGGATTCTGGCGTGGGTTTTGGGGCAGGCTACGGCAATTGCTGGTATTGCGCTGCTGGCTTTATCTGGCTGGTTTATTACGGCGGCAGGGCTAGCAGGAATGGTGAGTCTGGCTACGGCTTATATCTTTAATTATTTTACGCCAGCAGGAGTTATCCGTTTGCTGGCTATTTTACGTACGGCTGGACGCTATGGCGAGCGTCTGGGTTCGCACGATGCGGTATTGGGACTGCTGGCTGATTTGCGTAGTGGTCTGTTTGCGCGGTTGGCCGTTGCCAGACAGCAGCAAGTGAGCTCGCTTCAGCAGATGCATCGGTTATTAAGTGATATTGAACTCTTGAATAATTGGCCGCTGAATGTGGTGTTGCCATGGTTGTGGGCGTTTATGTTGTTGCTGGGTATTCTTGGCTTAACTCTGATTGTAGCCGGTGGCGGGCTAACGCTAGCTCTGAGTATTCCTTTGCTGCTGGCAACACTGGTAATTCCGGCATTGGCTGCTTGCTACGGGCAGAACTGGGGTCGTCGGCAAGCGATGCAGGCAGAAATTCGACGAACTGCTTTACTGCAACCACTGGAGGCGCTAACCGCATTATTGCAATGGCAGCAATGGCCACGTTTTGCGACTGCATTTTTTGCTAAGGATGGGAATTATGTTGGCGCGCAGCTAAGTCAGCAGCGGCTGGCGGGTAGAGTGGTGCTGTTACAGCAGTTGTGTCTCGCAGCAGCGGCTGCGTTGCTGCTGTGGCATGGGAGCGCTTTATTGAGTGTAGGGAAGCTGTCTGTGGCGATGTTGCTTGCTTTGCTGCTGGCAATATTCGGCTTTTCTGAGCTGGTATTGGTGTTGGGAATGAATGTGATGACTTTTGGTTTGTGCCGCGCCGCCTGTACCCGTCTCAATGCGATTGTGCCCAACGGTGTGCCGGTGTCTGAACCAAAAAATGCTTTACCTCTGCAACTGCATTTACAGGCAAGAAATTTGTGTGCGTGCTGGCCGCAGGCACTAAATGGTGCTGAACATATTAATTTCGATGTGAAAAACGGGGATATTTTATTGTTGCAAGGTGCCTCCGGTGCCGGTAAGTCCACTTTACTGGCGGTGCTGGCCGGAGAATTGGAGGCAAATGATGGTGAGCTAAGCTGTAATGGTAGGCCGTTTGCGTATTGGCAATGGACAAGGCAGGTGGGATATCTGGCACAGCAGTTAGATATTTTCGATTTAACGCTGGCAGAGAATCTGCGGCTGGGCAAGGCGGATGCGACTGATGAAGAGCTATGGGCGGTGCTGGCCAATGTGGGGCTGATGGTCTGGGCTGAGCATCAGCCTAAGCAACTTGATACTCCTTTGGGAGAATACGGTGCTGCGGTTTCGGGCGGGCAGGCGCGACGGATTGCACTGGCTCGATTGTTGCTGCGCCCTTATGAGCTGCTGATTCTGGATGAGCCTTTTGCAGGTATGGATGAAGAAACACAGACCGCGCTAGCAGTAATGCTTCAGCAACATCAGCAGCGTGGAATTTTGGTTGTGGCCAGCCATCAAGCTAATCCATGGCCACAAGCACAGGTTTTGCAAGTGGGCACGAGTTGAGCGGTATGTCTTTGTTGCAGTATGCGTATTGATACAGCCACGTTGTGGCTGTTTTTATTTTGAAAAGAAACACGGTATTTGATTTAAATCAAGTTAATGCTGTGCAGATAATAAATATTGATAAATCCATTGTTTTATAATTTATACTTATATGTGTATGAATTTTTTAAGTCGTAGAGTAAGTATTTTTTAATTATATGTGATATACCTTCGGTAATTTATAATCAAACTTTACAATTTTAAATTTATTCTAATTATAAGTATTTGAAAAATTTTATGTTCAGTTTCATATTCTCAATTTGAATAGTATTATTTTATATATGTAATCTGGATATTTGTACTATTCGGGCTGTGTTTTTGCTGAATAAAATTTAATTAATTAAAACAAGGAACAAGGCTATGGATTTGGTGGAGCTGTCTCGGCTGCAGTTTGCTCTAGTCGCGCTTTATCATTTTTTGTTTGTGCCGCTCACACTTGGGATGACATGGATTCTGGTCATTATGGAATCAGTATATGTCCTGACCGGCAAGCAAATTTATAAGGATATGACGCGTTTCTGGGGTAAATTATTTGGTATCAATTTCGCACTTGGGGTGACTACCGGTATTACCATGGAATTCCAGTTTGGTACCAACTGGTCTTATTACTCACATTATGTGGGTGATATTTTTGGTGCCCCTTTGGCGATTGAAGGTCTTATGGCTTTCTTTCTTGAGTCTACGTTTGTAGGTTTGTTCTTTTTTGCTTGGGATCGCTTGAGTCGTCCCGGCCATCTGTTAGTTACAGTGCTGATGGCGCTGGGTACTAATCTGTCTGCTTTATGGATTTTGGTGGCCAATGGTTGGATGCAAGATCCGGTGGGTGCGCATTTCAATTTTGAATCTATGCGCATGGAAATGACTAGCTTTTCGGAAATCTTTCTGAACGAGGTGGCGCAAAATAAATTCGTGCATACCGTTTCTGCCGGTTATGTGACTGGTGCAATTTTCGTGATGGCGATTTCTGCCTGGTATATGTTGAAGCGTCAGGATGTGGAATTTGCTAAGAAAAGTTTCCGTATCGCGGTGGGTTTTGGTGTGGCTTCAATTTTGTCGGTGATTGTGCTTGGTGATGAATCCGGTTATACGGTTGGTAAATCACAGCAAACCAAAATGGCTGCGCTAGAAGCCATGTGGGAAACAGAACCGGCACCAGCTTCTTTTAATTTGATTGCTCTGCCCAATGAAGATGCGATGAAAAATGATTTTACAGTCCGGATTCCATGGGCAATGGGCTTGATTGGTACGCGCTCGTTGGATAAGCAAATTCCGGGAATTAAGGAAATCATTGTTGACAACATTGAGCGTATCCGTAACGGACGTGAAGCAGTAATCGCACTGGAAGCATTGCGTAAAAATCGTTCTGATGAGCTGGCTAAAGAAAACCTGAAAAAATATGGTAATGATTTAGGCTTTGGTTTATTGCTGAAATCATATGTACCAGATGTGCGGCAGGCTACTGAAGCTGATATTGCACATGCGGCGCGGGAAACCATTCCGCGTGTGGCTCCGATGTTCTGGAGTTTCCGAATTATGGTGCTGTGCGGATTTCTAATGCTATTGTTAATGGCAGTGGCATTTTACGCTTCGGTTAAAAATAATTTTGCAGAAAAGCGCTGGTTGCTGAAATGGACGTTCTGGAGTCTGCCTCTGCCATGGCTGGCTTGTGAAGCCGGATGGTTTGTGGCCGAATATGGCCGCCAGCCGTGGACGGTATACGGTGTGCTGCCCACTAATCTGTCTGTATCTTCATTAACTGCCGCCAACATCTGGGGTTCTATTTTCGGCTTTGTGACTTTGTACACGATATTGCTGATTGTGGAAGTTTATCTGATGGTACGGTTTTCGCGTCAGGGACCGGGCTCGCTGGGCACGGGTCGCTATGCCAATGAAGCAGAGCATTAGGAGTTGAGCATGGAATTCTTGGATTATCCGGTATTGAAATTCATCTGGTGGTTATTGCTGGGCGTGCTGCTGATCGGCTTTGCCATAATGGATGGACAAGACATGGGGGTTGGCGCTTTGCTGCCGTTTGTGGGCAGAAACGATAATGAGCGCCGTGTGATTATTAATACGGTAGGCCCGCATTGGGATGGCAATCAAGTATGGTTTATTACTGGAGGTGGCGCGATTTTTGCTGCTTGGCCATATGCATATGCTACTGCTTTTTCCGGTTTTTACTGGGCGATGATGGCCGTATTGTGGGCGCTGTTTTTCCGGCCGGTGGGGTTTGATTACCGCAGTAAAATTAATAATCCGCTATGGCGCTCCAGCTGGGACTGGTTATTGTTTGTTGGCAGTTTTGTGCCGCCGCTGATTTTTGGTGTTGCATTCGGCAATCTGCTTTTAGGGGTGCCATTTCATTTTGATGATGATTTGCGTTCTTTCTACACCGGTAGTTTTTGGGGATTGCTAAA
This sequence comes from Snodgrassella alvi, assembly GCF_002777855.1. GTDB lineage: Bacteria > Pseudomonadota > Gammaproteobacteria > Burkholderiales > Neisseriaceae > Snodgrassella > Snodgrassella alvi_E. Next base: position 248,073 of record NZ_MEIK01000015.1, read on the forward strand.
TCCATTTAGTCTGTTGTGCGGTGTGGTATCAGCAGCAATGATTATTTTCCACGGTGCCATTTATCTGGCTTTACGTACGGAAGATGTGGTGAAAAAACGTGCGCTGCAAGCAAGTACCATCGCGCTAATAGTGGTAGTGGTGACCTTTTCGTTGGCTGGTCTGTGGATTAATTTGGGTATCAAGGGCTACAGCATGGTAGCCGGTAGCTATCTACCAGCCGCCGCACCCGACCCACTCCATAAACAGGTGGTTACCGCCACTGGTGCGTGGATGCAAAACTATCAGCAATATCCGCTGTTGCTGGTGATTCCGGTGCTGGCTTATCTGGGCTTTATTCTGGCTTGGCTGCTGGCCAAAAATGGTAAAGCATTTGCAGCGTTTTGGTCGTCTGCACTGGGTCTAGCTGGAGTGATTGCTACTGCTGGTGTGGCTATGTTTCCATTTATCATGCCATCCAATACCGATTTGCGTTCGAGTTTAACAGTATGGGATGCTAGCTCCAGTGAATTTACTTTGAAAGTAATGCTGGTGGCTGCAGTTATCTTTGTGCCGATTGTGCTGTTTTATACCAGCTGGTGCTACCGTGTGATGCGCGGTAAGGTAACCAGTGAGCATATCCGCCGCAACGATCACAGCGCATATTGATAACGTAGTACCTGCCGGTGCGCACCGGCAGGTATGGCTAAACAGACGGGAGTATATTATGTGGTATTTTGCTTGGTGTTTGGGCATTGGTTTTGCCATATTGCTGGGTGTAGTAAATGCATTATGGGGCGAATATCAGCAGGATAGAGATTCTTTAGAGCAGAACTCATCAGAGTCATAAGAAAATTTATGCAGAATCAGGCTGAGCGGAATAAGCTCAGGTAATCTGAACAGTTCCTTTGGTTTGCTGTATACCTATGTAACGGGTATACAGCTTTTTTTGCTTACGGCGTATATTCATTGAGTGGTGAAAGTGTCTAGATGGTTGCTCCTTTTGCGGTAAATGTGGGTTGAAGAGATTAATTTTTCTGGAAATTTTTGCATTTTTATATTATTATGTTTGATGGATATTCTCTTCGGAAAGGACTCCGATGAATAAATTGATACGTAATGGCTTGATGTTTTCTGTTTCTATGCTGCTGGCTATGAGCGCTGGCGCTAAGGATATTAAAATTGACGGCAACAATACTTCCTATGCACCGGAAGAAGTGCAAAAGCTGGCCAGCACTGCTGTAAAAATGGGTGTGAAAGAGCCTCTGAATATGAATTTGGCCGCTGGAAATCTGACAGTATCTGGCGCCAGCAGTACTAAATGTGTAATTAAAGTAGGCACAGGACAGACACCGCAGATTGCTGGTATCAGTTGCAAATAAGCTGCTGATTCAAGCTTTTCCTGTAAAGAATGAAAAACAGGCCAATCGTTGGGATTGGCCTGTTTTTTACTGGCAATTTGGCTCAGGGCGAGATGGTATAAGCGATTGATGCTCGATCGGTGGTGGGTCACCTAGTAGTAATGTGGTTTGTTATCCACACGGGTGGAAGATATACTGTGATTATCTGGCAGAAACAGAGTATATAGGTGTCTGATATATGATCAGTCAAACAGATTTTATGATTGAATAAATTAAGGGGAATGATATGTGGTTAGGTACGGCAGCAATAAATCTAGCTCTAGCGGTAATGCTCGGTGCATTTGGTGCACATGGTTTAAAGCAGATGGCCAGTGTACAGCAGCTTGAATGGTGGCATACAGCCACACAGTATTTTTTTTGGCATGCACTGGGATTGCTGATGCTCGGTGTGCTGGCCAGAACTGTACCGGCTTTTGCCGTTAAAACTCCATTCTGGCTGTTGCAGCTGGGGCTGATTATTTTTTGTGGTTCATTGTATCTGATGGCTTTAGGTTTACCACGCTGGTTGGGTGCTATAACACCAATAGGTGGGGTAACAATGATTATTGGCTGGTTAACGCTAGCTTGGATGGCGTTTAAGCAGTCTTAGCGGCAATTTTGCCAGACAGGAGGTGTGGTATGCGCAGTACGGTTTGCGTCATCATGTTGGCTTGGTTTGTGGCTGCTTTTCTGAGTGCCTGTCATCGAGTTACAGCAAAAGGGGCAAAAGGTTTGGTGCCCCAAGTACAGGCTGTTACTACCGTCCCTTATCAAGAGGCAAGACACTATTTTATTAAAAATACGGTCAACCGGCCGGTACCAAGGCATATCAATACTGCATCCGAGTTTTCACGTTATTTTGCTATGGCTGCAACCATGGGACGTAATGGGCAGCCAACACCGATTGATTTTAACACTCACGATATTCTGGTTTATGATGCTGGAATTGTACAGCGGCAGCTTGATATCACCCCTATGGCACTCAGTCGCACGCAGGATAAACTGATATTAGATATACGTATCCACAACGGTACCGCGCTTGATTATCAGATGCATCCGTTTGTATTATTGATTGTGCCAAAAAATTTGCCTCGGCAGGTAGATTTTAATATCCGAAAATAAATATTTGTTTGAGTTGGGTGTTGATGTGTTCTAGAGATGGCATAGGTGAAGTGCAAAAAAGCAGTCTGAATAACAGACTGCTTTTTTTAATGAAGAAAATTTATTCTTGACCAACTACTACCAGTTTGTGGTTTACGAATTCTTTAATGCCCAGATCGCTCAGTTCGCGGCCGAAACCGGAGCGTTTTACTCCGCCAAATGGCAGCTCAGCCACTGAATCCCCAAAGCGGTTGATAAATACCATACCGGTTTCGATACGGGAAGCCAGTTTTTTAGCGCGTTCGATGTCTTTCGAAAACACAGTTCCGCCCAGCCCAAAATTAGAATCATTGGCCAGAGCGATGGCTTCATCATCATTTTTCACTATATACAGATGTGCTACCGGACCAAAAAATTCCTCAAAATAAGCTGGATTATCGCGGCTGATATCAGTAATCAGGGTAGGGGTAAAGAAGTTACCTTCAGCTGGCTGATTGCCGCATAATACTTTGGCGCCATGGCTGATAGCTGCATCAAGTTGTTTCTGCAAATCCTCTTTGCCCTTGCGAGATGATAGTGGTGCGAGCGTGGTATGTTCATCTAGTGGATCTCCCATTACCACATTGGCAAAATCTTCTTTGACAATTCGGATAAACTCTTCGGCCACTTGTTCATGCACGATAAATCGTTTTGCGGCGATACATACTTGTCCGGCATTGAACAGGCGGCCACCAACGGCCGTATGTGCTGCTGCCGCCACGTCTGCATCTTCAGTCACGACAAAGACATCATTGCCACCCAGCTCCATGGTGGCTTTTTTCAATTTGCTGCCAGCCTGTCCGGCTACTATGCTGCCGGCACCTTCAGAACCGGTGAGCGCCACGCCTTGTACGCGCTTGTCGCTAATAATAGTGGCAATCTGCTGTGTGTTAACAAACAAATTGGTATAGGCACCTGCTGGTGCATTGGCTTCATGCAGCAAATCTTCCATCAATTGTGCACATTGCGGCACATTGCTTGCATGTTTGGCGACCACTGGATTGCCAACAGCCATTGCTGGCGCAATCACACGAATCAATTGATATATTGGAAAATTCCATGGTTCAATCGCCAGAATAATTCCGATGGGATGATGTTCTACCCAGCCTGTACCTAGCTTACTTGGATAAGCGACTGGTTTGAGTAATTCGGCCGCCTGTTCGGCATAATACTGCACGATTTCAATGCAGTTAACCACTTCGTTTCGACTTTCGGCCAGACGTTTACCCATATCCTGAGTAATGATTCGAGCAATTTTTTCTTGATGCAGCGTCATCACATCTGCTAGACGGCGTAAAAGAGCCTGTCTGTCACTTATGTTTTGTGGCTGCGACCACGCAGACTGATACAGCGCATAGGCCTGAGTGAGGATGTTTTCTACTTCAGCGTCTGTGTGATTGTTGAAAGTTTTAGTCAGTTCGTTGGTGAACGGATTGAGAGATTGATATGCCATGTGTAGCTACTCCCTATAGATATACTATTAAGAATGTTTTGTCTGTAAATACGTAAGACAAGAGAAACGTGCCGTATGGTAATTACCAGTGCGGCTTTAATGTGATAAGGAATAGAAATAAGATGCCGAGAATCATTGTACGGCAGCGGTAAATATTTTGTAAAGTGAGGTTTAGTCTTTACAGCCACACAATAAACCGCACCAGCATCGGGCCGACCAGTACCATAAATAAACCAGCTAATATCATGGTGAGACTGGCAACCACCCCTTCATCGGCATTGCGCTGAATGGCGCGTGAGGTACCGAAGCCATGAGCGGCGTTACCAAAAGCGGCACCATTAGCAAGATGCAGACGGCTGCGGCTGAAAGCCAGTGTGATGTCACCAAACAGCATGCCGGCTAACCCAGTAATAATGGTAAATACCGATACCAGTGCGGCAGAGCCATGGATTTTATCTGCCAGCTCAATCGCAAATGGCGTGGAAACAGACCGTGCCATCAGGCTATAAGTAACTTCATGATTAAAATGAAACAAACGAGCCATAAGATAGGCACTGCCGACACCAACAGACATGCCGACAATAATGGCCGCCAAGAGTATTGGTAGCTGTCGCTTCATGACCTCGCGATATTGGTAGATGGGGATGGCAAAAGCCACTGTGGCCGGGCCGAGCAGGCCAGATATATAACGTGTGTATTGATTGTAATCGGCGTAGCTAATGTTTAGCCACTGCATCACCGCAATGGTGATGACACTAAATGTAATAGCAGGGGATAACAGCATAATGGGTTTGGCGCGATAACATTTTTTGGCCAATGCATACAGCACGATGGTCCAGATAAAGCAGCCGGCAGCAATGATATTCATATAGGTTTTCTAAGCAGGAAAAATGATTATTGGTCTTTTAGATATGGCGGCGCTTAATCCAGGCACGTCGCAAGCGGTAACAGTATTTCAGCGTCAGAGCTGTACTGCTCATCACCAGAAAGGTGCCGCTGACGATACTTACAATCAATTGCCAGCCTTCAGCCATAAAAAGTGCTTTATATTGCACCACCGCAATCAGAATAGGCATGAAGTACAGCATCAGCTCTCCGAGTAGCGCCTGTGCTCCACTGGATACCCACGACAGCTTGATTATTTTTAGTTGTAAAAGCACTAACAGCAGAAATAAACCGATTACACCAGCGGATAGAGGAATATGCGTGACTTTTTCAATACCGAGTCCAGCTACCCAGAACAATATAATCACGCCGATCTGACTGCAGATACGCAAGCAGTTAGCCGGACAAAGGTGTAAGATATTCATATTGGCTTTCCTGATGCCATTAATTCAGGCGCTAAATTATAGTAAGCCTTATTAGGCGTAATATGAATTATAAGTTTTTTATTATTCTTTTTCTGAATAATTATGATTGATATAAAAGCACTTCAGTGCTGGGTGGCTTTGGTTCAGAATCATAGCTTTTCCGCCACCGCAGAAAAACTGGCTTTATCGCAGCCCAGCGTAAGCAAAATAATACATACATTAGAAAATGAACTAAATGTAGCATTACTTTATAAAGGTGAAAACGGCCGCAAACGACTGGTACAGCCTACCGAAATTGGTCAGCGTGTCTATGATCGTTCGCAGCAGATACTGAATCAGGTCAATCTCTTGCAACAGGAAGTTGCGGATTATCGCAAATTAAAATCCGGTACCTTGCGCATTGGTATGTCCCTGCTTGGGAGCCGTCTGCTTACGCCGGTTTTCTTCCGTTTTCATCAGCAATGTCCAGATATTGAGCTGGCGTTTATCGAATCCGGTACCCGCGATATCGAAGCTGCTTTGCTGGATAACCGGCTGGATGCCGGTCAGTTGCTGCTACCGGTAAGCGATGATTTTAACCACATTCCCTTGTGCGATTACCCGCTGATGGTATTGTTTCCACGAAAAAGGCTGGCTAATATTCCCGAATCGATATCGCTGCGCAGCTTGCGTGATGAATCTTTTATTCTGTTTAGCCGAGGTTTTGCTCTATATGAGCGCATTGTCAACGCCTGCCGCGATCAGGGCTTTGAACCGAATGTTGTTTGCTGTACCAGCCAGTGGGAGCTATTGCGAGATATGGTAGAGAAAGAAATAGGTATTGCTTTACTGCCACGCTATTACACTGATGATTTTGATAGCAAGGTGTTTGCAGCCGTCCCACTCACAGACCCTACAATCAACTGGCGTTTATCTATGGCCTGGCCGCGCCATAAAAAGCTGACGCCGGCACTTAAAGCGTGGCTAAATGTGGTGCGACAAGAATTCGCACAATAACAATTTCTACAATTAATGTTTATTAATATTAGTCTGATAAGAAAACGTTACAGAAAGACTGCATCCTCTCGTCTTGAGCATAAATAGCGTATTAGTAAAAAGCCAGTAAAAGAAATATATACTGTACGCAGCCATACCGATAAGTGAAAACCTGAGTTATATATAAGGCTAAAAGTTTTGCACTGAGCTGAATATTTACTACCAGAAGCAGTAGCGGTAAGAGTAGTGTGCGTATCATGCTATGATTTAAAAGATGAAGCCGAAATAATAGTAGCTATTCTAAATGCAATCAGTGTAAGAAATGCTGGAAGAGTAGGAATGGCCACTTTTATATGGCCATGCACAGAGCAGGCTGTCAATATCAAATCTTTAACACCTTCATCTACTGAATACATGTATCCTATTAGGGTATGTATCGTATTGTGTACGTTTCTGCTTCGAAAAAACAGATAGATTGATTTTTAAGTTTTTAATTAAAACTTAAGTGCAAATTTAATATAAATATATTTCAGAATATAAATATTAAGTTTAAAATAAATTTGAGGTATAAATTATTAAAACCTCAGAAAATAATATTTAAATTACTTATGGAGATAAAATTATATGTCTGCAAATAAAAAAACGTCTTCAGCAATAGCATCCAATGCAGCTAAGACTTTAAAAAAACCTGATGCTTCCAAAATTCAAAAGGAGCTTGCCGCTTCTGCTTTGGCTCAATCCAATACCAATAAACAAACCGGAAAGAAAATAGAAACCATTGCATCGAAGGCTTTAAAAAGTTCAAAATATAGTGAAGAAACCAAATCTTTAGCCGGCTCGGTATTAAGCCAATCGAATAGCAAAAATTAAAGAAATCCGAGTGGATAGACTAAACCGACAATTACATTAAAACCAGTAAACCTTGGCTGGTTTACTGGTTGCACTGCCGGAATCTAAATGTGCTGTACTGTTTAGTGTTCCTGATACAAATGATCCTGCATAATTTTTTCATACACCGCATCTGGTACATAGCGACGTATCATCGCCTGCCAGTTCTGCGGACCAACCATACCTTTTACCATGGTTGACGAGACTTCGGCATACTCTCGCGGTGGCATCAGAAAAACTGTAGAAATATCCGGCTGTAAATCATGATTGATATGGCGCATCGAACGTTCATATTCATAATCTGAAGCAGTACGGATACCCCGTACGATAAAATCGGCGCCGATACTACGGGCATAATTAACCAAATACTGATTCTGAAAACTGGAAATTTTCACATTAGGAAAATTGGCGGTAATGGCACGCAACATATCCTTACGCTCTTCTATGGTGTAAGTAGTTGCTTTTTCAGGATTCACGCCAATCGCAACCACTAGCTCATCAAACAACGGCTGGGCTTCGCGAATCATCCATAAATGGCCATTTGTCGGCGGATCAAAACTGCCGGCATATACAGCACGGCGGACATTCGAATTAGTCATTAGTGTGTGTTCCAAGCAGCTTTCTGGGTTATTTCATTGAATTAAATGCGACAGATTGCTGGATATTCATGAATTAATTGTAAACTGATGGTGTTTTTTTTCAATGCCGGAAAAAGCAAAGCTGCGCAGCATAATCAGTTAAGTGTGTCTTGTCAAAGCCTGCACCTTGCCAAGGTAACTGCAGCACCGCCACGCTGAAAAGCGTAAATAATGGTTAATGAGTGCATGCAGGTTCAGGTTTGGGAGCAGACTTATATATTTAATCATCAGATATATTGATGAGAATGGTTTTCATCCTTTACAATCTTAATCTTTTGCCGCTGGTATATTAAAAAGGGCAAAAACACTTAAGTGTGATACGGATAATGAAGCAAATGAAAAAAAAATGGGTGAAAAGGGTAGTATGGCTATTGGTTTTGTTGCTGCTAGCGGCAATCCTGTGGAACCTATTTTTCAAACCCAAAAATCAGATGAATTTTGTGACTGATGAAGTACGCCGCAGTGATATTACCCAGACAGTGAATGCGACCGGTGAAATTGCCGCGGCTCAACTGGTGGATGTGGGTGCACAAGCTTCAGGACAGATTAAAAAGTTGTATGTCAAACTGGGACAGCAGGTGAAAAAAGGCGACCTGATTGCCGATATTGATTCCACCACCCAGATGAATACTCTGAATACCAATAAAGCCAAGCTGGATACTTATCGTGCCCAGCTGGTATCGGCGGAAATCGCATTAAAAATGAAGCAGCGTGCATTTGCCCGTGAGCAAGCCTTAATCGGACAAGATGCAACCTCCAAAGCGGATTTTGATAATGCACAGGATAATCTGGCTGCTGCCCGAGCCAATGTGGCAGAGTTGAAATCTCAGATTCGCCAAACTCAGATTGCTATCAATACCTCAGAAGCAGATTTGGGCTATACCCGCATTACCGCGCCGATGGCCGGCACCGTGGTTTCCATTCCGGTGGAAGAAGGACAGACCGTCAACTCTAGCCAGAACACACCAACTATCGTCCAGTTAGCTGACTTAAGCAAAATGCTGAATAAAATGCAGATTGCCGAAGGTGACATGAGCAAGGTGAAGGCAGGAATGAATCTGACATTCACCACGCTGGCCGATAACAGCAAAATGCGTCAGGCTAAATTGGATGCCGTAGACCCTGGTCTGACTACTATGTCACAAGGTAGCTACAACACCAGTACCGATACCACCGATACTGCCATCTATTACTATGCCCGAGCACTGGTACCGAATGATGATGGTGCTCTGCATATTGGCATGACTACACAGAACAATATTTTTGTAAAAGCCGTGAGAAATGTACTCACCGTTTCCAATCAGGCCATTAAGCATCGTCGCGGCAAAAAAATTGTTCAGGTACTCGATGATAACCAGCAAGTACAAGAAAGACAGATTTATACCGGCATCACTGATGGTATGCGAACCGAAGTGAAATCGGGGCTGAAAGAAGGTGAAAAGGTCGTATTATCCTCTTTGAGCAAAGCTGAAGCTAAAGATGGTGTCAGCATCGAACCGAAAAAGCGCGGCCCGAGAATGTAAGCCATGAGTCTATTGGAAATCAAAGGTATCAACCGCTGGTTTGGTCAAGGTGAAAACCGCGTGCAGGTACTTAAGGATATTAACCTGAGTATCGAAAAAGGTGATTTTGTTGCCATTATCGGCCAGTCTGGTTCTGGTAAATCCACACTGATGAACATCATCGGCTGTCTGGATGTGCCTTCCAGCGGTTCCTACAAAATTGACAGTGTGGAAACGGCCACTATGAGTGCAGACGAGCAGGCTGCACTGCGCCGCCGCAGTTTTGGCTTTATTTTTCAGCGTTATAACTTGCTAGGCACCTTAACTGCGCGTGAAAATGTGGCTCTACCGGCCGTATATGCGGGCATGGAACACGATGAACGGCTGCAACGGGCAGATGAATTACTGGCGCAGCTCGGCCTGTCAGGTAAAGAAGCCAACCGTCCTAGTGAGCTATCTGGTGGCCAGCAGCAGCGCGTCAGTATCGCACGCGCTTTGATGAACGGCGGGGAAATTATTCTGGCGGATGAGCCCACCGGTGCACTCGATACCGGCAGCGGACAGAATGTCATGGAAATCCTGCATAAACTCCACGACGCTGGCCATACCATTGTGATGGTGACCCACGATCCAAGCATAGCAGCCAATGCCAACCGCGTAATAGAAATCCGCGATGGACGCATTATTGCCGACCACAGCAAAAATCCGAATATTCCCCCAAGCCGCATCGAAAGTATCGAAGAGCGCAACTCGTGGCTTTTTTACCGTGACCAACTATTTGAATCGTTTCGCATGTCGATTCAGGCGATTATGGCGCATAAGATGCGCTCATTTCTTACAATGCTCGGTATCATTATCGGTATTGCGTCAGTAGTATCGGTTGTGGCACTGGGACGTGGTTCGCAAGAAAAAATTCTTGAAAACATTAATGCCATGGGCACCAATACGGTGTCTGTTTATCCAGGTTATGGCTATGGCGATCGCCGTTCTTCGCGGATTAAAACGTTGACCGTAGGCGATGCCGAAGCATTGAAACAGCAGGACTATGTTGACAGTGTTACCCCTGGTGCCAACACCAGTGGCACACTCACCTATGAAAATCAGTCTCTTTCCGCCCAGCTCTATGGGGTGGGAGATCAGTACTTTGATGTACGCGGTATCAAACTTGCTTTTGGCCGCCTGTTTAACGAAGATGATGTTAGCCAAAACAGTCAGGTAGTGGTGATTGATGACAACACCAAAAATAAACTTTTCGCAGATGGCAGTAATCCGTTGGGTCAGGTAATTTTGTTTAATAAGCGCCCTTTGCGCATCATTGGCGTAGCTGCACCTAATAATAATGGATTTGCTGATACCGACAGTTTACAGCTTTATACACCGTATACTACCTTGATGAACCGTATTTCTGGTTCTAAATACATTACATCTGTTACCGTAAAAATCAAAGACAATGTAAATTCCCAGACTGCGGAAAAGGGCATTATTGAATTACTTAAAACCCGCCACGGTACTGAAGATTTTTTTACCCGTAATAGCGACACCATCAAGCAGACTATTGAAAGTACTACCGGTACCATGACAATGCTGATATCCAGTATTGCTTTGATTTCACTGGTGGTGGGCGGTATCGGCGTGATGAATATCATGCTGGTATCGGTAACAGAACGGGTGAAGGAAATTGGTATCCGTATGGCCATCGGCGCACGTCAGCACAATATTCTGGAGCAGTTTCTGATAGAGGCTGTACTGATTTGTCTGATTGGTGGGCTGGTAGGTGTGTTGTTTTCTTTTGCCATCAGTATGTTGTTTAACATGCTGGCCACCGATTTTGCCATGTCATTCTCAACCATTTCGATTGTGATGGCGGTTTTGTGTTCCAGCGTCATCGGTGTGTTATTCGGGTTTATGCCGGCAAAACGTGCTTCACAGCTAAATCCGATAGATGCCCTGTCGCGAGATTAAATCTATTACCAGTCCAGTATTCTGCAGCGGAAAGATGTAGGCAGCAGCAATTTAATAAATGCATTGATGGCTGCTGCCAAGAAGATAAAATTAATCATGATGAAAAATATTTCTGTGAAAAAAAGCACCGCAGCTCTGATTGTGGGTTTAAGTGTGTTGCTGAATGCCTGCGCTACTCAGACACCTTATCCGAAGCAGAGCCTACATCGGGCCGGTATGCTCAGCAGTGCTGAAATTGCCGCACAGTATCAGGTAAACGGCAACTGGTGGGAAATTTATCAAGATGCTACATTGAATCAGCTGGTTACTACAGCACTGGCAAATAATATTGATTTACGGCAGGCTGCTATAACCGCTGAAAAAGCGCGCTACACTGCAGGGCTGACGGGCACGAATTTATTTCCTAAAGCCAATGGTTCCCTTGGTGCCAATAGCAGTAAAGACCTGAAAGAGGGCGGAGCATCCAGCCGTAGCTTTAGCGGCCAGCTGGGACTGAGCTATGAGCTGGATGTGTGGCAAAAAATCCGTGCTAATACCAATGCCGCTATCTGGCGCTATCAGGCCAGCGAGCAGGATATGGCCGCCAGCCGTTTAGCACTAATAAACAGTGTAGTGGATAATTATTTTCATTTGGCCTATATCGATGGCGCCATCAGCCTGACTAAGGACAGCATCGAGCAATACCGTCAGATTGCTCGCATCTCGCAGGCACAGTATGCGGTGGGTAAAGTGAGCAGTATTAATGCTACTAATGCCAAACAATCTCTACTGAATGCAAAAAACAGCCTGACTTCTCTGCAACAAAATCGTGCCGACGTAGTGCAGACGCTGCACAATTTACTTAATCAACGACCAAATGAAACAACGGATATCCAGCCAACACCTTTGAATCAGATTAAATTCAGTGAAGTGAATCTGGATGTACCTTTATCCGTTCTCGCCAATCGTCCAGATCTACGCGCGGCGGAATATCGCCTACAGTCTGCCTATGCTACCCAGCAAGGCACTCGCCGTAGCTGGTATCCAAGCATCAGCCTCAGTACGGCAGTAAATTCTCGTTCAGATTCGGCAAACTCTGCCTTGCGTTTTCCTGTTGGTACGGCCAGTGTTAACGTCAACCTGCCATTTCTCGACTGGCAGACCTTATATTGGCAAAATAAGCAAGCCAAAGCTGATTTTGACAGCGCTAGACTGACATTTGAGCAGTCACTGACAACGGCGCTAAATGAGGTGGAACGTTATTATCAGCAATACACCCTTAGTCGTCATACCTTAGCCAATTCCGAGCAAAAATATCAGTATGATATAAAAAACAGCCGGTACTACCATGCACGCTATCAGTATGGTACCAATCCGCTCAGTGACTGGTTGGATGCGCTGAATACGCAATATTCTTCTGCACAGAATGTCCTGAACAGCCGCTACAGCGTTTTACAAAATGAAAATCTGATTTATCAAGCCATGGCCGGGCGTTATCAGCCACGATAATGTGAAAAATCTGACGCTGTTGCGGCAGATTTTACATTAGCTAATCTGGGCTAATTTGTTCAGAAGAGCCTGATACTGGCAAAAAAATCGCCCCTAAAAAAGGGGCGCAAAAAGGAACACAAACCACTACCAATAGTTAACTTCCAATATAAATCGTTGCGCAAGCAGCAATTTATATGTAAATCTGTTTGGATATTCAAATAAATCAGTACTTTATTTGGAAAAATTTGTTTTGTTGCGTGAACATAGGGGCATCATAAACAAATTGTTTTACAATTGCAAATGATAATTATTTTTATTTCTAAAAATAATTAGTATATTTTATTAAATATTTGTTTTTATTTAAAATAAAAATAGTCATTTCTTTGTGGTCTATTGTCTAAAAGGGCAAAAAGCTGGTTGAAATCTGATTTTAAGGTCTTGGCAACAGGTTAGAGACCTTTCTGTCTAGGAATCGCTCAGAAATTAAAATCAATCGCTGTACTCAATAGAAAACATACCTTGGCTGCCAATTGCATTGTGCGTGTAATGGGATTTTTTAGTATTATTGTTATTTTAAATCTGCGGTATTCTGCCGCTTAAAGCATTAGCATGCGTCAAATTATTCTCGATACTGAAACTACCGGCCTGTCTGCCAGTAATGGCGATAGATTGATTGAATTTGCCGGAGTAGAAATGATAGACCGGCGGCTTACCGGCAATAATCTGCATCTTTATATTAATCCTGAGCGTGATATACCCGAAGAAGCAGTGGCAGTTCATGGCATCACATTGGAAAAACTGCATGATATGAAAGCTCCAGTCTTTGCCGAAGTTGCCCAGCAAATAGCTGATTATATCAGCGGAGCAGAACTCATTATCCATAATGCGGGCTTTGACGAAAGCTTTCTGGATATGGAATTTAAAAAACTTAATATGCCAGCTACCAGAACCATTACTGAAAAAATCACCGATACTCTGCAAATGGCGCGCGAAAGATACCCGGGACAGAAAAATTCACTCGATGCTCTTTGTACCCGTCTGGAAGTGGATCGCAGCAAGCGCGTACTGCACGGTGCGCTGATAGACTGCGAGCTTCTTGGTGAAGTTTATTTGGCCATGACCCGCAGCCAGTTTAGCTTGGTGGATGAGCTGATGGCAGGTAACACCGATACTAGTATTGCGGGTGGTGGCCAATATCAGATACAACATACAGCTCTTCCTGTCGTCAAACCCAATGCAGAAGATATGGCGGAACACGAAGCATATTTACAAACGCTGGATAAAATTGTCGGTGCCCCATGTGCGTGGCGGCAGTGGCAGCAGCAACAAGAGGATAAATCTGCATGAGCCGGCGTATTGCGCTGATTCCGGCTGCAGGTGTCGGCGCACGCTTTGGTGCAGAGTGCCCAAAGCAATATGTCCGTCTAGTAGGGCGAACGGTGCTCGAACATACTGTCACACGATTAGCCGGAATATCAGCAATTGATTTAGTGTTCATTGTCGTGTCGGCACAAGATGAGTACATCGATACCATATATCCATCCGCTGCTTTACCTCCCAATATCGCTATTCTGCGCTGTGGTGGAGACACGCGAGCGCAAACAGTGCGCAATGGCATCAGACTGGCCCAGCAGCACTATGCCGTTCTGGATACAGACTGGCTGCTGGTACATGATGCCGCCCGCTGCTGTGTTAGTACAGAATCAGTTGAACGCCTAATAAAGGCAGTACAGCATCATCCGGTGGGCGGATTATTAGCACTGCCGGTGGCTGATACATTGAAGCAGGCAGACCCGGCACAGCAGGTCAGCAGGACGGTCAACAGAGCAGGTTTATGGCAGGCTCAGACGCCACAGATGTTTCGTGCAGGTATGCTGGCTGCAGCACTAAATCAGGCAGATTTAGACGTAATAACTGATGAATCTTCCGCTGTAGAGGCCATGGGGCTTGCACCGCTTCTGGTGGCAGGAGATATCCGGAACCTAAAATTAACCAGTGCACAAGATGCTTTACTGGCTACTTATTTTTTACAGCAGGATAACATTGAATGAAATCTATCAGAATTGGGCAGGGCTACGACGTGCATCAGTTGGTAGCCGGCCGGCCGCTGATATTAGGCGGAGTTTGCATCCCTTTTGATAAAGGATTGCTTGGACATTCAGATGCCGATGCTCTGCTACATGCGATTACCGATGCTTTGTTAGGTGCTGCTGCGTTGGGTGATATTGGCAAACTTTATCCAGATACTGCTGCTGTGAATAAAGATGCAGACAGCCGCGAGTTGTTACGCGGGGCTTATGCACAAGTGCAGGCGGCCGGCTGGAAGGTGATCAATGTAGACAGTACTGTGATTGCCCAGCAGCCTAAACTGCGCCCTTACATTGACCAAATGCGGCAAAATATAGCCGCTGCACTGAATTTGCCGGTTGATGCCGTTAATATCAAAGGCAAAACCAATGAAAAACTTGGTTATTTAGGGCGGCAAGAAGCAATTGAGGCGCAGGCAGTTGTTCTGCTTACAGCGGTTTAATCTGATGCAGGCTTGAGCTATAATTTTTTGATACAGACAAACTAATTTGTCATCTATTTAGGATAAACAAGGAGCAGTAGTATGGCAGCACAAGATGAACTCAAGCGTCAGGCCGCAGAAAAAGCGGTTGAATATGTGCAGGAAAACGAATATTTGGGCATCGGCACCGGATCAACTGTACGTTTTTTTATTGAGGCATTGGCGCAAAGCAGAAAAAGAATCAAAGGTGCGGTGTCCACATCTGCCCAGACTAGTGCGGCTCTGAAGAGCTTTGGCATTCCTGAAGTCACATTAAATGAAGTGAACGGCCTACCGTTATACATTGATGGAGCCGATGAAATCAATCATTTATTACAAATGATTAAAGGCGGCGGTGGCGCTTTGTTGAATGAGAAGATTGTCGCCAGTGCAGCAGAAAAATTTATCTGTATTGCCGACGAGAGTAAATATACTAGTCGCCTTGGCCATGTGCCTGTACCAGTGGAAGTGATGCCAAATGCCCGTTCACTGGTGGCACGCCGGCTACTGAAATTCGGCGGTGAACCGGAATTGCGTCTAGGCTTTACAACTGATAACGGCAACCAGATTCTTGATGTTGCCAATTTGAATATCAGCGAACCAATAAAACTGGAAGATGCTATTAACGGCATACCAGGTGTGGTTGAAAACGGTTTGTTTACCCACCATCCTGCTGATTTGCTGCTGCTGGGTTGCCAGAGTGGCGTTCAAGTGTTAACAGCCAGAGTCTGAATCAGCTGCGGCAGAGGTGAACAAACATATTTGCACTTGTTTCTGTGCAGCCAGCTATTATCAATACCAGCAGCTGGCTGCCATTGTTTTAATGGCGATTTTTATGTCTGTCAGTCTGAGATACTTACAGTTGGGTTTTTTGAGGGGTAATTTTAGAGGTAAATGCAGAACAGACAAAAAGCACTAAGCAAATGGCGTAGAATTTTAATCTGGCTGGTGATGGTACTGACGCTGGCTAAAGTTTGGTTGCCAGACAGTATAATTGCGCCATTGCAAAACCAGATACAGAAAGCAGATAGTATTCTGCGTTCCGTACAAGATATTTTCAATGGTCGGCCGCACGTTGCCAAAGGCAGAAAGTATGCACCGGCGAGCAAAGGACGTTACACAGGACAGGTTGACAGCGTACATGATGGGGACACCATCCATGTTAAAGATAATAACGGCTATATGCACAAAATTCGACTGGCCAGTATTGATGCGCCTGAAATCAAACAGGCCTATGGCATTGCCAGTAGAGATGCTTTAAAAACGCGTATTGAAGGTAAATCAGTCGCTGTGAATGTTGTGGCTATCGACCAATATCAGCGCGAAGTAGGGCAGATAATTCTGGGCAATGAAGACATAAATTTATGGATGGTACAGCAAGGCTATGCATGGCATTACGATTCTATTGCAAAAAAACAGCAGGATCGGCTGAGTTTTAGCCGCTATCAGCAAGCCCAGCTTCAGGCACGCCAAAAACGGCTCGGTCTGTGGCACAATGCACGTGCTATTGCACCTTGGCAGTTTCGCCAGCAACAGAAAACCGCTAATAGAACAACTTCATGAATGCACATAAACGCGAAGAAATATTCAGTCGTTTGCAGGCCGCCTGTCCGCATCCGACCACAGAGCTGCAATATCATACCCCATTTGAATTATTAATCGCCGTCATGCTGTCTGCACAGGCCACCGATGTATCTGTTAACAAATGTACCGTGCAGCTTTTTAAGCTGGCACCCACCGCTCAGAGTATGCTGGCGCTGGGGCAAAGTAAACTAATGGACTGCATTCGCACCATAGGCTTATATAAAACCAAAGCCAAACATGTGATGGAAACCTGCGCAATTCTGGTTGAGCAATATGGCGGCGAAGTACCGCAGACACGAGAACAGCTGGAAGCTTTACCTGGTGTAGGTCGTAAAACAGCCAATGTGGTGCTGAATACCGCATTTGGCCAGCCGACCATTGCTGTAGACACGCATATTTTCCGTGTGTGTAACCGGACCGGTTTGGCTTCAGGCAAAACCGTACGCGAAGTAGAAGATAAATTAATGAAAGTGGTGCCGAAACAGTATCGTTTGAATGCCCACCACTGGCTTATTTTACATGGCCGTTACATATGTAAAGCACGTAAACCTGACTGCGAACGCTGTTTGATAAATGATTTATGCGAATATCCGGCGAAGGCAACTTTAACTGTCTGATTAAGTAACTTTACGCCTCTTTTCGTTACAATATTATTGATCACCGCTTGTATAAGAAAACAAACAAGATAGGGAAGTTGATGCGGATAAATCGCAAATATATGTTGACGGCAATTTTGTCAGCGTTGTTGGCGGCAGCTGGGTGTGACCGGCTGGAACACTGGTTTGGCAAAACAGCCAATCAGGGTTTTGTAAAAGAAATACCTGCCGGCACTGATGGTAACAGCAATCAGGTAGCCATGCTGTTGCCTGATTTTACTCGGCTGGTAGACCAGCAGGGTCCCGCCGTGGTAAACATACAGGCCACCCGAGATAACCGCAGCCTTGACGGTGACATTGAAAGCAGCTCCGATACGCTGCCCGATAACGACCCGTTTTACGAATATTTCAAACATCTGTTACCTAATGTGCCTCAGACGCCGCAGACAAATGATGATGAATACAATTTCGGCTCCGGCTTTTTCATAAGCAAGGATGGCTATATTCTCACCAATACACATGTTGTCAATGGCATGAACAACATCAAAGTCCTGCTAAACGACAAACGGGAATTTCAGGCAAAATTAATTGGTGCCGATCCTCAGTCTGACGTGGCGCTATTGAAAATCAACGCGGATAATTTGCCAGTCGTGCAGCCTGGCAATCCGAAAGAATTGAAAGTTGGCGAGTGGGTAGCAGCTATTGGTGCACCATTCGGTTTTGACAACAGTGTCACTGCCGGTATCGTTTCTGCCAAAGGGCGTAGCCTGCCGGAAGAGAACTACACCCCATTTATTCAAACAGATGTAGCCATTAATCCGGGCAATTCAGGTGGTCCCCTATTTAACCTAAAAGGTCAGGTAGTTGGCATCAATTCCCAGATATACAGTCGCAGCGGCGGCTTTATGGGTATCTCTTTTGCCATTCCGATAGATGTGGCCATGAATGTGGCTGAACAGCTAAAAACCACCGGTAAAGTACAGCGCGGACGTCTGGGTGTGGTCATTCAGGAAGTGAACTATAATCTGGCCAAATCTTTTGGGCTTAACAAGGCTAATGGCGCGCTGATTACACAGGTAGTAGCTGGCGGACCAGCAGCCAGATCAGGTTTGCAACCCGGTGACATTGTTGAAAGTGTTAATGGAGAAGAACTGGAAACCTCCAGTGATTTACCGGTCAGAGTCGGACTGCTGCCGCCTGGAAAACAAATTATTCTCGGGATATGGCGTAAAGGCCGAAAACAGGATATTAAGGTAACACTGGATAATATGTCTCCAGCCATCAGTGCCCCAGCTAGTGCAGCCAGCGACATTATGCCTACTGACGGTGATAATTTTTTAGAACAACACCTTGGTCTGGAGCTGCGTGCAAGCAGTAAAGGGCTGGTGATTGTAGATGTTAGCAAATTAGCCGCACAGGTTGATTTACGTCGCGGGGATGTCATTATCGCTGTTGGTCCAAAATTGGTACACAATGAAAAGGATTTCGAGCAGGCAGTACAGGAAAGCGGAAAAAGTGTCCCTTTACTCATCCGGCGAGCCAATAATACTTTGTATATCGCTTTGATATTGCCCTAAAAGTAAACTAAAAATATTTGGCGGGGTAAACCGTCTTGTCCATTCAGTGTGTATACAGGCGTAAAATAATCTATCTACTGACTTTTGTGTTCAGACCGGATTCATTATGTTGCCCCATCATTTTAAATTTTGTCAAAGCCACTAATTCAATTATTAAAGGTTCTGGAATCATTCTATGTTGTCAGCAAAACCTCCGGTAACAGCACGCGGCCCGATTATGGCCGATGTGGAAGCTTTTCATCTGAGCGAAGTAGAACGCAGACGTTTAAGCCATCCCGCCATTGGTGGCGTGATTCTATTCCGACGTAATTATCAGTCTCGTGCACAGCTCACCGCACTTGTAGCTGAAATTAAAGCCCTGCGCACACCCGAGCTCATCGTTGCAGTTGACCACGAAGGGGGGCGGGTACAGCGTTTTATTCCGGAATTTACTCGTTTGCCGGCGATGCGGACACTGGGGCAGTGCTGGGAACAGCATGGCGCGGCCATGGCTGATAAAATGGCTGAAACAGTAGGATGGGTACTGGCCACAGAATTACGCGCTTGTGGTATCGATTTATCATTTACACCGGTATTGGATCTAGACTGGGGCGAATGTGCAGTGATTGGTAACCGCAGCTTTCATCAGCAGCCAGCTGTTGTCAGTTTTCTGGCACTTGCTTTACAGCGTGGCTTAGCCCGTGGCGGCATGGCTACTTGCGGCAAACATTTTCCTGGACACGGTGCCGCCAGCGGAGATAGCCATTTGACTCTTCCTCAGGACAACCGTAACTGGGATGAATTATGGGCTGATGATATTCAGCCGTTTAACGATTTGATTCATCATGGCATGCCAGCACTGATGCCGGCACACGTGGTTTATCCCAAAGTTGACCCTACCGAACCGGCTGGTTTTTCCACACTCTGGCTGCAAGGTGTGCTAAGAGACAAAATGCACTTTAATGGTGTGATTTTTTCAGATGATTTAACCATGGAGGGTGCCAGCATTGCAGGAGATATTCGCCAGCGTGCAGCTCATGCTTTTGCTGCCGGCTGTGATATCGCACTGGTCTGCAACAAACCAGATTGGGTAGATACTTTGTTAAACGATTTTCAGTGGACAGAAAATAGCCGGCTGGCACAGCGCTGGCAAATGATTGCCGGTAAAGGGAAGGTGGCAGATTACAAAGCCATCATGCAGACGCCAGAATTTCAGGCAGCACAACAGCTGGTTGCTAGTCTCGCTTCCGCGCAAGATATCCTAAACGGCGTGCAAGTTGGCGAAGCCTGTTAATTTTGCTCATTCGACAACAAAAAAAGCCATAGTCAAACTATGGCTTTTTTATCACTTTGTCTCAATCAGGCATTTTTGAAATCAATTACCATTCGGCCGGTAAACTTACCTGCAGCCATTTCATCAAAAATATCATTAATGTCTTCCAGCGGACGCATGGTTACTTTTGGTACTACTTTGCCTTCAGCACCAAACTGGAATGCTTCACGCAAGTCTTCACGAGTACCCACCAGTGAGCCCACTACCTCAATACCATCAAGAACAAGACGCGGAATATTCAAGTCCATTGTGTCTACAGGCAGAGCTACTGCCACAATGCGTCCGCCAGCGCGTACAGCAGCCACGGCTGAATTAAACGCAGATTTAGCCACAGCAGTCACCACCGCAGCATATGCACCGCCTACTTTTTCCTGAATGATATCTTCAACTTTTTCCTTAGCCGGATTCAGGGTCATATCCGCACCCATTTCGCGTGCCAATTCAAGTTGTTTTTCATTCACATCAATAGCAATCACTTTGGCATTAAATACATTCTTAGCATATTGCAAAGCCAGATTGCCCAGACCGCCCAAACCATAAATCGCAATCCACTGGCCGGGTTGAATATGAGATACTTTAATAGCCTTGTAAGTGGTCACACCGGCACAGGTAATACTGCTTGCCGCTTCAGAACTCAGACCATCCGGTACCTTAACTGCATAGTCGGCTACCACGATACATTCTTCTGCCATACCACCGTCTACAGTATAGCCGGCGTTCTTAACTTCACGACAGAATGTTTCACGGCCACTATTGCAGTATTCGCAATGTCCACAGCCCTCAAAAAACCAGGCCACACTGGCACGATCGCCTACTTTCAGCGAAGTGACATCTTCACCGACAGCAGTAACCACACCAATGCCTTCATGTCCTAACGTCACACCGGTCACATCACCAAAATCCGCATTTTTTACATGCAAATCAGTGTGACAAACCCCGCAACATTCCATTTTCAGCAATGCTTCATTGGCTTTCAGCGGACGGACAGCTTTGTCCTGAATGGCCACTTTTTTGTCTTTTGTTACTACGGCTGCTTTCATAATGAACCCTTTTCATTCAGTAAAGAAGAAGTGTTTGGCCTGTTAGTTTCTGTTGTCAGAAGTTAGACCGGTAGAACCTAAAAAATCAATCACCAAATAGAATCAATACCAGCGTCAGCATCATCCTGAATGAAAATGACAATCAAATTAATTAACAGTATGAATTTCCCTTTCACACCGACTAATTGCCGCCTGAATCAGGACTAACGTATAAATTCTCTGGCAGAGATTCTGACAGATGCTCCCTTGCAATACCAGCAGTAAAACTTAAATAATTGTAACTCTAAACAAAGCCTTTGCGTAAGAATAAATTAATGCCAGATACAATATATGTTTAAGAATTCATAGCAGATTTCAAATAATTGATTAATACTAATTCTTATCCTGCTACAGCATCAGCCGAAACATCTTAAAACCAGCCTAACAGCAACAAACCACGAATTAAGACAACACATCAATTTGCAAACTTAGCCCTTTCAAGCGTAAGCGCTGCTTATCCCTGTTGGCAACAGATACCCATACCAGACAGTCGCAGAAACCGTGTTATGATGCAGGCGCCTGAATAAAGTAAACCAAATTCCCCCCGAATCATCATGAATACACATATCAGCCGACGCAAACGCGCTCTCAGTGGTGTACTGCTGCTGGACAAAGACAGAGGCATGAGTAGTAACAGCGCTTTACAGCGGGCGCGCTTTTTATATGGTGCCGCCAAAGCCGGACACACTGGTGTACTCGACCCGCTGGCCACCGGTCTACTGCCGGTATGTTTTGGAGAGGCCACTAAATTTGCCCAGTATCTGCTTGATGCAGACAAAGCTTATACAGCGACATTACAGCTTGGCGTCGCCACCAGTACCGGAGATGCCGAAGGCGAAGTTGTGGCTACAGCCGATACCCACATCACACTGGCACAGGTGCAGTCTGCCATCGCTGCTTTAAGTGGTGAAATAACCCAGACACCGCCCATGTATTCGGCCATCAAACATCAAGGTAAACCATTATATGAATACGCACGCGCCGGCATCACCATCGAACGCAAAAGCCGGCAGGTAACCATTTATCAGATTGATATTGTAGAGTTTGCTTATCCTACACTGATTATCAACGTGCGCTGCAGCAAAGGTACCTACATCCGTACACTAGCCGAAGATATAGCCCAGGATATGGGGACAGTGGCTCATCTGACAGCACTACGTCGTACCGCTACCGCTGGGTTTAGCATCGACCAGACCCATACCCTTGCCGCTATCAGCAGTCTGGATGAATCAGCACGTGATAATTGGCTGCTTCCCAGCGATGTGCTGGTACAACATTTACCGGTAGCCACACTTACCGATAAAGAAATTTTGCAATTGCAGCACGGGATAGCCGTGCATTCCGAACAAAATTATGGCACAATGTGCCCCTTGCGTATTTATGCCACCAGTGGACGCTTCATCGGGTTGGTTCAGTATCAGGCTGCCAGCAGCCGTCTCAAAGTACTGCGTCTGATGAGCACCAATGTAGAGAGCTAAATACCTATCTGGAGTTGGCCGTTGTCAGACATCATTGTTAGCTTGGCCAACTTGTCTGCCGAAAGGCTTTTTTAATAGAGTGAATTACATGTTATCTGTTGAACAAAAAGCACAAATCGTAAAAGATTATCAGCGTACCGAAGGCGATACTGGTTCTTCTGAAGTACAAATCGCATTGCTGACCTTCCGTATTAACGACCTTACCGGCCACTTCAAAGCTAATCCTAAAGATCATCACAGCCGTCGTGGTCTATTGAAAATGGTAAGTTCCCGTCGTCGTCTGCTGTCGTATATCCGTCGTACCAAACCGGATACCTACCGTGAGCTGATTGGCCGTCTGGGTCTGCGTAAATAAGCATGCTATGCTGCTAAAAAAGCCGTCTTGATTACAAGACGGCTTTTTTAAATTCTATAGTAACTTGTAAAAAATTATCCCCAACCAAAGTCCACCCTATATTTATTTTGCCATCAATGCAGGCAGTAGGCAGAAAACCACATATACGGCACATCCTGTCTTATCGTTGAAACAGACAAGGCCTGTGCTTAGCCTCGGCTGAAACGAAAAAGCACAGGCCAGTAAAAATCAGCCTATTTCATTATATAAATCAGGATTTAAACGCGCATTCTGCGTTTGGCACCAGTCCAGATGGTCTTTACTTAAATGAAAAGCTTTGGCCTGAAACTCTTTCAAACTTTCCTGCTGTTCTATTTTACGCGTATACGAACGCACAAAACGGCGTACCTCATTTGGTGTTTCCAAAATCAGCCCGGGTACAGTTTGCGGCTTGCCGGTAGCAGAATCAATCGCCACCATAGTGAAATAACTAGAATTACTGTGGCGAATATCTCCGTTAATCAGATTTTCCGCTTCCACACGGATACCAATCATCATCGATGATTTTCCCACATAATTTACCCGGGCCTTAATGGATACCAGATCTCCCACATAAATCGGCGTACGAAAATTGACTGTATTAATCGCTGCCGTTACTGTTACGCAGCGCGCATGCTTACAGGCACAGGCATAGGCCGCCTGATCCATCAGCGCCAGAATACGGCCGCCGAAAATCGTATTATTAGCATTGGTATCTTCCGGATGCATGACCACCGAAAGCAATACATCACTGTCAGTCGGTTTTTTATACAAAAGTTCAGACATAATTATCATTCCCCATTAAAACAGGTACAGCCAATCCGGTTGAACCAATAAAATTAACATCAATCACATTAATTCTAACATATAACCCAATCCAATTAATATGCGCACAGATTGGTAAAAAGTACGATCAGCATAAATATCCGCTCTTTTCCGCCAAAAAAGACCAAAAATACCTGCAAAAACCGGTTCTACTAACTAGTAGACATCAGGTTAGAGATAAGCTAAAAAATATATGTTAGAATTTACCCATAATACAAAGCGTATTGAGGGTTACCACAACCCCATTAATCCCAATCAACCATCATTTGCAAACCTCGCCCGGCCAGAAACCCTACCCATGTGTATGTACAAAGCGTATACATTGTTAGGTTTTTTAGCAGGTGCGACTTTTGCAGAAACTGAAACAGAAAGTTCAGCATGTTCAATAAACACATAAAAACCTTTCAGTATGGAAATCAGACCGTCACACTTGAAACTGGTGAAATTGCCCGTCAAGCAGCCGGTGCGGTCAAAATTTCCATGGGCGATACCGTGGTACTGGTAGCCGTTACCGCTGCAAAAGAAGTAAAACCCGGACAAGATTTTTTTCCGCTCACCGTGGATTATTTAGAACGCACTTATGCAGCCGGTAAAATTCCCGGTGGCTTTTTTAAACGGGAAGGTAAACAAAGCGAAAAAGAAATTCTTACCAGCCGCCTGATAGATCGTCCAATACGTCCATTATTTCCTGAAGGTTTTTTCAACGATATTCAGATTGTGGCTATGGTGGTATCCATTGACCCTGAAATCGACTCTGATATACCAGCCATGCTAGGTGCATCCGCAGCTCTACTGCTGACTGGCGTACCATTTGCAGGCCCGATTGGTGCAGCCCGCGTTGGTTACGTAAATGGAGAATACGTACTCAATCCTACTAAAGCACAGTTGGCACAATCTCAGCTAGATCTAGTCGTGGCGGGTACCGAAAAAGCTGTATTGATGGTGGAATCTGAAGCCGATGTACTGTCTGAAGAAACCATGCTTGGTGCCGTAGTTTACGGTCACGACCAAATGCAGGCGGCTATCCGCGCCATTAACGAATTTGCCGACGAAGTTAATCCAGAAATATGGGACTGGCAGCCACCGGCCACCGACGATACACTGATTGCTCGTGTACGCGAACTTGCCGGAGCCACCATTGATGCTGCTTTTAAAATCAAACAGAAGCAGGCACGCACTGCCAAGCTCGACGAAGCTTGGGCCGCAGTAGAAAGCGCATTAATTACCGAAGAAACCGATACACTTCTAGCCAACCAGATTCGGGGAATTTTCAAAGATTTAGAAAAAGAAGTTGTACGTGGGCAGATTCTTGAAGGCCAGCCGCGTATTGACGGTCGTGATACCCGTACCGTGCGCCCGATCAACATTCAGACCGGTGTTTTACCCCGTACCCACGGTTCAGCTTTATTTACCCGCGGCGAAACTCAGTCTCTGGCAACAGCCACTCTCGGTACCCAGCGTGACGAACAGATTATTGATGCACTGAGTGGCGAATATACTGACCGCTTCATGCTTCATTACAACTTCCCACCATACTCTACCGGTGAAGTAGGGCGTATGGGTGCACCAAAACGCCGTGAAATCGGCCATGGCCGTCTGGCTAAACGTGCTTTACTTGCTGTGCTGCCAGATGTGGAAGACTTCAGCTACACCATGCGCGTGGTATCTGAAATCACAGAATCTAACGGTTCATCTTCCATGGCCAGCGTTTGCGCTGGTTGCCTGAGCTTGCTCAATGCCGGTGTCCCACTGAAAAGTCATGTGGCCGGCATTGCCATGGGGTTAATATTGGATGGTAACAAATTTGCCGTTTTGACCGACATTCTTGGCGACGAAGACCACCTCGGCGATATGGATTTCAAAGTGGCCGGTACCACCAGCGGCGTTACTGCATTGCAGATGGATATCAAAATCCAAGGTATTACCAAAGAAATCATGCAGATTGCACTGGCACAGGCCAAAGAAGCACGTCTAAAAATTCTGAGCCAGATGCAGGAAGCTGTAGAAGGTCCGCAGGAATTATCTGCCCATGCACCGCGATTATTCACGATGAAAATCCATCAAGACAAAATCCGCGATGTGATTGGTAAAGGCGGCGAAACCATCCGTAACCTTACTGCCGAGACCGGTACCGAAATCAATATTGCAGAAGATGGCACCATTACCATTGCAGCTACTACCAGCGAAGCAGGTGAAGCCGCTAAACGTCGTATTGAAGAAATTACGGCTGAAGTGGAAGTGGGCAAAGTGTACGATGGCACAGTAATCAAGATTTTGGATAACAATGTGGGCGCAATTGTATCTGTTATGCCAGGCAAAGATGGTCTGGTACACATCAGCCAGATTTCCCACGAGCGTGTAAAAAATGTTAGTGACTACCTACAAATTGGTCAGCAGGTAAAAGTAAAAGCTTTAGAAATCGACGACCGCGGCCGTGTGCGGTTGTCCATCAAAGCGCTGCTGGAAAAAGCACCACAGGAAGCCAAACCTGAAGAACACTAAATTCAGTTTTCACCATTCAAACTGCCTTGCATCGCAAGGCAGTTTTTATATGTGGAAAGCTTGTGGATTAGCCAGATTCATCCACTTCATATACAAACCTGTTGACAACTATAGGCCAGAATAAATCTGCTAGATAGCGTTTTTCATTACTGCAGAGCACTCATCCTTGACAGATTGAGAGCCAAACAAGCTGGAATCAAAACACATGGTAGGGAATTGCTTAAATTTTAAGCAGCGAAATAAAATTTCATTATAACAACTGCCTAAATTAGTTATCCACAGTTTATGTGCAGTAACATCCCAATATTTACAGGAATAATGTGTATTTATTCCCGCCATGACAGCTTTTGATAAACCTATTTTTAAAAAATAAAGATAATCAGAGTAGCTATTTCTATCGTGTGGATATTTCTAATCAGACTTTCCAATGCGCTAATTCAGAAATTTATTTTCCTGCTAACATCTTCTTAGACTATAGCAATGCAAGCATAGCTAGATTAATCAGTTCCAATAAGTTGATGGCAGACATGATTGTTTAGGCTAAAAATATCCACTGCTGCCAAAAAATAAAAGCACAACATTCATCCTCTTTAGTTTAAATAAAAAGCATATAGGAATATAATATTACAAAAGAATATCAATTTAACAAGGAAACATCATGGGAAATGGTTTAAAACTAGAAAACATTAAGACTTATTTTATACAGCACCAATTACCACCTTTAGATCAGTCTTCAATCATCTATGGCATGATTAATGCCAAAGCTTGGCAATATGCTTTACTATCTGGATTGGCAACTTTATTTATTCGGCATATTCTGATTTATTTTAATGCAGAAAAAATCATTCTCATTGGTCTAACGGCTAACGCCAATTTATCTGAATCTATAACCGTTATTCCGATGACCAAAATTACCAATCTAAGCTTCAAAACAGGCTTTTTCAGAGGTGAATTAACGTTTATTTATGAGCAGCAAAAATACACTTTTAAAATTCCAAACTTTATATTAGCCGCCAAATGGCAAAAAAATAATTTGAAAAATATACTGCAACGTTACATCATCAGCGCCTCCTGAGCTGATAGCATTCCGTTAGCAGATATGCAGCTCACTATTAATAATTTCATGTTGTGAATGAAAGTGCGGATACAAAGCCATCAGTACATACTTACTTAGCACACATAAAAAACATCTCAGTGCGCCAAAAATCTTTTTTATGCCTATCCGCTGCAAAAACACAAAACAGACGCGTCACAGATATTAACAACGGTCTATAATGCTGGTTTTCAGCGCGCAGAGATAAAAAATGCAGCATATCCACATTATCGGAATTGGCGGCACATTTATGGGAGGCCTTGCTGCCATTGCCAAACAGGCTGGCTACCGCGTTACCGGTTGTGATGCCAAAATGTATCCGCCTATGAGTACCCAGCTGGCTGATTTAGGTATAGATGTGGTAGAAGGGTTTGAAGCAGCACAGCTGGATAATTATCCGGCAGATATCTACGTCATCGGCAATGTTGCCCGTCGCGGCATGCCGGTGGTCGAAGCCATTCTCAATCGTAATCTGCCTTATACCTCAGGGCCGCAATGGCTGGCTGAAAACATATTGCAACAGCACTGGGTATTAGCCGTAGCCGGCACCCATGGTAAAACCACCACTGCCAGCATGTTGGCCTGGGTACTGGAAGAAGCCGGTCTTGCGCCTGGTTTTCTGATAGGTGGCGTACCACAGAATTTTGCTGTGTCTGCAAGACTGCCACAAATTCCGCCGGCTACACAGGCTGATAGCCGCGCCGAAACAAGCCCGTTTTTTGTAATCGAGGCCGACGAATACGATACCGCATTTTTTGATAAACGCAGTAAATTCGTTCATTATCACCCGCGTACCGCCATTCTCAATAATCTGGAATATGATCACGCCGACATATTTCCTGATTTGTCTGCCATCCAGACCCAGTTTCACCATCTAGTACGTACCATCCCCAGCGAAGGACTAATTGTAGTCAACGACGAATCCCAAGCATTATCCGAAGTATTACAACAAGGCTGCTGGTCTCAAGTAGAAGGCTTTGGCTCTGGTAAAGACTGGCAGGTAGGCGAAGTTTCTAAAACAGGTGGTTTCGATGTGCTTTTTCAGCAGCAGAAAGTCGGCCATATCGAATGGCAGCTGCTTGGACAACATAACCGCATGAATGCGCTGGCTGTCATTGCTGCCGCTCGGCATGTAGGTGTGACCGTAGAGCAATCATGCGCCGCACTGTCACGTTTTCAGAATGTCAAACGACGCATGGAAATCAAGGGCGTCGTCAACAATATTACCGTATATGATGATTTTGCTCATCATCCCACCGCTATTGCGACCACCATTGCTGGCTTACGCCAGAAAGTCACTGATGCCCGTATTTTGGCTGTATTGGAGCCGCGTTCTAATACTATGAAACTGGGTACCATGAAAGCAGCATTGCCCACCAGTTTGGCCGAGGCCGATAAAGTATACTGCTATGCCGGTGGTGTGGATTGGGATGTAGCAACAGCATTAAGTCCGTTGCAAAACAAAGTGGAAGTATTTCAGGATATGCCGTCACTAATCGCTGCCATTGTAGAAGAAGCTAAGCAGGGCGATCATATTCTGGTGATGAGCAACGGCAGCTTTGGTGGTATCCATCAACAGCTACTAACAAAACTATCAAATAAATAGCTGATAAATCATCATTGGTAAAACAAACCAAAACCAAAAAGATATAGCTATTCTCAGTATGTCAAGCCGGTTGCTCCCATGTGGGTAGCCGGCTTTAATTATTTTTTATTTAAGCAGAATATTCAAACAGCTTATACCAATTCACAATTGTTAGCGTACAGCAGTCACTCAATTGCTGCCGATTAAAAGTTTATCATTCAGGATGCTTCATCTACCATGGCTTTAGCTAACTCAGTATGGTTCATCTTGCCATATGTACTTAGCCAGTCACGGGCAGCTTCGCGCTGATCGCAGCTTTTGGCTGCTTCTGTCTGAACTGTATTCATCTCGGTATAGGTCAGTTGTGCCAGATACTGACAGTTCAGCACTTGTGTAAATGAAGCTGGTGCAGCCATGGCACCGGCCGGAGTAGGGCGAAAATTGCCCAGTAATAACAATACAGCCACCAACCCGACAGTCTTCAACACATTCATGATTGACTCCATAAATTAGATAAATCTAATAATTTATTTATTTTTTGCTATATTACTTAGAAAAAAATAAATAAACAACCTAAAAATTTCTTGAAAATTAAATTAGTATTTATTTTTTTAAAATTGTTGTATAATAAAAACAAATTTCATAACGTTATTTCTAATAATTGCTGGAGTTTGTGCATGCAAACATTTAAGGATCGTCTGGCTTCACTCTGGCCAGGCGAGCGCCAATCCAAAATTGCCACAGACATAGACATGACCATGGCCGGATTCAGCCGAATCTGGCATGAAGGCGGTCTACCTAAAGCAGAAACCCTGAAACGCATCAAAGAATTGAAGGGATGCAGTATCGACTGGCTGCTCACCGGAGAAGGAGAGCCCTTTCCCGAGCAGCCTACACAGGCGGCACACGATACACTAGGTAATCCAGTGAATGCTGATGACTTTGTCTATGTGCCGCGTTATGCCATTGAAGCTGCTGCCGGACACGGGAGTCTAGTGGATAACGAAAAACCGATGTTTACCATGGCGTTTCGCAAGGACTGGATAAACGCAATGATTAGCCCCGAAGTGAGCGGCTTATCAGTTATATCGGTTAAAGGCGACTCCATGGAAGGCGTATTAAATGATGGCGATACCATATTGGTGCAGCAAATGAATCATATCCGCCGTGATGGCTTGTATGTATTGCGTATCAACGAAAATTTATTGGTAAAACGTCTTCAGCTGATGCCGGGAAATGTTGTAAATGTGATTTCTGCCAACGAAGCCTATCCAAGTTTCGAAATAAGGCTGGATAGCGAAAGTGACGATGTGCAGATTATTGGCAAAGTTTTATGGTTTGGCCGCTATCTATAAAATTGTGCAGAGCAGATATTAAATTAATGTTTTTATAATTCAACCTCGCTAAGGTATGTGGGTTAGTGCTTTCTTTTAGACTAAGGAAGATACTCAAAAAAAGGCTAAAATATCCGAAATACGGGCATTTTAGCCGTTCAATAACAAAAAATATAAGATTTTCTTTTAGACCAAAATATGCAAAAATTGCACATTCTTTAGCACTTTTAAAACAGTATTTATAGCTTTTTAAATCAAATACAGTACTGTTTTAAATTTGACGACAAAACCACTCAATTCGTCCAATAATTTCAATTTTATTTTCTAAGTCACTCTTTAAATCGATTATAAAAGGATCATAAGCCTGATTTTGTGATTTTACCGATAATTTGTTATCTGGAAGTAATTGAGTACGCTTTACTATTAATTCATCACCAATTTTTAAAACATATAGACCTGTAGCAGGTTTATTTTTAGCATGATTAATTAACAATTTGTCACCATCAAGCAAAATATCTGCCATTGAATCCCCCCTAACCGTCATTACTGATAAGGCTAGTGGATTTGCGTGCAAATAGTCTGTTACCCATTCTCGGCGAAAAGCAAGAGTTAAAACGGGGTCATCATCATTGGTCATATAACCGTAGTTTTCACCAATTTTCATATCATATTCAGGAATAAAAACAAAATCTTTTATATTTACCAGTTTTCCTGCTTCGTTAACTGCTAGGTGTCTATCTGTTGTATCTTTGGTATCAAGTTGTTCTTTATCCTTGAATTTTTGACCCTCTCCGGTAGCAAGCCAGGCAATATTGACATTAGCAGCATCTGCTAACCTAATTAAATTTGTTCTGGATGGGTCGGATTCACCTCGCAGCCATCTAAATACTGATGATGCTGTTACACCTGCTTTTTTTGCAACAATATTAGGGTTGCCAAGAAGTTCTACTATTTCATAAATGCGTTGCGCAAATATCATATTATCATCGTAAAAGTTTTTCATTTTATCTTTTTCGCAAAATAAAAGTTTAAATCTACCGTAAACATAATAAAACATTTTTAAAGTCAATAACATAAATGCAAACATTCCCTTTTTTATTAAAAATTAACTTTTTCGCTTGCATATAGGTATTGAATCTCTGCGTATAAGCCAGACTAATTTAGCCCACTACCAATGTGCTATCTGAATCCATAAAAAAACCGTCTGAATGGCAGAATTCAGACGGTTTTTTATATTTGGATAAATCAGATTATTTTGGACTTTTATAAACACTACCATCCGCGAGTAACCATTCAGGCTCTGCACCTTTATCAATCACATCTTGATTTACCACTACCTTTTTCACATCGGTTAAATCCGGCAGAGCATACATTGTATTCAGCAATGCTTTTTCCACAATGGAGCGCAAGCCACGTGCACCAGTTTTACGCGCCATAGCCAGTTTGGCAATTGCTTGCAGAGCAGAAGGCTGTATTTGTAATTCCACACCTTCCATAGCAAATAATGCCTGAAACTGCTTGATTAAAGCATTTTTCGGTTCGGTCAGAATATTAATCAAAGCATCTTCATCCAGTTCTGCCAACGTAGCAATCACCGGTAAACGGCCGATCAGCTCAGGAATCAAACCGAATTTAATCAGATCTTCTGGCTCCACAGTCTGAAATAGCTCACTAACATTAGTGTTTTCATCTTTACTGTGTACCGCTGCACCAAAACCAATACCACCTTTTTCTGTGCGCTGACGAATTACCTTTTCCAGACCGGCAAATGCACCACCACAAATAAACAGAATATTCGTGGTATCAACATTAATGAATTCCTGATTAGGATGCTTGCGGCCACCCTGCGGCGGCACTGAAGCTACCGTACCTTCCACCAATTTCAGCAACGCCTGTTGTACGCCTTCTCCGGACACATCCCGAGTAATAGAAGGATTATCACTCTTGCGCGAAATCTTATCGATTTCATCAATATATACAATGCCTCTTTGCGCTTTCTGTACATCAAAATCGCATTTGCTTAGCAATTTAGTAATAATCTGTTCTACATCCTCACCCACATAGCCGGCCTCAGTAAGAGTGGTGGCATCAGCCATCACAAACGGCACGTCAAGCTTACGAGCCAACGTTTGTGCTAGCAGCGTTTTACCGGATCCGGTTGGTCCAATCAGTAGAATATTGGATTTGGACAGCTCTACCTGTCCTTCTTCTTTGCCAATACGCAGGCGTTTATAATGATTGTATACAGCCACGGCCAGTGATTTTTTGGCCGTTTCCTGTCCAATTACATATTGATCCAGATTCGCCACAATTTCCGCTGGTGTTGGCAGTTTGTCTGAACTGGTATCGGCATCTGTATCTGCCGGTTTAAATTTTTCTGCAGAAGAAGCACCTGCATTATGTAGCATGTCGTTGCATGTATCTACGCATTCATTACAGATTAATGCGTTGTCACCTTCAATCAGATTTTTAACTTCGTTTTCAGGTTTCCCGCAAAACGAACAATAACGAATTTCTTTACTCATAAACAGGTTTTCATCAGAAAAAAGAGCTTATAGCGAAAGCCGATCTAGATGTCTAAAACGCAAATTGCCCAGATCCGGCCAAAAAACGAGTATATAATGTTATTAGCTTGATATCAAACCGAATGCTAATGTTGTTTTATTCACTTGCGAAATCGGTTTAGCAATGCAAAACTAATTAAAATATCGTTTATAAACAGCTTTTAAACGATTAAACTGGCGCAGAAAATACCGGCCGTGATTAAAATTGTCTTATAATCAACTCAGAGAAACAAAATTTCGTATTGATAATTTGTACGTTTAAACACGCCTCTCAACTATGGGTGTAGCCTAGCCGCACCTTTCCTACGTTCAGAATGAGCAACTAATAGAGAATTATATAACCCTCACACAGGGCCAAAAAGGAAGTTATCATGTCACGTTTATCTTGTCTGCGTCGCTGGCAGTGGGTAAGCTTGTTAAGCAGTAGCCTGTTTTTTGCCGTACCTACGGTAGCCGGTGATTTAGATGTCCTCGGTAGATTTATCGAACAAAAACAGGCCGGTGGCCAGTCTGACACCCTCAGCTCATTTATCAGTAATCACCCAGATGCTAATCTGGAAGCTCGTGCACAAATTGCCGGTCCTTTATTAAGTTCACAATCGGCTTTGATTATGAATAATCAGACCGGTGAAATCCTATATCAAAAAAATATTAATCAAGTTCGTTCCATTGCTTCCATTTCCAAGCTCCTCTCCGCCATGGTGGTGCTGGATGCCAATCAGAATATGAACGAGCCGATTACCATTACCGATGCCGAAATAGACCGGCTGAAAAACTCCACCAGCCGTCTATCTGTTGGCACAGTGATGACGCGGCGTGAATTGCTTCACATCGGACTGATGAGCAGTGAAAATCGTGCCATCCATGCGCTGGCACGCACTTATCCCGGAGGAATGCCGGCATTTGTAGAAGCCATGAATCGCAAGGCAGCCGAGCTGGGTATGAATAATGCACGTTTCTACGAACCAACCGGCCTTGACCCGCGTAATCAGGCTACTGCGCGCGATCTGGCATTGTTGGTACGTGGCGCCAGCCAATATCCGCTTATCAGACAATATTCCACTGATAATTCCGGCTCGGTTTATACCAGTAATGGCCGCGTAGAGCAGTATCACAATTCCAATGCACTGGTACGTGAAGGTGTATGGCCGATTGCTCTACAGAAAACTGGCTATATCCGTGAAGCTGGCCGCTCCATGGTGCTGCTCACCAGTGTACAAAATCAACCCGTGACCATCGTGCTGCTTAATTCTCCAAGCTCCACCACCCGTGTTAGTGACGCTCGTGCGTTACGTTCATGGGCGATGCAGCAGTCTCTCTGATTATTGTACTAACATTGATTACCCCGTTAGCAATAACGGGGTTTTTGTTATCTTGCCGATAAACCTGACTGCTGAGTAGCTTAGACAACACAGCGGAACGTGCTAACATTAGAGTAAACACCGGAATCAATTCTGAAACAGACAACAGGAAAAGGTACAGATATGGCTATATTAATTACAGGTGCTTCTGCCGGTTTTGGTGCCGAAATGTGTCGGGTAATGGTTCGTGCCGGATATCAAGTTATCGGTGCGGCGCGGCGGCTGGAAAAACTACACCAATTACAAGCCGAGCTGGGTACCACCTTTTTACCCCTGCACATGGATGTTGCCGACAAACAAAGTGTAGATAACGCGCTGGCCTCCCTGCAAGGCACATGGGCAGATATCGATTTATTGGTGAATAATGCGGGTCTGGCATTGGGTATGGAGCCCGCTCAGGAAGCAAACTATGCCGACTGGGAAACTATGATTCATACCAATATTCTTGGTTTAACTTATGTTACCCGTCAGATACTGCCGCGCATGGTAGCCAAAAATGCCGGTTATATCATCAACCTTGGTTCAACTGCTGGTTCTTGGCCGTATAAAGGCGGCAATGTTTATGGTGCCACCAAAGCTTTTGTGCGCCAGTTCAGTCTCAATCTACGTACCGATCTGGCCGGTACCCGCATACGTGTCACCAATATCGCTCCAGGCCTGTGTGGCGATACTGAATTTTCTAATGTCCGTTTTCGCGGCGATGAGCAGCAAGCTGCGGCTGTATACGAACACATCAGCTATCTGCAACCAGCAGACATCGCCAATACCGTGTTATGGCTCTATCAGACACCAGCTCATATGAATGTAAATCACATTGAAATTATGCCTGTAGCACAAACATTTGCCGGCCTAAGTGTAACCCGTGATTTGGATTGAGGCTGATTAGAATGAGTAGTAAGACCGTGTGGCAGTCCAAAGCTGAAGAAAAAGCCCGCATTATCGCTCAATGTGTCCAGCACAGCGTCACCATCACCCAATTGCGCGAACAGGTTCTGGATATTGTATTAAACATGAGCGGTGTCATTAAAGCTTATCAAGTACTGACACACATGCAGCAACACAGCAGCAGCACCATCGCTCCGCCAACTGCCTATCGCGCATTAGACTTTTGGGCAGAGCAGGGTGTATTGCATAAAATACCAGCGGTAAACGGTTATATTCTCTGTCGCCATGTGCAGCATGAATGTGATAGTGATTGTCATGAAGATGACATCCACCACAACGATTTTGTACTGGTTTGCAACCAGTGCGGTACTGTGGATGAACAAAGCCTGAGCTCTGAATGGGCAGCTCTACGCCGGCGTGCAGCCGACAATGGTTTCATATTGAATGATGAACACATCGTACTTACCGGAATCTGCCGGCATTGCCAGCTAAAGCCAGACTAAAATAGCTCCCTGAATTCAATCAGTATTCCGCCTGCCTGCTATTCCAAACTTCAGGCTGTGCGGATTTTCGCCATATTTCAACAAGCATTATTCAGTCTTGCCAAAGTGTCTTCACTCTTTAGAAACCATAATGAACGATTAGATTGCCATTACCCCAGCAGCTATCCCTGATACTTAAAAGGCTTAATAGATGTAAACAGCTTCTTCAAGTTATCTTCGATATCTTTAATATCATCCAAATAAAGAATCCATAGTTTTTTCCGTGCGCGAGAGCAGGCGGTATAAAACAGATTACGGCTATTCTCCAATTTTCTGGTTTCCTCTTCCGTATACGTTTGTTCCGGTTCTAGAGACAGACTGGCAAAATAATTTTTAAATTTATGTTTATTGTTTTTCCCGAAGTTATGCTCCATAATTATAGCTACATTGTCATATTCTTCGCCTTTTGTACCGTGATAGGTATGGTATGTCACCGTTTGCTCCTTATTATGCTCATTATTGATAAAAGCTACCCATTGCTGCCATATATTTAAATCAATATTGAGAATCTCTTCTAGATCTTGGTGTCTTCTGTTAATTTCTTCATCAGCTTGTTCATCTGTAAGTTCCACATCGGGATTGAATTTTTCAATCTTTCCGTACATTTCTTCATACACTAGGCCATACATATAGTCCTTAAATCCAATGTTTTGAGTTTTGTTTTTGTTTCGGTTAAATAAATTTTGAAAATTGAATCCAAAGTTTTTTTTCAACCAAAACCGTACTGCTTCCTGTTCACTTAAAACTACATTATTTTGGTCTACACATAAGTCATTTAGAAAGTTATCAATATGCTGAATAAATTCATGCAGATTGTTCGGTTGCTTACAGCGGAAGAGTTGTGCCAGTTTTAAGGCCACAGCAAAAGTAACTTCAGACTGGGTATCACCAAATAAATCATAAAGCGTCTTATGCGGGTTTATACAATTGTTATACGCTGTAACCAGTTGATACAAGCGCAGGACTGCGGGATGAAGTTTATCCAGTTCGCGCGCAAACAGCTTGGTATTTATTTCATCCCATAAGATAAAATTTGCTTTTTGAATAGCACTATAAATTTGCTCAAATCCTCTCATGGAGGCCACATACCGGTTTAGCAACAACAGACAATCTATTTTTTCATTATCCCCTAAACATTGAGCAAATTTCTCAATAAACTGCTTAATGATTAGATTATCCGTGCTTGTATCTCCTGAATATCCTTCCGTGTCAAGATAGTAAAAATTAACTTCACCATTTGTTTTATCTGGGTCTAAGCTTTTTTGGTGCAATTTATCGTTTCTAATTTTATTAATCAGCTCAATAATCTGTTGTTCTGAACGCCGGTTAAAAGGTTTCACTATCTCCTGTAGTTTTACTTGACCCAAACCATTATCCGAAATGTTTTGATAGATATTGAGTATTTGATTGCCTATTCCAGAATCATATATGTTTTGCTGACTATCGCCAAAATAACCCACTAGCCAGCGTTGCCCTTTGCTATATTGTTGTAGCCCGGCCATCAGCTTAATCACTGATTCATGCGTATCTTGATACTCATCTATAAAAATATACGGATACTGGTCAATCAGTTTTTTTTGAAACAGCTTATATTTTTCTGCTAATGCCAGACTATATTCGAGTAATGTATCGTGGCTAAATTTCATGGCCGGCAACCGATCAGAATTAGACAGGCTGTCATAGTCTATCTGTATTTTTTTGTCATTATTTTTCGATTCGAGTTTATCGATAGCCTTCTTGAAGCTAATCTGCCGTGATACAAGCTTGAAAAACTTTTTAAAAGTATCAACGCTTTTTATGATTTTTTCTTCAAATTCCGGTATTCGCTCTACCAAATCCGACTGCATCATTTGGTTTCTGAATTTATCTGCTTTGATCTTATTACGATCCAATGTAAAAAATTCTTCTTTCTTTTCCTCTATGAATGTACTGAATAATTCTAGGTTTTCCTTAGTTTTAAGGGTAGACAGATTAACACAATCAGTCTGAGTCTTTATCTCTGACTCAATATTTTCCAGTTCTTGTTTAAGTTTTTTTAGATGCAATACTGTTAACTCACTCCGCCGATACATTTTAATTTGCTGCCACAGCATTTCATGAATGGTGGACACCTGCACATATTGAGTTTCGCCCAACCGCTGGCGGATTTCATTTGCCGCCACATTGGTATAAGTAATGCACATAATTTTTTGATTGTGTTTGTCTAATTCATCGATTTTATAATGCAAAATATACTTTATGGATTCGATTAGCGTGTAGGTTTTACCAGCACCTGCCCCAGCTTGGATAATAAAACTGTCAAAATTATCAATGGCTGTAAATATTCGTTGCTGCAGCTGTTGCTCTTCAGACAAATTCTCTTTCAGACTCATTTTTCCCCCTTATTTGTTATTTAGTTGATTTTTCAGCCAATTCAATCCATCTTGAATATATTCAGGTAATGTTAACGTATTTTCTAATGGATCGGTGCCTGAAGTCAGGATAGTGAAAAGTAACGAACTGGCAAATTCGGTCTTGCTTACGTTATTATTAAGTTTGTGATGTATTTCGAAAGATCTATCTTTTTTGATTTCATCGAGTTTATTGATTTTATTGTTTTGAATAAAGTCTGTAGATAATTTAGGTAAAGCTGTATTTAGTATTTCAACCATGCTTTGATGGTTGTAGTTGGTTAGAATAATTGCTTCCTCTAGACTAGTGGCATATTGTTGTTGAATAGGTTTTTTTTGAAATACAACCAAAATATTTTCGCTTTCAATATATTCAACATTATCAAGTTCTTCAGTTCCTAGGAGTTCTTTCAAAGTTTTATTAGTAGTTTTTCTACCTTTTAAACTGGTAACTTGTTTAAAACTCTTTGGATGGTGTCCGTCTTTGTTGTTAGGACATTTCTTATTACATGTTTTATTTTTCTCGCAATCAGTACGCTTGATATCTATATCTGTAATTATTAAACAAGGTATCTGTAACTGTTTAATCAAAGGATAATATACTTTAGCATGAGCACCATCAATTCTAAATATTGATATATAATATTTTTTTAGAACTTCATCATGTTCAAGATAATAATTGAGTAAGAGCTCCT
Organism: Snodgrassella alvi; assembly: GCF_002777855.1. Classification (GTDB taxonomy): domain Bacteria; phylum Pseudomonadota; class Gammaproteobacteria; order Burkholderiales; family Neisseriaceae; genus Snodgrassella; species Snodgrassella alvi_E. The sequence continues at coordinate 287,111 of NZ_MEIK01000015.1, forward strand.
CAGTCCCACCTTCCACAAAGATCACGGCGTCTGAAAAAAAAAGTTCAGAAACTTTATATTTGATGTGTTTTTTTAGAAATATTAATTCTTTTTGTTCTTGTTCGTTCGAAGCTCCATCCTTACTAAGTAAAGCATCATATAATGGTATGACAGTGCTGCATCGGTCTTTAACAGTTAAATAGTTGATATTATTAAATGAATTGCTGCTATGAATTTTACTATTTACAATGTGTGAAGAATGCGTGGTGATGATAATTTGGCATTTAAGTAAAGCTGCAGTTGAGTCTGGCTTTTGAATTTGCTCTAATACTTTATTTACAGCTGAATCAATGCGTTTAATAAAAAACTCCTGCATTTGCGGATGCATAAATGCTTCCGGTTCCTCTATCAGTAGTAAATTAATGTGGCTGTGGTGGCTTGCTTCTGGATAAGTGTGAATATAGTGCACAATCTCTCCAATAATATTCACTAGATTAATATAACCCAGCCCAAACTGATTTTCAGGAATATAATCTTCACCTTCCCTGAAGCTGTATTTAATCAGCTTGTTTAAAATATCATCTTTAGAAACATTACCTCTCAATTGCATATCAAAATGATTGGGTTGCTCAATCTCTCTTAAAATCTCACTCACTGATTTATTTTTCTTTTCTACTCCAGAAGTAATGATTCCGTTTATATTATTTAGTCCCTCATTTAATACATCTTTGTTTTCTTCATTCATAAATAATGTGACAACGATTTTTTGGAAAATGCCGGATAAAACATCTTCTTTCAAATTGCGGTTTGCATCAATACATTTTATTTTTATTAAATTACTTAGAGAAAAATTGGTTACCTCTTCATCATAATTATTACGGTAGCTCAGTTTGTATTTTGTTTTATCTTTATCATCCAGCAGATTACATATTTTTTCTAGTGGCGCTAATTCAGGATTATTCTTATCTTCTTTGGCTTGAATTAAGGCTCTAACTTCTTGTAAAAAGCTTTCTTCTTCTTTTATGGAGTAATTTGCTTTGATTACAATGCTTTCTTTTTTATCTAGATTATCTAATGTTACAAACGGGCTCAGATTACTGATTAAATCTTCTTCAAAATTTTCTAATTTAACTTTTAATTCAAATTCTATTTTTGGTGTTTCCAGTTTAATATCCGTATTATCTTCTTCATGATTCTGAAATGCCGCGACATACGTCCCAACCAAATTTTTCAGATAATCCAAATTAAAATCGCTGGACGTAACCATTTTATTATCATGCAGCTTTTTTAAAGCGTTAGTAATAGTGGTTTTACCGGTATTATTTTTGCCGATTATCAGGGTACTTGAGGGTGAAATCAGAGGTACAGGAGAACTATTTTCTTTAGAATGGTCCGAAGTTTTATTTTGTGCTTGCTCTAAAGATTTATTTTTTATTTCATTAGAATTAACAAAAAATACTTCGTTGTCTTTTTCCCCAAACTTGCGAAAATTTTTAAGCGTGAAACTTTGTAGATACATTATGGTTATTCCTATGTAAATCAGTATAGCAAATGGGTTTTGCTTTTTTTCATTTTAGCCGGATGTTTGAGACTCATTAGCAGCCGGACAGACACTACATTAGCAAGATGATATTCTGGTATGATTTCAGCAGAAGTTCCTCCTTTTAAATAATTGTATTGAATAAAGATTTATTATTTTGTATTAATGACAAATTCTAGTAACAGATGTAACGGAAAGTCAAAAAAAATTGATCAAATTTTTAAATTAATTAATAATATTAATATGTTAATTAAAATTGGTATGACAAACATTTGTTCATGTCTTCAATCTAATTTAAAAAGTATATTTGCCAGTCAAATTTCTTAAAAAAATTTGCATGTAAAATAAGTTGAGGCTATAAATAATTTTCATTCAACAGTTCTGGCAGCAGCATTCAGTTTAAGGAGATACATATGAACAACATCTCAGTGGGCATTGTGCAGATGGTTTCTGGCACGAACGTGGCGGAAAATATTCAGTCTATGCGGCGTCTGGTGCGGCAAGCTGCGGCTGCTGGGGCTGAGTGGGTAGTGTTACCAGAGTACTGGCCCATTATGGGGCATGATGATACTGATAAGGTGAAGGTGGCTGAAGCATTTGGCGATGGACCGTTGCAAACCGCTTTAAAATCGCTGGCCGCTGAATTGGGTATCGTGCTCTTTGGCGGTACCATACCATTACAAAGCACAGATAAAGCCAAAGTGCTTAACACTATGATGGTATACGGCCACTCCGGTGAGCTGCTTGGCTTTTATCATAAAATGCACCTGTTTGGATTTGTGGGTGCCAATGAAAGTTATGCAGAAGCCGATACGATTTTGCGTGGCATGGATGTGCCGCAGTTAAAAGTAGATGATGTTTCCGTAGCTCAAGGTATTTGTTACGATTTACGTTTTCCTGAATTCTTCCGTGCCCAATTGCCCTTTGATGTACTTGTACTGCCTGCTGCTTTTACCTATACCACCGGTAAAGCGCATTGGCATACACTATTAACCGCACGTGCAATTGAAAATCAGTGCTATCTTCTCGCATCAGCACAAGGTGGTACACATCAAAACGGCCGCCGCACCTTTGGTCACAGCATGATCATTAATCCGTGGGGTGAAGTGCTGGCCTGTTTGCCGGAAGGTGAGGGCGTGATTACCGCGGAGCTGAATAATGATTTTCTGCAATCAGTACGCAGTAAATTACCGGCACTCCAGCATCGCATATTGTAATCAGGAATGATTTGGTTCAATAAAATAGCAACCTTCGCACTGGAACTGACGAGTTTGATAGACGTTTTGTCTAAATAATCAAATCTGTAATCATTTAAACAGGACAATAGCAATCATTACTTGTCCAAAAAAGAGAATCATGGCATGATTATCGATTAAATTTTGACTATATAAAGTTAAATGTTGAATTTTCTATCAAATTTTGATTTAGGAAGCAGTGGGCAGTTATGAGTGGTGGAACTAAGAAAAAATCGCATTCGCAATGGAGCTCGCGGATGGGCTTTATGCTTGCCGCAGCAGGTTCGGCAGTGGGTCTGGGCAATATCTGGAAATTTCCTTACATGGCTGGGCAGATGGGTGGTTCTGCCTTTGTGCTGACCTATCTGATTTGTATGTTTATCATTGGCCTGCCGATTCTGGTTGCGGAATGGTTGATTGGTCGCCGCGGTCAGAAAAATCCGATTCATACCATGGAAGATGTAGCTGCTGCTGAAGGGCGTTCTAAATCATGGCGCTGGGTAGGGATTATCGGCGTTTTAGGCTCATTCTTGATTCTTTCTTTCTATAGCGTGATTGGCGGCTGGGCTACCGATTATATCTTTCTGGCCGGTAGTGGTACCTTTAAAGGACTGCATGGCGATGGTACCAGTCTGGTATTTCAGCAATTTCTCGGTAGCGTAAGTCATTTGCTTACATGGCATACAGTGTTTATGTTTGCAACTGCATTGATTGTTGCCATGGGTGTGGGAGCTGGTCTGGAGCGTTCTTGTAAAATCATGATGCCGGGGTTGGGCGTTTTGTTGATTGGTCTGGTGATTTATGCGGCGGTTGTCAGTGGCCCTTCCTTTGGTAGAGCATTCACTTTCCTGTTTACCCCAAATTGGTCCGCAATTACCGGAAAAGCAGTGTTAGCGGCTCTTGGCCATGCCTTTTTCAGTTTATCGCTTGGTATGGGGATTATGATGGCCTACGGCTCCTATCTGGGCAAAGATGTTAATCTGATTTCTACTGCTCGTACTGTGGTGATTCTGGATGTTATCGTCGCCATGTTATCCGGCATGGCCATTTTTCCTCTTGTATTTGCCAACGGTTTGCAACCGGGCGAAGGTCCTGGCCTTATCTTCGTTACTTTACCAATTGCTTTCGGTAATATGGCTGGCGGTACTATTATCGGTATTCTGTTCTTTATTTTTCTCACTTTTGCAGCACTGACATCTTCAATTTCTTTACTGGAACCAACAGTCGAGCTCTTGGAAGAAAAAACCCACCTAGGCCGTAAATCCGCCACTCTGGTAAGTAGCGTGGTTATTTGGGCATTGGGTATTGCCTGTCTGTTGTCTTTTAATGAATGGCAGGATGTAACAATTTTCGGTAAAAATATTTTTGACAGCTTGGATTACCTTACCAGTAAACTGATGTTGCCATTAACTGGTCTGGGTACCATTATTTTTGCTGGCTGGATGATGAAACAGGAAACCATCCGTCAAGAACTGAATTTAAGTCCAGTAATATTTGCTGGCTGGAAATTTTTATGCCGAATCGTTATTCCAGTGGCAGTGATTGCTATTCTGATTTACGGATTTATGTAATGTTGGTATAATTATTATTAGAATATAGGTTTATCACCAAATAAAAGCACAGGCCGGCAAAGAAAATTGCCGGCCTGTGCTTTTATTGGTATGTTTTGTAACTATTTGATTTTTATAAAAATAAATAAAATAGTTTATATTTTATCCAGATATAGTTCAATCTTAAACTAGCTTTTATAAAAGCTTCTAAATCATTCTTTTGTATAGTGAATTAGTGTTGCATAAGTCATGCTGCTCGCTTTTAAATGATCTATTTTTCTACCATTTAATACCATGGATTCTTTTTCCATCTGGTTTAAGCAGCAAAATGAAGAAAATGTGATATCGTTTTATGCTTAAGTAATGAAAAGCTATTATGCAGAAATTATTTTTTAACTAAGTTGATAATACTTATGCTCTCCATCTTTGTGCCGATATTTTGAACTGGATGCAATTAAAATATTAGCATCTGATGATAAAAAACAAAATTTTGGATGATAAATATTTAAATTTTTTTCCGTTTCATCAAAGCGCTGCAGATATGTCGAATACCGAAATCTTTAGAAGTAAGCGGATAAATCATTTTTGTGGCAATAGCTCGCTACAGCATTCTGGCTAATCATTTTTCAAGCCCGAATAAAATCAATTTTCTGCTTCTGCCTCACGTCCAGAACCATGTTTAGCAATTAGCTCTATACGCATTAGCAAATAAAATACCTAATATCAGCTCCTTCACATCGTTACGCCTGCCTTGCGCGCAATTGCTAAGCCTTCTTCCACACTCATATATTGCGGAGGCTGAACACAATCTCGCAATACAATCGCACCCTGACTAAACATAACTAATTCATTCACAGCCAGTTGTTGCCATTGTTCGTTACAGGTAAGGGGTAGGGTGGCGATTACAGCTACTCGGTCGTGTGGTGTAGTCACCGCAGAAAAATCAATCGCTACATCTTCATCTGATAGCACGGCCTTACCAAACGGCGCCTGTCGAATAATATAAAAGAGCAGGGTACTGGCATGGGCGATTAACCAGTCGCCATTGGAAAGCATATAATTAAATAGCCCATACTGGCGTAGCTCAGCTGTGATTTCAGCTATTGTTTTGAATAATACTTCACGCTCAGGTTTATGGCGAAAACGCTGGCGAAGCTGTTCCAGTAGATAGCAAAATGCCTCTTCTGAATCAGTGGTGCCAACCGGAGTAAAATATTCTCCTTCGGCTGGTTTGAAACCGCGTAGATTACCATTATGTGCAAATACCCAGTATTCTCCCCATAGTTCGCGTACAAAAGGATGAGTATTTACCAAATGCACTTGTCCCTGAGTAGCTTTGCGGATATGTGCGATCACATTTTCAGATTTGATTTTATATTGCTGCACTAAATCGGCTACAGGTGAGCTGGCACAAGGTTTATCATCTTGCAGGAGGCGTACCCCATGGCCTTCGAAAAAAGCAATTCCGAAACCATCCGCATGATTATCAGTTAACCCACCGCGTAAACGAAATCCTTCAAAAGAAAACACGATATCCGTAGGGGTATTGCAATCCATGCCTAACAACTGGCACATACTAATATTTCTCCTTCAATCATTAAATACTGTAATAATAATGTTGCACTATTTTAAGATTATACAACCTGATTAAAGTAATACATAATTCAAGCGCATAAATTATGATAAAAAGCCTGTAACTGTGGTTACAGGCTTACTTGTAGTCTACTAGAGTAGACACTGTCTTTTATAGTACTGATGAGGCAGATAAAATCTCAGCAGAAGAAGTAAAAGCTTTATATTGAGCTGAAGAACACGCCATACCAACAACAGCAAATCCTCTATCCATGCTGGCGATAGCCTGATTGAGTAAAGCCGCCGTCGCATGATTAAAAACCTCATAGTCAGCGTTTGCCGCTACTGCAACATTCTTTACTGGTTTGCTGATCGCTGCTGCAAACGTGTTTTCTGCTACCATATCCTGTCCATCATTGTCTCTTAAGATACCAGTATCTGGAAGCATCGTGCTTATATCCGGCCAGTTGAAATATTGTTGTTCCAACCCTGAAGCATTACTGTAAGAATCATCTGAATCTCGCAGCAAACTATCGTCTATAGCATTTATCTGGCGGCTCTGAATAGCACTACTGATTGCTTCGTTCTGTGGGACAGGACTAAGCGTTTTTTTCTTGGTGATCAGATTTAATAAGGTCTTCCCTTGCTTACCATCTTCTGTAAAAATGATATTCGCTAAATCTGAATCTTTTTTCTTGTTTTTAATATCATAGCCAACCAGATAAATAGCATCGCCATTCACCTTGTTTTTAACCATTATCCCATCTTTATAAGCGGTAAAAGAAAGCGATTTTAAGTTGTCCACTTTAATATAAGACAAGCCGTTATGATCATCAATGGTTGTGATTCCGTCGCCATTTTCCACAATGTAATAATCATCTCCTAAACCGCCATTCAGATAATCATTACCTTTACCACCTTTCAGAATATCGTTACCGGCGCCGCCATATAAGTTATCGTTGCCTTCACCGCCGTATAGCTGATCGTTTCCATCATCACCCTGGAGGTTATCATCACCTTTGCCACCACTGATGAAATCATTACCATTCCCGCCATAAAGCATATCATTACCGGTGGTACGGCTTGTATTATCATCTACAGGTTTTTCACTGTCGCCATAAATAATATCATTGCCATCACCACCATAAATCACATCGTTACCATCACTGCCTATTAGTTTGTCATCACCAGTGCCGCCGTCCAGATAGTCATTCCCGTATCCACCATTGATATAATCATTTCCACCTTCGCCATATAAAATATCATTTCCTACCGAAAGCTCTGATTCAGTGTGAAGGTCGCCATATATTTTGTCATCACCATCGCCACCGTAAATGACATCATCGCCTGTATATTTCATATTCTTGGTCATTAAATAAAGCGGTTCTAATTTATTATTAGATATTATCCAGCCAGTAATATTCAGGAAATCTCCGACTATCACATCGTTACCATTACCACCATAAATATAATCATTTCCACCTCCACCGTAGAGCCTGTCATTTCCCTCTCCGCCATCAACTACATCATCACCATATCCACCATCAATTAAATCATCACCATCTTCACCGTAGAGATGATCGGAGCCATTTATAGAGCTGTCTTCATTTGCAAAGGGTACATGTTCATCACCATATATTTCGTCATCACCTTTACCACCATAAATCCAGTCATCTCCGCCGCCACCGACCAAAGTGTCTGAGCCAGCTCCGCCATCAATATAGTCGTTACCTTTTATTTCGTTGTTTTGAGCATCATCTCCATAAATAAGATCATGACCATCATCCCCATAAAGCGTATCATTTCCCTGGCCGCCATAAATGAAATCATTATCATCGCCACCATAAATCACATCTTCACCATAGCCACCATAGAGCCTATCCATACCAGCATCTCCCCAGATATGATCATTACCTTGAAAATACACATCTAAATTAGTGCCAGAATAATAATCGCCGTAGATAGTATCGTCATCATCGCCGCCAAAGAGAAAATCGTCTCCACCCCCACCCAAAATATAGTCACTGCCGCTACCACCGTAAATAGTATCGTTGCCATGATATCTAGCAGGCGCCATTTGATATATTGATTCTGGAATGAAATCGCCATACAGTTTGTCGTTGCCATCGCCACCAATAATTACGTCATTTCCACCGCCGCCAATAATTTCATCAGCGCCTTCGCCGCCATCGATACGGTCATCTCCATGCTCATAAAGGGAAACATAATTCAGATAGCCAGGTAAGATAATACCATCGCCATATAAAATATCATTTCCTTTACCGCCGATAATATAATCATTACCCGCCATTCCATATACCGTATCATTACCGCACTCAGTACTGTCCGGTGCTGCGGAATCACCCTCAATATAATCATTCAGATTACCGCCAAGAATATAATCATTGCCATCACCGCCATATAAAAAATCACCATTGTAGCTAGCATCGGCTGAGATTGATGAAGTTTCATTTATACTTGAAGTGACACCACTCAGAATCTGAGTATCATTTTTATCAAGATAAACACCCCAGTTGGGGCCAGCATAAATAAGTTTCTTACCCGAAGCCGGCATTTTCCAACGCTCTTTCGGTGATTTTCGTGTAGATATAGATAAATGATTGTTGGCTAAAATAAAATCATCTCCAGCTCCACCTTTTATCGTGTCCGAGCCACCACCGCCAGTGAGCAAATCTGTACCATCACCACCATAAATCACATCGTCACCGGCATTGCCGTCTATAGCATCGCCTCCAGCCATGCCCCAGATTTCATCATTCTTGGCGCTACCGAAAATCACATCTTCAAATCCTTTTTCATCTAGACCATTGATAATACGGCCATCTGAGGCGCGATTATCCCAATCGTTATGATAAGTACCTTTGTAAGGTAGCAAATCTTCATCAAAGTAACCTTCTACATTAATTATTTTCGGCCGAGAATCACCCATAAATTTTTTTCTGTCTTTATCTGGTGGTGTGGCCATGGCAGGTAAATGAATGCCAAGCTGGTTTCCACTTTGCTTGCTCCATCCGCTGATGGTAAGTATATCTTTATCATTAATTAGCGATTGAATACATAAATCGCCTTCTTCATTCAGCCATACCTGCCATTTATTATCTTTAGTCTGCCACAGATTCAGCTCTTTTTTTATCCACTGATAGGAAGAAAAATGCTTATTATTCAAATAAACATCACCATTTCCGTCACTATCAATAATACGATCCTGCCCGTCACCACTATTAAAGTAATAAGCATCAGACCCAGCACCACCAATCAAGATATCATTACCACCGCCACCTATCATTTGGTCATTACCATTACCCCCAACCAACACATCCGAAGCCGCTCCGCCTTGGGCAACGCCATTTTCATTGTCTGACAGCATCACCACCTGATGCACAGAAGTATTGGCTTTAGGATTCGTGCTCCAGCTCTGGCCGGATACCCCATCTTTAAACATAATGGCATCATTATCAGAAAAACCGTAACCCTTGCGTATAGATTGCACAAAGGTTTTTAGCTGTTGATAGCGCGGCCGCTCCGAGAAGAAATCGTGAAATCCATCATAATCAAATTGCTTATCCACATACTGATTGAATTCAGAAGCCTGAGCATAGCGAAATTCCTGCAGCAGCCAGCAGCGTATTTTTACCCAATCTTCACCCATTTGTGCCAGCGTACGTTGCTCAGGTACAAAGTCAGGATTCAGTACTACCACCGGATTCAGCTTTTCCAACGCATTCAGATAGAGAGACACTTTTTCTGTCTCACCCTGTTTGGTCAACCTTTGCAGTAAATCAAGTACTGATTCAGGTGCACCTTCTATCCAGTCCAGCTGATATTTGAATTCATATTCATCTTTAATGCCGTTTACCGGCTGCCGGTGCCCTGATTGAGAATCAAATACAAACTCCAGCCCTTTTTCCAGAAAATTCTGGTCATTAATCGAAGATATCAGTGCATCATGGCTATTGAGGATGCTTTTATTCAGTACGGCGGCCATAATCCATTTGGTAACAGCGGCGCCGCCTGCCAGCAGCCAGTTATTTTTTAATTGTTGTTTGGTCGTTGTAGAAGTGTGGCTATTGCTGAAAAATTCGCCAGTAAGCTTATTTTCCGGCGAGGTATATTTATCATACCAGCTATGGCTGGATAAACTGAACACATTATGTTCCAGCGCTTCTGCGCTTATCCCCATTCCTGCGGCCACGATATCCGTATCGCGACACCATTTCAGTGCCTGCTGTTGTTCCTCACCAGAAATGGCAATCTTTTTAAAGCCCAGCTTATCTGCCAGCAGGTCTGGTAGCTCGGGTTTATTTAGTATCTCGCCCAGTACACCTGCAGAAAGGCTGAGTGAAAAAGTAAATGAACGAATGATTGATTTTCTGGAAACTACATTCCCTGTGGATTTATCTACATAAATATAGCCATTCTTGGCATCCAGCATAATATTATACAGCTCTAAACTTACTATCGACCCGCCACTGACAACTTCTCCTTTGGTTTTACGAATGTTTTCCCACATATTTTCAACTACCTGAGCACCTTGAATAATACTGCCATCAGTTCGAGTGATTGACGCATTATTCTGGATAATTGACATCGGTGCATAGAGTGTCCAATAGTTGATATCTAGATTATTCTTTTCAAACACTACATTATGGAAATTGAACATTTCTTCATAGCCAATATCTGCACCTTCTTTTCCATCGTCAAGCTTTTTAAGTAAGATATCTAAATAGCCTAAGGCCATATCACGACGCACGCTGTCTATTCTGGCTTGCGTAATTACTTGTTTCTTATCCCGTGCGACCGCCTGCATAAACTCTAGCGCCCCGTTGCCTGTGATACTATCGCCGGTCGCTACTCCTATAGCCCAACCTGCATAATCATAGCCTTTTTCTCGCAACATCTGATATATTTCGCCGATTGTCGACAAATTACCTGTTTTGATTTTTTGGTTCCAAGTTTTCAATTGTTCTTTTGTTAATATTTCTGGTTTAGACATTGTATTACCCCTTTCATATAGTAGAGACTTAGATTAAAAACCAAAATATTAGAATATGTTTAATTAAATTTTCCTGCTTGTTTTTTTATTAATCTGCCATCATTACTAACAACCCAACTATTCAAAATGTAGTCTATATTTTTTTCTGTCTGTTCCCAGAATGATAGATAGTTTCGGTTATAACTAATATAAATTAAAATAGGAAGAGATTTTAAATAGAAGCGATGTTTACAAAATTGAACTTGGCCAATACAATCACATTGGATATAAGTTTTGATTTTCCCTTTTAGGTTTTTGTAAATAAAAATATCAGGACTAGAAATATCATCTTGCCAAGGTTGATTGGTAAAGGGATCAATTCCATTATTAGCTTTAAAGTAAGTTAAGCCATATTTTTTTTCTGATTGTTCAAAATATTCAAATTTGTCAATTTTTCTAGTTAATTGCAAATTTTCTTCAAATGCTTTGTTAAAATCCGTAGGCATAGAGGTTTTATACAAATTATAAACAATTGTATGTCCCCACGGAAAAGGCTCACCTCTAGGAATTAGAGTTTTATTATCATGCATAAAATCGATATCAGTTTTTTCTTTTTTGCTCAAAACCGCACCATCAGTAAGACGATACATAAATCCAAAGCTTTCAATGGGTAGTTGATAGGTAATAGGTGGCCGTTTGTATTTTTGTGCTTTTCTACTGGCATCAAAATCACCAGGGTCACCAATATAACGCACCCAGTGAAGCACTACCCCCCCGGGAATACTGACTGGTTTACCACCCAGATTACCAATGGAATCATAGCGGCCAAATCGGTCTTGATTAATGAAAGGTACCGGCTGCTGTTTGGCTTTGTCTTTATCCTTATCAGAACAGCCAGCCAGCAAAAGCAGGCCAGTTAAACAGACAGCTTTAGCATACGAAATCAATAAATTTCTCATACTGATGTCTCCTATCAGACTAACATATAAATTAGCATAATTTTAGGATAATGCAAACAAAAACATACACAAAAATTAACTAACGTAACGAAATATTAACTCTAAATGGATTATTATGTTTTAATATATATGCTATCTACCAAATATAATTAGCGTAAAATAGCTAGCAAACCGGAATTTCTCTAAAAAAATGACAAATTGGCTGAATGAGGTTGTATCAATATTACATGCATTGTTCCAAAAATAATTACTACAATTAGTGGTGTAACAGGTATGCATCTTTTAGATTTATACTTTGCCAGCCTGCTTTTTAATTAATTTGCCATCATTAGTGACTACCCAGCTATCCAGTATGACAGTGATATTTTTTTCGGTTTGCTGCCATAGTTTCAGATAGAGCCGGTCATAATTTATACTAACTTTTACTGGAAAATTACTAACAAAAAAATCATGATGACAAGATCGTACTTGACCAACAATATCACAAAGGATAAGGGTTTTAATGTTATTATTTGCATCCCGATAGATATACAGATCCCTTCCTGCAATATTATCTGTCCATGGCTGATTGGTACTGGGGTCTATACCGTTATTGGCTTGGTAATAGGTTAAGCCAAATACTTTATTAGGCTGCTTAGAATATTCAAAATCCCAGCTTTCTTTTGACGATTTTAAAATATTTTTAAACCTATGATTATAATTTTTGAATTGCTTAGGACTTACTAAATTATAAACAATCATGTGTCCCCATGGAAAGGGCTTACCTTCAGGAATTAAAGTTTTATTATCATGCAAATAATCTATTTCGGTTTGTTCTTTATAGCTCATTAGCGCACCATCAGTAAGGCGATAAAACAAACCAAAGCTTTTAATGGGTAGCTGATAAGTAATAGGTGGACGTTTGTATTTTTGTGCTTTTTTGCTGGCATCAAAATCACCAGGGTCTCCAACATAACGCACCCAGTGAAGTACTACGCCGTCAGGAATACTGACTGGTTTACCGCCCAGATTACCAATGGAATCATAGCGGCCAAATCGGTCCTGATTAATGAAAGGTACCGGCTGCTGTTTGGCTTTGTCTTTATCCTTATCAGAACAGCCAGCCAGCAAAAGCAGGCCAGTTAAACAGACAGCTTTAGCATACGAAATCAATAAATTTCTCATACTGATGTCTCCTGTAGGACTAACATATAAATTAGCATAATTTTAAGATAATGCAAACAAAAATATACACAAAAATTAACTAATGTAATGAAA
>NZ_MEIK01000016.1 GCF_002777855.1 Snodgrassella alvi
ACCGCGGATAATATCATTAGTTTGCCATCCGGTAATGATATTATCATTATCATCACCATTCTGGGTAAATGTAATTTTATTAATAATATCCTGAGGGTTAAGCGTTACATCTTCAAAAATAAATTTGAAAGAACGATATTCGTCAGGACCATTGTTAAAGTATTTAGGCAGGGTAAGTGAATCGTCCTCACCATAGGCTTTGATGATTAAATCATCACCGGAACGACTGAAATAATCGACAGAGAAATTGGCACCTTTGAACACAATTTCATTGAGGTCATTGATATAATAATAATTTCCTGTATCTTTAATGATATCGTGCCCATGGCCGGCTTCGAATTCGTAACGGTCTTTTTCATAGTTGCCACCGCTAAGCGTGTCATTGCCGGTACCGCCAATAAGGATATCGTAGCCGGCACCGCCATTTAGGATGTCGTCGCCAGCGCCACCGTAAAGGATATCATTGCCTGCATCGCCGCTAAGCGTATCATTACCCTCTTCACCGTAGAGGATATCATTGCCATCTTTACCGTAAAGGGTATCATTTCCTTTACCACCGCGGATAATATCATTAGTTTGCCATCCGGTAATGATATTATCATTATCATCACCATTCTGGGTAAATGTAATTTTATTAATAATATCCTGAGGGTTAAGCGTTACATCTTCAAAAATAAATTTGAAAGAACGATATTCGTCAGGACCATTGTTAAAGTATTTAGGCAGGGTAAGTGAATCGTCCTCACCATAGGCTTTGATGATTAAATCATCACCGGAACGACTGAAATAATCGACAGAGAAATTGGCACCTTTGAACACAATTTCATTAAGGTCATTTATATCATAATAATTTCCGGTATCATTAATGATGTCGTGCCCATGGCCGGCTTCGAATTCGTAACGGTCTTTTTCGTAGTTGCCACCGCTAAGGGTATCATTGCCGGTACCGCCAATAAGGATATCGTAGCCAGCACCGCCATTTAAAGTGTCGTCGCCAGCGCCACCATACAGGATATCGTTGCCTGCATCACCGCTAAGCGTATCATTGCCCTCTTCACCGTAGAGGATATCATTGCCATCTTTGCCGTAAAGGGTATCATTTCCTTTACCACCACTGATAATATCATTACTCCACCATCCGGTAATGATATTATCATTATCATCACCATTCTGGATAAATGTAATTTTATTAATGATATCCTGAGGATTAAGTGTTATATCTTCAAAAATAAATTTGAAAGAACGATATTCGCCATAACTAAAGTTGAAATAATTAGGCAGGGTAAGTGAATCGTCCTCACCATAGGCTTTGATGATTAAATCATTACCGGAACGACTGAAATAATTTTCAGAGAAATTGGCGCCTTTAAACACAATTTCATTGAGTTCATTGATATCATAATAATTTCCTGTATCTTTAATGATGTCGTGACCATGGCCTGCTTCGAATTCATAGCGGTCTTTTTCATAGTTGCCACCGTTGAGAGTGTCATTGCCGGTACCGCCAATAAGGATATCGTAGCCGGCACCGCCATTTAGGATATCATCGCCAGCGCCACCATACAGGATATCGTTGTCGGCACCGCCGTTGAGAGTATCATTACCATCACCACCGCTTAAATAATCATTACCGTTTTCACCATAGAGTGTGTCGTTGCCTTTACCGCCAAAAATATTATCTACACCGTTACCACCATACAATTGGTCATTACCTGCACCGCCTGCAATGATATCGTTGCCATTCCAGCCTTTTATGATATCGTCACCAGAAGTACCACCTAAGGTAAAAGACATAGCAGTAATATCATCGTAACTTAATGTTTTATCTTCAAATATAAAATTGAAGGCGTTGTTGTAATTACTGTTTGGGTCAAAATAGTCTTTGAAAGTAACGGAATCGTCGTTACCATATGCTTGGATGATTAAATCCATATTAGAACGGATGAATTCAGCGTTTATGGAGCTAGCTTGTTCAAATACGATATCGTTATACTCTTGTTTGTCGTATTGATAACCGCTGTCGATGATAATATCCTGTCCATGTCCTTTTTGAAAGATATATTGGTCTTTATGGAAGTTTCCGCCATAAAGGGTATCGTTGCCTGGTCCTCCAATCAGGGTGTCGTAACCACTATCGCCTTTGAGAATATCGTCCCCCTCATTTCCGACTAGGATATCGTCTCCATTGCCTCCACTTAAAGTATCGTTTCCATCGCCTCCGATTAAGAGATCATTTCCTTCGTTTCCGCTTAGTTTATCGTTACCACTTTTACCATAAATGATGTCGTTGTTATTGGTACCATTCAGTACATCATCTTTTTCGGTGCCGTTCAAGGTGGTGACTAAATCAGTTATATCTTCAGGATTGAATGTTTTATCGTTGAAGATAAGAGTAAAACGGCATTTATTGGTTTGATCAGTGTTAAAAAAATCTGTCAGGGTAACTGAATCTTCGTTATTTTTATTTTTTATGATGAAATCATTTTTATAGTGATAAAAAATAATATCTGAAACATTGGTATTTTCGAATAGTATTTTAATATGCTGATAATTGTTATTGTTACTTATCTGGCTGTTGATAGTGTTTTGTCCATGTCCAGCTGAAAATATGTATTGATATGAGCTATCGTTATTTTCACTTGGCATTTCATTATCTGTTTGTATCATTATTTTAGTCCTTTGAGTAGATTTTAATAAATTTGGTTGCTTATTTTTTTCTTTCTTATGGTTCTTAATAAGGTTTTATTTTTATGTAATATATATTTTATAATACGTAACTATTTTATTTTTTTAGTTTTAAATTAATTTAACTTTATAATTGTATAGGTTCTGAATAGTATATTAAATTTGACATTTGATATTTGTAAGCTGTTTTTATTGATTTGGCTATGATTTCCTTTCAATTATAAATATTTCAATGTAATAATTATAAAGTTTCTTATTAAACTCTATTTGGTATTTCGTAATAATAAATTAATGAAGTTAGGCATTTACTTTTTAGTGCACGATGAATTTTATAATTACAATAATTTTTGTACATGATGGAATTGAGGTTGTAAATTATTTTAATGAAGATTTTCCCCTTTTTTATATATAAGATATAAAAATCATTATTATATTCAAATTATATGTTAATAATATGATTTTCTGAGTTTTTATTTTTTCTACCAGATTAAATCAATTTGTTATTTGTTTTTAACAATATAAGTTTAAATTCTTAATTAAGAATGTATAATTTGGGTAGAGATATGATTATTTTAGACTGAAGGGAAGTTTATTTCAATTAATTTTTTTATCATAATGATTTTAAAATGTTTTTAATTTTTATGTTTATATGCTTTAGATTGCAATAATTAAATTTGTAGGGATGGTTCAGAATATGGTTTTACTCTGATGTTATTTTATTCATTATGAATGAAATTTTTTTGTGTGTTTAATAGTATGCAATTTTTTATTTTAAAGGCGATTTTGTGATTGTAATATCAGGTTTGAGTTTAGTTGGTTAGTTTAAGTATCTGTTCTCCAAATTCTCTTACTTTTTTCCAGTCTGTATATTCGATATGCGCGTTAAGATTGGTTTCGCCTTTGTTTAGTTTCATAACTAAGCGCATCATATATCGATCAATAAGATTGTATCTGGCATAGTGCAATTCTCCGGCGAAAATGCCGATAGTTTGAGGCTGCCAAGGGCTTTTGGCGAAGAATTTGCGCGTATAAGTATGGGTTTGCGGTGTGTTGCGATGTGGTTTGTTGGCCAATATGCTGACGCTGTAAAAGGCACTAGGGGTGCTGTTGAGGATGTGCTGATTTCGAATAATCCATGGTGCCAATGCAGCTGCATAGTGTCCATAGCGAATAGAGGCTCCAATAATTATTTTATCATATTCTCCTGAGTGGAGAATGGGAGCATCTGCGAGATTCACTAAGTTTACTGTAATACCGGCTGCTGTCCACTGTGCTTCCAGTTTCTGGGCTATTTTCTTGGTGTAGCCGAAGCGGCTGCTATAGATGAGCAGATATTTCATAGTGGATATTTGGTGATTGGTGTAGATAAATCATATCACGCCTAATGGATTTTGCTCAGGCTTTTGTTGCTGAAAAATTAATTTTTACTATGAGGTATATGCTTTTTTAGTGGCTGGAGGCTGGTACAATGGCGGCTGTTTTGGGAGATTTTTATGAAAGCTAGTCAGTTTTATATTTCGACTTTGAAAGAAGCTCCGGCAGAAGCGGAGCTGGCCAGCCATAAACTTATGTTGCGGACGGGGATGATTCGTCGTTTAGCCAGTGGTCTGTATACTTGGATGCCAATGGGTTTACGGGTGTTGCGCAAGGTAGAACGTATTGTGCGTGAGGAGATGAATCGCGCCGGTTCGATTGAGCTGCTGATGCCGGTGGTGCAACCAGCGGAGTTATGGCAGGAAAGTGGGCGCTGGTCGTTTTATGGTAAGGAATTATTGCGGATTACTGACCGCCATGAACGTGAGTTTTGTCTGGGGCCGACCTGTGAAGAAGTGATTACGGATATTGTGCGCAGTGAGATTCGTAGTTATAAGCAGCTGCCACTGAATTTTTATCATATTCAGACTAAATTCCGAGATGAAGTGCGGCCGCGTTTTGGTGTAATGCGGGCGCGTGAATTTGTGATGAAAGATGCTTATTCTTTCCATACGACATTTGAATCACTGCAACAATCATATCAGGATATGTTTAATGCGTATTGCAGGGTGTTTGACCGGCTGGGTCTGGATTATCGACCAGTTGCGGCTGATACAGGCAGTATTGGTGGTACGGGGTCGCATGAATTTCAGGTACTGGCGGAAAGCGGTGAGGATGTAATTGCGTATAGTGATGGGTCTGATTATGCGGCTAATGTTGAGCTGGCTGCTACTTTGCCGCTAAGTGGTGAACGTCACAGTGCTGCTGAAGAGTTGTCTAAGGTGCATACGCCGAATGTGCGCAGTATTGATGAATTGGTGGCTTTCTTGAATGTGCCGGTAGAACAGACGCTGAAGTCGCTGGTGGTTGAGGGCGAAGAAGAGGGTACAGTGGTGCTATTGCTTGTTCGTGGTGACCATCATCTGAATGAAATCAAGGCTGAGAAGCTGGCCGGTGTGAAAGCACCGTTGACGATGGCATCGGTGGCTGCGATTGAGAGTGCTTTTAATGGTGCACATGGTGGTTCATTGGGACCGGTGGGCTTTAATGGTAAGGTTTATGCTGATTTTGCTACGGCAAAAGCAGCTGATTGGGTAATTGGGGCCAATGAGGATGATCATCATTATACCGGATTTAATTTCGGCCGCGATGCGGCAGAACCGGAATTTGTGGATTTGCGTGAGGTGATTGCCGGTGACCCGAGCCCGTGTGGTCAGGGCAGTCTGAAACTGGCTCGAGGTATTGAGGTAGGACATGTATTTCAGCTGAGAACTAAATACTCAGAGGCGATGCAGGCTACGGTACTGGATCAGAACGGCAAGAATGTTGTGCTTGAGATGGGGTGTTACGGTATCGGTATTACACGGGTAGTAGCGGCTGCTATCGAACAGAATAATGATGAGCGCGGTATTATCTGGACGGAAGCGATGGCGCCGTTTACGGTGGTGATAGTGCCGATGAATTATCGTAAATCTGATACGGTGAAGGCTGCTGCAGATGATTTATACGCACAATTGCAGCAGGCCGGTGTAGATGTGTTGCTGGATGATCGTGATGAACGCTCTGGGGTGCTGCTGCATGATTCAGAACTGATAGGTATCCCGCATCGTGTTGTGATTGGTGACCGAGGTCTGAAAGCTGGCAAGGTGGAGTATCAGGCTCGCAGAGATGCTGAACCAACTGAATTGGATATGGATAATGTGGTGGGATATATTTGTTCTTTGTTGAAGCAAGATTGAGTTTCAAATGTTAATTCAAAAAGCCAGACATAACTTGTCTGGCTTTTTGGATTTAGGCTTGTGATAGTTTTTTTTAATTTTTGTTTTATGGATAACTGCTGCGAAATGGCCTGATAATTCTGGATGTTTCAGGTACAGAAATACTGTCGACAAAAAACCAGATTTTTCAATCTGGTTTTTTTGTATTAACTGAGTAATTCGGGAGGGATGATACATACGGGTATTGGGTTGATTTTGTGCTGCATGGCGCGATGATAGCGATCGTAGATGGCAAAAACT
This sequence comes from Snodgrassella alvi, assembly GCF_002777855.1. Lineage (GTDB taxonomy): Bacteria > Pseudomonadota > Gammaproteobacteria > Burkholderiales > Neisseriaceae > Snodgrassella > Snodgrassella alvi_E. The sequence goes on from NZ_MEIK01000016.1 coordinate 6,177, forward strand.
TCGCGCTCGCGACCACTGAAATCATCTATGGTGTGGTTGGGGTAAACGCCCATTGCCCATTCTAGCTCAGGATAGGTAGCGCCAATTTGTTCTTCATCGGTTTTGTCTGCATCCCACAAACCGTCTGTGGGCGGGGCGTCGATTATTTTTTGATCGATATTCAGTTCTTTGGCCAGTTCATATACTTGTGTTTTCAGTAAGTCGGCGATGGGGCTGAGGTCTACGCCGCCGTCGCCGTATTTGGTAAAGAAGCCAACGCCGAAATCTTCTACTTTATTGCCGGTACCGACTACGAGTAGGCCGCGCTCTTGAGCGTAATAGTAGAGGGCTATCATTCGCAGACGGCTGCGGGCATTGGCTAGTGCTAGCTGAGTTTGCTCATCTTTGTTGTCGCCGATGTCAACGGCCATGGTGAATGAATCGAAAGTACGGGTGAGGTCGACCCAGTGTTCTTCGATATTGTTGAAGCAGCTTTTAAGCTGGCGAATGTGTTCCTGTGCGCGCGCTATTTGGTTTACTTTCTGGTGGATGGGCAATTCTAGTACCAGTGTGGGTAGGCCGGTTTGGGCTGCAAGTGTGGAAACCACTGCGGAATCGATACCACCGGAAACGCCGACGACGAAACCTTTGCATTTGGCCTGAGCGGCGTAGTCGCGTAACCATTTTACGATATATTCGATGATGGCTTTGGTTTGCATGGTATGCGTCCTCTGGCTATTTTTGATAGGGTTAATATACTTCTTTAAGTGATGGCTTGCAAAGTGTATGCATAAAATGGTCAGTACGGATTGGGTTGAATAATTTTAGGGTATTGCCCAAAAAGCTGTAGTATGAACGATATTTGCTCAGAGATAGATTATGTTGATTTTGATGTCATTAATCTATTTGTTGTTTACTTTTCCCTGAATCTTGAACGATAGTGTGTTTTATTTATATCAATTCGGTGTCACCTTTAAAACGTTTCGAAGCAAAATCGGAAGAGGAAAAAATTGAATGCAATAATACAAACGTAACTTAAAATTAATATTTATTTAATTTAAAAGGTTTGATATGGCTTTTTCTGAATCTGAGCGACAGCAATTGCTAGAACTAAAATTTGTGGGTAGCAAAATTGTTGACAGACTCGAGCAAATGCAGCTTGATTCTTTTGATAAATTACGCGAGGTTACTTCAGAAGAAATCCTTAACCAAGGGGTATTGCTAACAGGCTCAATTTGTTGGAAAAATAGTCCTCAGGCTAAAACCGCTATCAATAATATTTTGCATTTAGTGAAACAAAACAATAATGGGTAAATATGGTAATTTAATTGGAGTTTGTCATTTGTTTTTATGATTAGTGTCTAACATCGGCATTTTGTTGGGTATTTTTTAACTAAAAAAAGCCAGATTTAGTTTAAATCTTACTGATTAATGATTTAACTGTTTGGAATTAGTTTCATTAAAACATTTAAGTATACTTAATTTGTTAAATGAATAAAATGAATTATAGCTGTTAAATATTTGAATTCGTTGAATGCATTGTTTTCTTAAGCTGTTCCTTATATTTAAATTAGTGATACTACCAATTATGCCGAATGCTTATTGGGTGGGCAGTATAGGGTATATTAGGTTAGAATAGGTACGGTTTGTTAATGTCTTGTGATGGGGATGCAGTTTCTATGCAGGAGAAGGTGCCGACAGAAATCCGTTTGTGTCAGAATCGGCAGGTGCTGCGACTGGATTATACGGGACAGACGTTTGAACTGATGGCTGAGTATCTACGAGTATATTCGCCTAGTGCAGAGGTGCGAGGTCATGGTTCGGGTCAAGAGGTATTGCAAACTGGTAAACGCTACGTGACGATAGCCGGTTTACAGCAGGTGGGTAATTATGCTTTGCGTATTGCTTTTTCTGATGGGCATGACACTGGGCTGTATGATTGGGCTTATTTGTATGATTTGGCGATACGTCAGCCCAAGCTTTGGGCTGCTTATGAGCAAAAATTATTGCTGGCTGGTGCCAGCCGTGAGCCTACCTAATTGAAGCTGCGGCTGGGCTGATGTGGATGGCTGGCTGATTTTATTTGGGCAATGTTTAATTCTGAAAGTGTGGTATGAGCGATCACAAAACTCATTTTGGTTATCAGACTGTTGATGAAGATGAAAAGGCGGGACGTGTTGCCGGTGTATTCCATTCGGTAGCCAAAAACTATGATGTGATGAATGATGTGATGTCTGGTGGTCTGCATCGGGTTTGGAAACATTTTACGATTACCACAGCTCCTTTACGTAAGGGAGATAAGGTGCTGGATATTGCCGGGGGTTCGGGTGATTTGTCGCGTGGTTGGGCCAAACGGGTAGGGCACGGTGGTGAGGTCTGGCTGACGGATATCAATTCTTCGATGTTGACAGTGGGGCGTGACCGGCTGCTGAATGAGGGAATGGCTTTGCCAGTGGCATTGTGTGATGCAGAAAAGCTGCCGTTTCCAGATAATTATTTTAATTTGGTATCGGTGTCGTTTGGTTTGCGAAATATGACGCACAAGGATGTAGCACTGGCAGAAATGTATCGAGTGTTGCAACTTGGTGGAACGCTGTTGGTGCTCGAATTCTCTCATGTATTTAAGCCGCTTAAGCCGGTATATGATTTGTACTCTTTTAAGATGCTGCCACTGATGGGCAAGTTGATTGCGAAGGACGCAGACAGTTATCAGTATTTGGCTGAATCTATTCGTATGCATCCGGATCAGGAGACATTGAAGCAAATGATGCTGGATGCTGGTTTTGATAGTGTGAGTTACCATAATTTAACGGCAGGGGTGGTGGCTTTGCATAAAGGTGTTAAGTTTTAGTTTGCTGGTTGACACTATGTTCAGGCTGCCATATGGTGGCCTGATTTATTTTGTTGGTGATGGATTTAAATATGAATACTTTAGAAGATTTACAACCGCAGCCGGTATGGCAATGGTTTGCTCGTTTGTGTGCGGTGCCTCGTCCGACATTTCATGAAGAGGCGGTACGGGACATGTTGGTGCAGGCTGCACATGAGCGGGGTCTGAACACAGATATCGATGCTAAGGGTAATCTGCGTATTCAGAAACCTGCGACTGTAGGTATGGAAAACTATGCACCGGTGGCACTTCAGGCACATATGGATATGGTGGCGCAGAAAGGTGCAGGGTCGCTGCATGATTTTAAGCGTGATCCGATACAGATGCAGATTAAGGATGGTTGGATTTGGGCCAACGATACTACACTGGGTGCAGATAATGGTATTGGTCTGGCTATGGGGCTGGCGGTGCTGTTTGCTGATGATGTGGCACATCCTGATATTACGCTGATTGTGACGGTGGAAGAAGAAATCGGCATGGGTGGTGCGGAAGCACTGAGTGCTGATTGGTTGCAGATGCCGTATCTGATTAATTTGGATACGGAAGAGGCGGGTGAGATTTTTATTGGCTGTGCCGGTGGAAGAGATGCCAGTATAACCTTGCCGCTAGATTGGCAGTCTAATCAGGCTTCTGCTTGTAGGATACGTGTGTCTGGTTTACGTGGCGGCCATTCTGGCGTAGATATTGATAAAAATCATGCTAATGCTAACGTTTTGCTCGCTCGTGTGCTGGCTGAAATCTATGCGCAGGTACCGTTTGCTCTGGGCTCGTGGCAGGGTGGTGAGTTGCGAAATGTGATTACGCGCGAGGCGGAAGCGGTGATTGTGCTGGATGAAGCTACAGCAAAAGCGCTGCTGGAGCCGATTGCAGCGGTCATTGCAGATGAGTGGGCGGAAGAAACGCAGTTATGTATTGAGGTGCTTGCTGCGGAAAATATGCTTCAGGCAGCTTCTCTTGAAAGTACGCAGCAGGCGCTGGATTTGTTGATGGCGGTTCCCAACGGGGTATTACGTATGAGTCCGGACTTTGAGGGGATCGTGGAAACATCCTCAAATCTAGGAGAAGTCAGAACGGGTGCGGATGGTTTGCTGATTCACTGTCTGATGCGTTCGTTGCTGGAAACGCCAAAAGATGAATTCAGCCTGCGTTTGCAAGCTTTGGCACGTATGGCTGGAGCAAAGCTGGAACTGACAGCAGATTATCCTGGCTGGGCACCAAATCCCGATTCGGCTTTGCTGAAGCTAACTAGTGATATTTTTGAGCGCCATTATGGTAAGAAACCGCCATTGCAAATTATTCATGCGGGGTTGGAATGCGGTATTCTGAGTGGAAAAGCGCCGCATCTGGATATGGTATCTTTCGGCCCAACAATCCGGGCGGCGCACTCGCCTAAGGAACAGGTAGAGATTGCGGCAGTGGCAGAATGCTGGGCTATTCTGCAGGATTTATTAAAAGCGATACCTCAGCAACATTAAATTATTTTCTGTATGTAGAAAGGCATGGTGATTCCATGCCTTTTGTTAATTTTTTTGCTGCTATTAATGACAAACAGGGCTATAGTAGGATTTTATTTAACGGTGCAGGCTGGTGGTTTTTGGTTTGCGCTGTTTTGAATGATATTGGCTGCTGTTTTCTCAGCGGGATGAGCTGCCGGAGCAGAAAGTGAGTATTTATGGATTTACAACATCAAAGCCGTCGTGGATTTTTGCGTGCCGGTGCTGCTTTTGCCGGTGCCGGTTTGTTGCAGGCATGTGGCAGTACTCAGAAACCTTCTGTTACACCGCTGTCTGCTTCTAAAGTGCTGAAACCATCTAATGGTAATCTGAATTCTATGCGTATTTTTGCGTGTTCCGGTTTTGGAGAAAGTACCAGCCGCAGTGATTTGGCGGCACAACGTCTGGCTACTGCTGGTTTTGTAGTTACTAATCAGCAGGCATATGTGCGCCGCTATCAGCGTTTTGCCGGTAGTGATGCTGAGCGTGCGGCTGATTTGCAGGATGTGGCCGCTGGCCGTGTGCAAGTTCCTAAAGTGTTGATGGGATTGCGCGGGGGCTATGGGGCGATGCGTATTCTGCCTTTGGTTAATTGGCCGGCTTTGGGTGCCCGTATGCGAGAACAGGGTACGCTGCTGTTTGGTTATAGTGATGTGACGGCAGTACAGCTGGCGCTTTTGGCACAGGGGCAGATGTGCAGTTTTGCCGGCCCGATGCTGTATAGTGAGTTTGGTAAGCCACAGATGAGTGAATTCACCACTCGTTCGTTTATAGATAATAGCTGCAATCCGGCGATGTCGGTTGTGGTACCTGTGATGCAGAATTATCAGGTCCGAGCTGAAGGTGTGTTGTGGGGCGGTAATCTGAGTGTGCTGTCTGCGCTGGTGGGTTCCCCTTATATGCCTCAGGTTGACGGCGGGATTCTGTTTATTGAGGATGTAGGGGAACAGCCTTATCGGATTGAACGAATGCTTCAAACTTTATATCTGAGTGGCATTTTGAAGCGGCAGCAGGCAATTGTGCTGGGCAATTTTCGTATGGGTGCGATACGGGATGTGTATGACAGTAGCTATACATTTAATGCGGTGGTACAGACGATGGCGCGTTTGACGCGGATACCCGTGTTAACTGGATTTCCGTTTGGACATACAACTGATAAGGTTACATTCCCGCTAGGGGCACGTGCTAGTCTGCATTCGACCAGTGGTGGGGGGTATCAGATTGATTTTAGAGACTATCCGGTATTGAATGCATCTGTACTGGCGTTGAATACGCTGATTCCACAGCCGCCTGCTGCAGAGGGGCTGCTGAATGGAATAATTGGCGCGCCGGTGTCTGAGTCTCCTTCATCTGAAACTGAAGATGTGATGTAAGGGTTTTGGCCGGCATTAAATACCGGCTTTTTAATTCGCTCTATTGAGCAAGCCATTTGATAACGGCCTGATTGGTAGCAGGTACTTGAAGCTGTTTGAGGGTATATTGGTTTAGTGATGCGTAGAATGCCTGTTGTGCCTGATTGAACATCTGGGGCAAAAAGCAGAATTCTGTCATGGAGCAGGGGGGCTGCTGGCAGTTGATTAATGTGGTTATTTCGGATGAGGCTTCTTCTAGAGCTTGTACGATTGAGCCTAGTTGAAGCTGTTGGCTGCCGGCAGCCAGTCTGATGCCGCCGTTTCTGCCTTTGAAAGATTCTATCCATCCTGCCTGTGCCATGAAATAGACGATTTTTACCAGATGGTTTCTGGAGACGTTAAGCTGTTTGGCTAGGTTTTCTACGGTGGAAAGTTCGGATTCGGGCAGGTATTGCAGGGATAATAAGACGCGCAAACCTAAATCGGTGAAACGGTTTAATTGCATGGCAGACTGTTGGGTTGTTGATGTAATGATTTTGCCCGTTTTCAGCTGCCATGAAAAGTTCAATGTTTAAAACTGCCGGTTTATCAGGCTGCAAGCTGGCTGAATCCACCTGTTCCAAAAAGTTCCATAAAGATTTGATTCTGGGGGATGTGCAGTTTGCGCAAAGCCTGATATTGGCTATGCATGAATGCTTTGGGTCCGCACAGATAATAGTCGGCATCGCTGGGTAGGAGGCTATTATTCAATTCGGAAAGCTCAAGTCGCCCTTTTTTGTCTGCCATCAGTTCGGTACCAGGATTTTCACAAGCCAGATAGCTATGTAGATTGGGCATGCTTTGCTGCAAGCCGATGATGTGTTGGTGCATGGCTAGTACGTCGCTGTTGCGGCAGGCATGGATAAAGCTGATATGTTGTTGGTTTTTGTTTGTGGCAAGGGTATTGAGTATGGCAATCATAGGAGTAATACCAACACCGGCGCTGATGAGTACGATGCTTTTATCGGTATGGTGTAAAAGGAAGGTACCAGTGGGATGGGTGACTTCTATTTCGTCTCCGATATGATAATGTTGATGAAGGGTATTAGAAACATAACCTGCTTCATGCTGCTGGTCGGCAGCTTCTTTTTTTATACTGATGCGAAAATAATCTGGATGGTTGCTGTCTGACAAAGAATACTGACGAGGTTGTTTGATTCCTAACTGGGGCACCATGACGCGAACGGATATATATTGTCCGGGTTGATAGGTGGGTAGTGGTGTATTGTCTGCAGGTTGTAGATAAAAAGATGTGATTTCGCTACTTTCTGGCTGTTTGTCTACAATTTTAAATTTTTTCCAACCATTCCAACCGCCATGATTCTTTTCCTGCTGCTGATAAAGATTAGCTTCGGTTTTTATGAGAATATCGGCTAGTTGCTGATAGGCGGCTGTCCATGCTGCTATCAATTCGCTATCCATGGGTACGTTTAATACTTCGCTGATGGAATGTAAAAGGTTGGTGCCGACTATTGGATATTGTTCTGGCTGTATATCGAGGCTGACATGGCGGTGTGCTATTTGGCTGACGGCGTCGCCAAGATTTTGCAATTTAGTGATGTTTTGTGCATAGGCGAGTATGGCTTTGGCAAGTGCCTGCGGCTGTGCATCGTTGCGCTGATTGCCGAGATTGAATGTTTCTTTTAGCTCCGGATGGTTGCTAAGCATTCTATTGTAAAAATAGCGGGTTAGTTCTACGCCGTGTTGCTGGAGTGTGGGTATGGTAGCCTGAATTAATTTGATTTGTTTGTCAGTTAATTGCATGAGTGCTCTCCTAATTATTTTAATATGTATATAAAATACATATTTTATATTAGGCGGCTTACTTTGTGATGTCAATGCAGTTGAGGATATTTGTGATATTTGCGGCGGCTATCCGGTAGTGGCCAATGTGTGGTTGTAATGAAATTAGGGCATCGTTTGGCTGCTTGAGTTAAACTGTGAGCTGTTTTAGCTGTGGTGTTAAGGCCATGGTATTTATGTCCGGCTGTGAGTTTTTGGCCGGTGCGTTGGGCAGTATATCTGAGGAATACTAAGCTTATGATGATTCATCCGAATTTTGACCCGGTGCTGGTGCATCTGGGACCGCTGGCGATTCGCTGGTATGCGTTGAGTTATATTGTTGGTTTTTGTTTGTTTATCTGGCTTGGGCGACGGCGCATACGAAGCGGACAAACGGTATTTACTAATGAGCTGCTGGATGATTTTATTACCTGGGGTGTTTTTGGGGTGATATTGGGCGGCCGTTTGGGTTATGTGCTGTTTTATCAGCCGGCATTCTATCTGAACCATCCATTGGAAATACTGAAAGTCTGGCAGGGTGGGATGTCTTTTCACGGCGGATTTGTGGGCGTGCTGGTGGCAATGTTGCTGTTTGCGCGCCGTCACCACTTGCGGTTCTGGAGGGTAGCAGATTTTGTGGCGCCACTGGTGCCGCTGGGGCTGGCCTGCGGGCGTATTGGTAATTTTATCAATGGCGAACTATGGGGGCGGGTAACCAGTGTGGATGCTTTTTGGGCGATGGGTTTTCCACATGCGCGAGAAGAAGATATGGCGCTGGTGATGCAGGATCCACAGAAATGGCTGCCGGTATGGGAAAAGTTTCAGATGTTGCCACGTCATCCTTCGCAACTCTACGAGTTTTTGCTGGAAGGTATTGTGTTGTTTGTGATTATGTGGCTGTTTGTGAAAAAGCCACGTCCTGTAGCGCAGACATCGATGTTATTTTTGCTGGGCTACGGAGTGTTCCGTTTTATTGTTGAGTTTGCGAGAGAACCGGATGATTTTCTGGGGTTGCTAGCGATGCATATGTCTATGGGGCAATGGTTGAGTCTGCCGATGATTGTGATTGGTGCCTTTGGTTTTGTATATGCCGGCAAAAGGGCGAAATAGGTTATCAGGATAAAATTTTAAAGCCGCAATCGATTATGGTTGCGGCTTGAGTTTTTTGGAAGTTGGTAGAAGAGACAAAGATTTAGATATTGTCTTTTTGTGCCAGTATGCGCCGGTTGCCTCCCAGCTCGGCGGCAGAAACGATTCCGGCGGCTTCCAGTGCTTCCATTAGGTTGGCGGCACGGTTGTAGCCGATGCGTAAATGGCGCTGGAGGGATGAAATTGAGGTTTTTCGGGTTTCAAGTACAAACGCCACGGCCTGATCGAATAATTCGTCGCTGTTGGCATTTGGGTTAACCTGATTGACGTTGGTTTGTGCGGCTTCTCCAGAAAGTATGCCTTCTACGTATTGGGTAGGTGCCTGCTGTTTGATGAAATTAACAACGGCATGTACTTCTTCATCGGATACAAAGGCACCATGTAGTCGTGTGGGCTCAGCCTGCCCTGGAGGTAAAAACAGCATGTCTCCTTTGCCTAAGAGATTTTCAGCACCCATCTGGTCGAGAATGGTACGGCTATCGATTTTGCTGGATACCTGAAAAGATAGGCGGGTGGGGATATTGGCTTTTATCAGTCCGGTAATGACATCGACGCTGGGCCGTTGGGTGGCCAATATCAGGTGAATGCCGGCTGCGCGGGCTTTTTGTGCCAGACGGGCAATCTGCTGCTCGACTTTTTTTCCTTCAACCATCATTAGATCAGCCAGTTCGTCAATTACCACAACTATATACGGCAGTTTGTTTAGTGGTTCTGGTTCATCTGGATTGGTGCTGAATGGATTAACAAGTGGTGTGCCGCCGGTTTTGGCTACGGCTACTTTGTCGTTGAAGCCGCTGATATTGCGTACGCCAACGTGTGCCAGTAGACGATAACGTTTTTCCATTTCAGTTACACACCAGTTCAGTGCCTGTGCCGCTTCTTTCATGTCGGTAACGACAGGTGCAAGTAAATGCGGGATACCGTCGTATACGCTCAGTTCGAGCATTTTTGGGTCTACCATGATGAAGCGGACTTCATCTGGCTGTGCCTTGTACAGAATCGACAATATCATACAGTTAACGCCGACTGATTTACCGGAACCAGTGGTGCCGGCTACAAGTAAATGTGGCATTTTGGCCAAACTGGCGATAACAGGTGCTCCTGCGATGTCTTTGCCCATGGCCATGGTCAGTTTATCGCTGGCGTCGTGAAATATTCTAGCGCCTAATATTTCAGCCAGAAGTACGTTCTGGCGCTGTTCGTTTGGCAGTTCGATACCCATGGTGGTTTTACCAGCAATGGTTTCCACGACTCTTACGCTCTGAACGGAAAGTGAGCGCGCAAGATCTTTGTTGAGATTAACTATCTGGCTGCCTTTTACGCCTTGTGCTGGTTCGATTTCATAGCGGGTGATGACAGGTCCGGTTGTAGCGCTTGTAACGTCTACTTCTACTCCAAATTCTTTTAGTTTGGATTCGATATGTGCGGCAGTTTGTTGCAGCTCTTCATTGTTGATAGCTGTTGGCTGGCTGGTGGGTTTGGTCAAAAGATTGATTTCCGGTAGCTGTATCAATCCCTGTGTTTTTGTGCTGCTGGCAGGGCTGGTAACGGCTGGTTCGGGTATGGTTAGTTCTTGAGCTGTGGGGGCTTCGCTGCGCACGACTACGTTTTTGCGATTGCTACTGGCCACAACCGGTGTGTCGATATTTTTGGCGGTGATGGTTTTGGCTTGTTTAACCATGCGCTGTACAGTTTTGTTATTGGGAAATTCGGTAATCAGGCGTTGCGGGCGGCGCAGCAGTTTGCACCATATCCATTCGAATTGCGCCCCGATTTTTTCGATTACCGTTAGCCATGAAACTTGTATTAGTAGCGATAAGCCAATCAGCATCATGAAAATACTGATTACCAGTCCGCCGGTTAGGCCGAAAAATTGTTGCAGTAAATGGCTCAATACCTGTCCGATTAATCCGCCGGCGCCGATGGGCAGGGCTTCTTCTAACAGGTTTGCCAGTACTAAGTTTTCCAGTGTGGGGCTGAAAATCAGTAGGATAATCAGGCCGGTTATGGCCAGCCAACTGCTGTAGGGCTTGCTGGTATCGCTGGTGTTGAGTGAACGGGCATTTAGGGGACGGAAACTCTGATACAGGGCGATTAGTGCTGCAATGATGCACCACCAGACTGAAAAGCCAAAAATGTAATAGCCGATATCAGCCAGCCATGCTCCAGTAAGGCCGGCTAGATTGTGGATTTTGTCGAGCTGGACGATGCCGCGCGACCATGCAGGATCGGCCATGTTGAAGCTGGCTAAAGACAGCATGACAAAAATCGTTACCATAAGTGCCAGTAACCAGAATATGTCGTTAATTAAATTCATTAACCAAGGCTGTTTTGGTTTGCTGACTTTGGTTGATTTTACTTTTTGCGCGGGCTGTTTGCGGGAAACAGATTTTTTTGGTGTTGTGGCCATAAATATTGCGACTGTAGCGGTATTCTTATCTTAAATTAACTGGTTATTATAAAGTCTGTTGGGCGGGATACTGGTGCTGGTAACAGGATTTAACGGTTTTTTGCTGATGGTTAAGCCCAGTAGCCGCAGCCAGGAATGCGTGCACCGGCAGCACCGGTGGCGAAGTGAGTGGCTACCGGCTGACGCTGATACCAGCATGCGGCAAGCCATGCAAAAGCGGCTGCTTCAACCAGTTGTGCTGGAAGTTGTAATGCATCAGTGGTATGCAGGATGATGTGGTGCCGGCTGAGTAATTGTCTCAATGTTTGCATGAGCAGCATGTTTTGGCTGCCGCCGCCACAGACGTATACGCATTCGGTGTGGGGTGCAGCGCTGATGATGGCGCTGACAGCTGTTTGTGCGGTGAGTTCCAGTAAGGTACGCAATACATCTGCCGGATTTTCTCTACCACTGAGGTAGTGGTTGAGCCAATTCAGGCTGAATAAATCACGGCCGGTGCTTTTGGGATAAGGCTGGGCAAAATAGGCATCGCTAAGCATGGATTGCAGCAGCGACACAATAATTTGCCCATTACTGGCAAGTGTACCGTTGTAATCATATTGTTGTTGCCAGTGTAATTGTACCCATGCATCCATCAGCATATTGGCAGGGCCTGTGTCGAAGCCGAAAGCAGGCTGGCTTGGTGGTAGGACGCTGATGTTGGCTATGCCGCCTAAATTCAGTACTACGCGTGATTGCTGTGTACTGGCAAACACAGCTTGATGAAAAGCTGGAACGAGTGGTGCTCCCTGACCGCCTGCGGCTAAATCGCGGCTACGGAAATCTCCTACTGTGGTAATACCTGTCAGCTCGGCCAGCAGTGCCCAATCCATCAACTGAATACTGTAGTGTTGTTGTGGTGCATGGCGTATGGTTTGGCCATGACAGCCGAGTGCGGTGATGGTTTCTGGCTTTATTTGAGCGTGGCTGAGAACGGCACTGACGGCCTGTGCATTGAGCTGAGCCAGTTGCTGTGCTAATAGTGCGGCTCGTGCAAGCTCGTTGTGAGCGGGGGTTTGTAAAGCCAGTAAATGTTGTTTCAGTTCATCGGGATAAGCAATGAAGGCATGAGCACTGACGCCCTGCCATTCAGTACCGCTGAGTGTGGCCAGCACGGCATCAATTCCATCCATGCTGGTACCTGACATTAGGCCGATATAGTATTGTAAAGGTTGCATGCTGTTCATTAGGCAAGGGTAGCGATTACCGGGGCATGGTCGCTGGGACGCTCCCAGCCGCGTGCACTACTGTCCACCTGTACGTCACGCAGCAGGGGGACAAGTTTTTCACTCAGCAAGATGTGGTCGATGCGAAGGCCAAGCTTGCGTTTGAACATATTCATGCGGTAATCCCACCATGTATAGTGAGCGCTGTCGGGATACAGTTGATGCAGGCTGTCGGTAAAGCCCAATTGCAGCAGTTGCTGAAACCAGCTACGTTCCTGCGGCGAACATAAAACTTTATCTTGCCATTTTTCAGGGTCGTATACATCGATGTTATACGGAGCTATGTTGAAATCGCCGAGTAATATCGTTTTGGGATGTTTTTCTAGCTGAATGCGCATATAGGCTTGGAGAGCGGCAAACCAGCGTTCTTTATAGGCAAATTTTTCGCTGCCTATGGCTTCGCCGTTGACACAGTAGGCACAGACAATGCGGATATCATCGATTGTGGCGGCAATGATGCGCTTTTGCGGTTCGTTTAATTCCGGAATATCGATGCTCACTTCTTGAAACGGTAGACGGCTGAGAATGGCCACACCATTGTAGGTTTTCTGGCCGTTCCATGCAGCGTGATAGCCGATGCGGGTGAATTCTGCCTCCGGAAATTTGTCTTGATCAAGTTTCAGTTCCTGCAAGGCCAGTATATCCGGCTGGTTTTCTTCTAGCCAACGCAGAGTATGGGGCAGGCGTACGTTTAAAGAGTTGACATTCCAGGTGGCAATTTTCATGATGGATACACTGTCAGCAAAGCGGTTATTGTATGCGTATTCGGAACTGAGTTCTAGCGTGCTAGTGTGTACGGTTAATCCATCTGGGCGATAGTAACACTCAGATTGCGGATGTCTGCCAGACGGGAATTCCAACGCTGCTCCATCTTTTTGAAAGTTGCTAGTTCGTGTGCATTCAGTTTTCGGGTGGGCAGGGCTACGCTGGCGGGATTAACTGGCTGACCGTTAATTCTAACTTCGTAATGCAAGTGTGGGCCGGTGGAAACGCCGGTGCTGCCAACATAGCCAATTATATCTCCGGCTTGTACATGTTGGCCGGGACTGAGGTTGGCAAAAGCGCTCATGTGTCCGTAAAGTGTTTGCATGCTGTCGTTGTGACGTAATATCACTGCGTTGCCATAGCCGCCTTTGATGCCGTAGCTTTCTACTATTCCGTCAGACGGTGCGTGGATCGGTGTACCGCTAGCCACGGCATAGTCTATACCGCTGTGCATACGCAGGGTTTGCAGTATTGGATGGAAACGGGTACCAAACGGAGAGGAAATGCGTGCCCCTTCTACAGGTACACTGGTGAATCCTTGCCGTAAGGGTTTGCCTGTGGCGTCGTAATACTGGCCATTGCCATCATTGCCGGTGTCGAAATAATAGGCTTGATATAGGGTGCCGTTGTGGCTGAATTCGGCCGCACGGATGTCACCTGTAGCCAGTTGTTGTCCGCGATAGTACAGGCTGTCATAAATCAAGCGGATGGTGTCGCCGCTTTGCAGGGTATTAATGTCTATTTTGTCTTTGAATATTTCCCGCAATGATTCGCGGATTTCGACGGGGATGCCGGCCTGCGCCAGTGCTCCACGGGCGGAGGTTTTGACGACAACGGCTTTGAATGTTGGGAGGGTTTCGGTATCTACTGCGCCGATATCGGCATTCCAATTGTTGCCGGTTTTTTTGAGTGCTACCAGATTTTTTTCACCGTTATCGTCATCATTGAAAAACTGGATATCGGTTAGGTGGCCATTGTTGTCCATACGGATGCTGAATACTTGGTTCACTTGCAGGTGTTGAACTTGGTTTTTAATGATTTTTAGGTTGGTAATTTGTCGGATTTCTTCGTCATTGATATGAAATCGTTGTAAGACCATGCTGATGGTATCGCCCGGCTGTACGACTTCGTCGCGCCAGAAGTTGAGATTGGTAGTTTGTGGTGTGATTTTTACCGATGCCAATTTGAGAGTGGTTTGCTGTGGCTGGTAGGTTTGTGGCTGGTGTTGGCAGATGGACGAAATCACAATACCCAGCAGCAGTATTAGTGTTGCTGCTGTGCCAAACCATAGTCGGGGATGACTGGCTATTTTATTTTTCAGGCGCCTGATTAACGCTGCTGCTTGGTTAAACTTGCTCATGGTCAGGTATTGTGTTGTTTATGCAACGCTAAAACCGGTAAATGTAAAACTATTTATCTGAAATTGCCAGTGCCTTGTTTGGTTTTTGTGTTTTTTTCTGTTGTTGATTTTCTTTTTCTTGCGCGCTGAAATGGCGAGCCCATTCGCACAGGCTAATATTCATATGTTGTAAACAGGGGTTGAGCAGTGTTTGTATGGAGCTGGCTATGGCTGAGTACTGGTTGGGCTGATATATAAATAGTTGATATAAATCGGCTAGCGTAATTTTGTTGGGATTGGTTTGTAATACCCAGCCGTTGCTGCTGTCGGTAATGTAGTGCTTGTGTTTGAGTTTGCTTAGTATCTGATCCAGATGTTTGTCGCTAATGCGTAGAAGCTGCTGTAGTTCACAGGATTTTATGGCCTGTCCTTGCTGCTGGCACAGGATTAGTCTGTACATGAGGTCAAGTGCATTTTCAAACGGCTGATACTGACGTAGATGCAGAAATCTGTCTTGATGCCAATAAGGTAATGAAGAAGTGAGTACGGCGCCGGCGAGTAAGAGCAGCCATAACAAATTCAGCCAGATTAGAAATACTGGTATGGCAGCAAAAGCACCGTATACAAGCTGATAATTGCCAAAGTGAGTGACAAATATAGCAAATCCTCGTCGCAGTAAATCCAGCCCGATTGCAGTGATTAATGCACCGGTTAAGGCATGCCGCCAGTTTACAAAACAGAATGGTACCAGTTTGTACAGTAGAAAAAGCAATAGAGTTATCAATGCTAGATTGGTGCTGATTTTGAAAATTTTACTGTAAAACGGAATTTGGCCGGCTACGTTGTCTGGATTGGACAAAAATCCGAGGGCTGAAAGACTCATGCCCAGCACCAACGGTCCCAGAGTCAGCAAGGCCCAGTAAATCAGAATACGTATCCATATCGGACGCTGGTCGCGTGCCTGCCAGATTTGGTTGAATGCGTGTTCTATTGTCTGAATCAGCATCAGCGAAGTGATGATCATGAAACTGATGCCTACTGCAGTGAGGCCGCTGGCTTTGTCACGAAAAGCATATAGATAATCGCTCACGGAATCTGCGCCGGCTGCAGGAACAATAATATGAGTTAGAAACTGATTAAACCGTGTGGCCATATCGGCAAACATGGGAAATGCGTTAACCACAATTACAGTAATAGTAAAAAACGGTACCAATGCCAGTAGGGTGGTGAAAGTTAAGCTCGCAGCAATCAGAGGCAGATTGCAGCGCTGGTAGTTGTGTGCAACAAAAAGTAAAAACTGGGGCAGGCGCTGCTTTAAATATTTGCTTTTAAATAAATGTATATTCATGGCTACTCCTGACAAGCGGCTATCTGATTGTAACCAAAAATGCGGTTTTGCAGCAGAATTTTGGTGCTGACTGGTCAAGTAGGGGCAGTTGCGGCACAATAATGGCATGAAAACAGGTTCAGGAGCGCTTGATGAAAGATTTGCCTATTCTAGTGGTGTATTACAGTTTATCTGGCAGTACACGCAATCTGGCGCTAACGCTGGTACGAGGTATAAATAGCGTGGCTGGTTGTGAAGCTTTGTTGCGTACTGTACCTAAGGTATCGGCTGAATGTGAGGCAACTGCTGCCGTCATTCCGGATGACGGCGCACCCTATGTTACGCTTGAAGAGTTGCAGGATTGTGCCGCATTGGCGCTGGGTAGTCCTACCCGTTTTGGCAATTGTGCCGCACCGGTGAAATATTTTCTCGACAGCACGAGTAGTCTGTGGTTGGCCGGCAGCCTGATTGGCAAGCCTGCCTGTGTGTTTACCAGCACTACCAGTTTGCATGGTGGGCAGGAGAGTACTTTACTGAGTATGATAACGCCATTGCTGCATCACGGGATGTTGATATGCGGGATTCCGTTTAGCGAGCCACAGCTAAATGCTACGCATAGTGGTGGTACACCCTATGGTGCCAGCCATGTGGCCGGAATGCACAATAACACTCAGTTAAGTGAAGCTGAAGAAGAGCTGGCATTTGCTCAGGGTAAACGGCTAGCAGAGCTAACTTTACGGCTGGCACGCATATAATCGTTTTAGGAATAATTATGACTTACCACACCAATTTGAATAGTGCGGCTACTTTGCCCACAATTTATCGCCACCGCTCAATTCGTAAGTTTACTGAAGAAGCTTTAACTGATGAGCAGCGTGAAGCTATTTGGGAGGCAGGACGGGCGGCGTCTTCTTCTAGTTTTATGCAAAGTACACATATTATCCGTGTCTCAGATAAAGATAAGCGTGCGGCTTTGTGCGAAGTGGCTGCCAATCAGAAATATGTGCGTACGGCGGCTGAATTTTGGGTATTTTGTGTAGATTATACCAGACACCGGCTGGCTTTTCCGGAAGCACAGCTTGATTGGACTGAAGCGATGATTATTGGCTCGGTTGATGCGGGTATCATGGCTCAGAATTGTTTGCTGGCTGCGGAATCACTGGGTCTGGGTGGTGTGTATATTGGTTCTTTACGCAATGATACAGCCCGTGCAGCTGAAATTCTGGAATTGCCTTCGCTGACATTTCCGTTGTTTGGGTTGTGTCTGGGACATCCGGCACAGGATCCGATGTATCGTCCACGCTTGCCGCTTGATACGCTAGTCAGCGAAAACCGTTATCGTCCACTTGATCCGGCTAAACTGGCTGCATATGATGAACAGTTGGCTCAGTATTATCGTGACCGTAGTGGTCTGGATCTCAATTGGAGTAAGGCTGTTGCCAATAATTTTGCCCAGCCGGTGCGACCGCATATTCTGCCATTTTTGCATCAGCAGGGACTGGCCACACGCTAAGCAGATTGGAAACAACACCTGTCCGTGTTGTCTGGACAGGTGTTTTGTATTTGATAAAGTGTTAACGATGCTGTGGTAATGCTAGTATGCTATCGGCCAGTGCCTCGCCCAGACGCTGATAACCACTGGCTGTGAAATGCACACCATCGCTACGCGCTAACCCCTCACTAATCCATGTTTTCATACTGCATTCGCCACCCATGACAGCCTGCCAGTCCCAGTAGAAAGTATGCTGATTTTGCGCTACTTCTTTCTGCATGTTTTGCAGCTCGGTTAGTTTTTCTGGACGTACGCCGCATGCACCAGCGGTACTTTTAAGGCTTTCTGGAGCACCTAGCAGCATGATTGCGCTATTGGGTGCGGCGGTACGGATGCGAGCTATGGTTTCGATAAGATTCTGTTTTACTGTGGCGGTGTCTAGATTGTTGTAGGCTTCGTTGGTACCGAAGGCCAAAATAATGAGGTCTGGTGCAATCACGTTCAGTTCTTGCTGCCATGCCGTTGTATTCCAGCGATTCCATTGGTTGAGCTGAAAACCGTTGATTCCAAGTGCCGAAAATACTACCCCTTGCTTGTTTTGATTACGTGCCCACCAGCCACCGATGGCAGTCTGAAAATTCATGCCTGCTTTGACGGTAATCGGAAAACGGGCATTAAACTGGCTGAAATGCCACTGATTATCCTTAGGATGGGCGGCCAGTTCAATCTGTTGGCCGTTGCTATCGGTAACGGATAAATTTTCATCGTTCGGCCCTTGCCGGATGCTGACTGTTACAGTTTGCTCTGCTTCTGGTTCTTTGGTTGCTATAGTCATTACTGAACCGACCGCAGGAATGGCAATCAGACCGCCGAGCGCATAGTTTACGTTGGTGTCAGTGCGGCTGGATATAGCCTGCCAGCCCTGATTCTGATAGGTATAGCGTGCCAGCCGCATACCGGGAAACTGAGTAGGCATAGCCCAGCCCGGGCCGCCGTTGCCCAGCTGCTGTTGCAAACGTACACGGGCGGCATCTGTGAGGTAATCAGCGGCTGTATGCGAGTCTCCTAGCTGTACGATGTTAATACTTTTTTTCTTAAAGGCCTTTGCCAGCTGTGCCCTGTTATTGTCCGGTAAAGCTGTACTATGGTGATTACGGCTAGATTGAGCCGGAGCCGGATCGGCAGAGCAGGCCATAATCCACAAGCAGCAGCTTAGGATAGCTAAATGTGTTTTAGTGTACATTTGAGTAATCGTTTTTATTTGGCTGTGCCGGTAAGATAAAGCGGTTAAAAATATCTCTAGCAATAATTTTCTGCCCTGAGATGGTGAAATGAATACCATCTGCACTACGGGTTTTGATTTTTTTGCCATTTGGTTGCATCAAGGTATCAGTATATTCATCTCCATTGCTACCGAGCATGGTGCGGGTATCAACAACAAAACCATGATTTCGCATTACTTCATCAGTAGTCAACTGACGCAGGTAAACCATTTGCTGATTAAGTTTATGGCGGCGCATATCCGGCGGGGTAAGCCATAGTACGGTTACGTGATGCTGGCGGGCAGTGTCCATAATCGTTTGTATGCGGCTGCGATACATGCTTTCCCAGCGCGCAGATGCAAAGCTAATAAAGCGGGTGCCATTATGCGGGTCAGGAATATCCCACGGGTCGTTTGGCCCCAGAAATATTACCATAATCTTAATGCGGGGATTATCGTTTAAGGTACGAGCGATGGTTTCTGGCCAGTTGAAAAAGCCAGGATAGGTGAGTCCAGTGCTTTGTTTGGCAAGATTAACGCTTTTGATACCATAGCCTTCGCTCAGCCATTTCTGGATATGTGGCGCCACACCCTGCATTAAGGAATCACCGGCAAAGAATACCTCATCTTCTGCGCCCAGTGTGAAAGCTGATTTGATACTGTCTTGTTTAGCTGTCTGTTGCAGATTCTGCTGCACTGCCACCTGTGTTTTCTGCGCAATAGTGACCTTATTTTTATCTGCATTAGCAACATGCTGATTAAAGGTTGTTGTGACATTATGATTGGCAGATGTAATGTTCTGATTTAGCCAGCTGATACCATTATTGAGTACCAATCCTGCTTTGGCGCCTGCTTGCCACCACGAATATTTTTTTAGTTTGGATAAAATACTGTTTTTATGATACGTCTGCTGATAATAGTTTTCTACGGAATCCTGCATCAACCATAAAGATAAGCCGGCAGCAAGGATTAAGCTTAGCAAAACATACCGAAACTGCTGTTTGTTGCTTTTGGGTGGTTGTACCTTTGATTCTGATTCTTCATCGGATGCCACTACCATGGGTACAGTGGTCACTGTTTTCACGCTTACCACGGGCATTTGCTCAAACTGAGTATATTTTTTTTTCTGATTATGACTACGGTAGGTTGGCAGACGGCGATATTTAGAAGTTTGCATAGATAAATCCCGGAATTCCGGCCGGCGCACAGATTAATATCAGCACCAGCAGCAATAATAAAGGCACAATCAGACTGTAGCGCGGTAAACTCTCTGCACGCTGGAATAACTGTTTGGTCAGTCTGGTTAGCAATGGATAAGCTATCCAAGCCAGCAGCAACAGGCTGAAAAAGTAGAATGGGTTGGTACTTAGCGGTACGTTAATATAATTACAGAACAAAGCGTGCAGCAACATTAAAGCATCGTTAAGGGTGGGCGCCCGAAAGAACACAAAACAGAAACACACGAAATGTACTGTAATGATGATGCTTAAAATTTTGCCTACACGGCCACTTTTGCTCAGACTATCGCGTGCCTGTTCAGCGGTACAGTGACGTAGACGGCTATATAGCCAATCGCTCAGGTTTAGCAATATCATCCCTGCACCATGCAATAATCCCCAGATGAGAAATGGCCAGCCATTGCCATGCCAAATACCAGATAACGCCATTGCAATAAGCAGGTTAAGCTGTGTGCGTATACAGCTACCTCGGCTGCCACCTAACGGAATAAATATGTAATCTCTAATCCATGTAGACAGGCTGATGTGCCAGCGCTTCCAAAAATCGCGAATATTATAAGCTAATAACGGCGAACGGAAGTTAAGCGGCAAGCGAAAGCCCAACAGTAGACCCATGCCCACCATTAGGTCGCTGTAGCCTGAAAAATTAAAAAACAGCTGTAAAGTATAACCGTAAATGGCAGCCAGTATTTCCAAGCTCTGATACTGCATGGGATTGGCAAAAACCGGATCCACCCAGTTATCTCCAATCCAGCCCGAAAACCACCAGTTTTTCGTCAGCGCCATTATAATCAGACACAGAGCCACTGCTGGGGCCAAAATACGGCGGCGTTCTACGGCTTGGATTTGCGCGGCCATGCCACAGGGCTGACCAGATATGTCCGTTAAACCACGAGCGTCATAAGCACGAGCAATTGGCCCTGCGGTGATGGTCGGAAAAAAAGCAAGATGCAATGCCAGAGCAGACAAAGATAAAGGCTGGCCGGCTATTTGTCTACTATTGCGAAGTTGATAAAGAGAAACCAGATAGCTAATTGCTTGAAATGAATAATAGGATAAGCCCAGCGGTAATATGACATTGGCTATCCAGTCTATATTACTCCTAAACCAATCCGAATTCTCGTTTATTTGTGCAGAGAAAAAATCGGAATATTTCCACAATATCAGTTGCAGAATGGTAATGGTAATTCCAGATATCAGCCAGATTCTCGGTTTTTTACTGCGATTAATGCAGGCTGATATCACATAAATGATAAATGTATATATTAATAGGGTAATCAGAGCCGGCAGTTTACCGCATAGATACACAATCAGATAGCTGGTACACAATAAAAGAATATTCTGGAGCCTTGGTCTGGCGCCCAGAAGCCAATATAGGCAGAAAAAAACAATGAAACACAGACTAAATTCGATGGATATAAAGCTAAACATGAAGCCAATAAGCAAAAATAAAAAAGAGATTGTTTAACCATGCCAAACATATAAGCAGAAAAGTTTCTGTTTAAAATCAGTTAATTCATGTTTATGCCTATCGGCAGGACACAGAAGTTTAGGCTGTATATCACTCGAAGTTGCAAACAAAGATTCTACTGTAATGGCTTAATTGATTTCTGAATAAACTTTTTCACCGTTCTGGTTCGGAATACTGTGTTTGTTTCGTTCTGAGGCTGCTGAATAACATTCTTTTCAGTTAATCTAGATTGGCTGTAAATTTCTATATTGATAGAGCCTTGGTGGGGCAAAATTACATCAAATTAGAAAGTGACTATTTTACCTGTAAGTGTGAAATATTGTAACGAAATTCAAATATAAAATTTTGTTATCAAAAAAATTTTATTAAAGAATATAACTATAGTTATCATGTATCAACATCACCGCACTATCTATTGTTGTTTGGCTAGTCTCAGTGAAAGCTTTTTATATAGGTGAATTGAAATAGCAGTAGGTTTATTTTTTTTGCTATTATCCAAAAGCTCAGCTAATCTGTGGCAATAAATTTCTGTATCTTTAATGCATTGTGCCACCATTTGTCCTCAGCTCGGCTGATATCAGTAATTGACTTTTACCTTACGTCAGGGTTTAGCCTGAAGGATTCTCAGGCTATTTTAGATAAGGCTTACTATGCACCAGCACAATCAAACTCATGAGCACACTCATGAAAGCGGGCATCACCATCATCTTGGAGCACACGCCGCGGATAAGCAGGTGTTGCGTGTTTCATTGTTGGTTATCGGGGCTTATATGCTGGTGGAAATCATCGGTGGCTGGTTAACCAATAGTCTAGCGCTGCTTTCCGATGCTGGTCATATGTTTTCCGATGCGCTAGCACTGGCACTGTCTCTGATAGCATTTCATCTGAGTGAACGGCCGGTTAATCAGCGGCAGACATTCGGTTATAAGCGTTTTGAGATTATCGCCGCAGCCGTTAACGGCATCGCACTGATGGTGATTGCAGTATTGATTGTCTATGAAGCCATTGGCCGTTTCGTTAATCCACCAGCCATTGCTACTCGTGGGATGCTGATTATCAGTGTCTTGGGTTTGCTGGTGAATATCGCTATCGCGTGGTATATGCATCGAAGTAGCGAGACCGAGCATAATGTAAATATGCGCGGTGCTTTTTTACATGTGCTGGGTGATTTACTCGGTTCTGTAGGGGCGATCGTTGCGGCCATACTCATGATGCTGTTCGGCTGGCGTTGGGCAGACCCGTTGGCCAGTGTTGTAGTGGCCTGTTTGATTGCTTACAGTGGTATCGGTATTCTGAAAACAACATTGCGTATTCTAATGGAAGGAACCCCAGTCGACATCGAACTTGAGCAGCTAGGCAATGTGATATTGGCCATGCCCGGAATTAAGGCCGTGCATGATTTACATGCATGGACAATTACCAGTAATATGAACGCATTGTCTTGTCATATTGTTGTGGATGGTACCATTACCGTTGTCGAAGCAGAGAAACTAGTGAATGAGCTTGCCTCTGTTTTGCTCAAACATGATATCCATCATGTGACAGTACAGACGGAAAGCAATGCCCATACGCACAGTGACAATTTGTTATGCTGCATGCCTTCTGTTGCTCATCAACATGCACATTAATACAATACATGTAGCTCAAGGATGGAAACGAAATCATGATTAAAGCGGTATTATTTGATTTAGATGGCACACTTGCAGATACTGCCCCAGATTTGGGTACCGCTCTCAACCGAGTTTTGGAAAAGCAGCATCTGCCGCAAAAAAGCATGACCGAAATTCGACCGGTCGCCAGCCATGGTGCTTCTGGCCTGATCACGCTAGGAACTGGCTGGCAACCGGATCATCCTGAATTTGCTACATTGCGGCGTGATTTTCTGGCTGAATACGAGCTGCACTTTACTGATGAAACTGTATTGTTTGGAGGCGTTAATGAGCTTTTGCTAAAGTTAGCTGAGCAAAATATTGTCTGGGGCATTATTACCAACAAACCATATGTGTTTACTGACCGCCTGCTTCCAAAATTAGAATGTAGTGTTAAACCATCTGTAGTTGTAAGTGGTGATACCACCAGCGCTCCTAAGCCCAGTACCATACCGATGTATTACGCCTGCAGACAAATCGGTGTGGCACCGGAAAATTGTGTTTATGTTGGTGATGCTGAACGTGATATGCAAGCAGGACGTCAAGCCGGTATGATTACCGTATTGGCAAACTGGGGTTACATCAGTGCCACAGACGATACAGCGAGTTGGCCAGCTGATTATGTGATTGAGAAGCCTGAACAAATTCTCAAATTATTAAAATAAATAATTTTTTAGATGTATTTCAAGGGGGTTAATAATGAAAACCATCGGTTTAATTGGCGGCATGAGCTGGGAAAGTTCTGCGGAATATTACCGTATGATCAATGAGCAGGTACGTGATCGACTAGGCAGTACCCATTCAGCTCAAAGCATTATGTTGTCTGTTGATTTCGCGGAAATAGAAGCGTTACAGCATCAGGGTCAGTGGGATAAGTTGGCTGAAAAAATGTGCCATGCCGCGCGTCAGTTGCAGCAGGGCGGAGCAGAATGTATCGTTATTTGCACCAACACCATGCATCGTATGGCGGAGCAAGTGCAAAACAGTGTTTGCATTCCATTGCTACACATAGCCGATGCTACTGCCGAACAAATTTGCCGCCAAAAACTTCGCAAAGTCGGGTTGCTGGGTACAGAATTTACCATGAAGCAGGACTTCTACAAGGGGCGGCTCACCGATAAATATGGTTTGCAGGTACTAATTCCAAATGATCATGATTGCCAAATAGTGCATAAAATCATATATAACGAACTGGTGTCTGGCATTATTCGTGAAGAGTCGCGCCAGCAGTATCGGCAGATTATTCAACATTTGGTAGATGCGGGAGCAGAGGCCATAATTCTTGGTTGTACTGAAATCATGTTGCTGGTGTCTGAAGCAGATAGTCCGGTGCCTGTTTTTGATACAACAGCCATCCACGCTACTGCAGCCGTGAACTGGGCACTGGCGGATAAGCAATAATAGCCCTTTTGTACAATAAACCTTTTGAAGGAAAGTCAAAGCCGGTTACTTATTTAAATATCCGGCTTGTTTACTATTCAATTAGTTTCACTCAGGCGGTTTCTCAGCCAGCGTACAGCTGGGGCAATTTCACCGGCACATAGACCAATTGGTCCGATTTCATTGGCAGCAAGGATATCGGCAGCTGTACCATGTAACCACACTCCAGCATAAACGGCTTGCTCCAATGGTATTTGTTGCGCCAATAGACTTCCTATAATTCCGGCGAGCACATCTCCACTGCCAGCCGTAGCTAGCCCGGGATTGCCACTGTTATTCTGCCAAACTTGCCCGTTAGGTGAAGCGATCAGGCTCTGATGTCCTTTCAAAACAACCCATGCATTATATTTTGCTGCCAATCGGCATACTGCTTGGTTGCGGTTTCCTTGTATTTCACTGATGCTGCATTGCAGCAAGCGAGAGGCTTCTCCGGGATGAGGAGTCAGTATAATATTGTGTATATTCTTTCTACCGGCCAGGATATCTGGCTGCTGTGCCAGCAGATTAAGCGCATCTGCATCCAATAACGTAACTATATTGTGTTGTTGCAGGCATGATTTCAGCACTGATACAGCCGATTCGTGCGTGCCCAAACCACAGCCGATTACCCATGCACTAATCTCTGAACGTTGCAGTAGGTGCTCGGCAGTGGCTAGCATAATTTCTGGCTGTTGTGTCAGTAGCGGTAAGGGTAAAGTAGGCTGGTGAAAGCCAAGCCAGACTTTACCACATCCACAATGCAAAGCTGCCACAGCCGCCATAGAAACCGATCCAGCCATGCCTTCAGCGCCACCAATAATACCCAGAGTACCAAAGGTACCTTTATGGCTTTGTGCAGGACGCGGTTGGCATATATCAGGAAACTGACTGCGTGCCAGCCGCTGCCATTGGCGTAATAATTCCCTGTCTGTCCTGAATGTGTTCATTATCTCTTCACTATATGTATTGTTTACCTGTAGTTTTTAGGCCGTTACACATTGTCTTGATCAGCACAGAAGCTGGTCTAGCAGTGCATTTTTTAACTGTAATTGCTGCTGGGTATCTGCTAAATGGGGCGCATACACCAGAAAGCTGTCTTCTACACGTTCGTCCAATGTGGTGATTTTGGCAAATCGGATGCTGATATTCAGCTCTGATAACACTGCGGCAATATTGGCCAATAAAAAGCGTCGATTAGCCGTAATGATGTGTAAATTATACCAGCCAGGGTTATCTTCCTCATCGATGGTAATGCGGGGCGCTATCGGCATATGCCTGCTGCGCCGGCTCAGACTAGCCGGAGTGGCAGCACTCATCGACAGATTGCCATTCACAAACTGATTTAGTGCCAGCTCAGTTTTATTCTGAATACTAAGGTAATCAGCAATGCTGAGGCCAGATGGAAATTGTAGAATAAAAGTATCCAGAATAAAGTTGTGGTCGGTAATATAGGCACGCGCAGTCAGGATATTCATTCCTGCCTCACTAAACACTGAAGCCAGCTCTGTAAAGAGTTTTGGCCGGTTTGGCATATAAACCATCACTTTTAATGTATTTGTATCCGGCAGCCACTGGCTATGTGCCTGTGGCTGCTGCTCATAATTGATGATTTTGGACAAATGCCACAAAATATCCTGCCATTCATGGCGTGCAAAATACGCCTGCCCCAGAATATGCCACAGTTCACGCTGCTGTGACTCGCTGATTTGATACTGGCTTAATTCATGCATCGCCTGCTGACGTCGGTCAAGAATGGCTGTCTGCCGGTTACTCTGTCTACCGTTTAGGTAATGCAGTGCGGCTTTATATAAACTTTCCAGTAGGCTGGCTTTCCATGAATTCCAGATTTTCGGATTAGTACCGCGAATATCTGCAACCGTAAGCAAATACAATGCGGTCAACCGTTCAATTGTTTTAACTTGATTACTAAATCGAGCTACTACTTCAGGGTCTTGAATATCTTCTTTCTGCGCAGTCATCGACATCAACAGGTGCTGTTCCACCAACCATGCAAGCAAATCACTTTCCTCTGCGTCCAGAAAATGATCTTTTGCAAAGGAACGTGCATCAGCTACGCCTTTAACGGCGTGATCGCCGCCACGTCCTTTAGCTATATCATGAAACAATGCTGCCATATATAAAATGTGCTTGCGTTCAAAAGCATGCATCAAAGTAGAAGCAAATGGCAGTTCATGGCTGTGTCGTTCCATAGCCAAACGGCGCATATTACGCACTACCATTAAAATATGGTCGTCTACCGGATAGATATGAAACAGGTCGTGTTGCAGTAAACCCACAATTTTTTCCCATGCCGGTAGATACTTGCCTAGCACACCATACAGATTAATAAATCTAAGTAAGTGCGTCAGACCATTGCCATGCCGGAAGAAGCCAGCAAAGCATTCGCGATTGATTGGATTCTGATAAAACGCTTCATTCACTTGCTGATGAGCTGCAGCCCACCATGCTCGCAAGGTTTTTGGTGCCAGACCAATAATATCGCTGTGTTCCTGTGCAATCCGCAGACTGATAAAAATATGCTCCGGCTTATGCCGAAAAAGCTCAAGATTGTGTACCGCCAGCATATTGCCAACTTGATAATAATGTTCATCCAGCTCCACAACCACGCGAGGCAACGTGGCATAGACACGGTCTCGCAGCATCGGCACCAGAATGCCACTAAGTTGTTTTACACCTTTAATGGCGCGGTAAAAATCATGCATCAGCTTTTCACAGGCACGTGAATTTGTATCATCCACATATCCCAGATTTTCTGCTACCTGTGTCTGAAGATCGAAAATCAGCCGGTCTTCAGCTCGTTTAGCGGTCAAATGCAGTTCAATGCGGATTCTGGCAAGCTGCTTCTGGCAGCTGAGTAGCAATCTTGCCTCGGTGCGGTTTAGAATGGCATTACGCATCAAGTCATGAATCTGGGGCGGTAGTCCCTGTACTTTCGCCAGCCACAATAAAGTATGAATATCACGTAAACCACCCTGAGTGGTTTTTACATTAGCTTCCAACAAGCTGGCTTCACCAGAAGCTTTTGTATAACGTTGGCTCTGCTCCAGTATTTTACCTTCTGTAAATGCAGCGACATCACGCTGTAAATCCAGTTGATGGATTAACTCTGTCGCCAGCTGCCGGCTGCCACATAAATAATGGCTTTCTAGCAAAGCGGAATCGCCGGTTAAATCCTGCCGTGCGCTTTCGCATAATTCAGCAATCGTACCTACTTTGGCAGCAGGTTGCAGATGAATGTCCCACAAAATCTGAATAAACGCGGCAATTTGCTGTTGCAACTCATCCCCAACCGTTTCTCTGCTGACAATAGCAATATCCACGTCTGAATAGGGATACATTTCGCCACGGCCGAAACCACCTATCGCCAGCAAACACAATTCTCGCTCGGCAAAAAAGTGCTGCCACAAAGTAGTCAGTATTTCAGAAATAATTTGCGTGTGCTGGCGGAAGTAAACAAACGGATGCTTCCGTCGCCGGTAAGTTTCGGCAGCCTGCTGTTTATGCAGCCTTAATTTATCGGCCAGAGAAGTAACCAACGTTGCAACTACCATAATTAATAGCCATTAGATTGTGATTGACGATAAGCATTCTGCAATGGGCTGATTTGATGTAGCCGCGCTCGTTCAATAGCATGGGCAATATGTTGCGGATTATCAGAAGCTCGTGCAATGGCCGCAGCATCAACTGCCATGGCAGCCGACTGTAATGCCAGCCAGTGTTGCTGCTGCGGATAAGGTTGTTGCTCAAAACCCAGCCGACCACGGACATCGGCCACACAGACTCGAAGAATTTGAGCAAAGCGTTGTGGACGCCGTAACGCATCAGTTTGCTTGAGAATCTCCAGAACAGTTTTGGGTTTCAACTGTCCCACACTGTGCAGCCTGATGTGATAGCTGCATATCAGTAAAGCTAACTGGGCACAGGCTTTGGGAACCTGCCAGCGCTGATTAACAGCTTCCACTAGCTTGATTCCAGCATAATCGTGTCCAGGATGACCAGGTAGCTTATCCTTAGGAGTTAACGCTTTACCTAAATCATGGGTGAGGGCTGCATAACGTTCGGGTAATGAATAATCGTGTTCCGCAGCATACTGAAGGCTTAGTAGTGTGTGCTCACCCGCATCTATTTCTGGATGATGCACAGCTCGTTGTGGTACCCCAAACAAAGCATCTACTTCTGGCAGAATAATTTTCAGGGCACCGCAGGCACGCAAAACTTCAATCATCAGACGCGGCTGTTTTTCCATCAATCCCTTAGCCAGTTCCTGCCATACTCTTTCTGCGACCAGTGCGTTGACTTCCCCGTTGTACACCATTTGTCGCATCAACCCCATGGTTTCATCTGCTACCTGAAAGCCATAACGAGCCGCAAAGCGGGCAATGCGCAGAATGCGCACTGGGTCTTCAGCAAAAGCAGGGCTAACATGGCGCAAAATTCCACGACGTAAGTCTTCCAGACCATGATAAGGGTCGATCAGATGGCCTTCAGAATCCTCTGCCATTGCATTGATGGTTAAATCACGCCGTTTTAAATCCTGCTCCAGCGTCACATCTGCTGCCGCATGGAAAGTAAATCCACTATACCCGGCGGCAACTTTGCGTTCTGTTCGAGCCAGCGCATATTCTTCGTGTGTTTGCGGATGTAGAAATACCGGAAAATCTTTGCCCACCGGCTGATAGCCAGCCTCAGACATTTCTACTGCCGTGGCACCCACTACTACCCAGTCGCGGTCAGACACAGGACGCTGCAAATATTTATCTCTTACCGCACCACCAACCAAATAAATCTGCATATCAAAATATCAGTCGAAAACAGAAGTCAATTGTGCCGTACTCCTGTCCAATTGTTAACCGCTTTTTGCATTACCTAGAACTAGCTACCTGTTATAGGAGTATAACTAAAAAGGTAAAACAGAAATTACCAGTCGTATCAGCAACAGCGCTCAGTAATCGGCAAATGTGTGTATTTCATTATCTGTTTACATCATGATGGCCGGCACAATCATAGCCAGACCAGGGAAAAACGGTACGGTAGCAAAAGCGATAATCAGTAAGCGCTTAAACATTGTTTCCTGCTGTTTTTCATCCGTAACACTCACAACAAGTGTGCCTGCAATATGAATCGGATTAACCACACTCAGCATAGCCGGAGCCGCACAAGCTGCTAGAATTAGGGAAATCTGTGGTGAATCTCCGAAAATCGTGAATACCATCGGAATCATCAGACTGATTACACCAAGAGTAGACGATTCAACATTACTGAGGAAAGTGGTCAGATAGGCCAGCATAAACAATAGCGCAATTTTACTGCTGGTCATACTCAATAGTCCTTGTTCTACAGCTTTCATGGTATCAATCTGCATCATCGTACCGATAAAAACCAAAAGCCCGCTGATTACTACTACCGCATTCCAAGGAATCTTCTTCACAAAATCCTTACTGTTTTTAGGGAAAAACAGCATCATCATCACAGCTAACGTTAATGCAGTTAAACCAACATTAGCCTTAGCAAAAATCACCAGAAACAGAAAAATCAGCACCGCAATTGTCGAACAAAGTGCATAAAAAGGCTGCAATTGATGATTGTCACAACTTTCCTGAGTCACAGGTTTAAGTAACAGATAACCCTTTTTACCCTTATTCAATTCGGATACATCAACTACCCGTTTATCTTGGAAAACTATCTGTAAAGCGATAACCAGCACAAAACTGAGCACCATCCCCAGAAACCATACTAGCCATGGGCTATAGATGACTTGAGCTTTTTTCGCTGCCTCAAGAATAACCTGTCCAGTGGGATTAATAGGAGACAGAGCTCCAGTATTCGCCCCGATAATTGCAGCCATTTCACAGATAAAAAATAATCGGGGATGTTTTCTGCCCAGTGCCGCGATTACAGGAACCAGCAAAGTAATCGAAGCAGTAGAAAACGCGCCGGCTGTGGAAATAGCAAAACCGATAAAATAGCCTATCCATGGTACCAAATGGGTTTGATGTCCCATTTTTGAGTATACCTTATCGGTAAACCAACTCAGCCCACCGCTTTTTTCCAAATGGGCAAACAATAAAGATACACCAATGAGCAGCGTCACAATGGCACCGGGGAAATGATTTAGCACTGCCTTACTGCTTAGCACTGTCTCAGCAGCAGAACCATCTGCACTTAAAGCAGAGACCATCACCATTACAGCTGCTGCACTGAACCCCAGCAAACCAATGTTAACATGTCGCCAGACAGCTAGAACCAAAATCACAACCAGTAATACGAGAGATAATATTTGTGGTAAGTTCATAAGTAGTCCTGATTTGTTATCATTCTGAAAAGAAAAGTTGCGTTGAAATTCACACTAATCAAACAAAATTTAAATTTATTCAGCTTTCAGTATGTTTCTTACAGCAAAATATTCGGATAAATGTGTTTACGTTATAAAGTATCTAGATAAAATAAACAAACAAAAATTAACCTAATCACTAATTCTTTGAATTAAATTAAAGTGTAAAGTTCGTTAGCTTGAATCAAAAATAAATAAATTATCAGATGAATAAGCAATAACTAAGCATCTGCTGCATAATCACAGAATATTTTCTATGCACAAATCCAATCCATCACCCATAAAACATCAGACTGCCGGTAACATTCAGAATAAAATAGCCGGTAAAATCATTGTGGCACCCGGAATAATCGGTATTGTAAAAAAAGCGATAGTCAGCAGACGCCTAAACATCGCATCCTGTTGCTGCTCATCGGTGTAGCTGACGATTAACGTGCCGGCAATATGAATTGGGTTAATCACACTCAGCAGAGCTGGTGCCGTACAGGCAGCCAAAATCAATGGTAAATGTTCAGAACCACCGAAAATGGTGAAAATCATCGGCGTCATCAAACTAATTACCCCTATAGTAGATGATTCCACATTACTCAAGCAGGTCGTGAGATAAGCAATGATAAATAGCAGAATAATCTGATTGCTTGTCATACTTAGCAAGCTTTCTTCCACAGCCTGCATCGTATGTACTGACATCATCGTTCCAATAAACACCAGCAGTCCGCTAATCACAATCACCGCATTCCAAGGAATCTTTTTAGCAAAATCCTTACTTTGCTGCGGAAACAAAAGCATCAAAGCCACTGCCAGCGAAATCGAAGTTAGACCGACATCAGCATCGGCAAACACCACCAGCACAATAAACAGCAACACAGCCAGCGTAGAGCAAACAGCGTAAGAAGGGCACAATTGTTTCTTCTCACTGTCATCCACCGCTATCGGTTTTAACAGCGCCAGCCCATGCCTAGGTTTTTGGCCTTTTGGGCTATCTGTCATCCTCTTAGGGCTAAAAATAAATTGTAAAATCAATACTGTTACAGCACTTACAATCGTTCCCAACAACCAGAGTTGCCAACCGTTGAAACTCACATTCGCATGGCTGGCAGCATCTTTAATCACCATCCCCACAGGATTAATAGGAGACAATGCACCAGTATTTGCCCCTACAACAGCCGCCACCTCACAAATAAAAAATATTTTTGGCAGGCGTCTGCCCAAAGCAGCCGTAATCGGCACCAGCAAAGTAATGGTAGCCGTAGAAAATGCACCGGCAGTTGAGATAAACAGACCAAACACATAACCCACCCAAGGTATCAGCATCGCATGATTACCGATTGTTTTATAGACCTTATCAGTAATCCAGCTGAGACTGCCACTGCGTTCAAAATGAGCAAACAGTAAAGACACCCCGATCAACAATGTCACAATAGATCCTGGAAAATGATCCAATACGGTTTTAGCAGTTAAAGCCTGAGCTTGAGAGGCCATACCACTATCAGGATAAGTTTGGGAAGCCACCAGCATCACGGCAGCGGCACAAAATCCTAATAAACCAATATTTACATGTCGCCAGATAGATAACACCAGTATCAATACCAGCAATACCAGAGACAGTATTTGCAGAAAAGACATAAACAAACCTGATATTTATAAATTATATTTAATCAATATATTCAAACTGGCAAAACAAATTCACCAACAAAGTAGCAACTGGGTAGCGACCTTTTATCATTCATTTCTTCATGCTGTGGCATAAAGCCGATATACTTATACTTTAATTAGTATTAATCATATAGCATAATATTTTTAATCAAATTCTTTAGTCACATATTTCTATAAGCCACGCCAGACATAGTCAGGCTGACAAAATCAACACATACTCTGACAACACAGAGATAGCGTTTCCTGAACATTTTGGCGCTGTTTATCGCTAGATTTATGGCACAATCTTACGAAGATGTTTCACGTCGATTTCTACAGAATTCCAGTCCTTATCCACTTCTCCCTGAATTTCCACAGTATCCTGTGGACTGACTCTTAGTCCGTTCCAGCGCTTTTGATCGATATCCACATCTATTACCCCAGTAGCATCCTGAAATTTATACATATCATCCGAAACATGCTTGGTTATTTTGCCACGCAAAATAACACGACTGTCGTCAGGCAAAGATTTGGCATGAGTAACAGTGGTTACAGCGGCATTAGGGTCTTTATATCCACTCTTTTGCGTGGGCACAGAAGGACCAGTAAATCCTCCTTGACCGGCAGCTATTAGCGGCATAGAAACCATAGCAATAATCCCAGACAACGTAGTAATTTTTTTCATGGTGATTTCTCTCTACATTTAATAAAGCTAGTTCTGTTATTGATAGTAAATAACGGTATTAAATATCGACTTTGGAGTAAAGTAAAGAAAATTATATGGCAAATACCTAACATCTGCTGAAAATGCAAAAGATTATTATGAAAATAGATTTGAAAAATCAGAATATTAACGACAAATATAAACAAATATTGGAGAGAGCATTTGAGATTGAAAAGACGACAAATAGCTATACTCTAAGCAAGAAATAAAGAAGAAATTAGAGAAAAAGAGATCCAAATAGAAAAAAAAATGGAATACTGGATACAAATCATTAAAAATAATATCCATGTAAAAGTGGATTTAATCAGAAAAGCAAAGTTTCATACTCTTAATTCACGTATCCATTACAGTTCAGTTTCAATAACAAAAAACAAAAACAAAAAATTGATATTATTTTCAATTTTATTTTAATTTTCTGAGCTATCTGACTGCTACAGATTATATTTATAAACCTATCAAAAAATACAGCCAGATAGCTGTCTAAGTAAAATTAATGTTTACTGTCTGGAGTTCTGCTTTTTAGTTTCCAGCAATTACCTGCGTGCTGAGTAGGCGGTGCTTTTTCATGATCCTTAATTGTTGCAAAATTTTCCAGAGGATGGCCGTGCTGATCAACTTCTTGATAGATACCACCATTGGTACCAGAATTATCACCAGGTTTAAGATTACTCATATACTACTCCTATTCACAATAGTAACCGTGAAACTACGGTGAAGATATTATTCGATGTAATTTAATATAATACAAGCACTTAACATTATTTTAACTTGTTGCAATTAAATTAACAGCCCATAATCAACCTTCACCCAGATACAAACATACAGTCTTGTAGTATCCCCACAAAATCATTGAAACCAATCAAATCTAAACCATTACAACATTCATAGAAATAACTAATAAATACCAATAATATCTGCCACCACATTAATTCATAGATAATTTAATAATGAATCAGAAAGTTTTTAAAGACGCTTGAAGCATATTTGCAAGAATCAGCATCATTTTCGGTTACAATATTTGTTTGTAAAGAAATCTCCAAGGAAACGTATGGCTTGTGCTCAGGTGCATGATTACCTGCAAACTCAAGGATTAAAATTATCGGCAGACCAAGTGCAGATGGCCATGCTGGCTGCCCAGTCAGTTTTAACACTCGCTCAGGCCGAAATAGATATGTCAGTAATTTGGTATCAGGAAAATGGTTTTAGTCTGGCAGAAAAACTAGGTGTGAACACCGTATCATTGCACCAGCTTCAGCCTACAGAACTTTTTACTGCCAATAACAACAGCACATATACTTTACGCCAGATGTATCTAGCTCTAGATTCAATAGCCAGCCGTCATCATAATGAAATCTTTGCATTGTACTTATATGAACCAGATGAGATAACAGGACATTTGTATCGACTGCTTTCCCGTAGTGGTAGCTTACCAGCACAAATCTATTGTGGACAGCAACAGGTGCAGCAGTATTTATTTGTACGTACCGCCACTACCGGCTGGCTGAATCAGGTGAATAATGTCCAGCATTGGCTGAGTGATGGCAGCTTAACTGGCGAGCAAGCCGCTCATTCCCAGCTGGCTATTCCAGTTACCAATGCACAGGGGCATGTACTGGGTGTACTATATGCAGCTCACATGCAGCCCAATTCCATCTCCGAAACCGAACTGATAGACTGGACAGCATTAGCCATTGTCATCCCACCATTATTGCAAAACCTGCATCAGGCCATCGAGACTTCCATCAAGAGATAAAAACATGACAGCAACACAACAAAACCAGATAAAAGATAACAGCCCTGTAAGATTCATTTCTGCATGCCGTTTGCCTACCCAGTGGGGTGAATTCACAATGTACGGTTTTGAAGATGTACGCAATAAACAGGAACACATTGCACTTACAGTAGGTGATGTAAGTAGTGGAGCACCAGTTCTTGGACGCATTCATTCAGAATGCCTGACCGGTGATGCTCTTTTTTCTAGACGCTGCGATTGCGGGCCACAGCTAGAAGCATCCATGAAGGCTGTACAGAAGGCAGGGCGTGGTGTAATTGTTTATTTACGGCAAGAAGGCAGGGGTATAGGTTTACTCAATAAGATTCGAGCTTACAAGCTTCAAGATGAAGGTATGGATACCGTAGAAGCCAATCTGGCCTTAGGATTGCCTATAGATGCACGTGATTTCAGTCTGGCCAAATATATTCTCGATTATCTTAGCATCAGTTCAGTACAGCTGATGACCAATAACCCACACAAAGTAGATACCCTCAAAGCATCGGGCATCAACGTAGTTAAGCGCGTACCCTTACACGTTGGTCAGAATCCAGAAAATCAGCAGTATTTGCACACCAAAATGGAAAAACTTGGCCATTTCGCAAACTAATTAGATTATTATCTGAATAAATATTTGTTTTAAAATTTAAAAAATATGCTTTTTATATTAGTTTTAAACGCACGCTAATCTAAACTTCTTTTCAAGCCAATAAACAAATTATTTTTCATATTTTAAATAAAAATGCACTTACTACCTAAGTTATTACTCAAGTAGTAAGTGCAGATTGAAGTTATCAATACTAGCTATTTAATTAATTTAATCAAGATAACTTGTTTTCACTTCTCTCCATGACAATCGTTTAATACTGATAGGACACATTTGAATACCATTTATCACTGGTTTGGATCCATCAGTCATAGCTATCTGAGGAGCGGTTCGTAAACAGCTTGTCTGATTTTCCTTTTGTTTATTTAATGAAGTTTGTTTACCAGAAACGCTGAGAACATTCTTATTACTTCCGCCACTAATTTTCATACCTACTAGACTATCAATGCCGACACTGCTTGCTAAAGGAGTGTTTGGATCAAAGATGATATGCGGATCCGATTCAAGCAATGCACCACCTGTTAGAGCATTGAATTGCGTTTTTCTTGTGTAAACATTGGTTTTTTCATTTGTGGTTACCGGCTGACAAGGATCACGAAGCTTATTATCAGAAGAAACTGAATAAGAACGGGTAAGCACCATTCCAGAATATAAAAGCTGTTCTACAGGTGTTACCACACGTTCACCATCAGTATTCAGATTAAAATACCAGCCTCTGTATTTGTCAGCTGAAAAAGGATTATTACTTAACACACCTGTTCCACCGTTATAGGTCATAACTTGTTGCAGTAAAGAATTTTTACTAACCAGTGGGTCAACATTAGGTGTCAGATCATCGTAAATACCATAGATGGTTTGTTGGTCCTTATTTTCCAAATCAGACTGATAAATATCACTACCTGTACCGAATACAATAACCACTTTACGATTCGTTTTCTGATCCGATGAAGAATTATTAGGGTCTTGTTGGGCTTCATAAATAGCTGGTGCAGTAGTAATAGGAACACCCGCTGAAAAGATTTTAGTCGCTTTCCAATTAGCTGGATTTGGGCTACGCAAATCAAAACGGAACAAATTACCTGCATAATCACCGGCATAAACAAGATCAGCAACGCCATCACCATCAATATCATAAGCAACCGGACTGGATAACCCTCCCGATCCGCCTGGCGCAACTATCTTGGCTATTTGTTGTCCGGCATGCATTCCAGTTCTGACATAACCAGCAGTACCGACATCTATACCCAGTACATCATAAATATACAATGCTGACTCTTCAGATTGTTGAGTTGGCAAGTTACGGTAGTCTTCAGAGTAATTATATCCATTATTAAGGAACGCAGCTTCCCGGATGTGATCCTTAACTGAAACAGCTGAGGCATCTTTATCGGTATTGACCCGAACACGGGCTACACTAGGGGTACCAATTGTATAGCCAAATTTATTATTTTCTCCGCTGGGCGTCTGGAAAAGAAATACATTTTTATACCAGTCGGAGCTTCCCATATTGTCAGCGCCTATTGGCTTTCCAGAAATCAAATCTTTTCCGCCGATATTAATCGCGAAAGCTCCGCGTCCGGCTTGACCCATATTAGAAACCATAAATATCAGTTCAGGTGCATCGCCTCTATTTTCAGTTTCATAAACAGAAAAACCACCATTTAATAAAAATCGATGTGGATGTTCACTATCTCTACCATAATTATTATCAGTTAAATCTTTGTAGTAGTGTGCAACAATATCACTACCATCATTACTTTGTCGCTCAATAGCCATAGGCATGAAATTAAATTTCAAATCATAAGGCTGAGTTTCATTATTAGTAGATTGGAAAACATATACCATACCATCGTTGGCAGAAGTTATCATATACTTCTGATATCCGTTATTTTGATTCTCACCAATAGTAAGAATGGGATTATCATCAATATCGCCTATATTGCGGGTGTCTCCATAATTTTCTTTTTGCTTACGCTCACGGTAGTTCAGAACATATCCGTCTTTTTTAATTTCGTTGTCAGCTTTTGAACGGCTAAGCCAAGTAAGCAAGCCATTCAACCATTCTGACTTATTTTTGTCATTATCTGGAATTGAAAAATAATTATTATTTAAATCTTTCAATGAATCAGAGTACAGATAAGTGTTTGTACCATCATTCAGCAACAATTTACGATTAGCATAGCCAGGCTGAATTTTGCAAGATGCAATATCTGTATCATCCAGTTTATTAATACAAATCTGACTACTCCAGCCACCGGTTTCTACTCGGGCAGTAATCATGGCGTTTTTAGTTGTTGTACTAGAAACACCTACTGTGGGTGCAGTGGTAGTGACATTAACTGTAGTAGTGGTTGTTTTCCCTTTTATTTCTTCAAAAATTTTCTTAAATGCATCATTAATTTCCTGCAGCGAATTTGCATTGAAAAAGTACCTAGCATTTGGGTTAGTTTTGGGGTCATAGTCAGGCTTTGGAGAAGCACCATTTAACAAATATGCTATTGCTCTTGATTGGTCAGTTGACAAAGCTCTGCTTCCCAGTCCCACACCTATAGTGAATGTTTGTGCTGTCTGAGTAAAATTTTTTGTGTGTCCAGGTTTATCGCCCAGTGGATCCGGTCCATTCCATGGTTGACCAGCTTCATCAACTGATCTTCTATCCGTAAACTTATTGGTATTTACTTGGTAAGCACCACCAGAGTTAGTAACAAAATCTTTGGAATAAATGTAATCACCAAAATTTTTGTTTGCCAAAGTATTGGTGTAGTAATTGAGCAAATTAAACCGATTATTTATGTTTACGAGGGTACCATCTGGTCTGATATTGCTTCCATCGAAATAACCATCATAACCGTAGTTGAGTCGTCCGGCATAATATGTGGAATCTGTTATTGGAAGTGTTCCGGCATCCAGACCATCAGTTAATAGGATTAAATAAGATTTCTGGCAACGATATCTCAATTTGTTCATCACTGTATTGCGTACAACAGCGTTTAACCTTAGGGCTGTGGGTGTGCCTCCCGATGCTCTTAATCCTCGAATAGATTGCGCTTTGTTGCCAATTATATGATCTTTGATAAACTGGTAATCTTTAAGCTCAGAGGTATCATAAAATTTGTTGTAGTCTGGAGTAATATATGCAGGATATGATCCATTAGGATTTTTTTCTAAATCAGCCCAGTTATTCATTGGTTGGAGACTGAAATAAAATTCATTTTTATTGGTGTCAACAATATCTGATAATACTCTTTGTACCATCATCATTTTGGTTGTTTTCTTGTCACCATCGACACCGATAGCTTTACAGTAACCATAAAAAGTCCATTTGTGTTCATTTACAGGTAAACTTGGATCATCAATTTGCTCATCTAGTCTAGCTAAATCAGGAAATCCCGTAACCATATTATTCTCTCCGCTCCATGCGCTGGTCGGACCCCAGTTAGAACATTTTTTGGTGTTTGGGTTTAATCTTTGACAAGTGTATGTACGATACTGACATTGATAACCGATTGAATCACCCATACTACCCGAATCATCGATATACAAAGTAATATTAGGTTTTATGTTATAAGCAGTTGTAGTAGTAGATTTGCTTTGTAAACGCAGAGGAACATCAGCAAAGATATTAGATGCTGCCTGAGTTTGCAGCATAATTAAACTCAAAGCCCCAGCTACAGCTTTGAATATAATTCTTTTACCAAAGCCACAACTGGAATTTTCTTCCCTTGTGATTTTATTATACATAGGGTTGTTCTCCGATTAATATAACTGCAAATATTAAATTTGAAATTAATTACATACAATCAACAGTTAAACATATATATTTTCATATTATTACTTTTAAAGAAATGTGTAATAAAATAAATTTAAAACATTTTTATGTAAATATACATTCAACTAAAAATTCACTTAGCACTCAAATCTTCAATAATTGCTGAGATCATGATTGCTTTAGATTTAGAAAACCGGTTTTCAATTCTAAATTGCTACTTTATTCATACCTTACCTTGTTACTTGGGCTGCTGGTTAAATTTTATGAAGATATTGTCTTCAAAACTACTTAAAATGTAAAAATATTTTTCAAAATTAAGTATATTTTATAAAAACTAATATATGATAATATAGGTATAAAAACTGTTTAAGTCAATTGATTTGAATTAAAACTTATTTACAAAAATTATCAGATTGATTACATGTCTGTTCGAATCCTAATAATGAAACAAACAGCCAAACAATTATTTTATGGTATGTTTTAATAAAGAATTAAATAATTGATATTATCGACATTTACCAAAATATGTATGAAGATTATTGCTCAATGTAATAATATGTCAAAATAAAAAATCAGACGAATTCGCGCAGTATGAGAAAATAAAGCAGATTATATTTGAATATAATCTGCCTATTAAAAAGAATAAACTGTTAAAGCATACTTGGTTTTAATTAGTGATAGCTGGTTCTTATTTCACGCCATGAAAGTTGCTTAATGCTGATAGGACAGCGTGGAACATTTACTGTTAATTTTTCTCCATCGGTTGTGGCGGCGACCACTGCTGCACGTGAGCAACTATCTGGGAAAGGCGTTTTTTCACTTAGTGGCTTTTGGGTAGCCGACCCACCTATATCAATAGCATTATAGCCTAATACTATAAAACCAAAAGGTCCTTCTTTGTTGACACTTGCGCCTGCTGGTGCATGTTCATCAAACACAAAGTTGGGATCTGAAATCTGTAATGCCCCTCCATTTTTTATATTATATTGGATTTTGCCAGTGCTCACTGAGGTGCGCTGTGTTGTGGTTGTTACTTTACATGGATCAGGAAGTTTGTTTTCTTTTTTCACGTTGTACGTGCGTGAAAGAACAGCTCCGGCATAAGATACTATCACTGGTTTCGTGACTACACGTTCTCCAGTGTTGTTTTGCAGTAGGAAATACCAGCCGCGGTGAACTTTTGGGTTTAATGGGTAATTACTCAGTAGTCTATAACGCTCTTTTTGAATAAATTCCTGTTTTAACAAATTATTTTTATTTATTTCTTCTACTTGTGTCTGATTTAAATTGTCATAGATTCCATAAACTGATTGCTGCTGTTTGTTATTCAAGTCTGATTGATAAATATCACTTCCAGTACCAAACGTGATAATCGCGGTTTGACTGGTACTGTGATTTTGTCCGGGTGTCTGTATCAAAACTACACCTGGTGCTGAAGTAATAGGAGCATCAGCAGTAAAAATTTTATGCACTTTCCAGTTGGCCGGATTAGGGGAACGCAAATCAAAGCGATAGAGATTTCCTCCATAGTCGCCAGCGTAAACAATGTCGGCTATGCCATCTCCATCGATATCAATAACGGTGGGACTGGATAGACCGCCTTTACTATTAGGTGCAGTCAGTTTAGCAATCAGTTCACCTTTTTTGGGGCCTGTACGCGTGTAAGCTTTGGTGCCTACATCAATCCCGAGAATATCGTAAATATACAAAGCCGATTCAGGGGAGGGTTTGGCGCTTATATCCTGAGCCAGAGTTGAGGAGTAGTTGTAACCATTGCTGATGAATGCTGCCTGACGGATGTGGTCGGTTATAGAGGTATCCGATGCGTTGGCTGCCTTGTTTACGCGTACACGGGCAATTGCAGGTGTGCCAACGGTATATCCGAATTGGTTGTCTTTTCCGCTTGGAGTCTGAAACAGAAATACATCTTGATACCAATTAGATGAATTCATATTTTCTGCAGCAAGAGGACGGCCTGTTATGACATCGTGCCCGCCGATGTTGATACCAAAGGCGCCGCGCCCAGCCTGTCCTAAAGTAGAAACCATAAAAATTTGTTGTGGGCGATTGTTGCTACCATCTGTCTGTTGTACGACCATGCCGCCGTTGAGGAGGTAGCGATGGGGGGTGGAATCGTTAGAACCATATTTTTTACTGGTTAAATCTTTATAGTAATGAGCAATTAAATCAGAACCATTATTACTTTGTCTTTCGATGCCCATTGGCATGTAGTTGAATTTTAAATCGTACGGGTAATTTGAGCTGTTGCTTGAGCGGAATACATAGACCATGCCGTCATTGGCTGAGGTAATCAGGTATTGCTGACGATTGTTTTCGATATTGCCGGCGGTAAGAATTGGGTTGTCGATGATATCGCCGATATCACGGGTATTGCCAAAATCTTTCAACGGACGACGGGTGCGATAATCCAATACAAAATCATTGTTTTTGAGTGTTGAATCGGTAAGAGAGCGGTTTAACCAAGCCAGTAAACCGTCGCGCCATTCTAAACGGTTTTTATTATTATTGCTGATTTTAAATGTGCTGTTGTTTAAACTGTTTAGATTGCCATCAAAGAGATAGGTGTTTTTGCCATCGTTCAGTAGTAATTGCCGGTTATCAAAGGATGGTTGCATGGGGCAAGTATCGTTGTTATTTTTTTTATCGAGATCTGATATACAGATGCGGCTGCTCCATGCTCCGGTTTCTACTTTGGCGGTAATGGATAAATTACCGATACTGGTGTTAGATATGGCAATGGTGGGGGCAGTAGTGGTGGTTTGAATGGTAGAAGCGGTCATTTCTCCTTTAATGGTTTTAAAAATTTTGTCAAAGGCACTGATAATTTCATCACGGGAATTGGCGTTGAAAAAGCGCCCTTTGGGATTGTTTTTTTCATTAAATTCACCACTAGGTGTGGCACCGTTTTCCAAATAAGGAATGGCTATTTTGGCTTCATTGGTATTACGCTGGCCTAAACCTACACCAATGGTAAAGGTTTGCGCAGTTTGAACAAAGCGTTTACCGGTTTTGGGGTCAACTTCATCCCATGGCTGGCCTGCTTCATCGGTTTTTCTTCTAACTGGTGATGCATTAATGGATCGGCCACTGGAATTATAATAATCCTTGGTGTAGATATAGTTGCCAAAGTTAGAATTATTGAGCCTGTCTGTGTAGTATTTCAGACGTAATGGTTTGTTGATGTTGTGATTGCGTGCCAGAAAATTAAGGCGCTCATTTTCACTGCTGTAATCACGGTCGAAATAAGCATCGTAGCGTGAGTCTTTACTGTTATTGTAGTTTTTGTCGGATACGGAGTAGGTATTGTCTGCCTCGCCATCACTCAACAGAATAATATAGGATTTTTGACAACGGTATTTAAGTTTGTTTATCACTAGATTGCGGGCGATGACCGGAAACTGGCGTGTGGTTGGTGTATCACATGGAGTTTCAAGTTTTTTAATATTGTCCAGCATGTTCTGGTAATTTTCGGGATCTGAAGTGTCATAAAATTTGTTGAATTTTTTTTGGTCACCTGTACCGCACATGGGTCGAAAAGCAAAATACATATCATCATGATAGTTATTGATGATGTCTGTTAATACTTCTTTTACTGAATCTATACGACGATAGGTGTCACAGCTATAGCGGACTTCTGAGGTATTTTTGGGTTTCACGTTAAAACCGTATTCATAGCCAGCAAAAGGTGGCCAGTAGCCACCTTTTCCATCTGGATTAGGAACCCACTTACTTACACGACATTTGTATGTAATGGGTACAATGTTCATGGACATACTGCCGGAATCGTCGATGTAGAATGTGATATTGGGTTTAACGCTATAGGATGAGGTGGTAATCGATTTGCTTTGTAAGTGTAAAGGGATATTGGCAAAGATATTGGCGGAGGCTGAGACTGAGGAGTAGGACAGTAAGCTCAATATTCCCAGAATAGTGCATCGCAGAGTTTGATAAAGTTGCTCTTTTCTGGTTTGTTGATTGTGAATGGCTTCAGGTTGCTGGTTCATAAGTTTCCTGCGTTTGATGATATCTGTTTTTAGCCAGCTGATTAACTTGTGCAAGGTGAACAGAGAGAAGTAATAAAAAAAATATTTAGAAGGGCTAATTTTTATCCTGACATTTATGCTGGATACTATCCAGACATGAGTAATCATTCAGTTTGAAGGTAAGTATGTGGTCCGTTAGACAGTAGGTTGGTAGCTGAAACGTTTGCCAGTGTTTTATATTCCAAAAGAATTTTTAAGCAATTTTATGCTCATGGATGCTAACCTGAATAAAATTAATCTTTTAATTTATTTTAGAAGTAAACAGATTAACTTTGCTTAGATAGAGCCAATAAATTAATGTAAAGGATAAATTAATCGATATTTATTAAAATTTTATTGCGTATTTTATATTTATTAATATGTTTATTGTGTAGTTTAAGATTGTATTTAGCTTTTACTTTAGTTTAATTCTCGATTTCAGTAATGAATTATTAAATCCTTTTTTATCTATATTGGCAATTTTATTGCTTATTGCACATTTATACATGTTTTGTTTTGTTAATTTTGCAGTTCGATATTGATGATCAGCTGAGCTTGGTTAGCTCCTGAACAAAAAAACTTGTATGGCTGTAATGTAGTGGGATGATGGATAAAAAGACAATTAATAGATTAGTGTGTTTTTGAGGTTTGAGCCATGTATGGCTGTGGTAAGGTTGTTTTATATTGGTTGTATCTTCAAATTGAAT
Source organism: Snodgrassella alvi (assembly GCF_002777855.1). Lineage (GTDB taxonomy): Bacteria > Pseudomonadota > Gammaproteobacteria > Burkholderiales > Neisseriaceae > Snodgrassella > Snodgrassella alvi_E. Next base: position 50,105 of record NZ_MEIK01000016.1, read on the forward strand.
TATAAATTTATTGTTACAGAATGATTTAATGTATAAGTCATATTTCTACTTTAATAATTATATCTATAAAAAACATATAACTAGCTAATAAGTGATTGCTAATTTAAAAAATAGCTTGCTGAAGTGTTGGCACTGTGATTAAATACGCGCCTCAACAGCACAGGGTGATTAGCTCAGTTGGTAGAGCGTCTGCCTTACAAGCAGAATGTCGGCGGTTCGACTCCGTCATCACCCACCAGTTTTTATTTTATGCATTAGCATAAAATTTGCGCGGTGGTAGCTCAGTTGGTTAGAGTACCGGCCTGTCACGCCGGGGGTCGCGGGTTCGAGCCCCGTCCGCCGCGCCAATATATCCATTTAGCTGTTTTCTTTTGGGTGATTAGCTCAGTTGGTAGAGCGTCTGCCTTACAAGCAGAATGTCGGCGGTTCGACTCCGTCATCACCCACCAAACATATCTTTTTATATCATTCTAGTTTCTTCATTTTTGCATAGTTATTAGCTTTCTTAGTGGTACCGACAGCTTAATATAGATATATGCAAAACAATTTAATTTAGATTCGGTAAATATTCAACTTATTCTGCATAATTTAATTTTAGTTTGCTGAAAACAGTGCATGATCATATTTGTGATTGCTTTGAGCGCATCCGCACATCATATCATCAGAGTGAAGAATAAAAAATTTGAAAATTGTTCTTGGATTTGGGTAGAGAGCAAATTTCTATAGATCATTTAATCTTTTGTTTGGAGATTTATAGAGATAATGAAGATATTGGTATCTAGAGGATCCAGTTAGTTTGCGTATAGAAAAAGCCAGATATTATGGACTAGATTCAGGGGCTGGGAAAATGTGAGGTATTAAAAAAAGGTATCTTAAATAAAGATACCTTTTTTAAAATCTGTGGTGCGGATAAAGAGACTCGAACTCTTACACCTTTCGGCGCCAGAACCTAAATCTGGTGCGTCTACCAATTTCGCCATATCCGCATAAATCAAAACTTGATTCAGACGATCATTATAAGATAGTTTGAAAAACGTGCCAAGAAAAATAAATTAAGAATATACAAACAGATAAATATACGGTTTAAAGACAATAAAAATATTCTAGACAAACCTTGCTAGAAAGACGAAATAAACTTATTTCATTTAAGTAACTTGTGGTGGAATAGAATTTCCTATTATATACAGATATTAATCAAATATGATTTATGTAGTTGTTTAATACAGTACAGTCTGAATTACTTTGCTTCAGACTGTACTGTATTCTCTGCATATGAAAATAGGTTTACATGGTTTCCAGTGTGTCAATACCCAGTAAAGCCAGACCTTGTCGTAAGGTTTTACCGGTCAGGCTGGTGAGCTGTAAACGGCTATTGCGCGTGGATTCATCTGCTTTAAGAATAGGACAGGCTTCATAGAAACGGCTGAATAGGGTGGCAATTTGGTACAGATAGGCAGCAAGATAATGTGGAAAAGATGTTTCTGCCACGCTATCGAGTATATCTTCAAACTTGAGTAGTTCTACAGCCAACTGGAGTTCTAATGGTTCTTTGAGGCTAATCGGTGCCTGTTCATTCCATGTGCCTGCTTTACGGAAGACGCTTTGTACACGGGTGTAGGCATATTGTAAATAAGGGGCAGTGTTGCCTTCTAGTGACAGCATACTGTCCCAGTCGAATACATAATCACTGGTTCGGTTTTTGCTTAAGTCTGCGTATTTTACTGCACCTATGCCAACTACCTCTCCGATATGAGCTATTTCGTCAGCACTCAAATTAGGATTTTTAGCAGCTACTAAGGCGGAAGCGCGATTCACAGCTTCGTGAATTAAATCCATTAATTTTACGGTATCGCCACTGCGGGTTTTGAACGGTTTACCATCTTTACCCATCATGGTACCGAAAGGTACATGTTCTGCATGCACGCTATCGGGTAGCCAGCCGGCTTTACGTGCTACTGTAAATAGTTCGTCAAAATGTAAGCTCTGACGTGCATCAACTACATACATTAATCGGTCACCATGCAAGGTATTGATGCGATAGCGTAGGCAAGCTAAATCAGTGCTAGCGTACAGAAAGCCGCCATCTTTTTTCTGAATAATAAAAGGTGCTGGTTCATCATCTTGGTTTTTAAATTCTTCCAAAAAAACAACTTTGGTGCCGTCACTGTCTACGGCGATACCTTTATCCAGCAATTCGTTGACTGTAGATTGCAACTGATCGTTGTAAAAGGATTCTCCGGTTACATCTTTAGGTTGCAGTTTTAGTCCTAGTTTTTGATAAATGGCCTGTGCATGCTGCAGTGATGTTTGTACAAATTGCTGCCATAATGCTAAAACTTCTTTGTTGCCACTCTGAAGTTTTACGACATACTCGCGCGCAGTATTGGCAAAGTTTTCATCTTCGTCAAATCGAACTTTGGCATTGCGGTAGAATTGTTCTAAATCAGCTAGTTCTAGAGCTGCATTGCCGTTTTTCTGCTGTTCTATCAGATAGGCTACCAGCATGCCAAACTGGGTGCCCCAGTCTCCAACGTGATTTTGCGGAATTACTTTATGGCCAAGAAAGGACAGTATGCGGTTGAGACTATCGCCTATGATGCTTGATCGCAAGTGTCCGACGTGCATTTCCTTGGCTAGATTAGGCGAGGAATAATCGATTACTACTGTTTGTGGAGTGCTGCTTTGGGCAATCCCCAGATTTTCGTTTTTTAAAGCTGATTGGATGTACTGAGCCAGTTTTTCTGGGCGCAATCGTAAGTTGATGAAGCCGGGACCGGCAACCTCGGCGGAAGCTATCAACGGGTTGTCTGATAGAGCGTCAGCAACTTTTTTTGCCAGTTCACGTGGATTCTGCTTTGTTTTTTTTGCAGCACCCATTACGCCGTTAATTTGATAATCACCAAAATCGCGGTTTTTGGCGGGTTGTAATACGATCTGGTGTTCAGCAAGTCCGGTTGCGCTGAAAGCTTTTGTTACTTCAGCAGCAACTTGTTGATGTAATTTCATGTTGATTCAGTACTTAAGAAAATGGCTAATTTTCGCACAAATACGCTTTAATCGCATCCGCAAAGACTATTATCGGCAAGGGGATTTTTGGATTGCTGCTGATTGTGAGATAAATGATAGTTTTACACAGATTGGTGTTATGAATATGAGTGTGCTAGGGGCTGAATTTTGGTTGATGTGACATTTTCTGGGTTGAAAATGAGTGCGTACATGATGGTTACCCTAGCAGTTGTTTTTAAGGCTTAGAGCAGAAGCTACTATTTCTTTTTATTTTTAACCTACGCGATAAAAAGCTAGACTACCTAATAGGTTTGGCCACAATGAGATACGTTTATTGCCACTCATTACGGCGCGTTGCAGCACATTTAAATGATTTTTGGCGCATAACTTGTCAAAATCTTGTAAGGTACACCAATGTATATTTGGTGTGTTATACCATTGATAGGGCATGCGTTCAGATACGGGCATGTGGCCGCGTAAAGCAATTTGCAAACGGTTGCGCCAGTAACCAAAATTGGGAAAAGTAACGATAGCTTCACGTGCTACACGTTTCATTTCCTGTAAAATTTTTTCTGTATTCTGCATGGATTGAATGGTTTGGCTTAAAACGATTATATCAAAGCTATTATCATTGAAGTGTTGCAGTCCTGCTTCCAGATCAGCCTGTATGACATTGATACCACGTTGCATGGCCGCCAGGACGTAGTCTGTGGCAATTTCCAGTCCATAACCCTGACAATTTTTGTGTTTAACCAGTGCAGCCAGCAATTCTCCATCTCCGCAACCTAAATCCAGAACACGGCTATTTGGAGTTATCCAGTCGAAAATTAGTTGTAAGTCACCACGCAATGGCGTAGTAGAAGTGTTCATAATGTAAGTTCGCTAGCTATGTTATTGAAATAAATGCGGATGGCGGCCTGATAATCCTTGTCTTCCATTAAAAAAGCATCATGGCCGTGAACGGAGTTGAGCGCGATATACTGTACAGGTTTGTTGGCTGCCACCAAAGCATCCAGCAATTCCTGTGAACGTCTGGGTGAAAAACGCCAGTCACTGCTGAAGCTGGCCAGAAATATTTTAGCTTGAATTGTTGAGACTGCGGCTACTAAATCGCCATCAAAGTCTTTTGCCGGATCGAAATAATCCAGAGCTTTTGTCATTAGTAAATAACTATTGGCATCGAACATCTCGGCAAATTTGTCACCCTGATAACGTAAGTAAGATTCTACTTCGAATTCGACATTGTAATCATATTGATAATTTGGCTGACGCATTTGCCGGCCAAATTTTTTGCCTAGGCCGTCTTCAGCGAGATAAGTGATGTGTCCCATCATGCGAGCAATGCGCAAACCACGACGTGGAATTTTTTGTTGTTGTACGTAGTGACCCTGACAGAAGTCGGGGTCAGTAAGTATGGCTTGTCGAGCGACATCGTTGAAAGCAATATTCTGGGTAGATAAACGGGGTGCTGAGGCGATAATCAGCGCATGGCGTAATCGTTTTGGTTCATCTATAGCCCATTGTAGTGCCTGCATTCCACCTAGACTGCCACCCATGATGGCAGCCCATTGCTGGATACCTAGCCGATCGGCTAGCATAGCTTGGCTTTTCACCCAATCTTTTACGGTAACCATTGGAAATTCAGCACCATAAGCCTGTCCGGTAGTGGGATTGATGCTTAAAGGTCCGGTGCTGCCATGGCATCCACCCAGATTGTTCAATCCCACGACAAAGAAACGGTTGGTATCAACTGGTTTGCCAGGACCAACCATGTTATCCCACCAGCCAGGATGTTTGTCATCGCGATTGTGGTAACCTGCAACATGATGATTTCCAGACAAAGCATGGCAAATCAGTACCGCATTGCTTTTATCTGCATTTAGACAGCCATAGGTTTCTATCATTAGCGCAAAATGTGGTAAAACGCTACCATTTTGCAGGGTGAGCGGACAGTCAAAAAACAGCTTCTGCGGGATGACAAGGCCTATACTGTCTACTTCTTTCATGAGAATATGTAAAAGAATAGAAAATGGGCATTATAACGACTTTACGTTGTTTGCACAGGATTACATGTTTTGGAAAGTAAATGATTGGACGATTACTGCGTCTGTTGATAATTGGTTTGTTTTTGGTGGTGATATACAGATGCGTACTGAGAAAGCGGAATAGAGAAACAATAAGTTACTGGGTGAACTGTCTGGCGTTGATATTGTTAAGTATGGCTGCGCTGATATGTTTATTATATGTGCTAAAAGGAGACTGAAGTTTCGCTTAGACAAAAACGGCCAGCAATTAGTGCTGGCCGTAAACAGGTTTGAAATGTTAAATTAAATTGCTGACTTCGGCTTTTTCTTCTTCAAGCTCGGCCAGAGTCTGATTAATGCGTTGCTGGCTGAATTCATCTATTGGCAAATCTTTGACGATAGTGTACTCACCATTTTCGCAGGTCATCGGGAAACCGAATACCATTTCTTCTGGAATGCCATAAGAACCATCAGAAGGCACACCCATAGTAACCCATTCGCCGTTAGTACCGATTACCCAATCATGAATTTGATCAATGATGGCATTGGCCGCACTAGCTGCAGAAGAAAGGCCACGTGCTTCGATAATTGCTGATCCCCGCTTACCTACTTTAGGCAGAAATTCGTTCACATACCAGCTTTGGTCATTAATCATCTCTGCTATATTTTCGTTATCAATAGTGGCAAAGCGATAATCTGCATACATGGTGGGACTATGATTGCCCCATACGCATAATTTACTGATTTTACTTACTGGCTTACCCGTTTTTTCTGCCAATTGACTGAGTGCGCGATTGTGATCCAGACGCATCAGGGCAGTGAAATTTTTAGCGGGTAAATCGGGCGCAGATTTCATGGCAATGTAAGCATTGGTATTGGCCGGATTGCCAACCACTACTACTTTAACATTGCGGCTGGCTACTTTATTTAGCGCCGCACCCTGAGTTGCGAAGATTTCTGCGTTGGCTTGTAATAGATCGCTGCGTTCCATTCCTTTGCTGCGAGGGCGGGCGCCCACGAGAATGGCAATATCCGCATCTTTAAAAGCTACTTCCGGATCATGAGTTGCAAACATATCAACCAGCAGGGGAAATGCACAATCCTGCAATTCCATCATGACACCCTGTGCAGCAGTCTGTGATTGTGGCAAATCAAGCAGTTGAAGAATAACCGGTGTATCGGTTCCAAGCATATCGCCGCTGGCAATACGGAATAGCAGAGCATAACCAATCTGGCCAGTAGCACCCGTTACGGCAATGCGTACAGGTTTTTTCATAACTTGTCCTCTTAATAAATAAATAAACACGACAACAAATAGTTTTTCTTGTCTTTACAAGGTGGTTGATGATGCTGCACCACAAAATTTAGGTCGGTATGATAGCAAAAATTTGTTCAAAATTAAATTAATTGACGTAATGGAATGATGTTTTTTGAGAATATTTTAGCAATTTTTGTGATATCTTATGTCTTATATAAGACTTTGTTTACTTGAGTTAGAAATGTCGTACAATAGATTCAAACTTAATCCGCTTAAAAGGCATATTCCTCTATATCAGTCTGTCATGAAGCGGGTAGTACACCTACTTGTGGATGGCGATTTCAAACCTGGCCAGCCTCTTCCAAGCGAATGGAATCTGGCAGAGCAGTGGAAAGTCAGTCAGGGTACGATACGTAAGGGTCTGAGTGAATTGGCGGCGCGTGGTATTTTGCAGCGCCAGCAAGGGGTGGGTACTTTTGTTACTAAGCAAAACTGGGATTGGGGTTGTTTTCCTTTTACGGAAATACCTGCCTTACACAAGGATAGGCTGGAAAAAATCTGGCCTGTAGCTGAAGTATTGAGTCTTGCGGTTGCCGCTGCTGATGAAGAAACGGCAGAGCAGCTGGGTATTAAGGTGGCAGAATCTGTTTGGAAAATTATGTTGCTGTGGCGTACTGGTTATACAGAGGTGGCAGTAGATGAGATGTATTTACCTGTTGCATTATTGCCGGATTTAAATGTACGTTTTGTGCGCCGCCGCGGCAGTTTTTATGCTTTTTTGTTGATTGAATATGATGTTCTGGTGGATACTGCGCAACAATGGCTCTGGCAGACTTCGCTGCGTGCAGAAACAGCCAAACTGTTAAAAGCGGATATGGTTACATCTGCACTTTGTCTGGGGCGCCTAAGTCAGAGTGTTGACGGTGTAGCTTATGAGTGGCGCCGGCGTTATTTACAATTTGGAAGTCAGGCTTTGCAGCTTTCATTAAGTTCAGCAGATTTTTGAAGACTGAATTGTAAATAATTTATCTGTTGTTTTTTTACTGGTTTGTTAAAAACTGGGTCAATTGCAGTAAATTTCGGTTTGAGGCGGCGTGAGTCGCTAGTTTTGAGTTAAATCTTCTAATAATCAAGAGGAGTTACCGATGCAAAAGGAAAGGCCAGTTTATCTGGATATTCAAAAGATACGATTACCCATTCCGGGTATTGTATCTATTTTTCATCGTTTCAGTGGTGTGGCACTGTTTATCTGTATTCCGGTTTTATTGTGGCTGTTTGCAGGTACGCTGTCCCATGAATCTGCGTTTAATACTTATCAAGCATTAGTACACCATCCTTTGGTTAAGTGCATTCTTTTTGTGCTGTTGCTGGCCTACGTTTATCACAGTCTGGCCGGTATTCGCTTTCTGCTTCTGGATATACATAAAGGTACAGAACTGAAAACAGCACGAGCTTCTGCCAAAGCTGTGGTGGTATGTGCAATTGTATTGACCGTTATTATTTATGGAGCGTGTTTATTATCATGATAGACCGTAAATTAGCTGGCGCGCACTATGGCTTGCGCGACTGGATTATGCAGCGCATCACCGCTGTCATCATGCTGGTGTATTCAGTGCTGTTTTTAATCATGATCATCTGTTTACCCCATACTTATCAGGATTGGCGCTGTTTTTTTAGCCTGACTTGGGTGCGCTTGGTGACTCAGATATTTGTGCTGGCACTGGTGATGCATGCCTGGATTGGTATTCGTGATTTATGGATGGATTACATTAAACCGGCGGGGTTACGCCTGTTTTTACATGTGGCTACTATTTTATGGCTGTTAGGCAGTCTGATTTATTCTGTTAAAGTGATTTGGGGGTTAGCATGAGTATGCCCAAGAGTTTGCCGGTACGTCGTTTTGATGCAGTAATTGTTGGCGGCGGTGGTGCAGGGCTTCGTGCGGCTCTGCAATTATCTAAAGCAGGTTTAAATACAGTGGTGCTATCTAAAGTTTTCCCAACTCGTTCGCATACGGTTGCTGCTCAGGGTGGTATTTCCGCCTCGCTGGGTAATGTGCAGGAAGACCACTGGAGCTGGCACATGTACGATACCGTAAAGGGTTCTGACTGGCTGGGTGATCAGGACGCAATTGAGTTCATGACTCGTCGTGCACCTGATGCGGTGGTAGAGCTGGAACACATGGGTATGCCATTTGACCGTGTTGAATCCGGCAAAATTTATCAGCGTCCTTTTGGCGGGCATACTGCCGAATTTGGTAAAAGAGCAGTGGAGCGTGCTTGTGCCGTGGCTGACCGTACTGGCCATGCCATGCTGCATACTTTGTATCAGCAAAATGTTCATGCTGAAACTCAGTTTTTTGTAGAGTGGGCAGCGCTGGATCTGATTCGGGATTCAGAGGGTGTAGTCATTGGCGTCGTTGCCATGGAAATGGAAACTGGTGAAGTTTACATCCTGCATGCTAAGGCTGTGCTTTTTGCAACTGGCGGTGCCGGTCGTATTTATGCTTCCTCTACTAATGCCTATATGAATACCGGCGATGGACTGGGGATTGCAGCTCGTGCAGGTATTCCATTGGAAGACATGGAGTTTTGGCAGTTCCATCCTACAGGCTTGGCCGGTGCTGGTGTGCTGATTACTGAAGGTGTACGTGGTGAAGGTGGAATCTTGCTAAACAGTGAAGGTGAGCGTTTTATGGAACGCTATGCGCCTACTGTAAAAGACTTAGCATGCCGCGATGTGGTGTCTCGTGCTATGGCTATTGAAATTCATGAAGGCCGTGGTGTCGGTAAAAATAAAGATCATGTTTTGCTAAAAGTGGACCACTTAGGTGCGCAGAAAATTATGGAAAAATTGCCGGGTATTCGCGAAATTTCCATTCAGTTTGCCGGTGTGGATCCGATTAAAGACCCGATACCGGTGGTACCAACCTGTCACTATATGATGGGTGGTATTCCGACTAATTATCATGGTCAGGTAGTTATGGCCAAAGGTGATGATCTGGAAGCTCCTGTACCTGGTTTTTATGCTGCAGGTGAGTGTGCATGTGCATCTGTGCACGGAGCCAACCGTCTAGGCACTAATTCTTTACTTGATTTGGTGGTGTTTGGTAAAGCGGCCGGTGACCACATGATTGAGTATATTAATCAGCAGGTTGCTCATCGTGAATTGCCAGCTGATGCCGGTGAGAAAACTTTGGCACGTCTCAGCCGACTGGAAAATCAGACGAATGGTGAAGAAGTGTCTGATGTTCGTACTGATTTGCAGCGTTGTGTACAGTCGCATGCTGGTGTATTCCGCACCGATGCCTTACTAAAAGAAGGCGTAGATAAAATCAATGAGATTGCTACTCGTGTGGCTAAATCTCAGATTCATGATAAGAGTAAGGTTTGGAATACAGCACGACTAGAAGCGCTGGAACTGGATAACCTGATTGAAGTGGCTCAGGCTACGCTGGTTTCTGCTGCTGCACGTAAAGAATCACGTGGTGCTCATGCTTCTGATGATCACCCTAAACGTGACGATGAAAATTGGATGAAACACACATTGTATTACGCAGAAGATCAGCATCTGGAATATAAACCAGTACACACTAAACCTTTGAGTGTGGAATATATAAAACCGGCTGAACGCGTTTACTAAGGAACTATCAAGATGGAAAAAATCCGCTTCCAGGTGTACCGCTATAATCCCGATGTGGATGCTAAGCCGTACATGAAAGATTATGAACTTGAAATTGAACCAACAGATGTCAAGCTGCTAGATGCGTTGATTAAACTGAAAGCACAGGACGATAGTCTGTCTTTCCGTCGCTCCTGCCGTGAAGGTATCTGCGGTTCGGATGGTATGAATATCAATGGTAAAAACGGGTTGTCCTGCTTGACGGATATTCGTAGCCTGAAGCAGCCGATTGTGTTGAAACCTTTGCCGGCCTTACCGGTCATCCGAGATTTGATTGTTGATTTTACGCAGTTTTTTAATCAATATCATTCTATTAAACCTTATCTGGTTAATGATACAGCAGCACCAACGCGTGAACGCTTGCAAACACAGGCTGAGCGTAAGGAGCTAGATGGTCTTTATGAATGTATTCTTTGTGCTTGTTGTTCAACTTCTTGCCCTTCATTTTGGTGGAATCCAGATAAGTTTGTAGGACCCTCTGGTTTGCTCAATGCTTATCGTTTTATTGCCGATACTCGTGATACGCGTACTAATGAACGGCTAGATAATCTTAATGATCCATATCGCTTGTTTCGCTGCCACACGATTATGAATTGTGTGGATGTTTGTCCGAAACACCTTAATCCGACTCGAGCTATAGGCAAGATTAAAGATTTAATGTTAAGAAGAGCAATTTGATGCAACATTTTGATGATAATGCCAAACGCCGCATTCGTTGGTTAGCTCGCAGGGGTCTGCTGGAATTAGATATTATTCTAGGCAGATTCATGACACAGGTTTTTGACCATTTGTCGGATAGTGAGCTGGCAGCTTTTGTGGCGTTAATGGATTTGCCGGATCCGGAAATTCTGGCATTAATCAATAAAGCGGAAGAATGTGCGTACCCTGAATTTGAGCCTGTTTTGGAAAAAATCAGACAGGCTGAGAGGTTGTGAAACGCCTTACTTTTGTTAATGTATTTAAGTTTAGATTATTTAAATAGAAAAATTGAAAATTAAGGAGTTAGGGATGACCAAGAACGCTATACTCAACGTCGAGGGGCAAGAGCCTTTTGAAATGCCAGTGTTATCTGGTACGCTGGGGCCAGATGTGGTTGATATTCGTAAACTGTATGGCACTACCAACATGTTTATGTTTGATCCAGGTTTTACTTCAACCGCATCCTGTGAGTCGAAAATCACCTTCATTGATGGTGAAAAGGGGCAGTTATATTATCGGGGATATCCCATTGAGCAACTAGCAGAGCAGAGTGATTATTTGGAAACCTGTTATTTGCTTATCTATGGTGAATTACCTAATGCAGTCGAAAAACAGAAATTTGAACTGGGTGTTTTGCGTCATAACATGGTGCATGAGCAGTTAACCTGGTTCTTCCGAGGTTTTCGTCGTGATGCTCATCCGATGTCAATGATGGTGGGGGTTGTAGGTGCACTGGCGGCGTTTTATCAGGATAGTCTGGATATCAGCAATCCTGAGCATCGTCGGATCGCTGAATACCGTATGATTGCCAAGGTTCCGACACTTGCGGCCATGTGCTATCGCTATTCAAAAGGTTTACCTTTCAATTATCCGCGTAACAGTCTGTCTTATACTGGCAATTTCATGCATATGATGTTTGCCAAGCCAACTGAGGATTATGTGGTTAATCCTGTGCTAGAGCGTGCTTTGGACCGGATTTTTATTCTGCATGCTGATCATGAGCAGAATGCTTCCACTTCTACTGTACGTTTGGCCGGTTCGTCTGGAGCCAATCCCTTTGCCTGTATTGCAGCAGGTATTGCTTGTTTGTGGGGTCCGGCTCATGGCGGTGCCAATGAGGCTGTACTGAAAATGCTGGATGAGATTGGTGATGTATCCCGCGTTGAAGAATTTATGCAGGGAGTTAAAGAAAAACGTTATCGTCTGATGGGTTTTGGCCACCGTGTTTATAAAAACATGGATCCTCGAGCCAAAATCATGAAACAGACTTGTGATGAAGTGCTCAATGAGCTGGGTTTACACGATAGTCCTAAATTCAAGCTGGCAATGGCTTTGGAAAAAATCGCATTGGAAGACCCTTATTTCATTGAACGCAAGCTTTATCCAAATGTAGACTTTTACTCTGGTATTGTTCTGAGTGCATTGGGCATTCCTACAACGATGTTTACTGTTTTGTTTGCTCTTGCGCGAACAGTAGGCTGGGTTTCACATTGGCATGAAATGATTGCTGACCCACATCAGAAAATCGGCCGTCCAAGGCAGTTATATACTGGTGCCGGCCGTCGCGATTATCTACCTGTAGATAAACGCTAATTTGGTTGGTGTATTCAGGCAGCTTTTTAGCTGCCTGAAACATACTAATGCTTCATCCCCATGTGCTTACGTGGTGATCTGGAATCGGTATGTTGATATGCGGTAATCTGGAATCGGCATTCGATTCTCGAGTTGAATATTGGTAGGGGATAGTTATATTCCTGTTTTATAGTTTAAGGTAAAAAAGGGTTTTTACCATGATGGAAGAAAAAACCAGTCTTTCTTATTTATACGGTGCCAATGCTCCTTATATAGAGGAGTTATACGAGAGCTACCTGAAAGATAGAGATTCAGTTGATGAATACTGGAAAGATTATTTTGACAAAGTGGCTGCTTTGCCGGGCTACGTTGCCAAAGATATACCGCAATTACCGATTCAAGAATCGTTTGTAAATCTGTCCAAGCAGCATGGTGCTGCACAGGGCAGTGTTGATTTAAATATGTTGCAAAAGCAAGTATCAGTTTTAAATCTGATGAATGCTTATCGTATTCTGGGCAGCCGTAATGCAAATCTGGACCCATTGAAACGGCGTCCAAAAGAATATCTGGCTGAGCTGGATCCGGCACAGTACGGCCTGACTGCTGCCGATATGTCTACTAAATTCTATACTGGCAGTGATTTCTCCCGCAGCCAGCAGCTGCCTTTGTCTGAAATTATAAATAAACTGGATCAGACATATTGTGGTACGGTTGGTGTGGAATTTATGCACATTACTCGTCCGGATGAGCGTAACTGGGTGCAAGATCGTGTAGAAAAAGATTTATCTGCCGGTAGTTATACTCCTGAACACAAACGCCGTATTCTCAAGCAGCTTACTGCTGCTGAAACCCTAGAGCGCTACCTGCATACTCGCTACGTGGGTCAAAAACGTTTTTCTCTGGAAGGCGGCGAAAGTACTATTGTTGCGCTGGATTATCTGATGCAGCATTGTGGCAGTCAGGGTGTAGAAGAAGTCATGATTGGTATGGCGCACCGTGGCCGTTTGAACGTGCTGGTTAACATCCTAGGCAAAGAACCTCGCGATTTGTTTAGCGAGTTTGAAGGTAAATATACTACGACGCTACCAAGTGGTGACGTGAAATACCATATGGGCTTCACATCTGACTTGGCTACTGGTAATGGTCCGCTGCATGTTTCTCTGGCATTCAATCCATCTCATCTGGAAATTGTGAATCCGGTTGTGGAAGGTGCTGTGCGTGCACGCCAGAAACGCCGTGGGGAATCTGGTCGTAAAGCAGTATTACCGGTATTGATTCATGGTGATTCTGCGTTCATTGGTCTGGGTGTGAATCAGGCTAATTTCAACCTGTCTCAAACCCGTGGTTATACCACCGGTGGCACGATTCATATTGTGATTAATAATCAGATTGGTTTTACGACTTCTGATTTACGCGATACCCGCTCTACCGTGTACTGCACTGATTTGGCTAAAATGGTTGATGCGCCGATTTTCCATGTAAACGGTGATGATCCTGAAGCAGTGAGCTATGTAATGGGACTGGCGATGGATTATCGTAAGTCTTTCGGCAAAGATGTAGTTGTGGATATCGTTTGCTTCCGCAAACTGGGCCATAACGAGGGTGATGACCCGATGCTCACGCAGCCTATGATGTACAACAAGATTCATCAGCATCCGGGTACCCGTGCATTGTATTCAGACCGTCTGGTAAATGAAAATGTGATTAGCAAAGAAGCAGCTGATGGAATGATTCAGGCTTATCGTGATGCGCTGGATAAAGGTGAGCATGTAGAACAGACCACGCTGACTGATTACAACCACAAGCACGCTGTAGACTGGACACCATATATTGGTACTCACTGGAATCATCCGGTAGAAACCGGTATTCCTGAGGCCGATATTAAACGTCTTACTGCTAAATTTACTGCGCTGCCTGAGGGCTTTACGCCACATAATACTGTTAAAAGAATGTTGGCTAACCGTGTTGCTATGGCTGAGGGTACGCAACCTGTTGATTGGGGTATGGCTGAAACACTTGCTTATGCAAGTTTAGTAACCAATGGTAATGGTGTACGTATTTCTGGTGAAGATTCCGGTCGCGGAACTTTCTCACATCGCCATGCTGTGCTGCATGATCAGAAACGGGAAAAAAGTGATGCTGGTGCTTACGTACCATTGCGTAACTTGAGTGATAATCAGGCTTCTTTCTTGGTTATTGATTCCATTCTGAATGAAGAAGCTGTATTGGCTTATGAATATGGTTTTGCTTGCAGTGCTCCAGATCGTTTAGTTATCTGGGAAGGTCAGTTTGGTGATTTTGCAAATGGTGCACAGGTTGCTATTGACCAATTTATCACTTCAGGTGAAACCAAATGGGGTCGTCTGTGTGGTCTAACTGTGATTTTACCGCACGGTTATGATGGCCAAGGTCCTGAGCACTCTTCTGGTCGTCTGGAACGCTGGCTGCAATTGTGTTCTGAAGAAAATATTCAGGTGGTAATGCCGTCTGAAGCTTCGCAGATGTTCCATGTGTTGCGTCGTCAGGTATTGCGTCCGTATCGTAAACCTCTAGTTATTTTCATGTCCAAACGTCTGTTGCGTTTCAATGAGTCTATGAGTCCGCTCAGTGATTTCACTGAAGGCCATTCTTTCCGACCGGTAATCGGTGATCAGGTTGAGGGCAATGAAAATACTGTTAAGCGTGTGATTCTGTGTGCCGGTCAGGTGTACTACGATATCAATAAAGCACGTATGGAACGTGATTTAGGCAAGGATATCGCGATTGTGCGTGTTGAACAGTTGTATCCTTTCCCTTACGAGCAACTGGCTGCTGAACTAAGCCGCTATCCGAATGCTACTGAAATTCTGTGGGCTCAGGAAGAACCGAAAAATCAGGGTGCATGGTTCCAGATCCGTCACCGCATTGAAGCGATTGCCAGCAGCAAGCAGAAAGTTATTTTTGCCGGCCGTCCTGCCAGCGCCTCTCCAGCTGTGGGCTATATGAGCAAACATGTTGCTCAGCTAAAACAATTGGTTGATGATGCTCTGGAATTGAAATAATCCGAATCTGTAATGAATAACCGGCCACCTGTGTGGTGGCCTTTGGCCCTTTTTTAGGAGTAATCCATGATTATTGATGTAACCGTTCCCATGCTTCCGGAAAGTGTGACTGAAGCCACTCTGATGACCTGGAATAAAAAAGTGGGTGAATTCGTACAGCGTGATGAAAACCTGATTGATCTGGAAACGGATAAAGTTGTGTTGGAGCTGCCTGCTCAGCAAGCAGGTAAGTTGGTCGAAATTATTGAAGCAGATGGTGCTACTGTGACTGCTGGTCAATTACTGGCCAAAATTGATACTTCAGCTACTGCTGAAGCATCTGCGCCAGCTGCCGCTGCTGCCCCTGCAGAATCTGCCCCTGCTGCTGCACCTTCAGCTCCTGCTGCACCGGCAAATCAGTCTCAGGCTGGTGTAGCTATGCCTGCAGCTGCTAAGCTGGCTGCGGAAAAAGGTGTAAATACTGCTACGATCCAAGGTTCTGGTCGTGATGGTCGTGTATTAAAAGAAGATGTTGCTGCTGCAGCATCTGCATTGGCTGCTGCTCCGACCATGGCTACTACTAAAGCTGCTACACCTGTGGCTGCCGGTGATCGTGTAGAACAGCGCGTGCCGATGTCTCGTCTGCGTTCACGTGTTGCTGAACGTTTGCTGCAGTCTCAGCATGAAAATGCGATTCTGACTACATTTAACGAAGTGAATATGAAGCCGGTTATGGATTTGCGTAACCGTTATAAAGAACAGTTCCAGAAAGAATATGGTATTAAACTGGGCTTTATGTCTTTCTTTGTTAAAGCTGCTGTGGCTGCGTTGAAGAAATACCCTGTGGTTAATGCTTCTATTGATGGCACTGATGTTGTTTATCATGGCTATTTTGATATTGGTATTGCTATTGGCAGTCCTCGTGGTTTAGTTGTGCCTATTTTGCGTGATGCAGATCAGATGAGCATTGCTGATATTGAGCAGGCCATTCATGATTATGCAGTTAAAGCTAAAGACGGTAAGCTGGCTCTGGAAGACCTGACTGGTGGTACATTCAGTATTACCAATGGTGGAACATTCGGTTCTATGATGTCTACACCGATTATTAATCCACCTCAGTCTGCTATTTTGGGCATGCATGCAACCAAAGAACGTGCAGTAGTAGAAAATGGTCAGGTAGTGGTACGTCCGATGATGTATCTGGCTCTGTCTTATGACCATCGTCTGATTGATGGCCGTGAAGCTGTGTTGACACTGGTAGCTATTAAGGATGCGCTGGAAGATCCTGCTCGCTTGTTGCTGGAACTGTAATTTGATTTGCTGGCTGCCGTATTCTCAAATTATGGCGGCTTGATGAAGATAAACCGTAATGCTGGCCACACCGAATCAAATGGCGTTTGTGCCACATTGCGGTTTTATTTTATCAGTCAGAAATATTCATGATTGAAAGGAATTTTAATGTCTCAATTTGACGTTGTGGTAATCGGTGCTGGTCCTGGGGGCTATGTTGCAGCCATTCGTGCGGCTGAGCTGGGTTTTAAAACTGCCTGTATTGATGCTGGTTTAAATAAAAAAGGGGATGGTCCGGCTCTGGGTGGTACTTGTCTAAATGTAGGTTGCATTCCTTCTAAAGCTTTGCTGCAGACCAGTGAGAATTACCATGCCGCGCAATCTGAATTTGCTGAACATGGTATTGATGTTCAGGTTAAGGGCTTTGATGCAAAAAAAATGATTGAACGTAAAGATGCTATTGTTAGTAAGCTGACAAATGGTATTGGTTTTCTGTTCAAAAAAGACAAAGTTGAAAGTATTTTTGGTAAAGGTTCTCTGGTTGGTCAGGCTGATGGTTTATGGCAGATTGAAGTAGATGCCAATGGTAACAAACAGCAGGTTACAGCTAAGCATGTAATTGTTGCTACTGGATCTGTACCGCGCCCGCTGCCAATTACTGAAATTGATAATATTAATGTATTGGATAATGAAGGTGCGCTGAATCTTGAAGCGGTACCAACTAAGCTGGGTATGATTGGTTCCGGTGTGATTGGTCTGGAAATGGGTTCTGTATGGAATCGTCTAGGCTCAGAAGTAACCATTCTGGAAGCAATGCCTACTTTCTTAGCTGCTGCTGACCAGCAGGTGGCAAAAGAAGCATTTAAGGTTTTCACTAAAGAGCAGGGTCTGAACATTCATCTGGGTGTAACGGTGAATGAAATTGTTAAAGCTGAAAACAGTGTAACGGTTAAATATACTGTTGGTGGTGAAGAAAAAACCGAGTCTTTTGATAAGTTAATTATTGCGATTGGCCGTATTCCAAATACCAATGGTCTGAATGCAGAGGGTGTTGGCCTGCAAAAAGACGAACGTGGTTTTATTGTAGTGGATGATGAATGCCGTACTAATCTGCCTAATGTTTGGGCGATTGGCGACGTAGTACGAGGCCCGATGCTGGCTCATAAAGCATCTGCTGAGGGTGTGGCCGTGGCTGAACGTATTGCTGGTCAGAAACCGTTTGTAGATATGAATACCATTCCTGCTGTGATGTATACTCATCCGGAAATCGCTTGGGTTGGTCAGACTGAGGAGCAGTTGAAAGCTGCTGGCGTGAAGTATAAAAAAGGTCAGTCTAGTTTTGCTGCAAATGGTCGTGCACTGGGTATGGGACAGGCAAAAGGTTTTGTTAAGATTCTAGCCGATGCGGAAACTGATCGTGTGCTGGGTGCACATATCATTGGGCCGGTGGCTTCTGAGCTGATTGCCGAAGCAGTAATGGCTATGGACTTTAAAGCCTCTAGTGAGGATATTACCCGTATTGTTCATGCCCATCCGACTTTGTCTGAAGCTATGCATGAGGCTGCTTCTTCTATTAAATAAATATTAGAAGTAAGTATCAACCGCATCCTCTGGGATGCGGTTTTTTTATCTTAATTATTACATTTGATTATATGTGTTTGTATTTTAAAGTTTTTTAAGTGGGATTTTGTTTATATTTACTGTAATATTCAGCGATGTGTGGTGATGGTCTGGATAATAATTGAGGAGAAATGTTATGCCCAGTAATTACAGTATTTTTTATGTTGATGAACCATTTAATGAGTATGCGGCGGGGGCGTTAATACAAAGAGACTATTTTTTTTATAATCAGCTGAAAACGTGGAAAACTCAGGATGAGCAATTTCTGTTTGATGATATTCATGCTAAAAAATATGATGTACGCGACGGTAGCGATTGGGAAGGAGTGTTAAAGCCACGTATTAAAGAGCGTTTAAACCGAGCAGATAATATTATTTTAATATTAAGTGAGGATACTTTTCAGTCACGCAGTTTGAAAGAGGAACTTGAATATGGAATCGGGCGTTTGAGGCTACCGGTAATTGTGATTTATACAGAAATACGCGAAAAGAAAGATATGCTGGTTAGTGGTAAAAATAATATGAATTTTAAGGTTCACTATTTCTGGAATAAGTTACCGCTTTTCAAAAAGTTAAAATCTCAGGTGCCGGTGTTGCATGTTCCATTCAATAAGGAAATGGTAGCTAAGGCGCTTAAAAAAAATAATTTTGTTAAAAATACCCACATTAAGCCTAATAATTATATGCTGACTATGTAAAGTGAGTTGGGTACTTGCATTATCCGAGCTGCTATTTAATTTATATTCAGTCTTCCCAGTGTCTTTTTACTTTATCTAGCGCTCTGCGGTCTCGTTTAGTTGGCCGACCATCGGGATATGCAGCACTTATCTGGCTGGCCTGTTTGAGGGCTTTGAGTTCTGCACGTTTGGTGGCAACGCTTTCGTCTTCACTGTAGAGTAAACGTGCTTCAGAGGCGGGTCGGCGCATATGATTGAGTTGCTGAACCTCAATTTTATAGGGCAATGAGTTAAGCGTCAGGTCTATACTGTCGCCTACCTGAATATTTTTACTGTTTTTCACTTTGGCTCCGTTTACCAAAACGCGTCCGAGCTCGATGTGTTTCTGAGCCAGGGCTCGGGTTTTAAAAAAACGTGCTGCCCATAGCCATTTGTCCAGTCGCATGCTGGTGGTGCTGGCATCGTTATTTCTGTTCATTTTTGGTGTGTCCTATATAGATGTGTTTTTTTAAATGATTTAAAGCCGGTAAAAAAGTAACTCTTCTTTCTGAGTTGCTATCATAAATAATACACTGGCTTTATTTTGTTTAATATTTGTTGATATCTGGTATATCGAATACTTGGCGCAAATAAGCCAGAAATGTGCTGTTATCAGACATGGTTTTGCCAGGTGAATCAGAAATTTTGGCTACAGATTGGCCATTGCATTCTACCAGTTTTAATACGATGTTTAATGGTGTCAATCCCATGTCACAGGTGAAGTTAGTACCAATACCGAAGCTGGTTTTAAAGCGTTTGTTAAAATGGACGTATAGATCCCACGCCCGCTGTAAGTCGAGCCCATCACTGAATGTTAACATTTTGGTACGAGTGTCAATGCGTAGTTTCCGATAATGGTTGTAGGCTTTTTCACCCCAGATATACGGATCGCCGCTGTCATGGCGCAGTCCATCAAACAGCTTTGCAAAGTATAGGTCGAAATCGCGCAGGAAAGCATCCATGCCGACTACATCAGTTAAAGCGATACCTAAATCGCCGCGATATTCGTGTACCCATGCTTCGAGAGCCGCTTTTTGGAAATCACGTAAACGTACATCCAGCGCTTGAAAGGCCTGAAGGAATTCATGTGCCATGGTGCCAATAGGTATTAGGCCAAATTCTTTGGCTATGTGAACATTGCTGGTGCCACGAAATACGTTGGGAGCGGCTTCGCGAAGGGTTTTTACCACATGTTTTTGCCATGTATAACGATAGCGACGGCGGGTACCAAAATCGGAAACGATAAAAGGTGAGCCATAATGTTGCTGTTCATTAGCATATTGGTGTATCAGCTCAGCTTTATTTTTTAATCGACGTTTTCCTTCAGCAATTATTTCAGGAGTTTCTAGACGACGGAAGTAAAGTTCATTGACTATCGACAAAACAAATATCTCAAAAAACATGGCCTGTATGATCGGGCCTTCTATGCGTATATTAAGATAATGATTGTTATCGATACTGGTACTGATAAACCGACGTTTTAACTGAAACAGCTCCATGTAGTCGACAAAATCGCTTTTGATGAAGCGTAGGCTCCGCAGATATAGTAATTCATCTTCGTTGAATTTCATCTGACATAGACGATCTAATTCCCAGTCAAGCTCTTCCAGAATATCCCCAAGCGGGTAAGCGGTTTCATGGTTATTGCGACAGCGAAATTCATAAACCCCAGTAGCTTGTGGAAACTGGTGCAGGACTACCTGAAGCATGGTGAATTTATACAGGTCTGTGTCCAGTAAAGACTGGATAATCGGCGGGCGGTTGGTATCAATAGCCATAACGCTGGGTCAACTCACTAAAATATTGCTGTTACAGAAATTGTGTAACAAAATTTCTGAAATGGACAAACAATTGATTTTTTTTATTCAACTACAGGCATTTGTATCTGCGCCCGAGCAAAAGCTATAGGCTTTTCAATTCGGCTTTGCCACATGGTTGCGGTGACCTGTGAAATGCGCTTACCTGCATGAATGATCTCACATCGGGCATAACTGTCCTCTGGCCTGCCACTTAGTAAATAATCAGTTGAATAGTCAATAATTCGTGCTGGTGAAGAAAGATTTAGCTCTTCCATCACATGTAGATTTATACAGCTTTGTAAAAAACCACCAATTAAGCCGCCATGTAATGCCATCTGTGTAAAATCACCTATATGGTCTTGAGAAAAAGGTAGACAATATATTCGTCTATTTTCGCTATCTGTACCAATTTTTAGATTAATGGCTTTGCTGTAGGGCATCAAATCATAAGCTCTTCTTTTCAATTCTGCGTCATGATTAATTGTGGCTCTTTTTAATTCGGATCGCTCATTTTTGAGCTGTTTCAATGTTACCTGTAGCTCTGAAAGGGATATTAGTCTGTGAACAAAGGTAGCCATGCCCAGCGCAAAGGGTTTGGTTTCATCTTCTTGATAGCAATGGCTGCGTATATAGGCGATCTGTCCTTCAGTTTTGTAACAATGTGCACGTGCGTGAATAGCTTGTCCGGGTACAGGTTGTTTCAGGTAATCGATTCGCATATCTAGTGTGGCTATAGATTCAAACCGTTCAAACTGAGCGGCAAGTGTACAGGCTGAAGCCATATCTACTAGCGTCGTAATAACACCACCATGGATATTGCCGGTTTCTTTGTTTTCCAGTAGTTCATCTCTCCAGTCAACAGAGATGACAGGTTCATCGGATGTGCATTCACCATAAATTTTTAGCCAACGGCAATGAGGTAAATCCAGACAAGTATTAAACGAGGTATTAAATATTGTAGGGTTGGCAGCCATGACTTTATCCTGATATATAAATTTATTTATATTAGGGTTTTTCAATAAACTTGTCACTATGTGACTGGTCTCTGATGTGACGCTTAATGTTCAGCAGATTCATTACTGGCAGTTCTAACTAATATCGGATCATCTGTTTGTTGCTGAGTAATGTACACCAAACCTTCTTTTGCAAGCTCAAGCAGAGCAATGAATGTGGTGACGACCAAAGCCAGACTATCATTACGGCAGAAAAGTTCAGTGAAATAACATTGCTGCCGAGTTTGCAGATGTCGCAACACCATGCTCATCTGGGCACGTACTGACAGGGTTTCTTTAATTACATTATGGCTGCGATTGTGCTGTGAACGCGCTAGAATCGCTAACCAAGCGCGGGTTAAATCAGCCACCTGTACCTGAGGAGGCTGAGTGACGGCAATGAGTTCTACTGGTAGCCATGCCCAGCCGAAATCTCGTCCAGCACGAGGTAAGGCATCGAGTCCGGCTGCGGCCAGTTTCATCTGTTCATAAGCAAGCAGGCGGCGAACCAGTTCTGCGCGGGGGTCAGCAACTTCTTCTTCCTCGGCCGGTGGTGCAGGAAGGAGCAGGCGAGTTTTGATTTCAATCAGTACCGCTGCCATTAGCAGATATTCAGCCGTTAAATCCAGCTCATGCTGCTCCATTTGCTGAATGTATGAGAGATACTGTTCGGTTATGGTGAGCATTGGAATATCGAGAACGTCGATATTTTGTTTTCGGATCAAATATAACAATAAATCCAGCGGTCCCTCGAAGCTTTGCAAAACTACTTGCAATGCATCGGGTGGGATAAACAAATCATGAGGAATTTCAGTGACAGCTTGTCCGAATAAAATGGCAACAGTGTGTTCTGCTGGGTTAACGGTATTCATGCTTGAGCTCAGGTATGTCTGCATAGATGATCAAGACACGCCTGTGCACAACGCAGTCCAAAACTGGCAGTGACCACCATGGAAGCACCATATCCAGCGCAGGAAAGACCCTGTGGAGCGCTTGATTCTGTCTGGCAGCTACCTGCTTGTGGCGGAGTAATATTTTCGCTCGAATAAATGCAGGGTATGTGCATCTTGTCTGCCGGCTGGCGGCTGAAACCATGCCGTTTGCGCAAGGTATAACGCATACTGGCCAGCATTCGGTCATTAGTCACACGGCTTAAATCGGCACTTTGAATTAGGGCAGCATTTTTCTGTCCGCCGGCGCCACCGGAAACAATAAATGGTTGGTGCTGTGCGATAAAATAATTAGCCATGGCTGCCTTGACACGCACCTGATCAATGGCGTCGATAACAAAATCAAAGGGCTGTTTGAATATCTGGCTAATATTGTCAACATCGACGAAATCTTCGATGCAGTTAACCTGACAATCGGGATTAATGTCGGCAATGCGTTCGGCCAGTGCTTCTACTTTTGGCTTGCCAATCAGGCTGATTAAAGCCGGCAGCTGTCGGTTGATGTTGGATTCGGCTACGTTGTCCAAATCAATCAGTGTAAGAGAGCCGATACCACTGCGTGCCAATGCTTCTGCAGCCCATGAGCCAACGCCACCGAGACCAACAATGCATATATGTGCAGAAGCGAATCGTTGTAAGGAGTCTTCGCCGTATAATCGTGCAATACCACCGAAGCGGCGCTGATAATTTACTGAGGAATGGAACATCTGCGACACGTAGTAAAATCCGAAAAGCCGTTTTTAGCAGGTAGTGGTATTATACTGTATCTGCCTGATGATTCGAATTGCAAAAACGATAAGGAGAGTTTCATGTACAAACATTTACTTGTGGCGGTGGATGGCAGCCATACTTCAGAAAATGCTCTGGAGCATGCTATTGGTCTGGCTAAAAGTGAAGAAGCAGAATTAACGGTGGTAAATGTGGCCAATCCGACTGAATATATGGCGCTGGCTCCTGAGTTTCTGCAGCATGAAAGTTACGAAGCGGCTGCTTTGTCCGAAGGAAATACTGTTCTGGACGATGCGGTAAATAAGGCTTTGAAACAATTGCCGCAGGACAGAGTACACCGCCATTTGCTGATCGCTAATAAAGGAGCAAAGGAAATGGCGCAGATGCTGGTGGATTATGCTGACGAAAAAAGTAGTGACCTAATTATTTTAGGTACACATGGCCGTAGTGGACTAATGCATTTGCTTATGGGTAGTTTTGCTGAAACAGTGATGCGTGAAACTAATCTACCGCTCTTGATTATCCGCAGTGATACTAATGGGGAAGGCTAAAGGCTAACGCTAGTTTACATAAAAATTGAAATGAGATATTTTATCCTTTAAATGAAGCTGAATCTGGGATGATACGGATTCAGCTTTTTATTTTGTAATGTTGTACTGAACATGAAAATAAAACTGCACCCATTTTTTATTAAGGGTGCAGTGGTAATGTGAGGACTCACACTAAATTAACGAATGAATTTTTTGTGAATTTCTCGAAATTGTGGATTACTGGTTGAACCTAGCCATTCAAATGCTATCATTTCTCCGCTAACTATATTGCATCCACTAGACTGCATGCGAGACAGACCCAGCTCCAGATCACGTTGACGGCGAGAACCTACGGCATCAGCTACAACAAATACTTCATATCCTTGCGAACGTAGGTCCAGAGCTGTTTGTAATACGCAGATATGCGCTTCTATACCGGATATGACAATCTGGCTTGCATTTTGTAGATTATCAGCTGTGAGTACACCAGCAGAAAATACGGAAAAACTTTGTTTTTGTACAATTTTTGCCTGCGGTGCAGCGGTGATGATTTCTTCACGGGTAGAGCCAATTTTATCGACACAGTGTTCGCTTATGATGGTTGGAATGGCCATATCATTTGCTAATTCGGCCAACCATACGTTGTTGTTTAGTAATTCATCGGTGTTGCTGATGGCTGGCAGCAAGCGTGTCTGTAAATCAATCATTAATACGGCGGAGCGTTTGCGGTCTAACAACATAATTTGCTTTCCCAAGGGTTGAGTAATTTACACGATAATTATGCATTATTTGTAGGTAGCGGAAAGTAAGTACGGGTTAAGGCTGGCAAGGCTGGTAAGTGTCAGCAGGTTACCGTGCCGGTACGGTACCCATACGTTCTGTAAGCGTGGTACGCGGTTCGCCAAAAAGGTTGGCATAATAAGTGGTATTGGCCATAACATTTTTGACGTAGGTACGGGTTTCGTCAAATGGAATAGTTTCGGCATAAATGGCCCCTTCCAGAGGCGTATTTGCCTGCCATCGGCGAGCACGGCTAGGTCCGGCATTGTAGCCGGTGGTGGTGAGCACTTCATCGCCAAACTGTTTGCGTACATTGCCCATATACCATGTACCCATACGGATATTGCCGCGCATGGTATACAGCTCATTACTATCCATACCTAGCCGGCTGGCGATGTCACGGGCTGTAGCCGGCATCACTTGCATCAGGCCGGCTGCACCAACGTTGGAGCGGGCGCCGATCATAAAGCGGCTTTCCTGACGGATTAAGCCATATACCCACGCAGGATCAATACCGGCTTCTTGCGCATATGGAACGGCCAGCTCTTTAAATGGTGCAGGATAGCGCAATTCGTAGTTGAGGAGGTTATCCGCTTTATCTGCACTGTAAATTCCCATTTCATAAAAACCATTGTTTTCTGCAAGGGTGGCAGCTGCGATTTGGGTGTCGTCGTTGAAGTTACGTGTAGCATAACGCCATTCTTGCTGAGCCAGTCGGCGCATTGGCCAGTTATTTTCTGCTTGTGCGGTTTTAAATAATGTTAGTGCACGGTGGATATTACCGTCAGCTGCTATTCTGTTCTGAACTTGCTGGCTGCTTTTGCCCACAGTGCTGCTGGTATTGGCTTTGCTTCCCAAAGCTTCTTTAGCTAGCAACGCATAAAAATTATGTCCGCGTTGAGCTGTTTTTTGGAATATAGCGTTCGCCAGACTATTTTGCCCCAATGAGCGGTAACTGCGAGCCAGCCAATATTGCCACGTAACTTGCTGCTGTAGCGCTGTTGGCATTCTGAGGATGATGCTATTAAGTTTTTGCCAGCGCTGCAGACGCAGTGCTGAGCGAGCATACCATTCCCACATTTCGTTATTCATCTGCTCTGGGGTGGCTCGGTCAAAATAATTCAGAGCTTTAGCAGAATTGAGACTATTTGCTTGAGCCAGCCCCAATTGCGCCCAGCCGAAGCCAATTTGTTCTTTGGTGAGACTGGCTGAAAGTTGCTCTAGGGTGCTGGCGGCACTGTCTTTGTTGCGATTATCCTTATTGGTAACTTGATACAGTAAAGCTTCTTGTGCGCCCTGACTTCCACCGGTGCTGCTGCCCAACGGATCTGGTAAGGGACTGCCTAAAGCTTGAGCTAAATTACGTGCATTAGTAATTTGATTCAGTGCCAACAGGTTGCGTACACGCCGCCACCCATTTTGGGCACTAATTTTTTGACGGGCAGCAGCCTGTTCAAGCAAGCGATTGCATCCTAATGGAAGATTGCCGGATTCCATGCTCAAACTGGCTAATAACTCATTGTCATTATCTATGCCTGCTTGTGCGGCATAACACCGTGTTTCCAGATCGCGGAAATTTTTATCCAGAAAATCATATTGCTGGCGGAATACTGTCCAGTTGCCACGTTTACCTAACTGCTGTAACCAACTATTGCGTATGCTATTGCTCATGGCACTGTCAGGTTGATGAGCCAGAAACTGAGCCGGTAAAATGTCATCGCCATTTTTGGCTGCTTTAAGAGCATTTTGATATTGCTGAAAACTGCTGATGACTTTGTCCGGTGCTTCAGTGGCTTGCGTGCCAGGCAGAATGGCTTGACCACTGTTTTTGTTGATGGGCTGAAGTGCAACTTCGTGCTGATTGCTGCATGCGGTAAGGAGCAGCAAAGTGCCGGAAATGAGATGCTGTTGGTTAGTCAGTTTTGCTTTCAGCATCTTTAAGTGTTTAATCAATTTTTTTTCCTTCAAATTTTCTCAAGTTGTATTTTATTTTTTCCAGTAAGCAGGGGTAAACAAGATAAAGACGGTAAATATTTCCAGACGTCCGAGCAACATGATGATGATGCATAACCACTTCTGAAGGTCTGAAAGAAAAGCAAAATTATTGGCTGGACCCACAGTACCCAGCCCAGGGCCTGCATTGGTGATACAACTGATTGCGGCTGTCAGGGCAGATAGAAAATCCATTCCACTCATCATTAAGGCAAAGCTGAATAATATAATGGTGATTACGTACACAAACACAAAGGCCATCACTGTTAAAGCTCGCCGGTCGGGAATATGGCTGCCGTTAATTTTAACCATACTTACTGCATTGGGATGCAGCATCAGCAACATTTCGCGCAAACTGAATTTAAACAGCACAAGCGCACGAACTGTTTTAATACCACCGCCGGCTGATCCGCCGTTAGAAAGTATGTTGGCCAGAAAAAACATCCATAAGGAGGCGATTAATGGCCATTTGGCAAAATCAGTATCGGAATAGCCATTTGCCAGCCCGATAGATATTAAATTGAAAGCCGTGTATCGAAATGCTTCACCCAGCGAATAAAAACTGTGCCACCACAAATACAAGCTGATGCCAATGATGCTGAACAACAAAACAAATAATAGTACACGTACTTCTTCATCACGCCAGTAATAACGTAATGATTTTTTTTGTAGCGCATTAAAATGATTAGTGAAATTAATAGCACCTAGTATGGTAGCAATGCTAAGAATAATTTCAATCGGTACAGAATTAAAATAGGAAATGCTGTTGTCGTGTGTAGAGAAACCACCAAGGGAAAAAGCCGACATAGCGTGACAAACTGCATCAAACCAGCTCATGCCGGCCAGACGTAAAGCCAGCAGAGTAACGAATGTAAACAATACATACACGCTCCATAAGCGTTTGGCCGTTTCTGAAATACGTGGTGCCATTTTGCTGTCTTTGTTTACGCCCGGTATTTCTGCTTTAAATAATTGAGTTCCGCCTACGCCTAGCATCGGCATGACGGCTACGGCCAGCACAATAATCCCCATGCCGCCCAGCCAGTTGAGCATATGACGCCAGAAATTCAGTGACGGGGCAAGTGTATCCAGACTAGTGATGATGGTGGCACCGGTGGTGGTGAGACCGGAAATGGCTTCAAAATAGGCATTAGTAAAACCCAGTCCGGGCATGTAGATATAAAAGGGTAGGCAGGCAATCAGGGCAAAGCCAATCCACAGCATGAAGACCAATGTATAGCCATCACGCGGTCGCAGTTCACGGTTATAGCGCATCGTCAGCAGCCAAGTCAGCGCACACACACTCATGCTAATAGCAGCCGTAACTGCAAATGCTGAAAACACATGATCCATGTACAGTAATGAGACTACCGTCGGTGCCAGTAGCAATAATGAAAATAAAAAACCGGTTTTGGCCACAATATGAGCGGTGGGCGCAATTTTGTTGACGAAACCTGATGCCTTATGATGCACAGTAAAGCGGTTGCTGAAATGGCTCATAACATGCTGCCTATGCAAAAAAGCCCAGTTTAACCTGAATCATTTTTTCTAGATCCTGCACCGCTTTGCGCCGAGCCACGAAAAATATTACATGATCTCCATCTTCTAGTACTGTATCCTGATGGTACATAGTGATATTTTCGTTACGTACTACCGCGCCAAAATAACACCCCGCGGGCAAACGTAATTGAGACATAGTGCGGCCGATAAGTTTAGAAGTATGGCGGTCACCGTGCAATACAACTTCAATGGCTTCTGCCGAACCGCGGCGTAATGGATACACTGCCATGATATCGCCCAAATGTACATGAGTCAGAATAGAACCAATAGTAATCAGATGCGGTGAAATTACAATATCGATAGCACTGCCCTGCAATAAATCCACGTAACTGGAACGATTGATAATGGCCATCACGCGTTTGGCACCAAGGTTTTTGGCCAACATGGCCGACATGATATTATTTTCATCATCGTTGGTCAGTGCGCAAAATACATCAATTTCATCAATATATTCGTTTTCCAGTAGGCTTTCATCCGAAGCGTTCCCTACCAGAACCAGCGAATTGTTAAGGTTTTCAGCAAGCCATTCTGCACGATTTTGTTTACGTTCAATAATTTTAATATCTAATCTAGCTTCCAGCTGTTTAGCCACGCGGTAACCGATATTGCCACCACCGGCAATCATAATGCGACGTGTCCGCTTAGTAACTGGACGTAGTTCGCGCATAATGTTTTCCAAATAAACAGTTGGCGTTAAAACAAAAACTTCATCACCTTCCTGCAAGATAGTACTGCCAGTGGGAACCAGCAAACGGTTATTGCGGTAGATAGCGCAAATTTGGCAATCCACGCCTTCTTCCAAATGCTGTTTCAGTGCACTAATAGGTTGATTAATCAGCATACCACCATTTTGAGCTCGGATGACAAGCAAACGAATTTTGTCGTTGGCAAATCGCAGGATTTGTAAGGCGCTAGAATGCAGTAGTAAATTAACTATCTGTTCGGTTACAAGCTGCTCAGGGCTAATGGCTTCGGTGATGTTAAATAAGTCTAAACTGGTTTTGTATTGATTGTTGCCTGTTTCAAATTCAACGAAATCACTGTAGCGTACTCTGGCAATACGATTTGGCGTATTGAAAAGCGCATATGCAATTCGACAGGCAGCCATATTGGTTTCATCATTTTGGGTCAGAGCCAGAATCATGTCAGCATCCTGAGCACCGGCTGTAGACAAGACAGACGGCCACGCGCCGTTGCCGACAATGGTTTGTACGTCTAGTCGCTGATTGATTTTCTGTAAAGCAGTTTCATTGACGTCAATAATAGTGACATCATTATTGGGCATTCTGGCCAGATTGCTGGCAATGGTCGAACCTACTTGTCCACAGCCTAAAATAAGGATTTTCACGTAATTTACATCATCTCTGTGGTAATCAATAGCATTGTAGCCTTTGTGGTGCTGCGTGCAAATATTGGTGTAAAACCGCGACACAAGTATAAAAAAGCTAGCTCTAATCATTTTGTTATATTTGGTCTGCTGCAAAGACGGATGTTACTAATAATTTGCTGAATATTATTAGTTTTGATGGATAATCTGAGCCATTTTTCTCTATTGGTATTTTATATGCATAAATATTGTAATGCGTATATGTTATAAGAGTGGTTTTAAAATTAAATAAACACCATATAATAAAACCATTTTTTACATTTATTACTCAATGTAAGACATTAAAAAGTGATATTTTTTCAACCAGTTATATTACCGTGGATAAATTATGTATTCAATCAGACGGCAATCTAAATTAATCACACTGGCTGCCATGCTTACAGCTTTAAGTGGATGTGCGCAGGTGGCTGATGTGATGGGCTATGACACCCAGACTCTAAATAGCAGTGCGGCCAAAAGCTATACTCAGATGATGGGTAAGGCCAGAGCAGAAGGGGTGATTGAAACCAATACACCCGTGGCCAGAAGGGTACGTAATGTATTTCAACGACTGGTACCATACGCCAATCAAGCAAACACTACTGGTGTTCCTTTTGACTGGCAGCTTAATGTTATCCGTAGCGATGAAGCTAATGCTTTTGCCATGCCAGGCGGAAAAATGGTGGTGTATACAGGCATTGTTGATCGTCTGAATTTAACCGATGATGAAATTGCTGCGATTATTGGGCATGAGATGACGCATGCATTGCAGGAGCACAGTAAAAAAGCAGCTGGCCAGCAAATTTTGACTAGCGTGGCATTGGAAGTAGGCAGTGCAGTGGTGCAATCTAAAACCGGTGCCAATGCAGATAATGTCGGTGTGTATAAAGATGTGCTAAGTCAATATGGCCTGACTTTACCTTTTTCCCGTTATCAGGAATCTCAGGCAGATGCAGGCGGTCTGAGGCTAATGGCACAGGCAGGCTACAACCCCAATGCTGCCATAACGGTATGGGAGAAAATGAATAAAGTTTTGGGCAACAATAGTGGTACTAGCCTTTTGTCTACCCATCCGAGCAATAATGCACGCATTAGCTCTTTGAAAAAAATGCTGCCGGAAGTTATGCCGATTTATGAGCAGGCCAGACTAAATCAGCCAGCTTTGCAAAATCCCACCGGTCGAAGCCAGTATAGTCAGGCGGGCTCAAGCTTGCGCAAAAATGCCAGTGCTAAGAAGAGAAACCGTTTCTAAGATTTTTCAGAAAGTTTGAAATATTAAAAATGGTGTAATCAATGTGAAATCACCATGATGGTATTCATTTTTATTACTGTATAGCAGCCTCTAACGGGCTGCTTTTATTTTAATCTTTACATTTTCTAATATTGACTACATCAGACTACAAATTGTTTCAATCGCCCCTGTTTTCGGTTATCATTCATATTATTGCATTAGTAATGCATAATAAATCTACAAGAAAAACTTAAAAAACCATTACATTAAGGATGTTCAAGATGTTAGAAGCCTACCGCGCAGCCGCCGCTGAACGTGAAGCACTGGGTATTCCGCCTCTGCCGCTAACAGCGAAGCAAACAGAAGAGTTGGTTGAATTACTAAAAAATCCTCCCAAAGGGGAAGAAAAATTTCTGGTTGATTTACTGTCACATCGAGTGCCGCCTGGTGTAGATGATGCTTCTAAAGTCAAAGCATCTTTTCTGGGTGCGATTGCGGAGAAAACCGTAAGTAGTCCATTAATCACGCCCGTGTTTGCGGTAGAGCTGCTGGGTACTATGTTGGGTGGTTACAACGTTCAGCCGCTGATTGAATTTCTGGATAATGAAGAGTTGGCGGCTACTGCAGCAAATGCTTTAAAACATACTTTGCTGATGTTTGATGCTTTCCACGACGTGGAAGAAAAAATGCGAGCCGGTAATCGGTATGCAAAAGAAGTAATAGAGTCATGGGCCAATGCTGAATGGTTTACTTCTCGTGAAAAAGTGCCGGAAAAAATCACTGTTACCGTATTCAAAGTAGTGGGTGAAACCAATACTGACGATTTGTCCCCGGCACCGGATGCATGGAGCCGGCCGGATATTCCGCTACATGCACTGGCTATGCTTAAAAATCCACGTGAAGGCATACATCCAGATAAACCAGGTGAAGTAGGCCCGATTAAACAATTAGCTGAGTTGAAAGCCAAGGGGAATTTGGTGGCTTACGTTGGCGATGTTGTAGGTACTGGCTCATCACGTAAATCAGCTACTAATTCTGTAATCTGGCATACCGGTCAAGATATTCCGTATGTACCGAATAAACGGTTTGGTGGCGTTTGTCTAGGTGGCAAAATTGCGCCAATTTTCTTTAATACACAGGAAGATTCAGGTGCGTTACCGATTGAAGTAGATGTATCCAAACTCGACATGGGCGATGTAGTGGATATTCTGCCTTATGAAGGAAAAATTATCAAAAATGGCGAAACTGTCGCCGAATTTGAGCTCAAATCTCAGGTTATTCTAGACGAAGTACAGGCCGGTGGCCGCATTAATCTGATAATTGGCCGCGGTCTAACTGCAAAAGCTCGTGACGCATTAAGTCTGGGACATTCTGAAGTATTTCGCTTACCACAGGCTCCTGCACCGAGCACAGCTGGATTTAGTCTGGCACAAAAAATGGTTGGCCGTGCTTGCGGCTTGCCGGAAGGACAGGGTATTCGTCCGGGTACCTATTGTGAACCACGAATGACTACTGTTGGTTCGCAGGATACTACCGGCCCGATGACACGAGACGAACTGAAAGACCTGGCTTGTCTGGGCTTTAGTGCTGATTTGGTGATGCAATCTTTCTGTCATACTGCAGCCTATCCTAAACCAGTGGATGTCAAAACCCACAAGGAATTGCCAGTATTTATGTCTTCTCGTGGCGGTGTGGCTTTGCGTCCTGGTGACGGAATTATTCACTCATGGCTAAACCGGATGCTGTTGCCTGATATGGTGGGTACTGGCGGTGATTCACACACACGTTTCCCTCTGGGTATTTCTTTTCCTGCTGGATCTGGTTTGGTAGCATTTGCTGCGGCTACTGGCGTGATGCCATTGGATATGCCTGAATCAGTATTGGTACGCTTCTCCGGTAAAATGCAGCCGGGTATCACCCTGCGAGATTTGGTAAATGCCATTCCTTTGCAGGCTATAAAAGAAGGACTTCTTACCGTTGCTAAAGCAGGTAAGAAGAATATTTTCTCCGGTCGTATTCTGGAAATTGAAGGTTTGCCTGATTTGAAAGTAGAGCAAGCATTCGAGCTGACTGATGCTTCTGCGGAACGGTCTGCTGCCGGCTGTACAGTGAAACTGCATAAAGAGCCGATTGAAGAATATTTGAAATCCAATATAGTGCTCTTAAAAAATATGATTGCCGATGGCTATCAGGATGCACGTACGCTGAAACGCCGTATTCAGAAAATGGAACAATGGTTGGCTGAACCGAAATTACTCGAAGCCGATGCGGATGCAGAATATGCTGCCATTATTGATATCAATATGGATGAAATCAAAGAGCCGATTCTAGCCTGTCCGAACGACCCTGATGATGTAAAAACTTTGTCTGATGTAGCAGGTACACATATTGATGAAGTATTTATTGGTTCCTGCATGACTAATATTGGTCATTATCGTGCAGCCTCCACTTTGTTAGACGGTAAAACAGATTTACCTGTACGTCTGTGGGTGGCTCCTCCAACCAAAATGGATGCCAAAGAACTTTCTGATGAAGGCTATTATGGTATCTTGGGTCGAGTAGGTGCGCGTATAGAAATGCCAGGCTGTTCTTTGTGTATGGGTAATCAGGCGCAGGCACGTGAAGGTTCTACTGTAGTTTCCACTTCGACTCGTAACTTTCCAAACCGATTAGGTAAGAATACGCAAGTTTATCTGAGCTCAGCAGAGCTGGCGGCAATTTGCTCTAAACTCGGACATATCCCGAACATCGATGAATATCGCGAAAATATTGCCATTATTAATGATAAAGGCATCGAAATTTATCGCTATATGAACTTTAATGAAATTCAGGATTATGTAGATGTAGCAGCCAAGGTAGATGCTTAATAACGGCATTTTATCAGTGGCCTATAAAAGGACTACCGTAAAGGTAGTCCTTTTTTAAATGGCGCTAAAAATTAAACTTTAAGCTTTGGTTGCTGGATTACTTAAATTAGCCATCAACTAAGAAATTATATGAATTATTCAGCGGCTTACTGCTATAATTAATCACCTCATTCTAAGGTAATAATCAGAAAAAATCATATTTCAGCAGAAATTCCCTTTTTCACCGCCTATATAAATATTAATTGTATTAACCCACTGATAAATTATTTAGGTTGATAGTGGTTTTAATCTATGATGATAATTAATGCAGTTTCTCATAACAAAGGATAGACAATGAATATCGCCTCTAGCATCACTGACCTGATTGGTAACACCCCGCTGGTACAACTCAACCGTCTGAGTGCCGGTTTACCGGGCAAAGTGGTGGTTAAACTGGAATTTTTTAATCCCGGCAACAGTGTCAAGGACAGAATTGCAGCTAGCATGATTGATGCGGCAGAAAAGGCGGGTAAGATTCATTCTGATACGGTGATTGTGGAACCAACCAGTGGTAATACCGGTATTGGACTGGCAATGGTATGTGCTGCACGTGGATATAAATTAATTATTACTATGCCGGAAACCATGAGTAAGGAACGGCGCATGCTATTGCGTGCATACGGTGCTGAACTGGTGTTGACACCCGGAGCAGAAGGCATGTCTGGCGCGATTGCACGTGCACAGGCTTTCGTGGATTCAGATCCGCAGAAATATTTTATGCCACAGCAGTTTGAAAATCCGGCAAATCCAGAAATTCATCGTGAAACTACTGCTCAGGAAATTTGGCACGATACTGATGGTAAAGTAGATATTTTTGTTGCTGGTGTTGGTACGGGTGGTACTATCACTGGCGTAGGCGAAGTTTTAAAAGAAAAAAAACCTGAAGTTGAAGTATATGCTGTAGAACCCGAAGCTTCTGCCGTATTGTCTGGTGGCTGCAAAGGACCACATCCGATACAGGGTATTGGTGCCGGTTTTGTACCTAAAATCCTCAATACCCATGTTTATGATGGCATTATTCAGGTTCCAAATGATGTTTGTTTTGATACTGCTCGTGCAATGGCTTCCAAAGAAGGTATTTTAGTGGGAATTTCATCTGGTGCAGCGGTATGGGCAGGCTTGCAACTGGCAGCTAGACCGGAAAATAAAAATAAACTAATTGTGGTATTGATTCCTTCTTATGGTGAACGCTATCTTTCTACGCCATTGTTCGCAGATTTAGCCTAAGTTTTAACCCTATGATTGCAACCGAACCGGAAAAAAGGTTCGGTTTTTTATGCAGTTAAAGCTGCGATACAAATATTATAAATAAAAGTATATTTTTTTGACTAACTTCTGAAACAAAAGCAACATAGAAATTAATTGATTTATGAAAAGAAAACAAAAGCTTTCTTTTGAAAGATTTAATGGTTAATTGAGTAACATAACATTAGTAGACGAAAAGGTTGATTATTTAAGACTACCAGTCTCAAGAAAGCTGCAAAAATGTCACTGCCTACGAAGCTTATGAATTGATGATCTCCCGCTAACCCAAATGGTTGGCAGGACTTTCTAAAATAAGGGATTTTTTGGGGAAAAGAGTCGGTATCAACCTAATTAATAGATTCAATAAATTGGAAGAAACAGAGCTGTACATAGGCAGTAAAGTCCGTTTTTCACAATTATTGAAAAACAAAAGGATACGCTTACATTAACACTAAGGGATCATCATCTCGATGTTCGTTTATGTATTCGTATTAAAGAAACTAAAGATTATATATATAAATTATATGTCATTATTTTAGTTAAAATTCATAATTTTGGGGGGAAATTATATATGGCACCTGTTTCTATTATCCATCCTTATATTGTTTATAATATTCATTCCTAAAAAAAGAGAATGGTTATATACATAAAAAACATGTTGGTTCTGGTTTAGTTCATAAATCAGAAATAGATGATGTTTATTCATGAAACAAATTTTGTATTAATTAATAAAATTAAAAGACATAATTTTTAGTGATTTAATTCTATAAATCTATAAAAAAATCAGTTACTTAAATCTGTTTATAAACAATGTAAATGTAAAGACCAGCATGTGGATATGCTCAGAACTTTACCATTGGAGAGGCAAAAGACGTCGCTTGCACACTCTTTTCTGATATCATGTACAGCCACACGCTCAAGCTAGCTAGCTTTTATTTTTGTTTTAAGCAATATACGTTGAGTAAACAAATGATGAAAAAAACATTAGCATTATGTGTCGTAGCAGCATTTTTAGGTGGTTGTTCATCTATAGATGTACCTTTATCCGCGAAGCAGGCAAATAAAGAAGTCAAACCGGTACAGGTAGTTGACGGCACTGCAGTAAATAATGAGTATCATCTTGCCAGCAGCCACTGGTCTGATGTGGCCAAAATCCGCGATGAGGCTACCCGTTTAAGTTTTCAGGTTTCACAGGGTAGCATAACCAAAGTGCAGGCCGCACAATTGCTGGATCAGTTTCGTTTGGCTCAGGTAGGACATAATATGGTAGACGATGACATGTTTGCCATTTATTTGCGTAGTGCTGTAGAAAGTCAGCAGGGTACGATTGATACTGCACAATCCAAGGCCTATATACAGAATGCTTTGTCTGGCTGGCAGCAACGTTGGCCGGTAATGCGTTCTAAACCAGCCAATCCGGCTTTTACAAACTTCCTTATGGAAGTGATGAATATGAAGCCGCTACAATAAATAGGCAAAAATAAAATACCCTGTCTGTTGAAAGATTGGGTATTTTTGTGCGTTCAAAATTTTTATCCTATAATTTTATACGCATATTTATATTAAAAAAGCAGCCGGTCATGGCTGCTTTTTTGTTGTGCTAATTAAACAATTTCAGCTTTTTCAATTACTACATTTTCTACTGGTACATCCTGATGGCCGCCATGATTACCAGTTTTAACACCTTTGATTTTATCAACTACATCCTGTCCTTCAACCACTTTACCGAATACGGCATAACCCCAGCCGTGTAAATCC
Source organism: Snodgrassella alvi (assembly GCF_002777855.1). GTDB lineage: Bacteria > Pseudomonadota > Gammaproteobacteria > Burkholderiales > Neisseriaceae > Snodgrassella > Snodgrassella alvi_E. The sequence continues at coordinate 86,828 of NZ_MEIK01000016.1, forward strand.
GGTTTGGTGTGATTTAGGAAATCATTGTCTTTTACATTGATAAAAAATTGTGCACTGGCTGAGTGAGGCTGCATGGTGCGTGCCATAGCAATGGTATATTGGTCATTTTTCAAACCATTATTTGCTTCGTTTTCAATTGGTTCATGAGTAGGTTTTTGTTGCATGTCTTTGTCGAAACCGCCACCTTGAATCATAAAACCATCGATTACACGGTGAAAAATGGTGCCATCATAGAAACCTTCACGTACATAACGTTCGAAGTTGGCTGCGGTTTTCGGTGCTTTGTCATGGTCTAATTCGATGCCGATAACGCCGAAATTGGTAGTTAATTTAATCATGGGAATCTCCAGACGGGAGTGAAATAAAAAGTTGCAGCTTTTAGCTGCAATGGTTAATTTGCTTGATGCATGGCTGTGACGTAATCTACTTCTTCTTTGCTACCAAGTACGACAGCAACACGCTGGTGTAGTCCACATGGCTGGATATCAAGAATATTTTGCTTGGTATCAGTGGCTGCACCCTGTGCCTGTTCAATTAACAGACTCATGGGATTGGCTTCATACATTAATCGCAGCTTGCCTGGCTTGTCAGGATTACGATTATCCTGCGGGTAAGTAAAGATACCGCCACGCATTAGAATACGATGCACTTCCGCTACCATGGATGCAACCCAACGCATATTATAGTCTTTACCGCGGTTGCCAGTTTTACCAGCTAGTAATTCGGCTATATATTTCTGCATTGCCGGCTGCCAGTGACGCTGATTGGACATATTGATAGCAAATTCGGCTGTAGTAGCTGGTATTTGCGGATTTGTCTGTGTCAGTTGAAACTGGTTTTGTTCATTCAGGGTAAACATGGCGATGCCATGTTTCAGCGTCAGTACCAGTATGGTTTGTGGACCATACAGAACATAGCCGCTGGCCAGCTGCTGACGGCCGCACTGTAAGAAGCTTTCGGTAGTCAGGGCACCAGTGGGTTTTGCCAGCACCGAAAAAATGGTACCGATGGAAATATTGACATCAATATTGGAGCTGCCATCAAGTGGGTCAAAGAGAACCAGAAATTGACCATCGCTATTAGCAGTGACAAAAGAATCTTCTTCTTCACTAGCCAGACCGGCGATGGCTGGATTGGAAGACAATGTGTCAATCATTATCCGGTTGGACAGTACATCTAGCTTTTTCTGCTCTTCGCCCTGAATATTTCCAGTATGGGCACTACCCAATATATTATCCAGTGCACCTAAGCGGATTTCGCGGTTAATGAGTAGACACGCATTGCTGATGCTGGTGATAACTTCAGGTAATAATGGTGTGACTGCATAGTTTTGTTGTTGCTGATACAAATAATCAGACAGTAAAACGGACATGCAAATACTCCCTTTTAAAATTCTAGGCCATTATACAGTAGCCTTGTTTGCTTGACTGATAAGCAGATGATTTTCAGGCAATGTGAGACTGTAAAACAAAATGGGCACTGTTATCCTGTGCCAGTAGCTGGTTTAATGCTGGTAAAACTTCTGCTAATTGCTGAGGTAGGGTGTAAGGCGGATTAATAATAAACATTCCACTGCCATGCATACCAAAACCGTCTGGCTGCGGGGATTTAACGTGAAGTTCTGCTTGTACAAAGTTATCTGGAACTAGTTTTTGTAGTTTCGTAGGTAACTTCTGGCTTTCTGCGCTGCCCAGACAAGGATACCAGACCATATAACAGCCGTTAGAAAATTTTTTTATTGCAGCTTTAAGTGTATCCACAACCTGCTGATAATCATGTTTTACTTCATAGGGGGGATCGATTAATACTACAGCACGACGGCTGGGTGGCGGCAGCATTGACAATAAACCCTTGAATCCATCATCACAAAAGACCTGAGCTCGGTTGGGCAATTTTATATTGCGCATATTACTTCGTAATAATTCTGCATCTGTTGGATGCAATTCAAACAGTCTCAGACGATCTTGTTCACGAGCCACTGCCTGAGCAAGCCATGGTGAACCACAATAATAATTTTTTGTATCTGGTAGGCTGGCTATAACTACTTCACGGAAAGTTTGCAGATTGGTATCTAGATTTTCTTTATCTAAAATTCTTTTAATTCCCTCACGGTATTCGCCTACTTTTTGAGCCTCTTTGCTGTTCAGGCTGTATAGACCTGCTCCAGCATGGGTGTCTATATAGCAATATGCTTTGTCTTTAAGCTTAAAATATTCTAGAACTGATATCAGACAATAATGTTTTAGAATGTCGGCATGATTACCGGCGTGAAATGCATGACGATAGCTGAGCATGTACGTGTGACTGTTGTAAAGACTAATAAATTTGAGTTCTTATTGTACCGAATTTATGCATTAGGGTGAAAGATTCGGCTTTCATTGTTTATGGTATAAATGTTCTAATATAATAAAAAAATAGGTAAATAAATTAATTATTTTGACAAATATTTTTCTATAAGGAAAACATGAGCGATGAGCTATTCTCTTTATATCGGTAATAAAAATTATTCAACTTGGTCTATGCGACCTTGGCTAGTGATGAAAAATTTTCAGATAGATTTTACAGAAATAATGGTTCATTTTGACAACTTCGATGCCGATTCAAAGTTCAAACAAACCATTTTGCCATTGAATCCTTATGGTACGGTACCGATTTTATTAGATGATGAACTGGTGATAAGCGATTCTCTTGCTATCTGCGAATATCTGGCCGAACGGCATCCTCAACTTCCTTTATGGCCTCAAAATTATAAAATTCGCGCAAAAGCAAGAAGCGTAACGGCCAAAATGCACAGTGGTTATAATCATATACGCCAGCATTTAGCTATGAATATTGAGGCAGTCTTACCTGAAATTGGACAGATAAAACTTCGTGATTTTCCAACACTCAGAGATGAAATCAATTTTTTAGATAATCATTTATCATCTTTACTTGCAGAATCTGATAGCTCGTATCTGTTTGGTGATTTTAGCATTGCAGATGCATTTTATGCTCCGATGTGCTTGAGATTGAAAGGATATCAGATACCTGTTTCAAATGTTCTGAACCATTACATAGAAACTATATGTACTACCGAAGCGGTGGCTGAGTGGATTGCTGAAGCTCTTGAAGAAAAAGATTTTGTCGTCATGGATGAACCTTATCGTATCTGTCGCTGAAATAAGGATTGATATAAAAATGCCGGTAAGCTTAATCAAGTTACCGGCAATTATTTATTTATTCAGACTGCTTTTTATCTGCAAAGCCAGTTGAGGGTTCCACATCGCACCGGTTGCACTCATCACTGCATCAGCTCCGGCTGCTCGATAAGCCAGATAATGCTCTGCATTGCTGACACCACCTACGCCGATTATGGCAAAGTGATTATTTAGTCGGGTTCTTAATCTGTGCAAACGTTCTACCATTTCTAGGCCAGCCCAGCGAATAGCATCACCACAAACCCCGCCTGTAGGTCGGGTTTGTCCCAATGCTGGTTTTCCATCTGCATTTACCGGCCTGGCTGACAATGTGTTGATGGTACTGTAACCATCTACCACACCGTCCAATACGTGCAGCAGCGGGTAAATAGCTTCATCATTAGCAAAATAAGCAAGTTTAAGAAATAGGGGTTTTTCAGGTACGGCGTTTTTAATTTCCTTGGCTATGCGTTCGACCTTAGGGAAATCAAAGCACAATAATTGGTTTACCCCTTCATTGGGACAGCTTAAATTGGCCTCTAATATGGGGGCTTCGGTTTCTGCTACGAGAAGGGCTGTTTTGGCATAATCTTTTTCAATACTCGCTTCATTACCGGCGGTGCCTTGAAAACTGCCAATCATAAATTGCCCTTTATGTGCAGCTTTTACAGCTGCAGCCATATCAGGCTGCCAGATATCAGGATTAAAGGAAGGCACGCCAAAAGAATTAGTAATTGATAACGGCGTGGTGTAATTGGTATCAGCCAAAACTGTATCTACGCCGGCAGACAATTGGTTCTCAGGGTGCACCGATAATACATTAGGTAAGGGATGGCTGGCATGTGCACGGCTACGTACGGTTTTGTACACGCATAAATCAAAACCATAGTTAAATGCTGCTTTGATAAAGCTGGCATTTAGTAATGGACCTGCAGGAATACCGAAAGGCAAATTCACTTCCAGATTTAGAAAAGTTTCTGGCTGCTTTTTCTCTGGTATAGATGGTGGTGTCTGACTGAATGCACCAAAAGGACCTTGCTGATAGTTTTCTTCATAGCTTAGAAGAGGGTTATAAAATGGAGTGGTTTGATTCTGCATGGCTGTTCCTGTTGGTCTGATTGATTTATTCTGGCAAAACAATTTACATGAGCATTTAAATGTGATGACAATTATTGAGGCTAATCTGGTGTCATAGTGGCGTGTAACAAGCTCATTTGGTTTCGGCGCAAAAAAAGCTACAAGGTTTATGTAGCTTTTGCATATCGGGTATGAATCAATTAATTAATTGTGTGCAGTGTACACTAGGTTTGGATGCTGATTAATCTTTTAAATTAATTTAACTCAGAAGTGCAATTCGGACAACGTTTTGCTTCAAGCGGAATTTCGGTACAGCATTCAGGACATTGCTTGGTATGGCTTTGCTGTGGTGGGCTTTTATGCAGACGATTGATCCCTTTTACCACCATAAAAATAGCAAAGCCAACGATAATCAGGCTAATAACTGTATTAATAAATAAACCGATATTAATGGTCACGGCTCCGGCTGCCTGAGCGGCACCCAGTGTCTCGTAAGGGCCGGGGGCTTTGGCACCATCACGCAAGGTAAAGAACAAATTGGAAAAATCTACTCCGCCAATTAGTAAGCCAATAGGGGGCATGATTACATCGTCAACCAATGATTTAACCATATTGGTAAATGCAGTACCGACTACCATACCAACAGCGAGATCAATGACATTGCCTCGCATTAAAAAAGCTTTAAACTGTTCTAAAAATTTCATATTTGCCTCCATGGTTGGCTTATAAATGAAATACTTGCACATTTATATTAGCGCGATTAAACCAGCCGGCATGCAGGGAAAGCGTTATGCAGTGTAAAAATAATAAAAGCTGCCTGATTCTGAATTCAGGCAGCTTGGAACAACCTTTTATTAATCAAGCATTATTGTGGGTACTGACTAGATCTTCCGGTACACCCAATGCATTGATGCTGTAGCCACCGTCAACATAGGTGATTTCTCCAGTGATGCCAGTAGCTAAATCGGATAACAGAAAAGCTGCCGTATTGCCCACTTCTTCAATGGTAATATTCCGGCGAATTGGGTTTTGTGCTGAAACGTGGGACAGCAGGCGGCTGAAATTGGCAATACCAGAGGCAGCCAGGGTTTTAATCGGGCCGGCAGAAATGCCATTGCAGCGGATACCTTCCTGTCCCAGACAAGCGGCAGTAAAGCGGATACCAGCTTCCAGCGAAGCTTTCGCCATGCCCATTACGTTATAATTAGGAATGGCACGAACTGCACCAAGATAGGTCAACGCCAGTATGGCACTGTTATGACCAGTCATTAACGGGCGTGCCGCTTTGGCCAGTGCAGGCAAACTATAGGCAGACACTTCATGGGCTGTCATAAAGGCTTCACGGGTAATGCTATCGAGAAAATCACCGTTTAAAGCCTCTTTGGGTGCAAAAGCAATGGCATGTACCAGTCCGTCTAGTTGCGACCAGCTCTGACCGAGGTCAGAAAATAACTGATTGATTTCATCATCACTCTGCACATCGCAGCGATATACCAGTTCTGAGCCAAGGCCGGCTGCCATTTTACGTACCCGTTCTTCGAGTTTATCTACGACATAGGTGAAGGCCAGTTCCGCACCCTGTTCGTGACAGGCTTTGGCAATACCATAGGCAATAGAGCGTTCCGATATCATACCTGTGATGAGGATTTTTTTGCCTTGCAAAAAGCCCATATTTATTATCCTTGAACGTGATTTGTGTTAGCTTAAAGCCCGCATTATAACTAATATTTACTTTTAGGCGAAATGCTAGTATAGAGTAGAAACTTTAAAACCAGCCGCAGGCTACTAAGCCGATAGGCCGGTAATATCTGAAAAAATTATTAGCTGCTTAAGCCGGAAAGATAATGGTCTGCATCCAGAGCTGCCTGACAGCCGGAAGCGGCGCTGGTAATGGCCTGACGGTATATGTGATCTTTTACGTCGCCAGCAGCAAATACACCTGGAATATTGGTAGCACCCACATTACCTTCATTGCCTCCTTTGGTAATGAGATATCCGGTGGCATCCATATCCAGCTGGCCTTTAAAAATCTGGGTATTGGGTTGGTGACCGATGGCAATGAAAATGCCGTTTACGGCCAGAAGCTCACTTTCATTGTTTGTATAGTTGATTCTTACTGCGTTGACGCCAGAATCGTCACCCAGAATTTCGTCTACATTGGCATTGAGTTTCAGAATAATTTTGCCTTCTTTTTCCCGTTCCAGTAGCTTATCAATCATGATTTTTTCGGCACGAAAACTTTCTCGCCTGTGAATGACGGTTACAGTACGGGCGATATTGGCTAAATAGAGTGCTTCTTCAATGGCTGTATTACCACCACCTACCACTGCTACATCCTGATCTTTATAGAAAAATCCGTCGCAGGTGGCGCAGGCGGAAACGCCACGGCCGGCAAATGCTTCTTCACTAGGTAAGCCGAGATATTTAGCCGATGCACCGGTGGCAATAATTAATGCGTCACAGCTATATGTACCCATATCACCGGTGAGAGTAAATGGACGCTGCTGCAACTGTACCTGATTAATGTGATCGAAAACTATCTTGGTACCGAAACGTTCAGCGTGAGCCAGAAAGCGTTCCATCAGTTCTGGACCCTGTACGCCATTCACATCTGCTGGCCAGTTATCAACTTCTGTAGTTGTCATCAGCTGACCACCCTGTGCCATACCGGTAATCAGAGTAGGATTCAATCCAGCACGGGCAGCGTATACGGCTGCAGTATAGCCGGCAGGTCCGGAACCGAGAATGATCAGACGGCTGTGTGTGGTTTCTGTCATGACAAATCCTTCTTATGCTTGTAATGCTTGAGTGAAAAATTAGTAATTACTGTACCACAATAACAGCGGTTGATTAATATTGACACTACTATGCAGAATAATTATTTATCAATGGTGCTGTTCAGCAATCCCATTCAGATGATAATGCTGGCCGCAATATGGGCATTCTATGCTGCTGTTTGACTGAATAGGTAAGAATACGCGTGGATGACCATTCCAAGTTTCGTTTTCTGGTCCGGTGCATATCAGCGGTAAATCATGCGGAGTGATGGTGATCATAGATGGAGCTGAATGACTCATTATATTTTCCTTACATCGGCAATAAGACAAAAAAATCCAGCAGGCTTGATAGGCGGAAATACCTTTATTCAGGCCTGCTGGCTGAGTTTTAGTCAATATAGGTTAACCATGATTCATATTTAGCATTTTTGCCATGAACGATGTCGAAGTATCGCTGCTGAATTTCGGTAGTCAGCGGACCACGTGCGCCGCAGCCGATTGTGCGTCCATCAACTTCACGGATAGGTGTCACTTCAGCTGCGGTACCAGTAAAGAATACTTCATCGGCACAATAAACTTCATCACGGGTAATGCGTTTTTCAGTTACCGTTAACTGCATATCTGCAGCAATGGCCATTACAGTACGACGTGTAATGCCATCGAGTGCGGCATCCAGTGCTGGCGTGTAAAGTTTACCATCATTGATAATAAAGACATTTTCACCTGAACCTTCTGCTACAAATCCATTAGCATCTAACATAATGGCTTCATCGTAGCCATTACGGGTGGCTTCGGTATTGGCCATAATAGAATTCATGTAGTTGCCATTTGCCTTGGCTTTAATCATGGTGATATTAGGGTGATGTCTGGTAAATGAACTGATTTGCACGCGGATACCACGCTGCATGCCTTCTTCACCTAGATAAGCACCCCATGGCCAAGCTGCTACTATGACTTGCACATCATTCTGATCCGGCGCTACCCCCAGTTTGTTAGAACCATAAAAAGCCATAGGGCGGAAATAACAGGAGGACAGTTTGTTGGCCTTTACTACCTCAATGTGAGCCTGATTAATCTGTTCTTGTGTATAGGGCAGGTGCATGCTGGTAATTTTAGCGGAATTAAACAGGCGTTTGGTGTGATCCTGCAATCTGAATATAGCGGCACCTTTTGAGGTTTCGTAGGCACGGACACCCTCGAATACTCCCATGCCATAATGTAATGTGTGTGTTAAAACGTGTGTTTGGGCATTTCGCCAGTCGACAAGATTACCGTTAAACCAGATAAAACCGTCGCGATCGGCCATAGACATAGTAAAACTTCTCCAAAATAAGACATTAAGCTGCGTGGCCGAAACTCAGCTCTGCATGGGATAGGGCAAAACTGGGTCTAAGACTTTGGCAGTGCAAAAATCAATGTAACAACAGCCTAAGGTCTTAGCTTTAGCCAGTGGTTGCTGTTACTTTATGTAAACATAAATATTATACACTGCCTGTTTTGCTTGCCAATGCTGAAAACATGGGCTGCTTTTGCTAAAAAGCCGTGAAATCGTTTAAACTGTGTTGTTTCTCGGCTAAACAGGCTGTTATCTGGCATATGATTGTTTTTTCTGAAAACAGTACATTACGGGGTAGACAGGTATGAAGATTATTTACACATTAATAAAGATAGTGGTGTTACTGGCTTTGCTCTTACTGGCAGTAAGTAACACACAACTGATTACATTTAATTATCTGCCAGGGCAGATGCTGAATTTACCGCTGATTGTACTGTTGCTGATATTTTTTATTATTGGTGCGGTGTTTGGGGTGTTTGCTATGTTTGGTCGTCTGTTAAGACTGCGCAGTAAGGTTAATCAATTGCAGGTTAAAATTGATAAGCAAACAAAAGCTGCCGGTCAGTCAGTCCATACTGAAACTATTGCCACTAATGCTGGTGTGAACGGCCAAAATCATTCTGAAGAGCAGAAGGTAAATAATCAGCATGGATAGCAATGATTTTTGGATGTGGCTGGCGCCGGTTTTTCTATTACCGGTATTTTTTGCCATGGGTTGGTTTGCGGCACGTGTGGATATGCGTGCTGTGCTGAAACAAGCAAAAGCTATTCCAGAAGGATTTTACAAAAGTTTGGATGCGCTGGCGGAACACAAAAGTGCGGTTGCGGTACGTGAGCTTGCTGAAGTACTGGATCAGCAGAATGATGCCAGACAGAGTACATATGAACTGCATCTGACACTAGGTAAGCTGTATCGCCAGCGTGGAGAAAACGATAAAGCCATTGCTCTGCATCAAAGCTTGCTTGAATTACCGGAAACCATCGCAGAACGACGAGATACTGTTGCTTTTGAACTCGGACAAGACTATCAGGCGGCTGGACTAGTAGATCGTGCAGAACAAATATTGGTTGGTTTGCTTGATGGCAGTAAGGATCGGCAGGCACGACAAATTCTACTGAATATCTATCAGCAGGATCGCGACTGGGAAAAAGCAATTAAACTTGCTGAAGAGTTAAGCACTGGTGATCAGACATATCAGTTTGAAATTGCCCAGTTTTATTGTGAGCTGGCTCAGCTGGCTTTATACCATTCGGAATACAATAAAGCGCGCGAATTTATTTTTCAGGCTTTGGCGGTAAACCGTAAATGCTGCCGTGCGAATATGATTTTGGGTGATGTAGAGCTGAAACAACATAATTATCAGGCCGCGATAGATGCTTATAGTGCCATAGAAAAGCAGAATTATGAGTATCTGAGTCAGGTAGGTGAGCGCCTGTATGATGCTTATGATGGTTTACATAAAGCTGCCGACGGTATTGAAGTTTTGATTGGATTTGCCCAGACCTTTCCTCAGTTGGATTTATCCGGTGTGATTTATGAAAAGTCAGTACCTATATATGGTGAGGACAAAGCCACGGAGATTGTGATTGATTTAGTACGGCGCAAACCTACACTCACGGGAACTTATCGTTTGCTCGGGGTTTTGCAGAATAGTATAAACCCGAAATGGAAGGCGGAAGTGGATATGATGCGTTCGGTAGTGGGAATGCAGATGCAAAAATCTGTGATGTATCGTTGCCGACACTGCCATTTCAAATCACAAGTGTTTTTCTGGCATTGCCCAGCCTGCAATAAATGGGAAACGTTTACGCCAAACCGCATTGATATTTAGTTTGCAAGCTAACACAGATTGGTTTAGGCAGACTTAGCGTTTAGTTATCTTTTTTATAAGCAGAACCACTCAGACTGATAACCCTATTCTGACAAGCTAACTGGTCCTTATTATTTTGTAATTTTTTTCTATATAAAGTATGAATCCTTTAATGCTAGATACCACGTTGATTACTCAACCAGCTAAGCCAGTTATTGTGGCGCTGGATTTTGCCAGTGCGGAAAAAACGCTTGATTTTGTGCAGCAGCTGGAACCAAGTCTATGTCAACTCAAAATCGGCAAAGAGTTGTTTACCGCTACAGGACGGTATCTGGTGGAACAATTGGTGTTGCAAGGCTATCGAATATTTCTGGATTTGAAATATCACGACATTCCCAATACTGTTGCTTCTGCCTGTAAGGTGGCTGCTGACATGGGTGTATGGATGGTAGACATGCATGCTTCGGGAGGGCGCAGAATGATGGAAGCTGCAAGCGAAGCGGTCAGCAATTACAGTCAGCCTCCATTATTGATTGCAGTAACAGTTTTAACCAGTATGACCCAGTCAGAGCTGGCTGAAACCGGCATGAACCTGCCAATTGATGAAGCGGTAGTTCGTTTGGCTGAATTGAGCCGTCAAGCGGGTATGAATGGTGTAGTTTGCTCTGCACAGGAAGCCACTTTATTGCGTCAGCAGCTGGGACAAGAGTTTTTATTGGTTACTCCCGGTATTCGTCTCAGTACTGACATCAAAGACGATCAGCGTCGAATCATGATGCCTAAAGCTGCTTTGGCTGCAGGCAGCAGCTATTTGGTTATGGGGCGTCCAATTACTCAAAGTGAGTATCCTTCGGCATTGTTACAGCAAATCAATCAGGGTCTGATTTAGCTCAGAAAATTTTATGTAATTATGCCTGCTATAAATTAATTACAGCAGGCATTTTTTCATAATATTATTTGTATATCAGCCGGTGAGCTGTTTGCTGATAAGTTTTTTCACTGGTGGTAGATTATTGCTGATGCGTAATACCAGAGATCGCATCAGCCGAGCAGGATGGCTGTCATTGGTGAACAACGACACCATGGCATTGGTGCCATGATAAAGCATTCGTGTATGCGGCATATGCTGGCGCTGGTATTGTGCCAATAGGGTTTGGCCGCCAATGTCTTTACCTTTCTGTACCGCTTCAATGATTAGTTTGGATAAGATACCAACTCCACTCAGCCCTAGATTGAAACCATGGGCGGTAACCGGATGCATACCTACTGCGACATCACCAATCAGGGCACTACGGTGGGCATAGAATGCATTGGCGTGAACGCCAACAAGCGGGTAATGATGCACAGTGCTGACCAGATGCATGTCCCCCAATTTGCCTTTTAGCTGCTTGGTAATATCAGCCGCCAGTTGTGCAGGAGACATATTTAGTATTTCACCAGCGCGTTCATTATTAATGGTGACCACGCAGTTGGTCATATTTTCTTCTAAGGGCAGCAAGGCCAATGTACGGCCATAATGGAAACATTCCAGAGCAGTATGCTGATTGCTCAGGGTATGACGCATGCGGAATACAATCACCGTACGTCCGAAATCATGAATCTGAGCGGATATACCTAATTGACGGCGAGTATTGGAAAAGCGGCTATCAGCAGCAATGAGCAATCTGGCGCTGATAGTTTGCCCATTATCCAGAGTGGCTTCGATGTGGTTGCTATCTTCATTTCTGACATCAATAATGCTATGTCCACCAATCAAGTTGATGTTTTTATAAGGGGTGACAGCTTCATAGGCCGCACGGCGGATATGATGATTACTGATTAGAAAACCTAAAGTATTCGCTGGTTTACCGCGTGCCATAGTGGGTTGTTCGAAATGTAGTTGATAATTCGAATAACCATTGATTACCTTGGCATCACGCAAAGGATAAATTTCATTTGCCGGTACTTTGTCCCACATATCCAGCTGTTGCATGAGTTCCTTTGAGTAATGGGTTAGGGCAATTTCCCTACCATCAAACGGTGGTTCTGCCAGCGTAGCCGAATCTTGCTTTTCTACTACGGTAATTGATAGTCCTGATGGTGCCAGTGCACGTGCCAGACTCAATCCTGCCGGACCGGCACCGACAATAATGACATCAGTTTCTTTACCTGAGCTTGGAGAGACATTAGTTGCCGTCATAAAATCTGTTCCTGAATGAATATATTTTATACAGCACTAGGATAACTGAAAATTAGCACGAATCCTATCTTAAACGCTTACAAAGTTAATAAAGGTCAAGCTTAACTTGGAGTTTGCGCCTCTGCTAAAATCATGGAAATGGTATTTAGATTTGAATGGTTACAGATATGGCTGAAAATTCATTTCAACAAAAGTTGCAACAACTGGGTAAACAGGCCAGAGCTCAGCGTCAGGCTGAAGAGCAGCAACGGTCACAGCAAGCAGCAAAGCGTCAAACAGATATCACTTTCAGTGAAGCGATGGGTAAGGATATTGTGCCCTTAAAAGCCAGAAATCAGTTTCAGCATCCACGTGACACTAGTCCGATTAAACCTCGTCAGCATCAGGAAGAACTGCTGGAGACGGAAAGCTATTTTTATATTGGTGAAAATCAGGAAGATAGTGCACCTGTGGTGTTTAGTAAAAATGGCCGTGGTATGGCTGATATTAAACGGTTGCAAGCCAGACATTGGCCGATAGTGGCTTATGTGGATTTACATGGTTACAGACAAGAAGAAGCACAGGAAGTGCTTAACGAATTTATCGCATATATACAGCAATACGGTGTCGTGGGCGAAATTGTTCATGGTAGTGGTCTGGGCTCCAAAGACTATCAGCCGATATTAAAAACGCTGGTACGGCGCTGGCTGATGGCCCATCCCGAAGTTCTTGCCTATGCTCAGCCTAATGAGCGAAATGATGGTGCGGTGTATGTTTTGGTTAAAAAGAAACATCGTATGCAGGAGAAAAATTAATTTTTGCAGATGAAACAAAAAAAGGTTCCGACTTCATCAACTTAGTTAGATCTGTATGGGAATATTTAATTATGCAGCCTTCTTGTCCCGAGAGATGTAATGCGTAATAAAAAGGCTAAATGGATACGGCACATTAAATACAAAATGCCGACACAAGCTTCATTATTTGCCTCGCCTTGGTTTAAGCCATTCGCACGCTGGTTTGATCGACCCTATTTTTGGCAGCTTAATCGTGAACGGGCTGCTTCGGCAGTGGCTGTTGGAATGTTTTGTGGTCTGATGCCGGGTCCAACACAATTTTTTACCGCACTTATTGTGGCTTACCTTGTTCGTACACATTTACCACTGGCATTGTTAACTACACTCTATACTAATCCGTTAACTTATGTGCCTCTTTATTACTGTGCTTATGAAATAGGTGCCGGTCTGATGTATGGGCAATGGGGTGTAGAAATGCCTGCCTTGCCGGCTTTAACCATTGGTCATCTGGGTTCGGAGCTGTGGCAATGGGTGATACAATTTGGCAAACCTTTGCTTGTTGGCGTACCTGTACTAGGGATGATTCTGGCTACTCTTGGCTATTTTTTGGTCTGGAATGGTTGGAATTGGGTAGCGTACAGAAAAACACACCGTAATATCCGGAATTAATATGATAGAGCGTTCGTTAACAGATAATGAATTGCGTCTGGTTACAAATTTACTTGGTCATGCAGCTAAATGGTCAGAAGTAAAGATTGTTTTCGGAGCTTGGTGGCAGTTTCATCAGCATACAGCCATTACCTGCGGCAATCGAATTTATTTTCCAGCTTCTTATTTCACAGATGATTTTGTAGCCACCTCTTTAAGCCGGCAAGCATGGCTAATTCATGAATTAATACATGTATGGCAGAGCCAGCATGGTTTTCCGGTTTTATTGGCCGGTGTCTACCTGGCAATGAAAGCAGGTTATCATCACCGCCGTGCCTACCGTTATCCGCCTTTGAATGAAATTAAATACTTCGGCCAGCTAAATATGGAGCAGCAGGCACAACTGGTACAAGATTATTTTCTGGCACTGGCCGGTGATAGTAGACACCATTCGCATCTACTCCATTTCCGTCGTTTGCTGAAGCCGTTTGTCAATCATCCGCATAATCGGCGCTTACTCCCTCATTACTGAACGTACAGCAAGCCAGAATAGCCTCCGAAAGATTCCCGCACAAGCTGATATAATCTGCATTTGATTTTATTGCCGGAGTGATTCATGTCTGTATTTGATGCAGCTGCACAGCAATTGCATAGTGTACGAGATTTTTTACGTTTTACTGTCAGTCAGTTTGAAGAAGCCAAACTGTTTTTCGGCCATGGAAATAATAGTGCCTATGATGAGGCTGCCTATTTGATTTTGCATACCTTACATTTGCCGCTGGATACTCTCGAGCCTTTTTTAGATGCGCGGTTACTGGATACAGAAAAAGGCACCTTGCTACATCTGGTACAGCGCCGTATCAGTGAGCGTATACCTGTAGCTTATCTAACCAATCAGGCTTGGCAGGGCGAATATGAATTCTATGTGGATGAACGTGTGATTGTGCCACGTTCATTTATTTACGAACTATTAGGCGAACCTCTGCGGTTATGGATAGAATATGACGAGCTGGTACACAGTGCACTGGATTTGTGTACTGGTAGTGGGGCGCTGGCAATCCAGATGGCGCATTGCTATCCAGATGCGGTAATTGATGCTGTTGATATCAGTCTAGATGCGCTTGAAGTAGCCGCAATCAATGTAGAAAACTATGGATTGCAGGAACGAATTAATTTAATTCATACCGATTTATTTACTGGTATAGACAATACGTATGATTTGATAGTTTCTAATCCGCCATATGTGGATGCAGAGTCTGTTGAGCAGCTGCCGGAAGAATATTTACATGAACCTGAGCTGGCACTTGGCAGTGGTGAAGATGGGCTGGATGTAACCAGACAAATCATTCAGCAGGCTGCTCGTTATCTGAATCCTCATGGCGTATTAGTGGTAGAAATTGGTCACAATCGAGAAATACTTGAGCAGGCATTTCCAGAGTTGCCATTTACATGGCTATCCACTAGCGGGGGCGATGGTTTTGTATTCTTGCTAAGTCGTGAACAACTGTTGGGTGAAGAATAAACTACACATCTATGGTCAGTTAAGCCAGTTTGGCTTCAATAAAAGTTTACTCTACCATTGGCTAAATGGCTTGCTGACCAGATTACTGTTGTAATAGCGTGGATCATCTGATACCTCCTCGCCAATCCACTCTGGCAAAATAATTTCATCCTGTGCATGGTTTAGTTCCACTTCAGCCACAATCAGTCCTTGATTAATGCCTAGAAATTCATCAATCTCCCACACAAGACCATTCAATGGTATGCAATAACGATATTTTTCAATAATAGGTTGTTCGGCCAGATGCTGAATCATATATCGTGCTTCATCCGGCGGTATAGGATATTCAAATTCTGTACGCGTAATGCCTTGAGTTGTACTTTTAATGGTTAGCCATGCTTCATTACCACAGCAACGCACACGCACTGTGCGCTCCTTGATGGTGGAAAGGTAGCCCTGACAATAATGTTTTGCAGGTACAAGGCCCCGCCAGCCATTGCCTCTTACCAGAAATTTACGTTCAATCTCTTTTGCCACAATCAATTTCTTTCATCTAATATATACAAGAAAAAGCACCAGCAACCGTGTTTTAGCTTGCTGGTGCAGGGGTCTTAAGCTTAATAATAGCAGTTAAGAGGCCAGTTTGTTGGCAATGGCATTAAACATCAGTGAAGCTTCCAATGGCTGCTCCAGCATAGAAGGCTCAGCTTTCGGCCATGTAGACCACTGTACAATAACCAGTTTTTGCGCCTGATTAATCATTATAATCTGCCCGTAAATACCCAGAGCCCACATGGTATCTTTACTGTTTAGCCCAGTTTTGGGTGCTACATCAGCAGCATTAGCCGGTACACTATTATTCCACCATTCATAACCATAAGTACCCTCTGGATGTAGCTTGCTTACTGAATTTTTTGCCTGATTCCAGCTACGCGCATCTTTTACCCAGTTTGCCGGCAGAATTTGCTGACCATTCGGTAATTTGCCGTTATTCATCACAAACAGGCCAAATTTACCCCAATCCTCAAGTGTGGCATTAAAACCATGAGCACCAACATCATGTTTGCCTACCGCATAACTATGCCATACACCATCACGACTCATGCCAAAAGGCTGCCAGATTTTATCCTGAAGATATTTGGCAATATTTTCACCAGTGGCTTTTTCAAGAGTATCACCTAGCAACCATGCGCCACCTGAAGAATAAGACCAAGCTGTACCTGGTTTGGCGTAGGCTTTACGTTGTGGGTTTTTGACTAGATTGTTGACACAGGTATAAGTGTTGGGATGTGCTTCGCATTGGGTTAGCTGCGCAAAGTCAGATTGAGGATTGGTGTAGTCTTCGTTCCAGTTGACGCCTGAAGTATGTTGCAACAATTGACGAATTGTAACGTTTTCCCATGCAGTACCACGTACATCAGGATTATATTTGACTACCTTATCATCTAGAGATTTGATTTTACCTTCTTTAAGAGCCACACCCACTAGGGTGGATACAATCGATTTACCTACAGACCGGGACGTCCATAAAGTCGTTGGGTTATTACCGTTGGCATAATAATCCCAAACCACTTTACCATCTTTTATAACCATCATACCGGTTACATTGTTGCGTTTTAAATAGTCTTTCAATAGATAAGACTGGCCATGAAGTTGATAACTTACCTGATTAAGATTTTGTGTTGCACGTGGTAAAGGTTTACCACCTGCTGCATGAAACACATCACCAGCATACGAGCGGTAATCATTACGAAAACCAATTGCACGCTGCTGCTGATTCCATGTCAGCATGTTTTTAACATTTGGCAGTTTTTTGTCAACAGGTGTAGGGCAGTTATTCAGATGTAGCGTTTTGCAATTATTCTGAATTGTGTTTGCCTGAGTGTTAAACGCAGCTGAAAGACATAACGTTAATAGCGCTATTTTTATTGTTTTTAAAGAAGAGTGCATATAAATCTCCCAAAAAATATCACAACTATAAAAAGTAATGCATCGCTAATATATTTAAAAGCGATAATAACATTATCTTACTTTTAAAATAGAGTTGTAAATATGTTAATAAATTATATTTTAATGGATATAGTCTTATTAGAGAATAAAATCAAAGTTTTTGAATGATATTAATAAATACAATTTTGAAAATTAATAATTTTAATTATTTAAACGAATATAGTTTAGATATTGGAATACATTAATGAGAATTTATTTTTAAGATTGATGAGAAATCAGTCAATAAAAAAGATGTACTTAGAGACTGACAATTTTATGAACCATCAATCAAATTTTGATCATAAAAAAATTATGCTTATACAATTGTTATGCATTATTAAAAAGAAACCTGCTTTTGAGCAGGTTTCTTTTATAACAATCAGGCGAATGTCAGAACACCATCCTGAGCAGTTAACATAATCGTACTGTCAGGTGCGTAATCACCGGCTAATAACTCCTTAGCCAGCGGATTTTCAATTTCCGTCTGGATAGCGCGTTTCAAAGGACGGGCACCGTATACAGGGTCAAAGCCCACTTTAGCCAGTACATCCAGAGCAGCATCGTCAACTTGCAAGTGCAAATCCATTTTTTCTAAGCGGTTGCGCAGCCCTGCGAGCTGAATATTCGCAATTGCACGGATATTAGACTGATTCAAACTATGGAATACCACCACTTCATCAATACGGTTTATCAGCTCAGGGCGGAAGTATTGTTTCACTTCTTCCATTACAACCGCTTTAATGGCTTCGTAATCATCACTCACCATCTTCTGGATTTCCTGACTACCAATATTAGATGTCATCACAATTACCGTGTTTTTGAAATCGACAGTACGTCCCTGTCCGTCTGTCAAACGCCCATCATCAAGTACCTGTAACAAAATGTTAAAAACATCTGGGTGGGCTTTTTCCACTTCATCCAGTAACACAACGCTATAAGGATTACGTCGTACCTGCTCGGTCAGGAAGCCGCCTTCTTCATAACCAACATAGCCGGGAGGCGCACCAATTAGGCGTGCTACAGAGTGTTTCTCCATATATTCCGACATGTCTACACGAATAAGATGAGTTTCACTGTCAAACAGGAAGCTAGCCAGTGTTTTGCATAACTCAGTTTTACCTACACCGGTAGGTCCAAGGAATAAAAAGCTGCCGTAAGGTTTATTAGGATCAGCCAGACCAGAACGTGAGCGGCGAATTGCATCTGCTACAGCTCTAACAGCTTCATCCTGACCTACCACACGTTCATGCAATACTTCTTCGATTTTCAGCAGTTTTTCACGTTCACCAGCCATCATTTTCGATACAGGGATACCTGTCATACGCGATACAATTTCTGCGATTTCTTCCGAGCCAACTTTAGTGCGTAACAGTTTGTTTGGCTGAGTATCATGCTGACCGCTGTCTGCTGCCTGTAACTGAGCTTCAAGTCGTGGCAATTCCTCATATTGCAGCTTGGCCACGTCCTCCCATTTGCCCTCACGTTTTAGTGCATCCATACGAACTTTAAGATGATCAATCTGTTCTTTAATGGTTACACTGCCTTGGGCTTTAGCACGCTCGGCTTTCCAGATTTCATCCAGATTTGCAAATTCACGCTTAACGTTATCCAATTCTTCATCCAATAAAGCCAGACGTTTTTTACTGGCTTCGTCATCTTCCTTCACCAAAGATGCGCGCTCAATTTCCAGCTGAATTTCTCGCCGTTTCAGCTTATCCATGCTTTCCGGCATAGACTGGCTTTCCACTTTAATCAGTGAAGCAGCTTCATCAATTAGGTCAATTGCCTTATCGGGGAGAAAGCGGTCAGTAATATAGCGGTTAGACAATTCTGCTGCGGCCACAATAGCCGGATCGGTAATTTCCACACCATGATAAATTTCATACCGTTCCTGCAAGCCACGCAAAATTGCAATAGTATCTTCAACCGTAGGTTCTTTCACCAGCACCTTCTGAAAACGCCGTTCCAAGGCTGGATCTTTTTCAATGTACTGGCGGTATTCATCCAAAGTAGTTGCCCCAATACAATGCAATTCTCCACGCGCCAATGCTGGCTTGAGCATATTACCTGCATCCATGGCTCCATCAGCCTTACCAGCACCAACCAGAGTATGAATTTCATCTATAAAAATAATCGTATTGCCTTCATCTTTAGCCAAATCGTTCAATACAGCTTTAAGCCGTTCTTCAAATTCTCCTCGGAATTTAGCACCGGCAATCAAACTCGCCAAATCCAGCATCAGCAGTCGTTTATTGCGTAGAGAGTCTGGTACTTCATTATTGACTATCCGCTGAGCCAAGCCCTCAACGATAGCAGTTTTACCTACACCCGGTTCACCAATCAGTACAGGATTATTTTTGGTACGCCGTTCCAGCACCAAAATAGTGCGCCGGATTTCATCGTCTCGTCCGATTACAGGATCCAGTTTGCCGGCACGGGCTTTTTCCGTTAAATCAGTTGTATATTTTTTCAGTGCTTCACGTTGGTCTTCTGCATTAGGATTATCCACACTTGCCCCCCCACGTACGGCATCAATAGCCATATTCAATTTATCTTCAGTAGCGCCTGCTTGTTTCAAAATACGGCCGCATTGCCCATTTTCCTGTACCGCAGCTAGCAAAAACAATTCACTGGCGATATATGCATCATTGCGCTTGGTAGCTGCCTTATCCATCAAGTTCAAAATGTGCTGTAACTCGGTACTCGGCAGAATTTCTCCGCCCTGACCAGATACCTTAGGCAAACCATTAATAGTGGTTTCAATTTGCTGTTTCACTTGTGCCAGATTGGCCCCAGCCTGTGTCAATATTGCAGCGCTGCCACTATCCACATCATCAAGCAAGGCTTTCAATATAAAAACAGCCTCAAGATATCCGGCATCCTGACCCAAAGCAATGCTCTGAGCATCCTGCAATGCCTGCTGAAACTTTGCTGTAAGCTTATCGAATCGCATCAGATTTCCTTCATTAAAATTTTAATTAATAGATATATTGGTATTAGAAAATTAATGTCAAGACCTAGAATGGCTAAAATAGAGTCTAATTTATAACTTGCTGATTTATAAATTTAATAAATAGTGATGTTATTAACAGTCTAGATTGCTCAATTCCTCACACCTAAACAGCATTGAATTATCACTGTATTGTATTGATAGATTGTTTCCATAATGGTAGGAAACAATTGATTTTATGAACATCATCTCCCCAACTTCGGAACCAAAACTGTATCAAAATTCAAAGCATAATCAGACATGCCTCTTTCTTTAGTAACGCGCAATATTTAAAAATTAAGCAAAGTTTGTGCTACATCATAAAAATATAAAAATTGATATAAATCATATTGTAAAGAATATTTATATGCTAAATATATTTTATGCTGTTGGGGCAGATGCCTGACTAAAATTTCACAAAATTTGTGAGTATATCTGTGGATAACTTAAAAAAAACAAGATGAATCAATCCAATTTTAAGGTGCTTAAAATTTAAGCAGAAAAACCATCCAATATACAAACCATTCAGCAACAACAAATCAATTTCTTATTTTGAAACATAAATATCAATAGATTCATCCAATTAATTCAATGCCACTGGAGATTTGACTTGGAGCTTCAATACAACTTGAGCATAAATTTGTCATATACTCATTTTTCCAACGCTTAAAAGATTAAATGGTGTAAAATTAATTATTATTATGAATATCAAAATAAGACAGCCATGAGAACCGAAGAATTTAATAAGTGCCGTGAATTTCTTGAAGGGCAAATCATGCGCACGCCTGAAAACAAAGAATTAATTGCCACTTATCAAAAGCTGCTGGAGCTGAAGAGCATATACGATACTGAAATTCACATTTCCATGCTCGATAAGAAAGCTCGCAAAATGGAGTTTCAGCAACAAGTCCAGTCAGGCAGTGTTACCGTTTCAGAAACTCATGAAGACGGAATGGACATTAAAGATGATTCTCAAAATTATAACCAGCTGCAACATAACCAAACTAATTTAATGGCTAATCAGAAAAACTGGTACAACTATCAACGGATACAGCATCATCACTTTGGCAACAATTAAAAAGCGTTACACGAATCGACATCATCTAGCAATAGATATTAATCATAAAGTATTAGCCATGAAAGGAAGTTTTTTCTTTATTAAAGAAAAAACTTCCTTTTTATATTTTACTGTAATACTCAAAATAACAATGCAAGCCAAAATATATATAAATACAACGATTCAGACACAATTAGAAAGCTAGTCAATATAAACTTCTTAATATTATGTGTGGCCACCAAACGGCATTGAGAAGAATTGATAACTACAAAGTATCCGAAAATAAAAATTCAAAACAAGCCTGAATATAAATACTCAATAAAAATTTTTTGAAAATGTACAACACATTAAAATAATTCACGGATTATATTTGCCACCTATACAAAACATAATAATAATCACTTAAAGATTAATATAAAATTTTAAATAGGGGCTGAAAAATGGATTTATGGCTTGAAAATAGTGCGGGGACAAAGGCATATTCTGCTCAATGTATTAACAAAAATTTGGTACATAAACGTGCCATCAGTGAAGTGTTTATCACTTCAATAAAATCTACCAAACAAGATCAGTTTCTAGTCACGGCACAGCTTCCGCGTACGCATATGTATTTCAATGATAATCTTACGGGATATTATGATGCGATATTGCTACAGGAAATATTTCGGCAGGCAGCCATTAGCATCACACATCAATTCTATCAGATACCATTTTCCAATATTTTCATCATTGATAATACACAATTGCAAATTAAATATCATCAATTGTTAAAAATGATTAACCATCCAGCTGATGTGTTTATAGAAATTAAAATACTGACATTTAAAACCAAACGCGATACTTTAACCGGTCTAACATTAAGTGAACAACTTTATATTAACAATCTACCGTGTGCTCATTCACAGACCACCCTGCACTGGCTAAACCAAGCACTATGGACCAAATTAAGAAAAAAAACAGCCATTCAATCCGTTTCGCTTGGCAACGATTATTATTCTGAAAATTACTTTCCTCTTCCAGCATTTATGGTTGGTAAAAACCTGAGTAAAAATGTCTTAGCAACCAACCTGATTGAAAATCACGCAACTATTCAAACAACTTTAGGTTTCGATCCCAGCTATTCGGCACTTTGTGACCATGAAGTAGACCATATTTCAGGCATGGTCTTAATAGAGCTATGCAAACAAACAGCTCTTATTGCTATCAGAAAATGTTTTCAACTACCGGCAAATCTGCTTGAGTTAATCTCTTGCAGCCTGGATTTCAACTCCTTCTGTGAATTAGGGTCAGATGTAGATTGCGTGATAGATAAAGCAAAAATGGTACTGGATACCTCACAAGAAAATCAGACCATTACGTTCCCTATTGTGATAAAACAGAAAGACAAAACAATGGCGAGTGTAGACGTCACCTTTAAAATTTTATCCAATTAAAGCAGAGTCATTATCATGAATAAGCCTATATTCTGGTTTGATTTCGGGGGTGTACTTACCCCACCAATTAAAGCAATTATCTATCAATACCAGCAGAAAACCCAATTACCAGCAAATATCATGTTGCAAGCCGTAAAAGACACTGCTGCTGAATTTGGCTATACAGGCCTCGAGCCACTAGAAATCGGTTTAATCAGTGAGCAAGAGTGGGGCAGACGGGTAAAAAACAGATTGACCCAGCTCCAACCAAATATTGACACTTCAAAAGCCGATCTGGAACACTTCGGGCGTCAATGGTTTGAAAATATTCAACCAAATACTCTGATGATAGATAAAGTTCGGCAACTAGAGAAAGCCGGATTCACCATAGGTTTATTAACCAATAATGTCAGAGAATGGGAAGCTTACTGGCGGCCTATGATAAACCTTGATGACGTGCTGGATATAATAGTGGATTCTTGTAAGGTTGGCTGCCGAAAGCCAGACCAGACCATCTTTCAAATAGCTGAGCAACAAGCCAACACAACTGCGCAACACTGTATCCTAATTGATGACACAGAAGAAAATTGTGTAGCCGCTCAAAAAAGAGGATGGCAAACTATTCATTTTATTGATAATGACCAGGTATTAAAGGAAATCAGTTATTTAACTGCAAACAAAAGTTTAGAATAAAAATCTCTTTTCCTCCTATCAACCTTAATATCTACGTTTAGACACATGTAATTCAATACGGTGAATTGTCACTCAATATTTTTGCAAGATTATTTATATAACTTCTTAAAAAGCTGATTTTAATTGGATGAGAAGAAAGATGTACGAAAGTCTTGCCAAGTCTGAATACGCAGGCTGTAAGTATGTCTCTTACACGTATTGCTTATTTCTCCCCCTCATTCATAAAATCAACTCCATCCAAATGCCATATTTGAAATTTTTCAGATTCCGAAATTTCAGTAACCTTCACGATGCGATTTTTCAAAGTTACTACATCTTGAGTAGAATCAGGTTATTTACCCCTATTTAATCAATTAATCTCATTATCTTTTATGGCACATGCCTCATATTTTAGATAGGCAATTAAGAGATAATGCTAATATTGTTGCTAAAAATTAACAGTTCACTGATGCTAGAGTGTTTATCTGAAAATAATATTAAATAAAATTTTAATAAAAATATTTATTATATATATCATTATATTATGATAATATTTATTTAATTTGTTATTATCATATATGCATATTAGTAGTAATTAAATAGGCTAAATTCCAATGTGCTTAATAAAAATTAATATTCAAAAGTAAACATGAAGATTATAATTTTTATAAATTTTCTGAAACAATTGTCTTCCTATTACTAATATTTTTATAGATTTGTCCATTATTGTAGTTGCAATAAACAGAAATCAAACCTCAAGTAATCTTTTTCACAAATTATGTAGAAATAAAACAGTATTTGGAATTTTCAGACTAATTGCTTCATTTTTAGCATAGGGGCAGCATTTCACAACGCAATATTTTTTATAAACCAGCCAGATTAAATGAATAAAAATCTCCATAAAATTATATTCAATACTCTTTACTATCCACTCAAAGCCGAAAATACCAGCCTCATTATTAAAGGCAATATTGCCTATCTTGAGAGCTACATGGATCACAGGCAGTCATAATTTACTTTCATATTTAAAGAGCAAAATGTATCTACAAAAAATCGTATTGCTTATCAATTTCTTGGCTAGTGCTCTTATAAGTGTTTACGCCTCGCCGGTAACAGAAGTAGCTTCCCAGCTAGACCGTCAGCAGCAACAGCAAATCATTCGCGAACAGCAGCGTCAGCAGCAGTTTCAGCAGCAAATGCAGCCCGAAGTAAATATTCGTTTACAGCCACAAGAAGAAAACCCAACACAGACAGATAAACTAAATACCAACGAAACCCCGTGTTTTGCCATCAACAGCATCACCCTGACAGGAGAAGAAGCCAGCCGGTTCCAGTTTGCCCTAAAAAAAGCGCAGCGCCAGAGCCAGTTTACCGCAGGCATGTGCCTAGGCAGCAAAGCCATCAACCAGATCATGACCTTGGCACAGAATGCCGTCATCGAACGTGGCTATACCACCACCCGTATTTTAGCCACACCACAGGATCTTACCAGCGGCACCTTACAGCTCAGCGTCATTCCGGGGCGAATCCATACCATTCGTTACAACCTAGATAATGCAGCAACCACCCACGTAGAGCGTATTCGCCGCATCCAGAACGAATTTCCAGCCAGAGCCGGAGACATCCTGAATCTGCGGCAGCTAGAGCAGGGACTGGAAAACCTGCGTCGCGTTCCCACCGCCGAAGCTGATATCCAGATAGTACCGGCTGAAGCACCGAACGAAAGCGACATCGTCATCAGCTGGTCACAACGAACCATTCCCTTTCGTATAAGTTTTAACGCAGACGATTCCGGCAGCCATTCCACAGGGCGTTATCAGGGAGGCGTCACATTATCAGCAGACAATCCCTTAGGATTAAGTGATTTATTTTATATCAACTACAACCATGATTTAGGCAGCAAAGACAGTCAAATGGACAGCGATGGCAACCGCACCGGCAGCGGTACCCGTGGCTATGCACTGCATTACTCAATACCATTTGGCAACTGGCTGATAGCGTATAACCGCAACCATTACCGTTATCATCAGGCCGTAGCCGGATACAACGAAAACTACGACTACAACGGCAAAAGCGACAACAGCGACATCGGACTAACGCGGCTGCTGTATCGCGACAGCCACCGCAAAACCGACATCACCGCCAAATTATGGCGTCGGCAATCCCATAATTACGTAAACGATGCCG
>NZ_MEIK01000017.1 GCF_002777855.1 Snodgrassella alvi
GGTATGGCTGTTCGCCATTTAAAGTGGTACGTGAGCTGGGTTTAAAACGTCGTGAGACAGTTTGGTCCCTATCTGCAGTGGGCGTTGGAAGTTTGACGGGGGCTGCTCCTAGTACGAGAGGACCGGAGTGGACGAACCTCTGGTGTACCGGTTGTGACGCCAGTCGCATCGCCGGGTAGCTAAGTTCGGAAGAGATAAACGCTGAAAGCATCTAAGCGTGAAACTCGCCTGAAGATGAGACTTCCCTAGGGATTTAATCCCTCTGAAGAGACGTTCGAGACCAGGACGTTGATAGGTCGGGTGTGGAAGAGTGGTAACACTTGGAGCTAACCGATACTAATTGCTCGTGAGGCTTGACTCTATCATTTGAAGGACTTCGCACACAGAAGGTGTGCAAGGTAAATGATAAAGCTTACTGATGAGAATACAAGCATCACCAAGATTAAGGCTTTCTGATTTGACAGTTTAAAGTCTGGCGGCCATAGCGGGTTGGTCCCACGCCTTCCCATCCCGAACAGGACCGTGAAACGACCTAGCGCCGATGATAGTATGGATGCCCATGTGAAAGTAGGACACCGCCAGACACCCATTAAGAAGAACCCAGTAGACTATCTACTGGGTTCTTTGCTTTGTGCTAAATGGAAACGCAACTGGTTAAGACAAACCAGCGAACCCCTGCTGCCGTAGCGCTTCGTACAACACAATGGCCGCTGCGTTGGATAGATTCAATGAGCGGATATGGGAAGTCTGAGGGATACGCAGGCAGTGATCTGCTCTGGCCTGTGCGAACTCCTGCGGCAGGCCGGTCGTTTCCCGGCCAAAAGCGAACGGGTGTGTTATTACTGAATACAAAATTTGTTACGGTAAATGAGGGTAATTCTGTGCCGCTGATTAAAAAACAAATTTGCTCAGTCATGAAAATTTGGCTTGTTTATTGGATTGTTGTGAATCGGAACAGTTAAATTCTACTGATATGTTGCGGACGCTGGGTAAGCTGCTTGCTGAACGTGATGGTCTGGGCAGTATGGCTATGGTCGATGCGGTAGAATTGGTATTTTTTGCATGAAATCTGAATATGCTAATCGGTGGTTTGAGTTACTGTCTGGAGTGAATCGGACAGGAAACGAAGAAGATTAGTGATTATCTGCAAACTTCTGTTTGTAGATAAATTAGTTGTTATTATTTTAATAATCGTCGTGAATTGAATGTTATGAATCATCAGGATATGCAGTTATCTTCTAATCAGTTGTTTCTTTCAGTCATTTTGATGGTGGCCGGTGCGCATTTGTGTAATGACTTGATTCAGTCAATGCTCACGGCCACTTATCCTTTATTGGAAGAAAAGTACCGTTTAACTTTTGCACAGGTGGGCTGTATTAGTCTGGTTTATCAGTTTACGGCTTCGATTTTGCAGCCAATGATTGGTTTTTATACGGATAAACATCCGAAACCTTACTTGCTCCCTTTGGGAATGGTTTCGACGACATTTGGTTTGTGTCTGCTGGGTTTGGCAAATCAATTTTATTTGTTGCTGGTAGCAGCCGCTTTTCTAGGTGTTGGTTCGTCTACTTTCCATCCGGAAGCTTCGCGTGTGGCGCGTAATGCTTCGGCTGGCCGCTATGGTCTGGCTCAATCGGCGTTTCAGGTAGGGGGTAATCTGGGTTCGTCGCTAGGGCCGTTGCTAGTGAGTTTTGTGGTGTTGAAATATAACCGTCAAGCTAATATTTTGTGGTTTGTATGTATTGGTGTTTTGGCTATTGCTTTGCTCAGTCGGATAAGTGCATGGAGTGCTCATCATTTGGCGGCTAGCAAACACAAGAAGGCAGTAAATAGAGTTTTACCATATGACCGTAATAAAACAGTTTTAGCATTATTTATTCTGGCTGTGCTGATTTTTTCCAAGTATTTTTATATGGCCAGTATGAGTAATTATTATAGTTTTTATTTAATAGAAAAATTTGCTTTGCCAAAGCAAACGGCGGTGCTGTTTCTGTTTTTGTTTTTAGCCTGTGTGGCGATTGGTACGTTTGCCGGCGGACCGATTGGTGATCGTGTCGGACGCAAGTATGTTATCTGGTTTTCTATTCTTGGGGCTGCGCCATTTACGCTTGCTTTGCCGTATGCCAATCTTTGGGGTACGGCGGTGCTGAGTTGTTTGATTGGTCTGATTATTTCTTCAGCTTTTGCGGCTATTGTTGTGTATGCACAGGAGTTGATACCGGGACGGGTAGGTTTGATTGCTGGACTGTTTTTTGGTCTGATGTTCGGTATGAGTGGTATTGCGGCTGCGGTGTTGGGTTATGTGGCCGATAAAACCAGTTTGCAGCTTATTTTTAAGTTCTGCTCTTTTTTGCCGTTGCTGGGTATGCTGACGGTTTTGTTACCGGATGTGGAGCACTATAAACGCTGAAATGATTAAAGGCCATGGTTGATGGCCTTTATTGTTGTCTGCTGATGAGCTGAGTCAGATGATTTTTAGCTGCTTGAGAGACAGTTTTAGAAAGGCGTAAAAAATGGGGGCAAATACAAGCCCAATTACACCAAACAAAGTTTCAGAAAATACCATGGCAATCAATAATTCGCAGATGCCTGCATGTATTTTGCTGCCGACAATTTTGGCGTTGAGTACATATTCGACTTTGTGAATGATAATTAAATAGATGAGTACAATTACTGCTATCCAGAAGGAAACTGTGAAGCCAACCAGACACATAATGGTATTGACAATTAAATTACCGATGATGGGTATGAGGCCGAGTACGAAAGTGGCAAGTATTAGGCTTTTACTGAAGGGCAGGTGTATGCCGAAGATGGGTAGAACAATTAATAGGAAGATGGCTGTCATGATGGCATTGAATAATGCAATGACTACCTGAGAGAAAGCAACGTATTGGAAAACCAGCACCAGACGGTCGAGGCCATCTTTGAGTGCCTGCATGTAGATGGTGGGAGAGGTTGAGGTTTCGTTGATACTGCGCTTGTTCTGCTGATAGCCGGCGATTAAACCGATTATCATGCCAATTATAATGATAAGTAGGGAGTGAAAAAGTTGCTTAATGACTGATTGCAAGTAAAGTACATGCTCTTTAATGAAGTTAAGAGCATTGGCGCGTAATTCTACGAGGTCATCTGGAAGGTAATTACTTAATTCTTTTGGCAAGGCACTGGCGATGCTGTTAAAGAGATTCTGTATGTGAGTAAGAGTCTGCTGGGGGTCTTTGGCTACGCTGATTACCCAGCTGATAAGATAGCTGAAACCGCCTATGAGTAAGATCATGATGAGCAGTGACAGCAAAAGTACTGAAAAAATTTTGGCTTTGCTACCCCAGCGCTGCATTCTGGTGGCCAGATAATCTTCTAATTTCTGGGTAAGAGTATAGGTAAGGAGGCCGGAAATTACGCCAGACATCAGGTGTATTTGCATAAATATGATAAAAAATATTGAATACAATACGACGAAAAACAGGCCAATTTTTTGTTGTTCGTTTAACAGCATGGTTGATTTTTAATCCGATTCTGATAGGGCTTATGGGGTGACTTTGTGCTGAATATCATACCGTTTGCTGGTGTTATTCTGTGTAAACGGGATGAGCTAACTTTGCGCACAAATTCGCAGCATCTTTTATGAGCTTGATTGTGTAATGTTTTAGCTATTATTAGGCTGTTTCTAATTTAGTTGATTGTTCGAACAAAATGTATCTTGTTGGCTGTCCTGCTGCCAGTGGTATTCGATTCTGGTGGCAATTTTTTCAGCGGTATTTTTATCCGTTCTGTTTTGCACAAATGCTAATGCCATGTCCATTCCGGCACTGATACCTGAAGAGGTGTAGTATTTGCCATCTGTAATCCAGCGGGCTTTTTCTATCCATTTGGTTTTTGCTGATGAGGTTTTTACCCAGTCAAAGACGCGTTTGTTGGATGTTGCCTTGCGTCCATCTAGTAATTCGGTTTTGGCCAGCAGGGCGCTGCCGGTGCAAACGGTGAGCACATACTTGCTTTTTTGTGCTAGTGATTTTAGTTGCTGGATAAAAT
The DNA here is from genome assembly GCF_002777855.1 of Snodgrassella alvi. Classification (GTDB taxonomy): domain Bacteria; phylum Pseudomonadota; class Gammaproteobacteria; order Burkholderiales; family Neisseriaceae; genus Snodgrassella; species Snodgrassella alvi_E. The sequence goes on from NZ_MEIK01000017.1 coordinate 4,033, forward strand.
CAGTTTGCTGTATCAGGCTACGTGTGCCGGGCCCACCGGGTATAAAAAGGGTATCTATATTTTGGGGAATGGATGCAAAGTTTTCAGTTGAGATACTGATGTTATCCTGATTGCAGATAAGACCACCGTTTTGTGAATAATACTGTATGCGCCAGTCCGGTACTTTGCCAAATATTTCTACTGGCCCGAATACATCTAGTGTTTCAAAGTCTGGGTAAAGCAGGATGGTAATTTGCATCTGATTTTCCTTTGTCATCTGTGGTAGAGATATATTAAGTTGCTGGGCATAATAAGCAATTTGTTGTACTAACAGAATAGCAGAGTTCTCTGAGTTTTCAGAAAAATTTTTAATCAGATAAAAAGTAAAAAAATTTCTTAATCAGGATAAAAATATTTTTGCAAAAAAATAAGCATAGAATGGACAGCCAATATTTGCTGTTAAGCGCACATACTGGGAAGTAGTTAGAGCTAACGTTGCAAAATATAAAGCCTTCCAGCTTTCATTGCCCATATTGCTGGAGGCAAAATTGGAAGCGTTTTCGGGACGGGTATCATGCTGGTGGGTTTTGAGTAATTAAAGCACTTACTTAGGTTAATGAGTGGGCTATGGGATGTGTATTCATAGGTGAGATTGGCGCTTTTGTCGTTTTGATGCGGTACAACAGTTTGCGTTTCCATGCGCCATCTAGTCCAAATTTTTTGATTTCAGCCTCACTGGAGTAGGGCATTTCGTCGCGCATGGCGGCAAATGGTTCCCAGACGCTGTGATTGCTGTTCATTATTGACCAACTTATTTTATGGTCGCGATTCGGACGGATGTTGCTGACTTGGGTTGTTGATGCCAACTAAATCTTTGTTAGGTTTACTGGCGATGACGGTAATGGTGGGCAGGGCGTAGCTGTTAAGGTTGTTGTGTTCACTTTGATCCTCGGCCAGAACCGGCTGCATAATAAATAAGCTGGCGTAAACAGTACAGACTGTAGAGAGAAAACGGGTATGACAGGCGGGTTGCATGAGAGCCTGACTAGTAAAGGTTAAGATAAATTAAAATGATAATCATCTTTATTGGTATTTTAATTTAATTTGTTATGGGTGTATATTTATTTTAATTTTAAACTCAAATTATGGTTTTAATACTGGGTTTTGTGCTGAATATGAAGATTTTTGTTAATTGAAAAATATTTTGTAATGGAGTTGTAATATGGAAGATATTCGTTTAGAGATAGATCAGATTGATCACACTGTTATTAAGCTATTGGGCTCGCTTTGAATATGTTAATGCTGCTAGTGAGTTTAAAAAAGTGCTAGTGCTGTTCAAGCCATGGCCCGTTTTGACACTATGCTTGAGCAAAGGAAGCTTTGGGCCAATGAGTTATGACTAAATGGCGATATTATTAAAGAGTTATATGCAAATTTAGTTCGTTATTTTATTGATGAAGAATTAAAGCAATTTAAAAATAAAGAAAATAAGGATAGTTTGCCCTATGGCTTATACCAGTAAACAACAGTTATTGAATGAAATAAACAAAACCGCTAAATTGTTTATTGAAGAATTTGATACGTTAACAGAATCTCAAAAAGATGAGTTAATTCATGGTGTAGATCGTACTCCTGCGCAAATGATTGCTTATCAGTTAGGATGGCTGGATCTTGTTAAGTCCTGGGATGATGATGAACTTGCAGGAAAAATCCCAACATTACCTGCAGAAGGCTACAAATGGAATCAGTTAGGTACATTATATCAACACTTTTATAAGATTTATCAGGATTATTCATTACAAGAATTGATTACATTATTTAACGAGAAACTTGTTATCTGGAATAATTGGATTGAATCTTTGGATGATGATACGTTATTTATTAAAGACAAACGTAATTGGACTAAACCTTTCCCTGAATCTTGGACGGTAGCGCGCTTTATTCATATCAATTCTGTGGCACCGTTTAAATCATTTCGAACCAAAATCAGAAAGTGGAAAAATTTAAGTGAACTAGTTTAAACGTAACTTAAAATTAATATCAATGTAATCAATTAGGAATGATATGGCTTTTTCAGAAACAGAGCCACAACTATTGTTACAACTAAAATTTGTGGGTAGCGAAATTATTGACAGACTTGAACAAATGGAACTTGATTCTTTTGATAAATGACGCCATGCCACTTTAGATGAAATTCTAAGCAATGGATTCGTTATGTTTGTGCGCGTTTGATTGTGGCGTACTGAAAAAATTTACAGTCAGGCTATTTGTGGCCTGACTGCTTGCATAAGAGGATGGGCTTAGTTGTTTTCTATTATGCGGTTGTTTAGCGGTTGCACGGGGCGGTTGTTATTTTTAGGTAGGTATTGTGCGATTTCTGCAATTTCTGCTTTGGATAACGTAATCGGTTGGCGGAATAATATCCATGTTACGGGTTCGCTGCATGGTGGAGTGGTCAAAGAGCCGGTATAGCGGTAATAGCTATGATTGTGCGGGTAGAGGTGTTCGGGATTAAATATGATATCGGTGTTTTCGCTACCATTTTTAGCCAGTTTTTTGAATACAGACAATTTTTCAAAATAGGAGTTTTGCTGACCTTCTTGTACAAATACTGCTATAACTAAATTGCTGTGGTCTGCGGCCTGATGTACAAAATGCAGTTCAAGAGGATATCGTATGCCGTTGATGGTGTGTTCGGCTGGTTCGTGGGCATGGAATTGAACCAGTGTGTAAGTTTTATTGTTGTAGGTCAGGTTGCTGTTTGAGTCGAAATTAAACTGAAGGGAATGGCCGTTGTCGACTATCTGTTTGATATCGGCATGACGATAGTCGAATTTCAGAGGTGGAAGTTTATGGTTGGTTTTGCTATCAAAGATGTCTATCGGGGATTGGGTTTTACCTGTGGAGCAGGTTTGCGCGTCAGACATTTTTCCCCAGTTTTCCGGTGCATAGTCACCTTGATAACCCCAGTGAGTCTGAGCCATGGCAGAGCCAGCGAGTCCAAGGGTGAGACATAATCCTAAAATGCTTTTTTTCATGATTTAGTTTCCATTTGTTAATTATGCGAATAGTTTAGTCTTGTTTATTGGTGATGTGAACACTTGTGTTGGTTAATAAAAACTAATTGTTAAATTTGGTTGGATGGTTATATGATGATTTTTTCTTAGGTGGAAATTATGCTGAATCTGCAATCTAAGCTGCCCAATGTAGGAACAACGATTTTCAGTGTTATGTCGGCTTTGGCCGCAAAGTATGATGCGCTAAATTTGTCTCAGGGTTTTCCTGACTATACGGTAGATAAGCAATTAATCGAACTAATAGAGCATTATCTGTGTGCGGGAAATAATCAATATGCGCCTATGGCTGGTGTAATGGGTTTGCGACTGCGTATCCAGGAAAAGTTTCAGCGGGTGCATGGGCTGAGTGTGGATGCGGAACAGGAAATCACGGTTACGGCAGGCGGAACGCAGGCGATTTTTACCACTATTGCAGCGTTGATTCGTCCGGATGATGAAGTAATCATTTTTGAGCCAGCTTATGATTGCTATGCACCTGCGGTTTCATTGTTTGGGGGTAAAGTGGTTCCGGTACAGCTGACTGCACCAAATTTTTCAATAGACTGGGATTTCGTTCGATCGTTGGTTACGGCGCGTACACGGTTGATTATTGTGAATAATCCAAACAATCCGGCCTGTCGGGTATTCAATAAAGCTGATGTGACGGCTTTGGCTGAAATAGTGCATAGTAATGATATTTTTGTGTTAAGTGATGAAGTATATGAACATCTGGTGTTTGATGATGCTCGACCACAAACATTGCTGACACAGCCGCTGTTACGGGAGAGAACTTTTGTTGTGGGTTCGTTTGGCAAATTGTTGCATGCTACAGGCTGGAAAGTGGGCTACTGTGTGGCTGCGCCAGCCTTGATGGCTGAGTTTCGTAAGGTGCATCAGTTTAATGTATTTAGTGTGCATACTCCTACGCAATATGCAATTGCTGATTATCTGGCCGATGCGTCCCACTACGAGAATCTGGCACACTTTTTTCAGCAAAAGCGCGATTTTCTGCTGGCGGGTTTAAGCAATTCACGTTTTAAAGTCTATGTGCCGCAGGGTACGTATTTTATGCTTTTGGATTATAGTGCTATTAGTACTATATCTGAAACTGAGTTTGTGCGTGAGCTAGTGGCTAAATATAAAGTGGCGACAATACCTTTGGCTGCGTTTTATCATGATGGTTTTAGCCAGCAATGTATACGGGTATGTTTTGCTAAGCGGCAGGAAACGTTGGAGCAGGCAGTAGAGCTGCTGTGTGCGGTGTGAGAAGAATAGCTTGAGATGGGGAAAAGACAGATTTTTGAATCTGTCTTGTTGCTTAGTATTAGTGGTGGAGCCAGCTGCTAAAGACCTGTAAGTATAGCCAGCCGCCAAAGCCAATAAACGCAAAGCCGCCGATACGGTCGATAATTAGGCACCAGTTCAAGTAGTTGCGTTTGACCATGGGTAAAGAAAACAGCCACAACATCAGGCACAAGGTAAGAAGTACTTGTACCAGCAAAATAATCATAATTTCATATTTTAAAGTTGGCTTATGAACATCTGCCATGGCCATAGACATAACGCTGCCAAGATAAAGAACGATTTTGGGATTGGATAGGTTGGTAATCAGGCCTTTCCAAAAAAAATGTTTTTCTTGTAGGGGTTGAACAGTTACGTTATTTTTAGGAATAACGGTTTGTAACATTTGCCAGCCGCAATAAATGAGGTAGGAGCCGCCGGCCAGCATAAGAGTGTTTTGCAGCCATGGTAGCTGGTGCAGTATGGCACTATAGCCTTCAATGGTCAGAGTCAGCCAGAAAGCCACTCCGGTGGTGATGCCCAGCGCAACGCAGAATGCTGCCCGTCGTGAGTGGTTTAGAGCGGTTTTGCTGATTATCAGCATATCCGGCCCAGGTGACAGTTGGCCGAGCAGGTTAAGTAACACGATGCTGACAATCATGGATTGTGTTTGACTAAGCATAATACAGATTCAGATAAAAACGGCTATTTGTTACGGCGTTTGGCACGTGGATGTGTATTGTCGTAAATCTGTGCCAAATGGTTGAAATCGAGTTTGGTATATTGCTGGGTTGTGCTGATGGATTTGTGTCCGAGCAGCTCTTGTACCGCGCGGATATCGTGGGCGCTTTGTAATACATGGCTGGCAAAACTGTGCCGCAGCATATGCGGGGACAAATGGCGGTCGCTACCGTGAGTAATGGACCAGATATTCAGACGATTCTGAATTTGACGTGCGCTCAGGCGGGTGCCACGCCGGCTAGTAAATACTGCATTTTCGCCAGAAACCGCGTAGCGGTGCGGTAGATAATTCTGTAAAGCTTCGATACTTTTTTGTCCTAAAGGGACCTGACGTTGCTTATTGCCTTTACCTCGCACATGTACCCAATTTTCTTCCAGCATTAGATGGTGTAAGTCTAGTTGCACCAATTCGCTCAGACGTAATCCGCTGCCATACAATAATTCGAAAATAGCCTGATCCCGTAGGGACAGCGGGTCGCTGGCACAAGCATGGTCAAAAGCCTGATTGAGTTTTTCGGCCGGTACTGCTTTAGGCAAGCGGGCATCGGCTTTGGGTGCTTTGATGTTGCTGGTAGGGTTGGCGCTGATTTGTCCCTGTTGTTGCAGAAAATTAAAGTAAGTCCGCCATGTACTGAGTTTGCGTGCCAGTGAGGCAGGCTTATCTCCCAGACCACTGAGTTTTTTTAGAGCGCCTACCAGATGCAGACGAGTGATATTCAATGGGCTAAGATTTTCCGGTAAAAGCTGACTCAGCTGAATTAAATCACGTTCGTAGGCAGTGCTGGTTAAGGGAGATAATCCGCGCTGTTGTAAATGCTGGAAAAACTCATTCCATAATGTCCAGTAAGAGGTAGAAGCTTGCTTCATTCAATTACCTTGAGTGATGACGCTGCGGAAAATTTCAGGTGTGCGGCAAATGCGCTGGCGCTCGTAATTAAAGAAAGCCATGCCGGTTTTTACCATGGCAATGGCAGCACCATCACGGGTGCGATGCAATTTGTATATCAGGGTAAAACCTGTATTGCTTAAGTTGGTAATCCCTAAGTCAAAATTCAGTTCATCGCCATAAAATCCCTGTCCCTGAAATTGCAGAGCGGCATCCAGCATAATCAGGCCGGTACCGCCAATATCTATTTCGTTGAATCCGTAATTTGAAAGTAGACGCATACGCGCTTCATGACAAAGGCGTAGTATGGCATCGTTTGAAAGATGGTTGCCGTAATTAATATCGCCTATCTGTACTTTGATGCGCGTGTGAAACAACCATTTTTCTGGCGTTTCAATTTGAATGCGACTCATGGGTTATCCTTTATGAATGCAAGCTAGATGGTAGCAGGTTTTAAAAGAAACGTTGATGGACTGGCGTTTACTTCAGGCAAATTTGTGCTAAGCTTTGCCAGTAGTTTTCTGGTTATATTGATGTTTTTCAGTTTAATTCAAATCAGGTTATGGTTTGTTGAGCAGGGAGAATAACGATGTATCACAAAATTATGGTACCGGTAGATGAAAGTGCGGCTGCGAAACGAGCCTTACAGGAAGCCATCATGCTGGCCAGATTGTGCCAAAATGCTGTTTTACGAGTAGTCAATGTGGTGGATCTAGCACAGTTTAGCTGGGGAGGTGTTGGTGCTTTGCCATCTGAAGAAGTGCGTAAAGCAGTCAATGCCGCCGGTAAGAAAGGACTGGAGCAAGCAGAAAAAATGCTTCAGGAATCCGGTCTGCAATACGAGGTTGAGGTGATTGAGAGTGCAGGTGATAAGGTGGCTGATATGTTGATTCAGGAAGCCACGGAGCATAATGTTGATTTACTAGTGATGGGTACCCATGGATTCAGTGGCTTCATGCACATTCTAATGGGTTCGGTAGCAGAAGGGGTATTGCGGCAATCTGATATTCCGGTGATGCTGTTACGAGTACGGGAAGATGATTAAAACTGACAAGCTATTGTTTCCCATTCTGAAACGAGCTGGTGATAATAATTTTATGTTTTAATCATACTAGCAAAACACTATCCGCTATTGGCGCAGGTTTGGATTATGGTGCAGTGATTCGAGTGCAATATTGATAAAGTTTGGTGCAATGCTGGTGATATCGATATTGTGCGGGTCTGTTAGCCACAGGTTGGTCAATCCGATAAATAGTGCCTGAAAATACAAGGCTGCCTGCCGTATATTAATGTTTTCTGGCAGAATATGTTGTTGGCAACATACCTGAAACACGGCACATAAATTCTGCCACCATAGATTTTGGTATTTTTGCAACAACGCCACAATTGCACGGTTGTCTTCAGTATGCTCACAATTTAAATGCAGGATATAGCAGAATTTTCGATAACGCTCATCACTGGCCATACGTTGGAACATCTGATTCAGTGCCCGCATAAGGTTGTGTAGTGCATCCGGAGAGCTGGTGTCAATATCATGGCGCAGCTGCTCACTCAGTTTACTGAAAACCTGTTGGAATAACGCGTCAAACAAGTCTTCCTTATTTTTAAAATGCCAATAGAGTGCACCACGTGTGACACCGGCCGCGCTAGCGATTTCCTGTAAAGATGCACGGCTGACGCCGCGCCGGTAAAAAATATCCAAAGCAGCGGCCATGAGGTCATCTCTGGTTTGCAAAGCTTCCTCTTTGGTCTTGCGCATAATAAATTTCCGTTTATCTATACATTAAATTAGGCAAATCTGTATTTAATCCAGATTGACACATGTATTTTTGATTAAAATAACTAAGTTATAAATTTATTGCATCTGGTATACATACATTGTTGCATGTATAATGCGCAGCGTAAAGTTATTCCTGATTAAATCGTCTGTTGTCGCATTAGCAGGTTGTCGGATATTTTTATCTGACAGCCCGTAATGGCGTCACCAGCGCTATTTGTGTCATATTTATAGCGCAGCAGAGTAAAAATTCATTTAATTTTTAATTATATATGCACATATTGAGGTGAGTATGGGAACGAATCGAAGAGCAGATAAATGGCGCATCAGTGCAATAGTGCTGGCCAGTGCGCTGGCTTTAGCTGCATGTGGCAAAAAAGACAACGGACCAGCACCACAGGCGCCAATGGTCAGCGTGCTGACGGTACAACCACAGACGGTTACAGTAGACACTGAGTTGACCGGCCGTTTAAAGCCGATTCGCGAATCAGAAGTACGTGCTCGTGTGGCCGGTATTCTGCTGAAACGCTTATTTACAGAAGGCACTTATGTTAAAGAAGGGCAGCCATTGTTCCAGATTGACAATGCACCTTACCTAGCTTCATTACAGTCTGCCCGTGCAAGTTTGGCCACAGCACAAGCCAATGCAGTAAAAGCTGATGCAGACGTGGTTCGCTATCGTCCGCTGGTAGCCGCCAATGCCATCAGTAAACAGGAATTTGATCAGGCCATAGCTCAGCAGCGTCTGGCACATGCACAGATTGAAAGTGCACAGGCTGCGATAAAAACTGCGCAGATAAATGTAGGTTATGCTTATGTACGCGCACCAATTTCTGGCCGTATCGGCAAAGCTTTGGTGACTGAAGGCGCTTTGGTCGGGCAGGGCGATGTAACGCAGCTGGCGCTGATTCAGCAAACACATACTTTATATGTGGATCTGACCCAGACTGCAGCTCAGGCTATGAAAATCCGTCAGGATATTGCTTCTGGCAAAATGAAAACTATCAATGGTGCAGTGGAAGTAGCTATCAAACTGGATGATGGCAGTGAATATCCTCAAAAAGGGCGTCTGCTGTTTACTGATATGACAGTAGACGAAGGCACGGGCGAAGTGAAAGTGCGCGCGGAAATTCCAAATGATAATGATATGTTACTGCCTGGGCAATTTGTACGGGTAGAAATTCCGCAAGCTGAAATTCAGAACGCTATTGTATTGCCACAACAGGCGGTAACTCGTGGCGCCAATGGCGATACAGTTACAGTAGTTAATGCCGATGGTAGTTTAGCTGTTCGTCCGGTAACTGTTGTACAGCAGAAAGGCACAAACTGGGTAATCAGTGGTGGTCTCCGCGCAGGGGATAAAGTTGCGATGGATGGTTTGGCACTGGTGCAGTTAACCGGAGCCAAGAAAGTACAAACTCAGCCATGGAAAGCGACCGCAGCCAGTGCACCAAGTGCGCCATCAGCCACAACCGCTTCCGCACCTAAGGCTTCTGCGGCATCTGCCCCACAAGCCAAGTAAGGATTAAGTAATATGTCACGATTTTTTATTAACCGACCGATTTTTGCATGGGTGGTGGCTTTGTTCATCATCATTGCCGGTATAGTGTGTATTACCAAGCTACCTGTTGCACAGTATCCGACAGTAGCTCCTCCTTCTATTACTCTTACCATTTCCTATCCAGGTGCCGATGCCCAGACTATTGAAGATACGGTGTTGTCACGTATCGAACGTGAGATGAACGGTCTGGAAAATTTGGACTACATGGAAGCTAAATCTTTGTCCAATGGTACCGGTACCTTAACCTTAACCTTCTATCCAGGCACCGATGACGATATTGCGCAGATGAATGTGCAAAACGCTTTGTCGCGTGCTGAGCCGCGTCTACCGGCTATGGTAAAACAAACCGGTGTACAGATTGCCAAATCACGCAGTAACTTCCTGATGGTAACCATGTATACCAGCGATAATCCCAATCTGACACCGGCAGATATGGCGGACTATGTGGCACGTAATATTCAGCCAGAGCTGCAACGTATTGATGGTGTGGGTAACGTAATGGTGTTCGGTTCCGAACGTGCCATCCGTATTTGGCTGGATTCAGACAAACTGCGCAGTGTGAATCTGACACCGGCTGCAGTTAATGCTGCTGTGGCTGCACAGAATCAGCAGATTTCTGCCGGTAGCCTAGGTGCCTTACCCTCTCCAGACAATATTCAGACCACTGCAACTATTGTTGTTCCTGGTCAGCTAAAAACAGTTGAACAGTTTGAAAATATCATTGTTAAAGCCAATACTGATGGCTCACTGGTACGCCTGAAAGACGTTGCCCGCGTAGAGCTGGGTAAACAGGATTACTCAACTGGAGCCCGTTTGAATGGTAAAGACGTAGTCGGTGCTGGTATTCAGCTGACTACCAAAGGTAATGCACTGGCCACTGCCAATGCAGTTAAAGCCAAGCTAGCAGAATTACAGAAATATTTCCCGGCAGGCATGAGCTGGTCTGCACCGTACGATAGTTCTACTTTCGTCAGCATTTCTATTGAAAAAGTAGTTCATACACTGGTAGAAGCCATCGTACTGGTATTCTTGGTAATGCTGCTGTTCCTGCAAAACATTCGCTACACACTGATACCAACAATCGTGGTGCCGATTGCATTGCTGGGTGCATTCACCATTATGTATTTTGCCGGCCTGTCGATTAACGTACTTACCATGTTTGCGATGGTGTTGGTAATTGGTATCGTGGTTGATGATGCCATTGTGGTGGTAGAAAACGTCGAACGTATCATGGCAGACGAACATTTGCCGCCGAAGCCAGCTACCGAAAAAGCTATGGGACAGATTTCAGGAGCCGTGGTGGGTATTACTGTCGTACTCATTACCGTATTTATCCCGATGGCGTTCTTTTCTGGGTCTACCGGTAATATCTATCGGCAGTTCTCTGTGGTGATGTCTGTAGCCATCTTCTTCTCCGCATTTCTTGCTTTGTCGCTGACACCGGCTTTATGTGCCACACTGCTCAAACCGATTACCGAGCATGAAGAAGAGAAAAAAGGTTTCTTTGGTTGGTTTAACCGCAAATTTACCAGCGGTACCAAAAAATATGAATCCAAAGTGGCCTATGTACTGCATCGCAGTGTACGCATGTTTATCATCTATGTGATTATTGCCGGCTGTGCACTGTTTGTCATGCTGCGTCTGCCTACTTCATTCCTACCGGAAGAAGATCAGGGCTATTCCATTGCTCTGGTTCAATTGCCACCGGGCGCTACTCAGCACCGTACGCTGGATACCTTCAAAAAGATGGAGGACTTCACCCTCCGGCAGCCTGAAGTGAAAAACATGGTATCTGTACTTGGTTTCAGTATGACCGGCCAGGGACAGAACGTAGGTTTGAGCTTCCTCGTGTTGAAAGACTGGTCAGAACGCAGTGGGGCACAACACAGTGCCAATGCACTGGCCAACCGCATTACCGGAGCCATGATGGCATCCGTACGTGATGGTTACATCTTCGCACTGGTGCCACCATCCATTCCTGAGCTGGGTACCAGTACTGGCTTTAGCTTCCGTCTGCAGGATCGTGGCGGTAAAGGCCATGAAGCATTGTTGGCTGCGCGTAATCAGCTACTGGGAATGGCGCGTGAAAGCAAAGTATTGACTCAGGTACGGCCAGATGGCATGGAAGATGAACCGCAATTGCAAATTGATATCGACCGTGATGCAGCCAATGCACAAGGCGTATCATTTGGCGATATTGCCACTGTACTAAGCACGGCCCTGGGTTCCAACTACGTAAATGATTTCCCGAATAAAGGTCGTATGCAGCGGGTGATTGTGCAGGCTGATGTTGCTTCACGTATGACTCCAGAAGACCTGAACAAACTAACCGTTAACAATGCGCAAGGTCAGCTCGTACCATTGGCCGGCATTATCAAAACCCGCTGGATTACTGGTCCGGCTCAGACCATCCGTTATAACGGTTACACCGCGATGTCTATTACGGGTAATGCTGCACCTGGGTACAGTACCGGTGACGCTATGGCTGAAATGGAAAAAATTGCCAGCAAACTGCCTGATGGTTTTGGTTATGAGTGGACAGGATTGTCTAAAGAGGAAAAAGATGCAGGTAACCAGTCTACTATCCTCTATATGTTCTCACTACTAGCAGTGTTTTTGTGTCTGGCAGCATTGTATGAAAGTTGGACTATTCCATTATCAGTAATGTTAGTGGTACCACTGGGGCTGCTTGGCGTTGTATTGGGTACATGGCTACGCGGTATGGAAAATGACGTTTATTTTCAAGTGGGGCTAATTACCGTAATTGGTTTGAGTGCCAAAAACGCCATTCTGATTGTGGAATTTGCCAAAGACCTGCAAGAGCAGGGTAAAACACCGCTCGAAGCAGCACTAGCTGCCGCTCATCTGCGTTTCCGTCCAATTCTGATGACCTCTATTGCCTTCATCATGGGTGTAGTACCGTTGTATTTTGCCAATGGCGCTTCTTCTGCCAGTCAGCGTGCAATCGGTACCAGTGTATTGTGGGGCATGTTAGTTGGCACCTGTCTGGCCTTATTCTTTGTGCCTGTGTTCTATTCAACTGTACGTAGTCTGTTCAGCAGAAAAAAGAACGACCAAGATGGCAACACGCCTGACAATAGCAAAAATTTGCCAATTGCAGTAAACAGTGATGGCAGTGCCAGCATACAGTCCGGCAACCAGACAGACAAAGAGGATAAAGCATGAAACACTTAGTAAAACCTACCCTGTTGGCTGTATTAACTGCCGGGGTTATGTCTGCCTGTTCGATGGCGCCTCGCTATCACCAGCCAAAAGTTGAAATGGCAGAAACCTTCCCTGGTGCAGCAGCCAACAATCAGCGGGCTGGTGAAGTAGCGGCTGCCAATCTGGGTTGGCAGGATTACTTTGCTGATGAACGCCTGAAACAGATAATCAGTCTGGCTTTAGCCAATAACCGTGATTTACGCGTTGCTGCTTTGAATGTCGAAGCTGTGCGCGCACAATACGTGATCCAACGGGCAGATCGTTTGCCGGCTCTAAGTGCCACCGGTAATGGTGGCCGATCACGTGTAGCACAGGATTTAAGTGCTATGCGTGATGCAAGTGGTCGCCAAACCAGCTATATCGCTGAATCATACAACGTGGGTTTAGGCGTAACTGCTTTCGAGCTGGATCTGTTTGGGCGAGTGAAAAGCCTTTCTGATGCTGCACTGAATCAATACTTCCAGCAAAAGCAGGTACGCGACTCTACCCAGATAAGTCTAATTGCCAGTGTGGCTAAAGCTTACTTTGATGAACGCATCGCCCAAGCTCAAATGGACTTATCCAGCCGCGTATTAACCTCACGTGAAGAAAGCAAGCGTCTTACTGATTTGCAATTCAAATCCGGCGTGATTTCACAGGTAGACGTAGATGTAGCTGAAGCACAAATCGAAACCGCGCGTGCAGATTATGCAGCTGCTAAGCAGGCACGGGATCAGGCAAACAATGCCTTAACCTTGCTGGTTGGTAAACCTCTTCCAGATGACCTGCCTGCCGCGGCGCCATTAAGCCAGCAGTTTGTGAATGCTGAATTACCAGTTGGTTTGCCATCAACTATCCTGTACCAGCGGCCTGATGTGCGTGCGGCAGAGTTTGCTCTTAAATCAGCCAATGCCAACATAGGCGCAGCTCGAGCAGCCTTTTTTCCTCGTATTAGCCTGATTGGTAGTATTGGTTCCGGTAGTAACGATATCGGCCACCTATTCAACGGTCCGAACCGTACATGGAGCTTTACTCCGCAGATTACACTGCCCATTTTCACCTGGGGACAAAATAAAGGTAATCTGGATTTAGCCACTGCTCGTAAAAACATTGCCGTAGCCCAGTATGAGCAGACTGTACAAGCAGCTTTCCGCGATGTGGCTGATGCATTGGTGGCACGTGATTCGCTGAAAAAACAATATGAAGCGAAACGTCGTGGCGAACAAGCTCAGACCAACCGTTACAAACTAACCCAACTGCGTTATAAGCACGGTATTGCCAGCTCGCTTGAGCAGCTGGATGCTGAGCGTGACAGCTATGCAGCACAGCAGGCATTGCTCAGTACCCAGCAAACCCTACTGGAAAACCGTGCAGATATCTATAAAGCTCTGGGTGGTGGCCTGAACCAACAAACAGCAGAACCTGTTGCCAGTACCACCGTAACCACTACGACCACCACAAGCACAACCATCGTGCATTAATGGTGTCTTAGTCAGGATGGCTGCATTACCTCAGCCATCCTGTAGCTGTACAGGAAATATGCTGAAAATATAACCATTGGCTGCAACTTAAGCATTCAGCCAGCTGTTTTCGAGGCAAGGCTCAAGCTACCAGTCCTTGCTTCAAGCGCAACAATTTCACCTGTACATGCTATACAGAATGATTTAACCCTTGAATAGATTCTGCTTTTCATGGTATAAATCGCGTTTTACAAAATTATTAGAAGTTTGGAGTTAACCATGGCACGTGTATGTAAAGTGACCGGTAAGCGCCCGATGAGTGGCAACAACGTGTCACACGCCAACAACAAAACCAAACGCCGTTTCTTGCCTAACCTGCAATCACGTCGTTTCTGGGTTGAAAGTGAAAACCGTTGGGTGCGCCTGCGCGTTTCTAACGCCGCCTTGCGCACCATCGACAAGGTAGGTATTGATGTAGTATTGGCCGACCTGCGCGCTCGCGGTGAAGCTTAATCATATTGTGATTTAAGGATAGAGCAATGCGCGACAAAATCAAACTGGAATCCTCTGCTGGTACTGGCCATTTTTACACCACTACCAAAAACAAACGCACCATGTCTGGCAAATTTGAAATCAAAAAATTTGATCCAGTAGTGCGTAAACATGTACTGTACAAAGAAACCAAACTGAAATAATTGTTTCATACTGGTTTGAAAAACCTGAGCAGCCTAATTGCTCAGGTTTTTTTCATATTTATTGAACCCAAAGCCTGAACCCATTACCTACGAAAAGCCGTACCATGGACAATATCACCAACAACTTAATGCAATGGCAGCATCGCATCGAAGAACTGGAAATACAAAGTGCCCTACAAGAAGAAACCGTTCAAAGCTTAAGCGATACCATAGCACGACTGCAACAAACTATTGACTTACAACAGGCACAACTACGCCTGCTGTATCAACGTTTACCGGATAAAGCAGACAGCAATAATGAACCGTTTAATCCAGCCAATGAAATTCCGCCGCATTATTAAATTGATTACTAATTAATTTGGTTTGATAATTGTAATGAATAATATTGAATTAAATCATGTGGGTTTAAAAGCGATAAAATAACAATATTTGATGAAAATTAATTGTTGTAGGAATAAGGAGATGCATTGTGTGTGTAGGATTAAATCCTTCAATTAAAATACAGCTAAAACTGTTTCTAGAAAAGTTTAAGAAGCAATATTCTAAGAATATTCCAAAGAATGGAACACTCACCTCCCTAGCCTACAATGATAACTTTACCATATTTAATTTATTTTGTCTTTAATTGTTAGTTAATAAAGCAGTGTTTTATATAATTTTTTAAGCTCAGAGAAGCAGAGTGAATGATACAATCATCAGAAATAAAATATTAAACCACCAAAAATTAAATTTTTAAATTAATCAAAAGTTATATTTACATTGAGAAATTTAATTGATAATACTTTTTTACACTAATAAAAAATGAACTTAGTGAGAAAAAAGTTGCGAAACAAAATATAAATTTTATTTTATACTAAAATACGGTTAGACTAAATCTGCCTTAAACATTTAAAAATTAATTTATCCGGGGTGCCTTTGGCTGAGATTACACCCGTTGAACCTGATTCGGTTAATACCGACGAAGGGAGTTTAAAACAGGCTTTATAGTTGAAAAGGCTGTTTTGATACTCCTTAATATTGATTATTAAAGGAGGGTTTATGCCATCATTTCAATCGCTTATTAATTTCTGTCAGGATGACTGGAAACACTATACACAACATGAGTTTGTGCAGCAGTTAGGTAAAGGAATTTTAGGCAAATCATGTTTTCAGCACTATTTAAAACAGGATTATCTTTTTCTGATTCAGTTTGCTCGTGCTTGGGGACTTGCTGTTTATAAAAGCCACGATATTTTTGAAATAAGACAGGCTTTAGCCAGTCTAAAGGCTATCGTTGAGATTGAACTTGATCTGCATGTTGAGTATTGCAAGAAATGGGGAATCAGTGAAAAAGAACTAAATAGATTGCAGGAAGCGAAAGCCAACATAGCTTATACACGCTATATGCTTGATGCAGGCCAGCAGGGTAATTTATTGGATTTACATATTGCACTGGCACCTTGTATGATTGGCTATGGCAGAATTGCTTGTTGGATTGAGACCCAACCTTGGTATCAGTCTGAAAATAATCCTTATCAATGTTGGTTAGACATGTATACAAGTGATGAATTTCAAGTAGCTGTGCAAAAAGAAATAGAGTGGATTAATCAACATCTTTTTCATGTTGAGCCACAAAGATTTGAGCAGTTAGCGATAATTTTCAGAAATGCAACTCGCTTAGAGGCTGATTTCTGGCAGATGGGACTGGATAAAAACATCTGAAAATGGCAGTATTTGACTTATCGATAAATCTCTATAATAGTAAAATTAATAATATGTAATTGGGTCATCGGAAAAGTCTAATTCAAGTTATTTTGTTTATTTGACAGATTTAACGTTTAATATATTTATGCTTAATGTAAATATTTAATATTATTTTAATTTTTCTTTACATTAAGTTAAGAAAATTTATATGCTAAAATCTATTTAAAAATAGATATATATTATTAATTAAGCGAGAATTGTATGGAGCGTCAAGCTTTCACTGAAAAGTCTTTAAATCAAATTCTGAAACACTATCGTATTAAAAAAAATATACAATTAAATGAGTCTGATGCCAGCACTATAGTCCAATCAGCTTTGCAAATGATTGAGCGTTCAGAATTTGAAGAACTATCAATGTGCTCTTTTAATAAAAAAAATATTCAAGTATTTTGTTTACAGGATGAAAAATTTAAAATAATTGAACGAAAAATTGTTCTTAACCTTAGACAAGTATTTAATATACATACGGATAACAGAAATTCAATTGTGCAAAAATTAAAACTTATACTTTGTGAAACAGTTCCCTATAAAGTATATCGACTAGATGTTAAAAATTTTTTTGAATCTTTTCAGCAAAAGGATATAGAGAACACAATTTTTAATGATATTAATTTAAGTCCGCAAACAAAAAAAATTTTAAGAATTTTATTGGATATTCATAAATTGCAAGACGGTAAAGGATGTCCTCGAGGATTAGCTATTAGTTCAGTAATAACAGAGATATTAATGAAAAATTTTGACATTAATATTAAAAATCAACCGAATTGTTTTTTTTATGCCCGCTACGTTGATGATATTATAATTATTACAACAATATCCGAAGCAGAAAATGAAGAAAAAATTAATCAAGAATTCCTAAAAGAACTAGCAAAATTTCTACCATCTGGTTTGGAGTTTAATAAAAAAAAATTTCAAACAATAACACTTTCAAATGATTCGCAAGGTAATAAAGATGAATCAAAATCATTTGATTTTCTAGGATATAAATTTATAATAGATAATCTGGTTAACAAAAACAAACAATGTAGACCAATTTCAATTGATCTAGCCGATAACAAGTATAAAAAATATAAATTTAAACTATTTAGAACATTTTATGATTTCAAAAAAAATAAAGATTGGACTTTATTGGAAGAAAGAATAAAATTTTTGACATCTAATTTCGAAATTGAAAAATTAGGACGCAGAAAAAAATTTAGCGGAATCTATTATAATTATACGGAGATTACTGAAGATAAATTTTTAAACGGTAATCTGAAAAAATTGGATAACTTATTAAGGGCTTTGCTACTTGAAAAATTTGAAAATGATAGATTCACAAAGTTGATATATCCTATTTTAAATCAAAGTGAAAAGAGGGAAAACAAGAAAAAACTTCTTAAATACTCATTTGTTCAAGGATATAAAAATAAAATTATTATCATACCTAAATTACGTATTACTGCAATAAAAAAATGTTGGGAAAACTGAATTAAAATGTCAAAAAATAAAAACTTTATTAAAAAGACCGATTACGATAGAGTATTACTAACTGAAACACTGCCTTACGAAACCCCTATTATTTTTTCGAACGCGGGTTTATATATGCAAATAAAAAATAAAGACGATGGGTTTAAAAAGGAATTATTAAAAAAATTGATTTTGAATAAAAAAGTGACAAAAACCAAACCTTTTTTTTTCAAAATAAAAAAAAACGAGCTTGAATATAGGCGTTTAGCACTGTTACACCCTTATAGCCAAATTAAGATTAAAGAGTTTTATCAAAAATACGATAGTTTAATTGTTTATTTCTGTAACCAAAGTCCTGCTTCAATAAGAAGTCCTAAATCTGTGGCTGGGAGCTTTTATATAGATAATTCACAGAGAGATAGATTTGAAGAGCACGGGCAGAATATAACCTTAGCTAACCAAGATCTTAGTATTAAACATATGCTTTCTTATTTTGCTTATAACGGTTATATTCGATTATATAAGTTTTTTGTTTCAGAGGATTATCTTTTACTTGAAAAGAAATTTGCTGTGCAAATGACACTCGATGTATCAAAATGTTTTGATAGCATTTATACCCACTCCATTAGTTGGGCTACCAAGAATAAAGAATTTGCCAAAAATAATCTATCAAATTCATCTTTTGGTGATAAATTTGATACTGTATTACGTTCTGGTAATGATAATGAGACAAACGGAATAGTTATTGGTCCGGAAGTAAGCAGAATTTTTGCAGAAATCATTTTCCAGAAAGTTGATAAAACTGTCATTGACACTCTTAATAAAAAAGAATTTTACTTCGACCAAAATTATGCTATCCGGCGATATGTGGATGACGTGTTTATTTTTGCATGTACGGAAGATGAAGTTAAAAAAATATATAATGAATATGTAAATGTATTATGGAATTTCAATTTACATGCAAATACGGCCAAAACCATTATAAGCCATCGGCCTTTTGTGAGTAAAAAAACACGATTAATTTATCAAGCCAATGAGGTTGTTAATAGTTATTTTAATAAAATGGTTACAAAAACAAAGGGTGATAATTTAATTTTAGCCAAAATAAATTCTGTAGCCAAATTTAAAAGAGCTTTCATTGATTCTATAAAAAATCTTTGTGCTCAATATGAAATGAAATATGATGATATAGCTTCATATATTATTTCAGTACAGGCACGATGGGTGAAAGATCTTATCAAATTACAAAAAAATATGAAGGAACTAGACAATAATTCAGGATCTAGTAATAGTCAAAATACAGAACAAATTAATCAAGAAGAAATTGAAATTCGCTGTTATAAAATTTTCAATATTATTATTGAAATTGCGTTTTTTTTATACAGCGTAGCTCCTACAGTAAATTCCTCGTATAAATTAAGTTCAATTATTATTCGCATAAATAATTTTGTAGAAAAAAATATGCCTTCATTTAAAGAGGAAATAGCCAATCAGTTATTCAATCTTACTTGCCAGCTATTTACAGCAAAATCCAAAAAACAAGAACTGGCACAAAATGAAGCAGTTAATTTAGAGCTAATCAATATTATGATAGCCCTATCAGTGTTAGATGACCAATATAAGTTGCCAGAATATTTGATAAAAGAATTATTTTTTCAGACAGACAAAACAAATTATTTTTCTATAATTTCTTTATTATTTTATATCAAAAATGAAGATGAATATAGTGGTTTGAAAGATGAACTAGTTAAAATTATTGAAATAAAATTGGCTGATTTAAATGATTTAGAATCAAGCAGTGAAAAAATTCATTTACTGTTGGATACTATTAGCTGTCCCTATATTACGTCCCAAGTTCGAAAAAGATTAATCATGAAATTACTAAAGAAAATTAAATTTGATACAAAAAAAAATATAGACGAAATCCTAAAAGAAGTTAATAAATGTTATTGGTTTGTAAATTGGAACAAAGAAGTTAGCTTACTCAATTTTCTTGTGAAGAAAGAGATTCAGCAAGTATATTAACTCCAATTTATTGGAAATTATTCATAATAAAACGTAATAGCTTAATTTAATAGCAGTTTTCATCTATAATCAGAACGCTTAGTATATCGAAATACCTAAGCGCGCGGATTGTTAAACAGTATTTTCAGCGGACTTGCTGAATACTCAAACTCTGGGTGTGAATACGGCCAATGCATTGATTTAGACTTCTGATAGATGCTGCATCAGGCCGGCATATCTAAGCATTTCATTGTGGTTAACCAGTTGCTGGCGCTAGCAGCAATTGGCTTAGGGTTGTCGAAAGCTGGTTGATAGTATTGCGGGTGAATTCACAGTTATTGATTATGCTGCTGATTTTCTCAGAACTGAGCATATTGCCCTTTTTGATTGTTCAGACCGCTTTCATGAACAATAGTAAGATAGGCGGCGTTGTCCCTTAATTTGGTAATGCCAAAATCAAGTAGTGTTGCTGAGTTGCTGTTATTTTATTCATTCAATTTTTCTTTGTAAATTGGTTTCATACCCATGTGGGCATGAAAGAGGTAATTAAACCCTAAACATGATAAAAAAGGCTGGAATCATTTCCCATTGTATGGGGCTTGGATTCATCGCGATATTGTCCATAATACAAATAAAAAATACAGGCACACTACAACTAGTATATTTTGCATAGTTAAAAAAATTACTACACCTTGTAAATCGGAAAATGGTAAGGTGGTTTTGGATTGTCAAGAAATTGGATTGTTACCTAATGATGAAAAATCAATCTTTAGTATGTTCTTCAAATTTTATAATCTATCGAGATGTAATGCACTAATTGATTTGTGCGTGCACTGGAAACAGAGTAAACAGTTAAATTTGTGTGTGGATGTAAATAACCTGATTAATCAGAAATGCTGGAATTGAGCTGATATAGCTTATATGGTAGCAAATGAGAAGAGTCAGGCGCATAGTGTTTCAACTCAAAATGGTGGTAGAGTGACGCGTTTAACCTGTAATAACGTGGTTTTTACTAGACTATGGGTCACACATATAATTCTGGTCTGCGCCATGGTTTTTTTAGAATAGTTAATGAATAAAAATAAAAAATGCCGCCAATAAAATAGTAGTGTTTAGATGTTTTAACTAATTCGTTCAATGTAATAAAGATAAGCATAAATCAGCTAGGCATGTTTTGTATCAGTCTGCTCTGAATGAACCGAAAATTAAACGATTTATCTGCTTAAATAATGATAAATAAATAATATTGTAGTTGGCTTTTGGCTATTTGATAATGGTTTTGATCTGTGAGTTGATAGTAGCTTACTTAATATGACTGTAAATTAATAAGAATAATTCCCATTTCCACTTGTATAAAAGAATCATTATTGATTACAATGCGCCATCTTTGCATTAATTTTTGTCAAAAGGGGTTAACTTTATATGTGTCGCTCACCCAAGATAATTGCGCTAGCTGTAACCTGTATCGGCTTCCCTGCAGCTGTTTATGCGGAGGGCGAGGCTCATTTGCCCACGATTAATGTTGAGGCTAAACGGGCTACTCCCAGTGTGTTTAAGGATACGACCGTTAAGGCTGAAACCATTGAAAAACATGGAGCGGTAGATTTAAAAACAGCACTGAAAGACATACCCGGAGTGGAGGTACTAGATACGCAGGGTACGCGGCAAGGAAATGACAGCGTGAATATTCGAGGGCTAAGTGGCAACCGGATCAGTATGACGATTGACGGTATTGATTTGCCTGAAGCGAATGAAATGAAGCATACAGGACAATATGCTATTTTTGGGCGGGGTAATTTTATGGATGTTTCTGCACTCAGTAGTGTGGATATCAGTAAAAATGCCCGCGGATTTGGTTTAGGAGGTGCTGTAGCCATGCATACTCTGACACCGGGCGAAATTTTACAGGGTGAGGATAAGGGCGGCTATATTGATACTCAGTATAACAGCGTCGATAAATCTACGGCAGTGACAGGAGCCGGTGCGCTGAGAAGTGGCAACTGGCGCGGCATGGTGTTGGGCACTTATCGCAAAGGTGATGAGGTGGATAACCGTGGTAATGTCGGTGGCCGTGGCGCATTACGTACCAAATCTGACCCAGTCGATCACAATAGTCGCTATTTCTTGACTAAGCATGAATTTGATATCAATGATAAAAACACCTTGAGTTTTACGGCAGAGTACCTAAACCGCAATCAGTGGACTGATTCTTTATCACAAGCGAATAGCTCCTATACGGATGTACGGGGTGTAGATGATAATAAGAAAACTCGATTTTCACTCGGGCATGAATATCATAGTGACGACGGGCTGATTCATTCAGGTAAAACACAGATTTACTGGCAGCAGACTAAAACCGACTCCACTACGCATCGAGATTATGTTAAAGGCTGTACCAGCATGATTCCTAACCAGAATAATCGCTGTGTATTCGACTTTACCAATAAAGATAAAGTGTGGGGGCTGACAAGCGACTGGTCATCACATTTTGATGGTGCTCAGCTGACGCAGGACTGGCGCTATGGTTTGAATGTGGCTCATCATGAACTGACCAGCGACTGGCAAGGCTATTATGCTCGTTCAAAACCTAATGCAGATAATAAAACCATACGAGCCAGTATTTATGTAGACGGAGATCTGCAATGGGGTAACCTGATTGTTAGCCCAGGTTTATCTGCGTCTTACTATCATATGAAACCCGATTCAAAGGGATTTGTTACCGGTATCAACAATGAAATTGGTGAATTACGAAAAAAACATCAAAGTGCGCTGACACCGCGTCTGGGCATTGCTTACCGCTTTGATCCACTATTGGTACCCTATTTCCAGTATGCTCGTGGCTTTAATGCCCCTTCTTCACAGCAACTGGCTTCTTCATGGAACCCAGGCAGCTATAGCTCATGGGGCAATCCGAATCTAAAGGCCGAAACCGCTAATAATTTTGAGCTGGGGTTGCGCGGTAAAAATGATGTGTTTGAATATGGCATTGCGGGATTTGATAATCACTATAAAAACTTCATTGATTACGTGAATATCTCTGGACAGGTAAAAATCCCAGCTGATGCAGTATGGAGCCGCCCTGGCAGTACGCAGACGCTAGTATTGCAGGCGCAGAACTTTAGTAAAGCGCATATCTATGGTGGTGAGGCTTATGCACGTTGGAAATTTGCTCCAGACTGGAAGGTAAATGGATCATTGGCATATTCGCGTGGGTCTATCCGGCAGGAGGGTGTGGATCAACCACTTAATTCGGTAATGCCGGTTAAGCTGAAGCTGGGTCTGGCCTATGATAAGGAAATCTGGGGTGCTAATGTGGATTTCACTTATGTAGCTAAAAAAGGCAATAGCGATATTCAGGACGTACCTAAAGGAACAAGCTATTACAACCCATCCAGAAATTATGCATTGGTTGATCTGGGCGGCTTCTGGAAACCTACTAAGCACTTGAGTTTCCATGCCGGTATAAACAATGTATTTAATAAGAAATACTGGAACTGGGCAGATATCGCCTACATGATGCCAAATGTCAACAGCCAGTCTGGTACTTCCGGTCAGAGCGATGGTAATGCCAGCAAATTGACCAAAGATAATGCTGATTTCTATTCAGCTCCAGGACGGACGTTTAATGTTGGATTGCGCTACACATTTTAAGTCACTACTACCAATAAAAACTTTGTAAAGGAACGAACATGAGCTTATGGCAACAATATCAGGATAAGAAAGCAACCATCGAGGGAGGAATGTATTTCCCGCGTCAGGCTGCTGCTGATTTGGGTGTAAGTGAAGGTGCTTTAATGGCGGATGCGCCTGATTCGATTTATCTGGGTAACCAGATTCGTGAACTGGTACTGAAGCTGGAAACTTTAGGCGAAGTATTGAGCGTGGTGCGTAACGATGCTGCTGTACATGAAAAAATCGGCGTATATGAGCATGTTACGCTCACGGCGCGTAGCGGGCTGGCTTTGAATGTGGGTGGTCTGGATTTGCGTTTTTTCCTGCACAACTGGCATCATGCCCTAGCCACTACTGTGACTATCGGTGACAAAACCATGCGCTCTATTCAGTTTTATGATGAATATGGCATGAATATCGAAAAGGTATTTATGCGGGATGATACTAGATTGGCCGCATGGCAGGCTTTGATTGATGAATTTAAAACCAGCGGTAAGCCCGAATTTTTACCTGCACCAGAAGTGAATGTTACCGTACCTGAACCGTTATCTCCAGAACGGGAGCAGGCTTTTCAGGAGCGCTGGAATGAACTGAAAGATGTCCATCATTTTGGCGGTTTACTGGAAACATTCAAAATAGACCGGCAACAGTCTTATCGTCATGCGCCAGCCGGATGTACTAAATTGGTCGATCGCAGTGTTTGGGAACAGGTTCTGAATCATGTGCAGGCCAGTAAACAGGAAATTATGATTTTTGTTGGTAACCGTGGACTGGTACAAATTCAGACCGGTAAATTGCATAATGTGGTGCGTTCACATGGGTATCTGAATGTACTGGATGCTAAAGTACCGGAAGAGGGTTTTGATTTACATCTGCGTGATACAGATATTGTGGAAACATGGGTAGTGCGTCGCCCGATTAGTGAAGGTTATGTAACCTGCATTGAAGGTTTCGATAAAAATCGTCAGACAGTGGTACAGATTTTCGGCCGTCGCGAAGAGGGTAATGATGAAATGCAATCTTGGCATCAGCTTATGGATAGTCTGCTAGCTAACTAATAAATTGCTCGGGCAGGCAGGCATTAAATATTGAGTATGAATCAATCCATATACAGAAATAAGTTTACCTGCCCATGTACTGCTTGTAATCAGAAGGGTAAATCATGAAAAAATTACTGTTGGCAGCGGCAATGTGCGCTGCTTTTCCGTTTGCATTTGCTGCCCGTATCGTGACATTGACCCCAGACGTAGCCGATGTTGTGGTTGAATTGGGCGGAGCTAAGGAAATAGTTGGCAGAGAAATGGCCTCAACCAATCCGGCCTTAAAAAATGTACCTAGTATCGGTTTGTTTCATGGGCTGAGCGTGGAGCCAATTGCAGCCAAAAAACCTACACTCGTTCTGGGTTCATGGATGGCACAGCCCGCCAGTATTTATGCCAATTTAAATCGAGTGGGGGTTAAAGCAATCAATGTTGCGCCCAAAGATGATTTAAACGGCTATGCTGCTGGTATTCGGCAGATTGGTCAACTGATTGGAAAAAACAAAGAAGCTAACGCTTTGGCTGACCGCTGGTTGAGTCAGGTAAAGCAGATGCCAAAAACCGGTAAACGCTATCTGATAAGCTACGACGGACGCTTTGTATCCGGACGTAATACCGCAGCAGATGAGCTGATTAAAAGAGCTGGCGGAGTGAATGCAGCAGCGGCGATTGAAGGTATGAAGCCGATGTCGAGAGAGGCTTGGCTAGCAGCAAAACCGGATATTATTTTGATTGCAGACCGTAATCAGAAACTGGTTGGTGGAGTACAGGGATTGACCAAACGGCCGGAAATTGCAGCTTCTCCCGCAGCTAAAAAGCAGAAAATCTTTTTCCTGCCCTCTAATGACCTTTTTCGTTACGGTCTGAATACGCCGCAAGTGATTCCTAAACTTTATCAACTGGCACAATAATTATGATGCAAGTGCAGCAAACGGCCAGCACACCTGACTCAATGATTGTCAGGGATGTGTTCTGGCCTAAATTAGTTTGGTTTATCACTGCTGTGACATTCAGCCTGCTACTGAGCTGGTTTTGCCTCGGGCTAGGCATGGGCGGCTGGCAATGGCCACAGTCTCTGGATGAAACCACCCTTGGTATCCGACTGCCGCGGGTTCTGGTGGCGCTGATTGTAGGTGCCGCATTGTCTGCTTCAGGCGCAGCATTACAGGCCTTATTTGATAATCCGCTGGCAGATCCAAGTCTGATTGGTACTTCAGGCGGTGCCGCACTCGGAGTAATAGCCGTGTTGGCTTTTGGTTGGGGTGCAGTAACGGTACCTTTAGCGGCTTTTATCGGTGCACTTTTGGTCTGCTTGCTGATACTGACGGTACATCGTCTGCTTGGCGGCGGTACGCTGGGTTTGCTGGTAATGGGTTTTGTAATCAGTGCTTTTTGTGGCGCGCTGGTGAGCCTAATTTTGTTTATGTCGGATGATATGGTGCTACGTAGTGCTACTAACTGGCTGGCCGGCAGTTTAGCTGAATCAGGATTTACTTCACCTTGGTATGCGCTGGCAGTGATGGTGCTGGGTTTGGGCTTACTGGTGGTGGTCGGGCGTCGGCTGGATATTTTAATGCTGGGCGAAGAAACTGCTATTAGTATGGGTGTGGCGGTAGGCAGTACCCGTATGTGGACTGTGGTCGGCGCCGCATTATTAACAGGAGCCGCAGTTTCACTGGCTGGTATTATTGGTTTTCTGGGTATGATGGTACCGAATGTGGTGGCTCGCAGCCGAGGTGGCAGTAGGCGTCGGATTATGGTGTTGTCAGCCTGGTTGGGTGCCATATTTTTATTATTGGTAGACAGTGTCGCTCGATGGCTAAGTTATCCGGTGGATTTACCAGTAGGTATTGTGATTGCTTTACTGGGCGGACCGTTTTTCCTGTGGCTGTTTTTACAGCCGTTACGGCGTTAGGAACAAAATATGGAAAATTTGTTTACTGTGCGTAATGTGCAGGTGCAGCCACGCGGCCGCTGCATTTTATCAGTGCCACATCTGGATATACCGGCAAATCGACATATCAGCATTATTGGGCCAAATGGTGCAGGTAAATCTACACTGCTGCGCGCATTGTTAGGTTTGCATGGAGCAGGAGTAACTGTACACGGTGAATCCGTTAGCAGTTATTTAAAACGTGGCCAGATTGCATGGGTAGGTCAGCATGGACAATATAGTTTGCCGCTGACGGTCACAGAATATGTTCAGCTTGGTTGTTATCCACACAGTGGCTGGTTTAAAAAAGCTCAGGCACCGGTTGAAAAATTACATCATTTGCTAGAGGTATTCGATTTGCAGGCACTGGCGCAGCAACGGATTGGCAGCTTATCTGGCGGAGAACAGCAGCGTGCCAATGTGGTACGAGCGTTACTACAAAATGCACCGGTATTATTACTAGATGAACCGTGTAATCATCTGGATATTCGTCATCAGCACCGTCTGATGCATTATCTACGCGAGCATCATGCCGATTTTTCGGTGGTAATGGTATTGCATGATCTGACGATGGCTGCAAATCATTCAGACTATATTGTGCTGATGAATGAAGGCCAGATAGTGGTTTCAGGTACGCCTGAAAAGGTGATGCAGTCCGATATACTCAGTGAGGTGTATCAATGGCCGATCCGCCGCATCGAAGAAGAAGGGAAAATGTTTTTCCGTATGGCACATCATCCGGTGCAATCAGCTGCTGCCTGAGAACACAGAAAATTAAATCATGCTCTGAACTGCTTGATTACATAAAGGTTGCTTTTGGTTTGGAAAAATTTTTTAAATCATATGTTTGAGAAAAGGGATAGATATTGATATGGAAAAATCCATAGAAGGTTATGAACAGCTTCAGCTAGGATGAATACAATCAATATGATTTTGGAATGATTTTCTAAAAAAGCATATTAAATATAAATGCTGTTTGTCTAACTACTTGAATCTTTTGAGTGAAAAAATTTATCTGATTTGGATTAAAAGAGTTTTGAAATAGCTATAATTTGAAAAATTATATATATTATTCATTTGGTTAAATTTTAAGATTGGTGTATTAGCCTAAGGTTGTTTTGCCGTAGAGAATACATTTATCACGTACTGATGAAAGTGTAAAGAAATTCCGGTATAGTGTATGACACAAATATCTATTTATATTGAATCAGGAATATTATATGCACAACGCCATGCGTAAATTTTTACTGGGCTCTGTGGTTGCGGTGGCGCTTGCTGCCTGTGGCGGAGAATCCGCTTCCGGTACAGCTTCTGACTCAACTGAGCGCAATGGTAAAACAGTGGTTATGGGACTGGATGATAGCTTTCCGCCTATGGGTTTTCGTAACGAAAAAAATGAGCTGGTAGGTTTTGACATTGATATGGCACGTGAAGCAGCCAAACGTGCCGGTCTGACTGTCGAGCTGAAACCGATTGACTGGAGTGCCAAAGAATCTGAGCTCAATAGTAAGCGTGTAGATATGTTATGGAATGGGTTGACTATTACTCCACAGCGGCAGCAGCAGTTATTATTGTCTAAGCCATATATGGATAATCATCAGATTATTGTGGTTCGTCCTGATGGTGGTATTAATACCAAAGCTGATCTGGCCGGCAAAGTTGTCGGCGTACAGGATGGCAGCAGTGCGGTTGATGCTGTGGAAGCAGAACCGAATGTGGCCAAATCATTCAAAGAATTGAAAAAGTATGCGGATAATGTGACAGCATTAATGGATGTTTCAGCCAAAAGAGTAGATGCTTTGGTGGTGGATGAAGTGGTTGGCCGTTATTATGTATCCAAAAAGCCTAATGAATACAAAGTGCTGAGTGATAACTTTGGTACAGAGCAATACGCAGTGGCTTTCCGAAAAAATGATCAGGCATTGGAACAGAAAATTCAGAGTGCCTTGGATAGTATGAAAGTCGATGGTACATCTGCTAAAATTGCAACTAAATGGTTCGGTAAAGACATCGTCAAATAAATGTTGTCTTTGCCTTGGAATCAACGCTGCCTGAATACAGTTTGTTCAGGCAGCGTTATTGTTGTTTTAAGGAATACACATGAACTATGTGTTCAATATGTTGCCTGAATTATGGACTGGGGCAAAAATTACCCTGAGTCTGTTTGCTATTACCCTGTTGCTGTCTATTCCATTGGGGCTCGTATTGGCGCTATTGCGCTTATCCGGTGTCAAGGTGCTGGATTACCTTGTTAATTTTTACATCTGGGTGATGCGTGGCACGCCGTTGATGTTGCAAATCTTCTTTATTTATTTTGCTCTGCCGGCTGTCAATATTTTGCTGCCTGCCTACACCACTGCGATTGTTGCATTTGTGCTGAACTATGCAGCCTATTTTGCCGAGATTTTCCGTGCCGGTATTCAGGGTGTAGGTAAAGGGCAGTATGAGGCGGCAAAAACATTGGGTATGAGTTATGGCCAGACCATGCGCCGCATTGTGTTGCCGCAGATGTGGAAAAAAATCTTACCACCATTGAGTAATGAAACCATTACGTTGGTTAAGGATACTTCGCTGGTGTATGTGTTGGCATTACAGGATGTAATGCGGGTTACTTATCAGCTGGTACAGCGTGAATTTAATCTGATGCCGTTTTTTGTAGCGGCTGCATTCTATCTGATTATGACCCTGATTCTGACCTGGGGATTCCAGAAAGCGGAGAAGCGCTATGCACGCTACGATGACTGATTTGATGATAGACGCGCGAGGCATCTATAAAGCCTTTGGAAATGTAGAAGTACTTAAAGGTGTGGATATACAGGTGGCACGTTCAGAAGTGGTGGCTATCATCGGTTCTTCTGGTTCAGGTAAATCTACTCTGCTGAGGTGTCTGAATTATCTGGAAAAAATCGATGCTGGTAGCATTGCTATTGAAAATGATTTTCTGGTACAGAATAATATTCACAACCGTGCTCATTATGCGCCTGAACGTACAATAAAAAATATCTGTGCTCGTATGGGAATGGTGTTTCAGCAGTTTAATCTTTTTCCGCACATGACGGTGTTACAGAATGTGATTGAAGCACCGATTACGGTGAAAAAATTGAAACGTGACGAAATTGTGCCATTGGCACAAGAACTGTTGCGTAAAGTAGGTTTAGAAAACAAACAGGATTGTTATCCGTCACAGTTATCGGGTGGGCAAAAACAGCGTGTGGCCATTGCCCGTGCACTGGCGATGCAGCCACAAATTATGCTGTTTGATGAGCCAACCTCAGCGCTTGATCCTGAATTAACCGGTGAAGTTTTAAAAACCATGCAGCAGCTGGCTGAAGACAAAATGACTATGGTGGTGGTCACCCATGAAATGGGTTTTGCGCGTGAAGTAGCTAACCAAGTGCTGTTTATGGACAAAGGTGTAATTGTAGAGTCTGGTGAAGCCAGCAGTTTTTTCGCTAATCCCCAACATGCAAGGACACAGGCGTTTTTAAGCTCGATGTTGAAATAATTACGCGTTAAATCTGGTGTGTATGAGAGGTGTTAAATTTTTGCGAGTGTATCTAACATCTCTTTAGTTTAAATTATCTGCTTGATTATTTGTTTTCATGCATAAAATCAAAAAGCAGGTTTGATCCATAACTGATGATTTTTTTGATCTATTCGGACACTGTATTTTTGCAGAAAATCTACGCCGAGCAAGCCATCGGATTCGAATTCTGCCGGCATGCCATCCATGATGGCGGCACGAACAGGAATTTTTCGGATGGTTGGGTTGTCCGGGTAGATTTTAACTGTCATGGGATAACCACGTTTATTCAAACGCAGAGTTGTTTTTTCCGTATTGTCAGTGGTTATTTTTTTGCTATTACTGAGTTTTTCCGACCTTGATGTGCCTTTAAGAAAAGACATTGATGCTCCGGTATCAAGAATCAGGTTATATGTCTTTTTCTGGTCGGTAAATTTGATAACCATGCCTTCTTTCGGATGTATTTTATAAGGAAAAACTGTCCATTGGTGGCTTAATCGGTTTGGGTTGTTTCTATCATCAATAATTATTTTTCTGTGAGCTATATCCAGTGTCAGGATGTGATCTTGAAAAAGTGTTAACCCGACTACAGGGATGCTTTCATCTGGCACAGGCGGTTTTTTCTGTTCTGGATTGCTGGAATAATTCCAACCCCAAGGCTTTAATTCCATCGCTTCAATGTTTTGGAATTCGAGTCCGTTAATATTCAGATGTTTGATCAGAAATTGATCTGATTCTTTAATTTTTCCGCTTAAATCCAAGCTTTTGTTTGTAGTTGGTATTTGGATTGTTTCTGGAAGCTGTTTTAAAGTGTTGAGTGGTAAATGCAGTGCCGTCTGAGAGCCTGTATCAAGAATAAATTTTTCTGGTTTGCCGTTGATTTTTAATACAACTTCGGGAATATTAATATCTTTGATGAAAGTAAGCGGTAATTGAATTTCTTGAGCTAGAGCAGTTTTGGTGATGGCTAGAATGACCAGACTTGTAAAACATTTTAAACGCATGTTTTTCCTCTTTCTAAAATAATGAATATATTTAAGAGAATTTGTTTATATTATATTTATAGCTTATTGGGCAGAATCAAATTGTAGCAATAATGAATGAATCTATTTAATTTTTATTAGTGAGAAAAGAATAAAGGGAGATGATAAGAAAAAACTAGATAATATCAGATATTTTTTCAATAAAAACCGTCTGATTAATTTCTGTCAGACGGTTTTTATTCGGGTGATTTATTCTGAGTCGGCGGCTTTGGCTACTGTTACCATAGCTGGACGCAATACGCGGTCAGATAGGGTATATCCTTTTTTCATTACAGAAACTACAGTATTGGGTTCCTGTTCACTTTCAACGCTTTGCAAAGCCTGATGACGATGCGGGTCAAGTTTATCGCCAGCTTTGGGATCGATTTCTTTGACATTGGATTGATCAAAAGCTTTTTGCAGTTCGGTAAGGGTCATTTGTACACCCATTTTAAGAGCATCAAAGTTGCCGCTTTGATCTTGCAGAGCCATTTCCAGATAGTCTTTAACAGGCAGCATTGCAGTGGCAAATTTCTGACCGGCAAATTTATGGGCACTTTCCAATTCTTCCTGATGGCGCCGGCGCAGATTCTGCTCAGTGGCCAATGAACGCAGTTGTTCATCTTTAAGCTGGCCTTCTAGCTCGTTGATGCGTTCTTGCAAATCTTCAATGGTGGCCTCTGGCGCAATAATTGGTTCGGTGTTTTCGGTGTTCTCGTTTACCTGAGTTTCGTTTTCGGTGTTGTTTTCCGGTTGCATATTTTTTTCCTCTGCAAAAAGGTGAATTATTTAATTAAATTGGGTCGTGATACTGCTATTTCAAGCCAGTAGTACTAGTTTATGACGGATTTTGCTCTGAGTTGGCTATATTGCTGTTTTGTAATCTATATTGCCTTTTGTTTTTCCAGTTTTTTATTTAAATACCTTATTCAGCTCAGAAATGCAAACTAAGGAAATACCGATGATGAATATTTATAAAGCTGAACAGTAATTAAGACAAAGGTGTATTGTTTGCGCTGGTTTTTGCTTCAGCCTGTATTCCGTAATCCCTGAGCAATGCCGTTAATGGTTAGGTGGATGAGCTGGAGTAGCTCGCTGTTATCTGGTTGATGACGTAGTTGTTGCAACAGATGTATCTGAAGCCAATTTAGGGCGTTTAGGTAGGGAATACGCAAGGCAAGTGAGCGTGCGAGTGTTCGGTTGTCACTTAAGTAACGCTGGCGTTGCAGAATGCTGAGTAATGCTTGTTTACTACGCTCAAATTCATCGGCCAGCATGCTGTAAATAGTGTGGGCAGCTTCTTGATTGCTAGCCAGATTAACATAAGCCTGGGCAATGGTGAGGTCGGCTTTGGCCATTACCTGATCCATGTTGGAAAGCATGGTTTGGAAAAAAAGGCTGTATTGTGCTTGCTGTTGCAATCGTTGCAGATTGGCGCTGTCCTGATTAATTAGTTCGGTGACAGCGCTGCCGAATCCATACCATGCTGGTAGCATGAGGCGATTCTGTGTCCATGAGAATACCCATGGAATGGCACGTAAATCCTGAATTCTTGCCAGTGTTTTACGGCTGGCAGGACGGCTGCCGATATTGAGGCTGGCAATTTCTTGTATTGGGCTTGTTTGTAAAAAATATTCTATGAAACCGGGGCAGGTAATTAGTTTGCGATAGTGTCTGAATGCACTGGCCGATAAGGTATCCATGATTTGGTTATCCGGTTCGCTATTTTGAGGGGGCAGTAGGGTAGCTTCAAGTGTGGCCGCAACCAGCGCTTCCAGATTGCGTTCGGCATTGGTGGGGTCGGCATATTTGGCGGTAATCACTTCTCCTTGCTCGGTAATGCGTATTTGTCCGGCTACGCTGCCTGCAGGCTGAGCCATGATGGCGTCGAAAGAAGGGCCGCCGCCACGACCTACGCTGCCACCGCGACCATGAAAAAGACGTAGGCGGATATGATGGTGAGCAAACAGTTTGACTAGTTGGGACTCCGCCAGATACAGGGACCACTGACTGGTCACGTAACCGCCATCTTTGTTGCTGTCGGAATATCCGAGCATGATTTCCTGCAAATTGTTGCGGCTGTGTAGAAATGCGCGATACCAGGGCAGGCTAAACAGTTTGTCCATAATATCTACGCTTTTCTGCAAGGCATCAATGGTTTCAAATAAGGGAACGATGTTGATGCGGCTGCTGGGTTTTTCATTGTTGATGCTCAGCAGACCAGTTTCTTTCAGCAGTAAGGCAACTACGAGTATGTCGCTGACACTTTCCGCATTCGAAATGATGCATTGATTAATGGCCGTTTCACCATAATCATTTTTGATGCGGGCAGCCGTTTGAAAAATAGTCAGTTCGCGCATGGCATTGTTGCTGTACTGAATGTAAGGACTGTACAGCGGACGTTGAGTGCTCAGTTCGCGTATTAATACTCGTTGTTTGGCTGCTTCGCTCAGTATTTTAAAATCTTCCAAATCAGCATGAGCAAATAATTCAGTCACTACCTCTGTGTGTTTGGCCGCATGCTGACGCAAGTCTACAGACATCAAATGAAAGCCAAATAAAGAAACTGAACGAATCAGATCGGCCAGTTTACCCTCACTGAGCAGGGCACTGCCATTTTCCTGTAAGGATCTGGCTAGATGATTGAGCTCTTGCAGAAATTCCTCTGACTGTCGATAGAATGGTAAGCGGTAATGCTGATTGTACGGTTGTAAACCGAGTTGTTGCTCGGTAGCACTAAGGCGAGTCTGTATGTAAGCGATGGCGCGACGATACGGCTCTTCCTTGTGGGCGGTTGCGGTATCTGGTGACAGTTCTGCCATGTGTAGTACGCTGCTATTTACCTGAACACGGCGGGAAGATAGTGGCAATAGCTGATGCAGTTCATCCAGACACTGGTGGTAATGTTGAAATAAAGCTTTGGCCTGAAAGGAAAATGCTTCCTGTAATGTATCTGCATTGACATATGGATTGCCATCGCGATCACCTCCTACCCAACCACCAATGGTGATTACATTAGGAAGGCTGACATCCGGATAGATACTGGTAAGCTGGCATTGTAGTTTACGGTAAAGTGCGGGTACAGCTTTAAAAAAGCTTAATGGAAAATAGTTGATACTGTTGTAAATTTCATCGCTAACGCTGATCTGAAAATGACGGGTTTCGTCGGTTTGCCAAAGAGCCAGCATGATGGCTTCAGCCTGCTGTTGCAGTTCTTTGCTGTGTGGATGTTGTGGATGGTTGCGTTCATTGAGAATGCTGCGGATATGGCGGTGAAAGCACAAAATACATTGTCGCTGTACTTCGGTAGGGTGGGCGGTCAAAATAGCACTGATACTGGTCTGTTGTAAGGTTGTTTCCAATTCTGTGGTAGATATTTTTTGCTGTTGAATCTGCCGGATGACATGATTAAAGCTGGTACGTCCAAAATGCTCACTGTTTTGTTCATATGTTTGACGCCGCCGTTCATGATGTACATCTTCTGCAATATTCAATACCTGTGCGAACAGACTACATGCGCGGATGAGATCTTGCTGTTGCCGCAAGTCAAGCGATGGCATAGCTTGCTGGATGGTTATCTGCGGTTCTTTGCCGTTGATAAGCTGGCTTAATACTGTTTGTACGGCTACGGTGGTTTCGTGAGCCAGCATATTCAATAATGCTTGGATCAGAAAGCTGATGTCAGCCGACAAGGGTGCATCTTTTTGTTCATCCAGAAGAGAGGCTGGCATTGTGTTCTCGCTATTGTAGATTGATATGTTTATGTTGAATAACTGTCTGCATGATATTACGTGGTGCAGGTGTCAGCAATACTGCTTTTCTGATAATGGGTTATAACTGTGACTTATTAAGTTACAAAAATATATTCTTTCTCAATTGTCTCTACGGCCTTTTATATTGTTGGCTGCCTATTGCAGAGCAGAATGCGGTAGTCTTTGTTGTTTTGTTCTGTTTGTCATTTTTAGCCACGTTATTGTAGGTATTTAGCCTAAATAGGACTGATTTCAATTTACCGGTATATTTTTCTTTAGTGTTGCCGGTAATGTTTATAGCAGTCGGGCATATGGGAGAAAAATTATGCTGTTAATGAAACAGCCATCTGTATTGCCCGGATTCTCTCTTAGTCTGGGTGTAAGTGTACTATCGCTGTCATTACTGGTGTTATTGCCTTTTGCCATGCTGGTGTGGACTGTGACTGATTTGGGCTGGTCTGGCTTTATACGAGTGATTTCTGAGCCACGCACACTTGCAGCTGTGTGGCTCACTCTGAAAATGTCATTACTGGCTATGCTAGCCAGTGTGCTGCTAGGAACTTTAGTTGCTTGGGTACTGGTACGCTATCAGTTCTGGGGCAAGGATATGGTTAATGCATTGGTCGATTTGCCTTTTGCTTTACCAACAGCAGTAACGGGGGTGGCGCTGGCTACTTTATATGCTCCTACAGGCTGGATAGGCAGAATATTTACCAATATGGGCTTACAGGTAGCTTTTACCCCCACAGGTATTTGGCTGGCTTTATTGCTGGTTAGCTTGCCGTTTGTGGTACGAGCAGTACAGCCTGTGCTGGCTGAATTATCGGGCGAATATGAAGAGGCCGCAGCAATTCTAGGCGCATCCAGATTCACTATAGTGTTTCGGGTATTATTGCCGGAAGTATTGTCAGCACTGGTGATGGGGGCAGGAATGGCATTTGCAAGGGCAACGGGGGAATATGGTTCTGTCATTTTTATTGCAGGTAATGTACCTTTTAAATCAGAAATTCTGCCGCTCATTATTGTTAGTAAATTTGAGCTTTTTGATTTACCGGCTGCAGCGGCTGTGGCGCTATTTATGTTGGTAATATCTTTTGTTATTTTATTAACACTAAATTTATGGCAATGGCGTTTAAGCAGTCGTACACAGGGGCGCTACTGATGAGTATCGTGAAGACCAATGCATTGCTCACTGAGCCAAAATGGTTGCGTTATTTACTTATTGGCATAACTTTATTGTGTCTGAGTGTATTGCTGCTTCTACCCTTATTATCCGTATTTAGTTATGCGCTGGCAAAGGGCTGGAAACTATATATGGCTGCTTTGCTGGATGATGAAGCTCTGGCTGCTATGCGTTTGTCACTGTTAATTACCCTGATTGTGGTACCGATTAATGTGGTATTGGGTGTGGCTATGGCATGGGTGTTAACCCATTTTACATTTCGGGGTAAGCAGTTGTGGACAACATTACTGGATCTACCATTCGCTGTTTCTCCAGTTGTGGCTGGTCTGATGTTTGTATTGTTGTTTGGCAGCAATAGCTGGCTTGGAAGCTGGATGGAAGCGCATGGTGTGCAAGTTATCTTTGCTATTCCCGGCATGATATTGGCTACTTTGTTCGTTACTTTTCCGTTTGTGGCGCGGGAATTAATTCCATTAATGCAGGCTCAGGGTAGTAGTGAAGAGCAGGCGGCACTGATACTCGGTGCCAGTGGTTGGCAGATGTTTTGGCGTGTCACCTTACCGAATCTGAAATGGGCGCTGGTATACGGCATTATCCTGACAAATGCTCGTGCAATGGGAGAGTTTGGCGCAGTAAGTATGGTTTCCGGACATATTCGTGGCGAAACCAATACTATGCCGCTACTGGTAGAGATGATGTACAACGAATACAACATGGTAGGTGCGTTTGCTGTATCCAGCCTTTTGGCCTTACTGGCCTTATGTACACTACTGTTGCAAAAGTATCTCGACTGGCGCCAGACACGTATGTATAGGGATGCACAACGTGCACGTATAGCAGTAACCAATTAAACAGTCAGGTACATAGCATTGAGTAGCGATTATGAGTATCCGTATCCAGCATTTGAATAAATCTTATGGCGAATATCCTGCCTTACAGGATATCAATCTACAGGTGCCTAATGGTTCATTAACCGCTTTACTGGGACCTTCAGGTTGTGGCAAAACCACGTTGCTGCGTATCATTGCGGGGTTGGAATATGCAGATTCCGGTGAACTTTTTTTTGGGGATGAGGAGGTCAGCAATCTGCATGTACGGGAACGGCGGGTAGGCTTTATGTTTCAGCATTATGCGCTGTTTCGACATATGACCGTGTTTGAAAATGTCGCTTTTGGTCTTAAAGTAATGCCACGACGTGTCCGTCCCGATAAAGATGAAATAGCAGCACGAGTGGAAGAATTACTGAAGCTGGTGCAGTTGGAATGGCTGGCTAAAGTATACCCGCAGCAATTATCCGGCGGCCAACGTCAACGTATTGCACTGGCACGTGCTCTGGCTACCAAACCAAAATTGCTGTTGCTAGATGAACCTTTTGGTGCACTGGATGCTAAGGTACGTAAGGAATTGCGCCAGTGGCTGGTAGAAATACATCATCAATTGGGTATTACCAGTGTGCTGGTCACTCATGATCAGGAAGAGGCGCTGGAAATGGCTGATCAGATTGTGGTGATGAATCAGGGCAAAATCGAGCAAAGCGGTGCAGCAGCTTCTTTGTATGATCATCCTGAAAATGTTTTTGTGACGGAGTTTTTGGGTGAAGTAAATGTATTTGAAGATGCTTGTATTGAACAGGGGCAATTGTGTCTAGGGCACTATCGTGAACCTGTCACCACTGGTGAGCGGACACGCCAAAATGTAACTGTCTATGTGCGTCCGCAAGAAATACAAATATTAACGGAAAACCAAAGTAATGTCATAGATTCAGCTATAGTGGAAGAAATACATATTATTGGTGCACAAATAAGATTATGGCTGTGCCGTTATAATAATAAACAGCGAGTTCAAGTGTGGCTCTCTCCGGCTGAATTCCGCACATTGAATTTGCAACCAGAACAGGTAGTCTGGTTTAAACCGCTACGCTTAACCATGTTTAGACTGCCAGAAATGGTGGATTTCATGATTTAAAGCTTGCACGACATTCAAATCAATCATGATATAACCAGAAGTATCCTGCACAGATAGCTGGATAAAACTTATAACCGTTAATTCAAAGTTCAGTGATAAAAATATGATTTTCCTACATTTTTAATTTTATTGTGTTAACTAAAAATCGTTTTCATTTTACATATTTTATCTAAGACAGGTATTGAGTGTATCACTGTTGGAAATTTTATGATAATAGGATATTATCTGTATCAGTATGATTTATTTCTTATTTAGCATTGATTAGAAGTCTCAAACTGAATATTTTATAATTCTCTTAACATGCTATGAATACAGATAATTAGATCCCGTAATATCTGAAGAAAAGCTTACTCTATAAATTTTTATAGAGTATTAATATTAATGTGGTGTAATTGAGCTATTTAACGATTCAAATAAAAACAAAAAGGGTGTGCGAAAATTTCCGTACACCCTTTTAATATTCGAGAATTTTTAATCGCTGACGCGCTCAATAATGGCGCCTACTCCACCCAGTTTTTGTTCGATATTTTCATAACCGCGATCCAGATGGTAAATACGCTCTACAATGGTCTCACCACTGGCCACCAGTCCGGCTAATACCAGACTGGCTGATGCGCGCAGGTCGGTAGCCATAACGGTGGTGCCGGATAGCTGCTCAACACCTTCTACAATGGCTGTGTTGCCTTCAGCGGATATTCTGGCACCCATGCGATTGAGTTCGGGTACGTGCATGAATCGGTTTTCAAAAATGGTTTCCACCACTTTGCTGTTACCGTTGGCTATGGTATTCATAACCATAAACTGTGCCTGCATATCGGTGGGAAATGCGGGATAAGGAAGGGTACGGATATCAACGGCGCGGGGGGGCTGTTGCATATCGATACTGATCCAATCATCACCGGCTTCTATAATGGCTCCAGCTTCACTCAGTTTTTCCAGAATCGCTTGCATGGTTTTAGGGGCAGCGTTTCGTAGTACGACTTTACCGCCGGTCATGGCTACGGCACATAAAAATGTTCCGGCTTCAATGCGGTCAGGCACAACGCGGTGTGTGCAACCATGTAGTTTTTCCACTCCGGTAATGGTCAGAGTAGGTGTACCGATGCCTTGAATGTTGGCGCCCATTTTTACGAGACAATCGGCAAGGTCGGTGACTTCAGGCTCCATAGCTGCATTTTCTAGAATGGTAGTACCCTCTGCAAGGGTGGCTGCCATCAGCAGGTTTTCAGTACCAGTGACGGTAACCATATCCATGACGATATGAGCACCTTTTAATCTTTGGGCACGAGCTTTGACGTATCCGTGTTCAATAGTAATTTCGGCACCCATGGCTTCGAGCCCTTTTAAATGCTGATCTACTGGTCTTGAACCAATGGCGCATCCGCCCGGCAAGCTGACTTGAGCTTCACCAAAGTGTGCCAGTGTTGGTCCTAGCACCAATATGGAGGCACGCATGGTTTTGACCAATTCGTAGGGTGCACAGGTATTATTTATACCGCTACAGTTGATTTCAAATTCCTCTATATTGTCGGTCAGTACACGTGCGCCCATGCCTTGTAATAGCTTTTGGGTAGTTTTAACATCGCGCAACATTGGTACGTTGGTCAAATGCAGTGTTTCGCTTGTCAGTAAAGACGCGCACAGCAGGGGAAGTGCTGCATTTTTGGCGCCGGAGATAAAGATTTCGCCGTTTAATGCGCCATTAGCGCGGATTTTTAATTTTTCCATATTAATTCTCTAGATTTGGCAGAAATAGGTTTTCTATATTGTTTATTGCTGTTTTTCTGCCCATTCAGACGGTGTTGCAGCTGTGGTGATGGAAAGTGCATGTAATTCATTACTGGCAATTTGTTGTGCGAGACCATCTTTTATCATGCGATGACGAGCCAGACGGTTTTTTCCGGTAAAGGCACTAGACACAATCCGAGCAAAGAAATGGTGTCCATCTCCTTCTACTTCGAGATATTCGCACGGTAACAGATTGGCAATCATGGCTTTTACCTCTTCAGGTGTTAACATGACGGGCTCCAGAAAAGCTAGTGATAAATGGCGGCTATTATAGCGTTTTAGTTTGTCTAATTGCGTAATTTCCAGCCAGATTTTAGGATGGCACAGACAAGAATACACATAATAATGGCAAAGCTGCTTACTACGGTAAGTGCTAGCCATGGTGAGGAGTCACTCTGACCAAAAAAACCATATCTGAAGCCATCAATCATGTAAAAAACCGGATTGAAATGGCTGAGGGTTCGCCAGAATGAAGGTAGGCTATTAATGGAATAAAATACACCTGAAAGAAATGTTAAAGGCATAATTAGGAAGTTTTGGAAAGCAGCTAATTGGTCAAATTTTTCTGCGACTATGCCTGCTAACAGACCAAACATGCCCATGATGGCGCAGCCCAGTAAAGCGAAGATGATTATCCAACCAAGATGGTGTGGAATGGGTAAACCGAAAAAGGCAGTGACAGCAATCACTCCGATGCCAACCATTAATCCGCGCAAAATTGAGGCGCCAACATAAGCGCAGAAGAATGCCGCTGTACCCAGAGGTGGTAATAGGATAAATATAAGATTACCGGTAATACGTGACTGAATTAGGCTTGAGGAGGAGTTGGCAAAGGCATTCTGTAGCATGGACATCATAGCCAAACCCGGTATCAGAAAGGCCGTATAGCTAACTCCAGGCAGGATATCTGGGCGTCCTTTCATGACTTGTGCAAATATCAGCTGATAGAGTAAAGCGGTCAAAATAGGTGCAGATAGGGTTTGAAACCCTACTTTCCAGAAGCGCAAGACTTCTTTTTTTAATAATGTGTAGCAACCAGTGATATTCATTTTTCATCTTTCATGTGGTCGCTGGTGAGGCGCAGGAAAACATTTTCAAGATCATTCTCTAGTATTTGTAGGTTTCTGACATTTATATTTTGGTTTTGCAGGCTTTGTAGCATAGTGGCCAATTGGCTGTAGTCTGCTAGTTTCAGAAGGTAGTTGTAGCCATCTTCCTTGATGATTTGCTGACGCAGGTTTTCTGGTAATTTTTGATCAAGTGTTAAGGCCAGTTGTTTATCGGTTTCTGCGTGCAGCAGATTCTCGGTACTATCTAATGCCACAATTTCACCATGTTTCAGCATGGCGATCCGATTACACAATGATTGTGCTTCTTCAAGATAATGTGTGGTTAGAATGATGGTATGGCCGGCTTTGTTTAGTCTGGTAATGAATTGCCACAGGTTTTGGCGTAATTCTACGTCGACGCCAGCGGTGGGCTCATCCAATACAATAACGGGTGGGCGGTGTACCAGAGCCAGTGCCACCATAACACGGCGTTTCATGCCACCGGAAAGGTTACGAGTATTGGTGTTGGCTTTATCTGCCAAGCCAAGATTGGTAATGATTTCATCGATCCATTCGTCATTTTTATGTAAGCCGAAATAACCGGATTGAAACAGCAATGCTTCGCGCACGCTGAAAAATGGATCAAAAACCAGCTCCTGAGGTACAACACCAAGAAGTTTACGGGTGGTATTGGGTTCACGTTGTACATCGTGGCCGCAAATGCTGATGTGACCGGAAGTCAGACGGCTGAGTCCTGCCATTGCAGAGATAAGGGTGGTTTTGCCGGCACCATTAGGGCCAAGGAGGCCAAAAAACTCACCTGATTGAACGCTGAAACTGACGCCTTTCAGGGCGGTAAAACCGTTGGAGTAGGTTTTGACTGCCTGATGAATGCTAAGAGCGGGGGATGTCATAGGTTGAATGAATATCTGTAAGTGTTTGGGATAATGTAATCAATATAGGTTAATGCTTTGATGGTTTGAGTTCTTCGCTCAGAGGTTGATCTTCATCTGCCGGCAAGTTATAGCTTTCACTGGCCCATGCTCCCAAATCAATCATTTTACAGCGTTCGCAACAGAACGGCCGGAAACGGTTTGCTGTAATCCAGGCGACGTTTTGACCACAAGTAGGACAAGTAACGGTGATGATTTTTTCAGTCATTATTTGATTACTGCATCGAAGCTACACATTACGAGCGTGAACGGAATGTCGGTGGTAAGTACTAATCCGCGTGCCTGTTGTTGTGATGCTTGTAAAAAGCGAATATGGGTGAAATATTTATTAGCAGAAACTTCTGGCAAGGCTGTTTCATGTTGGGCAACATTAATACCAAGCAAGTGGATATTCTGACCCAAACTGTTGTGCTGATAGCTGCCTGCATTTGCTACACACTCTACAGACAGACTATTGTGACGCAGGATTTCCAGTAGTAAGCTGATGGCTTCATAAGTTGGGAGCAGGCTTTGAATCCATTGTCGTAGCTGGCTTTCGCGTTCTTCTGGATTTTTCTGCTGCCAGTAATAATATGAGGGTAAATCATATGGGCTGGTACCGCCAGGTACAAATATTCTTTGTTTGATGGCCATCAGCCATTCATTTTCACGCAGATGTTGTCCAAATTTCTGTTGAACATTCTGTAAATTAGATATTGCTGTCTGAATGGTTTCAAGTGCATCCTTACCATCTTCACCACGTTGTCGTGCCAGACCTTTTTGACGTTCCAGCTCCTGTAGAATATCCAATTTGAGCTCAGCACGCGCGGCAGCTTCCATGATTTCAAACAGTGAAAACAATGCACAGTGATGTGCCCAGACTTCCTTGCGTACTACGACTTCATGAAAGTGCCTGAACAAGTAGGCGATACGTAAAAAATTCCGCACGCGCTCGGACAAGGGATGCTCGAAATGGATTATATCTGTCATAACGTGGATGGTGGTAAAGCCTGATAGAAGTGATGGAGCTTCAGGACTTCCTGCTCAAGTTGTGGCCAGTTGCCATCATTAGTAATTGTGTCATCAGCAATAACTTTTCTGCTCTTGCTGTCAGCCTGTTGCGCCATAATAGCACGTATTGTGGATTCGTCTAGACCACTACGAAGCTGAACTCTTTGTATACAAAGATTAACAGGAGCTTCGATGATAAGTATACGCTGCACCAGTTTTTGAAATTCGGGTTTTTCCGCCAGTAGTGGTATTTCAATAATGCCATATTGTTTGTCTGGAGAAATTTGCTGTTTGGCCTGTTGCAACCCTTGCCAGATGAGCGGATGAAGTATGTTTTCCAGTCGTTGGCGATGGGTTGAATCAGCAAATACCCAGTTACGCAGTTGGTTCCGATCCAGACTGCCGTCTGCCAGAAATAGCTGGCTGCCACATTGTTTTTTGATTTCAGGTAATGCTAAACCATGTGGTGCAGTAAGCTGATGGGCTATTTCATCGGCATTTATTACTGGTATACCTAAGCTAGCAAAACAACTGGCTACAGTGGTTTTGCCGCTACCAATTCCACCGCTTAGTCCAACCCAGATTGTCATGCATTGAATCCAGAAAGTTGCAACCACCAGTGAATGAGCTGGCTAATTTGGCTGTTGGCCATCCAAACAATCCAGCCGGAGATTGCTAGAGCCGGGCCAAAAGCCATTGGCTGACTGCGGGCAACTTTGAGTATCAAAGAGGCAATGATGCCAACAATAGCAGCTATAAATACAATTAATGGCAATGCAGCAGCACCCATCCATGCGCCTAGAGCAGCCAGCAGTTTAAAATCACCATAACCCATGCCATCTTTTCCGGTTATGAGCTTGAATAGCCAAAACAGTGACCACAAGCTCATATAGCCTGCTACTGCTCCCCATATAGCTGCAGATAAGGATACAAATTCACTATACCAATTAAACAGTAATCCCAGCCACAGTAATGGCAAAGTAATCTGATCTGGCAAGAGCTGAGTATCAGCATCGATAAATGTTAATGTTATCAACGCAGCTGTCAAAACCAGACCACCGGCGGCGACTGGTGTTACATCATAGCGCCATACTACTGCGGCAAACGCTAGTCCGGTAAGCAGTTCGACACAGAAATAGCGAGGGCTAATCGGTTTTGCACAAGCAGCACAACGACCATGTAAGAGAAGATAACTTATCAATGGTATATTTTGCCACCAGCGAATTTTATGCTGGCAATGGGGGCAGGCTGACGGGGGTACGCAAAGATTGAAACGGGCAAAATTTTCTGCCGGTAATTGCAATGCTATTCGTGCTTCAGCCTGCCAGCTGCGTTCCATCATGATCGGCAGACGATAGATGACTACGTTTAGAAAGCTGCCTACAGCTAAACCTGTTATTAATGCGATGATGGAGAAAAACAGTGTATCTGATAACATCTGATCTTAACCTACTGCATTACCGATGTTGAAGAGTGGTAAATACATAGCAACCAGAATAACACCGACGATCAAACCCAGTACTACCATGATAATGGGTTCCATCAAAGAGGATAGCTGTGAAACAGCAGTATCTACATCTTCTTCATAAAATTCGGCTGATTTATTTAACATATCATCAAGTGATCCGGACTCTTCGCCAATAGAGGCCATTTGCATCACCATATTGGGAAATAATTCAGTAGCCTGCATGGCAGAGGTGAGGGAGATACCCTGATTAACCTTGGCTCGAATTTCCTGTGTCGCTTCTTCATATTTGATATTGCCCGCTGCTCCGGCAACTGAGTCAAGTACTTCTACTAAGGGGACGCCGGCAGCAAACAAGGTTGCTGTTGTGCGCGCCCAGCGGGCAATTGTGGCTTTACGTACGATTTGGCCAAAAATGGGCATTTTCAATAACATATAATCAAAACGTTTTTTCAAATCATCTGAGTTCTGATACCATTTTATTAGTCCAATTACACCTGCTATGAGTGCAATGATAATAAATACTCCAAAGTGGACAAAGAAATTAGAAATATTCATCAT
Organism: Snodgrassella alvi; assembly: GCF_002777855.1. Taxonomy (GTDB): domain Bacteria; phylum Pseudomonadota; class Gammaproteobacteria; order Burkholderiales; family Neisseriaceae; genus Snodgrassella; species Snodgrassella alvi_E. The sequence continues at coordinate 48,765 of NZ_MEIK01000017.1, forward strand.
GAATTGTGTAAGCCCTGGCAGAGGAACGCCCATACCTTCGTAAACTTTACCGAATGATGGTAAAACGAACATCATCATGACGATTACCAATGCAATTGCGACAACTACCACTACTACCGGATAGGTCAAAGCACTTTTAACCTTTTTCTTGATTCCCTGAGTTTTTTCTTTGTATACGGCCAGTTTATCTAATATGGCTTCCAATACACCGCCTGTTTCGCCTGCACGTACCAGATTGCAATAAAATCGATCAAAATACTTTGGATATTTGGCAAAAGAATCAGCTAATGATGTACCCTGCTCAACATCAGAACGGATTTGCATCAGCATTTGGGTCATAGCAGGGTTTGAGTGGCCTTTGGCTGCGATATCAAAAGCCTGCATCATCGGTAAACCGGATTTCATCATGGTTGATAATTGTCGAGTAAAGACAGTTATATCCGCCGGACTGATTTTTTTCTGACGCTGTTTTTTGACTTTGTTTATCTGAATTACACGAATCTGTCGTCGGTTAAGTTTGGCACGGGCTTCTGCCTCATCTTTTGCCACTACTTCGCCGCGTACAATCTGCTCAGTTTTGATGTTTTTTCCTTCAAAGCTGTAGCTGATGCCGGTAGATTTAGCTTTGGATACTGCTACTGGTTTGTTCATGGTTTTTCTCACAGTATTGTATTAATTAGATAAATGGGCGATGGATTTAATCGTTGGTGGTGGCTAGAATTTCGTCAAGCGAAGTGATGCCTTCCATAACTTTAAGCAGACCAGCATGACGCAAATCGACCAGTCCTTCTTTATGCGCCTGCTGACTGATATCGACTTCATTACCATTGTTCATGATGATTCTCTGCATTTCATCACTGATAGGCATTACTTCATAAACACCAGCGCGCCCCTTGTAACCTTTGCCTTTACAGCGCTCACAGCCTACCGGCCGATAAAATGTCCATTCTTTAGCTAGATCTTCATCAGAGAAACCGGCTTTTTTGAGTGCGAATTCTGGTGGCCGTTCGGCTGGTGCTTTGCAGGTGCATAAACGTCGAACCAGACGCTGTGCCATAATCAGATTCACTGAACTTGCGATGTTGAATGGAGCAACCCCCATATTCAGCATACGTGATAAGGTGGCAGGCGCATTATTGGTGTGCAGGGTAGAAAATACCATATGACCGGTTTGTGCTGCTTTGATGGCAATATCGGCCGTTTCTAAATCCCGGATTTCCCCCACCATGATGATGTCTGGATCCTGACGTAGGAAAGATTTTAGAGCTGCGGCAAATGTCAGTCCCTGTTTATCATTTACATTTACCTGATTGATACCGGGTAAATTAATTTCCGCAGGATCTTCTGCAGTAGAAATGTTCACACTGTCGGTATTCAGAATATTCAGGCAGGTGTAAAGGGATACAGTTTTACCGGAACCGGTTGGGCCAGTAACCAGTACCATACCATAAGGCCGGTGAATGGCTTCCAGCAGTAATTCTTTCTGAAATGGTTCGAAGCCGAGCTGTTCGATATTTAGGGTAGCGGCATCCGAATTCAGAATACGCATCACAATTTTTTCACCAAACAGGGTCGGAAGGGTACTGACACGGAAGTCAATCGGTTTGGCGCCTTTGCGGAATTGAATCTGAATTCGGCCATCCTGAGGTATACGTTTTTCTGAAATGTCCAGTTTAGCCATCACTTTAATACGGGAGGCAATCTGGTTTCTAATATTCAGTGGCATACGCACTACTTCTCGTAGCTGCCCGTCAATACGAAAACGTACTCTTGCCATTTCTTCGTAAAATTCAAAGTGAATATCTGAGGCGCCGCTGTTGAGTGCATCATTCAATACTTTGAAGACAAATCTGGCCACAGGCCCGTTTTCACCGTCCTCATCATCGGCAGACATGGCATTATTGCCTGTTGCTTCAGCATCACCAACTGTATCCATTCCTTCTAGTAGGCTGGTGGATTCCTGTCCGAGATTTTCAAGTATCTGACGCAACTGATCATCGCGTACAATAACCAAATTCAGGATGCAGCCGGCATCTGTGGCAATTTTCTGATAATGCTGAATGGAAGTGGGGTCAGATACAGCCAGAAACAGACGATTTCCACGTTTGAAAATGGGCACGCAGATATATTGCTGCATGATTTTCAGATTGATTAAGTCCTGCGGTACAAGGCTTTGGTTATATAGTTCCAGATTGAGGTAAGGAATACTGAATACCTTGGATAGGAAGCTGGCCAGTTTATCAGCATCGATGACACCAGACTGCAACAGCATCGGTATAACTGGACGTTTCTGCTCAAGCTCCTGACGCAGTTTTTCAGCTTTTTCTGCATCGATAATCTGGTGCTTATATAAAACTCGAATCAATCCTACACTCATACCAGTTAATTCCTGTCTTTATCTCTTTTTAAGTTTACACTTAGTTAATTGTGCATTTATCTGGCTGCTCTTCCTTTTAGCCTATCTGTTTGTGGCGTAATGGCCAATTACAGATACAGGAGCGCAAAAAAAGCCATGTTAATGTTTGATTGTGCTAATTATAAGTGAATTTATGTATTTAAACAGCCTCAATATCTCTTCAGGTACAATTTTCCCAGTAATCTGCATATAGCTGTAATTCAAGTTGCTGGCGCCATTCATTGGCAATAAGCCGATAAACCACGCGAATACGTTCAGGCAAAGTGACGTTGCACCGAAAAAACATGGCTTCACATTCGCAGTTGCTCTTGCGTAACACTGCCTTTACGTGACCAGTGCCAACGATTTGCTGGCTGACAACGTTGAATTCGTCGCAGAAAGAGGGAGGGGGAAAGCTTTGCCCCCACACCAACGCTGCCAGTTGCTGGGCTGTGGCTAAATTCAGATGTTGGGGTTCTAATGAACCATCGGTCTGGTATGTTTGATTCAGATCGGCTGGCTGGATAAGTTGCCGGCATACTGTTTCAAATTCACGCCGGAAAGCGGGTAATTGTGTTTCGACAATGCTTAATCCAGCAGCCATGGCATGTCCGCCGAATTTCTGAATGATTTCCGGTTGTCTTTTGCTGACCATATCTAAAGCATCACGCAAATGTAGACCAGAAATGGAACGACCAGATCCGCGCAGTATGCCGTTTTCAGCTTGTGCAAACACAATGCTCGGTCGATGAAAGGTTTCGCGCAAACGGCCGGCAACAATGCCGGTGACGCCCTGATGCCAGCTGTTGTGATAGGCGACAATACTGAAACTACTTTCGGTATTAATGTCTGCTAGCTGCAAATTGGCCTCATCTTGCATGCTGCGTTGTATTTGCCGGCGCTCTTGGTTTAAATCGTTCAGTTGTTCCGCTAAGTTTGCTGCGTTGTGTATATCATCTGATAAAAGGCAGGCTATGCCTAAACTCATATCATCCAGCCGGCCGGCAGCATTTAGCCGTGGACCAATGGCAAAGCCCAGATCGAATGCCTGAGCCTGATGTATTTTACGTTTAGCTACCTGAAATAGGGCGCGTATACCGGGTTGCATTTTATCGGCACGCATGCGCTTGAGCCCCTGTGCGACCAGAATACGGTTGTTCTGATCAAGGGGGACGACATCGGCAACGGTACCTAATGCAACTAGATCAAGCCATTGTGCCAGATTTGGTTCGGGGACTTGACTGAACTGGTTGTGCTGACGCAAATGGTGACGCAAGGCCATCAGTACGTAAAACATCACGCCGACACCGGCCAGTGCTTTGCTGGGGAATTCATCACCGGGCTGGTTAGGATTAACAATAATGCATTCAGGCAGCTGCTCGGCGGGTAAATGATGGTCGGTAATCAATACATCCATACCCAGTTGGTGTGCACGCTGTACACCATCTACACTGGCTATGCCATTGTCCACTGTTAGCAGCAAATCGGCGCCAGCCTGAGCAGCAAGCACAGCAATTTCTGCTGTCAGTCCGTATCCATGCTCAAAACGATTTGGTACAAAAAAGTCAGTTATGGCGCCCATGGCTTGTAAGCCTCGCATAGCCAGAGCACAGGCAGTAGCGCCATCGGCATCATAATCAGCCACAATCAGAATTTTTTCTTGTTGTGCGATTGCTTGCGCCAAGCGTTCACTGGCAGCATGAATATTCTTTAGACTATGAAATGGTAGCAGGGCAGAAAGGCTGGATTCCGTTTCAAGTTTATTTTTAATGGCGCGTGTGGCATACAATCTTGCCAGTAATGGTTCAACGCCCTGTGCTAGTAGGGTTTGTTCGGCATGGGTATCTACCGGGCGGGTAACAATGCAGGCGGGCTTCATAGACTTAATCCGTTAAATGGTTTGGCTTTATGCCGGAAAAAGTTTAGCCAGGGTTTACGGATTTGAAGCAGGCCGTTTTCGCAATGAATATTTAGCTGCCGGAGTTGCTTGTTTTGCAGTGCGTTTAACAAGGGTTGCCACCAGTCCTGCTCCCATTGTTGCAGTATCTGGGTATAAAGGTATACATCGCCCTGATTGACGGCGGTGCATAATGCATCATTAAACAACACAATTTTATCTTTATCTTTGCCAAACATGGTATCTGCTAATGCAGCATAATTAGCGGGTAGCTCATGTGTATTAACTGCCCAAGAGCTATTGGTATACAACGGAATTTTACTGTCTGCTGTGCCTGCGCTGTCTGGCTCAAACCATAAGCTGTTGATGGTAGGTAGGCCGCGGGCACTGCGTTGCTGATTGATCGGGTGCTGATACAGCAGCATTTGCAGTTCGGTCTGTCGTTGTAAAATTAAGAGTGCATCGGTACCAGTTGGTTTTATTTCTGAGTTAATGCTGCCACCGAGATCCAGTATCGATGGCACGCTAAATGCCATTCTTTGTGAGGAGGTCAACAGCCACAAATTGGCTTTTACTGGATGAAACTGCCAATTTTCTGCCTGTAACCATTTATTCAATACACTACAGAAAGCGCTTGCTTCTTCTATGGATAAAGAAAGAGATTTTCCATCAATATATTGCAGTTGATGCATTCCGGCTATCTGACTGATGGGTGTGGCAATCAGGCTGTTACCACTCGAATCAAGGTTATACTGCCCACATACCTGTTGTACCCACGAACCTTGCCACAGGTGCTGCCGGAAAAGCTGGCTTCTACTAGAGGTTTGTGCGGAAAATTGACCCCAATGGCGTAACTTATCCAATGCCGGTAATGGTACTACCGGCACGATAATATCCTGATGCGGCCACAGTAAACCGGGCAGGACAAGAGTCAGATGTAAATCAGCTGGCATGAAATCTAGGATATTTATAAAAATAGAATTATTGTTTCAGTCTGGCGGTTATTTTAGGGGTTGTGGCTGCAACCATTGTTGTAACAGCTGAGTATTCTCAATACTGAGTAGGGCTGTATCGGTTATTGCCGGTTGGGCCAATAAGCTGGATTGTCGCAGCAGGCCATCTCGGATAAAGTGAATCCGTACCGTTTCGCCAATATGGATACGTGCCCATTGCGTGCTAAAGTCCGTAATGATTTCATCATTGAGTGCGATGAGCTGATCACCGGCACTCAGGCCAGCATTTTCTGCACTACCCTGATTGAATACTTGTTGCAGGGTGATTCCGAGTGTTGCAGGTTTAAACCTTGCACCTAAATCGGCACAAGTCTGCTCGCTTGCTGTAGGCTCCTCTATGTAAGCGCCCCCATGCTGGAGTGGCAGAGCAGCCCAATGCAGTGATACACCAGTCTGATGTAATTTTTCAGCCATAGGTAAATCAGATGTGGTCATGATGTACTGCTGATAAACTTGTGTTAAATCAATACCGGTGGTCTCGCGCGCGATTTTGAGCCACTCATTTTCAGCCAGACCTAATCCTCGCTGCCGCCAGTCTTGATATAGTGCGCGCATCACGTCGTCTAGATTTTTCTGATGTTTGGTGTGCTGGCGAATATGATGATCCAAGCACATGGCAGCCAAAGCCCCTTTCTGGTAATAGCTGACAATGGCATTGGCGCTGTTCTCATTCTGTTTGTAGTATTTGGTCCACGCGGTAAGGCTGGATTCAGCCAGAGTTTGCTTAAGTCGTCCCGCTCCCTGCTGCACTCGTGTAATAGTTTTGGCTAGTAAATGCAGATATTGAGCTGGTGTAATGACGCCGCTGCGCACCAGAAACAAATCATCATAGTAGGAAGTGATGCCCTCGAAAGCCCATAAGAGATGGGTATAGGCTTCGGTGTTCAATTCATTATTGGCAAATGCAGCTGGAATGATGGATTTTACATTCCATGCATGGAAATATTCGTGGCTGAATAATCCCAATAAAGTAATGTAAGCTTCGCTGTTTTTGCCATTTGTCTGCGGCAGATCATGCCGGTCGGCCATCAGTGCAGATGATGATCTATGTTCCAACCCGCCGTAAATGCCATTGCCGACGTGCAATAGAAAGCTGTAACGCTCAAAAGGTGGCGGTGCGTCAAACATAGCTATTTCACAGGCGCATATTCTAGCAACATCTTGGACGAGACGTTGCTGGTCAAACTGAGAAAAATGTCCGCTAATGACAATCTCATGTTCGATGCCTGCCGCAGTGAAGGGCAGACGCAACAGATAGCCCATTTCCACCGGATAGTCTATCAATGCACGATAGTTGCCAGTCTGATAAACCCGTGGCAATGAAGCCGCGGGCATAGTGGTAGCAATATCCCAGTTTTCCGGCAGACCGCTGATAATTAACTGGCAGGCTTCCTGCTGGCGTTGATTGTGGCGTAAAAACAGGCATGCACCATCGAAGAAGCCACGCTCGGTATTTAAAAATGATCCACGTACAGAACTGTCAAAAGCATAAACCAGATAGCTGATTTCCCATTTACCCGCCAGTCCTTTACAAGACCATGTATTTTTGTTTATCTGCTCTGCTGTTGCGGGGGAGTTGTTGCAACTGGCCGTTAAAGTAACGATATGGCGGGCAAAGTCACGAATCATATAGCTACCGGGCAGCCAGTTGGGTAGGCTTAAGGTGAAATTCTGATTATCGAGCTGAGTGAAACTGAGACGAACATGCCACAAATGCTGGGTCAGTGAGTGTGGTTGCAAATGATAGTTAAGCATAATCTGTGCCTCAAGGAAGCAAAATAGAGAATCAGCGATTTGTTTGCTTGGAATTTAAAATTAATAAAAGTGTCAGGTTAAGCGACCAGATCTTAATATGACGTGGATAGTGGTACGCTAAGTTTTGTGATTTTGTTTATGCGTTAGGCTATACATAAATGTATTCAGGCTGCCTGAAAACTACATGGTTTCAGACAGCCTGCCATTATGCTGAGCGTAGCTCAGGCGAACGGTGTCACTTCCATGTTGAACATGGCGCGGGCGGTATTCAGCATCTGGCAGCTAAAGCCCCATTCATTATCGTACCATGCCAGTACTTTTACCATATTGCCGTTGGTAACTTTGGTGAGGGTACTGTCAAATACAGATGCCTGAGGTAAGTGATTGAAATCACTTGAAACCAATGGTAGGCTATTATAGCCCAGAATATGCTGCATACTGCCTTCACTGGCCGCTTTAACGATGGCATTCACTTCTTCAATGCTGGTGTCGCGAGCTGCCTCAAAAGTTAGATCTACCAGTGAAACATTAATAGTTGGTACACGCACAGAGAAGCCGTCGAATTTGCCCTGTAGTTCCGGCAGTACCAGTCCTAAAGCTTTGGCGGCACCGGTTTTGGTTGGAATCAGGTTTTCCACTGCACTACGGGCACGACGTAAATCTTTATGCCGTACATCGGTCAGAACCTGATCGTTAGTAAATGCATGAATGGTTGTCATCAAACCTTTTACCATGCCCAGTCCGTCATTAATAGCTTTGGCTACCGGAGCCAGACAGTTGGTTGTGCAGGAACCATTGGATACTACAGTCATTTCTGGTGTGAGTACCTGATGATTCACGCCGTATACTACAGTGGCATCTACATCAGAACCACCGGGAGCGGATATCAAAACTTTCTTAGCGCCACTCTGTATATGGACGCTAGCTTTTTCTTTGCTGGTAAATGCACCAGTACATTCCAGTACCAGATCAATACCTAATTCACCCCAAGGCAGTTCTGCCGGATTGCGAGTAGCGAAAAAGCGGATACGGTCGCCGTTGATAATTAAAGCATCATCATCAAATGAAACATCTGCGGTGAAACGGCCATGAACGGTATCGAATTTTGTCAGATGGGCACTGGTTTCCAATGTGCCACTGGCATTTATCGCGACAATTTCAAACTGGTTGCGCAGGTTATAGTCATAGATGGCACGCAATATCTGGCGGCCGATACGGCCATAACCATTAATGGCAACTTTTAACGTCATGCTTATTCCTTTTCAAATCAACAAAACTGATTAGGTAAATTTCAAGTTTGGAATGCAAAATTGGTTAATTCAATTATCTGATTCGCATTAAAAACACCATGTATTATTATAGCGGAACCAGCTTAATTCCTCATCTGTTCAGCGTAAGCCGTTTTCGGCAGCAGGCAGTGTGACCATTTGCTGGAAAGACTGTGCCATAGTGTTTAAATCTAACCAACCCATGCCGCTGAAAATTAATAGAATTACACTGCCGACTAGACAAGTGATGAAACAATAGACAATATAAGCCAAGGCTACTTTAAATACATTTTGCTGGCTAATGCGGACAAAACCACCTACTTGAACCACTATGGTCCAGATCATCCACGCCATTCCGGGCATGGCTAATGCGTGTGGAAAGTACAGTATAGCTACCATGGGCAGAGTTAGCGCTTCAGTGACCAGTATGTAACCATACCATTGTCCGGGCTGCCGGTTGTAGTAGCTAAGAATGGATTGCATGGAAAAACTCAGAACCGCCCAGCGCAATACAGTTAATACCATAATAAAAGCACTGATACCCAGTTGATGTCCGAGAAAGGGTGACATGTTCGCAATACTCATTAGGCCTAATGCCAAGAGTACGGCAATAAAGATAAACGGCGAATAACGGTAATGCGTTTTAGGGTAAAACTGCATACGCAGTGCAGCCCAAGTGTCGATGAAAAACTGATACATTGAATCAATATCACTTTATGTTGTTGAATAAACCATAACAGCCATTTCATTAATCGTGCCAGCATTGTCTGGATTCGCATGCTATTTGGCAGAGTTTTCCGGTTATGATGGCGTTTTTTACGCCATTTGGTTTTATTCTGTTGTTTATACGAAGATATATTGGCTAATGGACTGATTGGTAAAATGTTAATGCTAACCTGAGTTTTCAGATCAGTTTTGCAAAATTGATTGCTGTCTGTACAGGTTTGCTGTTCATTTGATTTCCGAATCAGACCTGAAGGAAATTCAGTTTAGTTGTGCATCGTGTAGTTCAGCAGCTTGCAGCGTATTTTCCATCAAAGAGGCGATTGTCATGGGGCCGACGCCACCTGGCACTGGAGTTATCATCGCTGCGCGTTCTCTAGCGTTGGCGAATGCTACGTCACCGCATAACTGGCCGTTTTCCAACCGATTTATTCCTACATCTATGACGATTGCGCCAGGTTTAATCCATTCACCTTTGACAAAATTCGGTTGGCCTACACCCACTACAACAATATCGGCTGCTGCGACTTCCTGTGCCAGATTCTGCGTCGCGCTGTGACAAACTGTAACTGTGGCTCGAGCCAACAGAAGCTCTAAAGCCTGCGGTCTGCCAACGATATTTGATGCACCTACTACTACAGCTTTTTTACCGGCTACATCAATTTGATAAGCTTCCAGTAAGGTCATTACACCTTTCGGTGTGCACGGACGCATTAGCGGCATCTTTACTGCCAGACGGCCTACATTATACGGATGGAACCCGTCGACATCTTTATGCGGCACAATCCGCTCTAGTACTAGCTGACCATTTATATGTTTTGGTAAAGGTAGCTGTACCAGAATACCATCTACACCCTTGTCGGCATTCATTTCATCAATGAGTGCCAGCAATTCTGATTCACTGGTCTGAGTAGGTAGTTCATAACTGCGTGATTCAAAGCCGATGGTTTCGCAGGCACGTTTTTTATTGCGTACATACACAGCACTGGCTGGGTCCTCGCCTACCAGTACGACCGCTAGGCAAGGACGGCGTAACTGATTATCCAGCCGCTGCTGCACACGACCCGCGAGTTTTTGCAGAATTTGTTCGGAAATTTTTTTGCCATCAATGAGTTGAGCGGTCATTAGCTAATTCCAGACAGAAAGATAAATAAAGAGGCTGTTGGCGGGCAACCAGCAGCTGAAACTCAGAAAAATGGCATTGTCGCATTTTTTAGCCTTGCTTTCATCTGCTTTTATTGATTGTGTGCAACCATAAATCGGCAATATTTCAAAAATATGGCAAAAAAATTAGGTTTACCTCTTGACGATGGTTTTTCAGAGCTGTATAGTTCGCCTCTCTCGTCGGGGTGTAGCGCAGCCTGGTTAGCGCATCTGCTTTGGGAGCAGAGGGTCGTGAGTTCGAATCCCACCACCCCGACCACATCGACTGAATCCTTATCCGGATAGATTTGAGAGTACGCGCCCGTAGCTCAACCGGATAGAGCACCGGCCTTCTAAGCCGGGGGTTACAGGTTCGATTCCTGTCGGGCGCACCAAGTTTGAAAAGTTTTAATGGTGGCTGTAGCTCAGTTGGTAGAGCCCTGGATTGTGATTCCAGTTGTCGTGGGTTCGAGCCCCATCAGCCACCCCAGATTAAAAGCCCAAGCCCTTTGCTTGGGCTTTTAGCTTTTATAGCCTTATCCTTTTACAGGCAGATATCGCCTGTTAAACTGGTAATCTTTAAAGCCTGACTCTGCGAGCTGTTTATCACTATGCTATCCCGCTATGAATAAAACTGCAACTGAACTGCCCTCGTTAACCATAGCCTTGTGTGCTGGGGAGGCGTCCGGTGACTTGCTTGGCGCCCATCTTATGAATGCCATACGTGCCCGTTATCCAAATGTGCAGTTTGTGGGTATCGGTGGGCCGCGTATGCTTGCTGCAGGTATTCGCAGTTTATATGATCAGGAAAAGCTGGCGGTACGTGGTTTTGTAGAAGTTGTAAAAAAACTTCCGGAAATTCTGGCCATTCGCCGAGGCTTAATTCATGCACTGAAAACGATTCGACCGCAGGTGTTTGTAGGAATAGATGCGCCGGATTTTAATCTGGGTGTGGCAGAAAGTTTAAAACATGCCGGTATTGCCACTGTGCATTATGTTAGCCCGTCTGTATGGGCCTGGCGGCGCAAGCGAGTAAAAAAAATCGTCAGGCAAGTTGATGAAGTGCTGTGTTTGTTTCCGATGGAGCCGGAATTATATCGACAAGCAGGCGGGCGAGCGCGTTTTGTCGGTCATCCACTGGCGCAGACATTGCCGTTGCAGGTTGATCGTCAGGCCAGACGCCAGCAATTGAAACTACCTGAGCAGGCTCCGGTATTTGTATTAATGCCGGGTAGTCGGGTGAGTGAAATTGATTTTATGGCGCCATTGTTTTTACAGGCAGCCGAAATCATCCGCCAGCGCTATCCGCAGGCTGAGTTTTTAATGCCACTGGCTACTGCGGCAACGCGGCAGCGGATGCAAACTTTACTGGCGCAGCCGGCATGGCAAAAACTGCCAGTACGTTTGATGTCTGCGCATGCGGAAATGGCATGTCAGGCTGCTGATGTGACTCTGGTAACCAGTGGTACGGCTACGCTAGAAGTAGCCTTGTGTCAGTGTCCAATGGTAATCAGTTATAAGATATCGCCATTAACCTATGCTTATGTAAAACATAAAATTAAAGTGCCTTATGTTGGGTTGCCTAATATTTTGTTGGACAGAGGCGTGGTGCCGGAGCTCTTACAGGGAAATGCTACCCCGCAGAAGCTGGCTCAGGCGGTGATCCAATGGTATGAATCGCCACAGGAAATTGAAAGCCTGCGAACAGATTTTTTGGCACTGCATCAGCAGTTGCGTTTGAACACTGACGAACTAGCTGCACAGGCTGTGCTCCAGCACGCTACGGGGCAGGTATGAGCTTCGATTTAGGTGTATTACCCGCTCATGCCGGTGTGGACGAAGCTGGACGTGGCCCTTTAGTGGGCAGTGTTTATGCTGCAGCCGTGATTCTGCCGGCAAATTATGATTTACCCGGTCTCACTGATTCCAAAAAATTATCTGAAAAAAAACGTGATGAGCTGGCGATACAGATTAAACAGCAGGCAACTGCATGGTCTGTAGCCGCAGCCGATGTCAGTGAAATTCATCAGTATAATATTCTGTTTGCCACTATGCGCGCGATGGCTCGTGCGGTGATGAATTTGCATACTGTTCCTAGCAAAGTCTGGATAGATGGCAATCGCATACCTGCTGATTTAACCTTGCCGGCAGAAGCTGTAGTAAAAGGAGATTTGAAAATAGCTGCTGTGTCGGCAGCTTCGATTCTGGCTAAAACGGCACGGGATGCAGAAATGTATGCATTGCACCAGCAATACCCTCAATATGGTTTTGACCGGCACAAGGGCTATGGTACGGCCGCACATTTGGCTGCTCTCCGGCAATTTGGGGTATTACCCCAGCATCGTCAGGATTTTGCACCGGTAAAAGCTTTACTGCTACAGGGTAAATGCTTGGTAGAAATTTAATTTTTTAAGTTTGATTTTTTGTCTGGTGATATGGGAATTACTGGTGGCAGAAAAAAGTATGAGACACTGCCTATTATTGCAATCTTGATAAGCGGAATAGTTGAAACAATATTTCTGGCGGCAAATAAAAAAACGCTTTCTATTTCAGAAAGCGTTTTTTGGTGCTTATCAATTCAGTATCAGTCCACAAACTGTTTTTTAATTCGCTCACGCCTTTCTTGTGCTTCGACAGACAGAGTTGCAGTTGGTCGAGCCAGTAAGCGTTTCAGGCCGATAGGTTCACCGGTATCTTGACAGAAGCCATAATCCCCTTCATCCAGCTGACGTAAAGAGGCTTGAATTTTGCTAAGTAGTTTGCGTTCGCGGTCACGGGTACGCAGCTCCAGAGCATATTCTTCTTCCAGTGTCGCACGGTCTGCCGGATCTGGAGTGGTAGATTGTTCCTGCAAATGACCGGCAGTATTATTGGCATTGTGAATCAGCTCATCCTGAAGTTTCAGCAGCAAATCACGGAAGAAGGCTTGATGTTCTTCATTCATGTACTCTTCTTCAGGGCCGTTCCATGCTTGGATGTCTTGTTCAGTGAGTTTAGCCATTATACAGTCTTTCTTTTGCGTAGCTCATTTAAGCAATTAGCTCAGGAATTGACAACTAGCTCTGTTTTTGAACAACATAAACCAGTTGTCAGGCTGTTAAAAAAGTTCGGGCATGATAGCATGTTTTTATAATCTATTCGTAAATTTGCATTAGACAACACTATCCACTAATCAGCCAGTATGAAATTTTATTTGCTGCTAGCGGTAACCACCAATCTAGACATAGCCATAATACAATTAGAATCACTGTCGCAGAAAAATCATATCTACCTAAGCGCAGTACAGCAAAAGGGCGGGTAAGGGGGGTGAAAATGCGCTGTAGGGTCAATAAAAGCACTGAATATGGCTTGCAGAGGCTTAAAAACATTCGTAATACCAGACCGGTGAACAACGCGTAACACATGGCTCTGAGTGAAAACAGAACACTGGAAAATAAACTGGCTGCTATGCTACGCATATCTGGCTGTGTCCAGCCGAAAGTGGTAATGAGATTAATAATGGAAGCCAGAAAATAAATAATTAGGGTAGCCACAATGCAGGCGATATCCCATCTACCTAGAGGTGGCACGATTCTGCGTAAAGGCCGTATTAGCCAATTGGTTGTTCGTACACTGAATTGCGCCAGCGGATGTAAAAAAGGCAAATTTCCCCACTGTAGCAAAAGCCGTGCCCAGCACATGATAGCTAGGGCACTGGCTAACAGAAAAATAGTTTTACTGATCACAAGTTACCTTAAGGAGCTAGTTGTTGTTGCATTTCTTCTGCACGGGCAACGCTGGCTGCCACGCCATCAGCCACAACCTGTGACAGCTGATGCTGGTCGAATACTGATGTGGCGGCAAAAGTGGTTCCCCCTTTGGAGGTAACATTTTTCTGTAACTGCACAAATTCAGTACCAGACTGTTCTGCCAGTGAAACTGCACCTTTGAATGTGCCCAGACTTAATTGATGAGCTTCTTTTGTGCTGAATCCTTGTTGTATGGCAGCCTGTTGTAAAGCATTTAGAAAATAGAATACGTATGCCGGACCACTGCCACTGATGCCAGCAATACGGTTAATGGCGCTTTCTTCGTCCAGCCAAACCACTTCTCCAGTGGTACGCATAATGTTTTCGGCCAAATTTTTATCTGCTGTATCAATATTAGATGGTGCGTACAAACCGGAAATACCTAGGCCAATCTGACAGGGTGTATTAGGCATAATGCGGATGATGCGCTGATGATTTTGAAGAAACTGACTCAATGTATTGATGGTTAATCCGGCAGCGATACTCAGCACTAAAGCACCGTTTAACTCAATACCGGCAGTTGACTGCTGCATATCCTGTGGTTTAACTGCTAGCACCAGTACGTCATCAGCATTCAGGGTAGGTAGTTTTTCACTACACCTAACCTGATAACAGCTGCTCAAATGTTGGCGTTTTTCCAGATTACGGTCAATCACTTCGATATCATAGCCGCCTTGTTTGCTCATTCCTGCAACGATGGCTGTAGCCATATTACCGCCACCCAGAAAATAAATACTCATTTCATTTCCTCTTTTTATTTATAAATATTAACAATTTGAATGCAACAATATTCCAAGCTTGAAGCGAATGAATATTGAATATGCAATTCAATATTATATTCAAGATTTCTTGATACCGGTAAATGATTAAAGCGAACTGTGGATTGAATAATCAGTCTTTATGTTGTGCGTAGTTCTGCCAACAACATAATTTTATTCGATAATTTCAAAGCTAAATACTATTTAAAATTAATATATGGGTTGGAATTTATTTAGGCTATATGTTAAATATATCATCTACTCTGATAAATAAAGGTGTTTATGTTGATAATAAATTCACAGCTTAGTAAAACCGGACGTTGTCTACTCGTGGCGTGGGTTGTAGGGTTATTGAGCGCTTGTGGTTCAGTTCATACACTAAGTGATGCTAAAGGTAGGGTGAAGCAGGATGCTCCGGTAGCGGTCAATGCAGCGCCTAAGATAGGAAATTATGAATCCAGAATTGGCTTTAAAGGGGCTGAAACTTCAAGCATATTTATGCAGACTGTGTACGAACATAATCAGCCAGATACAGCAAGGTATAAAAATTATTCAGATAATCCTATAAAACAAGTGATTACAGAGCCGGTAAGTACATTCAGTCTGGATATGGATACGGCCAGTTATGCAAATAGTCGGCGGTTTATAGCTAATGGAAGAATGCCGCATCCTGATGCTGTACGGGTTGAGGAATTTATTAATTATTTTCCGGATGTTTCGAATGAAGTATTGAAACCTCTCCTAGGCTCCCCGTTTGCTGCGACTTATGAACTGACACCCAGTCCATGGAATCCAAACAAGGTATTGCTGAGGGTAAATATCAAGGCTGAAAACGTTCAATTTAAAGAGTTACCGCCATCAAATCTGGTATTCTTGGTTGACACCTCTGGCTCGATGGAAGGGCCGGATAGGTTAGATTTATTAAAAAAATCATTAAAATTATTAGTGAGCAGATTACGCCCGCAGGATAAAGTATCTATTGTTACTTATGCAGGTAGTGCAGGGGTGGCGCTGGAACCTACATCAGGAAGCAATAAAGCCAAAATACTGGCTGCAATTGATAAGTTTGAGGCTGGTGGCAGTACAGCTGGCGGTGAAGGACTGAAGCTGGCTTATAAAATAGCTGAACAAGCCAAGGTAAAAGGTGGGATAAATCGCATATTACTGGCTACTGATGGCGATTTTAATGTTGGTATAAACAATGATGAAGAATTAAAGGCACTGGTGAGCACTGAAAAAGATAAAGGGATAACCTTATCAACACTGGGTTTTGGAGATGATAATTTTAATGATGCAATGATGGTGCAGATTGCGGATGCAGGAAATGGAAACTATAGCTATATTGATAGTTTGCAGGAAGCCCAAAAGGTATTACAGGAAGAAATGAATGCAACTTTAGTTACTGTGGCTAAAGATGCAAAAGCACAGATTGAATTCAATCCTCGCCAAGTACTGGAGTATCGTCAAATTGGTTATGAAAAACGGCAGTTGAAACAAGAAGATTTTAATAATGATAAGGTGGATTCTGGTGATATAGGTGCAGGTAAAAAGGTAACAGTGCTGTACGAACTTACTCTTGCCGGAGCCAAACCAAGTATTGATCCTTTGCGTTATCAACGCGAAAAAACGGAACCTACCGGTGCTCAGAATGGAGAAATTGCTTATCTCAAATTACGTTGGAAAGAGCCTGGCAGTAAAAAAAGTGAAATGGTTTCTTTCCCAATAGAGAAGAAAGCGTTAAGAAATTCTTTTGAGCAGGCAGGGGTTGAAACTCGTTTCTTAGCGGCTGTGGCAGCATTTGGACAGAAACTGCGCCATAACCCAGAACTTGCAGAGACTTCTTACGAGCAGATTGCTAACTGGGCAAATAATGCCAAGGGTAACGATCCTCAAGGCTATCGCAATGAGTTTGTCCGCTTGGTCAGAAAAGCTGCTGTTCTTGAAAAAAAGTAAATAGTAATGAAGTGGATTAATGAAGTGGATAACGAAAATTAAGCAAACGGTTTTGGTCATACACTAATAATCAATGGAACTATTTTGCAGCTTTTTCAATGTTTGTGAATTCGATTTCAACGAATAATCTTTTTTTGAAGCTTAAAAACCAGCTATAAAGGCTGGTTTTTTGTTTTCATTGTATCTGGCTTAGTTTTAAAAAAAGAAAAACCATTTCACAGGCATAAGAATACATACTGCATATAACAAATTAGGTAATGAAAGCAAAATGCGCTGCCTACGGCGGAGGAAAAAGTTTTAGTGTGCTGGAATTACGATTACAATTTAATTAAATAATTAATGTTTAATCGGCAAAGTAGGTATTTTTCTGCTGATGTATGCTAGTGCACATTTATCAGAAAAACCTGATTAAATATTCAAATTAAAGTGGTCTAAGCAAACAATATAATTTTTATGTTGGCAATTGGTATGTATTGTTGTTAGAAAGAAAAATTGTGATTTAAGGTGTTGTGGTAGGTAAGTATTTATTCCTGCCTGCATAATCTGCGTATAATCGGCATAAATTTATATATGTCTGCTTACATAGCAGATTTTTAGCACATTTGATAATTCTTAGATTATCAAATTGTAAAATGGCAATATTATGAAAAATATACTTTCAATTCAGTCTCATGTGGTATTTGGTCATGCGGGTAACAGCGCAACGGTATTTCCTATCCGCCGATTGGGCGTTAATGTTTGGCCATTAAATACAGTCCAATTTTCTAATCACACACAGTACAGGCAGTGGCAGGGTACAGTGATGCCGGCTCAGCATTTACTGGATGTGGTTGATGGTATTGCGGCCATTGATGAACTGAAAAACTGTGATGCTGTATTAAGTGGATATATGGGTTCTGCCGAGCAAGGCAGTGCCATTATTGATATTGTCCGCAAAGTGAAGCAGGCCAATCCGCAGGCCATTTATTTCTGTGACCCAGTTATGGGCCATCCAGAAAAAGGCTGTATTGTTGCCGGAGGTGTGGCCGAATTCTTATGTGATGTAGCCCTGCCACAGAGCGATATGATTGCGCCTAATCTGTTTGAACTTGAAGAGTTGAACAACAGGCAACGCATTCATAATGTGGAAGAAGCGGTTGCTGCCTCTCGGGCTCTTTGTACAAAAGGTCCGCGTGCTGTGCTAGTGAAACATTTAAGTCGTGCTGGGTATCAAACCGACCGCTTTGAAATGCTGTTGGTCACGCTGGATGCAGCATGGCATATTCACCGGCCTCTGGTGGATTTTGGCGAACGGCAACCTGTAGGTGTTGGTGATATGACAAGTGGAATTTTTCTGGCAGATTTTCTTTCCGGTAAATCTTTGCTTGAAGCATTTGAACATACAACTTCAGCTGTCTATGCGGTTATGCAGGAAACTTTAAAACGCCGGCAGTATGAATTGCAAATTGTAGCCGCTCAGGATGAAATTGCTCATCCGTCACAGTGGTTTAAGGCAGAAAAAATAGCCTGAAGCAGTACTTGATTAAACTGACAATAATTTAGTAGAAAAACGGCCGGTGAGCAGAGCTTACCGGCCGTCTTGTAATCAATGTTAATGCTAACTAATCATATTTTGTCTGTGTATAGTGACGTTGACCAAAAATAGCACTACCTATCCGAACATGAGTAGCTCCACTGGCAATAGCCGTATGCATGTCGGCACTCATTCCCATAGACAATACATCAACCGCGAATCCTGAATGATGCAAATGCTGGAATAAAGTCTGCATCATACCGAACTGCTGCTGTAATTCAGTTTTGGTAGAGTTTGCTTTGGCTACACACATCAGTCCGCGAAGTTTTAGATGCGGTAAAGTGTTGATGAAACTAGCTAATTTCAATAATTCCGTGTTATTTGCACTAATACCATGTTTATTTGTTTCAGCAGCAATGTTTATTTCAATACAAACATTCAAGGGTGGTAAGTGCTCTGGCCGCTGTTCATTTAAGCGGCGAGCAATTTTTTCACGGTCAATCGTATGCACCCATTGTGCCCGTTCTGCCACAATCCGGCTTTTATTTGATTGAATGTGTCCGATCATATGCCAGACAATATCGTATTCGGACAGCATGCTGGTTTTATCACTAAACTCTTGAATGTAATTTTCACCAAAATCACGCTGACCAGCTTGATACAGTGTGGCTATATCACTGACAGGAAAGGTTTTGCTCACCGCAATCAGTTGAACGTTTTGTGGAGCTTCAGTTTGCTGGCGGATGCTGGCTATTTCAGCCAATACCTCACGCCAGTGTGTAATCAGAGAATCTGAATTTTTCATATCACATAGTTTTTTTTCAGTTTTTTGAATTCAATCCGGCTTTCTTTGAAAAAATTTTTCCGGCATCACAAACATTTTCATTTTAAAGCTTCGGCAACTTGATTAAAATAAGAGCAGAAATTTGTCCCTGCACATCGCAGGCAAGCATAACGGAGTAAATATGCAGCTAACCGATTTATTGGCCTTCGGCGTTAAAAACAAAGCTTCCGACTTGCATCTGAGTGCTGGTCTTCCTCCTATGATACGCGTTAATGGTGATATCCGCCGTATTAATCTGCCCGAACAGAGCGCAGAAGAAGTAGGTAAAATGATAGCTTCCATTATGAACGACTATCAACGCAAAGATTATCAGCAAAATCTGGAAACTGACTTTTCGTTCGAACTTCCCAATGTCTCTCGGTTTCGTGTCAATGCCTTTAACACCGAGCGCGGCCCTGCTGCAGTTATGCGTACCATTCCCAGTAAGGTACTGACGCTGGAAGAGCTCAGAGCGCCGGCAATTTTTCAAAAAATTGCTGAAATGCCACGTGGACTAGTGCTGGTAACCGGACCTACCGGCTCCGGTAAATCAACCACTTTGGCTGCAATGATTGATTACATCAATAATCACGATGCCGGCCATATTCTAACCATTGAAGATCCGATTGAGTTTGTGCATCAGAGTAAAAAATCGTTGGTAAACCAGCGTGAACTTCATCAGCATACACTCAGCTTTGCTAATGCATTGCGTTCAGCTTTGCGCGAAGACCCTGATGTGATTCTGGTAGGCGAAATGCGAGATCCTGAAACAATTGGTCTGGCACTGACAGCTGCTGAAACCGGTCACCTTGTGTTCGGTACTTTGCATACTACTGGTGCAGCAAAAACGGTAGACCGTATTGTGGACGTATTTCCGGCTGGTGAAAAAGAAATGGTTCGTTCTATGTTGTCTGAAAGTCTGCAGGCAGTAATTTCTCAGACTCTACTGAAAACTAAGGATGGCAATGGCCGTGTTGCAGCTCATGAAATCATGATCAGTACTCCGGCAGTGCGCAACCTGATTCGTGAGAACAAAATTGCTCAGATTAACTCTACTTTGCAGACGGGGCAGAAATTTGGTATGCAAACGTTAGACCAGTGTTTACAACAATTGCTGCGTGAAAATCGTATCAGTTTAGATGTAGCACGATCTAAAGCGGTCAGTCCTGATCAGCTGGCAGGATAGTAATTTATAGTTTTTTATTCAGGAAAGCGTGTTGCCATGGATATGCTGAAAGACGCCTCAAAAGAGTCCAGCTTATCTGATTTATTATCAGATATGGTTAACCACTATCAACATCCTACCGCTGCATCAGCAACAGCTACCCCTTCTCCCAGCGAGGCAGAAGCAACGTCAGCAAATACTGTAAAAACAGATGCAAATGTAGCGGTTATACCGATACAAAATACACCAGATTCGAGGCCGGCAGATAAAGAAACAAGCACAGCAATGATGCAGGCAACACCAGAGGCTGCAACAGAAACCAAATCTGTACCAGCAAACGAACAGATTCCGGTCTCATCGGTTTCATCTACTGTCGAGTCACGCCAGACAACTATACATAATAAAACAATGACAGATTCTTCTACCGCAGTGCCGGCTCCATCTACAGCCGTCAGCACACCAGCTCCAGTCACACTTGAACGGGAAGTAGTACATATTCATCCAGTGCTGGAAAAAATGGCTGTTGAAGCCGTACGTCTGAATGCAGCTGATATTTTTATCAGTCCTAGTTTTCCACCATCATGGAAAATCGATGGCAAAATCACCCCCGCACCAACCAAACCTTTAACCGGCGAGGAAACTGCTAAGATTGCCATGTCTACCATGACAACCGTTCAGCGGCAGCGGTTTATGCAAGAACTGGATTTAAACTATTCCATTATTGCCAAAAATGGTGTGCGTTTCAGGGTTAATGCCTATCATGAACAAGGTAGGGTGGGTATGGTGCTGCGTCGGATTACTACCGATATCCCCACCACCCAGAGTCTGTTTTTACCACCAGTGCTGGATGAGCTGGTGATGAAAAAACGCGGGCTGATTATTCTTGCTGGTCCTACTGGTAGCGGTAAATCCACCACCATGGCCGCTATGCTGGATTATCGTAATGCCAATTCAGCCGGCCATATTCTCACCATTGAAGACCCGATTGAATACGTGCATAAACCCAAGAAAAGTATCATCACCCACCGTGAAGTCGGAGTGGATACTCTGAGCTGGGACAATGCAATGCAAAGTGCATTGCGTGAAGCACCAGATGTTGTTTGCGTAGGGGAAGTACGCAGTGATGAGAGCATGGCCTATGCACTGAAACTAGCGCAGACCGGTCACTTGTGTTTCTTTACTTTGCACGCCAGTAGTGCTAATCAGGCAATTGAGCGTATTTTGAATTTCTATCCTGAAGAACAGCATAAGCAAGTGCTGATGGACTTGGCACTGAATCTGGTTTGTATCATCGGCCAGCGGCTGGCTGTGAAAAAAGATGGTAAAGGCCGTCGGGCTGTCATTGACCTGTTAATTAACACTGCCACTGTTCAGGACTATATTTACAAAGGCGAACTAATGCAGATAAAAGAGCTGATGGGCAAAGCAGGTAATGATGGTATGCAAACGTTTGATCAGTGTTTGTTTCAGCTTTATGTTGATGGTGTTATTGATTTTGAAGAAGCTTTACGCCAATCAGACTCACCAAATGATTTGCGCCTGCGGATTAATTTATATGAGCAAGGTGAAAAAGGCACAGCAATCTTTAATAGTGGTACTGAGCTCAATCTGATTTAGATTGTCTGTTTTCATTAATCAATTATTATCTTTAATTTTCAGGCAAAGCTGATCGCTTTGCCTGTTGTATTATAGGCTGCAAAAATATCAAGGAATTTAACCATCATGAAAGCCATGATTCTTGCCGCAGGACGCGGTGAACGCATGCGTCCACTGACAGATACCTGTCCAAAACCATTACTAAAAGTAGGTGGAATACCCTTAATCGAACATCATTTGCGCCGCCTACAGAAGGCAGGTTTTCGAGAAATTGTGATTAATCATGCTTGGTTGGGAGAACAAATTGAAAACTCTTTGGAAAACGGGCAAGCTTATGGTCTGGAAATTTCTTATTCTGCTGAAAAAGAAGGAGGGCTAGAGACAGCAGGTGGAATTGCTACTGCTTTACCTATGCTCGGCAATACACCGTTTTTGGTGATAAACGGAGATGTACTAACAGATATTGATTTTGTCGGGGCGATAGAAATCAGTAACGAATTAGAGCAATCTGGTAATCTAGCTCACTTATGGCTAGTAGATAATCCGTCTCATCATCCAGAAGGAGATTTCCAGCTGTTGTCATCTGGAAAAATAACCGAGCGTCAGACAAATACTTCAGCATTAACTTTTAGCGGAGTAGGTGTATATCATCCTGCCTTGTTTAAGGGCATTCAGGTTCATAACAGAGCAAAACTGGCTCCTTTATTGCGTAAAGCTATGCAAAATGGTCTGGTTAGTGGTGAATATCACAATGGCTATTGGCTGGATGTTGGAACAATAGAAAGATTACAGCAGGCCAATCAATGGTTCGAAGCCAATCAGAGCAAATGAGTAATAGATAGTGGCAAAATACGGTAACATTATTCTCATCCAACAGATAAAATTAATTGACAGGCTATGTCGTTTGTCTGTCATTTTTAGCATATTTACTTTGATTTAGCAGTATAAACATGCAAATACAGCAGTCCGAGCAATCCACCATCCGTATTCTTGGTGTCGACCCTGGCAGCCGTGTAACCGGCTTTGGCGTAATTGACGTAATCGGTCGCCAGCACATTTATGTTGCCTCTGGCTGCATAAAAACCGTCGCGGGCTCAACACTTGCCGATCGCATTCGAGTTATTGTACAGAATTTACGCGAAGTGATTGCCACTTATCAGCCCACACAGACCGCAGTCGAACAGGTGTTTGTAAACGTTAATCCTGCGGCTACACTGGTATTGGGTCAGGCACGTGGAGCGGCCATAGCTGCACTGACACTAGGTGAGTTGCCGGTATTCGAATACACAGCCCTGCAGGTAAAGCAGGCTGTCGTAGGGCAGGGTAAGGCGGCTAAGGAGCAGGTACAGCATATGGTGGTACAAATGTTGTCTCTGTCTGGAACACCTCAGGCAGACGCTGCAGATGCCCTAGCAGTAGCATTAACCCATGCCTTACGCAATTATAGTCTGGCTTCGAAAATTCAACAGGGATTAACCATTAAATCTGGCCGTTTTCGTTAAATAAAAATAATCAGATTTATTCATAAACAAATTAGCAGCTGATAATCTAAATTTACTACTGAAATCCCAACCTTTGCCCAACTATCTTTATTATCTATTTGCAATTATTTTATAAAGCAGTGGGTGGCAAATAAATGGTAAATTCATTAATAGGTTGAAGTAATACACTATAGGGCTGTTGTTGTTCGTCTTCTTGAACCAGTTTCATCCGGCTCAATAAAGCAAATTGTGCTGATTCAAGTGTAGCTGGTTTCACAGTCAATCGATCATGCCAAACTCGATAAGTTCCCAATTTACCATTACGTCGATAGTAAAAACCAGCCAATGGATGAGTCAGATAGACTAGTGCCGTTTCATTGTCAGCAAAACCTTGAAAATGAAATTGTTGTTCAGGTTGCTGCTTTAATTGTACTCTAGCCGGCGCCCACTTTGCCTTTGTATGCATTTCATAATGTCGATAGCAGCCTGATTGCTGGTCAAAGTCACAAATAAAACGCATTTTGCCCGGATGCCATGGTAGTTTCCATATATGACGAGGTACCATAATGGTCCACGAATCCAATATCGTACCCAAAAACCAGACACAACGTTCGCCGGTTGTCGTATCAATTATATAAATTCGGTAATTGGTTTGTCCCATGCTGAATACAGGAAATGGATAAACTGCTGATGTAAAATCCACGTCCATAAATGGCACAACTGAAAGCAAACCTTTTTCCTGACCATCAATAAAGATAGTATCCAGTTTGAAACGAGGGGGAAATAATCCTGCAAATCTGTGTGCATCAACTGCATAAGTAATAATGGCAAAATGTTTTAATTTACAGTTAACATCGATTCCAGAAGGTGTTGGACGCGGATGTAGAAAATCCTTAAATTTAAGTGATATTGGCATATAATTACCCAAGACTTTCAATCCAGAAAGTTAATCAGTCTCAACCTACATTGATATTCGCAAAATTAAATATACAGTAATAATTTACAAAAATAAATATAAATTAATAATAATTTTCTAAAAATTTACAAAATCGTGTTTTCAAAAAACAGAAAAGAATATTGAATATTAAAATAGAACACAAAATTAAAATGTTATGATTTTTATTTTAATAATATTATTCTATTGAAATAATATTCAAATAATGCCATTAAATAATCAATTGTAATATAAATTATCCTTTGTCATAATTGATAAATTACAAACTGTAAAGAAAATGTAAATGAATGAGCTCGAGCGCTATGCTTGGATTGAGCTGGCATTAACACCTTATATTGGCAGTGAAACATTTTTACGTATCTTAAAACATTTTGGTTCGGCACAAATCGCTTTGGCCGCAGATGTGGCAGAAATTAAACCTTTCCTGATTCGTTCCCAGGCCGGTCAATACTGGCGCAGTGAGGAGGCTAGAAAAGCAGCTGAAGCCGCCCTGCAATGGGAGCAAGAGCATGAAAATGCACGCTTATTATTGCTGGCTGAAAATGATTATCCACCACTGCTTTCTGAAGGTTTGACACCGCCTCCATTATTATTTATTCGTGGTAACATCCACTATCTGCAACAGCCTTCGTTGGCTATTGTTGGCAGCCGACATGCTACGCCACAAGCAATGCGTATTGCCCGTGATTTTGCCAAGGCATTAGCACAAAAAGAAATTGCTGTGATATCAGGCATGGCTGATGGTATAGATACCGCAGCCCATCAAGGTGCTTTACTTGGCAAAGGTACTACTGTTGCCGTCTGGGGCACAGGAATAGATCGCGTGTATCCGGCACGCAACAAATCATTGGCCGCTGAAATTGCCGAACATGGCTGTATAATTTCAGAATTTCCACTAGGCACACGTTCTTTGGCAGGTAATTTCCCCCGTCGCAATCGCCTGATTGCAGCCCTCAGCCAAGGTACCCTAGTGATAGAGGCTGCAACCGAATCTGGCTCCCTGATTACTGCGCGATTGGCCGGTGAAATGGGTCGTGAGGTTATGGCAATACCTGGTTCGATTGATAACCCATTAAGCAAAGGTTGTCATGCATTGATAAAACAGGGTGCAAAACTGGTTGAAAATCTAGATGATATACTGCATGAGTGCCCATTCCTCTTGCAAAAAACGCAAGTGCATTCATATAGCAATCAATCTTCACAATTTATTCAATCAGATACACCCGTACTGCTTGTTGAAGAGACTGAAGATCTCTTATTAGACAAAACAGCTGCATCAAAACTCACATCGCCGGAAAAACAAATTCTGGATGGATTAGGTTATGGTATCGTACATCCAGATACACTGGTCTCAACACTTGGCATCCCTGCTACAGATGTGTATGCTAATCTTATGGCACTGGAGCTAGGTGGCTGGATTACCGCACTGCCGGGTGGTTGTTATCAACGCATTAAATCTTGAAAGGATTGCAAATGATTGATGTAATAGCGTTTTTGATTGAGCACTTTCAAGACGTTGATGCCTTCCCTCCACGTAAAGATCTAGGAGCGCTTTTGGAGGAGGTGGGTTTTAATGATGATGAGATAGGGGATGCCTTAACTTGTCTCGACGAGCTGCGTTTCGAACCCCTGATTCCGGCCGAAACCTTGCGCAGCAGTACCGGATTCCGTATTTTTAATGAAGAAGAGCTGGATGCACTCCCGTTGGATGTTCGTGGTCTAATACATTTTCTGGAACAGAATGGTGCACTCAATCCTGAGCAACGTGAATTCGTACTCAATGCTTTAATGAATTTGCCGTATGACGACATCACTGTAGATCATGCTAAAGTACTGGCCTTACTGGTTTTGTGGGCACATCGGTCAGAATTGCCAGTACTTATTGGTGATGAATTAATGGCTGCGCTTAATGGTGAAGCCATAATGCAGTAAATTACTGACAGCGAAACAGCATTAAAGCTTTCAGTCAGAACGTCTGAAAGCTTTTTGCTTTGTCCGATTGTATTTATTAGAATAAAACAAACTACCAACATATCACAAATATTTAAATTACGAATGTGAGCCTGAGCGAATGGCAAAAAACCTGTTGATTGTTGAATCTCCATCAAAAGCGAAAACGCTAAAAAAATATCTTGGCAGCGACTTTGAAATTCTCGCTTCCTATGGACACGTGCGCGATCTGGTACCTAAAAGTGGTGCCGTCGATCCGGAAAATGACTTTGCCATGAAATACCAGCTGGTCAGCCGTAATGCCAAACATTTGGATGCGATTGTGTCAGCAGCAAAAGAAGCTGATGCACTTTATCTGGCAACCGACCCGGATAGAGAGGGTGAAGCCATTTCCTGGCATTTACAGGAAATACTCAAATCTAAGCGTGGCCTCAAAAACCTACACCCAAAGCGGGTAGTATTCCATGAAGTAACCAAAAAAGCCGTATTGGATGCGGTTGCTCATCCGCGTGAGTTGTCACAAACATTGGTGGATGCACAGCAGACCCGGCGAGCTCTGGATTATCTGGTTGGTTTTAATCTGTCACCCTTATTATGGAAAAAAATTCGCCGAGGTTTGTCTGCTGGCCGCGTACAAAGCCCGGCATTACGCATGATTTGCGAGCGCGAACAAGAAATCCGTGATTTCACGGCACAGGAATATTGGACAGTTCATTTAGACAGCCACAAAGCGCGTACCAAATTCACCGCCAAACTCACACACTGGCAAGGACAGAAACTCGAGCAATTTGATATACCAGATGAAACTCAACAGCAGGAAATTGTCAGCGCCCTGCAGGGTCAGCCGGCACATGTTTCCAAAGTTGAAAAGAAAAAGCGCAGCCGCAATCCAGCTGCGCCATTTACCACTTCCACTATGCAGCAGGAAGCAGTGCGTAAACTTGGCATGACAACTGATCGTACCATGCGCACAGCCCAGCAATTGTATGAAGGTGTAGACGTAGGGCAAGGTGCAGTGGGGCTGATTACCTATATGCGTACCGACTCCGTCAGCTTGTCAGATGATGCCGTTGTTGAAATACGCCATTATATTGATAACAAAATTGGCAGCGACTACCTACCATCTACAGCAAAGGTCTACAAAACCAAATCGAAGAATGCTCAGGAAGCACATGAAGCTATTCGGCCGACTTCGGTTTACCGTACACCAGAAGAAGTGAAACCCTTTCTGACTGCTGATCAGTTTCGCCTGTATCAGATGATTTGGCAACGTGCAGTGGCCTGCCAGATGGCACCAGCTCGTTTCGATACCACCAGTGTCGATATTGTTGTAGGAAAAGGTGTTTTTCGAGTAACTGGACAGATACAGACATTTGCTGGTTTTTTAAGCGTTTACGAAGAAGGTGTCGACGATAGCGAAGATGATGAAAATGCCAAAAAATTGCCTCCATTGCAGGAAGGAGATGATTTACCGGTAGATAAAATATTTGGCGAACAGCATTTTACTCAGCCACCACCCCGTTATTCTGAAGCCAGTTTGGTAAAAGCACTGGAAGAGTATGGCATTGGCCGTCCTTCAACCTATGCCAGCATTATTTCCACACTGAAAGAACGTGAGTACGTCACACTAGAACAAAAACGGTTTCTGCCCACCGATACCGGTGAAGTCGTCAATAAATTTCTTACCGAGCATTTCGGTCAATATGTAGATTACAACTTCACCGCTAGACTGGAAAATCAGCTGGATGATATTGCCGGCGGCAAGCGAGAATGGAAGCCGGTAATGCAACAGTTCTGGAAAGGTTTTGACAAAGAGGTTAAAGCCAAGGAAGACATCCCGCGCGCAGAGCTGACAGCAGAAAATCTGGATGAAATCTGTCCGAAATGTGGAGCTCACCAGCTACAAATTAAATTTGGCAAACGTGGGCGCTTTATTGCCTGTAGCGGTTATCCAGATTGCGATTACACCCGCAACGTGAATGAAACTGCTGAAGAGGCAGCCAAAGCTGCAGAAGAACCTACCATCGTTGAAGGGCGCAGCTGTCCCAAATGTGACGGACAACTGGTATACAAGCGTGGCCGTTATGGTAAATTCATTGGCTGCGCCAATTATCCCAAATGTAAATATATCGAACCTTTGGAAAAACCTAAAGATACCGGAATTGAATGTCCGAAGTGTCATAAAGGCAGCCTGATCGAACGCAAGAGTCGCTATGGCAAACTGTTTTACAGTTGCAATACTTATCCCGATTGTGACTATGCCGTGTGGAATCCGCCCATTAACGAACCCTGTCCGCAATGCGCTTGGCCGATTCTGACCATTAAAACCACCAAACGGCGCGGAACCGAAAAAGTTTGTCCTCAAAAAGAGTGTGGCTATACCGAACAGATAGAACCTCCCGCACCCAAAGAATAAAGCAGGCTGCTCAAAATAAATAAAAAACTTAAGACTTTCAGCATGCCTGAAAGTCTTTTTTTACTGGAATAAACTGACATGGCCAGAATACTTCAGCAGCATCGCAATCAGGTACGTATTATTGGCGGTACCCATCGAGGCCGTAAACTGACATTTCCGACCGCCGAAGGTCTGCGTCCGACGGCAGATAGCGTGCGCGAACGTCTGTTTAATTGGCTGGGGCAAGACTTAACAGGTATGGCAGTACTTGATCTATTTGCCGGTAGTGGCGTAATGGGATTGGAAGCAGCTTCAAGAAGGGCTAAAACCGTTACGCTGATAGAAAAAAATCGTCTGGTGGCACAGGCAATAAAAAATAACCTTCAACAATTGAATTTCAATCAGGTAGAACTTATTTGT
Organism: Snodgrassella alvi; assembly: GCF_002777855.1. Lineage (GTDB taxonomy): Bacteria > Pseudomonadota > Gammaproteobacteria > Burkholderiales > Neisseriaceae > Snodgrassella > Snodgrassella alvi_E. The sequence goes on from NZ_MEIK01000017.1 coordinate 77,756, forward strand.
ACAGATGCACAGAATTTTCTCGCAACTAACAGCCGGCAGTTTGACATAATATTTCTCGATCCGCCTTACCAATGGCAGCAGTGGCCAGACCTTATGCAAGCCCTTGTCCCGCATCTGAGACCTCAAGCACATATCTATCTTGAAAGTGATACATTACCAACGCTGCCAACTGGGTGGCAGATACTGCGAGAGGGTAAATCAGGAATAAGTCGTTTTGAATTATTAACTTACTGTAAACCAGAAGCACCCTGATTAACAGGCACTCAATGGGATACAGACAAAATAATGGTATAATCCGCGCCCAACGGTTTTGAGTAAAATTTAACGATAAAGGAAAAACATGTCACTCTTGATAACAGATGAGTGCATTAATTGCGACGTATGCGAGCCTGAGTGCCCAAACAACGCTATTTATCAGGGCGATGAAATTTATGAGATCACCCCAGAACGGTGCACACAGTGTGTAGGTCATTATGATGAACCACAATGTCAGCAGGTTTGTCCGGTAGATTGCATCATCATTGATGAAGAACACCCAGAAAGCGAAGAGGAGCTGGAAGTTAAATATCAACGGCTGATGGCAGAAAAAGAATAAAACGACACAGGCTGAAATGTATTTGAAACAGTTAATTACTCTCTTAAGTAAAAAAAATTGCTTAAGAAGCTTGACGAAGATACAAATCAACATTATCATGCCGTTCTCTTTTGGAGGGATTCCCGAGCGGCCAAAGGGGGCAGACTGTAAATCTGTTGCGAAAGCTTCGAAGGTTCGAATCCTTCTCCCTCCACCAAATTCCAGTCTTACTTGGGGTAGTTTTTTTAAGTAAGTATGCGGGTGTAGCTCAATGGTAGAGCAGAAGCCTTCCAAGCTTACGGTGAGGGTTCGATTCCCTTCACCCGCTCCATATTAAGTAAATACCTACCGTAATGCCCATGTAGCTCAGGGGTAGAGCACTCCCTTGGTAAGGGAGAGGCCGACAGTTCAATTCTGTCCATGGGCACCACCTAAATTGATAAACCTAATCATCTTTAGATAGGAAGTAGCCATGGCTAAAGAAAAATTCGAGCGGAGCAAACCGCACGTAAACGTTGGCACCATTGGTCACGTTGACCATGGTAAAACCACATTGACTGCTGCAATCTGTACCATTTTGTCTAAAAAATTTGGTGG
>NZ_MEIK01000018.1 GCF_002777855.1 Snodgrassella alvi
CTATCTGCAGTGGGCGTTGGAAGTTTGACGGGGGCTGCTCCTAGTACGAGAGGACCGGAGTGGACGAACCTCTGGTGTACCGGTTGTGACGCCAGTCGCATCGCCGGGTAGCTAAGTTCGGAAGAGATAAACGCTGAAAGCATCTAAGCGTGAAACTCGCCTGAAGATGAGACTTCCCTAGGGATTTAATCCCTCTGAAGAGACGTTCGAGACCAGGACGTTGATAGGTCGGGTGTGGAAGAGTGGTAACACTTGGAGCTAACCGATACTAATTGCTCGTGAGGCTTGACTCTATCATTTGAAGGACTTCGCACACAGAAGGTGTGCAAGGTAAATGATAAAGCTTACTGATGAGAATACAAGCATCACCAAGATTAAGGCTTTCTGATTTGACAGTTTAAAGTCTGGCGGCCATAGCGGGTTGGTCCCACGCCTTCCCATCCCGAACAGGACCGTGAAACGACCTAGCGCCGATGATAGTATGGATGCCCATGTGAAAGTAGGACACCGCCAGACACCCATTAAGAAGAACCCAGTAGACTATCTACTGGGTTCTTTGCTTTGTGCTAAATGGAAACGCAACTGGTTAAGACAAACCAGCGAACCCCTGCTGCCGTAGCGCTTCGTACAACACAATGGCCGCTGCGTTGGATAGATTCAATGAGCGGATATGGGAAGTCTGAGGGATACGCAGGCAGTGATCTGCTCTGGCCTGTGCGAACTCCTGCGGCAGGCCGGTCGTTTCCCGGCCAAAGAGGAAATAGATTGCTTGCCTGCTGTTGCTGTAGTCAAATTCTGTGTAATTGCGCGTGCCGTACGTCTCGGTTAGATAATTTGATTTGAAATCATAAATATCTGAAACTAAGTATGATACAAAATATCTTAACAATAATTTTGACCAAAAGATTTATTAAATAATAAATTATTAAAAACTGAGCATTTCAAGAACTTAAGAATTTTTCATTGAAAATTGATATCGGTTGTATATTAAGAATTTTGACTAAAATACCCATCTTGTGGATAAAGCTTAAAACCTGAATCTTTTTCTTTCAATATTTCTCTTTCTGCTATAAGACAAGTATGATAAGTTTTCGAAAAAATGATATTCAGTTGAGTTTTAGCTTATTTTTACTGGGCAGCGATAGCAGGTGCAATTATTTTTCGTATGTGAGAAATATTCGGTACACTTGGAGCTGTAATTGTAATAGGTTATACGATGATAGGTTTGATGATTGTAACCCATGAGACTGTGGGACAGGCAAATATGCAGTTAATTCAGCATATTTTTGGATCTGTACCTGAAAAAGTTTCATTAATCGGGGTACGTAGCAGCGATTTAATAGAAAATATACATAAAGAGGTGGTAGAGAAACTGGCCGCTTTGGATTATGGCCATGGTGTACTGATTTTGACAGATATATTTGGAGCTACGCCGTGCAATTTGGTACGCCGGCTGATTCAGCGAGAAGATGTTATTTTACTTACTGGTTTGAATGCTCCTATGTTAATCAAAGCACTGCAAAATTTTACTAAAGCAGAAGATGTGCATAAATTTGCTGATGATGTTAAAGCAGCTGCTATCGCCGGTATTATGACTATATCTAATCAGGATGAGCCCTAACATGATAAAAAAGGAAATTGAAATTGTTAATAAGCTAGGTTTGCATGCACGAGCTTCGAATAGATTTACTCAGGTGGCCAGTAGTTTTCAGTGTGAAGTGTGGGTAACACGGAAAAGCCGGCGAGTGAATGGTAAAAGTATTATGGGTCTGATGATGCTAGCTGCCGCGCAGGGTAGTGTTATTGAGCTGGAAACAGATGGAGTAGATGAAAATCAGGCGATGCAGGCATTAGTTGAACTGATTAACAATTATTTTGGTGAAGACGAATAATGTGTATAGTGCTGCATGGTGTGGCAGTAGGAACCGGAGTAGCTATTGGACGGGCTCATTTAGTCGTACGTGGGATGGACGATGTCCCTCATCGCGATTTATCCATAGAAGAAATTCCAGCAGAAATTGCCCGCTATGAGCAGGCTATTAAAACGACACGCCGTCAGTTAGAACAGCTACGCACCGATATTCCTCAAAATGCACCTTCGGAACTAGGCGCGTTTATTTCTTTGCATCTGATGCTGCTTGGAGATGTCAGTCTGTCTCGAGAGCCTGTTGATATTATTAAAGAAAAGTGTATTAATGCTGAATGGGCTTTAAAGTTACAAACAGATAAGTTAGCTGAACAGTTTGATGCAATTGAAGATAATTATCTGCGCGCGCGTAAACAAGATATGTTGCAGGTGGTTGAGCGTATTTTTAAAAATCTGATAGGACTATCTACAGAAGTTGTAACTGAAGCCGAGGACTTTGAAGAAGATACGATTCTGGTTGCACATGATTTATCACCGGCAGATACCGTCTTTTTTAAAGACAGCCGTATTGCTGCTTTTGTTACAGATGCTGGTGGTCCAACTAGTCACACAGCTATTTTGGGGCGTAGTCTAGATATTCCATCAGTAATTGCGCTTGGATATGCCCGTGAGTTAATTAATGAAGATGAATTGATAATAGTTGACGGTTCTATGGGCGTAGTCATTATTGCGCCTGATGATGTTATTTTAAAAGAATATCGTCGGCGTTTACGCGAATTTCGTAGTCTAAAACGGCAATTAAATAAACTAAAAAATACGGCGGCAACAACCCTAGATGGCATCAATATAGAGCTTTTAGGCAATATTGAAAGTGTTAATGATATTAAATCATTAAATAATCTGGGTGTAGATGGTATCGGGCTGTACCGCAGTGAATTTTTTTACCTAAATCGGGATGCATTACCGACAGAAGAAGAGCTATATACAGAATATGCTGACGTGGTAAAAAGGCTGAAAGGTAAACCATTAACTATACGCACTATTGATTTGGGTGTTGATAAGAATCCGCGTTGGTTTGGACCCAGTCATACGATGAATCCAGCCCTAGGTCTGACTGGAATTCGATTATGTTTGGCAGAACCTGTGATGTTTCGTACTCAGATGAGGGCTATTATGAGAGCTGCTGTTCTTGGTCCTGTACGCATGATGTGGCCAATGATTTCGTCAGTCACTGAAATTCAACAATGCCTAACTCATCTGAATACTGCTAAACAGCAGTTAAATGACCGTTTTCAAAAGTTTGATGAAAAAATTCAGGTCGGCGCGATGATAGAAATACCCTCAGCTGCTTTAACTGTGAATTCTATTCTGAAACTGATTGATTTTGTGTCTGTGGGTACCAATGATTTGATTCAGTATACATTGGCTGCTGATCGTAATGATGAAAGTGTTAGTTATTTATATCAGCCTGGTCATCCTGCAGTGCTTAAGCTGCTATTACATGTTATCCGTACTGCTGTACGGTTAAATAAACCAGTGTCGATTTGCGGAGAAATGGCCGGAGATGCCCAGTATACGCGTCTGCTTATGGCGATGGGGTTACGTCGTTTTTCGATGAATGCGAATAACATTCTAGCAGTAAAAAATCAGATTATTCAAAGTGATTTGTTAATGCTGGAAAATGAGGTGCAGAAAATTCTGCGCAATGATGATCCTGATAAGGCATTAAAATTACTAAAAAAATTTAATTCTTCACATGAATTGGCTGATTCTGTGGAATAAAACAAATTCTTTTGTTTGACTTAGCATAGATTAACTGCGTTTAATGCTCGGATTAATATAATTATTTTATCAATATTGTTGTTGCCTGACAGTCAGTATTGAGTAAGTAGTGTTTTCCCGCAAATTGTCCACCGATATTCTCTCCCTTGGTATCGGTGGTTTTTTTAGATAAGTGTATGATATGTGAATATATTATTTAAATTGATTGATTACATAGTATGTTTTCAATATCGAAGAGTTGAAGGAATCTACTATCTTACTAAAGTAATTAATTGCAAGTTGGTGTCTGGAGTAAGCTGTTATAATAGCGGTCTATTTTTATACAATAAATTGATGATTCATGATGCAAGAACAATACTGTCCTGAGAAAATTGAACCCGCAGCGCAGGCACGCTGGCAGGAATACCGCTTATTTAACGCTGAAGATTTTAGTCCTAAACCCAAATATTATTGTCTGTCGATGTTCCCTTATCCTTCTGGTAAGTTACATATGGGACATGTGCGTAACTACACAATTGGTGATGTATTGAGCCGTTATCGTTTGCTTAATGGTTTTAATGTTATGCAGCCGATGGGGTGGGATGCATTTGGCTTGCCGGCTGAAAATGCAGCAATGAAGCATCAAGTGGCGCCCGCCCAATGGACGTATGACAATATTGCTTATATGAAAAAACAGTTGCAAAGTCTGGGCTTTGCGATTGACTGGGGTCGGGAAATTGCGACATGTACACCAGAGTATTATCGCTGGGAACAATGGCTGTTTGTGCGTTTGTTTCAAAAAGGCATTATTTATAAGAAAAACGGTACGGTTAACTGGGATCCGGTAGATCAGACTGTATTGGCTAATGAACAAGTAGTAGATGGGCGTGGTTGGCGTTCTGGTGCGATTGTGGAAAAACGCGAAATACCGATGTACTACTTTAAAATTACAGATTATGCTGAAGAGCTGCTTAATGGGCTGGATACACTGGATCATTGGCCTGAGCAGGTTAAAACCATGCAACGCAATTGGATTGGTAAGTCGCATGGTATGCAGGTTCGGTTTGCACTATCTGATGACAGTAAGGCCGGTTTGAGCGGTGAGTATGCTGACTATGTGCAGGTCTACACTACACGTCCAGATACGCTGATGGGTGCAACTTACATTGCGGTAGCAGCAGAACATCCTCTAGCCACTGCTGCAGCTATTGATAATCCAGATTTACAGCAGTTTATTGCTGAGTGTAAGGCTGGTTCAGTTGCAGAAGCTGATATGGCTACGATGGAAAAGAAAGGTATGCCGACAGGTCGGTTTGCTGTTAATCCTCTGAACGGTGATGTACTGCCGGTGTGGGTAGCTAATTATGTGCTATGGGGTTACGGTGATGGTGCTGTGATGGCAGTTCCGGCTCATGATGAGCGTGATTTTGAATTTGCCACTAAGTATCGCTTGCCGATTAAGCAGGTAATTGCTTCTACTCAGGCTGATGATGAATTCAATACGCAAGCTTGGCAGGAATGGTGTGGTCGTAAGGAGCAGACGCAATGTATTAACAGTGGTGAATTGGACGGCTTAGATTTTCAGGCAGCGTTTGAACGTATAGGTGAAATTTTGCAGGCGAAAAATGCTGGTGCACCGAAAACGCAATACCGTCTGCGCGACTGGGGTATTTCTCGCCAGCGTTACTGGGGCTGTCCGATTCCGGTTATTCATTGTGATGATTGTGGTGATGTTACGGTGCCGGAAGATCAGCTGCCTGTAGTATTACCAGAAAATGTTGTTCCTGATGGTGCTGGATCACCTTTGACCAGAATGCCGGAATTTTATGAAACCAATTGTCCGTGCTGTGGAAAGCCCGCTCGCCGCGAGACCGATACTATGGATACGTTTGTTGAATCCAGCTGGTATGCGATACGCTATGCTTCGCCGCAATGTGATACAGCTATGGTGGATAAAGAGGCTGCTAATTACTGGTTGAATGCTGACCAGTATATTGGTGGGATTGAACATGCAATTTTGCACTTGTTATATGCGCGCTTCTTTACTAAATTAATGCGCGATGAAGGGTTGTTAAATGTAGATGAACCATTTGCACGTCTGCTTACTCAGGGTATGGTAGTTTGTGAAACCTATTACCGTGAGGGTGCGAATGGTAGTAAAGAATGGATTGCGCCACAAGATGTGGACTTGAAGCGTGATGATAAGGGTAGACCACTGGAGGCAACTTTAAAAGCAGATGGCAAACCTGTTTGTATTGGCGGCATTGAGAAAATGTCTAAATCTAAAAATAACGGTGTCGATCCCCAAGAGCTGATCGACCGTTATGGAGCAGATACAGCGCGTTTGTTTATGATGTTTGCTGCACCACCAGAACAATCGCTGGAATGGTCTGATGCAGGTGTAGATGGTGCACACCGCTTCCTACGGCGTTTATGGCGTACGGTGTATGAGTACTTGCAGCAAGGTACCAGTGTAAAGGCATTTTCAGGTAGTCAGGATGGGTTGTCCGCTGAACTGAAAGCATTGCGTCTAAAATTACACACCACGATAGCCAAGGTAACCGATGACTATGGCCGTCGCCAGCAGTTCAATACTGCTATTGCTGCAGTGATGGAACTGCTTAATCAATATGATCGTACCGATTGCAGTTCAGAGCTAGGACGTACAGTAGCTCAAGAGGTGTTGGAATCCGTGTTGCGCCTGCTGTGGCCGATTGTGCCTCATGTATGTGAAATATTGTGGAATGAGGTGTCTACGCAGAAAACGCTGTGGGAAGCAGCATGGCCGCGTGTGGATGAAGCTGCACTGGTACAAGACGAAATAACCTTAATGGTGCAGGTAAATGGTAAGCTGCGTGGACAGATTACCGTTGCAGCTGATATCAGTAATGATGCAGCACAGGCCGCGGCATTGGCTGAGCCATCTGTACAGCGTTTTGTTGAAGGAAGAACGCCGAAAAAAGTAATTGTGGTGCCAAAACGTTTGGTTAATATCGTCGTCTGAATTTTGCAAGGGCTAAAAAAAAGACATGTTTTAACATGTCTTTTTTGTTTATATTTGTCTGATTTGAGTATGAACAGTCAGTAATCAGATTATCCGTGTTTTTTAAAACTTATGGCAGGGTGTAGGCAATTAATGTATCACCCATTTTTGTACCAAATGAACCATGACCGCCAGCCATTTGTACAATGTATTGTTTGCCATTAACAGCATAGGTCATAGGTGTTGCTTGACCACCTGCTGGTAAGCGAGCCTGCCATAATAATTGACCATTACTAGTGTCGAAGGCACGTAGATAATCATCTTGGGTGGCACTGACAAACATTACATTACCTGCAGTAGATATTGAACCGCCAAGCCCTGGTACACCGATTTTCATCGGAGGCAGTTCAAACAGTTTCGGTAGGCTATCGCGTATCGTTCCGATACGTTTTTTCCAGACTACTTTATTAGTTTGTAAATCTACGCCGCTAATAAATCCCCAGGCTGGTTGTTTGCAGGGTAAGCCAATCGGAGATAGGAAAGGATTGATTTCTACTCCATAAGGTACCCCATACATGGGTTGCATACCGTTTTCTGTGCCTGCACCTTGTTCTTGCTGTGCTCTGTTTGGATTGGTTGGTATCAGGCGAGAAATGAAAGGTAGTCCAATCGGATTCATTAGTGCAATCTGACGATCTTGATTCACAGATATACCACCCCATTCAAACACACCTAGATTTCCGGGAAATACGAGCGTGCCATTTTCAGAAGGTGGAGTATAAATGCCATCATAATTTAGACGTTTAAATTGAATTCGGCAGACAAGCTGATCGAACATGGTTGCACCCCACATATCCTTATCAGTGAGTTTACCTTGTGGTGTCAGACTTAGTGCTGAGAATGGCTGAGTTGCTGCATAGTGCTCGCCTTTTGTCGGATTGCCACGTTTTAAGGTTTGCGGTACTGATTTTTCGGTAATGGGAACAATGGGTTGTCCAGTTTCACGATTAAGCACAAAAATATTACCAGTTTTAGTCAAAATATAAATGGCTGGTACTCGTTTTCCTGAAGGTAGTGTTACATCCATTAATGATGGTTGAGCCGGCACATCCATATCCCATAAATCGTGATGAGTGGTCTGAAAATGCCAAATAAGTTTTCCGGTGGAGGCATTTAGTGCCACGATGGAATTAGCATACCGTTCTTTGAGTTTATCTCGATTTCCTCCCCAGATATCTGGTGTACCTACTCCAGTAGGTATATAAACAATATTCCTTTGCTGGTCATAGGCTAAAGGTGCCCATGCATTGGGAGAATTATGCACAAAAGTAGTATTTTCACCCGGCATGGCATTCGGATTTTGTGCACCAGTATCAAATATCCATTTCAGATGGCCATTGTTGGCATCATAACCACGGATGACACCAGAGGGCTCTTTTGTGGAGAGATTATCAGTAACAGACCCACCAATGATAATAGTGCTGGGTGTCACTACCGGCGGTGAAGTAGGATTGTAGCCACCTAAATATGCATAAGGCATTTTGGCTTGAAGGTTGATTTCGCCGTTATTGCCAAAGTCCTGACATTTTTGTCCATTGTCGGCATTAACTGCAATTAATCGTCCATCATTAACCGGTAAAAGGACTTTTCGTGGACATAAAGTAGAAGGAGTGGTTTCATTTTGCTTAGCTTTGGTCGCGTCGTAATAGCTGACACCACGGCAAGTAAGATGTTGAAAGGTTTTATTGCTGCGTAACTTTGGATCAAAACGCCAAAGTCTTTTACCTGTTGTGGCATCGAGGGCATCCAGAAACTGATGTGGTGTACAAATGAATAGCTTGTTACCGATTTTAATTGGTGTCAGCTCATTAGTTGTTTCTGCTGAGTCGTTATTAGTTTTGAAATCACCGGTGTGATAGGTCCAGGCTACTTTAAGCTGATTAACGTTATTGGTATTGATTTGAGTTAAAGGGGAATAGCGTGTGCCGCCTTGTGTACGGCCATAGGCGGGCCAGTCTTCTGCTGCTACGCCATTTGGGTCTACTGCAGGTTCTGGCTGGGCACGCGAAATGGTACCGTTGATTTCCTGTGGGTCATGATTAATGCTGTAAAGCATGATACCCAGAATAACTATCAATCCAATGGCAATGGCAGCTTGGCCACTGCGTTTGGTAGCTAATTGGCGTGTTGGCCATGGTAACAGTAGCCACAGACCTAGTAAAAACAGAATGTCAAAACGTGGTGCCAGTGCCCAAAAGTCTGTACCGGATTCCGATAATCCCCAATCAAGTGTGGCAATGAGGATTATCGCGAACCACCACAGGCTATTGCTGCAATTACGCTGATATAGAACGGTGAACAAACCAAGTGCGATTGCTAGGATTGCATAATAAGCGGAACCGCCCAGACTAATTAACCAGATTCCTCCTATAAGCAAATAAAGAGTAGCTAGCCATAATATGATCGATGTGATGATTTTGGCGACGGAACGCTTTGATTTATGTGTGTTCATTATGCCTCTGTATGTTGTTTTAATAAAATTCTTATGGTTAATAAAAGTCATTATAGTCAGCAATAATAATTATGCAAATGACTATCTTTATGAATATTAAATAATTAATATTCAAGATTTTATATACTATTCATCTAAAAATTATTGTTTTAGGGATTCAAAAGCTAATTTAGCAGATTTATTGATAATAAATTATATTATTGACGATGGTGTATAAAAGTTAATTCTTTTTTCAAAAATTTGGTTGATCATGATTCAGAACAGATTCTTTCAGTAGTATTAATTATCGCTAGGGCGCAACAATAATATTTTTTTATGTGAAAATTCTTGATTTTGTTTTTATCTGATGCCATCGCACAGATTCGATACGAATAGATGTAGTTTTCTTAATATAAATATTTCAAAAATTCAAAGTTTTTGATAAAAATGGTTGGTTAATGCTGAAGTTATCTGGTTGGCTTAATTCACTATTAATTATAATAAGACAAAAACTAAGAGAAAACATTTGAATAAACATTGAATAAAAAGCAGCAAAAAATTGAATGGTTAATTATTTTTTAAATAAGCTGATAAATTATTCGATTGATAAATTATTTAATAAATGAACTTTTCTTAAGATAAAAAATTCTTCCGTATATTCTTTGCTTTTTATTGGGAAGTTTGAAAGTAATATATTTTATATATGTTAATGGCATATATAAAATATTACTGGCGTAAGCTTAGCAATAAATCACGGAATACATTTGGATCCTTGATGAAGGTGATTTCGCCAACTTGCGGAAAATGATAATCAAGCAGGCGTGAAACCCAGAAACGGATACATGCTGCCCGTTGTGCAATCGGGAAATAATCTTTTTCATCAGTGGTTAGTGTTCGTATGCTTTCATATCCACGGAAAAAAGCTTGCTGGAGATTCTGATTAAGATGATTGTCTGCTCGTCGAGCCCAATCGTTTACTGCAATAGCAAGGTCGTACATGAAGTTGCCATTACATGCATAATAGAAATCAATAAATCCGGCTACCTGCTCCCCGTCCAACAAAACATTATCACGGAATAGATCGGCATGGATAATGCCTTCTGGTAAATCCGCACGATTATGAGTATCAAAAAAAGCAATTTCTTCTAGCAATAGATGCTTATCTTCTTCATTTAGAAACGGTAAGAGCCGATTGCTGGCTTCGTGCCACCAGCTTATGTAGCGTGGATTAGGCATTGTTTGTGGAAATTCAGTTCCGGCCAAATGCATTTTCGCCAGCATGGCTCCTGTATGGAAGCATTGCTGCTCAGAAGGGCTACTGGTGTCTTTGCCAGACAAGCAAGTAACCAAACAGGCTGGCTTGCTTGCAAGCGTACTATCCAACCGGCCGTCTATTCGGGCAATGGGAGCAGGACAAGCTACATCATGAGCACTGAGATGCTGGGTAAGATCCAGAAAAAAAGGCAGTTCAGCTTGGGTCATGGCTTCAAATACTGTTAATACATAACGTCCCTGTGTGGTGGTAACGAAGTAATTACTGTTGGTTACCCCTTGAGCGATACCTTGCAAACCAATAAATCGACCCAAGTGATAATCGCGCAGAAAAGTGCGCATTTCATCATCGCTGACACTGGTATAAACAGACATAGATATCACCAATCAAACAGGATATAGACATTATTAAAAGCTGAAACAGAAAATAGGAGTGACTTCAGCAAAACGTGTGCATGATAACAAAAAAATCTTGTATTCAGGCAGCTAAACAGGACTAATACAGCGGTTACTATGCTTTTAACATATAATAAAAAGGAATAAATGAATGCATAAGGGCTATTTCACAAGCTGAGAAGATTTACGTATCCTTGATAAGCAATTTGTATTAAACGCTGGCTGAAGTTTTGCCAGTTCAGGAGTATAAAATGAATTTATCTGTGCTTGCGAACACGATAGTGTTCGCATTGTTATTATGGGTGCTTGGCCGAACGCAATCTGCCAGATGGAGTCTTTCCAGAAAAGTATTGCTGGGTATGATTCTGGGTATTTTATTCGGGCTGGGGCTACAGCTTGTATACGGCACAGCCAGTCCAGCTGTTGATGCTTCATTGCAGTGGATTAATGTAATTGGTAATGGTTATGTTCAGCTTTTACAGATGGTAGTGATGCCGCTAGTATTTGCTTCTATTCTGAGTGCGGTAGCGCGTTTACATAATGCCACACAGCTGGGCAAAATCAGCCTGATGACGATAGGTGTATTGTTGCTGACTACGGCTATTGCGGCCCTAATAGGAACTCTTCTTACCAGCTTGTTTGGATTGACTGCAAACGGTTTGATTCAGGGTGAGGCAGAAACTGCACGTTATATTGCAATTCAAACAAATTATGTTGGAAAGGTAGCCGATTTAACCGTACCACAACTGCTTCTTTCATTTATTCCGAAAAATCCCTTTGCTGATTTAACTGGAGCAAATCCAACTTCTATTATCAGTGTTGTGATTTTTGCTGCATTTTTAGGTATAGCGGCATTGAAACTTTTGAAAGATGATGCCGCTAAAGGTGAAAGAGTATTGCTGGCTATAGATACGTTGCAAAGTTGGATTATGAAGCTGGTTCGGATCGTCATGTTATTAACTCCCTATGGCGTGCTGGCGTTAATGACAAAAGTAGTGGCCGCTTCCAATTTACAAGATATTATCAAGCTTGGGGCTTTTGTACTGGTGTCTTATTTGGGATTGGCATTAATGTTTATGGTACATGGTTTGTTGCTAGGGGTTTCTGGTATCAATCCAATAAAATATCTACAGAAGGTTTGGCCGGTGCTGACATTTGCCTTTACTAGCCGCTCCAGTGCTGCTTCTATTCCACTAAATGTCGAGGCACAGACACAACGCCTAGGTGTGCCAAAGTCGATTGCTGGTTTCGCTGCTTCTTTTGGTGCAACCATCGGGCAGAATGGCTGTGCTGGCTTGTATCCAGCCATGCTGGCTACTATGGTTGCACCAACAGTAGGAATTAATCCGCTTGACCCTTGGTGGATAGCTTCCCTAGTTGGAATAGTAACCATCAGCTCAGTTGGGGTTGCAGGTGTGGGTGGTGGTGCGACTTTTGCTGCTTTGATTGTATTACCGGCAATGGGCTTGCCGATTACACTAGTTGCGTTACTAATTTCGGTGGAACCTTTAATTGATATGGGTCGCACGGCATTGAATGTTAGTGGCGCCATGACCGCCGGTACCTTAACCAGCCAGTGGCTACACCAAACGGATCAAGCCATACTAAATAGTAGTGAACATGATGAGCTTACACCATAATCGTTTTGAGTGAACTAAAACTACGTTGAATTTCAGCCAGTCTTTTAATACGGACTGGCTGAATTTATATTGATGCTCTCGCATTGATCTGAACAGATTGCGATTATGAATGCACTCAGAAAAAAACAGGGTAATTAAATATAAACCCCCCTGTTATGAATACAGGACAAGTAAATATTATCCAACTTGCTACTGTATATTTATCTGCTGTGTAGAACAATTTGCAACATGCGCCGGATGGGTTCTGCGGCACCCCATAAAAGCTGGTCGCCAACGGTAAATGCACTAATGTAATCACCGCCCATACCCATTTTGCGAATACGTCCAACAGGTACAGTTAATGTGCCGGTAACAGCCGCAGGTGTCAGCTCGTGCATGGAGGCATTTTTTTCATTCGGCACGACTTTTACCCAGTCATTAGCTGACGCCAAAATACGTTCAATTTCAGAGACCGGTAAATCCTGTTTCAGTTTTATAGTTAGCGCCTGACTGTGGCAACGCATGGCACCCACACGTACGCACAATCCATCAATCACCAGTGGTTGGGTACTACGACCTAAAATCTTATTGGTTTCCACGGCACCTTTCCACTCTTCCTTTGACTGGCCATTACCCAGATCGGCATCAATCCAAGGAATCAGGCTTCCGGCCAACGGTACGCCAAATTGTGTCTGCGGATAAGCATCGCTGCGCAGAAAATCGGCTACTTTGCGGTCGATGGACAGAATAGCACTGGCCGGATCGGCCAGCTCGGTACTAACCTGTGATTCAATTGCACCCATGGCACTGATCAGCTCGCGCATATTTTGAGCACCAGCTCCGGAAGCTGCCTGATAGGTCATGCTGGTAGCCCATTCTATTAAATCTTGCTCAAACAGACCGCCAAGAGCCATCAACATTAGTGATACTGTACAATTACCACCTACAAAATCTTTGATTCCACTAGATAATGCAGTATCAATTACAGCACGGTTGACTGGGTCAAGTACGATAACGGCTTTATCACTCATACGCAGGGTAGAGGCAGCATCAATCCAGAAACCCTGCCAGCCTTGTTCACGCAATGGCTGATGCACAGCTTTTGTATAATCACCACCTTGACAGGTAACAATAATATCCATTTGTGCCAGAGCTTCCAGATTATGCGCGTCCAGCAAAATTTTAGCTGTCTGACCAAAATCCGGCGCTGCCGCACCTGCAGCTGACGTCGTGAAAAAATACGCATCAGCAATGTTCTGAAAATCATTTTCTTCCTGCATGCGCTGCATCAATACCGAACCCACCATGCCGCGCCAGCCAACAAAACCTACTTTCACCGGGTGCTCCTTAAGTCACTTTAAATGAATCAAAATCTCTGTTACCAGAAGTCATTCACTCTTATAACCATATTCGTGACTATTTGTAAACTGTTAATTTTTGTTTGAATTGTATTTGATGCTGAATAGCACGTTTTGGCAGATTGGTGCCATCCGTTTGAGCTCAATTCTGGCCGTATAGAATCGGTAGCCATTCCGGTGTACACTTTCGCCTTTGTTTTTAGTTGGTGCAATCGATGAATTTACTGCGTACTCTGGCCAAAGTCAGCAGCATGACCATGTTGTCACGTGTGCTAGGTTTCATCCGCGACACCATAATAGCCCGCAGCTTTGGTGCGGGCATGGCAACAGATGCATTTTTTGTGGCGTTTAAACTCCCCAATCTGTTGCGCCGTATTTTTGCCGAAGGCGCCTTTTCACAGGCCTTTGTGCCGATACTGGCTGAGTACCGCGAGACGCGTTCACCAGAAGCAACGCGGGCTTTTGTGCAGCATGTGGCCGGATTGCTGTCATTTGTGCTAATAATCGTGACAGCCATCGGGATTCTGGCTGCGCCAGTGGTAATTTATATTTCTGCGCCTGGTTTTCAACAAGATACCGATAAGTTTGCACTTTCTGTCCAGCTATTGCGGATCACATTCCCATATATATTTTTGATTTCGTTGTCTTCACTGGTTGGCAGCGTACTCAATACCTATCATCAGTTCAGTGTGCCGGCTTTTACCCCCACATTTTTGAATATCTCCTTTATTGTATTTGCTTTATGGCTGGCACCATATTTTCATCCGCCGGTACTGGCTCTGGCATGGGCAGTATTTGTAGGAGGATTGTTGCAGCTGCTGTATCAACTACCATATTTATTTAGGCTGGGTTTTCTGGCCATGCCTAAGCTTAAACTTAGGGACAAGGCCGTAAACCGTGTTTTAAAGCAAATGGCACCGGCCATTCTTGGTGTATCAGTGGCGCAGATATCTTTAGTGATTAACACCATCTTTGCTTCCTATCTGCAATCGGGTTCAGTATCGTGGATGTATTACGCCGATCGCCTAATGGAGTTGCCGACGGGCGTACTGGGCGTAGCACTGGGAACAATTCTACTGCCCACTCTGTCTAAGCACTCTGCCACTAATGACATTGCCAGTTTTTCCGCTTTACTCGACTGGGGGTTGCGTCTATGTATGCTGCTCACTTTGCCGGCAGCTGTGGGTATGGCGGTTTTGTCCTTTCCATTGGTAGCGACGCTGTTTATGTACCGAGAGTTCAATGAATATGATGCACTGATGACACAAGGCGCATTGGTGGCCTATTCTGTTGGTCTAATTGGCCTGATTTTGATAAAGGTATTGGCACCAGGTTTTTATGCGCGTCAAAACATAAAAACGCCAGTCAAAATCGCGATTTTCACCTTATGCATGACGCAGTTAATGAATCTACTGTTTGTGTGGAAACTGCATCATGTTGGTCTGGCTCTGGCCATCAGCTTAGGTGCCTGTATCAATGCTGGGCTGTTGTATATTCTATTACGGCGGCAGAAACTGTATACACCCACAGCAGGATGGATGCGTTTTCTGCTGCGGCTGGTAATGGCATTGATCATTATGGGAAGCGGTCTGTGGCTCTTGCAGCATTATTTGCCATTTAATTGGCATAGTGGCGGACTGATAAAAGTAGGTCAGCTAAGTGTCTTGATAGCGGCCGGAATTGTCTTGTACTTCGGTGCTCTTTTCGCATTGGGTTTCCGGATACGTGATTTCCGGCGTGCCGAAGCAGAATAAACAGCTCAGTATTTTACTTTCTTGATGAGTAAAGTAAGCGTATTACTTGCGTTCAAATTCTTTCAATTCTTCGGCAATAAAATATTTAACCAAATCAGAGTACAGCGTTTTGATTACCTCTCCGTTTAGACCTTGCTTTTCTGCCCAGTGCTGGCGTTTTTCAAGCATGCTTTTAAAACGTTCACTGGCTTGAACATCGGCAGTATTTTTTTTAAATTTACTGGCTGCTTTGACATAACCGAAACGGATGGACAATAACTGAATGATCGCATAATCAATGTTATCAATTTCGCTACGGATTTCATTCATATTGCTGCAATCATCTGGCAGACGGTGTGGAGTATATGGCATATTTGTAAGTTATTTATTTATCAAGAAATTATATTTTAGGCTAGTAAAGATGTTATGTATAGTTAAAAACGTTAAGCTTAACAAATGAAAAATATCGATTAAAAGAATTTAATTCAAGTTAAACAGCGGGGCGTACTCTCAACCCTCTTAATTATGTTATTAGAATTATCTAAAAGTGATATTTATAGCGCAAAATTGTAACTAACAGGGATTAATAAAAAATTTTATAATTGATATTCGGTTTTCTTTAGCAGAAAAAAATATAGAAAATTAACAAGTAATTGTTCGAAGATATTAATGATAACAATTATCATTATATTATTGAAAACATTATTTTTTTATTTCTGTTTAATGTAATACGTACTTTTAATAACGTTCGAAATTAGTTACAATACATCAATTTTACCAATATTTGCATAAGGTCGGCGCAATTATGTTGGCGAATTATTTCCCCATCTTAATATTTGTTCTGGTTGGCTTTGCTGCCGGAGTTCTTTTTATTTCTCTGGGTCTGTTACTGGGACCAAATCGCCCGTATAAAATGAAGCAGGAACCGTTTGAGTGCGGTTTCGAAGCGTTTGAAAACGCACGTATGAAATTTGATGTGCGCTACTATCTGGTGGCCATTTTATTCATCCTCTTTGATCTGGAAGTGGCCTTTATGGTGCCGTGGGCCGTGGTGTTTAAAGAGCTTGGTGCCTATGGCTTCTGGTCGATGATGGTGTTTTTGCTGATTCTGGTTATCGGCTTTGTTTATGAATGGAAAAAAGGCGCTCTGGAATGGGAATAGAAGGCGTTTTAAAAAAAGGTTTTGTCACAACTACTGCCGATACCGTACTTAACTACGTGCGTACCGGTTCATTGTGGCCGGCTACTTTTGGGCTGGCCTGTTGTGCTGTAGAGATGATGCAGGCCGGTGCTGCCCGTTATGACCTAGACCGCTTCGGCATTATTTTCCGTCCGTCGCCGCGCCAGTCTGACCTTATGATTGTGGCCGGTACCTTATGTAACAAAATGGCGCCTGCCTTGCGCCGAGTTTATGACCAGATGGCAGAGCCGCGCTGGGTATTGTCAATGGGTTCCTGCGCCAATGGTGGCGGTTATTACCATTATTCCTATTCGGTAGTGCGCGGCTGCGACCGTATTGTGCCGGTCGATGTGTATGTACCTGGCTGCCCGCCTACAGCAGAAGCACTGGTTTATGGTCTGTTGCAATTGCAGCTGAAAATAAAGCGTACCGCCACCATAGCGCGGGTCTGAAAGTGAGGAAAATATGGCAGATATAGCAATACTGAAGGCCGTGTGTGAAACCACTTTCGGCGATAAAGTACGTTACTGTCTGGATCGCGGTGAGCTGACGCTGGATTGCGCCGCCGCAGATTATCACCAACTGATGCAAACCCTGCGAGACCACCAAGAACTTAAATTCGAAACTCTGATTGATTTATGTGGTGTGGATTATCAGAGCTACAAAAATGAACCATGGGAAGGCAAACGTTTTGCCGTTGTGAGCCATTTACTGTCAATCAGCAATAACTGGCGCGTTCGCGTGCGTGTATG
The DNA here is from genome assembly GCF_002777855.1 of Snodgrassella alvi. Taxonomy (GTDB): domain Bacteria; phylum Pseudomonadota; class Gammaproteobacteria; order Burkholderiales; family Neisseriaceae; genus Snodgrassella; species Snodgrassella alvi_E. Next base: position 17,413 of record NZ_MEIK01000018.1, read on the forward strand.
GGCAGAGACGGAAGATTTTCCTACCGTTGATTCTGTTGTGGACATTTATAACGGTGCCAACTGGTATGAACGCGAAGCGTTTGATATGTTCGGCATCCTGTTTAACAACCATCCCGACTTACGCCGAATTTTGACTGACTATGGCTTTGTCGGTCACCCATTTCGTAAAGATTTTCCGGTTTCCGGCTATGTGGAAATGCGCTATGACGAGGCCGAAGGCCGCGTGATTTATCAGCCGGTAACGATTGAACCGCGTGAAGTCACGCCGCGCGTGGTGAGAGAGGAGCAGTACGGTGTCTAAATTACGCAATTACACCATTAATTTCGGGCCGCAGCATCCGGCTGCACATGGCGTGTTGCGCCTGATTCTGGAAATGGATGGTGAAAATATCGTTCGTGCCGATCCACATATCGGGCTATTACACCGTGGTACGGAAAAATTAGCTGAATCACGCACCTATCTTCAGGCATTGCCGTACATGGATCGTCTGGATTATGTATCCATGATGTGTAATGAACAGGCCTACTGTCTGTCTGTTGAACGTCTGCTGAATATTGATGTACCCATTCGCGCTCAATATATTCGCGTGATGTTTGCCGAAATTACTCGAATCCTCAACCATCTCATGGGTATCGGTTCGCATGCACTGGATATCGGCGCCATGACTGTGTTTCTGTATGCATTTCGCGAACGTGAAGACCTAATGGATATTTACGAGGCGGTATCCGGTGCACGCATGCATGCTGCTTATTTCCGTCCAGGCGGCGTTTACCGTGACCTGCCGGATTTCATGCCTAAGTATGAATCCAGCAAATACCGTAACGCCAAAGTATTGCAAAAACTCAACGCTAGCCGTGAAGGCACCTTGCTAGACTTCATTGAAGACTTTACTAATCGGTTCCCAGCCTGCGTGGATGAATATGAAAATCTGCTTACCGATAATCGCATCTGGAAACAGCGTACAGTTGGTATTGGTGTGGTTTCACCAGAGCGAGCCATGCAGAAAGGTTTTACCGGCGTGATGCTCCGTGGCTCCGGTATAGAGTGGGATATTCGTAAGAAACAGCCTTATGATGCCTATGCCGCTATGGATTTCGATATTCCGGTCGGCATCAATGGTGACTGCTACGACCGTTATCTGTGTCGCATTCATGAAATGCGGCAAGCTAACCGCATTATCCGCCAGTGTGTTGACTGGCTCAGAACCAATCCCGGGCCGGTAATTACGGATGATCATACCGTGGCGCCGCCACATCGTACCGCTATGAAAGACGGGATGGAAGAATTGATTCACCACTTCAAGCTGTTTACCGAAGGGATGCATGTGCCGGAGGGTGAAGTTTATGTGCCCACTGAGCATCCGAAAGGGGAGTTTGGTGTGTATCTGATTTCAGATGGTGCCAACAAACCTTATCGCATGAAAATCCGTGCACCGGGCTTTGCCCATTTACAAGGTATGGATGAAATGGCACGCGGCCATATGCTTGCAGACGTGGTCGCCATTATTGGTACTCAGGATATTGTATTTGGGGAGGTGGATAGATAATGTTGTCCGCTGAGAGTTTAAAACAGATTGATACAGAACTGGCCAAATATCCGGCCGACCAGCGTCGCAGTGCCATTATGTCAGCCCTGCGCATCGCTCAGACAGAAAAGGGCTGGTTACAGCCAGAAACCATTGAGGAAGTAGCAGACTACATCGGCATCCCGCCGGCTCAAGCATTAGAAGTGGCTACTTTTTACAATATGTATAACCTCCAGCCGGTAGGTAAATATAAACTCACCGTATGCACCAATCTTCCCTGTGCATTGCGTGGTGGTGTCAATGCCGGTGAATATCTGCAAAAGCGCCTTGGTATTCGCTATGGCGAAACCACTGCTGACGGCAAATACACACTTTTAGAAGGCGAGTGCATGGGTGCCTGTGGTGATGCGCCGGTGCTGTTAGTGAACAATCATAAAATGTGTAGCTTTATGAGCGAAGAAGCCATCGAAGCGAAACTGGCGGAGTTGAACTGATGGCAATGTATCAAAATGGCGTAATTTTCAATCAGGTTGATACAACTGATCCGGAATGCTGGACGCTGGAAGCCTATTTAGCCCGCGGCGGCTATCAAGCACTAAAAAAAATCATTCATGACAGAATACCGCAGGACGATGTGATAGCCGAGCTGAAAACATCTGGCCTGCGTGGACGTGGCGGCGCCGGCTTTCCGACTGGACTGAAATGGAGTTTCATGCCGCGTTCGTTTCCAGGTACCAAATACATCGTCTGCAATACCGATGAAGGTGAGCCCGGTACATTTAAAGACCGGGATATCATTGATTACAATCCTCATGCCCTGATTGAAGGCATGATTATTGGTGGTTATGCGATGGGTGCGGCTACCGGCTATAACTATATTCACGGCGAAATCTTCGAAAGCTATCTACGCTTTGAAACTGCTTTACAGCAGGCGCGAGATGCTGGTTTCCTCGGGCAAAATATTCTGGGCAGTGATTTCAGCTTTGAGTTACATGCCCATCATGGCTATGGTGCTTATATTTGCGGCGAAGAAACCGCTCTGCTGGAGTCACTGGAAGGCAAAAAAGGTCAGCCGCGCTTCAAACCACCATTTCCGGCTTCCTATGGCTTATATGGCAAGCCCACTACTGTCAATAACACAGAAACGTTCTCTTCGGTGCCGTTTATTATTCGCGATGGTGGCCAGCAATTTGCGGATAAGGGTATTCCAAATAATGGCGGTACCAAGCTATTTTCAGTTTCCGGCCATGTAGAACGTCCCGGTAACTACGAAATACCGCTGGGCACACCGTTTAGAGATTTACTCGATATGTGCGGTGGCATGCGCAATGGCAAAAAGCTGAAAGCAGTGATTCCAGGTGGCTCCTCCGCACCGGTACTGCCGGCTGATGTCATGATGGAAATTACGATGGATTATGACGCCATTGCCAAAGCTGGTTCTATGCTTGGATCCGGTGCAGTGATTGTCATGGATGAAGACGTTTGTATGGTTAAAGCATTGGAGCGGCTAAGTTACTTCTATTTTGAAGAATCATGCGGCCAATGTACCCCATGTCGTGAAGGTACAGGATGGCTGTATCGCATTATCCACCGTATTACCTCGGGTAAAGGACGGCCGGAGGATTTAGATTTGCTGGAGTCACTCGGTAATAATATTTCGGGGCGTACAATCTGCGCGTTGGCGGATGCGGCGGTGATGCCGATTCAGGGCTTTATGAAGCATTTCCGCCCCGAGTTTGAGCACTACATCGAACACGGCAAACCCATGAAAGAACATCGCTGGTGCTAAGGCACTATCTGCTTAGTTAGGATTGCGAACCTATGTTACAAATTCAAATTGACGGTAAACAACTTTCTGTCGAGCAGGGTAGTACGGTGATAGAAGCCGCCCGTCAGGCCGGAACGTTCATTCCGCACTTTTGCTATCACAAAAAATTGTCCATCGCCGCCAACTGCCGAATGTGTCTGGTTGAGGTGGAAAAGTCACGCAAACCGTTGCCTGCCTGTGCCACACCGGTAACCGATGGTATGGTGGTGAAAACCGATTCTAAATTGACGAAAGATGCCCAAAAAGGGGTAATGGAGTTTCTGCTGATTAATCACCCGCTGGATTGCCCGATTTGTGATCAGGGTGGTGAGTGCTTGCTGCAGGATTTATCCATGGGCTATGGCAAAGGCGCCAGTCGTTACAGCGAAGCCAAACATGCTGTTGCCGGTAAAGAGATGGGGCCGTTGGTGTCGGCTGCCGAAATGAGCCGCTGCATTCATTGTACCCGCTGCATCCGTTTTACTGAAGAAATCGCCGGTAAACAGGAGCTGGCGATGAAAAATCGTGGTGAACATTCTGAAATTGCTCCCTTTAATGGCAAAACACTGGAAACCGAACTGTCTGGCAACGTCATTGACTTATGTCCAGTTGGTGCTTTAACCAGCAAACCATTCCGTTTTGACAGCCGTTCATGGGAGCTGAGCCGACGGAAATCCATTTCTGCCCATGATGCGCTGGGCAGTAATCTAATTGTGCAGACCAAAGACCATACAGTGCGCCGTGTGTTGCCACTGGAAAACGAAGCCATTAATGAATGCTGGCTCAGTGACCGCGACCGCTTTTCTTATGCAGGACTGTATCAGGAACGCTTAACCCAACCGCAAATCAAACAGGATAACCAGTGGCATACCGTCGACTGGCAAACTGCACTGGATTATGTGGCCAAGGGCTTACATGGTGTCAGCCACGATTTTGGCAGCGAAGCAATTGGCATGTGGGTCAATCCTGCCAATACTGTGGAAGAAATGCATTTGGCCGGCAAACTGGCTCAAGGACTGGGCATCACTGCTGTTGATAGTCGTCTACGAGCGCTAGATGGGCGACTGGGCGCAGCTGCAAAAGGGGCGCAGTGGCTGGGACAGAACATTGAGCAGCTAGCGGCCAACGAAGTAATTTTGATTGTTGGTGCCCGCCTGCGTCAGGAGCAGCCATTACTCACCGCTCGCATCCGGCAAGCCACCAAAAACGGCACACAGGTGGCAGTACTGGCTGCAGCCCAAGAAGAACTATTCATGCCTTTACTGGCTCAAGTCAGCCTGCATCCTTATCAGTGGATAGACTGGCTAAGCAATGCACTAAACAGTGAAGTAGGGCTGGCGTTATTAAAAGCGGAGAAAACCAGCATTATTCTGGGCGCTGATGTCCTTAATCATTCTGATGCCGCTGCCGTTTATGCTGCAGCACAGGATCTGGCAGAAGCAACTGGCAGTATTCTTGGTGTTTTGCCGCAAGCAGCGAACAGTATTGGTGCTGAAATAGTGGGCGTGGCGGCTAAAACGGCCGAACACAGTATTGCCGCGCAAATTACTCAGCCGAAACAGGCCGTGATGCTGCTGAATGTGGAACCAGATATGGATGTGGCCAATGGTGCTGCCGCTATTGCCGCGCTGAAACAGGCACAGACAGTCATGGCATTCACCGCATATGATAGTGCCGTATTGCGCGAAGTGGCCGATGTGATGCTGCCGATCACCCCATTTACCGAAACTTCTGGCAGCTTTATCAATATGGAAGGTCGGCTGCAATCGTTCCATGGTGTGGTACAGGCGTATGGAGAAGCCAGACCATTGTGGAAAGTACTGCGGGTACTTGGCAACGTCCTTGAACTGCCGGGTTTTGAGTATGAAAACACGCAGCAGATTCTGGCTGATGCAGTGGACAAAAACCAGTTACCTGCTTTGCTGAATAACCAAATTCAGCCGGTTGCCACTAGCAATCCTGCTATCAGTTTGGTACGAATCGGCGGCGTTAGCCTGTATGCCACCGATGGCATTGTGCGCCGTTCAGCTCCTTTGCAGAACACAGTACATGCTGCCGTGCCTGCTGCGCGAGCACACAGCCATACGCTTAGTGCACTGGGGCTGACAAATGGCGATACGGCATGGGCGAAACAGAACAATGATGCGGTAGCGGTCAGCGTAGCCGCGGACGATACCCTGCCTGAAAACGTACTGCTGCTGCCACTGCATCAGAGTAACTGGCAGCTGGGTGCTTTATTGACCACTGTGGAATTGAGTAAAGGATAATCATGCAAGCGTGGTTTCAACAATTATTAGGCAACGACTTCGGTTTACTGGTGTCTGTAATCGTCAAGATTGTCATCATCATGTTGCCGCTGATTATCACCGTTGCCTACCTGACTTATTTTGAGCGTAAAGTCATTGGTTACATGCAGTTGCGCGTCGGTCCGAATGTGACCGGACCTTATGGTTTAATCCAGCCTTTTGCCGATGTATTAAAACTCTTATTTAAAGAAGTGACCCGCCCGTCACAGGCCAATAAAGCTTTGTTTTATATCGGCCCGATGATGTCGCTGATGCCTGCTTTTGCCGCTTGGGCAGTGATTCCGTTTAGCGAAACTTGGTTTCTTACCCGCATCAATGCCGGCCTGCTCTATATTCTCATGATTTCGTCATTGTCGGTATATGGTGTCATCATTGCGGGCTGGGCATCCAACTCCAAATACGCCTTTCTTGGCGCCATGCGTGCTTCTGCTCAGACCATTTCCTATGAAATAGCCATGGGATTTGCCCTGATTGGAGTGATTATGGTGTCTGGCAGTATGGATTTTCACGATATCGTCATGGCGCAAGCTAAAGGTATAGCTGGTGGTTCCATTTTCTCGTGGAACTGGCTGCCATTATTTCCGTTATTTGTGGTGTATCTGATTTCGGCCGTGGCCGAAACCAACCGCGCCCCGTTTGATGTGGCCGAAGGTGAATCAGAAATTGTTGCCGGTTTCCATGTTGAATATTCCGGTTTCGCTTTCGCCTTATTCTTTCTGGCGGAATATATTTTTATGATTCTGGTGGCCGCGTTAACAGCTTTGTTGTTCTTTGGCGGCTGGTTATCACCCTTTCCGCAAAGTTGGGGCTTCATTGGTACTCCGAGTGTATTGTGGATGTTCCTGAAAATGGCACTCGTGCTGTATTTCTATCTGTGGATACGGGCAACGTTTCCGCGTTACCGCTATGACCAGATTATGCGTCTGGGCTGGAAAGTATTGATTCCGGTCACCATTGTCGCCGTGATTATTTTAGGATTGTGGATGATTTCACCCCTGTCTTTATGGCGTTAAACAGGGAGAGGCACTGATATGGCAAATATAATTAAAACTTTTCTGATGACCGAGTTGCTTGCGGGCATGAAAGTGACGTTAAAAAACTTTTTTGCACGTAAAGAAACCATTTATTTTCCGGAAGAAAAAACTCCGCAATCAGTTCGCTTTCGTGGGCTGCATGCACAGCGACGCTATCCCAACGGCGAAGAACGCTGCATTGCCTGCAAACTCTGCGAGGCTGTATGTCCAGCTATGGCAATTAATATTGAGTCAGAAAAACGTGAGGATGGTACACGCCGTACCACCCGCTACGATATCGATCTGACCAAATGTATCTTCTGCGGTTTCTGTGAGGAAGCCTGTCCGGTAGACGCCATTGTCGAAACCCGTATTTTCGAATATCACGGCGAAAAACGCGGTGACTTATATTTCACTAAACCCATGTTGCTGGCCATTGGCGATCGCTATGAAGAAGACATCGCCAAATGCAAAGCCGCTGATGCACCCTATCGTTAAGAGGTGATCATGAATTTACCCTTAATTCTGTTTTATGTATTTGCAGCGGTTATACTGCTTGGTGCCATTAATACTGTAATTGCTAAAAATCCAGTACATGCAGTGCTGTTTCTGGTGCTGACCTTCTGTGCCAGTGCCATGATGTGGATTTTGATGCAGGCTGAGTTCCTCGGCATCGTGCTGGTGGTGGTGTATGTAGGTGCCGTGATGGTGCTGTTCCTGTTTGTTATCATGATGCTCAACATCGATATCGAACAAATGCGCGCCGGTTTCTGGCGTCATGCGCCGATTGCTGCATTGGTGGGGATACTGACCGCCGCACTGCTCATTGTCATTCTGGTCAATCCACAACTTGATCTGGCACATCTCGGTAGCGACAATCCACTTCCTGCTGACTACAGTAATGTACGCGATCTGGGTATGCAGATTTACACCACTTATCTGCTGCCGTTTGAGCTAGCAGCCATATTGCTGGTATTGGGTATGGTGGCTGCTATTGCTCTGGTGCATCGGCAAACACACAACCCACGTCGTACCAATCCGGCTGAGCAGGTTAAGGTACAGGCTAAAGACCGCTTCCGTATGGTGAAAATGCAGCCTGAAGTTGCTGCATCAGCTGACGATAACAAAGAAGAAACATCAGAAGGGGAGCAGAAAGCATGATTACCTTAACTCATTATTTGGTACTCAGCGCCATCTTATTTGCTATCTCGGCCATGGGCATTTTCATGAACCGCAAAAACGTGTTGGTTCTTCTGATGTCCATCGAACTGATGCTGCTGGCGGTGAATTTTAACTTTGTCGCCTTTTCCCGTTATCTCGGTGATAGCGCCGGACAGATTTTCGTGTTTTTTATTCTGACTGTTGCCGCGGCTGAATCCGCTATCGGGCTGGCGATTATGGTGCTGATTTTCCGCAACCGCCAGAGCATTAACGTACAGGATCTGGACAGCCTGAAAGGCTGATGGTTGAGAGGAACGAGAGAAAATTATGAGTGTTTATCTGATTATTGCTTTGGCTCCGCTCATCGGTTCCCTGCTGGCTGGATTGTGCGGTAAGCTGATAGGTCGAAAAGGGGCGCACAGTGTCACCATTGCCGGCGTTGCCCTATCCGCCGTATTATCGGTGTGGGTACTATACGGGTTTATGACAGGCGGCCGTCAGCCATTTGATGAAAACGTCTATACATGGCTGACCATGGGCGGGCTGGATTTCTCGGTGGGTTTTCTGATTGATACGCTCACCGCTACCATGCTTGTCATCGTAACCAGTGTCTCCTTGATGGTGCATATTTATACCATCGGCTACATGAGTGACGACGATGGTTACCAGCGTTTCTTCAGCTATATTTCCCTGTTTACTTTCTCCATGCTGATGCTGGTGATGAGTAATAATTTCATCCAGTTGTTTTTTGGCTGGGAAGCCGTAGGTCTGGTGTCTTATCTGCTGATTGGTTTTTACTACAAACGCGATAGCGCCATCTTTGCCAATTTGAAAGCCTTTCTGGTCAACCGTGTTGGTGACTTTGGTTTTGTGCTGGGTATTGGCCTGATTCTGGCATATTTTGGCGGCAGTTTGCGCTATGCCGACGTATTCCAGCACATCGATCAAGTAAAAAACGCCACCATTGAACTGATTCCCGGCCATCCATGGTCACTGATTACCGTAACCTGTATTCTGCTGTTTGTCGGCGCCATGGGTAAATCAGCACAGTTTCCATTGCATGTATGGTTGCCGGATTCCATGGAAGGTCCAACTCCGATTTCTGCCCTGATTCATGCTGCCACTATGGTAACTGCTGGTATTTTCATGGTGTCGCGCATGTCACCATTGTATGAATTGTCTGATACAGCACTTGGTGTCATCATGGTTTCCGGTACCATAACCGCACTGTTTATGGGCTTTTTAGGCATGATTCAACACGACATCAAACGTGTGATTGCTTATTCCACCCTGTCGCAGTTAGGCTATATGACCGTAGCACTGGGTGCCTCTGCCTACAATATTGCTGTCTTCCATGTGATGACCCATGCTTTCTTTAAAGCACTGTTATTTCTGGCGGCCGGTAGTGTGATTATGGGTATGCATCATGATCAAGATATGCGCCACATGGGTGGACTGCGTAAATACATGCCAGTAACGTGGATTTGCATGTTGATTGGTTCTTTGTCTCTGATTGGTACACCATTCTTCTCCGGTTTCTATTCCAAAGATTCCATCATCGATGCTGTTAAAGCTTCAACACTGCCTTTCAGCAGCTTCGCTTATGTGGCACTGGTAGCCAGTGTATTTGTCACCGCTTTCTATTCCTTCCGCCTGTATTTTCTGGTGTTCCACGGTGAAGAAAAATGGCGCCAGAGTGGGCAGGACGAACATCATCATGGCGAGGAACACCATGGTCTGCGTCCGCAGGATAATCCACATGAAAGCCCGCTGGTGGTGACTATTCCGCTGATTTTACTGGCTATTCCATCAGTGTTTGTCGGTATGTGGGCAATCAAACCCATGCTCTTCAGCGATTTTTACCATAATGTAATTTTCATCAACAGCGCCGCCCACCCTGCATTGGCCACCGTGGCAGAAGAATATCACGGTATTTTTGCCATGGCTCTGCACAGTCTGACTACACCAGTGTTATGGCTGGTCATTGCCGGCGTAGTTCTGGCATGGTTTTTCTACATGAAAAAACCACAGATTCCGGCGCGGATTGTGTCTTCCATCCGTCCGATATATACCTTGTTGGACAACAAATACTATCTGGATGCACTTTACTACAACGTTTTTGCCAAAGGCAGCCGACTGCTGGGAACGCTGTTCTGGAAAGTAGGTGATGTGCTCATCATTGATAAATTAATTGTTAACGGTGCTGCGCGCGTTGTGGCCACAGTGGCTGCACTGGTGCGACGGATTCAAACCGGCTATCTCTATACTTATGCAACTGCTATGGTGCTGGGCGTGTTTGTGCTGGTGGCATGGACATTCTGGCCGTTGCTGAAAACCATGTTCGGCGGTTAATTCAAGGCATTCAACTTAGTATTTTTAGGCTATAAATATGTACGATTACTTACTCAGTTTGGCGATTTGGCTGCCCGTGTTGGCCGGTATCGTTGTGCTGGCCACCGGCTCAGACAAGCACGCTGGGATAGCCAGAGTGCTGGCCTTAATAGGTGCGCTGCTATCCTTTCTCATCACCATACCGCTGTTTTGCAAATTTGATCGCTTGAATGGTGGCTTTCAATTTACAGAATTTCATGTCTGGATAGACAGCCTCAATATCAACTATGCCTTGGGCGTGGATGGTCTGTCTGTACTGTTTGTGATTCTGAATAGCTTCACTACCTTACTGGTGGTGTTGGCTGGCTGGCAGGTGATTCAGAAACGACCGGCACAGTATATGGCCGCGTTTTTAATTATGTCTGGTTTGATCAATGGTGCTTTTGCAGCCATGGATGCCATTCTGTTTTATGTGTTCTTCGAAGGCATGCTGATACCGATGTATCTGATTATCGGTATCTGGGGAGGTCCGCGACGTGTCTACGCCTCCATCAAATTCTTCCTCTATACCCTGATGGGTTCATTGCTGATGCTGGTGGGTTTTGTTTACCTGTCTAATCAGACTGGCGGCTTTGCTATCGAAACATGGCACAACATCAAACATTTGGCCATGACTGCACAGGTGTTGCTGTTTATCGGTTTTTTCCTGTCTTTTGCAGTGAAAGTACCTATGTGGCCAGTACATACATGGTTGCCAGATGCCCATGTGGAAGCACCAACTGGTGGTTCCATGGTGCTGGCGGCTATTACCCTGAAAATTGGTGGATATGGTTTTCTGCGTTTTATGCTGCCGATTCTGCCGGATGCAGCACGCTATTTTGCTCCAGCGATTATTGTGCTGAGTTTGGTTGCCGTGATTTATATCGGTATGGTGGCACTGGTACAAACCGATATGAAAAAATTGGTGGCATATTCTTCCATTAGCCACATGGGTTTTGTGACCTTAGGCTTTTTCCTGTTTACTGGCGGTTACCTGAATGATTGGGCGTTTAAAGGTGCCATCATGCAGATGCTGTCTCATGGGTTTGTTTCAGCAGCCATGTTTATGAGCATTGGCGTGATGTATGACCGCATGCATACCCGTGAGATCTCAGCTTACGGTGGCGTGGTTAACAGCATGCCAATATTTGCCTCCTTTATGCTGCTGTTTGCCATGGCAAATGCTGGTCTACCCGGTACTTCCGGTTTTGTGGGTGAATTCATGGTGATTGTTGGCGCGGTAAAAACCAATTTCTGGATTGGCGCACTAGCGGCACTGACTCTGATTTATGGTGCTGCCTATACTCTGTGGATGTTTAAACGGGTGATTTTTGGTGCTATTAAAAACCCCGAAGTGGCGCAATTAAAAGATGTGAATAAACGCGAACTGCTTATTCTGGTGATTTTGGCCGTAGCGGTACTTGGTTTTGGTTTGTATCCCGAACCCTTTATCGCCGTTGTGCATCAGGCAGCTAATGATTTAATTGTCCAAGCGGCACAAAGCAAACTGTAAGGAAATGTGAATGAACTGGACAGATTTAACAATATTTCCCGCTGTACCGGAACTGGTGCTAACTGGCGTACTGTTTGCCGTACTGCTGGTGGATTTATGGCTGAATGACCGGCAACGCTGGATAACCTGTACCTTATCTGTTATCGGCCTGATTTTGACCGCTGCTGTGCAGTGTCTGGTGTGGAAACAGCAACCGCAATATGCCTTCCACGACATGTTTGTGCTTGATGGCATGGCTCAATTGGCCAAATTATGTATGTATGGATTGGTGATAGCCGTTTTTATCTACAGTCAGGCTTATCTTCGTGCCAGAAATATTTATCAGGGTGAATTTTACACTTTGACTTTGTTTGCTCTGTTGGGCATGAACATCATGGTTTCTGCATGCCATTTCTTAACCTTATATGTTGGGTTGGAATTACTGTCACTGGCATTGTATGCGTTGATTGCTCTGCAGCGCGATAGTGGCCGTGCAGCTGAAGCAGCGCTGAAATATTTTGTGCTCGGTGCTCTGGCTTCCGGTTTGCTGTTGTACGGCATTTCTCTGGTATATGGTGCAACAGGTACTCTGCAGTTACAGCAAGTCCTGGCAGCCAGTCAGGAAGGCACCAATCCATGGTTGCTGAAACTAGGCGTAGTATTTATTGTAGCCGGTATTGTATTTAAGCTGGGTGCAGTGCCTTTCCATATGTGGGTACCCGATGTGTATCAAGGTGCGCCAACTGCTGTAACTGCTCTGGTTGGTACGGCGCCAAAAATCGCTGCCACGGTGTTTGCTTTCCGTATTCTGGTGTATGGTCTACTGACACAATGGGAAAGCTGGCGCGATTTGTTGCTGTTATTGGGGATTGCTTCTTTGTTTATTGGTAATCTTGCTGCCATTATGCAAACCAGTATCAAGCGTATGCTCGGTTTCTCAACCGTTGCACATATGGGTTTTATCCTGCTGGCGCTGTTGGCTGGTGAAGTTGGCTGTACTGCCGCCATTTACTATGCCATCACCTACGCTTTAATGGCTTCTGTGGCTTTTGCCATTTTGATGTTGTTATCTAACAAGGATATTGAATGCCAGAATATCAGTGATCTTGCCGGCCTGAATCAGAAAAATGCTTGGTATGCATTCCTAATGTTGCTGGCTATGTTCTCTATGGCTGGTATTCCACCCTTAATGGGCTTCTATGCCAAACTGGCAGTCATCAAAGCATTGCTTTCTAGTGGCTATGTGTGGGTTTCTGTGTATGCAGTGGTGATGTCATTAATTGGCGCGTTCTACTATCTGCATGTGGTGAAAACCATGTATTTCGACACTGCGGATTCTGTGGGTGCACCTATATTTAATATGTCCCTGCTGGGTAAAGTGGTGTTATCCATCAACGGTTTGCTTTTGTTGCTATGGGGTGTAGTACCGGATGGCGTGATGGCATGGTGTGTACAGGCTTTGATGCATAGCTAACGTCTTTTATCTATTTGACAGCAGCCTTTATGGCTGCTGTTTTTGCTGTTGCATGAGCATTTATTAAAGTGGATAAGAGCAGGTAAAATGGTTCATTCAAATATGAAAATAATAATGGCATGGTCAGCATGAATCTTTCAAGTTTTGATATTCGCCAGACACAATGTGTGGTGGTAAAAGTGGGCTCCAGTCTGGTAACTAACGGTGGACAGGGTGTCGACCAGACGATACTGAATAACTGGGCACAGCAAATTGCGCACTTGCGTGCGCGTGGCATGCAGGTGGTGTTGGTTTCCAGTGGGGCCATTGCTGAAGGTATGAAGCGTCTGGGCTGGACAGTACGACCTAAAGCACTCAACGAACTACAGGCTGCGGCTGCAGTGGGTCAGATGGGACTGGCTCAAGCCTATGAAGAGGCATTTGTGTCACTGCAGATTCAGACCGCTCAGATATTGTTGACGCATGATGATATGAGTCACCGTACTCGCTATCTGAATGCCCGCAGTACCATCCGTACCCTACTGGAGCAAGGGGTGGTACCCATTATTAATGAAAACGATTCTGTCACCATAGATGAAATTAAGCTCGGGGATAATGATACGCTCGGGGCGTTGGTGACCAATCTGATTGAAGCAGACATACTGATTATTCTGACTGATCAGAATGGTTTATATGACCGCGACCCACGCCAGCATACCGATGCCAGTTTTATCCATCAAATTGCTGCTGACCATCCTGAGCTGGAAAGTATGGCCGGTGGTGCCGGCAGCAGTGTAGGAACCGGCGGCATGTTTACCAAGGTAGTGGCAGCCAGACGTGCTGCTTTGAGTGGTGCGGCCACCCTGATAGCAAATGGACATGCGGACAATGTATTAGTGCGAGTAGTGGATGGAGAACAGATAGGTACTTTGTTTACGCCAGCTGCAAATCGTCTAAGTGCACGTCAGCAATGGCTGTTGGGGCAGGTGCAGCTAGCAGGAAGTGTTGTGGTAGATGATGGCGCAGTCAAGGCGTTGACTGTACAGCATTCTAGTTTGTTACCCATCGGCTGTATGGCGGTAAATGGCCATTTTGAACGCGGAGCTTTGGTGGCTGTTTGTAATCAAACAGGCCAAGAAATTGCTCGAGGATTAGTAAATTATAGCGATCATGAAATCAGTCGGTTGTTGCGGCAGCCATCACAAGCAATTGAGGAAATATTAGGCTATGTGGCGGAAGAAGAATTGATTCATCGCGATAATATGGTGTTAAGACGCAGTTGAAGAGGATAGTTGTAGCTGTTCTGTATGAAATGTTTTGCTCAAGTAAGCAGTAATATTTATGTGTTTTGGGGTGATGAGATTTTATATTCAAATACCGATGATATTTTGTTGCTAATCACAAAATGCTGTTATGGAACATAATGTTATCAGTATTTAAAATAAATCATTACTGAAGTGATTTACGTCTATGCGTTGTTTGCCCTTTGTTTTTATTTTTAGTAAAACTTAATAATATTCAGCCATTTCCTACTTTGTTTTGAATCGTTTTCATGCTGCGATGGATTTAATTTATAAAAAATAACGGCACCTTGAATATAAAGTGCCGTCTGCACGATAATTTTTATTCGTCAGTGCAGCTTTATAAATACGCCCGCACCTGCTCCAAATTTGCCTTGAGTGTTGCCTGTAGCCGCTGCTTTAAAAACCCAGCTTCCTTTATTGCTGGCCACAGAATAACCGACAGCATAGCCTGATTCACCACGATGTGTGCCGAAGCCCATTGTGAGGCCTCCATCACCAGCATTCATCGGCTGCGGCAGATTAGCCATAGCGATGGCAGAAGCGATAGCTGCATTTGAGTTATCTTCAATATCATTGATTTTACGATTCAGGTGACTGATATTGTGGCCAATTTTATTGAGTGCATGATTCATCTGACTTACATTAACGGCATCTGTGTCTGCAACGCCGGCTGCTACATTGCTGATTTGTCTCTCGTGGCCGACGCTGCCAATTGAGACACTGTTATTGCGGGTGGCTACTGAACTTTCGCCCAGTGCTACAGAATTTTCTGCTCTGGCCTGTGCATGATTGCCGATTGCTGTGCTGTGGTTGCCAGAGGCTACGGCTCCTGAGCCACCAGCTACAGAGCCAGGAGCAGATGGTTGTGGTGCGGTAGTTGTCTCGTTTTGGTTTACCTGAAACATACCCGCGCTGCCATTATTCAGTTTGTTAATATCATTGCTGATGTTAGCTGGATTTTGATTGGATACAGTTGTGACCTGACTAATTTTATGATCAGTATAATCTTTTGCTAAAGACAATATGTTATCCAATTGTCCTGTGTTTATGACGGAGCTGGTTGCTGCTTTAAGCTGAGCAACGGTGGCTGCATCGCTGTCTTGAGCGCCATCGGCTACGTTTTGGATGCGGCGTAGTTGTTCTGGTGTGCCAATGGAGACTACTCCCCTGACTGATGAAAGGGGTTGTTTGGTTAGATATGCATCGCCTAATGCACTACTGGTAACGGAATTTATACCTAAGGCGATGCTGTTTTCTGTTAAGACTCTGGCGTTCATGCCTAGCGCAGTGCCACCTGTTTTGGTTGCAGACGCACCATTGCCGATGGCAATGGCATTATCTGCTATTGCCTGAGCATTTTTTCCTATTGCCATTGAGTCCAATGCTAAGGCTTTAGAAAATGCACCCAGTGCCAAGGTGTAATCTTTTGCGGCTTGTGCTCCGCTACCCATAGCAATGGCGTCCTCACCTGAAGATAGGGTGTTGTCTTCGGACTGAAACTTTACATCTTGATCAATTGTCGAAACATTTTTGATATTGGCTGAACCGATGGCTATAGAGCGAAAGCCGGTTGCTGTTGCGGAATGTCCGATAGCCAATGTTCCTTTATTTGTGGCTGCGGCTACATTTCCAATAGCCTGCGCAAAGTCTGCAATGGCTGCGGCTTGACGGCCGATAGCTAGCGATGTATTACCTGATGATAATGCTTCTGGACCTATGGCTGTTGCAGAGCTTGCAGAAGCTTTGGCGTGACTTCCCAGTGCTAATGTAAAAGGAGAATAGGCGTATGCGCCAAATCCTATTGCTGCACTGCTTCCATAATCTTTGCCACTGATTTTGTTGTAAGGATTGTATCTCTCTGCCATGGCCCACCCCTTTACTAATTTAGATTCTTTATCTGAGCCGTTTGCCGCCAAACTTGCGCATCCTATTGCAATGTTGCCTACTTCTGTTGGTAAAGTATGGTTTTGGGCTGGGCTGACATTGTTTTCACAAGCATCTATTGCAGCTGCTGTATCTCCGATTGCAGCAAAAATATTATTTGATAGGCATAATAAAGCGGATAGGCTTATTTGTGATATCAATGGGCGCAAAGTGGATTTCGGTTGTGTATTCATGGTGATTTCTCCGGTTTGTATTAATGTTGTAAGTATTAAGCTTTAAAGTTTTATATCGAAATATTTGATTAAAGGTGTTGTGTTTTATTTATTCTGATTGATTAATATAATATTGATTATTTGCAATATTATTGTCCATTAATGTCTGTTTTTCAGAAGGAATTTAATTTTTATTTTGGATTTTCTTTAGATTAATTATGCTAAATAATTATTTAAACAGATTATTCATTATTTATGATAATATCATTATAAATATTACCATTCAGCTTTGAATCCTAAAGACCCATTAAAAGGGGCTTTTATCCGTGCATCTCCGCCGTTAGATTTTGTGTGGCCAAATTCTCCGTAAAGTCTCATTTTATTGGAAATTTCGTAGCTGCCTCCAATCGCCATTTCAGTACTGCTATGCGCCAGACTGGTATTTAATGTGGTTGATGCTGTACGAGTAGTGTACGTGGTGTAATCGTCACCATCCGGTGAATAGATAAAATTGATTCGTGCATAGGGATGGAATATGCCTTTATTAAACTGAAAATCACCATGCATGCGACCACCGATACGAAACAGCCAAACATTATTGCCGTTCTGGCTGACGGTTGTGTTTCCGCTTATCTGGCTGTCATTCAGGTGCAACCACTGGCGCATAATCTGTGTCTGGGGCTCCAGTTTCCATGCGCTGTGGCCGATTGTAAAAGGTTTACCTATTTCAACTGAGGCTGTGATGCCATGTCCTTTTTGTTTGCTGGCCTGATTACCAGTAGGCCTGATATTTGCCTGGTGTTGTGCGCCCTGTAAAACGATGTCTAGATAGCTGCCAGTATTGCTGGTGTAGGTGCTGTAGGCGCCCAGGAAATAAGATTGAATGTCGTTTTTACCTACATTCCCATTTATACCGCTGGCAAAACCGGCTACATTCAGCTGACCGTTCAGATACCCGAGGTATCCACCTGTATGCCAGTGAGGATTGCTCCAAATATCGCTGCCCATTTGTAAACCATTATAGTGACCGGTGGTATGTGGACTGGTGGTTCCATTCTGTCGAATATTGGTACGGCTGATTATTACTCGTCCCCAGCTTCTGCGTTGTTCTGCTGTTGGTGTGGAGCCCGTACGGCGATGTAGGTTTGCCAACATAATGCTGTCAGCTTGAAGCAGTTGTGCAGTGGTTGAAGAGTTTAGTGGTGTTTCTTTGCGGTAGGTTGGTTTGGTGATGACTGGTTTGTTATCAGGGTGATTACTTACTATGGTGGTTTTGTCGTCTTGCTTAGGTGTGTCCTTAATGCGTGAGCGCAGATACCAGTTGCTATCTTCTCTGGTCTGATCGCCACTAAATAATCGGTATTCGTAGGCACCGGCATCGACATGGCTGCCAGTCAGTGTGAATACAGGCTCATTTTCTGCATCCGTAATGTTGGTGCCGGCTACACTGATAATTTCAATTCCTTTGCTGTTACCTGTGTCGGCGCCGAGACCTTTGATATTGTTAATCCGTATACTGGTTGTGCCTGAGGCATTGCCGCTGATGGCTAGTTTATCGGTAATACTTTTATCATCATTCAGCTCAGTGTCGAGGATGAGCGTGCCTTTGGCGCCGTTATAGTCACCTGTGATTGTAAGATTATCTCCAGTATGCCTGTTACCTAGGCTGATGATGCCAGCATTGGTAACATTGCCATTGATGATGATGGAATGAGGTTCAGACAGGCTATGGTCTGAGGATGCTTCTGCGGAAAATCCGTTAAATGTTAATTTTCCGCTGCGATTGATATTCAGCTGATTGGTTGTTAGGTCGCCAGTAAGATTTAGTGTGCTGTCTGTTTGTGACTGGGATTTCCCTCCGATGTTGATGATGCTCCAGTTGCGAAGGGCTGTATCGTTTTCTTTTCCTTCGCTGCTTGAGGAACCAGTAAGCCATCCGTTGATATTCAGTGTATCTATATCTTTCACGCCATTACCGTTTAGCCCATTGGTATCTTTGTTACCCGCATCGAGAACTGTAATAGTGCTGGTGTCGCCATGATTAATGGTGAAGGTGTCATTGCCGTCGCCAAGTAGTATTTGTCCGCTGACTTTGGCTCCATTATTCAGGATAATGTTTGTATTGGTGTTATCGTCTTGTATGGCAATACCTGAATTTGACTTTATTACAGCATTTTTATCTAAAAAGATGTTGGTTGTTGTACTGGGTTTTCCGCTGATATTGATTGCGGATCCTATATCACCTTGAATTTGGCCATTTGCTTTTATTCGGATGTTTCCAAGTCCATTATTGATGATGTTGATACCATTCAGGTCACCAGATATGTTGCCATTAATCTGATCGATATTGATGTCTTTAGCGCTGCCGCTGTTTTGAGCTATGATGGCGTCGTTGCCGCCTTTAACATTGCCAGCAATTTCAATATTAATGTCTCCAGTACCGATATTGACGGTATTGATGCCATTGTTTGCTCCAGTGAGGGTACCGCCTGAATGATTAATATTAATATTTTTTGCAGTACCGATGTTGATGGCATTAATGCCATCCATCTGATTACCGGTTACATTGCCATTTGTATTGATAAAAATTGAATTTTTACCACTATTCATAGCACTGATGGCAGTACTTGCGCTTATATTTTTGGTATTGATTGTTAATTGCTGTGTGTTGTCGCCGTTTGTGGCATTGATGCCATTTTGCTCAGCTGTGATGTTTCCTGTATTGATGGTGGTAAAACCTGTTCCGTTATTAAATGCATTTATACCTACGCCGGTATTAATGTCTTTGGCTTGAATGAGAATATTTTTTGTATTTTCCTGATTTTCAGCGGTTATACCGATGCTGCTTTGGTCACTAGAATATATGTTGCCACTTTTGATACTGATGGAGCTATTTTTACCTCTGTTTTGTACTGTGACGACATTACTACTTTCACTGGACTGAATATTCTGTGTATCAATGGATATGTCCTGTGCTGATTCGCCTGTTGTGACGGCAATAGCGGTGCCAGTTGCGTTAATGTTTCCTGTTTTGATATGTGAGAAACCATTACCTTCATTATTGACGATTAAGCCATCACCTTGATTGGTAATATTTTGGGTTTTGATATCTATGTTAGTTGCTGTATCGTAATTGTTTGCTTGTACAGCAGGGCCGCTGTCATACTGACCGATATCCATATCTCTGGATTCGTCAATAATTAACGAGTTAAAGCGGTTGTTGATGACAATTCGTTCCGTGCGTTTTGCCTGATTGTTTTCTGCGTAAGTTGCGCCGCTTACGATTCCACTGAAGGTTTTATTGATTGCTTTCTTTTGATTATCATTGCTATCAGATTCAGAAAAGTCGGTATCAGTATTCTGAAGACGAAATGTAAAAGGTGATTGGTTTGCAATGGTTTTTGTTGCGCATGTCATTGTTTCTAAATTTTGAATCTGACAGGCAGCGTAACTGATTTCGGGACAGATCAGTAAAAAGGATAGAATAGTTAATTCAGCGATGGTTTTTTGTCCAAGTGCGGATTTTAGATATGTTGTTATTGTTGAGGAGGGGATCTGATTATTCCAGATGGGATGGTGTTTACTTTTCATTGCTCTGGTTCCCAAATAAAAAGTAATCTATTGTAATCCATTGAATTAACAAAAATATATAATAAAAGTTTAAAACAAACTAATATTACCTAAAAACAACACTTTATCAATGAATGTAAAGAATATTTGCCATATGAATTTGATGATTTTGTCTGTGGAGGATTCTTCACAAGAAGAATAAAAAATAAAGGGATTTATTTATCAGATATTTTTTATTGAATAATTATTTTAAATTTAATAGAAACCACCTTAATCATTGATTAAGGTGGTTGTTTATATAATGCTAAAAGTAATGCAGGAGCTTTGGGGTTACCAGTCAATTTTTAAGCCGGCTGAAGCATTGACGGGTACTTTTACTTTGGCATTGCCTCCATTTGACCAAGTATGGCCGATTTCTGCATAAATTTTTACAGTATTGTTAATGTCATACGTGCCACCCAGAGCGAGCTCTGTACTCCGATGTGAGGCACCGGCATTAAGTGTGGTTGTTGTGGATATGGTTCGGTAGCTGGTCTTGTCTGAGCCATCAGGTGAGTAGTAGAAATTAACCCGTGCATATGGATGTATTAAGCCTTTATTGAGCTGATATGTTGCTGCTAAACGTCCCCCAAGACGGAATAACCACGCATTATTATGCTCCTGACTTACTAAGGTGTGACCACTGATATTGCTATCATTTAGATCCAGCCACTGATGAATAATCTGTGCTTGTGGCTCAATTTTCCAGTTGCTGTTGGCCAGTGTAAATGGTTTGCCTATTTCTATTGAAGCGGTGATTCCGTGTCCTTTCTGTTTACTAATAGGATTGTAATCCGGTTTGATGTCTGCACGATGACGTGCTGCCTGTAATACAAAATCAGCGTAAGCTCCGTCGGTACGGGTATAGTTGCTATAAGCACCGATAAAATAGGATTTGGTGGTGTTTTTGCCTACTTTGTCATCTACGCCGCTGGCAAAGCCATCTACATCCAGATTGCCATGTAGATAGCCTATATAGCCACCGATACGCCAGCCATTGCCTGTCCAGACATCACTGCCAAGTTGTAAACCAGCATAATTGCCGGTACTGCGGCCTTCGGCCGGACCGTTTTGCTGAATGTCAGTACGGTTTGCAAGAACTCTACCCCAGCTCATGCGTTCTTCAGGTATGGGTGTGGCACCAATACGCTGATGCATATTAGCCAGCATTAGGTTATCTGCTTGTCGTAACTGTGTAGCAACTGTAGCCAGTAATGGCACTTCTTTGCGATACAGTGGTTTGAGTTTAGATGGTTTAACGGTTGTGCCGCCACCAGTGCCGCCACCAGTGCCGCCACCAGTGCCGCCACCGCCAGTGCCGCCACCACCAGTGCCGCCACCACCAGTGCCGCCACCGCCAGTGCCACCGCCACCAGTGCCACCACCACCAGTACCGCCACCACCACCAGTACCGCCACCACCAGTGCCACCACCACCAGTACCGCCACCACCACCAGTACCGCCACCACCAGTACCTCCACCACCAGTACCGCCACCACCAGTGCCACCACCACCAGTGCCACCACCACCAGTACCGCCACCACCACCAGTACCGCCACCACCAGTGCCACCACCACCAGTGCCACCACCGCCAGTGCCGCCACCATCTGAAGGATTTGTTTGTTTTTGCGAACGCAGATACCAGTTGTTTCCGTTTTGTTGTAAATCGCCTTTGAATAAATGGTATTCATAAGCTCCTGCACTCAGGCGATTACCGTTCAGTGCAAAAGCGTCTTGTGTGCTGCTTCCTTTTACTTCGACAACTTCAATACCATTGGTGTTGCCGGTATCTCCACCCAATCCTTCGACTTTGTCAAATCTGATGGTGGTGTTACCTGAGGCATTGCCCTGAATGATGAGTTTGTCGGCAGTATTGTCTGGAGTGTTGCTATCTCTTTGGGCAGAATTAAGTTTTAGATCGAGAATAAGTTTGCCGTTATTACCCTGATAATTTCCGCCAATAGTAAGATTGTCGCCGGTGTAGGTGCTGTTCAGGTTGATGTAGCCTGAATTTAATACATCACCTTCAATGCGTGCTTGTTTGAGGTCAGGAATGAGTCTGATGGTTGTACCGTCACCGATATTGAGCTGATTTGTGTTCAAATCACCACTAAGATTGAGTGTACTATTCTGTGCCAGATTGATTTTCTCCCAGTTTCGAATGGCAATATTTCCGGCTATACCATTATTGGTGCCTGTTGTTGAACCGGTTAATGTCTGATTAATATTTAATGTATCAATCATGCCATCATTGCTGCTGGTATCATCGCCACCATCCATAACGGTTATTTCACTGACGTTGGTGCCACGGTTTACGTTGAGGATATCACTGCCATTACCCAATTCGATTCGGCCACTGACAGTAGAACCACTTTTTAGTGTCACATTGGCATTACCTTCCTCATCACTGATTGCTAGACCAGATGTAGCGGAAACGCGGCTACCAGTATTAAGCGTGATAGTAGTGGTACTACCGGCTTTGTCATGGCTGATAATACCTGCGCCGGAACCACCGGTTATCTGGTTTGCCAAGGTGATTAAGGTATTGCCGGTACCGGAATTGCGTGCTTCGATGCCGCTGATACCTCCGGTGATTTTGCCACCTGACTGTATAATATTGATATCGGTGGTTTTATTGCCATTCTCAGCCCAGATACCGTAGCCTTTCGTAGCGGTCACTTCTCCCTGTGAAATAATATCTGTGGCATTGCTACCATTATTTATGGCGTAAATACCGTTATTTCCGGCATGAATAAGTTGAGATTCGATGCGTAATCCAGTGGTTTGATTGTTGTTTTCAATCCGGATGCCGGTATTATCGGTTGCTGTGATGGTTGCACTGTTCTTGATAACTGTTGAACCGCTACCATTGTTGCTTGCATAAATGCCGTTGTCAGAGCCAGAAACGACATTGGTGCTAATGGTTAGGTCTCGTGTGTTACTGCCATTATTAACAAAGATACCATTACCGGAGGTGGATTTGACGGTTGCACTGGACGTAATTTCGGTGGAATCGTTTCCAGAATTGATGGCATAAATGCCGTTGCTGGTGCCCTGTACATTTTTACTGTTAAGGGTTAATTTCTGTCCGTTGTGGTTGATATGTACACCATCACCATTTTGGGATTCTACGTCTCCAATAGTGGTTATTGATGTCATGCCGTTGCCGTTGTTTTCAGCATAGATGCCGTTGGTGTATCCATGAACGGTTGAATTTGTGTAAGTTGTCAGATTTTTTGCTGTGGCTGAATTGTGAGCATAGATGCCATCTGTTGTTTCAGACACGACACCCTGACTAACGGTAATGGTTGTTGAACCTGTACCATTATTTGCTACGTAAATTCCTTTGCCATGCCCAGTTACGGCTCCGGCAGTAATTTGTACATCAGTGGCGGTCGGATCATTGACTGCGTAGATGGCATCATCGTTATCAGAGGTTATGGTATTGCCGGAGTTGATGATAGTGGCACCAGTGCCTCTGTTGTTGATACTAATGCCTTTCAATTGCCGGCTATGGATGGATGCTGTGGAAAGATGTACATCGGTACCGTTATGTTCTATATAAATGCCTCGTACATCGGAACCGGACATGTCCTGTGTGGTTGTCAGGGTAAATGCGGCACCTGTGCTATCGTTTCTGGCATCGATATTAGTGATATTTTTATTATTTGCATTGACAGTTAAATCACCGGCGCCGGTCTGATTGCGTATGGTTAGGGTTTGATTCAGTTCATCATTAGAAGTATTGATGGTTTGGCTGGCTGGATCGCGATTTTCAATCAGATTATTGGTAATAGTTGTATCCGCAAAGGTGGTGTTATGCGAAAGGCTTTGCTGTGAAATCGTACATGCTTTGTGGTCAGGAGAAGTAATAAGGCATTGAGCATGAGCTATAGTGGAGGCGGCCAAGGTAATACCTAAGATGCTTAGTAATTTGACTGTAGCTGTTTTGCCTCCTTTGTGGGCTAATTCGGAGGTAACTATATATGCCTGTACTTGCGCACTCCAGATAAGCTTGTAGATTTTATTCATTTTGATTAACTTTAATCAGGTTAATAATAATTTCGTATTAACGACATATATCTTAAGAACTGGCTTTAAAATGAATAAGATATAGTTCGGATTTCATTCGACTATAAAATATTACCTAAGTCAAAAAATTAACTATATGATTAATATAAGTATTGTTATACGATGTAAAAAATAGTGTTAGAGATAATTTTGATTGGTCAGAAGCTGTAGGGTGACTGGAAAATGCTACATGCTGGCGAAAAAGAAATTAGCTAAATAATTTAATATATGCGTATCTGATTTTTAGATGTGTATTTTTATTATGCTGAAGTAATAAAATAAAATATTTCAGGTTTGATTTGGTAAAGAATATCTAAATATATATAAAATAAGAAAATTTTGAATATTTATTTATTTTAGACATGTTGTAAATTAGTTTCACTGAGCTTCTCTTTTTATCATTCAAGTCGAATAAATTAGAGCGAAGAAATCATCGATTTGGCTTATTGTGGCTATTTATATTAGTGTGAACTATAGATTTCGTTTGGCATATTTTAATTCTTAGTGGCGAGGGGAAGATTATGGGTATTAATTTATTAGGAGTTTGAAGCAAAGGTTAGTTATTTGTGGTGTCGGCTATTGAAATAAAGATTTTTAAGCTTTGGATGGTTTATTAAGAACAAATACCTCTACTCTGGCATGGGGTAGTATAAATCCGCCATACTGGCTTTTTACGTCTTAAAATATTTTTCTGACCAAGCTAAAAAATTGAAATATTATTGCTTTCATCTAAAGGTTTCTAAGTTTTTCAATCTTAAGTGGCAGCCTACAATGCATTTATCTGACAGTTTCACAACATTCTGTAAAATCTATCAACTGATTGATAATTAGATATTAAAATGTAATTTAGCTGCTTGACGGCAATCATTTGCGTGGATTGTCATTTTAATTATGCATTTTTGCTGCAATATCCGCTGATATTGTGTTAGCATGAAAAAGGTTACTCCAATTATTAACCTGTGCAGCAGAATCTTTTCTGGCACAGGTTTTTTCTTGCTGATAGGTTGTATTTTCTGATTAATTTGCTAATCTGACACGGTAACAATTTATCCGCTCAGGAAAATATATGGCAGATGTAATGGTTCTAGTAGTAGAAGATGAGGCAGCCATTGCCACTCTGATTCAATTTACGCTGGAGCAGGCCGGATTTGCCGTGCAATGTGTACCTAGTGTGGAAGAAGCACAGCCATTTTTACAATCCAGACTACCAGATGTGCTGCTGCTGGATTGGATGCTGCCGGGTATTTCCGGTATCGATTTTATCCGCCAGCTGCGCCGCGATTCCAGAAGCCGTGATTTACCGATTATTTTGCTTACTGCACGCGGTGAAGAAACGGATAAGGAGCAGGGGCTGAATCTGGGCGCTGATGATTATATTACCAAACCTTTTTCACCGCGGGAGCTGATAGCGCGTATCAATGCATTGTTACGCCGCCGGGCTCCACAAAAAACCAGTACCCCATTGTCGATACAAGGGCTGGAGCTGGATCCGGTACAGCAGCGGGTGCGGGTTAATGGTCAGGCAGTAGCTTTTGGTCCCAGTGAATTTAAATTATTGCATTTTTTTATGACTCATCCAGACAGAATCTATACCCGTAGCCAGCTTTTAGATCAAGTATGGGGAGACCATGTTTTTGTTGAGGAACGTACGGTAGATGTGCACATTCGTCGCTTGAGGCGTGGGCTCGAGACCGTAGGCTATGAGCACCTGATACAGACAGTACGTGGCAGTGGCTATCGGTTTTCATTGTAGTCATTCATACTGAATCTTTCTTCAGGCAGGATAAAATTCATTTATGCCAGAACTGCGTCGTCACCTTTATTTAATACTGATTACACTGATTGTGGTTGTTATGCTGTCCCTGCTAACTGGCGGTGTGCAGTCTGTAGTGATCAGTCTGTGTATTCTTTTTTTCTTGTGGCTAGTGGGGTACTGGTATCATCTAATTAAACTCGTACGCTGGCTGGAACGGCCAAAGCTTCGAAATGTGCCACAAGGTATTGGCATTTGGAATACTATTTTCAATACTTTAATGCTACAGGCCAAAAGCCGTAAAAAACGCAAACAGAAGCTAGGGGTGGCTTTACTACGATTTAATCGTATTGCTGAAACCATACCCGAAGGTGTGCTTATACTGGGGCTGGATGGCCGTATTCAGTGGCTGAATCATATGGCAGCCATTCATTTAAATCTTGATACCGAGCGGGATATTGATGGCAATTTGGCTGAATTAATCGCTAAAGCTGATTTTCAACAGTTTCTCCATGAGCAGGATACAGAGTTTGCAAATATCAAGCTTACTTTTGACGCAAACGGCAGCGGTTTACCAAGAATACTGAATATTATTCGTACACCATTTGACGAGCAGGCAACTCTGATTATCACGCAGGACATTACAGCGGCAGAACAGCTAAATGCGACACGTACCGCTTTTGTGGCCAATGTTTCACATGAACTGCGCACTCCTTTGACAGTTATTAATGGTTTTCTGGAAACATTGACGGATATGCCCGAATTACCACAGGAGCAGCGGCAGTCATTTATCGAACTGATGAGTAAAGAGGGTGCGCGGATGCGCAACCTACTGGCTGATTTATTAACCTTATCACGTCTAGAAAGCCAGACCGATATTTCTTCGCGTAGACAGCCTGTCTGCCTGACGGCTTTGGCTGAGCAAGTGGTGCATGAAGCAATGCTTTTATCGGCAGAGAAGCATTCTTTTATCTCTGAGTTGGCGTCGGATATATGGGTGAATGGTATTCAGCAGGATTTGTATAATGCTTTCAGTAATCTGCTGTTTAATGCAGTACGTTATACGCCGCCTCAAGGAACCATCAGTATCCGGCTATGGAGTCAGAATGTCGCACCAGATGCTAAGCAGGCTATTTTTCAGGTGAGTGATACCGGAGGTGGTATTGCGGCGGAACACATTCCCCATCTAACCGAGCGTTTTTATCGGGTCGATTCTGGCCGTTCCCGCCAGAGTGGTGGCACTGGCCTGGGGCTGGCAATTGCTAAACATGCTTTGGCAGAACATGGCGGTAAATTGGAAATTGAAAGTGTGGTGGGAAGAGGCAGTACGTTTTGTGCCGTTCTGCCACAGATGGAAATTAGCAAAGGACTTGACAGCAGCAACACTCCTGCCTAAAATGCGCGCTCTTGGGTCGTTAGCTCAGTCGGTAGAGCAGCGGACTTTTAATCCGTTGGTCGAGCGTTCGAATCGCTCACGACCCACCATCTTTCTTCTATATTTTCAATATAGTATTTCTTAAATGGCTATTGCCATTTTTCTTCTAATTTGACTTGTATGTCTATATTTTGTCATTAAATAGTTAAATTACAAATTGTTATTGCACTAAATTAAAGTCACTTCGACTCTATATTGTTTTGTTGTTGTTTGTATTTTTACACAATTAAACTGTTATCCTTAATCATTATTTTCTTTTCTGGTATTTTAATAGCAATTTGGCTGCCATTTTTTTAGTTTTTGAATGTTTAACTAAGGAATAAACTGCCTATTTTTCTGAATAAAATATATATAAATTAAGCTTAATACGCATCAATAGCAGTGTTTCTAAGTAGGAGTTAGATATTATTTTGTATAAATGTTTTTTGTAGGGGATGGCATACTGACTATCAAATACAGAATTTTGTTTTGTAACAATAAAAGAATTGCAGTTATGTTCTGGATTTTCGATTAAGCTAAAATTTGAACAGAAATTGAGTGTTATATTACTTGTAATCTAATACCTAATATTTTCATCGCAAAATATATAAGTCGTTGCAATAAGGATACTATATTGGAAGATGATGCATGCTGGTTAGGTTATCACGGTAAGGTAGGAGAATTAGACGGATAAAGTATTGGATTGTTAGTAGATACTCCTCAATGTTGTTTAAAATTATAAAAAAAATATCTTATTCACTCTGAACGCATATTTAATATCAGAAACAAATACCAATTCTATTTTTTAAATTGATACAGGAATCTATGTTATTTGCTGATTCCTGTACCATAGTTTGCAGAAAAATAACAATATAACCGCACTGAATGTTAACCGAACACAAAAATCAGATTAAATTTTGACATACTTGAGACTTCTATTCGGCCATTTTTTTGTTAATCATATTAGCGCATGGTTAAGCCACCATCGACTGAGATGGATTGTCCGGTAACAAAAGAAGAACAGTCACTAGCTAGCCATAGCACGGCATCGGCAATTTCTTCGGGTCGACCTTGGCGTTGCATCGGTACGGTTTTAACCATCGCATCTAATGCTTCCTTTTGACCTGATGCTGCCATTTTTTCAGACATAGGCGTGCGAATTAATCCGGGACAGACAGCATTGATGCGAATATTGCGTGTCGCGTATTCTAATGCCGCACTTTTGGTTAAACCTAACACTCCGTGTTTAGCAGCATGATAATTAGCACGTTCTACCCCACCGAGAATTCCGCCTAAGGATGAACAATTTACAATCACGCCATTGCCCTGTTGGCGCATTTGTATCAGTTCATATTTCATACATCCCCATACTCCGCGCAGATTTACACTCATCACACGATCAAAATCCTCTGCTGTGGCATCGGCAGTTTCTGCTAAAACATTTTGTATTCCAGCATTATTAAACGCAATATCGAGCTGGCCATAGGTAGAAACAATGTGCTTTACCATTGCCTCTATATCATCCAAATTGGCTACATTGCAGATAACTGCCTCTGCTTGAAATCCATTCGCAACAAGATCCTGAGCAGCTTTGTTTACTGCATCTGCATTGATGTCAGCTAGGACGACAGTTGCACCTGATTCTGCAAAGGCACGAGCAGTAGCAAGGCCTATACCTGAAGCAGCACCGGTCACTAAAGCAACTTTATTATCAAAGGAATAATTCATATTTATTTCTCCAGTTAAGATTGAAAGATGTGACTAATTGTTGTAAATAACTCATTAAAAGTATGGGTTTTAATTTGCAGGTTGATTCGTAGCCATCCTGTGTTTTTAAGATTTCAATTTATCGTTCTTAAGTTTTAAAAACGTGATTGTTAAGTATAAAATAATATACAAATATAATATTAATATTTAGCTATTCTCATCATATATTTGTTGATGAACATTGATGGCTGGATGATTTGTAATATACTGAATTAGAAAGAGTAAAACTACATACTTGGTTTCATTACACTTATGAATAAAATTCATTAATCATTGATGCGCATTAGGCCAAATAAAAAACTTGGCGTTGTGACTATGCTGTTGCTTAATGATTTTGTTGATGCACAATTTGGACTTTTCATTTAATCTGGAAAGCATATAAAAAAACAAGGTATCAGAGCAGGTGGTTATATGCTGGAAGCAGGTAGTGTGTTTATAAAGATAATAGACCTCCATTAAGACCTGAAGATTATTAATATTATTCCGCCATGATTACTCGTCTTTCTTTAGCAGCAAGAATCAGTGCTTGGGTATAAAACAAAACGATATCAGTCAACATATTTAGTTAAAGTTTGATTATCTTTATCTACTACATGCTATGCATGTAGGTTAAAACTGGGCTAGCGTTTCGAACTTGCTTGTGTATATATTTTAAAAAATTTTTAAGGAATGTAATGAATGCAAAATTTTAGATACTAATATGCCTATGCTTTATTTTTCCTTATAAATGTCAGTAATAAATTGAAATTTGATTAATTTTTAAAAATTTCATTTTTATTCATATAAACGAATAAAGATGTTTACTATCAGATCCATCTATATAAAAAGCAACTATTCTCGCATTTTATGCTTCAAATATCTTATAAATCAGTGTGGATGGTAAATACTAGCTGAACCAACACAATTAAATACTTAATTGAATTAAGTTTTTAGGTTCTATTTACCAAAACTAAATCGTGATTAAAAAATTCTTCTCTAATTGTTACAAATAAAAATTCTAATAATTAATGTATACTTTAAAAATAAATATAAATATGAACTAAAATTTAATTGATATGTATCAATAATGGTAATTTTTAAGACAAAATATAGGTTTGATTTATAATGTAATTAAGTGTTAGTATAAATTGCATTATATTTATATAGTGTTAACAAAAACCAACTCACAATTATAGATAGATTAATTTATGAATAAAATATATAAACTTATATGGAATGCCAGAGAACATGCTTATGTAGTAACTTCAGAATTGGCTCGAAAAAGTGGAAAAGTTGTAGGAGTTAAAGTACTTACCTTGTTAGGTGCACTCGCATTGAGTGCAAATGTTGCTTCCGCAGCAGAAGACTTAGTAATTTCAGATAAAGATAAAGTCAACGGAAAAGATATTGTGTTTATTGGCAATATTTATTCGGATAATGACATAGACTTTCCTGCCCTCCCTTTTGAAGTCTTTAATTTAAAAGATGGCCAGAATATTAGAGTAGAACTTGAGAGAAAAGGGGATTTGGGTAGTGTTTGGGGGTTGAATAATGGAACTGGAGAAACCACTGTTAATATAAAAGGAGATGTTATTTCTTCAGGAAATTTATTTTTTCCTTCTTCCGAGGATGCTGCTGAATCAACAGATGAAAATATGCTATTTGATGATGCGGTTAGCATGACTAACTCTGAACAAGCAACTAATCTTACAGTCAATCAGGAAGAAAGTAGCATCATTAAAGCTAAAAACACCGGTATTATGGCATCTAATAATGGTACCGGTTCTACTAAAATTAATATTGCAGGAACAATAGCAGCAACAACAGCTGTTTACGCAGATAGTGGTGAAAAAACTCAAGATGTGACTATCACGCAGTCAGCTCCCAGTAAAATTGAAGGTTCAGTTAACGGAATTGTAGTAAATAATCAGGGTAAGGGAGCAACAAATATTGATATAGCCGGTAATGTAAGCTCAACTGGTAATGCAACCATTCCGGAAGATCCTGAAAATCCAGATAGTGAACGATATAATTCTGGTAGTGGTATTATTGCCATAAATAATAAAAATACCACTGACCTGAATATAACTCAGTCTTCAGCCGCCAGTTTAATTCAAGGTGGAGCAACAGGAATTACGGCATCTAATTCAGGTGTTGGTTCTACCACGATTACTACTGCTGGCACGGTAATTGCTGATGGCATAGCAGAAAATGGTATTGGTATTGCCGCTTCCAATACTCAAACAGCCAAAGCAATCCATATAAACCAAACATCAGGAAATATTAAAGGTAAAGAAAAAGGCATATCTGCAAGTAATTTCGGACAAGGCAATACCGAAATCACTACTGCAGGAAATGTTACTGGTAATAAAGACGCCGGTATCGATGTTACTAATATGCATTTTAATTATCCTGATGCTGAAACAAGAGCAGAAAGCAAATCGAAGACCGATATTATTATTAATCAAACTGCCGGAAGTATTATTGGTGGTACAGATGGTATTACTGCTGTTAATGAAACTGGTGGAAAAGTCTCAGTGACTACAGCCGGCAAAGTAGAAGGTAAAACTGGAGCCGGAATTCAGGTTGTATCAGGTACAGCACCAGTTTCAGATATTGACGAAAACGGAGAAGACATAAGTTCAGCATTTGCTGTAAATAAGAAAGCCGCAACAAAAGCCGGTGATGAAAATGGCCAGGTACCTTTGGGCGGAATTAATGTTGTTCAGTCAAGTGGTGAAATCAATGGTTTTGCTAGTGGTATAGATGCCAGCAATCATGAATCAGGTGCGACCAATATTCAGGTGAGTGGCAATGTGAGTGCAACAGGCACTCAATTTCAGGAAGCTGAGGAACCAGAAGCTGATAAACCAGAAACTGATAAACCAAAAATCGAATATGGTACAGGCATAGGC
>NZ_MEIK01000019.1 GCF_002777855.1 Snodgrassella alvi
CCACCAAATTTTTTAGACAAAATGGTACAGATTGCAGCAGTCAATGTGGTTTTACCATGGTCAACGTGACCAATGGTGCCAACGTTTACGTGCGGTTTGCTCCGCTCGAATTTTTCTTTAGCCATGAGCTAAGTTTCCTTGAATAAAGATCAATTAAAGAACGATGATAACCTAAAAGCGTCATGCTTCTAGGTTATCTATAAACACTTTAGCCTTTACGGGCAGCAATGACTTGCTCAGCTACGTTGTTAGGCGCTTCAGCGTATTTTTTGAATTCCATGGAGTATGTAGCGCGACCTTGAGTAGCGGAACGCAGATCGGTTGAGTAACCGAACATTTCTGCCAATGGTACTTCAGCGCGTACTTTCTTACCGCCGATACCATCATCATCCATACCCAGTACGATACCACGGCGACGATTCAGGTCACCCATCACATCACCCATGTAGTCTTCCGGTGTTTCTACTTCAACAGCCATAATTGGTTCCAGTAATACTGGAGAAGCCTTACGCATACCGTCTTTGAATGCCATAGAACCGGCTAATTCAAATGCGATTTGTGAAGAGTCCACATCATGGTAAGAACCGAAGGTCAGACGTACACGGATATCCACTACTGGATAGCCAGCCAAAATACCGTTGGTCATGGTATCGCGGATACCTTTATCCACAGACGGGATGAATTCGCGTGGAATCACACCACCTTTAATCTCGTCGATGAATTCGTAGTTCACACCACCTGGTTCCAGAGGTTCCATGGTGATTACTACGTGACCATACTGACCTTTACCGCCAGACTGTTTAACGTATTTAGCTTCGGATTCCACTGATTTACGAATGGTTTCACGATAAGCCACTTGTGGAGCACCCACATTGGCTTCTACGCCAAATTCACGTTTCATACGGTCGACAATAATTTCCAGATGCAATTCACCCATACCGGAAATAATGGTCTGACCAGATTCTTCGTCGGTTTTCACGCGGAAAGAAGGATCTTCTTTAGCCAAACGGTTCAGAGCCAGACCCATTTTTTCCTGGTCAGCTTTGGTTTTCGGTTCAACCGCAACGTGAATTACGGGTTCTGGGAATTCCATGCGTTCCAAAATAATCGGCGCATCAGTATCACACAGAGTTTCACCGGTAGTCACATCTTTCAGACCAATCACTGCAGCAATGTCACCGGCACGAACTTCTTCGATTTCGTCACGGTCATTGGCTTTCATCTGTACCAGACGACCAATACGTTCTTTGGTGCCTTTCACAGAGTTCACTACGGTATCACCGGATTTTACTACGCCGGAATACACACGGATGAAAGTCAGCTGACCAACGTATTTGTCGTTCATCAGCTTGAACGCCAATGCAGAGAATTTCTCATCATCACTGGCTTTACGGCTGTCTTTTTCACCGTCAGGTGTTTCACCTGCAACTGGTGGAATGTCTGTCGGGCTAGGCAGATATTCAACCACAGCGTCCAGCAAACGTTGTACACCTTTGTTCTTAAACGCAGAACCACACAATACTGGCTGAATTTCGCCAGCCAGTGTACGTGCACGCAGTGCAGCAACAATTTCTTCCTCGCTCAGCTCTTCGCCGCCAAGGTATTTTTCCATCAGTTCTTCGTTGGCTTCAGCCGCAGCTTCCACCATTTTTTCGCGCCATTCTTCAGCTACGTCTTTCAGATCAGCCGGAATATCCGCATACTCAAATTTCAGACCCTGAGTAGCATCATCCCATACGATAGCCTGCATTTTCAGCAAATCAACTACGCCTTCAAAGCCATCTTCCGCACCCACCGGAATGACAACCGGTACCGGATTGGCACGCAGACGGGTTTGCATCTGTTCTACCACGCGGAAGAAGTTAGCGCCCTGACGGTCCATTTTGTTGACGAAAGCCAGACGAGGCACTTTATATTTGTTGGCCTGACGCCATACAGTCTCAGACTGAGGCTGTACACCGCCCACAGCACAGTAAACCATCACTGCGCCATCCAGTACACGCATAGAACGTTCCACCTCAACGGTAAAGTCTACGTGTCCCGGGGTATCAATAATATTTAGACGATGTTCTTTAAACTGGCCGGCCATACCTTTCCAGAAAGTAGTTACAGCAGCCGAGGTAATGGTAATACCGCGCTCCTGTTCCTGCTCCATCCAGTCAGTAGTGGCCGCACCATCATGCACTTCACCCAGTTTGTGAGTCATGCCGGTGTAAAACAGAATACGTTCTGAAGTGGTGGTTTTACCAGCATCAATATGTGCAGAAATACCGATATTACGGTATTGCTCAATAGGGGTTTTACGAGCCACGATAATTGCCTTTCTGCATTAGAAGCGGAAGTGAGAGAAGGCTTTGTTGGCTTCGGCCATACGATGTACTTCCTCACGTTTTTTCAATGCACCGCCGCGGCCTTCTGCCGCATCAATCAATTCACCAGCCAGACGCAAATCCATGGATTTTTCGCCGCGTTTACGAGCCGCATCACGTACCCAGCGCATGGCCAGAGCCAGACGGCGGGCAGGACGAACCTCAACAGGAACTTGATAGTTTGCACCACCGACACGACGGCTTTTTACTTCTACAACCGGTTTGGCGTTGGCAATGGCTTCGTTAAACACTTCAATGGCTTCTTTGCCGGTTTTCTTTTCAATCTGTTCCAGCGCACCATATACAATGCGTTCAGCCACAGATTTTTTACCGTCAATCATCAGCACATTCATGAATTTAGATAGTTCGATACTGCCGAATTTCGGATCTGGCAATATGTCACGTTTCGGGACTTCTCTACGTCTTGGCATTTCAATTTCCTTAAACTATTCAGCTGGGATTTACCCACGAATATTTATGTAAATATTCACTTACTCGACAGTTTTCCTGCCGATGCGTCCCATTATTTAGGACGTTTAGCACCGTATTTAGAACGGGACTGTTTGCGGTCTTTAACACCAGCAGTGTCCAAAGAACCACGTACGGTGTGATAACGCACACCTGGCAAGTCTTTTACACGACCGCCGCGAATCAGTACTACGCTGTGTTCTTGCAGGTTGTGGCCTTCACCGCCGATGTATGAAATTACTTCATATCCGTTGGTCAGACGCACTTTGCATACTTTACGCAGAGCTGAGTTAGGTTTTTTAGGGGTGGTGGTGTATACACGGGTGCACACACCACGTTTCTGAGGGCAAGCCTCCAGAGCAGGTACTTTGTTGACGTAAACCGGAGCCTGACGTCCTTTGCGTACCAATTGGTTGATAGTAGGCATATTTTCTCTTTATCCTGTTGAGTCAATACATGCCGACACCATGTCGGCAAAGCTGCTATTTTAACACTTGATTTATTACCCAGTCAAGATAATCAAGCTACCGCGCCAATATATCTGCTGGAAAAACAATCATATAAAACCATAAACATAAAACAAACCGCTGAAAATTTTTCAGCGGTTTGTTTTAGCTTTCAGCAGCAATTTTGGTTACTCACCTTTATCTGCCGCTTCAGCCGCCACTTGCTCCTGCCATTTCTGACGACGGCTACGGTGATAGGTCAGACCGGTACCGGCCGGAATCAAACGACCCACAATTACGTTTTCTTTCAGACCGCGTAAATCATCACGTTTACCCATGATGGCAGCTTCCGTCAGAACTCGGGTAGTTTCCTGGAAGGAAGCAGCAGAGATAAAGGAATCAGTAGACAACGATGCTTTGGTGATACCCAGCAATACGTTATCAAAACGCACCGGTTCTTTACCTTCTGCCAACAGTTTTTCGTTGGCAATCATCACATCACCACGCTCAACCTGCTCACCAGTAATGAAGTGGCTGTCACCAGCATCAGCAATGTTCACACGACGCAGCATCTGGCGAATAATCACTTCGATGTGTTTGTCGGAAATCTTCACACCTTGCAGGCGATACACTTCTTGTACTTCCTGTACGATATAGCGCGCCAGCGCTTCAATTCCTTGCAAACGCAGAATATCATGTGGATCCACCGCACCATCAACAATGACTTCACCACGATTCACCACCTGACCATCGTGTACCAGTACCTGCTTTTCTTTGGAAATCAGGGTTTCAAAGGCTACACCATCTGCATCAGTGATAATCAGACGCTGTTTGCCTTTGGTTTCCTTACCAAAGGATACGGTACCGGTTACCTCAGCCAGCATGCCAACGTCTTTCGGGGTGCGCGCTTCGAACAACTCGGCCACACGCGGCAGACCACCGGTAATATCGCGGGTTTTAGATGAAGCCTGCGGAATACGCGCCAGCACATCACCTTTACCGACTTCCTGTCCTTCACGCACGGTAATCACCGCACCTACTGGGAAGGCCATGGAAACAGCAGTTTCACTACCAGCCATGCGAATTTCTTCGCCTTTGTCATCCAATAGTTTAACGGTTGGACGCAGTAGCTTAGACTGGGTAGAAGAACGACGTTTACCATCAATCACCACCAGTGTAGACAAACCAGTTACATCATCGGTCTGTTTCGCTACAGTCACGCCTTCTTCGATATTTTCGAAGCGTACACGACCGGCAAATTCAGTAATCATCGGACGGGTATGCGGATCCCATGTAGCCAGAGTTTGACCAGCTTTAACTACGCCGCCATCTTTGACCTGCAAGAGTGCACCGTAAGGTACTTTATGGCGCTCACGCTCACGACCGATATCATCATGAATCACGATTTCGGATGAACGACCAATTACAACCAGTTCACCCTTATTGTTAGCTACGTAGCGCATCTGGCTGGAGAAACGTACAGTACCACCTGATTTAGCTTCTACCTGGCTGGCTGCAGCAGCTCGAGATGCCGCACCACCAATGTGGAAAGTACGCATGGTCAGCTGAGTACCCGGTTCACCAATGGATTGCGCTGCAATCACACCAACAGATTCACCAGCATTCACTAGTTTACCGCGCGCCAGATCTCGGCCATAACATTTGGCACACAAGCCATGGCGAGTTTTACAAGTAATTGGTGTGCGTACTTTAACTTCATCGACACCAGAATTGTCGATTAAATCAACCAGACTTTCGTTCAATAACGTTCCGGCTTCGACTAGTGTTTCGCCACTGGTCGGATCCACAACATCTTCAGCAGTAACACGTCCCAAAACGCGGTCACGCAGGGATTCAATAATATCACCACCCTGCACCACAGCTTTCATCACAAAACCATCACTGGTTCCACAATCATCTTCTACTACCACCAAATCTTGAGTTACATCGACCAGACGGCGAGTCAGATAACCAGAGTTCGCGGTTTTCAGCGCCGTATCAGCCAGACCCTTACGCGCACCGTGGGTAGAAATAAAGTACTGTAATACCGTCAGACCTTCGCGGAAGTTGGACGTAATCGGTGTTTCAATAATGGAACCATCTGGTTTGGCCATCAAACCACGCATACCAGATAGCTGTTTAATCTGCGCCGCAGACCCACGGGCGCCTGAGTCAGCCATCATGTAGATGGAGTTGAAGGATTCCTGATCAACCAAATTGCCGTCACGGTCAACCACTTTCTGGGTAGACAGATTATCCATCATCGCTTTGGCAATCTTATCACCGGTACGACCCCAGATATCGACAACTTTGTTGTAGCGTTCACCGTTGGTAACCAAACCCTGACGGTACTGATCTTCAATCTCTTTCACTTCGGCATTGGCTTCAGCCAGCAACTGCGGTTTGCTTTCTGGCACCAGCATGTCATCTACACAGATGGAGATACCAGCACGAGTAGAGAACGCATAACCGGTATACATCAGATGGTCAGCGAAGATGACGGTATCGCGCAAGCCACAGCGACGGAACGAAGCATTAATCAGCTTAGAAATTTCTTTTTTCTTCAGCGTTTTGTTAATGTGTTCGAACGACAGGCCTTTAGGCAAAATTTCTGACAGCAACGCACGTCCAACGGTGGTTTCGTAGCGATTTACCACTGGCACAAACTCATCCTGACCGTTTTTCACCCATTCGCGCAGACGCACGGTAATTTTGGTACCGAGCTCAACCTGACGGGTCTGATAAGCACGATGGACTTCTTTCACATCCGCAAACAGGCTGCCTTCACCTTTGCCGTTAATTTTGTCGCGGGTCATGTAGTACAGACCCAATACGATATCCTGTGATGGCACGATAATCGGGTCACCATTGGCTGGTGACAACACGTTATTAGAAGCCAGCATCAAAGTGCGTGCTTCCATTTGTGCTTCCAAACTCAAAGGTACGTGTACCGCCATCTGGTCACCGTCAAAGTCGGCATTAAACGCAGTACAAACCAATGGGTGCAGCTGAATCGCTTTACCTTCAATCAGAATCGGTTCAAACGCTTGAATACCCAGACGGTGCAAGGTTGGTGCACGGTTAAGCAATATCGGATGTTCACGAATCACATCTTCGAGAATATCCCATACAATCGGTTCTTCCTGTTCCACCATCTTTTTGGCTTTTTTGATGGTGGTCACAGTTGGGTCAAGTTGTTCCAGTTTGTGGAAAATAAATGGTTTGAACAGCTCCAAAGCCATTTTTTTCGGCAGACCACACTGGTGTAGACGCAGGTACGGACCTACTGTAATTACAGAACGGCCGGAATAATCCACACGTTTACCCAGCAAGTTTTGACGGAAACGACCGCCCTTACCTTTAATCATGTCGGCCAGTGATTTCAACGGACGCTTATTAGCTCCGGTCATGGCTTTACCACGACGACCATTATCCAATAGTGAATCAACTGCTTCTTGCAGCATACGTTTTTCATTGCGTACGATGATGTCTGGTGCACGCAATTCAAGCAAGCGTTTCAGACGGTTATTACGGTTGATAACACGACGATATAGATCATTCAAGTCAGAAGTAGCAAAACGACCACCATCCAGCGGTACCAGCGGACGCAGATCCGGTGGCAATACTGGCAACACGTCCATAATCATCCATTCCAGCTTCATGCCGGAACGCTGGAATGCTTCCAGTACTTTCAGACGTTTAGCGATTTTTTTGATTTTGGTATCAGAACTGGTGGATTCCAGTTCCTGCCGCAATACCGTTACTTCATGGGCAATATCC
The DNA here is from genome assembly GCF_002777855.1 of Snodgrassella alvi. GTDB lineage: Bacteria > Pseudomonadota > Gammaproteobacteria > Burkholderiales > Neisseriaceae > Snodgrassella > Snodgrassella alvi_E. The sequence continues at coordinate 7,064 of NZ_MEIK01000019.1, forward strand.
ATGGCACGCAACAGGTCACGAATACCTTCTGCGCCCATCTTGGCCTCAAAGTCACCGCCAAATTCTTCATATTTGCTGATGTATTCTTCTTCACTCAGCAACTGACGCGGCTGCAATGAAGTCAAGCCTGGGTCTGTAACCACATAAGCTTCAAAATACAGAATGCGTTCAATATCACGCAATGTCATATCCAGCACCATACCCAAACGGGATGGTAACGATTTCAGAAACCAGATATGCGCTACGGGTGCGGCCAATTCAATATGTCCCATGCGTTCACGACGCACTTTGGACAAGGTTACTTCCACACCACATTTTTCACAGGTTACCCCACGAAATTTCAACCGTTTGTATTTACCACACAAACACTCATAATCTTTAATCGGGCCAAAAATTTTGGCACAGAACAGGCCGTCACGTTCCGGTTTGAAAGTACGGTAATTGATCGTTTCCGGCTTTTTCACTTCACCGTACGACCAAGAACGAATGGTATCCGGCGATGCAATACCGATTTTGATCGCGTCAAATTCTTCTTCGGCACTGGCATTTTGCAGCGGATTAAATAAGTCTGATAAAGCTTTCATATTTGCTCCTGACGATGCCGCATGCAGTAGCTGCTACTGCATGCGACCGGTGTCGGTTAATAACGTTCCAAATCCATATCCAAGCCCAAAGAGCGAATTTCTTTCAACAACACATTGAAAGATTCCGGCATACCGGCATCGATTTTGTATTCGCCTTTAACAATGTTTTCGTACATTTTGGTGCGACCGTTCACATCATCTGATTTCACAGTCAACATTTCCTGCAGGGTATAAGCAGCACCATAAGCTTCCAGTGCCCACACCTCCATCTCACCAAAACGCTGACCACCAAACTGAGCTTTACCACCCAGCGGCTGTTGTGTCACCAGACTGTACGGACCAGTTGAACGGGCATGCATTTTTTCATCCACCAAATGGTGCAGTTTGAGGTAATGCATCACACCAACGGTGACTTTACGGTCAAAAGCTTCACCAGTACGACCATCGTACAGGGTCATCTGCGTACGGGTATCGTTAAAGCCCAGTTTCTGGATTTCCGGATCGTCTTCAGGATAGGCCAGTGCCAGCATGTTTTTAATTTCGGATTCTTCCGCACCATCAAATACTGGGGTGGCTACAGTCATCCCTTTACGCAGATGTTGAGCCAGATTGATGATTTCTTCATCATTAAACTGAGACAAATCTTCTTTCTTACCACTGCTGTTGTATACCTTCTCAAGGAAAGCACGAACTTCATCAGCAGCACGTTTTTCGGTCAGCATGCGGTCGATGCGTTCACCAATACCTTTGGCAGCCCAACCTAAATGCACTTCCAGAATCTGACCAATGTTCATACGGCTTGGCACACCCAGTGGATTCAGTACAATGTCCACAGAACGGCCGTCAGCCATATACGGCATGTCTTCAACTGGCAGAATGCGAGATACCACACCTTTATTACCGTGACGACCAGCCATTTTGTCACCTGCTTTCAGGCGGCGTTTGATGGCGATAAAGACTTTAACCATCTTCTGTACGCCCGGCTGCAGTTCATCGCCCTGAGTCAGTTTTTTCTTCTTGATTTCGTACTGAGCGTCTGATTCTTCATGTTTAGCTTGTAAACTTTCTTTAATCAGTTCCACTTGCTTGGCAATGCTTTCATCACTAAGACGAATATCAAACCAGTCATGGCGACTAGGCAATGAGGCTAGGTAGTCTTTAGTCACTTCACTGCCTTTAGCCAGCTTCAGCGGACCACCATTTACTTTCTGACCCAAAATTAAGCGTTCGATACGGTCAAAAGCATCGTCATTGAAAATACGCAGCTGGTCAGTCAGGTTCTGGCGATAGCGTTTTAGCTCTGCATCAATAATGGCTTTAGCACGTTTATCGCGTTCAATGCCTTCACGGGTAAATACCTGTACGTCAATCACGGTACCGCTCATGCCGGTAGGCATACGTAAAGAAGTATCTTTAACATCACTGGCTTTTTCACCAAAAATGGCACGCAGCAGTTTTTCTTCTGGTGTCAGCTGAGTTTCACCTTTAGGTGTTACCTTACCCACTAAAACGTCACCGGCCTCAACTTCAGCGCCAATGTACACAATACCTGATTCATCCAAACGGTTTTGCATGCGCTCAGACAGATTCGGGATATCGCGGGTAATTTCTTCCGCCCCCAGTTTGGTGTCACGTGATACCACATTCAATTCTTCAATGTGGATAGAGGTATAACGATCACCAGCAACCACTCGTTCTGAAATCAGAATTGAGTCTTCATAGTTGTAACCATTCCATGGCATGAAGGCGATGGTCATGTTCTGACCCAGTGCCAATTCGCCCAAATCGGTTGATGCCCCGTCGGCAATCACATCACCACGGGCAATCACGTCACCTTTTTGTACGGCCGGACGCTGGTTAATGTTGGTTGACTGGTTAGAACGGGTGAATTTCACCAGATTGTAAATATCCACACCCACTTCACCAGCAGTGGCTTCATCGTCGTTAACGCGTACTACTACACGGTTGGCATCAACGTATTCAACGACACCACCACGGCTAGCGGCAATGGCAGTCGCACTGTCAATCGCAACAGAACGCTCAATACCGGTACCCACCAGTGGTTTTTCTGCACGCAGACAAGGAACAGCCTGACGTTGCATGTTGGCACCCATCAAGGCACGGTTCGCGTCATCGTGCTCCAGGAATGGAATCAATGAAGCTGCCACGGAAACTACCTGCCCTGTTGCCACGTCCATATATTGCACGCGGTCAGGGGTAGCCATAATGGTTTCACCTTTTTCACGACAGGTAACCAGATCACCAATAATGCGTCCTTCATTATCCAAATCAGCATTGGCCTGAGCAATAACAAAACGACCTTCTTCGATAGCAGACAGGTAGTCAATATCATTGGTTACTTTACCATCCACAACACGACGGTAAGGGGTTTCCAAGAAGCCATATTTATTGGTACGCGCATAGACAGCCAGAGAGTTAATCAAGCCAATGTTCGGGCCTTCCGGTGTTTCAATCGGACACACGCGACCATAATGAGTCGGATGTACGTCACGTACTTCAAAGCCGGCACGTTCACGCGTCAGACCACCCGGACCCAGCGCAGAAACACGACGCTTATGCGTAATTTCAGAAAGTGGATTGGTCTGATCCATAAACTGGGATAACTGGCTGGATCCAAAAAATTCTTTTATCGCAGCAGATACAGGCTTAGCGTTAATCAAATCGTGCGGCATCAGATTTTCGGATTCAGCCTGATTCAAACGCTCTTTTACAGCTCGTTCTACACGTGACAGACCACTGCGAAACTGATTTTCGGCCAGCTCGCCAACGGAACGCACACGACGATTACCCAGATGATCGATATCATCGACTTCACCATGACCATTGCGCAGTTCAACCAACGTAGCAATGACTGACACGATATCCGGAATAGTCAGCACATGATTGCCTTCTTTATCGGCATCAGCAAAAGTCTGTGTCATCAGACGGCCATACCAGGATTCTTGTTGTGCTTCCAGCAGTTTCTGCTGATAAGTACGAGTATTAAATTTCATCCGGCCGACACGAGATAGGTCATAACTGTCTTCGTTGAAGAACAAACGGTTAAATAATGCTTCAACGGCATCTTCGGTTGGTGGCTCACCAGGCCGCATCATGCGGTAAATGGCAATGCGTGCAGCCTGCTGCCCATCAGTTTCATCGGTGCGCAGAGTATTGGATACATAGCCACCCTGATCCAGATCATTGATATAGAGAGTAGAAATTTCTTTAACTCCCTGAATATCAAACTGAGCCAATAATTCTTCAGTGATTTCATCGTTGGTTTTAGCTAGCACTTCTCCAGTATCCGGCACGATGACATCTGTAGCCAGCACCTTACCTATCAGGCTTTCTGGTTCAACTTCTAACCATTTAATATCAGCGGCAACAATATCACGAATATTTTTAGCATTGATGCGTTTGCCTTTCTGCACCAACACTTTGCCATCTTTGTCGACTAAATCAAATTTAGCAGTTTCACCTTTCAGACGAGATGGAATCAAATTAGTATGCACGCCATCTTTAGACAGATGGTAGCTTTCACGATCATAGAACATGTTTAGAATCTGTTCTGGCGTGAAACCCAATGCTTTAAGCAAAATCGTTACCGGCATCTTGCGGCGACGGTCAATACGGAAATAGAGCAGGTCTTTCGGGTCAAATTCAAAATCTAACCATGAACCACGGTAAGGAATAATTCGAGCTGAAAACAGCAACTTACCGGACGAATGTGATTTACCACGGTCGTGCTCAAAAAATACCCCAGGCGAACGGTGCAACTGTGACACAATCACACGCTCAGTACCATTGATGATGAACGAACCACTCGGTGTCATCAATGGTATTTCACCCATGTAAACTTCATTTTCACGTACTTCTTTTACGACATTCGGTTTAGATGACTCTTTGTCCAAGATAACTAGACGGATACGAGCTCGTAATGGAGCAGCATAGGTAATACCGCGTAATTGACATTCAGGAATATCAAATAATGGCTCGCCTAAAACATAATGCGTGAATTCAAGACGTGCATAACCGTTATGACTGATAATCGGAAAAATAGACTGGAATGCCGCCTGAAGACCCATGTCGGCGCGTTGGTCAAAAGGCGTTTCCATCTGCAAAAACTGTGTATAAGAATCCAACTGCGTAGCCAATAAAAACGGCACTTCCAATACATTGGCGCGTTTGGCAAAGCTTTTACGGATGCGTTTTTTTTCAGTAAAAGAGTAGGACATGAACAGTCTCCAGTAGGGAGGTTTGGCAAGTAAGGTTTTATAAATACTCAGGCAATTAGCCAAACTAACAAGGTAAAATTGAGTAAATAATGGCTATTTATGTAAATATTTATAAAATTTCACTTTAGGTAGACAAGCGAAAGCAGGCTGGTAGCCTAAGCTACCAGCCTGTAAAGCACAACTGAAATTACTTAATTTCGACAGAAGCGCCGGCTTCTTCCAGTTGTTTTTTGATATCGTCAGCTTCAGCCTGAGATACACCTTCTTTAAGAGTTTTAGGTGCGCCATCTACCAAGTCTTTAGCTTCTTTCAGACCCAAGCCAGTGATGGCACGAACCACTTTAATCACGCCAACTTTTTGTGCACCAGCAGAAGTCAATACTACATCAAATTCAGTTTTTTCTTCAGCGGCAGCAGCACCACCGGCAGCACCGCCACCAGCAACAGCCAAAGCAGCTGCAGATACACCAAATTTTTCTTCAAAAGCTTTAACCAGGTCGTTCAATTCCATTACGGTCAGGTTACCAACTGCTTCCAGGATGTCTTCTTTAGTAATAGCCATGCTATTAAACTCCAATAATTGAGAATGTAAATTTAAATATATAGAGGATGAAAATTATGCAGCTTCTTCGCCGGCTTTTTTCTCGGCCAAAGCAGCCAGCGCACGGGCAAAGCCAGAAACAGGTGCTTGCATAATACCCAGCAATTTGGCCAGCAATTCGTCGCGGCTCGGTATAGAAGCAAGCTCTGCCACCTGAGCAACGTCCAGCAAGTCACCATTATATGAACCTGCTTTCAATACGATTTTTTCATCTTTTTTTGAGAACTGGTGCAGTACTTTTGCAGCAGCTACCGGGTCTTCAGAAACCGCATAAACCAACGGACCAACCATCTGGTCAGCTAATCCGGCAAATGAAGTACCTTCAACAGCGCGACGAGCCAATGTATTTTTCAATACATGCAGATATACACCTGCTTTACGGGCATTGGCACGCAGTTCGGTCATGCTGGCAACACTGATACCACGATACTCGGCAATAACCATAGTTTGAGCGTTAGCAATGGCTGCTACGATTTCGGCTACGGCTGCTTGCTTGGTTTCAATATTGAGACTCAAGGTCTACCTCCCACTGTTTTTAAACAGAGTAATACGTGTATTACTCCACCCAGCGCGGCAACCCAAAAAGACATCCGTAAGCACACTTACTTAAGATTATCTGGGACTACCGTCTGCGTAGGGTACACTTTTAAAATCTATACAATTTGTACAGATTCCCTACGGTCTTGGACATCTACTTATTTCTAAGTAGCCCGACATATAAATGCATACCATTTATATGAATTTAGATGGCAGCCTAAAATTGATTCAGACTGCCAATAACTATATTATTATATATTTACTGCTTAATTAGTTACAGAAGCACTGTCAACACGCAGGCCAGCACCCATAGTGCTAGAAACTGCAATTTTACGCAGATATTGACCTTTAGCCGCTGCCGGTTTAGCTTTTACAATAGCATCTAGCAATGCATTAAAGTTTTCACGCAAATCAGCAGCTTCGAAAGAAGCACGCCCAATAGTAGCATGCACAATACCTGCTTTATCAGTACGATACTGCACCTGACCAGCTTTAGCATTTTTCACTGCTTCGGCCACATTCGGGGTAACAGTACCTACTTTAGGATTCGGCATCAGGCCACGCGGACCTAGAATGGTACCCAGCTGACCAACTACACGCATGGCATCTGGTGAAGCAATTACCACATCAAAATTCAGATTACCCGCTTTAACTTCAGCAGCCAGATCATCAAAGCCTACTACGTCAGCACCAGCCGCCTTAGCTGCTTCAGCATTAGCACCTTGAGTGAATACCGCAACGCGCACGGTTTTACCGGTACCTTTAGGTAATACCACTGAACCACGAATTACCTGATCAGATTTACGTGCATCCACGCCCAGATTAAAGGATACATCAATAGATTCATCAAATTTAGCAGTCGCATTGGCTTTAACCAGATTCAATGCTTCATCAATGGCGTACAATTTGTTGGTTTCTACAGCAGCACGAATAGCCTGCATACGTTTAGAAAGTTTTGCCATTTACACACCCTCCACATCTAAACCCATTGAACGGGCGCTACCAGCGATGGTGCGTACCGCTGCGTCCAAATCAGCAGCAGTCAGATCAGGCTCTTTAGCCTTGGCGATTTCTTCCAGCTGAGCACGAGTTACCTTACCCACTTTTTGTGTTAGAGGGTTAGAGCTGCCTTTTTGCAATCCAGCTGCTTTTTTCAGCAAAATAGATGCTGGAGGGGTTTTCATCACGAAGGTAAATGATTTATCTGCAAAAGCAGTAATCACTACCGGAACCGGCAAGCCAGGTTCTACATTCTGCGTAGCTGCATTGAATGCTTTACAGAATTCCATGATATTCAGGCCGCGCTGACCCAAAGCCGGGCCAACCGGAGGAGATGGATTGGCTTTACCTGCAGGAATCTGCAGTTTGATGTAGCCTACAATTTTTTTTGCCACTTGTTTAAACTCCAAATAAACGGGTATGACGCAGTTAATACTGCTCCCCAAAAGCAAGACCCATGATTATAAAGAAAATTTCTTTCCCTTACAAGCACAGGTTTATTCGTGTTGTATTTTTTACAGTTAAATTTTTTCTACTTGAGAAAATTCCAATTCTACTGGTGTTTCACGACCGAATATCTGTACAGCAACGCGCAATTTATTGCGTTCGTAATTAACTTCTTCGACGACACCATTAAAGTCTTTAAATGGACCTTCATTGACGCGTACCTGCTGACCCACATCAAATAAAACTTTAGGCTTCGGTTTTTCTACACCACTTTGTACCTGATGGAGAATAGCATCAACTTCGCGAGCAGATATAGGCAAAGGTTTATTAGCGGTACCACCAATAAATCCAGTAACGCGCGGGGTATTTTTGACCAGATGCCATGAAGCATCAGTCATGTCCATTTCGACCAGAACGTAACCAGGGAAAAATTTACGCTCAGTAATACTGCGGCGCCCATTTTTTATATCTACTACCTCTTCAACCGGCACCAGTATCTGACCAAAATAATCACCCATTCCTTCACGTTCTATCCGTTCTTTCAGGGTTTTCTGAACATTTTTTTCAAAACCGGAATAAGCGTGTACTACATACCACTGTTTTGCCATGTTTAACTCCTCTTCATAAAGATGTCGAACAACAACCATGAAATCAGGCTGTCAACACCCCAAATAAATAAAGACAAGACAGCTACAAATATCAGTACAAACAGGGTCATGCGCAATGCTTCATTGCGCTCAGGCCATACTACTTTTCTGGCTTCTGACACACAATCGCGCACATAAGCAGTCAGTTCACGACCGCCCGTACTCCAGAAAAATACGATTACAATGGCCGCTACAACGCCGATTAAAGGAAATAAATAACGAATGTAAAGCGGTAATTGCGCATCCAAAGTATAGAATGCCAGAATACCTGCAGCAATCAGTATGGCTGAAAAGGTGTATTTAAGAAAATCAAAACGTTTATTACGCTTGATTTCCAGTTGCTGTTGTTGCTTAGCTTCAGCTTTTAATTGTGCTTTGGTTTTGGCTCCCACATCTTTCGATGTTTTGTTGTCCATACAACCACCTTTTTATTAATACAAAAAAGACTAACCGACCTATGGCCGATTAGTCTGTTTTTTTGGCAGGCCAGGAGGGTCTCGAACCCCCAACCCTCGGTTTTGGAGACCGATACTCTACCAATTGAGCTACTGGCCTACAAAACTTTAAGCGATAACTTTAGCAACCACACCGGCACCAACTGTACGGCCACCTTCACGAATCGCAAAGCGCAAGCCTTCTTCCATAGCAATCGGGTGAATCAGTTCTACATCTATGGTTACGTTTTCACCCGGCATTACCATTTCTACACCTTCTGCCAGACTTACTGCGCCTGTTACGTCAGTTGTACGGAAATAGAATTGCGGACGGTAGTTTGCGAAGAATGGGGTATGACGTCCACCTTCTTCTTTGCTCAATACGTATACTTCAGCTTTAAATTTGGTGTGCGGGGTGATGCTGCCCGGTTTTGCCAATACTTGACCACGTTCTACTTCTTCACGTTTGGTACCACGCAACAATACACCTACGTTATCACCAGCCTGACCTTGATCCAGCAATTTGCGGAACATTTCCACACCGGTACAAGTAGTTTTCTGGGTGTCTTTCAGACCCACGATTTCAATTTCGTCACCTACGTTGATTACACCGCGTTCAACACGTCCGGTAACCACAGTACCACGACCTGAAATTGAGAATACGTCTTCAATCGGCAACAGGAATGGTTTGTCTACAGCACGTTCCGGTGTCGGGATGTAGCTGTCTAATGCATCAGCCAAAGCCATAATAGAAGCTTCACCAATATCAGACTGGTCACCTTCCAATGCTTTCAGTGCAGAACCTTTAATCAATGGAACGTCATCACCTGGGAATTCGTAGCTAGACAGCAGATCACGGATTTCCATTTCTACCAGTTCCAGCAACTCTTCATCATCTACCATGTCACATTTATTCATGTAAACGATGATGTATGGTACACCTACCTGACGCGCTAACAGAATGTGCTCACGAGTTTGTGGCATAGGACCATCAGCTGCAGATACCACCAGAATCGCACCGTCCATCTGTGCAGCACCGGTAATCATGTTTTTCACATAGTCAGCATGTCCCGGGCAGTCTACATGTGCATAGTGACGCTCGGCTGTTTCGTATTCTACGTGTGATGTATTAATAGTAATACCACGGGCTTTTTCTTCCGGGGCATTGTCAATCTGATCGTAAGCTTTCGCTGCACCACCAAATTTTTTAGACAAAATGGTACAGATTGCAGCAGTCAATGTGGTTTTACCATGGTCAACGTGACCAATGGTGCCAACGTTTACGTGCGGTTTGCTCCGCTCGAATTTTTCTTTAGCCATGGCTACTTCCTATCTAAAGATGATTAGGTTTATCAATTTAGGTGGTGCCCATGGACAGAATTGAACTGTCGGCCTCTCCCTTACCAAGGGAGTGCTCTACCCCTGAGCTACATGGGCATTACGGTAGGTATTTACTTAATATGGAGCGGGTGAAGGGAATCGAACCCTCACCGTAAGCTTGGAAGGCTTCTGCTCTACCATTGAGCTACACCCGCATACTTACTTAAAAAAACTACCCCAAGTAAGACTGGAATTTGGTGGAGGGAGAAGGATTCGAACCTTCGAAGCTTTCGCAACAGATTTACAGTCTGCCCCCTTTGGCCGCTCGGGAATCCCTCCAAAAGAGAACGGCATGATAATGTTGATTTGTATCTTCGTCAAGCTTCTTAAGCAATTTTTTTTACTTAAGAGAGTAATTAACTGTTTCAAATACATTTCAGCCTGTGTCGTTTTATTCTTTTTCTGCCATCAGCCGTTGATATTTAACTTCCAGCTCCTCTTCGCTTTCTGGGTGTTCTTCATCAATGATGATGCAATCTACCGGACAAACCTGCTGACATTGTGGTTCATCATAATGACCTACACACTGTGTGCACCGTTCTGGGGTGATCTCATAAATTTCATCGCCCTGATAAATAGCGTTGTTTGGGCACTCAGGCTCGCATACGTCGCAATTAATGCACTCATCTGTTATCAAGAGTGACATGTTTTTCCTTTATCGTTAAATTTTACTCAAAACCGTTGGGCGCGGATTATACCATTATTTTGTCTGTATCCCATTGAGTGCCTGTTAATCAGGGTGCTTCTGGTTTACAGTAAGTTAATAATTCAAAACGACTTATTCCTGATTTACCCTCTCGCAGTATCTGCCACCCAGTTGGCAGCGTTGGTAATGTATCACTTTCAAGATAGATATGTGCTTGAGGTCTCAGATGCGGGACAAGGGCTTGCATAAGGTCTGGCCACTGCTGCCATTGGTAAGGCGGATCGAGAAATATTATGTCAAACTGCCGGCTGTTAGTTGCGAGAAAATTCTGTGCATCTGTACAAATAAGTTCTACCTGATTGAAATTCAATTGTTGAAGGTTATTTTTTATTGCCTGTGCCACCAGACGATTTTTTTCTATCAGCGTAACGGTTTTAGCCCTTCTTGAAGCTGCTTCCAA
>NZ_MEIK01000020.1 GCF_002777855.1 Snodgrassella alvi
GGCTTTACGTTGGTTTTCCATATCTTGATTATGATAATAGAAACCATTCCTATTTGCAACATGACTTAACACTAAAACACATGCCTATTCCGATAGTGCAAACTAAGAAATTTACGCTGATTAGAGTCAAGCTAGCTAAATATTAAGCTCCATTACCAAGCAAAAAATCTTCTTAATAAGACAAATATTTTAAGATTCTAATCTCAACACCTACATATATCTAATGAAAATTTTAAACATTTGAATAATTACTATTTTTTGATAAAATATTAAAGAGACAATATGCGCAAGCATAAAAGGCATAAGATTGCTCAGACTCAGATAATTAATAAATATTTTAAGGAGAAAGTTATGAAAAGACGAATTATAGCAATGGCAATGGCATTTACTACTGGTTATGCTTTAGCCGCTACCCCTACACTAAACTGGAATATTCCTACTAATAAAGTAATAGAAAATATAACCTTTGGTATTACCATTAATCAGGCTGCTCCCGTTGATGAGTTTTATTTTTCAAATCAGTTCGGTTTCACAGGTGGTGGTGGGATTGGGTATACCGGTATTCAACCTACTAAAAACGCAAAAGATGGTTCTCGTCAGTTTATGGTGTTGTTTAGTAGTTTTCGTAAAGACACCATTGCCAGGCATGCAAATTGTAAGGGTGGGGCTGATGGCGCTAGAAGTGGTGCCACTTGTCGTATGTATATACCAGGAGAGTTAGGCGATACATTTACGTTTCGGGTTCAGAAAAATGGAAATTTGCTGATGGGAACAGTAACAAATCTAACTACAGGACGCCGAGATATCATAGGACAGTGGGAAGTAAGTCCATCTGCGGGTAATTTGGCCAGTAAACAAATTTCATGGATCGAAAACTATAAAATGAATAATCCCTCCTTCCATTTGACGTGTGATAAAAAAGGATGGCCTTACTATGAGGTTAAATTTTTGCCACCAACCGCCAACAATAACACCATTAAAGGTACTATTTCTACATTGTCCAGAGGTTCAGCTGCATGTCCTGGGGCGATCACTTGGCAGCATGACGAAAGTGGAACCTTAGTTAAAGGCGGATATAAATAATTTATAAACCATATGATAAAAGCACGCTGTCGGCGTGCTTTTATCTTTAATAAAATACAACTTATATAAAACATTTAACCAAAAGATTCCCGTATTATGTGAAAGGAATCGTGTCAATCAAACAAAGATCAACTTATGGTCATATTCTTGGCAAGCTAAAGCAAACTTCAATGCAGTCATAAAGACCAAAAATAAAACTTATTAAAACAGAGAATTGGCAGATTGTATAAAAATAAAAGGGGGAAGTAGTTGACAGGGTGTATGTAGGGGCGTATAGTTCGCCTTCTTCGCTGAGACGCGAGCCGAAACGAACGAAACAGTTTAAAGTAGAACGCAGTCGAAAGCAACGCTCTTTAACAGAACAGATTACCGATAAGTGTGAGTGCGGATAAGCCTCACACTGATTCAGAGGGACAGGATAGTAAGAAATCTTGTCAATAACTTTGAAGCAGACCAGTGATACTGAAGGGAACTTCAGGATTGCAACAAGCTAAGATTAAACATAAGAGTTTGATCCTGGCTCAGATTGAACGCTGGTGGCATGCTTTACACATGCAAGTCGAACGGCAGCACGGAGAGCTTGCTCTCTGGTGGCGAGTGGCGAACGGGTGAGTAATGCATCGGAACGTACCGAGTAATGGGGGATAACTGTCCGAAAGGATGGCTAATACCGCATACGCCCTGAGGGGGAAAGCGGGGGATCTTAGGACCTCGCGTTATTTGAGCGGCCGATGTTGGATTAGCTAGTTGGTGGGGTAAAGGCCTACCAAGGCGACGATCCATAGCGGGTCTGAGAGGATGATCCGCCACATTGGGACTGAGACACGGCCCAAACTCCTACGGGAGGCAGCAGTGGGGAATTTTGGACAATGGGGGGAACCCTGATCCAGCCATGCCGCGTGTCTGAAGAAGGCCTTCGGGTTGTAAAGGACTTTTGTTAGGGAAGAAAAGCCGGGTGCTAATACCACCTGGTGCTGACGGTACCTAAAGAATAAGCACCGGCTAACTACGTGCCAGCAGCCGCGGTAATACGTAGGGTGCGAGCGTTAATCGGAATTACTGGGCGTAAAGCGAGCGCAGACGGTTAGATAAGTCAGATGTGAAATCCCCGAGCTCAACTTGGGACGTGCATTTGAAACTGTCTAACTAGAGTGTGTCAGAGGGAGGTAGAATTCCACGTGTAGCAGTGAAATGCGTAGAGATGTGGAGGAATACCGATGGCGAAGGCAGCCTCCTGGGATAACACTGACGTTCATGCTCGAAAGCGTGGGTAGCAAACAGGATTAGATACCCTGGTAGTCCACGCCCTAAACGATGACAATTAGCTGTTGGGGCACTAGATGTCTTAGTAGCGAAGCTAACGCGAGAAATTGTCCGCCTGGGGAGTACGGTCGCAAGATTAAAACTCAAAGGAATTGACGGGGACCCGCACAAGCGGTGGATGATGTGGATTAATTCGATGCAACGCGAAGAACCTTACCTGGTCTTGACATGTACGGAATCTCTTAGAGATAGGAGAGTGCCTTCGGGAACCGTAACACAGGTGCTGCATGGCTGTCGTCAGCTCGTGTCGTGAGATGTTGGGTTAAGTCCCGCAACGAGCGCAACCCTTGTCATTAGTTGCCATCATTAAGTTGGGCACTCTAATGAGACTGCCGGTGACAAACCGGAGGAAGGTGGGGATGACGTCAAGTCCTCATGGCCCTTATGACCAGGGCTTCACACGTCATACAATGGTCGGTACAGAGGGTAGCGAAGCCGCGAGGTGAAGCCAATCTCAGAAAGCCGATCGTAGTCCGGATTGCACTCTGCAACTCGAGTGCATGAAGTCGGAATCGCTAGTAATCGCAGGTCAGCATACTGCGGTGAATACGTTCCCGGGTCTTGTACACACCGCCCGTCACACCATGGGAGTGGGGGATACCAGAATTGGGTAGACTAACCGCAAGGGGGTCGCTTAACACGGTATGCTTCATGACTGGGGTGAAGTCGTAACAAGGTAGCCGTAGGGGAACCTGCGGCTGGATCACCTCCTTTCTAGAGAAAAGAAGAGGGTTATTCGCATTCACACTTATCGGTAAACTGAAAAGATGCGAGAAGAGACTGAATAAACTGGGTTTGTAGCTCAGCTGGTTAGAGCACACGCTTGATAAGCGTGGGGTCGGAGGTTCAAGTCCTCCCAGACCCACCACTTATTTAAGAAGAGAGGGGGCATAGCTCAGTTGGTAGAGCACCTGCTTTGCAAGCAGGGGGTCATCGGTTCGATCCCGTTTGCCTCCACCACACTTTGGAAATTAAATTGAGTTTATCTGGAAGCAGATGAAGCGGAAGCTGAATTTAATTTGCGAAGTAACGCATCGATCTTTAACAAATTGGAAAGCCGAAATCAACAAACAAAGATTGAGGCATGGAAGCTGAGTCTGGAGACGGATGAAGTGGAAGTGCTGAAAGAATTGGGTGATGATTGTATCGCTGAGCAACGAAGACAAAAGGCGTTGTTCAGACAACCAAGAAGTAAGCTTTATGAGAGTAGGGAGCTTAAGTCATGATTACAGGTCAACGGTAGTTGTGATGAAGTCAAGAGGTTCTTGAAATGATAGAGTCAAGTGAATAAGTGCATCAGGTGGATGCCTTGGCGATGATAGGCGAAGAAGGACGTGTAAGCCTGCGAAAAGCGTGGGGGAGCTGGCAATAGAGCTGTGATCCCGCGATATCCGAATGGGGAAACCCACCATGTAAAAGCATGGTATCCTAAACTGAATACATAGGTTTAGAGAAGCGAACCTGGAGAACTGAACCATCTAAGTACCCAGAGGAAAAGAAATCAACCGAGATTGCGCAAGTAGTGGCGAGCGAACGCGTAAGAGCCTGTATATGATAGTCACTGAGATAGAAGAACAAGCTGGGAAGCTTGGCCACAGAGGGTGATAGCCCCGTATTTGAAATTTCAGAGATGGTACTAAGTATACGAGAAGTAGGGCGGGACACGAGAAATCCTGTCTGAATATGGGGGGACCATCCTCCAAGGCTAAATACTCATCATCGACCGATAGTGAACCAGTACCGTGAGGGAAAGGCGAAAAGAACCCCGGGAGGGGAGTGAAATAGAACCTGAAACCTGATGCATACAAACAGTGGGAGCGGAGTAATCCGTGACTGCGTACCTTTTGTATAATGGGTCAACGACTTACATTCAGTAGCGAGCTTAACCGATTAGGGGAGGCGCAGGGAAACCGAGTCTTAATAGGGCGACGAGTTGCTGGGTGTAGACCCGAAACCGAGTGATCTATCCATGGCCAGGTTGAAGGTGCCGTAACAGGTACTGGAGGACCGAACCCACGCATGTTGCAAAATGCGGGGATGAGCTGTGGATAGGGGTGAAAGGCTAAACAAACTCGGAGATAGCTGGTTCTCCCCGAAAACTATTTAGGTAGTGCCTCGAGCAAGACACTGATGGGGGTAAAGCACTGTTATGGCTAGGGGGTCATTGCGACTTACCAACCCATGGCAAACTAAGAATACCATCAAGTGGTTCCTCGGGAGACAGACATCGGGTGCTAACGTCCGGTGTCAAGAGGGAAACAACCCAGACCGCCAGCTAAGGTCCCAAATGACAGATTAAGTGGTAAACGAAGTGGGAAGGCCGAGACAGCCAGGATGTTGGCTTAGAAGCAGCCATCATTTAAAGAAAGCGTAATAGCTCACTGGTCGAGTCGTCCTGCGCGGAAGATGTAACGGGGCTCAAATCTGTAACCGAAGCTGCGGATGTCAGGCAACTGACATGGTAGGGGAGCGTTCTGTAGGCCGAAGAAGGTGTGTTGAGAAGCATGCTGGAGGTATCAGAAGTGCGAATGTTGACATGAGTAGCGATAAACAGGGTGAAAAGCCCTGTCGCCGAAAACCCAAGGTTTCCTACGCAACGTTCATCGGCGTAGGGTGAGTCGGCCCCTAAGGCAAGGCAGAGATGCGTAGTCGATGGGAAACAGGTTAATATTCCTGTACTTGATTCAAATGCGATGTGGGGACGGAGAAGGTTAGGTCATCGATCTGTTGGAATAGATCGTTTAAGCCGGTAGGTGGAGCACTTAGGCAAATCCGGGTGCTTAACGCCGAGAAGTGATGACGAGTGTCTAAGGACACGAAGTGACTGATACCACGCTTCCAGGAAAAGCCACTAAGCTTCAGTTTGAATGAAACCGTACCGCAAACCGACACAGGTGGGTAGGATGAGAATTCTAAGGCGCTTGAGAGAACTCAGGAGAAGGAACTCGGCAAATTGATACCGTAACTTCGGGAGAAGGTATGCCTCTGATGGTGAAAGATTTACTCTGTAAGCTATTAGAGGTCGCAGAGAATAGGTGGCTGCGACTGTTTAATAAAAACACAGCACTCTGCAAACACGAAAGTGGACGTATAGGGTGTGACGCCTGCCCGGTGCTGGAAGGTTAATTGAAGATGTGCAAGCATCGGATCGAAGCCCCAGTAAACGGCGGCCGTAACTATAACGGTCCTAAGGTAGCGAAATTCCTTGTCGGGTAAGTTCCGACCCGCACGAATGGCGTAACGATGGCCACACTGTCTCCTCCTGAGACTCAGCGAAGTTGAAATGGTTGTGAAGATGCAATCTCCCCGCTGCTAGACGGAAAGACCCCGTGAACCTTTACTGTAGCTTTGCATTGGACTTTGAAGTCACTTGTGTAGGATAGGTGGGAGGCTAAGAAGCAGGAACGCTAGTTTCTGTGGAGCCGTCCTTGAAATACCACCCTGGTGACTTTGAGGTTCTAACCCGGATCCATTATCTGGATCGGGGACCGTGCATGGTAGGCAGTTTGACTGGGGCGGTCTCCTCCCAAAGAGTAACGGAGGAGTTCGAAGGTTACCTAGGTCCGGTCGGAAATCGGACTGATAGTACAATGGCACAAGGTAGCTTAACTGCGAGACCGACAAGTCGAGCAGGTGCGAAAGCAGGACATAGTGATCCGGTGGTTCTGAATGGAAGGGCCATCGCTCAACGGATAAAAGGTACTCCGGGGATAACAGGCTGATTCCGCCCAAGAGTTCATATCGACGGCGGAGTTTGGCACCTCGATGTCGGCTCATCACATCCTGGGGCTGTAGTCGGTCCCAAGGGTATGGCTGTTCGCCATTTAAAGTGGTACGTGAGCTGGGTTTAAAACGTCGTGAGACAGTTTGGTCCCTATCTGCAGTGGGCGTTGGAAGTTTGACGGGGGCTGCTCCTAGTACGAGAGGACCGGAGTGGACGAACCTCTGGTGTACCGGTTGTGACGCCAGTCGCATCGCCGGGTAGCTAAGTTCGGAAGAGATAAACGCTGAAAGCATCTAAGCGTGAAACTCGCCTGAAGATGAGACTTCCCTAGGGATTTAATCCCTCTGAAGAGACGTTCGAGACCAGGACGTTGATAGGTCGGGTGTGGAAGAGTGGTAACACTTGGAGCTAACCGATACTAATTGCTCGTGAGGCTTGACTCTATCATTTGAAGGACTTCGCACACAGAAGGTGTGCAAGGTAAATGATAAAGCTTACTGATGAGAATACAAGCATCACCAAGATTAAGGCTTTCTGATTTGACAGTTTAAAGTCTGGCGGCCATAGCGGGTTGGTCCCACGCCTTCCCATCCCGAACAGGACCGTGAAACGACCTAGCGCCGATGATAGTATGGATGCCCATGTGAAAGTAGGACACCGCCAGACACCCATTAAGAAGAACCCAGTAGACTATCTACTGGGTTCTTTGCTTTGTGCTAAATGGAAACGCAACTGGTTAAGACAAACCAGCGAACCCCTGCTGCCGTAGCGCTTCGTACAACACAATGGCCGCTGCGTTGGATAGATTCAATGAGCGGATATGGGAAGTCTGAGGGATACGCAGGCAGTGATCTGCTCTGGCCTGTGCGAACTCCTGCGGCAGGCCGGTCGTTTCCCGGCCAA
>NZ_MEIK01000021.1 GCF_002777855.1 Snodgrassella alvi
TAAATGCCGCTGGTGTCACACTGACCACAGGTAAACCTGTTATCAATAACGGAAATGTCAATGGTTATGAAGTACGGGGAGGAAACATCAACATAAATGGCGGCGGACTGGATGGCAGTGGTACAGAATACACGCGGATATTGGCTCAGGCAGCGCAGATCAATGCAGGCATTTGGGCCAATAATCTGAACATTACCACCGGTAATAATGATATTGATACAGCTGGTTTAGTAACTACTAATTTGCCAGCTTCAGCAGAAAATAAACCGGCAGTAGCCATAGATACAAGCAATCTGGGCGGAATGTATGCTGGCAAGATTGTATTAGTCAGTACAGATAAAGGCGTAGGCATCAATAATGCTGGGCAGATTTTTGCTGGTACCGGCAATATAACCATAAATGCAGATGGTCGTCTGATGAACAGTGGCAGTATCGTTGCCGCTGATAAAAACAACTCAGGAAGTGATGTATCCACTGCCACCATCAATAGTGATGAGATAACCAACAGTGGGACACTATCTAGTCAAGGCAGAATGCAACTGAGCAGCAGGCAGTTGAATAATAGCGGAATACTGACAACAGCCGATGAGCTGAACATCAGGCAGCAAGCTTTAATTAATCAGGGCGAGATCAACGCCGGCCGGATAGATATAGTTGCCGATAATGTGTACAACTTGAACGGTAAAATAATTCAGACTGGAAAACAAGTATTAAATCTTGATTCGAACAAACTGGAAAACCGTAATAATGGTCTGATAGGCTATGCACCGGCCAATGCAACTCAGCCGCACAAACCCGATTTAACAGAGCCGAGCAACCAACCCAATCCGACAGAATCAACTACCACTGTCAAACCACCGACCACAGCCGTAGGTGAAGGGCAAACGGAAACAGTGACCAATCCTGTTTCTAAAACTGAGTTTGCCACTGGACAAATCATTAGCAGTCAGGAAGTGATTAACGATAATGGCCAGATAATCGCTAATGGTGGGATTGAATTGGATGCGAAAGCAGGATTGCGTAATCACGGCGCCTTGAATCTAAATAACTTAAGCGTCAATGGTGAGGAATTTAATAATCAGCAAGGCAAACTAACAGCCGGCAAAGCAATAATCAATACCGATACCATTGATAATCGTGAAGGAGAAATGACCACTAATGAGCTGTTATCAGCCAGAAGCAATAGGCTGGATAATCGTAAAGGTAAGCTGCAATCAGCCGGCAGCATGGAAATCAGCAGTGCACAGTTGAACAATAGCGAAGAAGGACTTATTGCCGCACAAAATCAGCTGGATATACAAAGTGAAGACTTCAATAACAGCCTGAAAGGAAAAATACAGGCGGGAAAGACATTGAATGTAAAAGTGGGCAATCTAAATAATCAACAGGGAAGCATAAATAGCAACATTCTGAATCTGAGTGCTGACTATGTTGATAACAGTTCGGGAGCAATTCGTACGAATGATAATTTAAAAGCTCAGATTAACCGTAATCTGAATAATCAGAACGGAATTTTTGGAAGTGGAGCAGACCTGCTGTTGAACAGTGAAGGTGAAAGCCTACTGGCAGTTGATAACAGTGCGGGCGGTAAAATTATTGCAGGCAAACAGGCAAAATTGAATACGGCCAGCCTAAACAACAGCAAAGGTAGCATAGACAGCGACAGTTTAGATTTAAAAGCGGAACGTATTGATAACGGCGAAGGGGCAATACGCAGCAATAAACAGCTGAAAGCACAGATTAAAGAAGAATTGAAAAACCGCAACGGCCTGATTGGCAGCAGTGAAGAATTATTGTTGAATGCGGAAGGTGAAAGCAAACTGGCCTTGGATAACAGCGAACAAGGCAAAATCATTGCAGGTAAACAAGCGGTAATTCACACAGCCGCTTTTGACAATAATAGTGGCAGCATAGATGCAGACAGTCTGGAATTGAGTGCGGATAGCGTTAACAATGCAGGCGGAGCAATACGGGTAAATCAGAAATTAAAAGCTCAGATTAACCGTAATCTGAATAATCAGAACGGAATTTTTGGAAGTGGAGCAGACCTACTGTTGAACAGTGAAGGTGAAAGTCTACTGGCAGTTGATAACAGTGCGGGCGGTAAAATTATTGCGGGTAAACAGGCAAAGCTAAATACGGCCAGCCTAAACAACAGCAAAGGTAGCATAGACAGCGACAGTTTGGATTTAAAAGCCGTACGCATAAACAACAGCGAAGGGGCGATACGCACCAACAAACAGCTGAAAGCACAGATTAAAGAAGAATTGAAAAACCGCAACGGCCTGATTGGCAGCAGTGAAGAATTATTGTTGAATGCGGAAGGTGAAAGCAAACTGGCCTTGGATAACAGCGAACAAGGCAAAATCATTGCAGGTAAACAAGCGGTAATTCACACAGCCGCTTTTGACAATAATAGTGGCAGCATAGATGCAGACAGTCTGGAATTGAGTGC
>NZ_MEIK01000022.1 GCF_002777855.1 Snodgrassella alvi
GCTCGAAAAAGTGGAAAAGTTGTAGGAGTTAAAGTACTTACCTTGTTAGGTGCACTCGCATTGAGTGCAAATGTTGCTTCCGCAGCAGAAGACTTAGTAATTTCAGATAAAGATAAAGTCAACGGAAAAGATATTGTGTTTATTGGCAATATTTATTCGGATAATGACATAGACTTTCCTGCCCTCCCTTTTGAAGTCTTTAATTTAAAAGATGGCCAGAATATTAGAGTAGAACTTGAGAGAAAAGGGGATTTGGGTAGTGTTTGGGGGTTGAATAATGGAACTGGAGAAACCACTGTTAATATAAAAGGAGATGTTATTTCTTCAGGAAATTTATTTTTTCCTTCTTCCGAGGATGCTGCTGAATCAACAGATGAAAATATGCTATTTGATGATGCGGTTAGCATGACTAACTCTGAACAAGCAACTAATCTTACAGTCAATCAGGAAGAAAGTAGCATCATTAAAGCTAAAAACACCGGTATTATGGCATCTAATAATGGTACCGGTTCTACTAAAATTAATATTGCAGGAACAATAGCAGCAACAACAGCTGTTTACGCAGATAGTGGTGAAAAAACTCAAGATGTGACTATCACGCAGTCAGCTCCCAGTAAAATTGAAGGTTCAGTTAACGGAATTGTAGTAAATAATCAGGGTAAGGGAGCAACAAATATTGATATAGCCGGTAATGTAAGCTCAACTGGTAATGCAACCATTCCGGAAGATCCTGAAAATCCAGATAGTGAACGATATAATTCTGGTAGTGGTATTATTGCCATAAATAATAAAAATACCACTGACCTGAATATAACTCAGTCTTCAGCCGCCAGTTTAATTCAAGGTGGAGCAACAGGAATTACGGCATCTAATTCAGGTGTTGGTTCTACCACGATTACTACTGCTGGCACGGTAATTGCTGATGGCATAGCAGAAAATGGTATTGGTATTGCCGCTTCCAATACTCAAACAGCCAAAGCAATCCATATAAACCAAACATCAGGAAATATTAAAGGTAAAGAAAAAGGCATATCTGCAAGTAATTTCGGACAAGGCAATACCGAAATCACTACTGCAGGAAATGTTACTGGTAATAAAGACGCCGGTATCGATGTTACTAATATGCATTTTAATTATCCTGATGCTGAAACAAGAGCAGAAAGCAAATCGAAGACCGATATTATTATTAATCAAACTGCCGGAAGTATTATTGGTGGTACAGATGGTATTACTGCTGTTAATGAAACTGGTGGAAAAGTCTCAGTGACTACAGCCGGCAAAGTAGAAGGTAAAACTGGAGCCGGAATTCAGGTTGTATCAGGTACAGCACCAGTTTCAGATATTGACGAAAACGGAGAAGACATAAGTTCAGCATTTGCTGTAAATAAGAAAGCCGCAACAAAAGCCGGTGATGAAAATGGCCAGGTACCTTTGGGCGGAATTAATGTTGTTCAGTCAAGTGGTGAAATCAATGGTTTTGCTAGTGGTATAGATGCCAGCAATCATGAATCAGGTGCGACCAATATTCAGGTGAGTGGCAATGTGAGTGCAACAGGCACTCAATTTCAGGAAGCTGAGGAACCAGAAGCTGATAAACCAGAAACTGATAAACCAAAAATCGAATATGGTACAGGCATAGGCATTATTGCAGTAAATGATGGAAAGGATACCACCGACATAAATATAAGTCAGTTGACAGAAAGCAGTAAAATTGAAGGCACAGCAGGTGGCATCAGTGCAAGGAACTCAGGTAGTGGTTCGACTACCATCACTACAGCAGGGACTGTGACAGCAAAAGGACCGGGAGAATATGGAAGTGGTATTTCTGCTTTCAATGGTGAAACGGCCAATGCCATCACTATTACCCAGAGCACTGGTGAAATTAACGGTGACCAGAGCGGAATATTGGCAACCAATATGGGCAAAGGTTCGACGGTAATAA
>NZ_MEIK01000023.1 GCF_002777855.1 Snodgrassella alvi
TTTAAAATCGTCAAAAGAAAGCTGGGATTTTGAATATTCTAAGCAGCCTAATAAAGTATTTGGCTTAACCTATTACCAAGCCAATAACGGTATAGACCCCAGTACCAATCAGCCATGGACTGATAATATTGCAGGACGGGATCTGTATATCTATCGAGATGCTAATAATAACATTAAAACCCTTATCCTTTGCGATATTGTTGGCCAAGTACAATCTTGTCATCATGATTTTTTTGTTAGTAATTTTCCAGTAAAAGTTAGTATCAGTTACAACCGTACCTATCTCAAGTTATGGCGGCAAACCGAAAAAAATATCGCTGCCATACTAGATAGCTGGGTGGTGACTAATGATGGCAAATTAATTAAAAAGCAGGCTGGCAAGATATAAATTGAAACAGATGCACAACTGATACAACCTCATTCAGCCAATTTTGCCATTTTTTAAGAGAAATTCCGGTTTGCTTGCTATTTTACGCTAATTATATTCGGTAGCTTGTATATATATTAAACATAATAATCCATTCAGAGTTAATTTTTCATTACATTAGTTAATTTTTGTGTATATTTTTGTTTGCATTATCTTAAAATTATGCTAATTTATATGTTAGTCCTACAGGAGACATCAGTATGAGAAATTTATTGATTTCGTATGCTAAAGCTGTCTGTTTAACTGGCCTGCTTTTGCTGGCTGGCTGTTCTGATAAGGATAAAGACAAAGCCAAACAGCAGCCGGTACCTTTCATTAATCAGGACCGATTTGGCCGCTATGATTCCATTGGTAATCTGGGCGGTAAACCAGTCAGTATTCCTGACGGCGTAGTACTTCACTGGGTGCGTTATGTTGGAGACCCTGGTGATTTTGATGCCAGCAAAAAAGCACAAAAATACAAACGTCCACCTATTACTTATCAGCTACCCATTAAAAGCTTTGGTTTGTTTTATCGCCTTACTGATGGTGCGCTAATGAGCTATAAAGAACAAACCGAAATAGATTATTTGCATGATAATAAAACTTTAATTCCTGAAGGTAAGCCCTTTCCATGGGGACACATGATTGTTTATAATTTAGTAAGTCCTAAGCAATTCAAAAATTATAATCATAGGTTTAAAAATATTTTAAAATCGTCAAAAGAAAGCTGGGATTTTGAATATTCTAAGCAGCCTAATAAAGTATTTGGCTTAACCTATTACCAAGCCAATAACGGTATAGACCCCAGTACCAATCAGCCATGGACTGATAATATTGCAGGACGGGATCTGTATATCTATCGAGATGCTAATAATAACATTAAAACCCTTATCCTTTGCGATATTGTTGGCCAAGTACAATCTTGTCATCATGATTTTTTTGTTAGTAATTTTCCAGTAAAAGTTAGTATCAGTTACAACCGTACCTATCTCAAGTTATGGCGGCAAACCGAAAAAAATATCGCTGCCATACTAGATAGCTGGGTGGTGACTAATGATGGCAAATTAATTAAAAAGCAGGCTGGCAAGATATAAATTGAAACAGATGCACAACTGATACAACCTCATTCAGCCAATTTTGCCATTTTTTAAGAGAAATTCCGGTTTGCTTGCTATTTTACGCTAATTATATTCGGTAGCTTGTATATATATTAAACATAATAATCCATTCAGAGTTAATTTTTCATTACATTAGTTAATTTTTGTGTATATTTTTGTTTGCATTATCTTAAAATTATGCTAATTTATATGTTAGTCCTACAGGAGACATCAGTATGAGAAATTTATTGATTTCGTATGCTAAAGCTGTCTGTTTAACTGGCCTGCTTTTGCTGTCTGGCTGTTCTGATAATAATGACAAAGCCAAACAGCAGCCGGTACCTTTCACTAATCAGGACCGATTTGGCCGCTATGATTCCATTGGTAATCTGGGCGGTAAACCAGTCAGTATTCCCGAGGGTGTGGTATCTTCTTGGGTGCGCTACGTCGGTGATCCCGGAGATTTTGATGCCAGCAGAAAAGCCAGAAAATATAAGCGCCCACCTATTACCTATCAGCTACCAATCGAAAGTTTTGGATTTGTATATCGCCTTACCGATGGTGCAGTTTTGAGCAGGAAAGAACAAACTGATATTGATTATATGCATGATAACAAAACTTTGATTCGTATAGGTCAGCCTTTTCCATGGGCTCATACAATTATTTATAACATATATAGCCCTAAACAATCTAAAACCTTCAATCAATGGTTTAATAATATTCTAGAATCATCAAAAGAAAGTTGGGATTTTGAATATTCTAAACAACCTAATAAGGTATTTGGTTTAACCTATTATCAAGCCAATAACGGTATAGACCCCAGTACCAATCAACCATGGACAGATAATATTGCAGGAAAAGATCTGTATATCTATCGGGATGCAAATAATAACATTAAAACCCTTATCCTATGTGATATTGTTGGAGAAATAAAACATTGTCATCATGATTTTATTGTTAATAATTTTCCGATAGATGTCAGTATAACTTACAACCGTGTCTATTTAAAACTATGGCAACAAACCGAAAAAAATATCGCTGCCATACTGGATAGCTGGGTAGTCACTAATGATGGCAAATTAATTAAAGAGCAGGCTGGCAAGGTATAA
>NZ_MEIK01000024.1 GCF_002777855.1 Snodgrassella alvi
AAAGGTACCGGCTGCTGTTTGGCTTTGTCTTTATCCTTATCAGAACAGCCAGCCAGCAAAAGCAGGCCAGTTAAACAGACAGCTTTAGCATACGAAATCAATAAATTTCTCATACTGATGTCTCCTATCAGACTAACATATAAATTAGCATAATTTTAGGATAATGCAAACAAAAACATACACAAAAATTAACTAACGTAACGAAATATTAACTCTAAATGGATTATTATGTTTTAATATATATGCTATCTACCAAATATAATTAGCGTAAAATAGCTAGCAAACCGGAATTTCTCTAAAAAAATGACAAATTGGCTGAATGAGGTTGTATCAATATTACATGCATTGTTCCAAAAATAATTACTACAATTAGTGGTGTAACAGGTATGCATCTTTTAGATTTATACTTTGCCAGCCTGCTTTTTAATTAATTTGCCATCATTAGTGACTACCCAGCTATCCAGTATGACAGTGATATTTTTTTCGGTTTGCTGCCATAGTTTCAGATAGAGCCGGTCATAATTTATACTAACTTTTACTGGAAAATTACTAACAAAAAAATCATGATGACAAGATCGTACTTGACCAACAATATCACAAAGGATAAGGGTTTTAATGTTATTATTTGCATCCCGATAGATATACAGATCCCTTCCTGCAATATTATCTGTCCATGGCTGATTGGTACTGGGGTCTATACCGTTATTGGCTTGGTAATAGGTTAAGCCAAATACTTTATTAGGCTGCTTAGAATATTCAAAATCCCAGCTTTCTTTTGACGATTTTAAAATATTTTTAAACCTATGATTATAATTTTTGAATTGCTTAGGACTTACTAAATTATAAACAATCATGTGTCCCCATGGAAAGGGCTTACCTTCAGGAATTAAAGTTTTATTATCATGCAAATAATCTATTTCGGTTTGTTCTTTATAGCTCATTAGCGCACCATCAGTAAGGCGATAAAACAAACCAAAGCTTTTAATGGGTAGCTGATAAGTAATAGGTGGACGTTTGTATTTTTGTGCTTTTTTGCTGGCATCAAAATCACCAGGGTCTCCAACATAACGCACCCAGTGAAGTACTACGCCGTCAGGAATACTGACTGGTTTACCGCCCAGATTACCAATGGAATCATAGCGGCCAAATCGGTCCTGATTAATGAAAGGTACCGGCTGCTGTTTGGCTTTGTCTTTATCCTTATCAGAACAGCCAGCCAGCAAAAGCAGGCCAGTTAAACAGACAGCTTTAGCATACGAAATCAATAAATTTCTCATACTGATGTCTCCTGTAGGACTAACATATAAATTAGCATAATTTTAAGATAATGCAAACAAAAATATACACAAAAATTAACTAATGTAATGAAAAATTAACTCTGAATGGATTATTATGTTTAATATATATACAAGCTACCGAATATAATTAGCGTAAAATAGCAAGCAAACCGGAATTTCTCTTAAAAAATGGCAAAATTGGCTGAATGAGGTTGTATCAGTTGTGCATCTGTTTCAATTTATATCTTGCCAGCCTGCTTTTTAATTAATTTGCCATCATTAGTCACCACCCAGCTATCTAGTATGGCAGCGATATTTTTTTCGGTTTGCCGCCATAACTTGAGATAGGTACGGTTGTAACTGATACTAACTTTTACTGGAAAATTACTAACAAAAAAATCATGATGACAAGATTGTACTTGGCCAACAATATCGCAAAGGATAAGGGTT
>NZ_MEIK01000025.1 GCF_002777855.1 Snodgrassella alvi
ATGCACAACTGATACAACCTCATTCAGCCAATTTTGCCATTTTTTAAGAGAAATTCCGGTTTGCTTGCTATTTTACGCTAATTATATTCGGTAGCTTGTATATATATTAAACATAATAATCCATTCAGAGTTAATTTTTCATTACATTAGTTAATTTTTGTGTATATTTTTGTTTGCATTATCTTAAAATTATGCTAATTTATATGTTAGTCCTACAGGAGACATCAGTATGAGAAATTTATTGATTTCGTATGCTAAAGCTGTCTGTTTAACTGGCCTGCTTTTGCTGTCTGGCTGTTCTGATAATAATGACAAAGCCAAACAGCAGCCGGTACCTTTCACTAATCAGGACCGATTTGGCCGCTATGATTCCATTGGTAATCTGGGCGGTAAACCAGTCAGTATTCCCGAGGGTGTGGTATCTTCTTGGGTGCGCTACGTCGGTGATCCCGGAGATTTTGATGCCAGCAGAAAAGCCAGAAAATATAAGCGCCCACCTATTACCTATCAGCTACCAATCGAAAGTTTTGGATTTGTATATCGCCTTACCGATGGTGCAGTTTTGAGCAGGAAAGAACAAACTGATATTGATTATATGCATGATAACAAAACTTTGATTCGTATAGGTCAGCCTTTTCCATGGGCTCATACAATTATTTATAACATATATAGCCCTAAACAATCTAAAACCTTCAATCAATGGTTTAATAATATTCTAGAATCATCAAAAGAAAGTTGGGATTTTGAATATTCTAAACAACCTAATAAGGTATTTGGTTTAACCTATTATCAAGCCAATAACGGTATAGACCCCAGTACCAATCAACCATGGACAGATAATATTGCAGGAAAAGATCTGTATATCTATCGGGATGCAAATAATAACATTAAAACCCTTATCCTATGTGATATTGTTGGAGAAATAAAACATTGTCATCATGATTTTATTGTTAATAATTTTCCGATAGATGTCAGTATAACTTACAACCGTGTCTATTTAAAACTATGGCAACAAACCGAAAAAAATATCGCTGCCATACTGGATAGCTGGGTAGTCACTAATGATGGCAAATTAATTAAAGAGCAGGCTGGCAAGGTATAAGTCTAAAAGATGCATACCCTTACACCACTGATTGAAGAAATTATTTTTGGAACAATACATGCACAACTGATACAACCTCATTCAGCCAATTTTGCCATTTTTTAAGAGAAATTCCGGTTTGCTTGCTATTTTACGCTAATTATATTCGGTAGCTTGTATATATATTAAACATAATAATCCATTCAGAGTTAATTTTTCATTACATTAGTTAATTTTTGTGTATATTTTTGTTTGCATTATCTTAAAATTATGCTAATTTATATGTTAGTCCTACAGGAGACATCAGTATGAGAAATTTATTGATTTCGTATGCTAAAGCTGTCTGTTTAACTGGCCTGCTTTTGCTGTCTGGCTGTTCTGATAATAATGACAAAGCCAAACAGCAGCCGGTACCTTTCACTAATCAGGACCGATTTGGCCGCTATGATTCCATTGGTAATCTGGGCGGTAAACCAGTCAGTATTCCCGAGGGTGTGGTATCTTCTTGGGTGCGCTACGTCGGTGATCCCGGAGATTTTGATGCCAGCAGAAAAGCCAGAAAATATAAGCGCCCACCTATTACCTATCAGCTACCAATCGAAAGTTTTGGATTTGTATATCGCCTTACCGATGGTGCAGTTTTGAGCAGGAAAGAACAAACTGATATTGATTATATGCATGATAACAAAACTTTGATTCGTATAGGTCAGCCTTTTCCATGGGCTCATACAATTATTTATAACATATATAGCCCTAAACAATCTAAAACCTTCAATCAATGGTTTAATAATATTCTAGAATCATCAAAAGAAAGTTGGGATTTTGAATATTCTAAACAACCTAATAAGGTATTTGGTTTAACCTATTATCAAGCCAATAACGGTATAGACCCCAGTACCAATCAACCATGGACAGATAATATTGCAGGAAAAGATCTGTATATCTATCGGGATGCAAATAATAACATTAAAACCCTTATCCTATGTGATATTGTTGGAGAAATAAAACATTGTCATCATGATTTTATTGTTAATAATTTTCCGATAGATGTCAGTATAACTTACAACCGTGTCTATTTAAAACTATGGCAACAAACCGAAAAAAATATCGCTGCCATACTGGATAGCTGGGTAGTCACTAATGATGGCAAATTAATTAAAGAGCAGGCTGGCAAGGTATAAGTCTAAAAGATGCATACCCTTACACCACTGATTGAAGAAATTATTTTTGGAACAATACATGCACAACTGATACAACCTCATTCAGCCAATTTTGCCATTTTTTAAGAGAAATTCCGGTTTGCTTGCTATTTTACGCTAATTATATTCGGTAGCTTGTATATATATTAAACATAATAATCCATTCAGAGTTAATTTTTCATTACATTAGTTAATTTTTGTGTATATTTTTGTTTGCATTATCTTAAAATTATGCTAATTTATATGTTAGTCCTACAGGAGACATCAGTATGAGAAATTTATTGATTTCGTATGCTAAAGCTGTCTGTTTAACTGGCCTGCTTTTGCTGGCTGGCTGTTCTGATAAGGATAAAGACAAAGCCAAACAGCAGCCGGTACCTTTCATTAATCAGGACCGATTTGGCCGCTATGATTCCATTGGTAATCTGGGCGGTAAACCAGTCAGTATTCCTGACGGCGTAGTACTTCACTGGGTGCGTTATGTTGGAGACCCTGGTGATTTTGATGCCAGCAAAAAAGCACAAAAATACAAACGTCCACCTATTACTTATCAGCTACCCATTAAAAGCTTTGGTTTGTTTTATCGCCTTACTGATGGTGCGCTAATGAGCTATAAAGAACAAACCGAAATAGATTATTTGCATGATAATAAAACTTTAATTCCTGAAGGTAAGCCCTTTCCATGGGGACACATGATTGTTTATAATTTAGTAAGTCCTAAGCAATTCAAAAATTATAATCATAGGTTTAAAAATATTTTAAAATCGTCAAAAGAAAGCTGGGATTTTGAATATTCTAAGCAGCCTAATAAAGTATTTGGCTTAACCTATTACCAAGCCAATAACGGTATAGACCCCAGTACCAATCAGCCATGGACTGATAATATTGCAGGACGGG
>NZ_MEIK01000026.1 GCF_002777855.1 Snodgrassella alvi
AGGGGCGTATAGTTCGCCTTCTTCGCTGAG
The DNA here is from genome assembly GCF_002777855.1 of Snodgrassella alvi. GTDB lineage: Bacteria > Pseudomonadota > Gammaproteobacteria > Burkholderiales > Neisseriaceae > Snodgrassella > Snodgrassella alvi_E. Next base: position 31 of record NZ_MEIK01000026.1, read on the forward strand.
ACGCGAGCCGAAACGAACGAAACAGTTTAAAGTAGAACGCAGTCGAAAGCAACGCTCTTTAACAGAACAGATTACCGATAAGTGTGAGTGCGGATAAGCCTCACACTGATTCAGAGGGACAGGATAGTAAGAAATCTTGTCAATAACTTTGAAGCAGACCAGTGATACTGAAGGGAACTTCAGGATTGCAACAAGCTAAGATTAAACATAAGAGTTTGATCCTGGCTCAGATTGAACGCTGGCGGCATGCTTTACACATGCAAGTCGAACGGCAGCACGGAGAGCTTGCTCTCTGGTGGCGAGTGGCGAACGGGTGAGTAATGCATCGGAACGTACCGAGTAATGGGGGATAACTGTCCGAAAGGATGGCTAATACCGCATACGCCCTGAGGGGGAAAGCGGGGGATCTTAGGACCTCGCGTTATTTGAGCGGCCGATGTTGGATTAGCTAGTTGGTGGGGTAAAGGCCTACCAAGGCGACGATCCATAGCGGGTCTGAGAGGATGATCCGCCACATTGGGACTGAGACACGGCCCAAACTCCTACGGGAGGCAGCAGTGGGGAATTTTGGACAATGGGGGGAACCCTGATCCAGCCATGCCGCGTGTCTGAAGAAGGCCTTCGGGTTGTAAAGGACTTTTGTTAGGGAAGAAAAGCCGGGTGCTAATACCACCTGGTGCTGACGGTACCTAAAGAATAAGCACCGGCTAACTACGTGCCAGCAGCCGCGGTAATACGTAGGGTGCGAGCGTTAATCGGAATTACTGGGCGTAAAGCGAGCGCAGACGGTTAGATAAGTCAGATGTGAAATCCCCGAGCTCAACTTGGGACGTGCATTTGAAACTGTCTAACTAGAGTGTGTCAGAGGGAGGTAGAATTCCACGTGTAGCAGTGAAATGCGTAGAGATGTGGAGGAATACCGATGGCGAAGGCAGCCTCCTGGGATAACACTGACGTTCATGCTCGAAAGCGTGGGTAGCAAACAGGATTAGATACCCTGGTAGTCCACGCCCTAAACGATGACAATTAGCTGTTGGGGCACTAGATGTCTTAGTAGCGAAGCTAACGCGAGAAATTGTCCGCCTGGGGAGTACGGTCGCAAGATTAAAACTCAAAGGAATTGACGGGGACCCGCACAAGCGGTGGATGATGTGGATTAATTCGATGCAACGCGAAGAACCTTACCTGGTCTTGACATGTACGGAATCTCTTAGAGATAGGAGAGTGCCTTCGGGAACCGTAACACAGGTGCTGCATGGCTGTCGTCAGCTCGTGTCGTGAGATGTTGGGTTAAGTCCCGCAACGAGCGCAACCCTTGTCATTAGTTGCCATCATTAAGTTGGGCACTCTAATGAGACTGCCGGTGACAAACCGGAGGAAGGTGGGGATGACGTCAAGTCCTCATGGCCCTTATGACCAGGGCTTCACACGTCATACAATGGTCGGTACAGAGGGTAGCGAAGCCGCGAGGTGAAGCCAATCTCAGAAAGCCGATCGTAGTCCGGATTGCACTCTGCAACTCGAGTGCATGAAGTCGGAATCGCTAGTAATCGCAGGTCAGCATACTGCGGTGAATACGTTCCCGGGTCTTGTACACACCGCCCGTCACACCATGGGAGTGGGGGATACCAGAATTGGGTAGACTAACCGCAAGGGGGTCGCTTAACACGGTATGCTTCATGACTGGGGTGAAGTCGTAACAAGGTAGCCGTAGGGGAACCTGCGGCTGGATCACCTCCTTTCTAGAGAAAAGAAGAGGGTTATTCGCATTCACACTTATCGGTAAACTGAAAAGATGCGAGAAGAGACTGAATAAACTGGGTTTGTAGCTCAGCTGGTTAGAGCACACGCTTGATAAGCGTGGGGTCGGAGGTTCAAGTCCTCCCAGACCCACCACTTATTTAAGAAGAGAGGGGGCATAGCTCAGTTGGTAGAGCACCTGCTTTGCAAGCAGGGGGTCATCGGTTCGATCCCGTTTGCCTCCACCACACTTTGGAAATTAAATTGAGTTTATCTGGAAGCAGATGAAGCGGAAGCTGAATTTAATTTGCGAAGTAACGCATCGATCTTTAACAAATTGGAAAGCCGAAATCAACAAACAAAGATTGAGGCATGGAAGCTGAGTCTGGAGACGGATGAAGTGGAAGTGCTGAAAGAATTGGGTGATGATTGTATCGCTGAGCAACGAAGACAAAAGGCGTTGTTCAGACAACCAAGAAGTAAGCTTTATGAGAGTAGGGAGCTTAAGTCATGATTACAGGTCAACGGTAGTTGTGATGAAGTCAAGAGGTTCTTGAAATGATAGAGTCAAGTGAATAAGTGCATCAGGTGGATGCCTTGGCGATGATAGGCGAAGAAGGACGTGTAAGCCTGCGAAAAGCGTGGGGGAGCTGGCAATAGAGCTGTGATCCCGCGATATCCGAATGGGGAAACCCACCATGTAAAAGCATGGTATCCTAAACTGAATACATAGGTTTAGAGAAGCGAACCTGGAGAACTGAACCATCTAAGTACCCAGAGGAAAAGAAATCAACCGAGATTGCGCAAGTAGTGGCGAGCGAACGCGTAAGAGCCTGTATATGATAGTCACTGAGATAGAAGAACAAGCTGGGAAGCTTGGCCACAGAGGGTGATAGCCCCGTATTTGAAATTTCAGAGATGGTACTAAGTATACGAGAAGTAGGGCGGGACACGAGAAATCCTGTCTGAATATGGGGGGACCATCCTCCAAGGCTAAATACTCATCATCGACCGATAGTGAACCAGTACCGTGAGGGAAAGGCGAAAAGAACCCCGGGAGGGGAGTGAAATAGAACCTGAAACCTGATGCATACAAACAGTGGGAGCGGAGTAATCCGTGACTGCGTACCTTTTGTATAATGGGTCAACGACTTACATTCAGTAGCGAGCTTAACCGATTAGGGGAGGCGCAGGGAAACCGAGTCTTAATAGGGCGACGAGTTGCTGGGTGTAGACCCGAAACCGAGTGATCTATCCATGGCCAGGTTGAAGGTGCCGTAACAGGTACTGGAGGACCGAACCCACGCATGTTGCAAAATGCGGGGATGAGCTGTGGATAGGGGTGAAAGGCTAAACAAACTCGGAGATAGCTGGTTCTCCCCGAAAACTATTTAGGTAGTGCCTCGAGCAAGACACTGATGGGGGTAAAGCACTGTTATGGCTAGGGGGTCATTGCGACTTACCAACCCATGGCAAACTAAGAATACCATCAAGTGGTTCCTCGGGAGACAGACATCGGGTGCTAACGTCCGGTGTCAAGAGGGAAACAACCCAGACCGCCAGCTAAGGTCCCAAATGACAGATTAAGTGGTAAACGAAGTGGGAAGGCCGAGACAGCCAGGATGTTGGCTTAGAAGCAGCCATCATTTAAAGAAAGCGTAATAGCTCACTGGTCGAGTCGTCCTGCGCGGAAGATGTAACGGGGCTCAAATCTGTAACCGAAGCTGCGGATGTCAGGCAACTGACATGGTAGGGGAGCGTTCTGTAGGCCGAAGAAGGTGTGTTGAGAAGCATGCTGGAGGTATCAGAAGTGCGAATGTTGACATGAGTAGCGATAAACAGGGTGAAAAGCCCTGTCGCCGAAAACCCAAGGTTTCCTACGCAACGTTCATCGGCGTAGGGTGAGTCGGCCCCTAAGGCAAGGCAGAGATGCGTAGTCGATGGGAAACAGGTTAATATTCCTGTACTTGATTCAAATGCGATGTGGGGACGGAGAAGGTTAGGTCATCGATCTGTTGGAATAGATCGTTTAAGCCGGTAGGTGGAGCACTTAGGCAAATCCGGGTGCTTAACGCCGAGAAGTGATGACGAGTGTCTAAGGACACGAAGTGACTGATACCACGCTTCCAGGAAAAGCCACTAAGCTTCAGTTTGAATGAAACCGTACCGCAAACCGACACAGGTGGGTAGGATGAGAATTCTAAGGCGCTTGAGAGAACTCAGGAGAAGGAACTCGGCAAATTGATACCGTAACTTCGGGAGAAGGTATGCCTCTGATGGTGAAAGATTTACTCTGTAAGCTATTAGAGGTCGCAGAGAATAGGTGGCTGCGACTGTTTAATAAAAACACAGCACTCTGCAAACACGAAAGTGGACGTATAGGGTGTGACGCCTGCCCGGTGCTGGAAGGTTAATTGAAGATGTGCAAGCATCGGATCGAAGCCCCAGTAAACGGCGGCCGTAACTATAACGGTCCTAAGGTAGCGAAATTCCTTGTCGGGTAAGTTCCGACCCGCACGAATGGCGTAACGATGGCCACACTGTCTCCTCCTGAGACTCAGCGAAGTTGAAATGGTTGTGAAGATGCAATCTCCCCGCTGCTAGACGGAAAGACCCCGTGAACCTTTACTGTAGCTTTGCATTGGACTTTGAAGTCACTTGTGTAGGATAGGTGGGAGGCTAAGAAGCAGGAACGCTAGTTTCTGTGGAGCCGTCCTTGAAATACCACCCTGGTGACTTTGAGGTTCTAACCCGGATCCATTATCTGGATCGGGGACCGTGCATGGTAGGCAGTTTGACTGGGGCGGTCTCCTCCCAAAGAGTAACGGAGGAGTTCGAAGGTTACCTAGGTCCGGTCGGAAATCGGACTGATAGTACAATGGCACAAGGTAGCTTAACTGCGAGACCGACAAGTCGAGCAGGTGCGAAAGCAGGACATAGTGATCCGGTGGTTCTGAATGGAAGGGCCATCGCTCAACGGATAAAAGGTACTCCGGGGATAACAGGCTGATTCCGCCCAAGAGTTCATATCGACGGCGGAGTTTGGCACCTCGATGTCGGCTCATCACATCCTGGGGCTGTAGTCGGTCCCAAGGGTATGGCTGTTCGCCATTTAAAGTGGTACGTGAGCTGGGTTTAAAACGTCGTGAGACAGTTTGGTCCCTATCTGCAGTGGGCGTTGGAAGTTTGACGGGGGCTGCTCCTAGTACGAGAGGACCGGAGTGGACGAACCTCTGGTGTACCGGTTGTGACGCCAGTCGCATCGCCGGGTAGCTAAGTTCGGAAGAGATAAACGCTGAAAGCATCTAAGCGTGAAACTCGCCTGAAGATGAGACTTCCCTAGGGATTTAATCCCTCTGAAGAGACGTTCGAGACCAGGACGTTGATAGGTCGGGTGTGGAAGAGTGGTAACACTTGGAGCTAACCGATACTAATTGCTCGTGAGGCTTGACTCTATCATTTGAAGGACTTCGCACACAGAAGGTGTGCAAGGTAAATGATAAAGCTTACTGATGAGAATACAAGCATCACCAAGATTAAGGCTTTCTGATTTGACAGTTTAAAGTCTGGCGGCCATAGCGGGTTGGTCCCACGCCTTCCCATCCCGAACAGGACCGTGAAACGACCTAGCGCCGATGATAGTATGGATGCCCATGTGAAAGTAGGACACCGCCAGACACCCATTAAGAAGAACCCAGTAGACTATCTACTGGGTTCTTTGCTTTGTGCTAAATGGAAACGCAACTGGTTAAGACAAACCAGCGAACCCCTGCTGCCGTAGCGCTTCGTACAACACAATGGCCGCTGCGTTGGATAGATTCAATGAGCGGATATGGGAAGTCTGAGGGATACGCAGGCAGTGATCTGCTCTGGCCTGTGCGAACTCCTGCGGCAGGCCGGTCGTTTCCCGGCCAA
>NZ_MEIK01000027.1 GCF_002777855.1 Snodgrassella alvi
GATGCCACCGCCACCATCATGCAAAGCGTACGTACACTAAGCACAGATATGGCAAACAAAGCGGACAAAGAAAAGCAGCAGGCGAAAAAAGCGGCAGAAGAGCAACTGCAAACAGAAGGCGGAGAGATACTAAACAAATACAATAGCCTGAACGAAGCCGAAAAAGCCGAATTCCTGAAACAATATTCCAGCAGTTACAAACAAGCAGACGAACAGGCACAGGCATGGGGCATAGGCGGCAACAAGAGCCGTGCACTGAATGCAGTGACCACAGCCATCACCGGTGCACTGGGCGGACAGACCAATATACAGGTAGTGGCCAACACCTTAGCACCATATGCATCAGAGCTGATAGGCAAACAATTCGGCCACGGAGAAAACAAAAACGAAGCAGCGCAGCTGGTAGCGCATGCCATATTAGGTGCAGTAACTGCAAGTGTAAACGGAGGCAGTGCAGCAGCAGGAGCGGCAGGAGCGAGCAGTGCAGAATTGGCAGCCCAATACCTAATAAACCATCTGCCAAAAGAGCAGTATCCAGAAGCAATAGATCCCGCCACAGGAGAAATAGACCCGAACAGATTGCCGGAAAACGTAAAAGGAAGCATAAGAGACCTATCGTCAGCGATAGGGACAGTAGCAGGGGGACTAAGCGGAGGAACACTGAGTAATGCGCAGATAGCAGGAGAGCTTGGGCAAAATGCAGTAGAGAATAATGCCTTAATTAACAGCAAAGGAGAAAGCAAGCTTAATGCACAGGAAAGAAAAATAAATGAAAAGCTGAAAAAAGCGGGGGTACAAAGTGCGGATGATTACCAAAGAAAATACGATGCATGTCAAACCAAAGAATGTCAACAACAGGTTATAGAGAATTACAAAAAAGCCTCAGAAGAGGCCTCACAAATCATACTAAGTCTGTATCTGAAAGGA
>NZ_MEIK01000028.1 GCF_002777855.1 Snodgrassella alvi
CGGTTTCGGCGGTTTCGCGTCCTTGTTCGTCATAGCTGTAGTGCCATTGTCCACCTTGGGTGTCGGTGACGCTGATGAGTTGTTGGTTGTCGTTCCATTCAAATGCGGTGGTGTGACCAAGGGGGTCGATGTAGCGGGTGATTTGGTAGACTTCGTTCCAGTAATGCTGGCTGATGCGTCCCAGGCTGTCTTTGACGGTGGTGAGGCGTTGCTCAATATCGTAGTGAAAGTGATAGTCTTCCTGTCGCTGGCCATCTGCTTCGGTCCAGTGATGGGTGACGCGCCAGGCGGTTTCGGCGGCATCGGCAAAGTAATCCCACTGGTAGTGGCAGTGCAGGCCGGTGGGCAGGCGGTGGTAGATGAGGCGTCGGCCGGTGTCGTAGGCGAAGGTGCGGGTGTGCCGCTGTTCGGCATCGATGACGTGTCGGAGGTCGCCCTGTGCGGTGTATTGGTATTGTGCCAGTACTCGGCTGTGGCCATTGGCCAGTTGTTGTTTGATGGTGGTGACGCGTTGTGGGTGCCGGGGATGCTGATAGTGCAGGGAGAGACGGGTGCTGCGGTCGTTGTCGGTGATTTCGATGATGCGGCTGTGGCTGTCGCGGTAAAGAAGGAGGCGGTTGTCGTTGCGATCCTGAAGTGCGGTGAGGTAGAGGCGGTGGGGTTGGTTGGGGTCGGGCTCGAACAGGCGGTAGAGGCCGTCGTCGTCTTCGATAACCCAGCGGTTGTGCTGGCCACGGCGGATGGTGAGGTTTTCGTTGATGCCGCGCATGCCTTCGCCGGGTTGCAGGGGGTCGATTTCGAGGCGGCGTCCTTGTTCGTTGATATAGATGGCGGCACAGGAGCCATCGGGCTGGGGTGAGATTTCGATTTCGACTTCGAAGCTGACGCTCCATCCGGTGCCGAACATGTTGTGGGTACGGGTGTCGACGCTGCTGTAGAAGCGTTGCCATTGGAGGGGCAGATGGGCGGGAAGGGTGAAGTCGAGCTCTTCGGTGTCAAAGAGGAGTTTGGCGCCGGTGGGGAGGTGGACGGGGTGGCCGCGGGTAACCGCTTGTGCTAGTTTGGCAGAGGCTAAGCTGGTGCCTGCATTACTGGCGATGGCCAGGACAAGACATTTGATTTTGGAACAGATTTTGCGGGGACGTCTTAAGGCTGAAATCACACCAATGAGCTGGGCAACCGGATGTTTGCCGCTTCTGATTTCACGCACGACGATGGGTTCGCCACCGATGCGTACGTTGTTGGATACTTTGACGCCGCCGGCATGGTCGTCGGTGACTTTGGCTTCACAGGTGCTGCGGTCGTTGCTGCGTACAGCCGGCTGGCTGTTGATGTAGACTTTGCTGGAGCCTTCGGCCAGATATTCATCTGTGCCGAACGGATGCGGATGTTTGCGGCAAAGTATTTTGTCGTCATCTCTGGGTTCTGCTCTGGGATCGGGTGAGGCGACTGTTGGCCGAATAAATTCCTGGGCGATTTCTCCGGCTGCGATAAGTATACCTGCTATATCGGCGAAGTTTTCGGGCTGCTGTGGTTCTTCGCTGCTGTCATTTAGTTCAATGCTTTGATCTATGGTACCTGCGGCGCGGGCGGAAGCTTTGCTGTTGGTGCGGGTATTGGGCGAGCCGGTTTTGATTTTGCCATCTTCGGAGGGAGGAAAAAGGCTACTGACCCAGTTGGCGAGGTTGGATACGATGGTATCACCACCTGAAATGGCCATGAGTACGCCGACAAGGACACTTAGGAGTAGTCCGCCGGTGGTGATGGTGCCAAAAATGGCAAAACCTACTGCGGCGGTGATGGCTGCGTAGCATGCTATTTCTACAGCCGCACCAACGATGTCTGCGAGCATGGAGGTGTGTAATAGGATGTCCCCTTCGCGGGCGGCCCAATACGCATTGCCCATTCGTTAAACCCCTTGATGAAAATATAGAAGTGTATTGCTGTGTTTGTTTTTTGAGTTCGATGCTATGTTTGTTGTTTACAATAAAGCTGTAAAATGCATTGTTAAATTAACGTTTAATTACATTTTATCATGTTTGATATTATGTATAAATAAGAATGGTGTTGGTCATGGATAAGATTACTTCTGATAGCCGGCAATTCAGTATTCGCACTTTTGCTAATTTGTTTGGATTAACTCCGGCGACTGTGCGGTATTATGAGAGTTTGGGGTTGATTTCTCCTCAGCGAGGTACGAATAAACGTCGGTATTTTACGCAGAAGGATGTTGAGTGGATGCGGTTTGTGCTGCATTTGAAGAATACGGGTATGAGTATGGCGCAGTTGCAGCAGTATGTGTTTTTGCGCAGTCAAGGGGATGAAACGATTTCAGAGCGCTTGGAATTGTTATTACAGACACGTGCGGCGTTTATGCAGCAGCAGGCTGAGCTGAAGCAACATGTACGGATTTTAAATGATAAGATTGACTGGTATCAGCAACGTAAGCGAGGTGCTTTGGGGGAGCAGGTAAGCTTTGCAGAATATTTAAGCAATATTGGCCATCATCTTTGAATGTTTGTTTGAATGAGGATGACGGGTAAAAAGCTGATTGTTGACAGGATGTATTGGAGTTTTATAGATAAAATTCCAAAATTTTAAATGGTTATAATAATGACTGATATTGTTTACCGTAATGATGTTAAGCCGTCACTGGCTGAAGCTACTGAGCTCTATAGTCACTGTACGTTGGGCGGGCGGCGGCCGATTGGTGATGAGGAGCGTTTTCAGTTGATGCTGGATAATGCTAATCTGATTATTACAGCATGGGACAAGGACAGGCTGGTTGGGATTGCACGTTGCCTAACTGATTTTGTTTATGTGACTTATCTGGCTGATCTGGCGGTGGACGAACGATATCAGAAGCAGGGAATCGGTAAACAATTGATTCGTGAAGTTCAGCAGCATACGCGTGCTGATGCGCAGGTTGTGTTGATTGCAGCGCCACAGGCAGTTGATTACTATGGGCATATTGGGTTTTCTGCTCATCCTTCGGCATGGACGTTGAATAAGCAGTTGAAATAATGTAAATACGTTTCCTGTGCTGTGGTCTGTGGGTGACGGCAGATAGTTTAGCTAGCGGGAATGGTTCTCTGAAATGTTTTATTTTTGATGCTGGCTATCAGTTTTGTTACTGTATGGGTATGCAAAGTGGGTGAAGAGTAGTTTTAGATTAATCTGGATGGTTTGAGTTTATTTTTAGTTTTTTTGTCAGTTGCTATTTTTGTATGTGCTGCTAATTGATGAAATTAGGGTCATTCTTAGGTGTGGCTGTTTATTTAGAGTTGGGTTTGCTGCAATTGGTCTGATTTTCATGATGGCAGGATAGAAATGAGCTTGCCAAGTCTGCGCAGCAGCCGCAGCAGGTAGCGACACCAAGTTGTGCTTGTAAGTCTGTCAGACTGCTTGCACCGGCAGCGACGGTTTCTTTTATCTGGCGATCAGTGATGGCATTGCACAGACAAATATACATAGTTTTTTTCCTTTGAGTGTGACTTCTTTTTGTGGATAAAGATGATAGTGGATTTCATTATTATTATCAAGTAATGTGTGACAATGAATTATTAATTCTGAATTTATTTGGACAGGTAAAATAAAACCGACTTTTAAAGTCGGTTTTATTTTGGTTCACTGGGATAATCAGTTGTCGTGCGTATCCAGTGTATCTATTTCAGTATTGCTGTTTTCTTCTGCTTCGGCAATCCGCTCGAGGCTAACCAGTTTTTCGCCTTCATCGAGGTTGATGAGTTTGACGCCGGCAGCAGCACGGCCGGTGGCGCGTATCTGATCTACTTTGGTACGGATGAGTACGCCACCGCTGGTAATGAGCATCAGATCGTCGCTGTCGGCTACGAGGGTAGCGGCAACCATGTCGCCATTTCGTTCGCCGGTATCGATGGCAATTACGCCCTGAGTACCACGGCCAGAGCGGCGGTAGTCGTCTACGATGGTGCGCTTACCATAACCATTGGCAGTGGCGGTGAGTACCAGTTTGTTGCCATCTTCTTCTGCATCGTAGGCCAATAAGCTGATCACCTGATTGTTTTCGGCCAGTTTCATGCCGCGTACACCGCGAGCGCTACGCCCCATTGGGCGGACGTTGTCTTCGCTGAAACGTACGGCCTTACCACCGTTGGAAAACAGCATGATATCGTGTTTGCCGGCAGTTTTAACGGCGCCGATAAGGTGGTCGCCTTCGTCGAGTCCGAGGGCAATAATGCCGGCGGTGCGCGGGCGGGAGAAATCGATAAGCGGGGTTTTTTTAACGATACCCTGTTCGGTACACATGAAAACGTATTCGTTTTCGCTAAATTCACGTACCGGTAGTATGGTGTTGATTTTTTCGCCTTCTTCCAGCTGAATTACGTTGTTAACCGGACGTCCGCGGCTATTGCGGCCGCCTTCAGGCAGTTTGTACACCTTTATCCAGTGGCATTTGCCTAGGCTGGTAAAGCACAGTAGGTAATCATGGGTGTTGGCAACAAATAGGGTTTCAATGAAGTCTTCATCTTTGGTGGCAGTGGCCTGTTTGCCACGGCCGCCGCGTCGTTGTGCCTGATAATCGTCTGCCTGCTGAGTTTTGATGTAGCCGCCGTGGGTGAGGGTAACCACCATGTCGCGCTGCGGTATCAGGTCTTCATCAGCGATGTCGCCACCAAAAGCGTTGATTTCGCTGCGGCGTTCGTCTCCAAACTGTTGCTGAATGGCGGTCAGTTCGTCATGAATGATTTGGTTGATACGTGCTGGTTTGGCCAGGATATCAAGCAAATCTAGTATGTTATCGAGTACGTTTCTGTATTCCTCAACAATTTTATCCTGTTCTAGTCCGGTAAGGCGTTGCAGACGCAAATCTAAGATGGCTTGTGCCTGAGCGTCAGACAGGAAGTAATCATTGCCAATGAGTCCGGTATTGTCGGGTGCATCCTCTGGTTTCACCAGCTGCACATCGATGTCGCTGCGAGCCAGCATGTCGGCTACGAGACCAGATCGCCACGGACGTGAGGTTAAGGCTGCTTTGGCTTCAGGTGGTGTGGCAGAAGCTTTAATGAGGGCGATGATTTCGTCAACATTGGATAAAGCAACGGCCTGTCCTTCAAGGATGTGTCCACGTTCGCGTGCTTTGCGCAGGGCAAACAGGGTACGACGAGTAACGACTTCGCGACGGTGACGCAGGAATTCGCTCAGTATCTGTTTGAGATTGAGCAGTCGTGGCTGGCCGTCTACAAGCGCTACCATGTTGATGCCGAAGCTGTCTTGTAGCTGAGTTAATTTGTACAGCTGGTTAAGAACGACTTCGGCATTTTCGTTGCGTTTCAGCTCAATTACCACGCGCATGCCGGATTTATCGGATTCATCGCGCAAATCAGAGATGCCTTCAAGCACTTTGTTGTGTACGAGTTCGCCGATTTTTTCAACGAGTCTGGCTTTATTGACCTGATAGGGGATTTCATCAATGATGATGGCTTCACGGTCGTCGTGCTTACCAATGGGCTCGATGTGGGTTTTGCCGCGCATGATGACGCGGCCACGGCCTGTGCGGTAGCCCTCACGTACACCGGAAAGGCCGTAGATGATGCCGCCGGTAGGAAAATCCGGTGCGGGAATTAAGTCGATCAGTTCGTCAACGCTGAGGTTTTCGTTGGCCAGCAAGGCTTTGGCGCCGCCAATTACTTCGTTGATGTTGTGAGGCGGGATGTTGGTGGCCATGCCAACGGCGATGCCCGATGAACCGTTCACCAATAAGGCTGGAATCCGGGTAGGCAGTACAGCCGGCTCGTTTTCGCTGCCGTCGTAGTTTGGAATAAAATCGACGGTTTCCTGATCGATATCAGCCAGTAGTTCGTGCGCGATTTTTGCCATGCGGATTTCGGTGTAACGCATGGCAGCGGCACTGTCGCCATCCACGGAACCAAAATTACCTTGTCCATCCACCAGCATGTAACGCATAGAGAAATCTTGTGCCATGCGGACGATGGTGTCGTAAACAGCGGTATCACCGTGCGGGTGGTATTTACCGATAACATCGCCGACGATACGTGCTGATTTTTTGTAGGCACGGTTCCAGTCGTTGTTGAGTTCGTGCATGGCGTAAAGAACGCGGCGGTGAACCGGTTTGAGGCCATCGCGTACATCGGGAAGGGCTCGTCCTACAATTACGCTCATGGCGTAATCGAGATAGGAACGGCGCATTTCTTCTTCTAGAGATACTGCTATGGTTTCTTTGGCAAAAAGTGCATCTGACATAATGGCTTTATTACTATAGAGAGCATTGTTTATTTTACCATAGCGGCTAATGGTTTCTGACTATTTTTCTTTTTGGAGTTGTTTTGCTGTAAAAAACCTTGTTGTTAAAGGGTTTAAAGATATGCCCACAATATTTGTGGATAAATCTGTGGAAAATGAAAGTCTGGCTTGCATAATTGCCTATAAATCAAGACTTGCATGGGCTTGCCTAAAAAATAAGCCTAAAATAAATTTCTTTTAAAATCATATATTTAAAAAATATGTTTGTAAAAATTAAAGCCATTCAGATTTTTTACAGACTTTAGCATGACTGGTTTAATTCATGTGGATAAAATCGTTTTGTCAAGTCTGTTTTTATCTTGACAGATGGGAAATTGTCGATTTTCTGCGATGAATCCAGACTTTGGGTAAGGAATTTTTAATGTGTAGTAAGAATCAATCTGCAAATACGCTTCCGGATGATTTGGTTGCTGAGACGTGGGTATTTGTCCGAGTAATTGATAATTTTGGTGATGTGGGCGTGGGCTGGCGTTTAAGCTGTCTGCTGGCAGAGTATTTCTGTCTACGCGTACGTCTGTGGATTGATGATGTGAAAGCTCTGAATAAGCTGGTACCGGAGTGGGAAGGGTATTTGCCCCATGTGCTGGTGGAAGTCTGGCAGGATGAGCAGCTGATGCAGCGACAGCTGGCTGAGGCTAATGATCCGGTACTGGTAATAGAAACTTTTGGTTGTACGTTACCTGACGCAGTGCGGGCACGAATGATCCGGTGTCGGCCTTTGTGGCTAAACTGGGAATATCTGACGGCTGAAGACTGGGCGTTGGATTTGCATGCTATGCCGTCCTTGCAGGCTGACGGACTGAAAAAGTATTTTTGGTTTATGGGTATGGATGCAGCCAGTGGCGGCCTATTGTGTGAAAAAGATTATCTGACTAACCGTGCTGTATTTAGGCAGCAGCCTCAGTTACAGCAGGCATTCCGACAACAGTATGGTTTGCCTGAGCAGCATAAAGGCCAGTTGTGGCTGGTATTTGCCTATGCTTCAGTGTGCTGGCCACAATGGTTGACCATGTGGCAGCAGGGTGGTACGCCGGTGACGTTGTGGCTGGCTGGTGGGCAGGTGGTGGAAAGTTTGCGTGCGGCTTCGATTGTGCCGACAGATGCCTTGCGTGAAGATGGTGCCATATATGAGTTGGATAATGTCACAATGGTGCGTATTCCGTTTGTACCACAGGTGGCGTTTGATCAGCTACTGTGGCTGGCTGATGCGGCAATTGTGCGGGGAGAAGACAGTTTTGTGCGTGCTTTATGGGCCGGTTTACCTTTTTTCTGGCATATTTATCGGCAGAACGAGAATGCGCATGTGCAAAAACTGCATGCTTTCTGGGCAAAGGCTACGACAGGATGGCCAGTAGAGCTGCAAAGGGCGTTTATGGCTTTGTCGGATGATTTAAATGGAGCTGGCAAGCTGGATGAGTTAAGCCGTGTGGTGGCGTGGCAGAATTTGTATGGAAATTGGCAAAGTTGGGTAAAAGCGGCAGCCGCGTGGTCTGAAATGCTGCATGCGCAGGACAATGCGCTTGAAAAACTAGCCAGATTCTGCCATCTTCCGCTAAAATGATGTACTTATTATTTGCTGAACATTTTTGGAAGTTAGATTAAAGATGAAAACCGCACAAGAATTGCGCCCGGGTAATGTATTTATGGTGGGCAATGATCCAATGGTGGTGCAGAAGTCCGAATACAATAAATCCGGTCGTAATGCTGCCGTGGTGAAAATGAAACTGAAAAATTTGCTGACTGGTGCTGCTACGGAAACAGTTTATAAAGCCGATGAGAAGTTTGATGTAGTGGTACTGGATCGTAAGCAATGTACTTATAGCTATTTTGCTGACCCGATGTATGTGTTTATGGATGATGAATTCAATCAGTATGAAGTGGAAGCTGAAAACATCGGTGATGCCATCAAGTTTATTGTGGATGGCATGGAAGAAAAATGTGAAGTGACTTTCTATGACGGCCGTGCCATTTCAGTGGAGCTGCCAACTATTATCGTGCGTGAAGTGGAATACACGGAGCCTGCGGTAAAAGGTGATACTTCTGGTAAAGTGATGAAGAATGCCCGTTTGGTAGGTGGAGCTGAGATTCAGGTAGCTGCTTATATTGAAAATGGCGATAAGGTGGAAATCGATTCGCGTACTTTTGAATTCCGCAAACGCGCCTAACTGATTTTCTGGCTGGCAGGCTGTCTGGAGAAATTCAGGCAGCCTGTTTTATTGTTTGCTGCGCGGTAACAGGCTGCTTGATGGCTGTGATGGTTTGCTGTCTTTTATTGTTTGTATTGTTTAAGTTTGTAGGTGAAAGATGTTGTTTGAACTGAATCTGCATGGACGTGGTGAATTGTGGGCTGAATGCCGCAGGTTGTTGCGTCTGGCGTTGCCGATTCTTGTGGCACAGGCAGCGCAGGTGGGTGTTGGGGTAGTGGATACGGTAATGGCTGGCCATGCCAGTGCCAATGATTTGGCTGGGGTTGCTCTGGGCTCGAATGTGTTCATTACGCTTTATATTACGTTTCTGGGGGTGATGACGGCTTTGCAGCCGATTCTGGCACAGTTGTATGGCGCCGGTAAAACCACAGAAATCGGTGAGCAGGGTCGGCAAGGACTGTGGTTCGGTTTGTTTCTGGGCATATTGGGCATGTTGCTGCTGTGGGCGCTGATTAAGCCGATGCAGCACTGGCTGAATATGGGCACCTATGTGGATGGTGTATTTGGTCAGTTTGTGTTCTTTATTGCCTTGGGTATGCCGGCAGCGATGATTCATCGAGCTTTTTATGCATTTGCCTCTTCTTTAAACCGACCAAAACCGATTATGGTGGTGAGCTTGATTGCGCTGCTGCTGAATATTCCACTCAATTATATTTTTGTTTATGGCAAGTATGGAATGCCGGAGTTGGGAGGGGCAGGCTGTGGTCTGGCTTCGGCTATTTGTTTTTGGTTTAATGCTATTGTGCTGGGCATTTATGTGGTTCGTCAGCGGTATTTTGCACCGTTTGCGCTGTTTGCTCGATTTGAACGTCCGCGCTGGCGTGTACAGGCTTCGCTATTGCGATTGGGTATTCCGATTGGGATGTCGTTTTTCCTTGAAGTGAGCCTGTTTACATTTATCAGCTTGCTGATTGCGCGTTTTGGTGTGACTCAGGTGGCGGCTCAGCAGGTGGTAATTAGTATTACGTCGCTGATTTATATGTTGCCGCAAAGTGTAGGTATTGCGCTTGCGGTGTGTGTGGGACAGGCGGTAGGTGCGCGCAAATGGCAACGCGCCCGTTTTGTTTCTGGTGTGGGTCTGAGTATGGGACTGCTGGGTGCGTGCTTTACCGGTGTGCTGTTGTTATTGTTTCGGCACTTCTGGGTGGGTTTGTACACAGCTGATCAGGAGGTCGTATTGTTGGGCGGCACACTGCTGATTTTTGCGGCCGTTTTTCAGTTATCCGATGCTACGCAGACGATTGCTTCGTACGCGCTGCGCGGCTATAAGCTGACCAAGATTCCGATGCTGATTCATGCGTTTAGTTTCTGGGGTTTGGGTCTGGGTTTTGGATGTCTGTTTGGCTTGTATTTCGGTATGGCTTTGTATGGTTTCTGGCTGGCTTTGGTACTAGCGCTAACCGGTGCGGCGGTGGCTCTGGTATGGTATTTGCACCGGCAGAGTGAGCGATTTGCGCTGATGCAGGCGGAAAAGGAATCATGATGGATGTGACAGAATATGCTGATTTACAGCCGCTGCATACTTTTGCGTTACCGGTACGCGCACGCTGGTTGGTGTCGCTGACTGATGTTGAACAGTTGCCGAAAATCATGGCTTTACCCCAATTTGAACCCGAGCGCGTGCTATGGCTGGGCGGTGGGAGTAATATTCTGTTCTGTGCTGATTATCCGGGGCTGGTGGTGCGTGTAGCCAATCGTGGTATTGAGCTGGTGGCGGATGATGGAGACCGTGTGGTGGTTGAAGCAGCCGCGGGTGAAAACTGGCATGATTTTGTACAATATACGCTGGCTCAGGGTTGGTGTGGACTGGAGAATCTAAGTCTGATACCCGGTACGGTGGGGGCAGCACCGGTACAGAATATTGGCGCCTATGGTGTTGAGGTGCAGTCGTGTATTGAGGCGGTACAGGTTTACGATTTTAAAACAAATGAGCTGTGCTGGCTTGACTGTGATGAGTGCGGTTTTGCTTATCGCGACAGTATTTTTAAACATGCTGAGGGACGTTATCTGATTGTGGCGGTGCGGTTTGTGCTATCGCATGTGTTTAAAGCGCAGCTGCGTTATGGTGATTTGGCACAGGTGGCGTCAGAACTGGCACAGGGACAAGCTTTGACCGCCAGTATAGTGGCACAGGCTGTGTGCCATATCCGCAAGCAAAAGCTGCCTGACCCGCAGGTGCTTGGCAGTGCCGGCAGTTTCTTTAAAAATCCAGTTGTGCCAGCTACACTGGCTTCTAGCCTTTTGAAACAATATCCATCCTTACCGCATTACCCGCAGCCGGACGGACAAGTGAAACTGGCAGCTGGCTGGTTGATAGACCAGTGTGGCCTGAAAGGATTTCAGTTGGGTGGTGCTGCGGTACATGAGCGGCAGGCGCTGGTTCTGGTAAATAAAGATCATGCCTCAGCTGCTGATGTGGTAGCGCTGTCTGAATATGTGCAGAATTGTGTGGCACAGCGTTTTCAGGTGCGGCTGGAGCCTGAGCCCATATGGCAGCCTCAGTAACGGCGACCAGTAGTCTGATAAAAATGCCGTTAGTATGATTTGTGCGGTAAGAGACAGCATAATCTGAAAGAAATGAATATGGTGAAAGAATCACGCCCTAATACTTATAATCGTATTATTGATGCTAGTCTGAAGCTGTTTAATGAGGAGGGTGAACGCAACATCAGTACGAATCATATTGCTTCTTATTTGGGCATCAGCCCGGGCAATTTGTATTATCATTTTCGCAATAAAGATGAAATCATTATGCAGCTCTTTAAGCGCTATAGTGAGGAATTGCTGTGCTATCTGCAGCAAGTGGAGACGCCGCAGGATACAAATGCCATTAAGAATTATATGTTTGGTGTGTATGATGTAATGTGGCGATACCGTTTTTTATTTAGTGATTTGAATGCAATGCTGTCGCGAAGTGCTGAGCTTCTGGGTGAGCACAATAATTTTACCCGTGTAAGGGTGTCACCGCTGCTGCAAAATTTGTTGCAGCAGCTGACAGATACCGGCTTTATTCAGACCGATGAAATTGCTCGTAAGGAAATGGCTGTAAATATCTGGCTAATTACAAAATACTGGTGTGATTATGACAGTGCGCTGTATGAACGTAAGCTAACTGAGGACTCTAAATACCGCGGTACTCATCAGACATTGACTTTGCTGCGTCCGTATGTAGCGCCGGCCTATCGGGAAGAATTTAACCGGATGATGGCTGATTTGCGCAATCACATATAAGATAAAATCAACCCCATTCAGAAGAATGGGGTTGATTTTTTTATATTATCCGAACCTTAGTTTTAGTGTTTTATTTGCTGTGGCCAGTGAAATTTTTCAGAAGCATGAAACGGTTTCTGTTATTGGGGTTAGGAAGAGGTTATTGGGCGGCTGTCCCCCATTTTGATGCTTTCAAAACATTCGGGTAATAATCCATGCCGAACTCTGGCTGCGGCCAGTAGTTGGGGTGGTTCATCCAGCGGTTCATCGGCCAGTTCGAAAGCGCCCCAGTGCATGCCTATGGCCTGACGGCAATGCAGAATATTAAATATGGCTACAGCTTGTTCGGGATCAATGTGCTGATTATGCATAAACCAGCGAGGTGCATAGGCTCCGATCTGGATAGCTGCCATGTCTGTGGAGGTAAAGTGCTCGGCAATCTGGCGGAACATGATTTCACTGAAACCGGTGTCCCCACTGAAGTAAGTATTGCTGCCTTCAGGTGTTTGCATCATCCAGCCACACCATAAAGTGTGATTGCGGTCTAACAGGCTGCGCTGGCTCCAGTGATGTGCCGGTACGGCATGAAAGCGGATATTATTAATGTTTGTTTGTTCCCACCAGTCTAGTTCTGTTACGTTGTTAATGCCCAATTGGTGTAGTTTTCGTTTTAGTCCTAAGGGGACGACTGCGTTGATATTGGGAAAACGTGCGGCCAGTTTACGAATACTGGCTGTGTCTAGGTGGTCGTAATGGTTGTGAGAAATGGCAATGACATCTATATGGGGTAGCTCGGCAATGCTTGCAGCTGGCTGTGTACGGCGTTTTGGTCCGGCAAAGGATACAGGCGATACCCGTTGCGAGAATACAGGGTCGGTAATAATCATGCATTGATTCAGGCGTATGAGTAATGTGGCATGACTAATCCACCATAGGCGATTGCCGGAGAGGGTGAAATCTGGTGACTGCGTCCACTCACGGGCAAAATGTGCATAACCTTGCTGAGGTGGCTTGGGCAGATGGTGGATGTGTCTTTCTAAGCTCCAGCGATAGACGTCAAGCTGTTTGATGGTTGTTGGTTCTAAATTACAGAATCCGTAAGGTGTATGATGCGATTTCTTTGGATTGTAGTAGGGGTTTTTTCTTTTAAATAGCATTATTTGCCTTCTTTCTGCCAGTCCAACACTGTTTGTACCATAATGCCCCTATTACAGGTAGAACTTAAATCAGTGCTTGCTCTGCTGGTGCCACAAGCACTGAAATAAATCGCGGCTTTAGGTGGTGAAAGTTATTGAGTGGCCAGTATTCTGTTCATTTCATAAAAATCACCACTCATCTGTGACCATAGTTTTTGGCGTGTTTGATTAAATTGTTCTTCGCGAGCAAGCAGTTTACCTTCGGTATATGCGGTATATTTTTTGGGTACGTTTCCATCAAACCAGTAATAAGTCTGTGATGAAGTTGTTTTTGCACGGTAGTTGCGATTTAGGGCGTACAGGCCTCTGGTGTGTACTTCAGCCATCATTTCTGCTTCATTTATAGTTTTGACACTATATTTTTTGAAATAGAAATCTTTATACACATCTTGATTGACCATATTACCGTGTTCATCTGCCACCTGTTTTGATCCGACACGCAGATTTTCATGGAGGTTTTGGGTTTCAATATTTTCTTTATACTGTTGAAACTGGCCGCGGCTCATGCTTACATCAATCACTAAATTGGCGGCACTGGCATTATCGACAAAATTAACATAATTTTTTTGTAATGCGGAACGTATGTTATCAGCCAGATAGCTGTTGCCGCGGACGAAAATTTGTATTTGTCCTTTTTGCGCATACATACTCGCCAGTTTGGTAGAATTTTTATAGGTATTGCCATATGGGCTGTATACCTCGCTGGCAGCACGGTATAAGGTAGCAGCTTCGCGATATTCACTCAGACGCTTTGCGCGGCGAATTATGGTTTGTGCCTGCTGGTAATGTTTTTCTGCTTCAATGGTGCGCCATTTTTTTTCATAAATGTCTGCTTGTTTGGCGCTGTCTTTATAATTGCCTAAAGGCAGATATACTTCATGTGCTTTGCGGAAGTTTGCGGCTGCCTGTTTATAATTGCGTTCTCGTACACCGTCCTGTGCCTCTGCATAAAATTCCTGTGCTGCGGTTTTATAGTACATTTTCTGATTATCTTCAGCACGTTTGAGAATATCTTGATAATTAAAATATTCATAACCCTGACGGTATAGTTTTGCTTTGCGCAGATAATCATCACTGTAGGCAGGCACAATTTCGTTGGCCTGCTGATAAAACTGTTTAGCCAGTGATTCTTTTATTCCATTTATTGTGTACAGGCTGAGATATTTTTCTATATATGGACTATAGCTTTTATCTCCGAGCTCGGTTTTTAATGCCAGCAGTAGCTGATAATTTTTAATTCGTTTTTCATAATCGGTTGGTGCTGCCTGCTGAATGTTTTTCTGAGCCATTACAGTCAGTTCTGCTACTGTTGCTTGTAAATATAATATGTCTTTATCTTTCCATGGTTTATTTTTCTGTTGCAGCTTTTGGCTTTTTGCATTGAAGTTATTAGCCAGAATTTTTACTCCCCCGATATAATCACCGGATTTGAATTTATCTTCCGGTTTTACAGATACTACACAGCTTGCCAATATCAGACACAGAAAAGCCAATAGTATTTTTCTCATTTATTTCTTTCCTCGGCTACGTAAACAAAAAAAAGATAAGATATAAAATCAGCATATTAACATTATCAATACTGAAGCGTAAGGAATTATAAGTCTACCAATTATGCAAATTTGAAATGATATTGATATGCTTTATTCTATTTATCTGGCTATTACTGTGAAGTGAATGGAAAGCTCTAAGCACCCTGACTTTTTTCAACGCTTTTTTAGGAGAAAAAATATTTTATTAATAGTTCTGACTAGCTTTGGATAATTGAACAGGAATGATGTAAGAAAACCTGAACTGGCTGTTAGCAATTCAGGTTTTCTTTTGACCAGCTAGCCAGATGTGATGCCTTGATTTTCAGAAGCTTTGATGCTGGCTGTTGTTTCAGTTTAGTTTCGTGGCGTATATGCGTAGACGGTGCTGTTTTGCCAAGCGCCTATATAGTAGCGATTCTGATGATAGGCTAATGCCACAGCTCCTGGTATTGAGTTAACTAAGGTGTTTACAGTTTTTGTTTTGACGTCTACTGTACGCACCATGTCAGCCCCGTTGTCAATCACAGCAACGACGTTTGGAGAAACGGTAACAATGCCTACGCCCGGACGGTTGAATTCTTGACCCAATTCTGTCTGGTTGCCATCTGGTGAGATTAGGGTGAGTCGACCGCTATACTGGGATACAACTAAGCTGTTATCCGGTAATTGGGTGACGCCCACTGGTGTGGTTAAACCCCGGGCAATGATTTCTTTGCGGCCGCTGTTTAAATCCAGTGATACGATTTCTCCAGTGGAACGGTTGGTAACCAACAATTTGCCAGTGTTGGAAAAAGCAATACCTGTAGGGGTATGATAGCCATCTGAAATTTTTTCAGCTTTACCGTTGGCATTGATTTTTAAAATGTAATCTCCATCGTAGGATGATACATAGATATTATCTTGTGCATCAATAACAATACCAGCTGGTGCTTCAATATCGGCATAAACGGTCTCACGTTTGCCGTTGGTGTTTATTTTAGTGATTGAGTTACCTGACCAGTTTGTAACGTACATTGCGCCTTTAGTGTCGAAGGCAATTCCTGTGGGGGCGTTGAAAGAAGAGCTGATGGTCGTTAATCCTTCAGTGGTGCGTGCGCTGGTTTGCTCGGTTGTTAATCTGGCCATATTATTCCTTCCGTATAAATATAGTGTGCTTAATGTAAGAAAAACAAAAGCCATTGCATAGAAAAATTTTTTTTTCAACATGTGTACCCTAGTGTGAGCTGAATGAATAGTGGATGGGCAGTATTTTATTAAAGTGCGTAAAGATTCGGCTGTTATCAGTGTTTTCTATCAGGCAGTTGATCATTGCTTTTCAGTCTGAAGAGCATCATTCTGCTTTTGTCTGACGGTAGAATCTGTTTTGATTATTTAGTTTTTAATATCCCCTATGGTTCATGTGAATAAATAATTTAATGATGCGATTGCTGAATTAAGCGTACTTAAAAATCAGGAAATACAGAAATACGAAATTAGCGATATGAAATAAATATCAGGGATTGGAAGCGCATTGTGCCGGAAGAGCATATATAAGTTCGGCTGGTTAACACAGTTTTGGGCATAGGTATGCTGGCAGTTTGTACAGTTTGCTTGGTTCTAAAGTGCTGTTGTCGCGATAGTTGTGTTACTGCTGCCATGCCTGATAAATCAAGTGTTATTATGCTTATGATGTATATTCGGCTGACTTATGTTTTTTCATGCAAAAATTGATGTATCTCGGTATGCTGTGCAGCGAAGTAAATTATAATCGTTAGCGATAAAATAAATGCGGCGTTTGCTGCTGGTGTTAGTTCAACGAAAGGGATTTTTATGTCGCAATTTTTGCTGGTGCCTACTGGATCACAGGCTGGTTTGACCGGTGTGGGTCTGGGTGTGGCGCAGATATTTTTACAAGCCGGACAGGTGCCGCTGTACTATAAACCAGTTACCGCAAGTACAGCTGCGGATAATACCGTTGCACTGGTGCAGACGGTATTGCAGCAAACTTTGCCTGAACCACAGTCGCTGAATGCTTTGGATGAGCGGGTATATCAGGGACAAGCAGATGATGCTGTGGAAGAGTTTGTTGCTGCTTTTCATCAGCTGGCTGAGGCAAAACATGATGTGGTGGTGATTGAAGGTGCGGTTCCGGAAGCAGGTCGCACTTATCTGCCGGCACAAAATGTGAAAATTGCGGCAGCGCTGAACGCACGGGTAATTCTTGTGGCAGCGATTGCAAATCGTACTCCTGCTTTGGTTGCAGCGCAGTTGTTGCTTGCTGCGCATGATTATGCGCATGGCCATACAGAAATTAGTGGCTTTATTCTGACTGCTGATGCCGAGCATGCTCCTGCAGCTGGTTTTGCTGCCGAGGTACAGTCTGAACTGACCGCACATGGCTACAAACTTGATTGTCTGGGTGTGGTAACTGCTCTTCCGGCGGAAATTGATGTGGCTCAGGCTAAAGATGTAGCCAGTGCAGTGGCTGCGCAATTGAATGCTCAGCTTTTGAGTGCAGCACAGGCTAAACCATTGACAGAGCATCTTGCGCCGGCAGCATTTCGCTTTCAGATGATGGCGCGTGCCCGTGCGGCCAATAAACGTATTGTGCTGCCGGAGGGCAGTGAACCGCGCACGGTTGCCGCAGCGGCCATTTGTGAAAATAAAGGAATTGCGCGCTGTGTATTGCTGGCTAAAAAAGAAGAAGTGGAAGCAGTAGCACGGGAAAAAAATATTCAATTACCGGCTTCACTGGAAATCATTGATCCAGACACAATTCGTGAACGCTATGTTGCACCGATGGTAGAACTGAGAAAAAGCAAGGGTCTGACACCTGAACAGGCTACTGAGCAATTGCAGGATACGGTAGTGTTGGGCACGATGATGCTGGCAACCGGTGATGTGGATGGTCTGGTGTCTGGCGCAGTACATACTACGGCCAATACCATTCGTCCTGCTCTGCAATTAATTAAAACTGCTCCGGGTGCCAGTCTGGTATCCAGCGTATTCTTTATGCTGATGCCGGATCAGGTGCTGGTATATGGTGACTGTGCTGTTAATCCGAATCCAACTGCTGAGCAGCTGGCAGATATTGCCATTCAGTCTGCAGATTCTGCTAAAGCATTTGGTATTGAGCCTAAAGTAGCGATGATTTCTTATTCTACCGGTTCATCCGGCAGTGGTGCTGATGTGGAGACGGTGACAGCAGCTACTAAGTTGGCACAGCAAAAACGTCCTGATCTGCATATTGATGGGCCTTTGCAATACGATGCGGCCAGTGTGCCTAGTGTGGGCAGACAGAAGGCGCCGGACAGCAAGGTTGCTGGGCAGGCTACTGTGTTTGTATTCCCGGACTTAAATACCGGTAATACTACTTATAAGGCTGTGCAACGCAGTGCGCATGTACTGAGTGTGGGACCAATGTTGCAGGGTCTGAATAAGCCGGTAAACGATTTATCGCGAGGTGCACTAATTGAAGATATTGTGTACACCATTGCTTTAACGGCTATTCAGGCAGTACAGATGGGCTAGCCCATATTATTCTTCGGCAGATTATTACTGCTGATAGACAGGCAGATGATATGACAATCATCTGCCTGTTTTGTATTTATGGCAATAAAATTAATTATTTTATTTTTTAGAAGCAATTTAAAATTAAATGTTTATTATAAATGGCATGATTATTGTCTTTTGATACGATAACTTTACGAACTATTGCCAAATCTGTGTTAATAAATTACAGTCTGTAACTGGACATAACGTCTGATAAATTAGCCAAGAATACAAAGGGATAATCTTAAATTAGAGGTATTATGCAGTAATATACTCGCCTGCAGTTTTTTTGCAGGCGGTTTATTTTTTTAAGGCTTAAAACACTACTGCGATATTGGCTGGCTTTTTAAAGCATGAGCTTTATTGTTCTTTTTTATGTTTTGTTGTTTCCAAATCTGGATTGAGTTGGTTGGGGAGATAACGATGAAACTAATCGCATTCACTAAGCTGGTACCAAAATGGATCAGCGTATCTTTTTATGTTTTATTTCTGTAAAATAATTCTCAAATTAAAGTAATGTTTTTACAATAATATTTAACTTGATATTTTGTGTGATTGAAACAGCTTGGAGTTTAGCCAGTGCCTGCGATGCTCTTTAATTTATTCTGCTAACGATGGACGAAATAAATCAGGTTTGAGTAGGTTTTGGCTATTGGTCTGTGTTGAAGATAGGTTTTGTCAATCTGGACTAGTTGCAGTGATATCAGGATAAGATTATTTTTTTAACGTTAGTTTGATATGCGGTTTGTGCGGTTTGATTTCTTTTGCTGATGGCTGGTTAGAAGCGGTAATTTGTTTGCGTTGTGTTTCCGACAGCAACCCGGACCAATCACCCTTAAGATACCATTGTGCACCGAAATCCTCGCACGGATGCGGAATGCGGATACTACCATTGCCGCATTGTAAATCATCGGCACGACAGTATTTATCACACCCCCAGCAGATTCGTTCGGGGTGTTTAGGATGCAGAGGGAAAACCTTGGCCATGGTAAAGTCTATTGTTGAGGAATATCTGCGGTTATACCCGCTAAAGCCGGTTTGTTCAAGCGGGGGAAGACTGGGTGTGGTGTAATGTTTTGTCGGAAAAATATTTTTGCCAAAACAAACTATGCTTGACTCAGGAACAGATAAAAATTCAGTTTAATATGACAGGTGCGCAATGAAACAATATGATGTTGCAGTTTTGGGTGGTGGGTTGCTGGGACGTCTGACTGCGTGGTTACTGGCAGAACAGGGCTCTAAAGTGGTGCTGTTCAATGCCGGTAATCGAAATGGAGAAGGCAGCGCTGCATTTGCGGCGGCAGCGATGCTGGCGCCTACAGCTGAAGCGGTGGAAGCCACGCCGTTGGTGGTTCAGTTGGGATATACCAGCCTGCCAATCTGGCGTAAGTGGGTGGATACATTTCCAACTCCGGTATTCATGCAGCAGAATGGATCATTAATTGTCTGGCATCCACAGGATCGAGAGCTGGCTCAGCAGTTTACACGAGATTTACAACGGGCTCATCAGGATAGCAGTCGCTGTCAGCATTGGCACAGTCAGCAAATTGATGAACAAGAACCGCAGCTGGCTGGCCATTTTCAACAAGGGCTGTTTTTACCAACAGAAGGCCAGTTGGATAATCGTCAGACACTGCTGGCACTGGCAGATGTGCTTGAGCGCCGGCAGGTAACCTGTTATTGGGAACGCGTTAGTGAGCCGGCTGAATGCGCAAAACTAGCTGAATGGACGCTGGATTGTCGTGGTTTTGGCGGTAAAAAAAGCTGGAACAATCAGGCAAGTAGCCGTCTGCGCGGTGTTCGAGGAGAAGTGCTGCGTATTCATGCTCCAGATGTGACGCTTCACCGGCCGGTACGGGTGCTGCATCCACGCTATCCTATTTATATTGCGCCGAAACAGAACCATTTGTTTGTAATTGGTGCTACTCAGATTGAAAGTGAAGATGACAGCCCGCTGAGTGTGCGTAGCGGGCTGGAGCTGATGTCTGCTCTGCATTGCGTTCATCCGGCTTTTGGTGAAGCACGAATTCTGGAAAGTCTGGCGCAGCTACGCCCGACACTCAATCATGAAAATCCGGAAATACGCTATGATGCACAAAATCGTTTGGTAGCTGTTAATGGATTGTTTAGGCATGGGTTTATGATTTCACCCACTGTTAGTCTGGCTACTGTACGGGTTATGCAGGCGTTGATGCAACAGCAGCCACTTCCGGATGCAGACGCGCGCTATCACATAGACGTTGTGCCGGTAAGCCAGAATGGAGAATCAGTAAAATGAAATTATGCGTTAATGATGAGGTAATAGAGTTTGCTGGCCGCACGCTAGGTGAGCTGGTTGTGCATATTAATCCTGAAACACCTTTTGCAGTGGCCGTAAACACTGCTTTTGTTGCCCGTAAGGAATATGGTGGCTATGTCTTGCAGGAGCAGGATAAAGTGGACATTGTGAGTCCGGTAGTGGGTGGTTAGTATGGTAGCAAAATGGTTGTCAGTAAACCCTGTATGCATACAGGGTTTTTTGTTGCCCGTCTTTGGCCGTGCTGGCTGATGCTGAAGCGGGTAATTTGTTCACTTTTAAATAAAGCAGTAAATTTCAGGCTAAATATCCCATAAAAGTAATAGTATTTTATTTGTCGGTAATATCAATATGCTGAATAATCTTTAATGCTATTATAATAATTGATTATGTCATATATACTGTTTTGGATAACGCAGAAGGGTAAATTTGCTTGATTTTGCCTTTAATCTACATTTACACTTGCGCCCCTGTTTTACATGAATAATACAAATTAATAGTTGATGTTAACATATTAAGAGGGCGTTAATTATGTCTAATCTGTTTGCTCGTACCGAACCGGCCAGCCGCAGTTTTGGGGTGGCTTTTTTTGCCGGTATTATGGGGGGGCTGATTTCGGCTTTTGTGAAATCTGGTACCGAAGGTATCATGCCACCGCGCACACCAGACCGTGTGCCGCCTCCAATTCAGATGATTCAGGATATGGGCATTGATATTCACAATATGGTTTACACTTATTCCGACCAAGTAGTGAACTGGGGTGGCAGTCTGATACACATCCTGTTTTCAATTGTCTGGGCTGTCATTTACTGCATGGCAGCAGAAATTTTTCCTAAAGTAAAATTATGGCAGGGAATGGCCTTTGGTATTGGGGTAACTATTTTGTTCCACGGTATTATGCTGCCAGTCATGAATTTGTCGCCTGCTCCGTGGAATCTGCCTTTTGATGAGCTCTTTTCTGAACTGATTGGTACCTTGCTGTGGATGTGGACTATTGAAATTTTCCGCCGCGATTTGCGTAACCGTCTGACTAAAAAACCAGACCCAGAATTTCAATAGACTAAAGTAATGATGGCCGGATGCAGAATTTCTTGATATTCCGGCTATCAACAGAGATAGTTTTTTGTTTTTGCCCATGTTTATCCATATAATGAAGTGTCAGTATGACGCTTGATACTGGATAAGTGTCATGGGCATTTTAGTATTTGTGTCTGAACTCTGCTCTGTTGTACGGTTTATTTCTAAGTTTGATTATTTTATGCATAATAAATAATGAAAATTAGATAAATATTCAATCGACTGCCTGCTTTTTCATTATGTACTAACTGATTTTTTCTATTAATTGAAATCAGATGCAAAGATATTGTTCTGGTTATAAAATCTAGTCTTTCTTCTTCTGGACAGTGCTTGGCGGCTGTTTGGACAATATTCGATATTACTGTTTTGCGGAAAGAGAGCTGATGGCTTTACAACTATATAATGAGCAGTTTGAAAGTCGTTTGCTGCTGGGAACCGCTGCTTATCCCAATCCGGAAATACTGCGGGCAGCAGTTAGAAAATCTCAGCCGGCAATGATAACGGTGGCTTTGCGCCGGCAGGGTGCTACTTCGGCAGAGCATGGTCAGGGTCTGTGGGGATTGCTACAGGAACTAGATTTGCCTATTTTGCCTAATACAGCCGGCTGCCTGAGTGTGCAAGAGGCAGTAACAACAGCGCAGATGGCACGCGAAGTTTTTGCCACAGACTGGATTAAGCTGGAGCTGATTGGCGATGACCATACTTTACAGCCGGACGTGTTTCAGTTGGTACAGGCGGCCGATATCCTGATTAAAGATGGCTTTAAGGTACTGCCCTATTGTACGGAAGATCTGATAGCTTGCCGCCGTTTACTTGATGCCGGCTGTCAGGCTTTGATGCCTTGGGCAGCACCGATTGGCACCGGACTGGGACCCGTGCATGAATATGCCCTGCATGTGCTGCGTGAACATTTACCTGATACTCCATTACTTGTGGATGCGGGGCTGGGATTGCCTTCACATGCGGCAGCTGTAATGGAATGGGGTTTTGATGGGGTGCTGCTGAATACTGCCGTTTCACGCAGTGGTGCTCCGGTGTTGATGGCAGAAGCTTTTGCTCAGGCGGTAAAGGCCGGCAGACTGGCTTATGAAGCGACGCCGGTTGTACCGCGGCATAATGCACAGGCTTCTACGCCACAACTAGGTCAACCTTTCTGGCATTATCCTGACTATAACGATTAAAAATAAAGTGTGTACGCACGTTATTTTTATTATTCTGTCCTGTTTTGGCGTAGTGGCTGCATTAAAACAGGACAGATTTTTTGTCGTTAATGGTTGTGCTTTGAATCGGTATAGGAAATGCGTTTTTTCAATTGCTGCCTATACAGAGGCAAAAACAGGGTCAGCAGGATAAACCAGACCGGAGTGGCTACCAGTCCGGTAAGCGTATCTTTGTCCTGACTAAACAAATACAGCACAAACGCAAAAAATATCAGACACACATAACACATCGGAATGCCAAACGGCATTTTATAAACGGAGCGCGCATGTGCTTCTGGGAAAAGGCGACGATAGCGTAAATAGGCAATTAGGATTACTGCCCAGACAAAGATGAAGCAGATGCTGGAAACGGTGGTCACAATGGTAAACACTTTCATGACATCACCTTCGGCATAAAGCAGAAAGACGCCAATCAGCAATAGTGCACAAGAATATAACAAACCGTTTTGCGGTACGCCGGAGGCCGACAAACGGGCAAATACCTTCGGACCTACCCCGTTGCGGGATAGACCGTACAACATGCGGCCAGTGGAGTACATACCGCTGTTGGCTGAAGAAAGCGCGGAAGTCAGTACAACAAAATTAATAATTGTAGCGGCCGCGCTGATGCCAATGAGCGTAAACATGTTAACAAACGGGCTGCGGTCTGGTGCCACCATACTCCATGGTGTGACGGTCATGATGATAGTCAGAGCCAATACGTAGAAAACAATCACACGTACCGGTATTTTATTGATGGCTGCCGGTAGTGTAGTGGTGGGATCGTCAGTTTCGGCTGAAGCAGTACCAACAAGCTCTATACCAACAAAGGCAAATATTGCAATTTGGAAGGCTGCAAAGAAACCAGACCACCCATGTGGCATCCAGCCTCCGTACGACCACAGATTGCTGATTCTGGCTTGAATACCGTTGGTGCTGACAAAACTGGTTATGAGCAGATAACCGCCACAACCAATTAAAGCAAGAATGGCCAAAATTTTAATCAGCGCAAACCAAAATTCTAGCTCGCCAAAAAGCTTCACAGATAGCAGATTGAGCGTTAGCAGAATGATGATGCAGATGATACCGGGTAGCCACAGGGGTACCTCCGGCCACCAGAATTGGGTGTAGCCGGTAATAGCGACAATATCGGCCATGCCAATCACCACCCAGCAAAACCAGTAAGACCACCCAACATAATATCCAATAGTAGGGTTGAGAATATCCGTTGTGAAATCAACAAAAGATTTGTATTGCAGGTTATGCAAGAGTAATTCACCCATGGCCCGCATGACAAAAAACAGAAATGTACCGATGATGATATAGGTAAACAGTACGGAAGGGCCGGCCAGACTGATGGTGCGGCCGGATCCCATAAACAAGCCGGTGCCGATTGCTCCGCCGATGGCAATCAATTGTAAATGTCTGTTTTTCAGAGTCCGTTTTAATTCGGGCGGCCGGTTCATGTTTTATCCTCTATAAACTTGAAAACAGGAAGTAAACTCATGGTGTGATTTTGACGGATGAATGTAGAGTAACGGGTTATCTTAAGCGGATGTATTTTCATCACTAACAGGCTGTATCACAGCCGTAGCAGTACGTTATTTGTAGGATACAGCACCCAATGATTGGGTAGCGTAGACAGCCTAATGTCCATTACTGTATCACAGTTTTTTACAGTTGCTGGCAATATCTCAATGTAGTGGTTGTATATGGAAAGATGTTGTATTAATGTTGTGGTTTCAAGGTATATTGTATGCGTTTCAGGTTAACTTTAAAAATAATAATTAAACTAATTTTAGGGAGAAATACTCCATGCGCGCGATCCTGACTGGATTGGTGGTAGGCTACGGCTTTATGGTGATGTTTATCAGTACGGCTATAAAAGGTGTCTACCAAATTAATTTTACCGGTCTGGTGCATCATTATGGTGTTGGTATTGAGGCAATGGCTCTGGCTGGCGGTTTCTTTGGTTTGGCGCAAGGGGTGTTTTCAGCAATGGTCGGAAAGTTGTGTGACCGTTGTGGTGCCAGCTATGTACTGCTCTCTGGCATGTTGTCTGCTGCGTGTGCATTTTTGTTGTTTTCTTCTGATAATAGTTTTTTGACTTTTTTGCTTGGTTTTCTACTATTCGCCGCATATGCAATGGCGGCTTTGACTTTTGTACCAGTTAGTATTCTGATTGATATGTATGTGATGCCAGAACGGCGTCAGCTAGCCTATGTGCTGGCCACAAATGGTATAGCCGTAGGGCTGATGGTTCTCTCGCCGATTTGGATTTATTTGGAAGGCTATCTTTCATGGCCCATGCTGTGCTCAGTGCTGGCTGCAATATTTGCCTCTCTGGCTGTTATACCAGCGTTGCTTAACTGTCTCGGACGGACTCCGGTGAAAATACCAGTAGCGTTACGTGCTGTAACAGCTCCTTTAACCCAGCCAAATGCACAGGCTGTCAAACATACTACGCTAGCGTCTCTGCCGCGATACTGGTATTTCGACCGCAGGTTCTTACTGGCTGCACTTGCTTTTTCAGGCTGTGGTACGTCGATGATTTTTATAGATGTGCATTATGTGCCCGCTATTCAGGAAATATTGCAGCATCGTACCGCTGCTAATCTACTGACCGGTTTTTCGCTTAGTCTGCTTGGTTTATCTGAGGCACTGGGAAGTTTGCTGATTGGCTATATAGTGTCGAAAAAAGTATCGCTGCCATTGCTCTTGGGTATGTTGTTTCTACTGCGCTGTGCCACACTGATGGCGTTGGTATTGTGGCCTGAACCAATGATGGTGCCGTTGTTTGGTATATTTTTTGGCATTACCTATATGGGTACCGTGATTATTATCTCGCGTCTGGCCGGTACTATTTTTGGATACCGCTATAAAGGATTTATTTTTGGTGCCTTCTTCCTAATTCATCAGCTAAGTGGTTTGCTTACAGCATGGCTGGGCAGTTTGCTGCGGGTTTATTGTGGTAGCTATTTTCCGGTTATCTGTTTTGTTGCGGTATGGCTGGCCTTATCAGCAGGAGCGTCTTTACTTCTATCGATTATGAAAAATAATACAGATGCTGGTACAGACACTGGGAATGATAGTCGGTTTCAAGTTAAATACGAATAATAGTTCCTGTCTGGAATGAGACAGTCTTGATTGTGGCCTTGTTAGCCGTAAAATAGACACAACAAATTTAAATAGTAAGAGTGTAGACAATGAGTGAAAATAAAGTGGTGCATTACCTGAAAGATTATCAGGCTCCCGATTTTGCAGTGGCAGAAATTGATTTGACCTTTACGATAGAGGAAGCTTATACCCTTGTGCGCAATCGCATGATGATTGTTCCGCATGAGGTAGGTAGACCATGTGTGCTGGATGGCAGTGCTGAATTATTGCAAATTGTGCTGAATGGAAAATGTCTTTCTCCGCATGAATATGCGATAGCCGATGAAAAACTGACGATACATACGGTACCGGATACTCAGTTTGAGCTTGAAATTACCACTAGGTTGTATCCGGCGCAGAATAAAACGCTGATGGGGTTGTATGAATCGGGCGATAATCTGTATACCCAGAATGAGCCGGAGGGTTTCCGTAAGATTACTTATTATTTTGACCGGCCTGATGTGATGAGTCAGTTTACCACTACCATTATCGGTGATAAGCGGCGCTATCCGGTAATGTTGTCCAACGGTAATCTGATTGACAGTGGTGAATTGGATAACGACCGGCACTGGGTTTGCTGGCGTGATCCGTTTGCTAAACCCAGCTATCTCTTTGCTCTGGTTGCCGGACAATTGGCGGTGTTGGAAGGTAATTTTACCACTCGCAGTGGGAAAGAAGTGGCACTGAAATTTTATACCCGTCCAGAAGATCGGGAAAAAGCAGGTTTTGCGCTGGAATCTTTGAAACACGCCATGCAATGGGACGAAGACCGCTTTAATCTGGAATATGATTTAAATATATTTATGGTCGTGGCTGTGAGCGATTTCAATATGGGTGCCATGGAAAACAAAGGCCTGAATATATTTAATACTAAATATGTGCTGGCTAGCAGTGATACGGCAACCGATGCTGATTTTGAAGCCATTGAAGGGGTAATCGGTCATGAATACTTTCATAACTGGACCGGTAATCGTGTCACCTGTCGCGACTGGTTTCAGCTCTCTCTGAAAGAAGGGCTGACTGTTTTCCGTGATCAGGAATTCTCTGCTGACCGCGCTAGCAGAGCGGTGCGTCGTATTCACAATGTTAGGGTATTGCGCAGTATGCAGTTTGCTGAGGATGCCGGCCCAATGGCGCATCCGGTACGGCCGGCTTCGTATGAGGAAATGAACAATTTTTATACGCTCACAGTATATGAAAAAGGCGCTGAAGTCGTACGCATGTATCATACTTTGCTGGGCGAAGAAGGTTTTCAGA
The DNA here is from genome assembly GCF_002777855.1 of Snodgrassella alvi. Classification (GTDB taxonomy): domain Bacteria; phylum Pseudomonadota; class Gammaproteobacteria; order Burkholderiales; family Neisseriaceae; genus Snodgrassella; species Snodgrassella alvi_E. Next base: position 26,962 of record NZ_MEIK01000028.1, read on the forward strand.
AAGGTATGCAGCTTTATTTTCAGCGGCATGACGGTCAGGCCGTGACTTGTGATGATTTTCGTGCAGCAATGGCGGATGCCAATGGTGTGAATTTAGACCAGTTTGCATTATGGTATAGTCAAGCTGGCACACCGCAGATTAAAGCGCATGGCGACTATGATGCACACAATCAAACTTTCAGCCTGCATCTGCAGCAATTCATTCCGCCTACTCCGGATATGGCCGATAAACAGCCGATGGTGATTCCGGTAAAAATCGGCTTGCTAGACAAAAATGGTGCATCTGTCGCTTTTAAAATGTCCGGTACCGCAGATAAAACTGAGGAAACGGTTCTGGTATTCAATCAAACAGAACAAACGTTTGTATTCCATGATGTAGCGAAGGAAGTCGTACCTTCAGTGCTGCGCGGATTTAGTGCACCGGTACGACTAGACTATCCTTACCACGATGCCGATTTGATGTTGCTGCTGGCACATGACAGCGATTCTTTTGCGCGCTGGGAAGCGGCACAAACTTTGTATCGTCGTGCATTTGCTTCCAATCTGGATGCACTGGCTTCTGGCCAGCCACTTCCACAACATGTCGAACTGGCACAAGCGCTAACTTCAGCTTTGAATGCCGATATTGACCCAGCGTATAAAGCAGTCTTGCTACAGGTACCGACAGAAGCAGAACTGTGGGAAGATGTGTCTTCAATTAACCCTGAGCAATATGTATGTGCGCGTCAGGCTTTGTTGCAGAGTCTGGCCTGCAGTATGCAGGATACGCTGACACACTGGCGTGAATGGGCGGATGAACAGGAGCGTAACAGCCGGCATCAGGCACCGCAGGAGTATCATCCTGATTTGGCTGGTGTTCGTAGTTTGCGTAATACATTACTGCAATGGGGTGTATTGGCCACTGCAGATTTGCTACACAACATAGTAAACGAATTCAGTCAGCGTGCTACTAATATGACCCATGAATACGGAATGCTTGCGGCTATAAATCATTTGTCTGATGATAAACGCAATGACTTGCTGAATCAGTTTGGCCAGCGGCATGCGCAGGACGATCTGGTAATGGATAAATATTTTATCCTTATCGGTAGTAGTCAGCGTCCAGACACATTGCAGCAGGTTGAAAAGGCTTTGCAGCATCCAGCTTTCAGTTTGGAAAATCCGAATAAAGTGCGCTCATTATTAGGCAGTTTCAGTCGTAATATCCCTCATTTCCATGCTGCTGACGGTAGCGGCTACCGTTTCTTGGCGGATTATATTCTGCGTATTGATGAATTTAATCCCCAAGTGGCTTCACGGCTGGTGCAAGCATTTAATCTGTATGACCGGCTAGAGCCCCAGCGCAAAACGTTGATGGCTGAACAATTGCAGCGCATTCAAAAACATGAGGGTTTATCTAAAGACAGCCGTGAGATTGTAGATAAAATTTTGCATAGCTGAAATATGTAAATTTATTTTACTGTTGTATATTTATTAAGAGCACTACTGCTAAACAGTAGTGCTCTTAATTATTGGGGTATAAACAACTGAACCATAAATGACGCTGGATTTGAGTGTAAGGCTTCAGCTTTCCAGTAGCTGTTTGCCCAGATAGTCGTTGTCTCTGGCCATGCCTGGCAGGACAAAGTAAAAGCCTCCACCAAAAGGTTTGATATACCGCTCGAGGGGTTCTCCGTTCAGGCGGTTTTGGGTATCGATAAAGCCTTTTTTCAGGTCGTTCTGATAGGCTACGAAAATCAGTCCCATGTCTAGTTGACCGCTGGGTAAAACGCCAAGGGAATAGCTGAAGCTGCGTCGGCGCAGTTTGGCTACGTGCCGTTCGGGAATACGTGGTTCGGCACGACGCATATGTGAGTCAAATAAGATACGGTCGCCATGCGGGTCTCGTTTCATTTGCGGATCATCCATCTCATGCTTCATGCCAATAGGGGCGCCACTGGATTTGTAGCGGCCAAAATCGTTTTCCTGATCTTCTAGCGGTGTTCTATCCCAAAATTCTAGGTTGAAGCGAATCAGGCGGATGGCCTGATAACTACCACCCAGACACCATGCTGGTTCGTGATTATTAGCAGTGACCCATACCAGCTCGTCCATCAGTTTACTATCGGTAATGGCTGCATTGCCGGTGCCGTCTTTAAAGCCAAACAGATTGATGGCGGTGCTGTGATGGTCAATATCCCTTGCCGGTAAAAATCCGTCCATTTTCCAAAGCGGTACCATGTATCGATTACAGTGGTGGATGATGTCGCGCAGGGCATAGATAACACTTTCACGGCTGTTGGCGCAGAACTGGATTGATAAATCTCCGCCACACCAAGATTTCTCCAGCCGGTCGTTGGGGAATCGTGGCATGGGAATCAGTTTTTTTGGTTTCTGCTGAGCCAGACCGAAGCGTTGATCGAATAGGCTGGCGCCAACGGCAATAGTGATAGTGAGGGAATCGGGTGCGAGATTGTGTCCAAGCAGACCGGACTCGGGCGGAGGAAGCTGGTCTGTTTTGTCTGCACTTAAGGTCTGAGGACGGGTAAGAAAGGCAATGCGCTGAGAAATAAGCTGGAGTAATTGTTGCAGCTGAGTTTTGTCTCGTGCGGTAACGTTAAAAGCGACAAAAATAGCCTCTTTGGTATCTGGTGTAATCACTCCGGCCTGATGTCTGCCCCAATAGTCTACGGCTTGATTGTAATCGTGGCTACAGGTTGCAGCAGCGCTAGCTGTGTTGCTGATACCTAATCCTGTCATTCCTAAGCTGCCGGCCAGCAACATTTTCATGCCATGGCGACGGGCAGGACTAGCCGGATTGTCTTTTGCTGTGGTAGCTGTTTCAGATTGTTGAGTTAAGGTATTTTTGTTCATAACTGATATCAATGAGGATATTTGTAGTAAACCTTTACGCCCAGCTGCGCACGTAATTGTGCCAGCCTGCTGCTTTGGAGGCTAAGCAGAGAATAGAGGCGGTCGTGGTCTGTTTGGCTCAGCTGACTGAAGCTCTGAAACTGATTATTGGGTAATTGATAGTGCTGTAGGACGGCAAAAATCTGCTGATATCCACTATCAAGTGACATGCGTTGTTGTGTCGAAATAAAGGGAGTCAGATATTGAACAATTTGCGCTGAGCCAGCTACATTGGCCTGAATATCGGCCAGATCGCTGTGACTGTATTGATTTTCTTTACCGGCTAGCTTGGTTTGTAAAATCATTTCTAGAAAATCGGCTGCGGACTGGACAATTTTGGCGATATCCAGTTCATCGGCAGCTACACGTTTTTGTAGGTCGATGATTTCGTATTGCAGATTGGCAGCTTCAGCCTGTGCCTGTTGCATGTCTTTAAGCACAAATAAATCATATTCCAGACGATGAAAACCGCTAAAAGCAGGGTCGTTAATGCCTTGCAGATAATAATCAGCGCGCGAGTTGATGTTTTCGTCGGCATTGCCAAATAATCTAACAATAATTCGGATCTGTTCGTAACTTTGGTGCGCGCGGATATAGTCCAGCTGAGCCTGTGCCAATTGTTTGTTACGGCAGGCTGCGACGATGGCGTCAAGGTATTGCTGGGTGGTTTTCAGCTGTGTAACGACCTGTTGCTGATAAGCCTGAATGGCCGCATGATATTTTTGCGGGGTGGGAATGTCGCCTTTGGCTGCAACGGCATTGCTATCGTCGATAATGGGGGCTAATAATCCATGTGCCTGAGAGAAAGACGGCAGTAATAAGGCACACAGACAAAGAGTGTGAAACAGACGCCGTATCATTTGGTTTTTTTCCTTAAGAACAATAGAGCCATTATTATCCAAAATAAACCAAAGGTGATCACGCTGATCCACATAGGCTGCGAACGATAGGCAAACAGTGATGAAGCAAAGCTACCGAAAAGGCCGCTATCGTCAATGACATGAGAGGTATCCCAAGCCGGATTGATGAGAAAATCAGGGATGGATACGTCGTGTTCGAGTAACATATTGGTCCCGTCTTCAACAGCTTTCAATAATAGTGAAATGGAAAGAAATAACAGCACAACACCGGTGATGGTAAAGAATTTTTTCCATTGGATGAAGCGGCTGGTGAGGATAAATACATAAAAGGTAAATGCGGATACAATGATGCCGATTAGTACGGCCATGAAGAAGCCGGTGTAATTGTGGCTATTGAGCTGCATAATCTGACCGGATAGAAAAACAACTATTTCACTGCCTTCACGGGCAATAGCGATGGCAATGATGAAGAGTGCTCCCCACCATGAGTTGCGCGCTACCTGCTGCGCCATTTCTTGTTCGAGTGTGGATTTCATGCTTTTGGCATGGCGGTTCATCCAGTACACCATTTGTACAATTAGTATGCTGGCTACTGCGGACATGGCCATCATAAACAGGGTTTGATGGTCATCGCTGAGCTCTTTGAAGACGCCATTGATAATTAAAGCGAGTATGACTGATATCAGTACGCCAAGTCCGATGCCGCCAAACAGATAGCGCATGCCGTTACTTCTGTCGGGGTTGCGGTTAATCCATGAATAAATAATGCCGACTACGAGCAGTGCTTCGAAACATTCGCGCCAGACAACAAAGATGACTTGTCCCATTATATATCCTGTTGTTATTTTACGATTAGCTGCCCTTTGGGCTTATTCAGATGAAAGTCGTCAAAAAAGATATAGGTGCCAGGTTTTTTAGGCGATATGACTACTACTGAAGAGGCGCCGGGTGCCAGTACTTTTTCTTTAACTAGCTGGGTGCTTTCAAATTCCACTGGTCCTTTGCCAATGTTGGTGACCTTGATGCGGATTATTTTATTGGCCGGTGCATTGAGGGTGAGAGGCATCATGTCGCCATCTTTCATTTTTAATTCCAGTGTGACTTTGTCTTCAGCGCTGGCTAAACAGGAAAGCATGAGGCAGACTGAACTGAGCACAATAAGAAAAATTTTTTTCATGATGTTTGCGCTTGTGGCTATGGTGTGCTGATGAAAAGCAGGAAAGGATTATTCTGCCGGTTGAGACCAGAATAATCCTGTCCGTACGACTTAATTCATTAATAACTGCCTTTGCGGCCTACACCGGTGTAATCAAAATCCCAGCTAACTTCAAATGGTTTGAACCATGGTGCTACGCCGGTTTCTTTATCAATATGACGTGCCATTTGATTGGCAGTAGGTGGGGAGATGCGGTAGGTAACACGGTATTTACCATGGCCATCCAGTTTGATGTTGTCGCCATAGTGCGGACCGTCATTGGCCACCATAGACATAAATTTACCTGAATGTTCGAATTTGCCTTTGTTTAGCTTGGTGACGGCATACTCAACATTTAGGTTGGGAATCCAGTCTCCTTCAGCAAAGCCATTGGGGTTGCCTTCTGTGGCATGAATATCGGCTTCCATGTGGACATCGGATTTGCTGGCCGGCAGATGCATATTGCTGTGATCCATTCCATCAGTATCCATGGTGATGGGTGGGAGGTAGACACCGGAAATTTCCATTCCATTTTTGATGATGGGTTTACCCATCGGATATTCTTGAGCAAAGGCAGCCATGGACACTAGGGCTGCGCTGGCGATCGCAATTTTTTGTAACAGCATGTCTGATTTTCCTATTTATAGTTATGCTGAATCGGTAAGAGACAGCATGACTAGATTAAATTGATAAGTATTATCAATATACTCTTTTTACGAATGTTAGAAAACCATTAAATTGTGTTTTTTTGCGCTGGTTTAGTGTTATTTATTGCTATGCTGAAATGTCTGATTTTTGATGGTTTTTTTATTAGACTGGGCTGAGTTCTGTCTGTTGCTGAATAACTCTCTGTATGATGATTTGATTGATAAATGAATGATTTGTGCTGAATCATTTATCTGCCGGAGCTTTGAGCAGTATTTGTTTAATCAACATTGGTATGAAATTGTGATTTTGTGGCTAAATGGTATAAATAATTATTGTTGCAGTGTGCACAAGCTATTGATATATAAGTTAAGTAATGTTAAATTATCGCTTCGGCCGAATAGGCTGCTGGTGAAGGATTTGCTGGCAGCGTTTATCGATCATATTTGTTTGTGGTTTAACTTTCGGAAATATGTTCTGGCTGAAATCTGTGCAGTCTGATGTGGCTGCCTATGGTGTGGTCACCATAGGCAGGATGTGACTAGGATTTTTGTAATACTTGCCAGATTTGTTGCGCGATGGGTTCGATGCCGTTCCACAGCAAAGGATTCCAATTGCGCTGTTTGCAAAATGAAAACACCATGGTTTCGGCACTGAGGATACTTTTACAGGGCCTGAAAACCAACAATCCGCTGTCCTGCCAGTCTGAATCAGCTCTGACGATATAAGGTGACAGGATATAAGCGGTATATTCGGCTGCTTCATCTGGTTCATTGAGCCATGGACTGCCGATTGGTGTGGTTTGTTGTAGATAGTAAAGGGCATAGGGATGCTGCAATTGTATGTTGTCGTGCAGTGCAGTGGACAGTGTGTTCTTGTCTGGTGCAAGAAGTTTCATTGTCTGTCTCCCTGTGTATGGTTTATGTCAAATACATTATTTGTATTTGTCATGTAATATATCTGTGTGTCTTGACGATATCTGATTGTGTGGTGTGTTTGCGCAAACAGGTGATGTGGCAGATTGTGATGGGGGAGATTCGCTTTGTAGATGTTCATATTATTGCCTTTCTCTTTGGTCCAGAAGCCGCAAATGTGCTGTCAAACACAGATGGCGGCAGACAAATGGCAGGGTTGACAGACCGACAAAGAGAACCGGCAGGCGCGAAGCCTCCCTGCCACTGTCCACCATGAATGAGGAGGAGGCAATGGATATTTACAGACAAAAAAGCTACTCCGTGGGTGAGTAGCAGGATGTCTGCCTCTTTGATCAGCCTGTCAAAGCTGGTTGCGCTATTGAACGCAACGTCTTTATCTTGCCGTTAAAGCTTGGTACTGTCAAATATTGCCGTGTACCAGATGTTCCGGTTGTTTGCTGTGTGTTTTCAATCGGGGTAAAAGAGGAGTTTTTACCGTTTTTCTTTTGTCTCCTTGGTAACCATAATGATCCCCTTTAAGGTTTTTTGATTTGCCGGCATGTTGGGCTGAATACCGTTCTTTAAACGGTATGTACAAAGAGTAAACTGACTGATTTACTGTTATATGATGAGTATACCCCTTAATTTTTTTTCTGAAGGTGCCTAAACAAGCTTTGATAGCCGTGGGCTATAAATTCGACGGAAATGCGACATTACTGATGAGTATTGTTGTATTTGAGGAATGTTGCTGTGCAGACAGACTGTATGAAGTTAGTTATGCAAATTATGACAATATTTTATTTAAAGTGTTGTTTATTGGTTGCAAAAGGGTATTCGTAAATCTAAATAAAAGTTGCAGATTAGGGTTCTGATTTGTATGGGAACACGATATTTAAATATTATTGCTTATTTATATGAAAAATGGATAATAATATAGATTAGACTGGTTAGTTATTTTAATTACCTGATTAAGAGACTCATGATTAATGTTGAAATGATAGTCATGTCTGAATTGGTTGCTGAGTAAAGTCTGTGCTTTTTCAGACTTTTTTTGTTTGATCATTCTTTATGATGTCTGCTTGAAATGTAAGCTTGTCGGCTAGTTTAAAGTTATATGGATGGTGCTGAGGTTATCAATATAATCTGAGTTTTGGTATAGTAGATATCTATCTTTTTGTCATGATTAGAACCAATTCGGTAATTTAGGTTTTGTGTTACTGTCAATATGATGATATTACTTGTTGGACTCCAGGTATGATGGAATGGAAATAACAGAAGGCTTTTTTACTTGTAGATAATTGGGTTTTATCAAAATGTTGAGTGAATAACAGTGAAGTGTATGTTATTTATTGATTAGAATTTTTTGTATAAAAAATCGGGCATACATTAGTATGCCCGAGGCTTATGCTGATAATTCAGCTGTTACCATTTATAGCCAACACCTGCGTTGAAACCTGTTTCATGGCCGGTGGTGGATACGCCTGCACCCCATGAGAATTTACCGGTGTTATTGGTGGCTTTGTAGTTGATGCCGACAGCGGTATAGCCATGGTATGAACCCATACCTACGCCTACGGTCTGTTCACCTGCATTAAGCTGTGGCAGATAGGCGCCAGACAAGGCCATGGCCAGTGCGGTACCAGAGTAGGCGCGACGTTCGACGTGCTGAACGCGATCGTTGACGTAACTCAGGTTACGGTTGATGTTTTCCATCTGGGAATTGACACCTTTAAGCTGGGCAACGTTGACTGCATCGGTGTCTGCTGTACCGGCAGCCACGCCAGTAATCTGGCGGTAAACGCCTTTAGATGCATCTCCCACGGACACAGCTGCTTCGGTGCTGGTGGTGGCCATAATGGCTCTTGCCTGCTGTCCGGTAGCCGTTACGGGTATATAACCGCTAATGCCGCCTGCTGTGCTGGCTACTGAGTTGGCTCCCAGTGCGATACCGCCTGCCTGTGTGACACTGGCATGGTTGCCGATGGCCACGCCGCCAGCTGTGCCAGCTGATGCTTGTGACCCAATGGCTATGGCGTCATTACCACTAGCTGAGGCTGCGCCACCGATGGCAACTGAGTTGGTGCCACTGGCTGAAGCGACGCTCAGGGTGGAGTTAACTTTGGCGTATTTGCTGCCTCCGTTGTACAGATTGGTTAAGGCATCACCGACATTATTGGCAGTTATTGTGCTGCCATCGGCGGCTGTGGTGCTGTAGCTTGGCGCATTGAAGCCGCCGTTACCGGCACGTGTAACCGGACTGTAGCTGGCATTGCCTCCCAAGCTGGCAGCCACGGCAGTCAGTGCATCTGCTGTTGAAGTAGACAATTTTTCGGTGTCTGCAATCGCTTTGTTGGCTTTATTGGCAGCTTCCGCGATGGCTGCATTATTGCCGCTGCCGCCCTGATTGGTTAGCTTCTGGTCAAATGCTGTCGACAGGGACTGAATATCGTCCTTAAAGTCATTTCGCATCTTCCACAACTGGCTGCCATTAACGGCGTCTTTGGAGTCCTTATTCTCATCACCAACTGCTACATTGGTAATTTTCTGACCGCTAGACGAGCCACGACCTGCATCGTATACGGTACCATTCCATTGTAATGCGTTTTTCTGCAATGTTTCCAGTGAAGTGGATAATCCAGCCGGTACGTTGCCTGTAGCAATAGTTAGCTGATCCTGAAGGCTGGAGAGACTAGTTGATGTGCTTGTAGACAGGGAGTATAACTGCCGTCCATTTACTGCCTGATTTGAGTCGGCAGATATGGTGCCATCTGCAACGTTGCTGATGGTTTTTTCATTTCCGGCTCGGGTCAATGAATAGAGGCTATTGATCTCGTCATCGTACATTACGGCGTGTTTTTTTACATATTCCAGTTCAGATTTGGTATCAGAGAGATCTGAACTTACAGATGCAATTTGTTTGGATGTGGTGGCCATATTTTCCTGAGTGGTGGAAATTAAGCCCTGAACGGTCTGCATTTTTTTGTTGACTTCATCCAGATTCAATTTGTTCTGACTGGCAATATTTTCCACAGAGGAAGATACTGAACTCAGGATAGAGGATGACAGGCTGAATAGCTGTCCGCCGTTGACGGCATCGGTTGAGTTTTGGTTAACATCACCTGAAGCCACTTGGAGAATTTTCTGTGCAGTACCGGAGCCATGGCTGGCATCGTAACCTGAACCATTCCACATTAGGGCGTCTTTTTGCAAAGTACTGAGGCTGTTGGCTGTGGTGCTCAATCCTGTAGCCAGACTTGAGATGCTATTGCTGATATTGGTGAGGTCAGTGCTGTTTCCAGATGCAATGCTGGACAGGCTTTCACTGAATGAAGATGAAAGCGAGAATAGCTGGCTACCGTTGACAGCATCAGTAGAATCTTTACGGACGCCACCGGCTGCTACATTGGTAATTCTTTGGGCACTGTCTGAACCATGGCTGGCATCGTAAGCATTACCTTTCCATTGCAAGGCATCTTTCTGTAATGAATTGATGTTGTTTGCTGCGGTAGACAGACTATCGGCCAGTGTCGAGGTGGATTTGAATACATTATCAATGCGTAAATTGGTTGTACTCAGGCCGGTGGAAAAGGTATTAGATAAAGTATTAGACAGATTATCCATTCCACTGATGGTAGCTGTGGAAAGAGAATATAACTGTCCGGCATTGACAGCATTGGTGGAATTTTCGCTTACGTCACCGGCCGCTACGTTAACAATTCTTTGAGCATTGCCAGTGCCATGGCTGGCATCATAAGCAGCACCATTCCACTGTAAAGCATCTTTTTGCAATATGCTAATGTTATTGGCTGCACTGCTAACACTTGAGCTTAGTTTGGAGAGGTTGTTGTTAGTGGTGTTTAGATCATTACTGTTTCCAGCTGCCATGCTGGTCAGACTATCATTGAATGATGATGACAGTGAATACAGCTGACTGCCGTTTATGGCATCAGTAGAATTACCATTGACGTCACCTGTTGCCACTTTGGTAATCTTTTGTGCCGAGTCTGTGCCGTGACTGGCATCATAAGCGTTGCCATTCCACTGCAGAGCATTTTTCTGGATAGTACTGATGTTGTTCACGGCAGTAGATAAACTTCCGGCAATGGTTGAAGTGGACTGAGATATCATATCAATGCGGGTTTTAGCATAGCCGAGGCCGGTAGAAAGGCTGTTACTAAAACTATAAGCAAGATTATCTATATCGGTGGTAGTAGACGTAGACAAAGAGTAAAGCTGTCCACCGTTTACGGCATCGGTAGAGTCTTGGTTGATGTCGCCGGCTGCCACATTAATGATTCTTTGAGCAGTACCGGAGCCATGGCTAGCATCAAAAGCAGTACCATTCCACTGTAACGCATTTTTTTGCAGGGTACTGATACTGTTTACGGCAGAAGACAGATTGCCTGCAATGGTTGTCGTAGAATGAGATACTGTGTCAATACGGTTACTCGCTGTATTCAGGCTGGTGGTCAGAGTATTTACTGCATTATTCACTTGCCCCAGACCGCCAGAAGTAGAACTGGAAAGAGAATGCAGTTGAGCACCATTAACGGCATCAGAGGATGTATCGGTTACATCACCAGCAGCTACGTTAGTAATCTTCTGTGGATTACCAGAACCATGGCTAGCATCGAAGGCGGTACCATTCCACTGTAAGGCATCTTTTTGTAAGTTGCCGATGCTATTGGCAGCAGAAGAAAGGCTCCTGGCAATAGTCGTAGTGGACTGAGATATTGTGTCAATGCGTCCTTGAGTGGCAATTAAAGATGTACTTAACTGATCGATTGTATTGTTGATATTTCCAATATTACCGCCTGATATGTTGTTGATGGTATTGCTAACCGTAGTGGAAAGAGAATAAAGCTGTCCGCCATTGACCGCATCAGTAGAATCCTGACTTACGTCACCGCTAGCGACTTTGATAATTTTCTGTGCAACCGATGAACCATGGCTGGCATCATAAGCGGCACCGTTCCATTGCAGAGCATCTTTTTGCAAAATAGTAATGCTGTTGTTGGCAGTAGACAGATTACCGACAATTGCTGTGGTGGACTGAGATAAATTATCAATGCGAGAGATTACTGTACTCAGATTACCAGAAACGGTGCTGGAAAGAGAAAACAATTGTCCGCCATTTACGGCATCGGTTGATTCTCTAGTCTCTTTACCTGCTGCTACCATGGTGATTTTTTGTGCATTGCCAGTACCGTGACTGGCATCATAAGCATCATTATTCCATTGCAGCGCATTTTTCTGTATGTCTGTGATATTGTTTATGACACTGGATAGATTAGTCTGAATCTGGCTGGTGGAATTGGAAAGAGCATTAATCTGTAAGTTGGTGTTATTTAGTGCTCCGGTAAGATTATTCACCGAAGTGGACACCGTATTTAGGGAGCTATTGGTGCTATATAACTGACTACCATTCACCGCATCGGTAGAATTCTGATTGACATCACCTAGGGCTAGATTAGTAATTTTCTGCGGACCATCCATACCACGGCTGGCCGTGAAATTGCCATCTTTCCACTGTAATGCATTTTCCTGCATGGAGCTGATGCTGGTATTAACAGTACTTAGATTGTTTGACAACATAGTAGTTGTACCACTAAGTGTGTCGATACGATTAATCGCACCATTTAGTTTTCCGGTCAAATTTCCGACGGAGCTGATGATTGAGCTTACACTGAGGTTGGTATTGTATAGTTGTCCACCAGTTACTGCATCGCTAGAATCTCTATCAATTTTTCCAATAGCTAGATTGGTGATTTTTGTATATTTAGCATCATAATTGTCACCGTTAATTAGTAAAGCATTTTGCTGCAGGCTATTAATTTTGTCCGTAGCAGTGGATAAACTGCCGGAAATTCTGGAAGTGGAATCTGCGATACTGTTGATTCGTATAGCGTTGTTGTTCAAGCTGTTGGTTAAATCAGCCATCGAGTTTGTGATGGCAGAAATTTTTGTATTGGTTTCAAAAAGCTGACTACCATTAATAGCTTGGGTTGAAGTAGGTGATACATCTCCATTATCAATATTTATTATTTTCTGTGGTTTACCATTTCGTAGCAGATCGTAAGCACCGTACTCAGTATTCCATTGAATAGAATCGTTTTTGAGTGTACTGAGATTATTATTAGTTGTGCTTAGGCCTTTGTTTAAGGCATCGATATTATTTGCCAGAGCATCAATTTTGCTCGTGGTATTCCGAACAGTGCTGATTGTGGTAGACAAAGAGCTGATACCAGTTGAAGCCGAGCTAGACAACTGAAATATCTGGCCAGCATTGACTGCGTCGGTAGAATTGGGAGCCAAAATGCCAGTTTCAATGTTAGTGATTCGTTGTGGTGAACCGCTATCGTGACTGGCGTCATAGGCAATACCATTCCATTTTAGTGCAGAAGACTGCAATGTATTCAGACTAGTACCAACTGTGGCAATGGAATTATTTGCCTTTTCCAAAGTTGTATTGGTTGTATATAACTGCGAAGCATTGACAGCATCGGTAGAATTTGCGCCTAAAGTACCATTACTCACATTGGTAATCTTTTGTGGTGTACCAGAATCATGGCTTGCATCATAGGCCGCCCCATTCCACTTCAGTGCAGAAGTCTGCAATGTGCTTAGACTGCTTGAAATGTTATTTATGTTATTGTAATTGTTAAAATTGGATGTAGAAACCGAAGACAAAATAGAATTAGTGGTGTAAAGCTGACTACCATTAATTGCTTCATAGGAATTAGCTGCTAGCTGTCCGGGAGCTACATTAGTAATCCTTTGCGGAGCCCCTGAATTATGACTTGCATCATATGCAGACATTAATTCGTTCCACTGTAGGGCATTGTTTTGTAATTTGTTTGCAGAAGCAGTAACTATATTTAGGGAGTCGCTAACTGTAGATAGGCTAAAGTTAGTGGTATATAACTGGTTTCCGGTAACTGCATCTGAAGAATCAACATTCAGGGTGCCGTTTGCTAAATTGGTGATTTTGTATCTAGCACCTTGGACGCCGTGGCTGGCGTCATATCCAGCCGTTCCATCCTGATAGCGCTTCCATTGCAAGGCATCTGTCTGCAAATTATTAACAGTTGTAGATACATTATTTGCAGATGATGATAATGAAGTGAGGATGGAGTTGGTTGTAGACAGCTGACTGCCAGTTACTGCGTCTGTAGAACCGGCTAATAATGAACCGGCTGCAACATTGGTGATTTTTTGCGGTGCACCGGAACCATGGCTGGCATCATACGCATTACCATTCCATTGCAGGGCGTCTTTTTGTAAAGCAGAAACATTGGTATTTAATGTGTTGATGTTGTTATTGACGTTACTAAGGTCACCTGCTTTGCTTAAGGTAGTAGAGAAAGAATTCAGTGTGGTAGAAGTTAAGGTAGAAATACTGTAAAGCTGTCCGGCATTAACTGCATCAGTAGAATTGGCTGCCAGGTCGGATGCAGCAATATTCGTAATTTTTTGAGCGGTGCCCGAATCGTGACTCGCATCATAAGAAGAGCCATTCCATTGCAAAGCATCTTTTTGTAGGTTAGTAATTTTATTGTTTAGGGTACTAATGCTCGTGTTAGCGGAACTTAAATTAGTGCCTAAAGATATGACGCTGTTGCTTAAAATGCCAATGTTGGAATTAACATTACTTAAATCTCCGGCACGCTCTAATACAGAGGAAAGGGTACTTAAGCCGGTCGAGGATGATGTAGAAAGAGTATAAAATTGTGCACCATTGATCGCATCTGTAGAAGTAAAGGCTACAGAACCGGCAGCAATATTAGTAATTCTTTGAGCTGAAGTAGTGCCATGACTTGCATCATAAGCATTGCCGTTCCATTGTAGGGCATCTTTCTTCAGACCGGAAATATTGTTGGTTATGGAGCTGATATTGGTATTGATATTAGTCAGGTCACCGACTTTGCCTAAGGTTGTAGACAGCGAATTCAGCGTTGTGGCAGTAGAGGATGAAATACTGTAAAGCTGCCCGGCGTTGACTGCATCAGTAGAATTGGCTACTAGTTCGGCTGCAGCGACATTGGTAATTTTCTGAGCGATGTTTGTACCATGACTGGCATCATAGGCAGTGCCATTCCACTGTAAAGCATCTTTTTGTAAATTACTAATATTGGTGTTCAGGGTGCTGATGCTGGTATTAGCACTGGTCATTCCGGTGTTTAAAGTAGAAATACTATTGTAAGCTGAGCTTAGGCCGGTAGATGCAGACGAAGACAAAGTATAAAGTTGCCCACCGTTGACAGCATCTGTGGAAGATGATGTGACAGACCCAGCAGCAACATTAGTAATTTGCTGAGCAGCATTCGTACCATGGCTGGCATCATAGGCAGTGCCATTCCATTGGAGTGCATCTTTCTGCAGACCGGATACATTTGTGCTAAGCGTGCTGACGCTATTATTCAAAGGGGTTAAATCGGATGCTGCATTGATTGCAGTAGACAGACTGGTGAAGCCGTCCGAAGTATAGTTTGCAAGATTTTTTAATTGGGCAACGTTAACCGCATCTGTATCGGCTGTACCAGCTGCCAGACCGTTAATCTGGCGGGTAATCTGAGAAGTTGAGTTACCGATGGCAACCGCAGCTGCAGTACTTTTCCATGTTGCAGACTGATTAGTGGTGTTAGTATTTTTTCCAGAGGGGTCAAAGCCAACAACACCGGCATCGGTATTGGCCAGAGAATCACTACCCAATGCCACAGATTTTTCCAGAGTGGCATTGGCATTGGCACCTATAGCAGTTGCGCTATCTTTCTGTGCCACACTGCTCAAACCAACTGCTACACTGCCGATACCATCGGAAGTTGCTAGTGACCCCAGTGCTACTGCTGAAGTGCCGGTAGCCTGTGAACCAACGCCCATTGCTATTGAGGTTATTCCAGAGGCCAGAGCTGCGACTCCATATGCCTGTGCGCCACCGGCTGTAGCAGTGGCATTATTCCCGAAAGCGGTTGAGTAGTTACCTGTGGCATAAGATCCGCAGCCAGTTGCAAAAGAATAGACGCCGTAAGCCAATGGCATAATATTCGAGTCTCCTCCGGTAGGTGTACCCATGAAACCGCTTGAACCGTTTGTTATTCCGTTTGTTACGCCGTCACCATTCCAGTTTTGTTGACCGTTACTCGTGCCGTAAGGATTAGTGGTTACAGTACCTCCTAACACGGTTTTGCCGGTAAAGGATGTATTTTGCACAAAACGCAGGTATTCTTCTTGCGCTGAGATGCCTGTTTGACCTATATTTCTACGGCCATTCACTTTGTCTGCACCACACCAGTCATCATCGCCTGAAAGAACAACGCTACCATGGCTTCCATTTGAATATAATACACCTGCGGTGGTACTGCTAGGACTTAACGAACCTGTAATGGCTACGTTTGCTGCAGTAGCTGGTGTAATGATATGCAATTGCAGCATAAGTGCGGTAAGCGTAATGCTGACAATTTTTTTCAGTCCACATTTATTTAGTAATCTTTTACACAAGGGAAGGTCAGAGACGATATTCGATTTTGTATGGCTATTCGCTAATTCTGATGCTGCTACCCATGTTTGTGTGTGTTCATTCCAGACATTACGGTAAACCTTGTTCATAGGTGACTCCTGATTTTGATTAATTAACTAACAAACAAACTAAACCTCTTATTTAAATTTCTTTTTCTGCGGTGTTCTGTTGATACCTACAAATAAAAACTGTAAATCTGAAAACAAATTGCCTGTATTTCTATCCATTAATCATTAATTAATAATTAATGGCAGCTGTGATGGCAGATTACGCTTGAAAAAAAGATGCTTATAAGTTCTTAATTTTTAATTATTTATATTTTCGGAAGAGTGGTTGATTTAACCTAATGATGTAACTATTTAATATAATGGTATTAATTTAGACTTAAATTTAATATTTAAATTAATTAATTAACAAATGTGGGTATTTAAAAAGGGAAATTAGAATAGATGAAGTTTTTATGGTTATGCTGACATTGATTAATGTTTGATTTTGCAGACTATCTATATGAATGTTTGTAAAAAAATATTACTTCTAAAAATAAATATTCTAAACATAAGTTATGTTTTTTTGCGTGTTTTGGTGTTGTATTCTTAAATATTTTAGATTTTTTATAAATGATTTAATGTATGAGTTGTTTTATGTCAAAAGGATAATTTATTACTGTTTTGTGAATTTTTTTGTTTCAGTTGTTAGCTTGTTTTTGTAAAGAACGGTGTTCTATAAAGTATTCTGTGTAGTAGGTTATCTGCATCAATCTGCTTTTGGCAAAATATGATGGTATTTAATTGTTTTGTTATTGACCACTACAGGATAGATATTAGTAGATGATATGCCAGCAGTTTTGCTGTCTGCTGGCGCTGTATTTTGCAGCTAAACACCTAGTGTGGCTCCGCCATCTACCACAATTTCCTGCATGGTTATCTGAGCTGCTTCTTCGGAAAGCAGAAAGAATACGGTGTTGGCTATGTCTGCGGGCTGAGCTAGCTTTCTGAGCGGAATACCGAGGCGATATTGGCTTAAATCGCCATCAATAATGCTGGCCGGTGGCTGGTTATCTGGCCAGAGTTGCTGCTGCATAGCAGTGAGGGTGGAGCCGGGGGAGACGATGTTGACGCGGACGTAAGGGACGACTTCGAGTGCCAGATTGCGACAAAAATGGCTGAGCGCGGCTTTGGTGGTGGCGTACAGACCGAGCTGGGTACGAGGCATGCGTGCGCTGTTGGAGCTGATGGTGACGATGCTGCCTTGCTGCTGCTGATAGAAATGGCGTGCCATATGCTGGCTGATGGATACGGGGCCAAGCAGGTTGACATTCAAGCTGGTTTGCCATTGTGCCTGTGTGGCGTTGAGTAGTGATGTGAGAATGAGCATGCCGGCACAGTTAACGAGTCCGGTGATGTGGTGTTGGACGATGAGGGTGTTGAGTAGGATCAGGGTTTCTTCACAGGCACTGATATCTTGACTAATCCCAATCCAGCTGGGTTCATAGGGCGGCTCAATCATTTGCTGTATCGGCCAGCTTGCTGGCACCGGCTGTTTGTCGATACCGATTACTTTGTAGTTTTGCTGAAGAAGCCGGAGGGCTACAGCTGCACCGATGCCCTGTGCGGCACCGGTGACGATAATGGTTGGTTGCATGTGGTTCTCCTTGCGTTATTAAAACTGAAATACGTTGAGCATGGTTTGCATTTTGGCTTCGGTTTCAAGCCATTCGGTGGCGGCATCGGAGCCCACTACGATACCGGCTCCGGCATAAAGGCGAATTTTGTTTTGGTTGAGCAGGCCATTACGGATGGTGACGACCCATTCGCCGTTGCCTTCGGCATCCATCCATCCATTGAGCCCGCTGTAGTAGTGACGGTTGTAGCCTTCATGGCTGAGGATAAATTGTTTGGCTACTGGGGTGGGTGTACCACAGACTGCCGGTGTTGGATGCAGATGCAGTGCAAGATTCAGGGCATCAGGGGCGCTGGGTTGTAGCTGTCCCTGAAATACCGACGACAGGTGAAACATGGTAGAGGTGGTAAGAATGTCTGGCGTTTCTGAGGCGCTGTATTCATTGCAGTATTTGCTAAGCTGATGGCGAATGTTGTCGATGACAAACTGGTGCTCGTACCGATCTTTGGCTGAGTGATACAACTCATTACGGATGCGGTTGTTTTCTTCTGTATTGCTGCTGCGCGGACGAGAGCCGGCTAGTGGGTTGCTGCGAACTTGTTGCTGCTGGCGTGAAAGCAGGAGTTCTGGGCTGGCGCCAAAGATGTACTGGTTATCTTCAACAGGTATCAAAAAGCTATAGGCATCGGGATTTTGTTGTGTGAGAGTGTTGAACAGTTGTTCAGGGCTGTGCTGTTGGTTGAATTCGAATTCTGTGGCCTGTGATAACACAATTTTCTGTATATTCCCGCTGTTCATGGCTTTTAAGGCTAGCTTGACGCTGTGTTCAAATACCGGACGTTCAACCAGTTTTTTCTGATGCAACATGGTGTTGGGTGCTGCTGTGTGTGCTGGTTGTTGAGCTGAGTTTGGTGTGGTCTGCTCAAATTCGCTGTAGAAATTAAGGGTGGCATTTTGGTTGGTGTCAAAGGGGATGGCACCGATAAGAATGGGGTGAGGATACCCTTGGGCTTTGATGAAATTGAAACAGTCAGTTATCTGCTGGTTAAAAGGGGTATCGGAATTAACGGGCATATGGATTTGGTGAATCAGATGCTGTGCATAGATGTGGTGATTTCTGCTGGCGAAACAGGCCAGTTGATTCTGATAATTTGAAATCAGGGACTGGGAAGCGCTGGATTTTTGTGTCGTCATTTGGGTTACCTGTGGGGTTGATACTGGCCGGGCTGTAATTAAAAATTCAGAAAAATCAAGCTATGTAAGTTTTGTTATATTAATGCAAACAATTATCATTATCAATTGATATGTGTTTATTTAGCAGGTTTGATTGTGTTTGAAGAAAAACTGCCACAGGTTGGTATCAGATGCAGGCGAGGGTGATGATTTCCTGTTGGCTGAAGCGGTAATGGACAATAGCCAGTTGCGGTGCTGCTGGCTGTGCGTGTACCTGAAAAATAAGCTGGTGGCTATCGGCGGTTTGGTAAGTAATGGCACTGAAACTGATGAGGTGCTGATATCGGTGAAACCAAGCTTTGATGACGCTTTCTTTGGCCGAAAAGAGTAGTAGTGCCTGCTGTGGGCTAATCTGCGTGGCAATGAGCTGCTGTTCGCGCGGATCAAGAAAAAGATTCAGCCTATTTTGGCGAGTATCTAGGTTGTGTTGATGTTGCCGGTGTTCGATGTCGATACCCATATAGGGCTCTGCAGGCTGTATTTTTTGTACGCTGGCTACGGCTGTGCAGTGCTGGGCATAAATGCTGTGGCTGATACTGCCTTGGAGTGTTTTAGGAAAAAGCGGTTCTCCGCAGGTACCAGTGGCAAGGGTGATATGCCGATAGCCAAATGGCTGTAATGCATATTGTGCCGCCAGCCGTCCAGCAACGAATTCGAGTTGGCGTTTGGGTCGGCTGTGGCGGATGGGTTCAGGCAATAAAATGCTGTGTGACTGGCATAGCTCATGTAGTACCGTTGTATCCAAAAAGGGTATGCGAATCTGATGGATGACACTGTGGCCGATGTTTAAGGTGCGATGGCTGAACTTTATCGTGGCAGAGGTGTTCCTTCCGGACGCATTTGTGTTGCTGAAAGTATTTTCTTCTATGTGCATAGGGCTCAGCTTTGCTGGATGTTAATCGGCGCTGCATTTTTTAAAGCCTATTTCATCCATCGCTATCAGGACATATTCAGTGTCTGTGTAGGCTGCCACGGGGCAGAGCTGCGATGAGACACGAATATTAGGGTAGTGCATTGTTCAAGTATGGTGTTTATCAGTTGCTCTTCAGTATGTTCATCCAGAGCTGAGGTGGCCTCGTCGAGTATCAGTATAGGAGCGTTTTTAATCAGAGCGCGGGCAATGGCCACGCGCTGCTGCTCGCCGCCAGACAGGGCTGAACCTTGTTGACCAACGCTTTGATTAATGCCGGTTTCTGCACGGTCTATTACGGCACCCAGCTGGCATTTTCTGGCAATGGCCTCGATTTCGGCTTCGCTGGCTTCAAAGCGGCCGATACGGATGTTTTCTGCCAGTGTGCCGGTAAAGATGATTGGGTTTTGGGCAACATAAGCCATGTTGTTTACCAGTGTTTGAAAGGTTAGTTGTGGCAGGGGGATGCCGTCCAACCGGATTTCGCCCTGTGTGGGATCGTCAAATCGCATGCACAGTTGCAGCAAGGTGCTTTTGCCGCTGCCGCTGATACCGGCTACATGTAAACGTGCACCGGCTGGTATATCTGTAGTCACTGCTGTGGAGCTGGGGGTGGCAACGATGTTGTGCAGGCTGATGCGGGGCTGGTGTGGTGTGCGGGTTTCGGCTGCTTCAGGCAGTACTGGCGGATGAGTAAGCTGCTGGAAATGGCGTAGCGTGGCGATTAAGTCGTTGATACTTAATCCGGCCGTGGCCAGTTCGCTTAATGGTGCGCCGGCGCGTCCCATCAGCAGTATGGTGGCCAGTATCAGGCGTTCATCACTGATGCCGGACAGGATGCAATACAGTGCCATGCCGGCCATGGGCAGGACGTTGGCAATAGTGGCTATCAGGCTGGCCCATGCGGCGCTGCGGTTGATTTTATTCAGTAGGTTTTCCTGTTGTGTCCATTTTTGCTGAATGGAATCGAGTGCACGGGCTGGGCTGGCGGCGGTGCGCAGCAGGGTGAGGTGCTCAACCAATTCGATGGTGGCGGTGGTGCTTTCTAGCTCGGTCTGATGGCGGCGGGCATCAGTTTTGTTTAGGTCATACTGTGCCCACAACTGAATAGCAAAAGCGATGGCAATCATGGTTAATGCAACCAGCATGGTACCGGCATCGGCTACAAACGCCAGCCCGATGCAGATAAATAGGGGCAAACAGGGGGCATGCAAAAATGTTTGTAACTGGTGCGCCGGTATGCTCATGAAGTTGGGAATTTCCTGTCCGGCGGTTTTGCTGAGCACGGCACGGCGCTGGTCGTTAAACCAGGACAGTTTGGCGCTAGACAGGGCGTGTCCCAGTGCGGCAAATAAATCACCGGCTAGCCGTACGCCGGTTAGAAAACCGTTGCGGGTGACTACGATGGTGATGATGCTGGCCAGCAGAGCGCTGCAAAGTACCCATTTAGGCGATTGCTGGTTGACAATGGCCAGTGCCAGTAAGGTATAGGCGTAAGCTTCTGCGGCGGCAGCCAATATCCAGCCGATGCTGACAATCAGCAGGCGAGGTCTGGTGGCCGCGGGAATCACTTCTAGTAGATGTGGTTGCTGCGTAGTGGTGGTGTTCATGCCGCGCTCCTGCCATGAGGTAATACCAGTTGTGCATCTGCCTGTTCAGCCAGTGCTTGCTGATGGGTGACCACAACGATGGTTTTGTGTGTGCTGTGTGCCAGTTCGCACAATGATTGAAAAACTGCTTGTGCATGTTGCTCATCAAGGGCGCTTGTGGGCTCATCCAGTAAAATAACGCTGGCTGAGCTGAGAAAGGCACGAGCTATATTCAGACGTTGTTTTTCTCCTCCAGATAGACTGCTGGCTGGTGTGGCTAAATCTGTACTCAGCTGTGCTTTGGCTAATGCCTCTTGCATGGCTTTTTGGCTGGCTTGCGGTGCGGTAAGTGCTAAGTTGGTGTGTACGCTGCTGTTAAGTACGTCGTAGCCTTGCGGAATCAGCAGTATGTGTTGGTGAATGGTTGTTTCATGTAGGGCGGTAATATCGGTCTGACCCAGTTGAACGGAACCGGCACTCAGGGTGACTAGTCCAGCCAATGCATTTAATAAGCTGGTTTTTCCGGCGCCACTGGGGCCAGTGATAGCGGTAAGGGCACCGGCGGCAAAGGTATGGCTAAGATCCTGCCATACTGGCTGGTCTTGCTGGAGTAGGGTGGCATGGTGAATAAGCAGTATGGGCGGGTTTTTAATTGCGTGGATTTTGCCGCGCGGCAACAGTGGCTGTTGCAGAAATTCTTTTAGACGTCCGGCAGCAGCACGTCCAGTGCGTATATAGTCGACGCTATGTCCGAGGCGTAATACCGGAGTGACGATAGCCAGACTGAATAGTAGGGTGGCTGCCAGTGTGGTGGTATCCGAGGTGTAGCTGACCCAATAGGCAATGGCAAAAGTAGCTACGGCCTGAAGCAGAGCCACGGCGATGGCGGCCGGTGTAGCGACTTTGGCGACCCAGCGCACCATGTCATGGGTGAAGCGTTCGGTGGACTGTGTATAAGCAGTGAGGGCGCTGGAGTGCTGGCCGTAGATGCGGTATACGGGAATGCCGCGTACATATTCATCGGCTTTGTTTATGATATCCAGCATGACTTGCATGCGGGCATGTCCATCACGACGGGTCATGTAGGGCAGCAGAAGTAGATAATACAGGGAGGCGATGACACCGGGCAGCAGTACCCAGATGGCGGACAGGCCGTTAAAGTAAAACAGGACAATAATGGATAACAACGGGATAACGGTAAAAACTGCAATTTCAGCCGGCAGATGCGCAAGCATATGGTGCAGGCTGCCAACGTCGTTGGTCATCAATTGTTTGAGTGTCTGCTCGTTCTGTCTGGCCAATGTGTTTATGGGTAGGCGGATCAGATGCTGCGCGATACTGCGGCTTAAGACAGCGGCAAAGCGGCTTTCTGCTTGATGGGCTATCCAGGCAGACCAAGCTGTGAATACGGCACCTGCTGCCCAGCATAGTAGTGCGTATTCGAGCCAGAGCCAGCGGCTATTGCCGATGAATTTCACCACAAACCATAATGCAGCTAGCATGGCAATACCAGCCATCACCGCGATGGCGGTACCACCAATGAGACCGGGTAAGGCAACGCGCCATTGCTGAGCCAGATTCGGGGGCGCATCATGGCCAGACAGGTATGAATCATTCATGATTTGGTTTCCTATGGCTGTTTGCCAGTGTTTTGCTAGTGTGGCTAGAGGTTTTAGACCATGGCTGCGGTTTGCTCTGCTTCAATCAGGCGCCACCAGTTGTTTAGTGTGGGCTGCTGTCCCAGTGCTTCGAAGCCGATATGGATGTTGTGTTGTTTGAGTTCGGAGGCAAACTGCATGATGCGTAATGAATCCAGTCCATACAGAATTAAGTTTTCTTCGGGGTCTATCGGTTCGGACGCTGTTTCGAGCAAGGTCTGAATTCTGTGTGTCAACCATGCACGTGTCAGCCCGTCGGTTTCGGGTAGTAAGGCGGCAGTGGTGGTTACCTGCCCGCAGCAACCAGCTACGTACTCCAGTGCATAGAGCTGTTGTTGCAGGGAAAAATCAGCTAAGGCATCAGCCACAAAAAAAGGCTGAATATCCTGCATAAAGGCTTCGGCAGCAGTAATCATGCAGCCGATATGCGCGTATACGCCACCGATAATCAGCTGGTCGCGCTGCCATTGCTGCATCAGAGTATGTAATTCGGTACGCTGAAAGGCGCTATAGCGCCATTTGGTCAGTACGGTATCTTGCGGCAGTGGCGTGAGTGCCGCCACGATGTGCTGTTCTTCTGCCGCGGCGGTGGTGATACCCGGCCCCCAGACATCGGTAAGAAGCGCACGCTCCTGCGGGCTTTGTTGGTGTGGCTGGGCGGTATAGACTACGGGTATCTGCTGTTGTGCCGCCCAGCTGCGCAGACGGTGTAAGTTCTGAATCATTGACTGAATCAGCGGACTGTCAGGCTGATAGAAATTCAGAAAATATTTTTGCATGTCGTGGATTAATAGCACCGCGCGGGAGCTGTCTGGCACCCAGGTGGTTTTATTCTGCGGCAATTGGGTGGCTTCAGGCATGGGATAATCGGTAATTTGTCTAATCGTCATACTGTTTCTCTCGTTCTCTCAGGATTAAATCATCAGGCTGGATGATGCTGTAGGCTTTCGCGCAGGCGTTTTTTATCGGGTTTACCCACGGCTGTGAGCGGCAGGCTGTCTATCATGCACACCTGATCGGGCAGTTTGTAGTGGGCAATGCCCAGATTGAGCAGATGTCGTTTCAGGCTCAGTGCGGATAACTGCGGATTGTGTGACACAATAAAGGCACAGCTTTTTTCACCAAAACGCTCATCGCTGACGGCCACCAGTGCCGCGGCGCTGACATCGGGATGGGTAATCAGCAGTTTTTCGATTTCCTCGGCGGCTATTTTTTCGCCACCGCGGTTAATTTGATCTTTTACGCGTCCGACCACTTTTATATAGCCATTAATGTAACGTTGTACTAAGTCACCCGAGTAGTAGAAACCTTCAGCATCAAAAGCCTGAGCGTTGTGCTCTGGACTTTGATAATAGCCACGAAAAGTATAGGGACCACGTGTTTTGAGCATGCCGGTTTCACCGTCCGGTACGTCGTTGCCGTCTGCATCCACTACGCGTACTTCATCATCTGGACTGATGGGACGCCCCTGTGTGCTGACAATCAGCTCCTCGGTGTCATCCAAACGTGTGTAATTTACTAATCCTTCTGCCATACCGAATACTTGTTGCAACTGGCAGCCAAATACATGTAATACCTGCCGTGCCACAGACTCTGGAAAGCTGGCTCCGCCTACCTGAATGAGCTGCAATGAACGGGTTTTCAGCCGTTCTTGTTCTGGCCGCTGCATCCACAGGGATATGGCACTGGGCACAAGGGCGACCATGTTGATCTGATGCTGCTCAATCAGTGCAAAGCAGTTGGCCGGTTCGGGACTGGGTGCCATCACCACGCAGCCGCCGGCATGAAATACGCCTAGTGCGCCGGGTGAGCTGAGGATGTAATTGTGCGGAGCCGGCATGGCACAGAGAAAACGTGTGTGTGCGCTGAGGTGACAGATTTCGGCACTGGCGCGAACGCTGTAATCGTAATCATTATGGGTGCGCGGAATGAGCTTTGGCGTACCAGTGCTGCCTCCAGAGAGCTGGAAAAAGGCAACTTCATCCGCCGGCGTGGGGGCAAATTGGCTGTAGGAGGCGGGCGGATTGCTGTACCAATCGGCTAAATTTTGGTCACTCTCAAGCGCGTCCTGCATTAGCACCAGTTCGGGAGACAGGTGTTGAGCGGACAAGTGTTGAAGAAACTCGTTGTTGTTGAATACTTCATGTCGGCGGGAGGCAATCAGTAGTTTGGGTTTGATCTGGTGGCAAAAACTGCCCAGTTCATGTTGGCGATGGTTGTACAGAGCATTCAACGGCACGATGCCGGCTTTAAGCAGTGCGAAAAACACAATATAAAATTCGGCGCAGTTCGGCAGCTGCACCAGCGCTGTGTCACCGCTGGCTAATCCTTGTTCCATCAGTCTGGCGGCCAGAGTATCTGAATAATGATTGAGTTCCTGATAGTTGATGCGGCGCTCTGCACAGATAATGGCGGTGGCTAATGGTGACCTTTCTGCCGTTTGGGTCAGTACACGAGTTAACGGTTGATCCAGCCAGTACCCTTGGTCTCGGTAACGGCGGGCAAATTCTTCCGGCCAGTGTGTGAAGCTAATCATTTATCAGCCTTTTGTGCTTAACCGGCTAAAGCAGGCAAAGAGTGTTGATTTATTGTTACTTTATTGCTGCTGCAACGTTCTGTTGACTGTCTGCTCAGCGGTTTCTGTTGATGAGTTTACTTTTGTTTTTAATTAAACAAATGAAACTGGTAATCATTTTCATTTACATGTATCATCGTCAAAAATCGTAAATTTGTCAACAGAGTAAAGAAATAATGCGTGAACTTACTTCAATGCAGGCTGCATGCTGGTTTGGGCGGGCGCATGGTGCCATGCTGGGTGGTGTGGCTGCTCATTTGTATACCGAATTCAATGGCAGCCATATCGATGTAGATAAACTCAGGCATGCTATCGAAAATCTGTACCGGCGGCATGAGCTGCTGCGCCTGCAACTTAATGCGGCGGGAGAGATTAGTTTCCGGAATGAACCGCCAGAAAATGTTTTGGAAATAGATGATTTTTTACATTTATCTGCGGCACAACAGCAACAAATGCTGGAACACAAACGTCAGCTTTGGACGCATCAGCAGCTGAATCTGGCAAAAGCGCAGACAGCGCGCTTTTCGCTCAGTCTGCTGGGCGCTGATGCGTTCCGTCTGCATATCGATACCGACATGGTTGCGGTAGACCCGTCCAGTTTTTGTATCCTGATGGAAGATATGGCGCAGTTGTATGCAGATGGCGGAGCAGTGTTGCCGCCGCCCGCGTCTTTTTACGATTGGCGTTATAAGTTGCAGCAAGACTGGTATGAACAGCAACAGCAGCAGCGTGCCCGTGCATGGTGGCAAGCGCGCATCACTACACTGGCACCGGCACCGACTTTGCCGTTGAAAGAAGCTGCTGAGGCGGCGGTGCAGAGTACGCGGCTGAGTGCCACCCTGGACGCGGGGAAGAATCTTCAGTTACGGCAACTGGCGCGTCAACATGAGTTGACTTTTTCGGCACTGATGCTTGGGATTTTTGCCTATACACTGGGCAAAAAAACCGAAGATCTAGCTTACCGGCTGAATGTGCCATTTTTCTGGCGCGAACCCATTGTGCCTGATATTGAACGCACCATCGGTGATTTTGCCGATATGGTGTTGCTGAACATTGATATGACTTCTGCCACCAGTTTGTCTGCATTCTGCCGGCAGGTGGCAGCAGAATGGCGTCAGTGTCTGGATCACCGGCAGTTTAGCGGCGTGAATGTGATGCGGCGTCTGTCGCGCCATCACACCACCCCGCAAATGTCACCGGTCGTATTTACTGCCGCAGTGGATATGCCTGAAAAAAATCTGTTTTCCAGCCGTGTACATAAGCTGTTTGGCAGCATGGACTGGTGTATTTCTCAAGGGCCACAGGTAGCGTTAGACGCTCAGTTTGTCCAAATACAGGATAAGCTCCTGATAAACTGGGATGTGCGTTTAGAGGCCTTGCCGGAAGACTGGGTAAATGAACTATTTACGCGCTGTTTAACTCTGCTAAATACCTTGATTGCGGAGCCAGAGCGCTTTACCCAGCCGTTGCCAGCACTCAAACAGCTGCTGTATCCAGATGAAAAGAATGATAATGTCATTATTCTGAATCCTTTGCAAAAAGCCTATTTACTGGGGCGCAGCACCACATTTGCGCTGGGTGGCGTGGCTATGCAGGAATTTCGTGAATATACCGGTACATTGGATTTACCGCACTTTCGTCAGCGTCTGGCTGATATTGTGCAGCATCATGCCAGTCTACGCACCTATATCGATGCCAACCGTTGTGTCCAGCGAGTCAGCCAGCAGGCAGTGATAAATCTCACTGAAATCAATTTGTGTGAAGACGAGCCAGCAGAGGCTACAGCAAAAATCGATGCCTTGCGCCAGCACTATCAGCAGGCCATATTTGATTTAAATGAGTCACCATGGGATATCACTCTATTTCAGTTAAAGCATGAGCAGTTTGTGCTGTTTGCGCGCTTTGATGCATTGATTCTGGATGGACGAGCCATTGCTGAATTGATGCGGGAATTATTTACCACGACGCCCTTGCCGGATATTGGCATGTCAGAAAGTGTAGCGCTGCCGGATAAACACAAGGTGGCTCAGGATGCAGCCTACTGGCAGCAGCGCCTGCAAGCTATCCACTCAATTGCGCAACTACCATGGAAACAGCCTTTGGCTACACTGGTGACTTCCCGCTATGCGCGCCAGAGTGCAGCTGTATCCGAACCCGTCTTTCGCGCCTTATGCCGCATGGGCGCTCAGCAGGGGCTATTTAAGAATTCCTTACTGACGGCGCTGATACTGGCGGTACTGTCCCGCGGCCAGCAAACAGCAGAATTGCTGTCTGTGGCGGTACCGGTGTTGCCCTTATATGAGGGTGAATTGTCTAATCAGTCCACATTTATTGTCTCCACATGGGAAGCAGAAGCCGGATTCATCGAACAGGCCGAAAAATTACAATCCGATACGCTCGAGGGTTTGCAGCATCTGGCGTTTTCTGGTGTGGAGCTGGCGCGTTTGCTGTTTGAGCAGCATGGACAGGCACCGGTTTTGCCGGTAGTGATTACTAATGGTCTGTCATGGCCAACGCTTCCGGCAGATATTCCACTTCACTTTGTCAATGGTCTGACCCAAACACCACAAGTAGCCATAGATATCCGTTTTATGCTTGGCGCGGATGGCGCATTGGTGTTTAACGTTGACTATGCTCAGGAAGCCATCAGTGATGCAATTATTGCAGACTATCTAAAAGCATTAGTTAGTGTTTGCACTCAGGTGGCAGCTAGTGGGCTGATAAACATCGAATCCATTTTGCCGTCGCCGCATTTTCTGAATGCACAACAATCGGCTGTTATCACCGCGCAGCATCAGCAACTGATGCATATCTATCGTGAAACTCTGAATATTGCTCCAGAGTGCGAGATACAAATCTCGCAATCATTCACCCAGCTGGGCTTGCGTCCGGCTCATGTGAAAGCCATTACTGGCCAGATAAATCAGACATTCGCACTGGCTTTGAATCCACGTCAGCTCATTGGCTGCCGCAACATTGAGGAAGTGGCGCAACTGATTAATACAGCCATGGCCATGGCGTAAAGATAATACCCGCAGTAAACATTTGAATATTGTCTAGTTAACATAGGGATGAAATAAACATGGATATGAAACAAACCGATCTGGCTGGTATTGGTATCGGCCCTTTTAATCTGGGGTTGGCTGCTTTATTGTCACGTCATACCGAAGTCAATGCAGTGTTTTTGGATAAAACCCCCACCTTTCACTGGCATGCGGGACTATTAATACCCGGTACCACCTTGCAAGTGCCGTTTCTGGCCGATTTAGTGACCATGGCCGATCCGTGCCATCCCTTAAGCTATCTCAACTACCTGCATCAGCAGCAACGGCTGTATCTGTTTTGCTATTACGACCGCTTCCTGATTCCGCGGCAGGAATATGATGATTACTGCCGCTGGGCAGTCAGCCAGCTACCGTCCTGCCATTTCGACGCTTGTGTTACCGCGGTCAATTACGACCGTCAACAGCAGAAATTTATTATTGAAAGTGAATCTGCCGCAGGCGAAAAACAAACGTATTGTAGTCAGGATATTGCTATCGGCGTGGGTACTCGGCCTTATGAACCAGACTGGTTGAAACAATCCAACCATCCTTTAATTCAACATTCCGCCCACTTTCTTAGCATGCAGGAGCAGTTGCAGCAATGTAAGCAAGTTACCGTAGTTGGAGCAGGGCAGAGTGCCGCAGAATGCGTGCTGGCGCTGTATCGCGCCTTGCTGCCGGAACAAATCAAAGCCGGTGCCTCTATCCGCTGGATTACCCGCTCTGCCGGCTTTCATCCGATGGAATTTTCTAAGCTCGGACAAGAATGCTTCACACCGGTGTATATGCAGTATTTCCAGACGCTAACCGCACAGAAACGGCGGGAAATCAGCGCCAATCAGGGACAACTATACAAGGGCATCAGCTTTACCACCATTGGCGACATTTATAATTTGCTGTATGAACGTACCATTGCTGGTGCGCCTGCTGGTCTAAGCCTATATTCCAATTGTGATGTGCAATCGGTGGAAGTACAGCCGTCTGGCGTGATAAACATGACTTGCCTGCACACCCAGCTAAATCAGCACAAAACCATCCAAACCGATGCCATCGTTGCCGCTACCGGCTACAGCCATCAATGGCCGCAATGGTTTGAAGAATTGAAAGGTACTGTTTTACAAACTGATGATCAGAATGATTATTTGATCAACGAAGACTTTACCGCCGTTCGCTGCGATGGTGGCAAAGGAAGAATTTTTATTCAGAATGCTGAAATTGCCAAACAGGGTGTTGGGTCGCCTGATTTAGGTATGGGCGCTACCCGTAATGGCGTAATTGTCAATCAACTCTTGGGTAAAAACTACTATCAGGTACCTGAATATTCAGCTTTTCAGCGCTATGGTTTACCAGAATAAAATTCATAGCCAAAAAAAATCGCCTGCGGGCGATTTTTTTTGGCTGGTAGGAAATCAGAAATCGTATGAACCAGATACATAGAATGTACGTGGTGCCCCCAGCGATAGATTCGACAGGCGTGGCATGCCCCAATAAGCTTTATTGGTAAGATTCTTCACTTCTGCGCGTACCGTAAACGGATGGCCGGATACTTTAGCGTTATAGCGGGCACCCACATCATAGACAGTATGACCGCCAACAGATAAGGTATTTTCCTGATTTAGGTATTGCTTGGATACAGCGGTGGCGTTGGCAGATAGGGTCACAACACCAGCAGCGGCACGGATATCCCATTCTGCACCCAGCTTGCCCTGAACCTTGGCCACACCAGTGGCCATATTGCCTTCATTGTCTCGCTTGGCTAGCCGAGTGAGCTCCGGTTTAATGTAGCTGGCACCCCCCATCAGACGAACATTTTCAATCGGCGTGGCAATAAAGCTCCACTCAATACCACGGTTGCGCTGCTGGCCGCCAGAGGTAAACATATTGGTGACCACATCCGTATAGCTGCTGGGTTTTTTAATGGTGAACAGGCTGATTGTTTGTGACAGCTTGTCGTAATCAAATTTAATTCCCAGCTCAGCCTGCTTGGTTTTATACGGTGCAAATACTTTCGGGTAGTTGGCCGCCGTAATTGGCGCTGAATCACCCTTAGTCAGCCCTTGTATATAATTACCATACAGCGATATATGGTCAGTGGCTTTAAACAGCAGTGCCGTACCGGGCGTTAAAGCGTGTTTTTTGTAATGAGTCATCAGCGTTTTATAGCCGGGAGAGAACATATCGCTTTTTACCTCCTGATAGCGCAGACCCAGTGTTAGCTGTAGTCTTTCATCCAGAAAAGACATAATATCTGCCGCTCCATAGCTGGTGAGCTCAAGCGTACTGACTGAAATCGGTGCTTTATTAAACGGTACCGTTTTGCCCCATTTTGGGTGATACATATTGGTAATCCAGTCAGCACCGGCTACTCTTCTCACCCCGTAATCATGCTCATCATGTTTGTAATAAGTGGTATTCATTACCCACTGATGCGACACTGGGCCGGTATTGAATTGACCTTTCAAACCCACGTCTGCGGATTTTTTATCCACATCGAATGCTAGCTGGCCAATCATCGTATTGATGGTGCCTTTATTGTCCAGCAGCTCAGAAGAAGTGGCACCGTTGTATTCATATTTGGTTTTACTGCGCCCAAACGCTGCATAAGCCGTGATGTTATCGTTAAAATCATATTCAGCCCGCATCATTGCACCGCGGTCTTTATTGCTGACATAAGACCAGTCGGGATTGACAAGCGTTTTCGGGTTTGGCGGTGCAGGAACATCCTTTATCTTGCCCAGATTGATCCCCCTCACTACGCCATCCACACGATCATTCGCCATATACACATCGGCTGAAACTCTGGCTCGGTGGCCACGCCAGTCCATTCCTATCGAACCAAGCTGCGTTTTCAGATCCTGCTGTCTCACCGGTCCGGAACCATTCTGATACACACCGTTGACACGGATACCAAACTGTTTGTCCTGACCAAACCGACGGCTGGCATCAATCGTGCCGCCCCATTGCGAATCAGACATATAGGTAGGTGATATTCGCAGCAGCGGTTCATCTCCGGCGCGTTTGGATACCAGATTAACCGTACCTGCCACCGAACCGGACGGCGGCATACCATTCAGCAGCGCAGAAGGTCCTTTCAGCACCTCAATCCGTGAAAACATGGCCGGTGGCGTACGGTAATATGGCGCAATACCGAATAACCCGTTCATCGACATATCATTGGTATCAGACTGAAAACCACGAATATAGTAATTTTCACTCCAGCCGCCAATCGCACCATTGGTGAAAACGGATGGGTCAGTAGCTGCAATCACATCTGTAATATTGCGTGCCTGACTGTCTTCAACGAATTTATCCGTATAGCTCACCGTATTAAACGGCGTTTCCATCGCTGTTTTATTGCCCAGAAAACCAATACGATTGTTTTTAGACACATGGCCTCCAGGGTAGGTGCTACTTTGGCCTGCCTCAACCACCACTTCGGCTAGGTTGGCTTCACCGGAAGGCTGAGCCTTAATCGCAGCGCTTTTCCTGACCGCTGGTTTAGCCTCATCATCAGCCGGTTGGGCATACAGCGCCGGCGCATACATCAGCATGGCACTGGCCATACTCAGTAGCAGCGCTTTGGGTGCAAAAGCAGTAGCTTGTAAGCCACGGCTATCGCGTTTCTGCGGCGCAGACAAGCCATCCTGCCTGCGGTGATGCGTGTGTTTACCCATCAATTTCTCCTGAAAATTCAGTCTACAAAAATGTTTAAATTTATTGGCAGTAGTTGATTCCTGTAGGCTGATAAGGGTTTGGTTGTGAAATCGTTATCAGTATTATTGATAACCTTTTATCACATCCTGCATCAGCAAACGCATCGAAGTAGGGCTAGCACCGGTGGTATACCAAGCATCGGCATCCACAAAAACCACGCGCTTATTCTTCCATGCTTTGGTGGCGCGCAATAACGGATTGGTTACCTGAGCCTCCGTAATCACTGGCTGATGTTCCATCACCGAAGTGCGGTCGATAATATACAGAATGTCTGGGTCAGCCCGTTTGATAAACTCACTGGAAATTGGCTGTCCATGCAGCGTGGTACTGGTGTCATTGCTGGCCGGTTTTACCCCCAGATCGCTGAAAATAAAGCCGTAACGGGAATCCACCCCGTAATTGCTAAAAGAGCCATTGTTGTACAGTACCACCAGCGCCTTTTCCGGCCGTCCTTTTGTTACCGCGCGTACTTTATTCACCTCTGCATCCAACTGCGCCACCTTAGTGCTTGCCAGCTCTTCACGGTTGAAAATCTTACCCAGCGTCAGCAGATGGTTTTTAATTGTGTCTAGATGTCCGTGTTCACTGTTATTGAAATTAATTTCATAATACAGCGCGGGCGCAATCTCACTCAGCTCCTGATAATGGTCTTTCTGAATCGGAGTCATCAAAATCAGGTCTGGTTTCAAGGTATGGATGCGCTCCATATTCGGCTGCACAATACCGCCTAAGTCTGCGATATCATCATGATTGTTTTGGTATTTTTTCAGAAAATGCGGAATAAAATCCTTAGGCATGCCGGCAATCGGCACATTGAGCTGATCCAGAAAGTCTGCTTCATTCATATCCAGTGCCGCCACCCGCTGTGGCACATCATTAATTGTGGTGGTACCCAGCTGGTGTTTGATAACCAATGGTTGGTCACGCATTTGTACCGGCGTGGCGGTTGTCGGTGCCGCCTGCTTATCACACCCACTCACCGCCAGCAGTGACATTACCGCCGTCAGTCCCAGCACACCGAGTGCACTTTTTCTGAGTTTCCCGTTCATATTTATCCTTTCAACGTATGAAAATACTGACACACATAACCATGCTTACCCTGACTGATTTCAAATTCCAGTTCATATAGCCCGCTCAAACGCTCTTCCGTTATGACTTCATGAGTAGCTCCGCTGAAATAAACCTGTCCCTGTTTTAAGGCCACAATATAATCAGAATAATTGGCCGTAAAATTAATATCATGCACCACCATAATCACCGTTTTTTGTTGCTCTTCACACAGCCGCCGCACCGCTGACATAATCTGTACCGCATGATTCATATCCAGATTGTTTAGCGGCTCATCCAGCAGCAGAATCGGTGTTTCCTGTGCAATCGTCATTGCTAAAAAAGCCATTTGGCGCAGACCGCCACTTAATTCATCGATATACACATCGCGCAGTGCGCCCAGCCCCAAAAAATCAATGGCCTCATTTATCACCTGATGGTCGCGTGCAGACAGCACCCCGTGCCCATACGGAAAACGGCCAAAAGACACCAGCTCCTTTACCGTTAGGCGCAGGCCGAAATAGGTCGACTGGCGCAGCGTTGCCACCAGACGGGCATATTCAGCAGTCCGGATGGCAGCGATATCCTGCTTTTCCAGCAGAATCGTGCCCGAAGTAGGGGATAGTAAACGGGCCAGAATCATGAGCAGTGTGGATTTACCTGCCCCATTCGGCCCAATCAATGCCGTTACCTGATGCAGCGGCAGCTGCAGATTAATATCCTTCAGCACCGGCTTATGGCCATAACTTTTACAAATATTCCGAATATCAATCATGCCATTCCCCGATGACGCACAATCAGCAGCAGGAAATACACCCCGCAAATCAGGTTAATTAAAATACTGACCGTGGTCTTATAATTGAACACATGCTCCACCAGAATCTGCGCCACCAGAAACACCGCCACCGCCACCGCACTGGCAAACCATAGAATGCGTTTATGCTGAAAATGGCCGGCAAAGGCATAAGCCATATTGGCAATAAATACCCCCATAAATGCCGTCGGCCCTACCAGACTAGTCGATACCGCTACCAGCACCGCAATCAGACCAAATCCCCAGCGCACAAAACGTGCGTAATCTACTCCCAGAGACACAGCCTGTTCTTCACCCAGTGCCATCACATCCAGCGTGGATAGATACGGGTAGCCCAAGCTGCCCACAACCAGTATCGCTACTGCTGCATAAATTAGAGTCTGAATTTCCGAATGATTAAACGAAGCATAATTAATACCCTGAAACACCGAAAATTCCCCTGGGCTAATTTTCAGCTCAATAAACTGCGTCAACGTCGTAATCACCATCGTCAGCACCAGTCCAAACAACAGCAATAACCACAGATTCTGCCGTGCGCGTGGCAGCAGAAAATGATGAATCAGCCATGAATACAACAGCATCAGACCCATTGAAGCAAAGAAATTGCCATTGAGGCCCAGCAGCCCCAAACCACTCTGTCCGAGAAAAAACAGCAGCAGCACCTGCCAAAACAGGTACACCGATTCATAGCCCATCACTGCTGGTGTGAGAACACGGTTGGTCACCAATGTCTGAAATACCACCGATGACACCGCAATGCACACACCTGCCAGCAGAATCGTTCCCAGCCGCAACAGGCGTTTGGGCAGTACATAATCAACATCAAAGCCGGAGTCATACAGCATAAAAAACAACGCTAGTCCGACAATGCAGGCACATAGTATCCAGAAGCGACGGTTCATCAGCGTAACCCCCGCAAAATCAGCAACAGAAACACAATGCCACCCACCGCTCCAGCTGTTAGCCCAATCGGTACTTCGAACGGATAAATCAGCAGACGGCCGCAGATATCACACAACAGCAGCAAGCAGGCACCACCAAGCGCCACCAGTGGCAGGGTTTTAACCAAATGTTCGCCATATTTCAGCGCTACCAAGTTTGGAATCACCAGCCCAATAAATGGAATCGACCCCACCGTAATCACCGTGGCAGCCACCGTTATCGACACCAGCAGCAGCCCCAGCGCCACCGTGCGCCGGTAGCCCACACCCAGACTAGTGGCCATTTCCGCCCCCATGCCCACCACTGTAAACCGCTGAGCAAACACAAAGCTGAACACAAGCACCGGAATCAGCACATACAGCAGCTCATAATGCCCCTGTACCACACGGGCAAAATCACCCAGTAGCCAACCTTGCACATTTTGGAGAAGATTATATTTATAAGCATAGAATTCAGCTGCGGCACTGAGCACACAGCCATACATCAGCCCGATAACCGGAATCAGCACAACTTGTTGAAAACGGATTCTGGCAACAATCAAAATATAAATCGCACCGGCTACAAAGCAGAACAGCAGTGCAGTCAGCATTTTGCTGAACACACCGGCTGAAGGCAGCAGCACCAGCGATACCAGAATGCCCAGCTTAGCCGCATCCAGCCCGCCAGCTGTTTCCGGCTCCACAAATTTATTGCGGACAATCTGTTGCAAAATCACCCCGCTAACAGACAGCCCCATACCCGTCAGAATAATGGCTATCAGGCGTGGCAAACGGCTAACGCGTAGCGTCAGCCAGTCACCCTCGGCACCGGCCAGTAAGCCCGACCATGACACCGGATCTGAGCCTACCAGCAAAGACACAATGCACAAACTGATAAACACAGCCGTCAGCGCCCGATACATCAGCCTAAAGCCTTATCAGCGTGACAACAGCACCTTGCTATCGACATTGAATTGAAAATAAGAAAAACCGCAAGCCCGCAGGATAAATTCTGCGCCTGCTCTGGCTGAAACCGCCCGCGCATTGATTCTCCTCAAGAAGGTGTATTGAATTCTTATCTCATGAGCACATGATTCAAAACATATGCCAAAAATAGATAACACCGATTATTATTGATGGAAATGAGAATCAATTGTATTATATTGCTAAATTATATGTAAAGTATTATTAATACAATAAAAACAATCTAGCTTCAAAAGCAGAATAACACCGACACAAGCCCCTCAAATAGTTAATAAAAGTTAATTTATTGGCGTTTTATACCAATAAACGGCCATCAATTAACATTTACTCACTTAGCATAGTCAGGACAAGAGAGGTTAAACAGCATGCTCGACACCCAAACAGCACCATCACCCGCAACCGAACATGAAGAATATATCTGGATGCAGCAATTGCAGGAACCGGAGCAGATAAAATATCAGCTCACAGCATGGCAGATGCATCCTGCTGCGGATACTGCCATCCTGCAACAAAGCATTCAAAATCTGCTCAGCAACCATCCCGATTTAAATACCCGTTACGAATTCACCGATGATGGCGATTTATACAAATATCCAGACACAGACTGGACAGCCTGCATACATCATGAGCAGACAGACTCAGACAGCGTTGCCGGCTTATTAACCACTCTGGCGCAGCTTCAATGGCAACCAGAAAGCATGCCACCATTTTTGGCCGATATCATCAGCACCAGCACCGGCGTTATACTAGCCTTTCGCCTTCATCCAGTACTCTCACAATCATTCACAACCGAAGAACTATGTGAAGAAATAATGGCTGACTACACCAAGTTGAGTCATTCTACCCGCCCGCCCGAGCTGATTCCCATTAATCTAGACGGCCTCAACACCATGGCTCAGGCACACGCTAACAGTGCCATTTCTGACCTTATTCTGACCGAGTTCAGAAACACACTGGCCGAGCCGGATATGTCAGCGGACGATGACTTCTTCGACTTTGGTGGCCATTCACTGCTGGCTACCCGCGTCATTGGCAACCTACAAAACAACCACGGCGTCAAACTCACCTTCAACGACTTCTTCAAATCACCCACCGCCCGTGCACTGGCTACCGTCGCGCGGCAAGAGCAGGCTCCAGCCAACACCACCGAAGCACAGCCGGATGAGCAGGCACCCCTAACACTGGCACAGGATTTTCTATGGCAGGCCTATCGTGCTTTCAACTTTAGTCCCATATATAACTTACCCTTTGCTATAGAATTTCAGCAGCCAATCAATGAAGAAGCTTTGCATCAGGCTTTTCAGGACTTAATCATCCGCCACGTTGGTTTGCGTACACTATTTCGCAGTGATGGAAAGCAAACCATACAATACACCGTGCCCGTAGCCGAACTAAAGCAATACCACTGGTTCTGGCCAAGCAGCGACAGCACCGGCGCCACATTAGCCAGCGAAGCAGCCTACCAGTTTGATCTGACCCGCGAACTACCACTCAGAATCCGGTTATTAAAAGCCAAAAACGGCCACACCATTCTTTCCTTTCTCGTGCATCACATGGTCATCGACGAATGGTCTCTAAATACCATCATGACCGATTTAAACACCGCCTACGCCGCACGCCTGCAAGGTAAAGCGCCTGAATGGCCAAATAGCGTACCGAGTATTCATGAATTTGCACGCCAGCAGCGTTTGCACGGCATCGACCCGCAACACCTCGAATACTGGCGCAGCCGTCTGCAAGGAGCCGTTACCGGCCTGAACCTAAAAACAGCCGTACCCGCAACCAGCAACAGCGCCCCACAGGTAGAATGGCTGCAACTCAGTTTCGACCACACCTTCCATCAACAAATTTCTGCCTTTGCCAGAGCCCACCACGCCTCAATTTTCAGTGTGTTTTACACCGCCATCGCCAGCGTGCTGCAAAAAGAGGGCGATTTACAAGAAATCGTTATCGGCACCTCCGCTTCCGGCCGTACCGACCCAAATTACTTTGACACCGTCGGCTACTTCACCACCATGGTGGCTCACCGTATTCATTTTAGTCCGCAGCAGACATTCGATTCCCTGCTGGCTGCCACCAGCCAGCAAATCAACGAATCCATGGATTATGCCGATATCCCGATAAACTATATCCAGCAGGCCATCGGCATCCCCGATAATCAGGGATTAATGTTTGACGTATACATCCACATCCACTCCGGCAACGCCCTCAACGGTGAGCTCAACACCCCAAAGGGTACGGTTCCCTACCGGCAAATACTGCCCGAACGCAATGAATCCATGTTTGGCCTGCATTTCGAAATCATGGAAAACCTCATCAACAACCAGCCCAGCCTGAACATGATCATCACCTATCAGGCACACCGCTTCCCGAGCGCATTAATCCAACGCATTGCCGCTGAAATACAACAGTTATTGCTGCAATTGGCTGCTCAGGCTGTCATCAAAGCTGGTCGCTAAACCAAAGTCCCAAAAACAATAAAGTGCTTAAATCTACTTTAAGCACTTTATTGATATTATTTTCTAACACTAATGCCGCATCTTCTGCTGCACCTGTCGCACCACATCCTGTATCGTCTTACAACGCAGCAGCAACGGCGCCTCAAGCTTAATATCAAACCGCTCTTTAATCCGGCCAGCCACCTGCACCAATTGTTTCAGTCGCATGCCCATCGCTAGAATCTCAGTGTGTCCAGTGATATTTTCGGTACTGGCAGCCGATTGCGAGTGGAAGTCGCGGAAAATCGCCACAATATCCGCAGCCAGAGTCTGCTCCTGCACTGAAGTGGTCTCAGCCTGCGGTGCAGACGGATACAACTGTTCCTGTGCCATTTGCTGAACCAGCTTGCGGTCAATTTTCACATTGCGTGTTAGCGGAATTTCTTCAACCGCTAGCCAGCGTGTCGGAATATGCGATTTAGGCAGGCTCAACAGCAGACGTTCTTTCAACGCCAAAATATCCATATCCTCCATCCCCGCCGGCAGCTTATACACGGCCACCAGCTCCTGCATCGCTGTTACCGGATGCGTACAGCCCACCACCACACTATCGGCTAGGCCGCCGGATTTAGCCAGCACCGCTTCCACCTCCGCCGCCGAAATCCGTACCCCCTTAATCTTCAAATATCCTTGTGTACGCCCCGCAAAAATAATATTGCCATCCTCACGGACATAGCCCAGATCACTCATACGTAATGCAATTTTTCCGCCTGCGCAGTCCAGCGGCACAAAATCATTGGTCAGCATCTGCCCATTAAGCAGATAACCATTGGATAGATTCACACCTGACATATACATTTGCCCCACCTCACCAAGCGCACACGGCTGCAATGCTTCGTCCAGAATATAGTAGTGGTTGTGTGGCAAAGCCTGACCATAAGGAATCACATCCACATCTTGTGCTGTTATTTCATGCCATATACTCCAGATAGTGGTTTCCGTCGGCCCCCCCAGCGAAAACAGACGAGCCTGTGGTAGTTGCTGGCGTAAATACTCAATCAGAGCAGGCTTAATATAATCACCTCCCTGTGCCACCAGCCGCAACGATTGTAATTGCTCCGGCCGCGCCACACTGCACAGCATATCCACAATTGCCGGTACACTCACCCACACTGTAATCTTGTGTTCGGCCACCAGCTCAGCCCATGCACACGCATCCTTCACTTGCATTATCGTCGGTACTACCAGCGTTGCTCCCTGAGCCATCGCCGCAAACACATCGAATACCGACATATCATGATGAAATGGCGTTACCGCCATCAACACATCTTCCTGCCGCACTTGCCACCTGTCGATTGTGTGTTCGAGCACATTCGCCGTAGCCTGATTATTCAGAACCACACATTTCGGCACCCCCGTACTGCCGGAAGTATACAAATAATAAGCCGCACTTCTGTCCAGCCGGTAGCGGCATTCCGGCACCGGCATTAACGGAGCTGCCGGTAGCTCATCCAGCACAATACATTGCCGACCAGCAATATGCGCTTGTGCAATCACAACATCAACCTCACTATTGTCGAGCAAATACATACGCCGTGCCGGTGGTGCGTCCATATCCACCGGTAACCAAATAATGCCCAGCAGGGCGCATGCCACCACCGCATACACATGCTCCGCGCTTTTAGGCAGACACACCGCCACCACCGCGCCAGCTTGTAAATCTTTTTGTTGCAATACCTGCATGAACCTGGCCACCTGTTCACCCATCTGTGGATAACTAATGGCCTGACCAGCATAAAAGAGTGCCGTTTTATCCACCACACCCGCAAACAAATTACGCCGGATACGGTCTAAAAAATCAAATACCTGCTTCCCTGTACCCTTTGTATGCAATCCGTCCGGTACATAGTCATCTGATGCAGAAGGGTAGGGTTGCTGTAGCGCGGCTTGGTCAGATTGCATATCAATTTCTCCCATTATCGTGATAACACAGCGGCAGCCATCAAGCATTGCCCGCTCAGTTAACTGCCTGCTGACAAACACATTCTATACATGATTAACGCTTTTTAAAAGATAATAATAATTATTTTCATTTATAAATATGGGTATGATTTATAAATATTTTTCTAATCGTATCTGATTGTCAGATATATTTTGTCAAACTCAGCAGGTAATAATTGCCAGCCGCAGAAGAGTAGGGACAAATTGGCTGAAAGAGCAGATTTGGATAAATCATAAACAGCCGCAAACATTTAGCAGGAATAAATCACAACAATATTTTTGTTGCTCCTTATTATAAGTACACATATAATAAGTTTACTTATCAAAAAGGGAAAACAATGGACAAAATAGCAATCACTTTCACTCTGCCAACCTCAGCTACACCAGAAAAAATCTGGCCTTACTACACTGAAATCTCATTAAGACAGCAGTGGGAAACCGATCTAGAAGAATTTCGCCTTACAGGCGAGCTGAAAACCGGCGTACAGGGCATGTTTAAAATTCAGCATATGCCCGCAATGTCTGTAACACTTTCAAAAGTCATAACCAATCAGGAATTTACTGAAGAATTTAATATGCCCGATATCGGCTTATTATATTTTTCCCATCAGATAGTGCAGCTATCAAAAGACCAATATGCCTTAAAAGCTGAAATTGCACTCATTCCTGATGAAAAACTTGATAATGCCGCAACGCGTGATTTTCTAAAACAAATCTCTGATGATATTATGGACAAAGCATACGCATTGAAACATCTCGTCGAGAACTAAGAAATGAGTCAGGACAATAAATTTCATACACAATTTACCAAAGATAGCGATTCAATTGGTTTTGTTTTCATGAAAACTTATTCGTCCTGGCACAACCAAATAAAAAATTGTCTCAAACAGCAGCACATCACCCATCCCCAGTTTATCGTACTAGCCACACTTGCCTATTTGTCACAATATGAGCAAGAAATCACACAAGTCTTACTCGCCGATAAAACCAATATCGACGTCATGACCATCTCACAGATACTGGAAAATCTAGAAAAAAAGGGTCATATCATCCGCAGCGTTTCCAGCAGAGACAGTCGCGCCAAATCCATTACCCTCACACCAGCCGGCTTCGACAAAGCCAATCAAACCGTGCCTTTAGTCGAGCACATAGACCAGCAGTTTTTCGCGGCATTAGGGGAAAATAAAAACCGCTTCCATCAGATGCTCTTAGCCCTGTTGAAAGTTTAAAACTAAATTTTCTTCGGTTTACTTTAAATATAGTAGACTTAAAAAGTTAATTATACCAATATCATTTATCTGGCAATTGGCTGATATTGCCAATCATTGTTTCCCCAAACTATAGAAAAATTTGCCACAATTATAATCAAAGATTAATTTATATTTTAATAAAAATTGTTTTTGAATAAAAAAATAACCGCTCTTGGCGGTTATTAATGGTGGCCAGAGGCAGGATCGAACTGCCGACACACGGATTTTCAGTCCGTTGCTCTACCGACTGAGCTATCTGGCCATCGGGGAAGAGTGCGCATTAAACCAGATATTAGCGTGCTTGGCAAGTATTTTATTGGTTTGGTTGTTTATATGATTGTTTCTGTAACAGAAAAATCTGATTAATGACATTTTGCCTGCTATATTGGCAGCCAAAGCTTTACTCTAAATGCTTTGTGGGTCTCGTTTTTGGTTAATAGTGGACGGGTAAACGGAGCTGTATTAAGGTAAGCATTTTTTATCACAAAGGCGAAACAGATGCAGGGCGAAGATAAGCCGCAATGGTTAAATGGCTGGTGGCAGCAATGTA
Organism: Snodgrassella alvi; assembly: GCF_002777855.1. Classification (GTDB taxonomy): domain Bacteria; phylum Pseudomonadota; class Gammaproteobacteria; order Burkholderiales; family Neisseriaceae; genus Snodgrassella; species Snodgrassella alvi_E. The sequence goes on from NZ_MEIK01000028.1 coordinate 69,331, forward strand.
CGCATACACCGTCGCCGAATTTTAGTCCACGCCCGCAGCCGGCCGATATATCGCTAATTGTGTTACATAATATTTCCCTGCCACCCTTTGAATATGGGCAGAAAGCGGTACAGCGGCTGTTTACCAATCAGATTAAAGCGGATGAACCGGATGATTTTATGCGCTCGCTTACTGCTTTGCGCGTATCCAGTCATTTCTTGATTGAGCGCAGTGGTGCTTTAGTGCAGTTTGTATCCTGTGATGATGCAGCATATCAGGCGGGCGTATCGCGGTTTGAGGGACGAGAAGGCTGTAATGCGTTTTCGATTGGTATTGAGCTCGAAGGCTGCGATTTTGAACCATTTACAGAGTTTCAATATGCACAGCTAATTGAGTTGTTGCAAGCATTATGTGCCAGTTATCCGATACGCGCGATTACTGGACATCAGCATGTGGCGCCGGGACGTAAGTCTGACCCAGGGCATTTTTTTCAGTGGCAGCGGCTCTGTGAGCATCATTTGCCAGTAATCACGGATTATCAATGGCCTTTGTAGCTTAAAGCTGCCTGTGGGTGGTATTTTTGGTTATAATTCTGGTTAACTGTTAATTAAATTGCGGCTTTCGCAAATTGTCTAGTAGGAATGTAATGAGTGATTCTGTATTGATTGTGCTGGTGGTGGGTGCAGCCATTATTCTGGCGGTACTGGCTTATAATATTTATCAGGAAAGCCAATACCGCAAGCAGTTGCGTGATCAGTTTGGTCATGCCAATAAAGATGCTTTACTGGACAGTCAGGTAAATTCAGTGCGCGATGGTGCAGAAGCACAGTCGATGCTGAATACCAAAGCCATGGTGCCAGAGCCTGAGGCGGATAAAGCTGCAGATGCTGTGGCGGAGCAGGCTGAAACCATATTTACCGGTGAAAACGCCGTGCCCGAAGCCTCTGAAGGGCTGGTAGCGGAAGAAGAAATCATTGATGCGGTAGAGCCTGTGCCGGCAGCGAATTCTGAAGAGATTGCAGCAGAAAATACATCTGAACGTACACAAATGACGCCTTTATCACGTACTGTTGCGGTAAAAGGACGTAAAACTTTGCTGGACGTACACGATATGTCCAAACAGCCTCTGCCATGGTTTGATGTTCGTTTTGATTATCTGGCTTATATTGCTTTGTACGAACCGAAAGAATTGCACGCTATGCCGCGCTTGAGCAGCCGTTCCCGTTTTAGGCTGGTGGGCTGCACCATGGACGACCGGTATCAGATAGCTGAGCCGATTCCTAGTGTTTACTATCAGGGATTTGTGGTTGGTTTACAGGCAATCAGTCGTAGCGGTCTGCTGACCCATGAAGAGCTGGCGCATTTTGGTGAACAGGCAAATCGCTTTGCTGAGCAGATGGATGGTCAGTTATTGTTAACTGATATTAACACTTTTCTGGATGTGGCACGGCCGCTGGATGAGCTGTGTGCCCGTGTTGATCAGACCATTGCTATTCATCTAGTATCGCGTAGCAATGTTAGTGGAATGGAATTGCGCGCGGCGGTGGAAAAGCAGGGTTTTGAGCTTGGGCACGATGGGGCGTTTTTTTATGCCGGTAGTGATGGTGAACCTTTGTTTAATATTGTTACCTTGGATAACACGCCGTTTACATCCACTTTGTTAGCAAATCAAAATTATCGTGGATTCAGTATGTTATTTGATATAGTACATATACCGAACGGCGAAAAATGTTTTGATCAGTTTATGGATATGGCAGTTAAGCTTTCTAGTCAGCTGGGACTGGATCTGGTTAATGATAAAGTGGAAGAATTATCCACTGAATGGCTGCGAGAAGTGCGCCGTTATGTGATTGACCGGCAGAAAGAAATGAAGCAAGTTGAGCTGGAACCCGGAAGTGAACTGGCAAAAAGACTGTTTTCCTGATATTGCCTGAGATTTTAATTAAAGAAGAGATGGCAAGCCGCAGAATGGGGTTTGCCATTTTTTTTAGCTGCTTTAAGGAAAGACTGCTATGGATTCAGTAAGCGAACAGCAAATAATTGATTTAACTGCACTGCTCAATCGCTATGCCCATGAGTACTATGATTTGGATGCGCCTACTGTCCCAGATGCTGAATATGACCGGCTGTTTCGACAGTTACAAGCATGGGAAGAACAGTATCCACAATGGCGCCAGCCAGACAGCCCGAGCAGACGTGTGGGTGGGCAGGCGCAGCAAAAATTTACTGCAGTGGTGCATCAGATTCCAATGTTATCGCTGAATAACGCATTTTCACCGCTGGACGATAATAATAAGTTTGACCACAGCGAAATGTATGCTTTTGATAAGCGTGTGCGTGATGGTCTGGGTGCTGAGCCTGATTATATTGTGGAACCGAAATTTGATGGTCTGGCCATCAGTCTACTTTATCGGAACGGCTTATTGATACAGGCTTCTACTCGTGGCGATGGCTATACGGGCGAAGACGTAACCGAAAACGTACGCACCATTATCAATATTCCTTTGCGCCTGCAAGGAAACGATGTACCCAGTGTGCTCGAAGTGCGGGGTGAGGTGCTGATGCTGAAAGCCGATTTTGAGCGGCTCAATGCGCACCAGCAGGCAGAAAATCTAAAAACTTTCGCCAATCCGCGTAATGCCGCCGCCGGCAGTTTGCGCCAGCTTGACCCAAAAATTACCGCGCAACGACGCTTGCATTTCTATGCTTATGGTGTGGCACAACTGGATGAACACTTTGCCGTAGCAAGTCACAGTGAAGAATTAGCTTTAATGGCTCGTTTGGGCTTAACCATTCCGCCGCAAGATACTTTATGTTATCACGCCAATATCGAAAAAATACTTGCTTTTTATGAACGTATTTATCAGGTGCGTGCTGATTTACCATTTGGTATCGATGGTGTGGTGATTAAGGTTGATAATCTGGCGCAGCAGGACAAACTGGGCTATGTGGCACGCGCGCCACGCTTTGCTATTGCGCAAAAATTTCCAGCTGAGGAAATGTTGACTACGGTAGAAGCCATTGATGTACAGGTGGGAAGAACCGGTGCGGTAACACCGGTGGCGCGATTAACGCCGGTATTTGTCGGCGGTGTGACCGTGACAAATGCTACATTGCATAATGAAGGTGAGGCTCAGCGCAAAGATGTGCGCGAGGGTGATACCGTGATTGTGCGCCGTGCGGGCGACGTGATACCGGAAATTGTATCGGTGGTGCTGGCACAGCGGCCGATGGTGGAACAACAAACCGATTTAATCACGCCTGCAGAAGCAGTACCAAAGTATCCGCCATTTCGTATGCCGGAGCATTGTCCTGTTTGTGGTCATGAAATTGTGCGCGAAGAGGGCGAAGCAGTAGCGCGCTGTAGTGGCGGCATGCTGTGTCAGGCACAGCGGGTACAGGCGCTGATTCACTTTGCATCACGTCGTGCCATGGACATCGAAAATCTGGGCGATCGCCAAATTGAATTGCTGGTAGCTCAGAAACGCGTTCATCATTTTGCTGATGTCTATCACCTGCAACTAGATGATTTACTAGCGATGAAGCAGCAGGCTAAACAGGAAGCGGCCAATAGTGAAGAGGCTGTGGCAGATGAGCTTGCTTTATCTACAACCGGTAAAGCGGCCAAGCAGCAGCCTTCTAAATGGGCTGAAAATATTCTTGCTGGTATTCAGGCTAGCCGTCAGCGCCCGCTTGCTAATCTTATCTATGCTTTAAGCATTTTTCATGTGGGAGAACGTACGGCCAAACAATTGGCACAGGCTTTCGGTGATTTGACTACCCTGACACAGGCTACCGAGCCTTTATTAGCCTGTTTGCCAGATATAGGCAGTGTAGTAGCACATTCTGTGGCTTATTTTTTCAGTCAGGAAGATCAAACTAGCCAGTTAAAGGAATTGCTTGCTGCCGGTGTGCAACCTCAGCCAGAAACCCGTCGTTTGCCACTGCAAGATTATTTTATTCCTGAGCGTATACTCGCACGCTTACCAGGAGCAAATCTAACTGAGTCGCGAGCACAGAAATTATGGCAACTGGCCGGTATGGATTGGGCTAAGCTATTTACTGACAAAGCTTTACCCGAAAGCTGGCAGCTGTGGTGTGCTGAACCACAAAATCATGAATTATTAAAACAAACTATAGCTTTGCGCGAGCAGTTGCTTGCCGTTCAGCCGGAGCAAATTACATCAGCAGCCAATGAAGCCGTAGCCGGTAAAACCTTTGTGCTTACTGGCACTTTACCTAGCTGGTCGCGCGATGTGGCTCAGCAGCATATTGAAGAATGTGGTGGGAAAGTAAGTGGCAGTGTGTCAAAGAAAACCGATTTTGTAGTGGCTGGAGCAGATGCGGGCAGTAAGCTGACCAAAGCGGAAGCACTTGGTGTTACCATATTGGATCAAAGCGCATTGATGACCATGTTGGGAATAAAAGAATAGAACTGATGAAAATACAACCAATTCGTAAATGTGTATTTCCTGTGGCGGGGATGGGTACCCGCTTTTTACCGGCTACTAAAGCCAGCCCAAAAGAAATGCTACCGATTGTGGATAAACCACTGATTCAGTATGCCGTTGAAGAAGCAGTGGCAGCCGGCTGTACCGAGCTGGTTTTTATTACCGGCCGTAATAAACGCTGTATTGAAGACCATTTCGACAAAGCGTATGAGTTAGAAACCGAGCTGGCATATCGTAACCAAAATAAACTACTAGATTTTGTGCAGGATATTTTGCCACCCAATGTTACCTGTCTGTATATCCGGCAGCCTTCAGCACTGGGGCTGGGACACGCTGTATTATGCAGCCGTGCGGCCATAGGTAAAGAAAATTTCGCCGTAGTTCTGGCTGATGACCTGATAGATGCCCAGCCGGGAGCATTAAGCCAGATGATGGAGGTTTATTATCGTACAGGCTGTAATGTACTGGGCGTGGAAAATATTGACCCGCAGCAGACTGGTGCATATGGCATCGTGGAAATCGCCCGCGAAGATACGGATGATTATATCCAGAGCATAGTCGAAAAACCGCATCCTGATGATGCACCTTCACATCTAGGTGTAGTAGGGCGCTATATTTTGTCTGCACGGGTATTTGATTTTCTAACTAATTTACCGCGTGGTGCTGAAGGTGAAATTCAGCTTACGGACGCAATTGCCCGCCTGCTAACTGAACAAAAGATGATTGCGTATGCATTCAGCGGTACCCGCTATGATTGTGGTGATAAGCTTGGTTATCTTGAGGCTACCGTAGCTTATGGTTTGAAACATCCTTTAGTTGGAGAAGATTTCCGGAAGCTATTGCAACAAATGGTTTGTTAATTATTTCAATAGCCGGCCTGTATCAGGTTTTGCTCCTAGGCCGGTTATGATAATCACGTTATTTAATTCAGACACCAGTTAGAGTAAATATCTATTTCTAAATTCAGGTAGCTAAAAGGTTTTAACAAGATCAGTTTTTTATTTGTTCCCAACTTATATCATATTTAGCCAGATATTTTTTCAGTCTGTCAGCATCATTGGCACGCTGTTTCTGCGCTCGTGACACCGCAAACAGATAGCGACCCGCTTCAGATAAAGTTCGGCTTTTGCGGCATACTTCCAGCACTTTTTCCAGTTGATAGCGGTCAAATTCATCTAATTCAGCTGGAATCAGCGCATCCCTAGAAGTGTTTTGCTGCCAATGTTGCTGTAAACGCTGAATTTCATCTTCAACCTGTACCAAAGTAATATTTCCTTGGGTGGCTAACGTCGCCATGCGGGTAATGGAAGCTGTAAGCTCGCGGAAATTGCCTGTCCACAGAGCAGTAGCCGACGTGGCAAAATTCACATAACGGCTTCTAGATTGCTGATTAAAGCGCGGCATGGTGCCATATTCCTGTGCAAAGCGCGCCAGCTCAAAATCGATATTCGGCTCAATGTCTTCCTTGCGTTCCGCTAGACCAGGCAATTGATAGCTCCATAAATTAATGCGTGCGTATAAATCCTCCCTAAACTTACCTGCCGCAATAGCCTGCTTTAAATCTTTATTGGTACCGGCTATCAACTGAAACTGACTGGATACCAGCTTATCCGATCCGAGCGGATAAAATTGTTTTTCCTCAATCGCTTTCAGCAGAATAGCCTGCTCATCCAGCCCCAGTTCGCCAATTTCATCCATAAACAACAAACCATTATCCGCCTGTTTCAGTAAACCGCTTCTGGCCGTACTGGCACCCGTATACGCCCCTTTGCTGTGACCGAACAAAGTAGACATCGCATTATCGCCGCTCAGCGTAGCACAATTAATTTCCACAAACTGCCCGCTTAACTGATGTTGATTCAGCTTAAGCTGGTAAATTTGCTTAGCCAGAAATGATTTACCCGCACCAGTAGGGCCACACAGCAGAATAGGCGCATGCGAACGGCTGGCCACCTGTTCTATTTCAGTAATTAACTGATTGTAATGTTGATTTCGCGTGGCAATACCAGATTTAAGTAACTCAGTCGCCTGACTGGCATACTGCTGGAAACGCGTCAAAATCTGGTCGTAGCGGTGCAGATTCAAATCAATAATATTAACTTGCCCTCTGCTGCACAGATGCTGGTGTTCTTCAGCTACAGACAACACATTTTCCGCCTTGGCTGTATTTTTTTCAGGTGGGGAAGATTGCAACAATCTAGCCGGATAAAAGCGTGATTCAGCCAACAAAAACCAGCAAATCTGCATCACATGCGTACCAGTTGTGATATTTAAAAAATAATTTTCTTCTTCAGTATCAAATTTATAACCCTTAGCTAAATCCAATAGATAGGTATATACCTCTTCAAAGTCCCACGGGTCGCTTATCCGTACCTCAACCGGATTTACCTGAGTCAGCGGCGCAATAGTGTGAATATCCTGCACAATTTCAGTCAGTAATCTCTTATCACAGGTTTTATACAACAGCTCAAGGCGTGAAACCGGCAATTCTGGATGATTGCAGACATCAACCGTTGGCCGCCAACGCCCCCAGCGTTTTCTCCCCTTGCCGCGCTGGTCTAGAACATTACCCAAAAAGCCAAAAACAACGTTTCTCTTATTCATCTCATCTTTCTTATCATTTATAAATATACATAAAATTATATATAAAAATATAAAAAAAGGATGTATTTTATACGATAAAAATGAGCATAAAAACTTAAAAGATATTTATTTAAGTATTAAAAATAATTACTTATAAATTTTATTTCAAAAAAATTTCCACTTGGTACAGAAATTGCAATAAGAATGGTGTCTGTCATACAGACTGTCTGATAGGGCAGTCAGGTGCATAGCGAATGTAGCCAGAAAGGGAATAAACCAGTTCAGTTGCATTATCAACATGTATTCCTGCGTAGAACAGACAACTCCCTTTAACGGAGAATATTTGAATAGCTCACTGGTAGAGCAATTGGAACTGATCCAATTTGTAGCAGGTTCGATTCCTGTTTCAAATCCTTGTCATAAAACTTTGTTGTAAAAAGCAATACCAGCCAGTAAACAGCAATAAGCTAGTAGTTAAAGCTTAGGCACAGGAAAAACCGCTTAACCGGACAAAATCAGCTTAAGATGATTTATCCGGATAAAAAAACCGGATAGCAGGCAAAAAATTAAAAAAGCATAAACAGGCAGTTTCTAGCTTATGCAGCTTAATCTTTCCCCTGTTATTTCGTTACTTAATCCGTTTGAATGTGTTCATTCTGTTTACTGGCTGCCTCAACAGGAGAATTAAAATGTTTACCATCATAAATGTAAAAAAGGGTGAACTGGCCATAGTCAGTAAACGCGGAGAGATTGATAACATCATCACCGCAGGCCGTCATTATTTTTGGAATCCCTTTTCCGTACTAACCTTTACACAGGTAGATTTGGCTGATACACAAATCGAGCCAGACACCGCCAACAAACTCATCAATTTTTATCCACAACTGGTAGAAAAATATTGTCATCACGTCAGCCTCGCAGAGGATGAAATTGGCCTGCGCTATGAGGAAGACAAACTAGTAGAAATAATAATGCCCACTACCAAAACAGTGTACTGGCAGAGTTATAAACCACAATTACTAAAAAAAGTTACCTTGCAACAAGGTTACCGCTTGCCGGATGAAATAGCTCAAGAGCTGATACAGGCTAAAAATACCGGCAAAGTAATAAAAGGCTTAAATAATCTAATCCTGCATAATTTTACCGACGAAGAAATAGGTACCCTGTTTGTGGATAACCAATTTGTGCAGATTATTCCGCCTAAATCAGTATTCGGCATGTGTGAATTTAAACATAAACTGATACTGGGCAAATTCAAATTACAGGATAGCCGCATTAACGACGTACTGGCGGCATCAATAGAGCAGAACGCACCAGCACAAATGGCACAATTTTGCGTGCAGATGCAGGTGGGCGCCAATCAGGTCGGCCTACGATTCGAAGATGATTTATTGGTAGAAATCCTGCCACCGGGTACCAAACGCCTATATTGGCAGAATAACTGCAAACAACACATGCAGACCATAGAACTAAGCGATGGCTATCAATTGTCTGAACAAATGGTGCAGCAGCTATTACAGCCCAAATTGCGCCAAAAAGAAGTGCAGGGAGACAGCAGTGTACTGATTGCCCAAATACCGGCCTATCACCTTGGCGTACTGAAAGTAAATGGCAAAGTGGAAAAACTGCTGGATGCCGGTATCACCGCCTACTGGCGTTTTAACCGTGAAATCAGCGTTGACATCGTCGATACACGCTTGCAGACCAAAGAAATATCCGGTCAGGAAATACTCACCCGCGATAAAGTCAATCTGCGTATCAATCTAGTGGCCAACTGGTACTACACCGATGTATTAACCGCCTATGCCAAAGTTGCACAGCCGACGGATTTGTTGTACCGACAACTGCAATTTGCACTGCGCGAAGCGATTGGCACACGCACACTGGATGAATTACTGGAAAACAAAACAGTAATCGATGAAGTAATTAACGCTCATATGCAAACCAGTATGGCTGGCTATGGCATCGAAACAGTTAGTGTCGGCGTCAAAGACATCATACTACCGGGAGACATGAAAATCATACTTTCGCAGGTAGTGGAAGCAGAAAAAGCGGCACAGGCCAATGTCATTCGCCGGCGTGAAGAAACTTCCGCCACCCGCTCCCTGCTCAATACCGCCCGCGTAATGGAAAACAATCCAGTGGCCTTGCGTTTAAAAGAAATGGAAACACTCGAACGAATCGCCGAACGCATTAACAAAATTTCCGTAGTTGGCGGACTGGATCAGATATTGCATGGATTAATCAATATCCAACCAAAAATATAGAAAACAAAAACACAAAATCATGCCATCAACTATGGCATGATAAAACCATGGAATAAAAATGACTCAATATAATTTGTTACAAGCGGAAAATGCAAAACCAATCAAAATGTGGACACAAGGCGTATCAGTCGAAGATGAAGCCAAAAACCAGCTAATCAAAACAGCCCAATTACCATTTATCTTTAAACATATTGCCGTCATGCCCGATGTCCATATCGGTAAAGGTTCAACAATAGGAAGTGTTATCCCAACCATGGGCGCAATTATTCCGGCAGCCGTGGGCGTGGATATCGGCTGTGGCATGATTGCTGTACAAACTTCTTTAGTGGCAACTGATTTGCCCGATAATTTATTGCCTTTGCGTCAAGTTATCGAAAAAGCCGTGCCACATGGCATGACCCCCAAATACCGCGGACGAGATAACGGTAGCTGGCAAAATCCACCACCAATTGTCAATCAATACTGGCAGCAACTGTTACCGGGTTTTGAAAAATTAACCGCAAAATATCCACGCTTCTTAAAAACGAAGAATCACAAACATCTAGGTACACTGGGTACCGGCAACCATTTTATCGAAATCTGTCTCGATGAAACCGATAGCGTGTGGATAATGTTGCATAGCGGTTCACGAGGCATAGGCAATACTATCGGCAACTTTTTTATCGAATTGGCTAAAAAAGATATGGAAGTGCATATCAGAAATCTACCCGATATAGATCTGGCTTATCTTCAGGAAGGGACAGAGCATTTTCAAGATTATGTTGAGGCCGTACATTGGGCACAGGAATTTGCGAGGCTAAACCGTGAAGCCATGATGCATAACGTTATCGCAGCAATGCGCAAAATCATTACCAAACCATTTACCACCCATCTATCCGCAGTAAATTGCCACCACAACTACGTGCAAAAAGAACAGCATTTTGGTGATGAGATTTTTATTACCCGTAAAGGGGCAGTATCAGCGCGTAAAGGCGAACTAGGCATCATACCCGGTTCAATGGGCGCCAAAAGCTATATCGTGCGAGGATTAGGTAATGAAGAAAGTTTTTGCTCTTGTTCACATGGAGCAGGAAGAATAATGAGCCGAACCGATGCAAAAAAGCAATTTACCATAGACGACCAAATCAAAGCCACCGCCCATGTTGAATGCCGTAAAGACGCAGACGTAATTGATGAAATACCAATGGCTTACAAAGATATCGATGCCGTCATGACCGCCCAAAAAGAACTAGTGGAAATCGTGCATCAATTACGGCAGGTAGTGTGCGTAAAAGGATAAAACGCATCAAGGAGAAATCATCTATATCAATAAAATATCAAATAACACTAACCTTGATACTGTTAATAGATAGCCTGATGCAAGCAAGGTTTTGCTAAAAGATTAGGCTTAAGCATTATTATAATTATTTACTGGAATAACTTAATAATTCAGAATGTTATAAAAAATTAAGCTTAGCCTTTTAATTTAATCGCAGAAATAAAGTTAAATATTATGATGCAAAGGTAAGCCATATAAAAACAACAAATCAAAATCGATAAGCATATACAAATACTAATAGTCGAAATATGGTATTTACCAAAGTTATTCGCCAATTAAATAAAGAAAACTAAGGATGAAATAATGATATGAATTATTTGAACGTATAATTTAATATAGTAATCAATATTTTTGATATTTTATTTCTGGTAAAAAAATTTAGTGTTTATAAAAATTAAAAAATTTTAAATCACATATTTTTTGATATAATATACTTATTTTATTATATGTATTCTATTGATAATATTTAAACAAAATTGTTTATAAAGGAGTAAAATTATGACTCAGTCTAATATAAAACTAAAAATCTATTTTACCGATTTCTTCAATGTAGATAAGTCAGAATTAGAAAATTATGGAGCGTTTAATATCTCATTAATAAATGATTTACCATTATTTGTAGACCCTTTTTTATTATTTAATAGTGAAAATTCGCAGTACAAATCTCTACATGAATCAATGATTAAATATATAGGTTTTTTAAAATATAAAATTCTGGCAAAAGAAGGGAAATTTTCTAATAATGAGATTAAAGCTTGGTTTATGTTTAACGAGGTTCAACAAAATTGGTTAGGTTATAGTTGCGTGGGAAATAGAGGTAGAGGTTTAAATAGAGCGTTTGCTAACACTTTGATTGATAGTTTTATTAATAACTCAAGTGATTTTAAAGAAAACGATATAACACAAGGTCTTCATCCCGAAAAACTTTGTCTTATAAAAGATGGTACAGGAAAAGATAGTGTTAGTGATTTAACGGTTAATTTAATAAAAAAATTTCTTCTAGAGTATACGCAAACGTTTGCAGAAAAATATATTTCCGAAGATAAATTAAAGGAATTTACAGTTGAAAAAGTAGAATTTAATTATGATACTGAAACTTGGCAAGCAAAAAAATATATATTACCGAAATTTGAAGAGGAATATGTTCTATTAACTCCAAAAAATATTCTAACTAAAGATGAAAGTTGGATTAATAAAAAAGAAATGATAGGAGATTTTTCTAATATATGTTCTTCTATATCAAATGTAGAACTAAGAGCAAAATTGGAAAAATATGTCAATGACATTTTACCAGAAAATTATAATGCACAAGAATGGGGAAAAGCTGTAAAACAAACTATTGAGAAATTTCCTGAATTTATTGACTATTTTATTAAAATGAAAGAGATCGATGGTAAGGAAGCTCATATTCGAAGTGATTTAAAAATTAGAGAAACTCAAGAAATATTTATTGGATTAGTATCTAATTTAGTAGAAGCACTATATCATTATACAAATTTTTATCAACAGTCATATGATACTTTGAAAGATACTTATCAAAGAATAATATTTCTAAAGGATATTATTGAAAATAAGGATGAATTTAAGCTTTCTTACCAAAATAAATTAATTAAAAAAGAATCAGATTTACAACTTTTATTAAGATTAATTTGGTTTGTTAGACCTTCTTATGTTGATAATGATATAAAAATTGATTTAAATACATTGGATTATGAAAATTCTCGATCATCTAAAGGTAAAATGTTAGTTGAATTTAAATTGGCTAATAATAAAAAACTTAAACAAAGTTTAAAAAATCAGATTAAAAAATATGGAAAGGAAAATCTTAAATCCATAAAAGTTATTATATACTCTAGTTTTCCTGAATATGATAAAGTAAAAAGAATTTTAAGGGAATTAAACTTAAAAGTTGGCAAAAATATTGTTTTAATTAATGCAATTCCAGAATAAACAACAACACATTTAAAAAAATTTATATATGTAATTATTACCAATTTAAATCTGATTTATCAAAATTTATATGAATATATTTAATAAATACACTTTAATTCAACAATACAATTGCAATTGCGTGTATGGATATTTAACAATGTTTTCTTTTCAACCTAATTATATACCTTTACATCGTCCATTTTTTTCAGTTTATTTTTTAAAATTTTATGTTTGTAAGGGCGTTTAAAGAGTTAATATGTTGAAGAATGGTTATATATTAAAATTACCCTTGATGCGTTTTCAATTATGGTAATCAGAAATATATATTGTTTCAGCATTGTGATTTTGTTACAGCCTTTTCAACTATAAACTGGTTAATATTTTAATTTATTGCAATATATAAACAAAACTAAATCTCATTTGATTATGTTTGTAAACGATTTATATTTTTCTTTTCATTATTCAGAGATGGATAATGTAATGTGATTAAATAAATGTTTTAACAATTTAAATGCTAATATAGGCACCATTATTTAGCCAAAATCTTTATGAATATCTGGATTAACCTGAGCAATTTTGACAAATTGAATCTAGTTTGGTTGCTGTTTCTTAAGCTGTATAACTATGTGCATTTTTGGTAGTCGGATACAATAATTTTATAAGAACGGTCTAGATTAATTTGCTCATTTTTTTGGCTATTATTGGCATTGAACTAATATTTATTAGACACATCATTATTTTAGCTGGTAAAGAAACCCTTTTTATTTGATTTTATTACCAACCATGTGTTGATTCTTCTCAATTGTGAATAATTCCCATTAAAAAGTCTCGCAACTCAATTTCACATTGTTTGGTATATAGCCTTATGTAAAATGTATGAAAAATATATATTCTTATCTTTAATTATCAATATTTATTAGCTTGTGAACATTTTTGATTGGAATATCCATAATTTTGGCAATTTCTTCGATTGGCACACCTTTAGTCAATAATGCATTAGCAGTTGCATGTTCAAGTTTTTCCCGACGTGTTTTTTCAGCTTTGGTCTTACTTCTTTCAACCGCCAGCTTTTCTTTCGCAATTTGCTTTTCTTCTTTTCGGATGCGCTCAATAACTTGAAAAGTCGGTACGTATTTCAGGCTTTGTTCCAGTTCCTCCATCAGTTTAATACTGCGAAAACTAATATAAGTTGTGGGGGTAATAATCAGATGGTCGACAAGGTCAATATTTAAAATGCGGCCAACTTGAATTAAACGGTCAGTGATATCCTTATCTGCCTCAGACGGCGTCAGCGAACCGGAAGGGTGATTATGTACCATAATAACGCGAGAAGCGTTTTTCATCACAGCTACGCGAAATACATTTATTGGCTCTATATTCACCGATTTATAGCTGCCCAGTGCAATTAGCTCAAGGTACAGAATATAACCTGCCTGATTCATACCAATCATCCACAGATGTTCTTTTTCTCGGTCGATCTTGTTTTCACGCAATAACACACGCTGCATAATCTTGTACACATCATCCGTGCCTGCAATATAGCGTTTGTCCTGCGAGGTCAGTTTAATATCCATCTTAAAACCTTATAAAATCACCGAAAATACTATAGCATATACATGCATACGCTTGGCCAATGTCATTTAATTTTGATATATCAAATTTTAGCGCTAAGTATCAATCTAGTAGATTTTTAATGTGAAAATGTCGTCCAGAACGACGGTTCTTTTTAATCAGAGCCTTATTTGAATTCTATTTTACCAATATAAGCTCTTTTTTTGTTGCTATTCTATTTGATTAAACTCAGTTTTTTTCACCTTCTCAATAAAAAAGTTAATCACTTTATCTTGGCCGCTATTAGCCTCGCAGTAGATGAGACTTACTGCACATCCCGCATAAACCACAAGTTTACTTATTTTTCTCAAACGGTAGATTGTTAATGATTGTCGATTGCCTGCTTATCTATTTAGTTTATCAGCAAGACTAATACTTTTTTCCTATAGCTGGTGGTTATATAACCAAGCAGGCACTATTCCCCTCTGAGCTTGAAAATGCTGATTTAGATGGATTAATAAGGAATAGATAGGAAACAGAAATACATGGCTGAGTGCAGAGCAAGATATGCTTATCACCAGCAACTAAAGATTAGACATGTAAGAAAGCAGACAAAACAGCATAATGAAAATTGCAATTTTTAAAACCAGCACATAATGAGCAAATAAGCTCATATAGGTAGTGAGATAAACTCAGCAGCAATCTATTTTGGCCAAAATAGCAACTAAAGTCAGCACTGGAATCTGGACTAAGTATGAAATACGAAGTAATTAGTGAATTAGATTTCATTTTCTAAGGCATTTGTTTATTACCGCTATTAGCGAAGATTTTATATAATTTGGATAAAACATCCAGTTAGACAAAATCAATATCGCTTTAGGTATTATGATAGAAAGTAATCGGCAATATTGGCTAACCAACTTTTGTCCACAACTCACAGCCACAATTGAGCATGAGAATATAAAACAGAATGGCAAATGCTATAATTTTTGTCTGATAACTAATAGATAAAATCAAACCCATACCGAAAAATCCACAAGACCAGCTCGGATATTAATACGCTCCGGCAGCCATAACTAATGCTGTTTTTAACCAATCTGTAGCTAGCTTAGAATATAGTTGTAAAAATTTACTTTGCTTCATTACATATCAGGTTGTATCAATTTATAATATAAATTAAGCATAAAAAAAGAATGGCAATAGCCATCCTTTTTTGATTAGAGAAAACTTGCTTAAATATCCACCTGCGCATTCAACGCATTGTTTTCAATAAAAGCCCGCCGTGGTTCAACTTCATCACCCATCAGGGTAACAAATACATCATCCGCCGCCATCGCATCTTCGATTTTAACTTTCAGCAAGCGGCGTACGGTTGGATCCATGGTGGTTTCCCACAGTTGCTCTGGATTCATCTCGCCCAGCCCTTTATAACGCTGAATAGTCAGCCCTTTTTGTGCTGTGGTCATCAGTAAATCCAATGCTTGCGCAAAGCCTGTTACTGCGGTTTTTGTTTCGCCTTTCACTACTTCAATCGGGGCATCCACAATACCGCTTAAGGTTGCAGCGGTCTGGCGGATAATCTGATAGGCGCGGCTTTCGGCAAATTTCTGTTCCAGATAGCTCACCATCTGATTGCCATGCAATTGACGGGTGATTTTAATCATTTGCACTTCGTCTTCGGCACCAATGCGTTCCAGTGTGAGGTTTTCATCATTGATGAGATTAGTTAAGGCTTGTGTGGCCTTTTCTGCACTGGCTACATTGCTTAAATCCAGATTTTCATTCCAGTAGAGTAGGGCATTTAATACGGCGCTGTCGATAATGCGGCTTTCACGCATAATCATGCTTTGCGCTAAAATGAACTGTTTGGCAATCTCCGCCAGTGCATTTCCTTCAAGGATGGTTTCACCAATATTCAGTCGTGCTTTGTCCAGAGCAAGACTTAGCAGAAACTGGTCTTTTTCAAACTCGTCTTTCAGGTAGCGTTCCTGTTTGCCATGCTTGGCTTTGTAAAGCGGAGGCTGGGCAATGTATACATAGCCGCGTTCTACCAGTTCAGGCATTTGCCGGTAAAAGAAAGTCAGTAGTAAGGTACGGATATGGGCACCGTCTACGTCGGCATCGGTCATGATGATGATGCGATGGTAGCGCAGTTTTTCCGGATTGAATTCCTCTTTGCCTATGCCGGCACCCAGTGCGGTAATCAGGGTGGCTACTTCCTGACTAGCCAACATTTTTTCAAAGCGGGCTTTTTCGACATTCAGTATTTTACCTTTGAGCGGTAAGATGGCCTGAAATTTGCGGTCACGACCCTGCTTGGCAGAACCACCGGCCGAATCCCCTTCGACCAGATATAGCTCAGACAATGCAGGATCTTTTTCCTGACAGTCGGCCAATTTGCCCGGCAGACCTAATCCATCCATAACGCCTTTGCGGCGGGTAAATTCGCGTGCTTTGCGTGCGGCTTCACGGGCACGGGCAGCATCGACAATTTTACCGGTGATGATTTTGGCTTCAGTGGGATTTTCTTCCAAAAATTCAGACAAACCTTTGCTTAAAACTTCATTGACCACCGGTCCAATTTCGCTGGAAACGAGTTTGTCTTTGGTTTGTGATGAGAATTTCGGGTCAGGCAGTTTCACTGACAATACGCAGGTAAGACCTTCGCGCATATCGTCGCCGTTGGTGTCTACTTTGGCCTTTTTGGCTACTTCATTGGCTTCAATATAATTGTTGATGGTACGAGTCATGACCTGACGTAAAGCAGTCAGATGAGAGCCACCATCACGCTGTGGAATATTATTGGTAAAACACTGCACGTTTTCCTGATAGCTATCGTTCCACTGCATGGCGCATTCTACGCTCATGCCGTCTTTTTCGCCGCTGGCGTAGAAAACTTTGTTATGTAGCGCAGTTTTATTGCGGTTCATGTATTGCACAAAACCAGCCACGCCACCACTAAAAGCAAAATTTTCATGTTTGCCGTCACGCTTGTCAAAAAGTTCAATACTGACGCCATTATTCAGGAAAGACAATTCGCGGATACGTTTAGCCAGAATGTCAAAGTGATATTCAATATTGCCGAATGTTTCGGTGCTGGCTAGAAACTGTACGCGCGTACCTTGTTTATCGGTGTCGCCGACTACGGATAGTGGTGCGATGGCGTCGCCGTGATTAAACTCTACAAAATGTTCTTTGTGATTACGGTAGATAGTCAGGCGCAGCCAATCGGATAGGGCATTTACTACAGATACACCTACGCCATGCAGACCACCAGAAATTTTATAACTATTGTTATCAAATTTACCGCCGGCATGCAGGATGGTCATGATAACTTCAGCCGCAGAGCGGTGTTCTTCGGGATGCATGTCGGTGGGAATGCCACGGCCATTGTCTTCAATGGTAATGGAGTTGTCAGCGTTTATTGCTACGGTGATATGATCACAATAGCCGGCCAGCGCTTCATCAATCGCATTGTCCAGAACTTCGAATACCATGTGGTGTAAACCAGTACCATCCTGGGTATCACCAATATACATGCCGGGACGCTTGCGAACGGCATCCAAGCCTTTTAATACTTTGATACTGTCGGCGCTGTAATCTTCAGGGTGTTGATCTGTCATAAGAATTCTTTATAAATCTGGGGCAGCGGTTATGCTTTTAATATGATGCCTGTTGGCAGAAAAGAATATTAAGGATGCTCAATTTTGCCATATTTACAGGGCTGAATCGAATAATTCATTAGATAATTATTATAGCAGAAATTAAGTTTTTTTTCAGCCGGTTGATATGTTTAAGGTGATGTTTTATCGGATTTTTTATTGAATGATAATTATGTTGAATGTAAAGAAAAAACTGCCCTGAATCAGATATGGATGAGGGAATCATTTATTCTGATTCAGGGCAGTTGCTAAGTCTTTGTATAAGAGATATTTATATTCTCATCGGCATGACTATGTATTTAAAATCGGGATTGTTGGGGATTGTAAATAATGTTGAGCGATTGGCATCGCCGAATGCCAGTTGCAAGTCATCGGCATGTAAGTTGCGTAATACATCCATCAGATAATTGATGTTGAATCCGACCTCCAGTGTGTCACCCTGATAAGCGATTTCCAATTCTTCGCGTGCTTCTTCTTGTTCATTATTGTTACAAGTGACGCTGAGCAGCCCCGGCTGGATTTGCAAACGCGCACCGCGGAATTTTTCATTGGCCAGAATAGCTGCACGTTCTAAAGCGCCAAGTAATTCGCTACGATTGGCAAGGAAGATTTTGTCATTATCTAGCGGAATCACGCGGTTGTAGTCTGGGAATTTGCCGTCTACTACTTTGGAAACGATAATAGTATCGTTGCAACGGAAGCGAACCTGATTATTTAATAGTTCTATAGTAATTGGTTGCTCAGGGAATGTAAGCAATTTGAATAGTTCCAGTACCGTTTTGCGGGGTAGAATCACTTCTGCTTTAGGTAAATCTGTATCGAGACTACAGGCGGCATAGGCCAAGCGGTGCCCGTCTGTGGCTACTAAACGCAGCTGATTGCCTTCGGTTTGCATCAGTAAGCCGTTTAGATAATATCGAATATCCTGAATGGCCATGCTGTATTGGACCTGTGACAGCATTTCTCTGAAGGTCTCCTGAGGGAGGGAGAAGCTGGCATTTACGTCTTCTCCTACACTCATCAGTGGAAAGTCTTCTGCCGGCAAAGTTTGTAGATTAAAGCGGCTTTTGCCGGCTTTTAGGACCAGACGGTTATTGTTCCAGTCTAGTGAAACCATGGCACCGGCTGGTAGGGCACGCAGAATATCCTGTAGTTTTTTGGCATTGGTGGTAATGCGGAAATCTTCAGCTTCGCTTTTTGGGCCTATGGTATCAATCTGAATTTCCAGATCGGTGGCCAAAATTTTGATTTGCCCCTGATGGTTCTCCAGTAATACGTTAGATAGGATCGGCAAGGTATGGCGACGCTCGACAATGCCGGTTACGGCTTGCAGAGGTTTAAGTAAACTATCACGTTCTGCTTGTAGAATCAGCATGTTGTTTTCCTTGGTTTAATCTCGCAAAATCATCATTAAGGTTTCGTACGCTTTGGTTGTCTCGGCATCTGATTTACGGAGTTTGGAGATGCTTTTTACCGCATGCATGACTGTGGTGTGGTCACGGCCACCAAATCCGCTGCCAATAGCGGGTAAACTAAGTGGGGTGAGTTCTTTAGCCAAGGTCATGGCCATCTGACGCGGACGTGCCAGATTACGTGTACGTTTTTTGCCTACCATATCACTGATGGTGATACCATAAAATTTGGCTACGGTGTTTTGGATGTGTTCCAGTGTCATTGGTTTGTGATTGACGGCCAGAATATCCTGTAGTGCTTCTGTGGCTAAACCGACATCAATCGGCCGGCTGGCAAAACGGCTTTGAGCCACAACACGCTTGAATGCGCCTTCTAGTTCGCGCACATTACTGCGGATATGTTTGGCAATAAAGAACGCAGCTTCGTCTTCAAGTTTTACCTGTGCCAGCTCGGCTTTTTTCTGCAGAATGGCAACACGCATTTCCAGTTCAGGTGGTTCCAGCTCTAGACTTAGTCCCCATGAAAAGCGTGATTTTAAGCGATCGTCCATGCCATCAATATGAGTAGGCAAGGTATCACATGTAAGAATAACCTGTTTTTTTTCGTCAATTAAATGGTTGTAGACGTAAAAAAACTCTTCCATGGTGCGGTCTTTACCAGCAATAAACTGAACATCATCCATAATCAGCAAGTCCACCTGTTGGTATTGCTGACGCATGGCATCGAAAGATTTAGCATGGAAAGCATTCATGATGCCACGGATGAATTCATCGGCATGTATATAACGGATTTTGACTTTGGCATCTGCAGCAAAGAGCTGATTACCAATGGCCTGTACTAAGTGAGTCTTACCCAAACCAGTGCTGCCGTAAACAAAAAACGGGTTGTACATGCTATTGCCTGGGTTTTCCGCTATAGAGAGGGCGGCTGCATGGGCTAGCCGGTTACCTTTGCCTTGTACCAGTGCAGCGAAGGTGTGTTCAGGATTGAGATTAGTGTCGGTATAGCGTGATTTTTTACTGTTTGCCAGTACATTATCAGACTCAGTTGTAGGTGTAGTTGTTTCTTTTTTATCTACTTTGCTTGGTTTTTTAGGGCTGACTTCACTGCTTTCAGCCGTATTGCTATCACTTTTAGACTGATTATTTTTTAGCCTTTTGGCAATAATGTCCTGAGCGGATTCAGTGCGTTTAGTTGTTGAACGCGGTTTGGCTTCTTCAGGTGCAGGGGTAGTGTTTAAGGGTTCATGTTTATTAAGGTTTTCAGTCTCCACCTGAACCGGAGTACCGCTTTCAGCTTTTACAGAATTAATGGTATTGGTAATTGCCTGAGCCTGTGTAGCTGCTTGTAAAGATTGCCCCTGACCAATTTTGAGGATTAAAGGAGTTTGTCCGTGTGGGAGTATGGCCAGACGGGCGTTTTCCACAGCTGGCCAGAAACGCTCGCGTATATGGTTGAATGCAAAGGTATTGCGCGCGAATATTACCCAGTTGCCATTTTCTTCGCCTACGGTTAGGGGAGCAATCCACATTTGGTATTGCTGGGGCGGTAGGTTTTGTTTAAGTTGTAACAGGCACTGCGGCCAAAATTCTGTTAGGGTCATGCGTGAAGCTTATTTTGTCTGCCAATGGGGCTTGGCTTAAGTAATAGAAACAGGTATCGCCTATTATGCTAATTATACGCAATAAAGAGCTTTATGACCACGATTTGCACTCTGTGTTAACCCGTTTGCAGTCTGGGTTTGCTCTAGATTATATTGATTGACAAAGTGCTGTTCTTGTTGTGTAATGCTACGTTTTATTTAAAGTTAATTCGGGAATAAATTATGAAACGTACTTATCAACCATCCGTTACCCGTCGCAAACGCACTCATGGCTTTCTGGTTCGCAGCAAAACACGCGGTGGACGTGCTGTACTGGCTGCCCGTCGTGCCAAGGGTCGTAAACGTTTGGCTGTGTAAGCACAAGAATGGATTATCATTTTGGCAAAAAATATCGCCTTTTAAAAACGGATGATTTTTCATCCGTTTTTGCGTTACGTTGCCAGAAAAGTCGTGCTTGGATTCAGGTGTTTCATGCACGCAATACACTTGGTTTTCCGCGTCTGGGTTTGGTAGTGGCCAAAAAAGTGGCCAAACGAGCCAATCGGCGCAATTACATGAAACGTGTATTAAGAGAATGGTTTCGCCTGCACCGGCATGAATTGCCGCCGTCAGATATAATCATTCGTGTACGCCAGCCCTTCCGACATGTGGATTATGCTGGTGTAACCAAGACTTTACAACAGTTGCTTTTGGCAGCTGACGGGTGTAAAGCAAAGTCGCAATGAGATATTTATTGCTGGGTCTGATTCGGGTTTACCAGTATGCCATCAGCCCGCTTTTGCCGCCCCGTTGCCGTTATAGCCCGACCTGTTCGCAATATGCAGTACTCGCTCTGCAAAAATACGGGGTATTCAAGGGTGGCTGGCTGACAATCAAGCGCATTTGCCGCTGTCATCCCTGGGGTGGTTGCGGTCATGACCCACTTCCTTAGCGAATACACACGGAATACACTATGGATTTTAAACGATTATTGATATTTTTTGTGCTGACCATGGCCATTTTGCTGGGTTGGGAAAAATTATACCCACAACCCGAAAATCAGCCAGCGGCACAACAAACATCTTCTACGAGCAATGCAGTTTCCACTGGCGTGGGAGCTGAGGGTGCATTAAGTAAAACTGAGCCAGTTACGGTCACTACGGATACTGTTAAGGCGGTTATTGATGAAAAAACTGGCGATTTGCGCCAGCTTACACTGACTAAATACAAAGCTACCAGTGATGCCAGTAAGCCATTTGTGCTGCTGGATAATGGTGCGAATGGCCATCAGTACATTGCCCAGTCGGTATTATTAAATCGTCAGGGTGATTATCAGTTTAAAAATCTGATTTTTACTGCGCCGCAAAAACAATACACACTTAATGGAGACAAGCTGGATGTGCGTTTGACAGCAGCAGAGCAGAATGGTGTGCAGGTAAGTAAGATTTATACCTTTACTAAAGGTAGCTATTTGATTGGCCTTCGCTATGAAATTGCCAATCACAATGCACAGCCGCTGCAAATGGATGTGGCCTATCGGGTTTTGCGTGATGACAAGGAGCCTGAAGGTACTGGCTATTTCGATCACACCTATACTGGTCCGGTGCTGTATACGCCCAATGGTAAATTTGAAAAAGTGGCTTTTAAAGATCTGGACAGCGATTATGCTTCCGGTCGTGACCGAGCAGACTATCAGCGTAAAACCAATACCGGCTGGATCGGTATGACCCAGCACTACTTTATGACTACGTGGATTCTGCAGCCGAAAGAGGGCAGCAGTGTTTGTGGCAGCAATGATGACTGCAAAATTGATATTCGCAAACGTAGTGATGGCTTATATTCGGCAGGTGTGCGCGTACCAGTAAAAGATATTCCCGCTAATTCCAGTGCTAGCTTCGGTATTTCTTTATATTCTGGTCCGCAGATTTATTCAGTAATTACTAAGGTTGCTGATCATCTGCAAATGATTAAAGACTATGGCAAGGTATCGCTGTTTTCTTCGCCGTTATTTTGGCTGCTAAACTGGTGGCATGGACTGGTACAGAACTGGGGCTGGGCAATTATTCTGCTGACGCTTACTGTAAAAGCCATTCTTTTCCCGCTTACTCATGCTTCGTATAAATCTATGGCTAAGATGCGTGCCGTAGCACCTCGCTTGCAGGCATTGAAAGACCAGTATGGCGATGACCGCATGCGTATGCAGCAAGAAATGATGTCGTTGTACAAAAAGGAAAAAATCAATCCTGTTGGCGGCTGCCTGCCTATGCTGTTGCAGATACCGGTTTTCATCGGTTTGTACTGGGCACTGTTTGCTTCGGTAGAATTGCGCGGTGCTCCATGGATTGGCTGGATTACCGATTTGGGACGTCAGGATCCTTATTACATTCTGCCGGTATTGATGGCCCTGACCATGTATCTGCAAACCTTTATGAATCCGCCTCCTACGGATCCGATGCAGGCTAAAATGATGAAAATCATGCCGGTAGCGTTTTCTGTGATGTTCTTCTTTTTCCCTGCCGGTTTGGTACTGTACTGGCTGACAAACAATATTTTAACGCTAGCACAACAATGGTTTATTAATAAACGTATTGAACGGCAGGCGAAACTGCACCGCTCATTGGATGCATGATTATAGCTTGCTAGTAAAAGGCACTTCAGTTTGAAGTGCTTTTTATTTGTTCAGTGCTTCAGAGACATATCGCCGGTGTAAGAGTTAATCATTAATGAGTTTTTCTATATAAATTGTTTAAAGCAGTTCTTATATTTGCTACTGTGAGCATGAGTGCACATTTATGATATTCGTTCAGGTATTTTCAGGAATTAGTTTATATAGAAAATATGCTTACTTTTTTTTTATAAGCTGATGTGTATTAAATGTAAAGCAGGTACCTGATTTCTAGATGATAAAAAATAAACAAAAATACTTATGGTAGGGAATTAAGTTTAATTTTTAATGGAATGCATCACTGACCGTTATCGTTTTTTAAGCTTGAGAATCGCGATAAATGTTTTTTGTATTCAGATTTTTACTTATCAATAATCAATTTGCATATTTATGTTTTATTCTTTTAGGAAAAAAAATGAGATTGGTATGAATAGGAACTTGTTCGGGTAATTACAGTAAATTAAGATTGTCGGAATTTAGTAAGCTAGCAGACTTTAGTATTGCAATGATGGTCGTTATATCTGCTCAAATTTGCTTTTGGCTGGATTAACTCCTCCAAATTGAGCTATGAATTTTTAATTTCTCTTTTTTGCGTTAGAACTATTATCAATACTATCATATTTTATTTTAAAACAAGCACTTCTGGCTGAAATGCTTGGTGATTATTGCGCATATTTTATTACGAATTAAATGATGGATAGCTTGGCTTAATTGTGATTAAGTTTTCAAACTTAATCATCATTGCTTTAAGCCTTAAAACTGATGCGCTGAATTAGCGATAATGCTACCGAAAATGGCTAGGACAATTATATATAGTATTATCGTTATTGCCACGACTATCAGGTATGCTTTGCAAAAATTAGAGCGGTTAGGATTGCCGTTGCCACTAAAAGCCCAGACTAAAACCATGATCAGATTGACAATAGGTATGCAAAACACGATAAACATTATAAGCCAGTCCCCAATAGACATAACTGGCGCAAGGTTGCCTGAAGAAGAGTTGAAAGTGTTATTATTTGTTGGATTTTGCATAATTATTCATTTCAATAGTTAATAAATGTTATTAAATACTAACACATTTAATATTGTAAATGAATATCATTTTGAAAAACTTGTATATTTAAGGCGTGACAGACTGAATGAAACGATATAGTGTCTATCACGCCTTTTAGTCGTTACTGTACGTAGGTAGTGGTTTGTTGTGTAGTAGTGGTAGCTGTTTGTTGAACAGGGTTAACACGAATTTCTACACGGCGATTTTTGGCACGGCCTTCCACTGTGGCATTGCTGGCAATTGGATTGGCAGAACCGTAGCCTACTGCGCTAATACGATTGCTGGCGACGCCACGGGCGCTCAGGAATGTGGAAACAGACTCAGCGCGACGTTGTGATAATGGCCTATTGATATTGTCATTACCGGTGCTGTCGGTATAACCAGCGATGGTGATATTGGTATCCACATATTTAGCCAGAATCTCAGCTACAGATGATAGGGAAGATGTGGCGGCGCTGCTTAATTCAGAGCTATTAGTTGCAAATGTGATGTTTTCTGGCATGGTGAGTTTAATCTGGTCACCTTCGCGCTGTACTTCAACATTTGTATTAGCCAGTTTTTGACGCAATAGTTTTTCTTGGTAATCCATATAAGCACCGATGCCAGCACCGATAGCACCACAGCCCAGAGCAGCATTACGTGCACCTCGGCTATTGTGGGTAATTGCACCAACGATTCCGCATACGGCAGCTCCACTTAGGCCGTAAACAGCGGTTTTGCTGGCATGGGTTTGGCCGGTACTAGGATCGGTAACACAGCCGGTCAAGGCTAAGGTAGTGGCGGCAGCGAGTGCAGCCAATGGTTTCATGATGGTCATACTTACTCCTTCTCTTAAAATTTGATTATGGTTTTCACATGTATGTTTTATGCTATCTATAGCAGAAAAGCAAGTGAGGGAGGGAGGAGGTGCGCAAACTGAAAATATTCTGTCCGGTTTGCATATCTGTAATTTATTTTGTAGCAATGCTGGTTTAAGCGACAAGTTTACTGCGCTATATTACAATTTAGTCTTATTTAAACGTGTTTGAGGCTCGTTCGCCCTTGAAAACGGCCAGTTTAGCCTCATTCAATTAAATTGCCTGTATTCAGGGCTACTATCAGTCACTTTGGAACCAGACATGCTCAGCTTGTATAACACTTTAACTAGAAACAAACAGAAATTTACACCGATTAATCCACCACAGGTGCGTATGTATGTGTGTGGCATGACCGTTTATGATTATTGCCATCTGGGGCATGCACGGGTGATGATTGTGTTTGATATGGTGACGCGCTGGATACGTGAGCTGGGCTATGAGCTTGATTATGTGCGTAATATTACTGATATAGACGATAAGATTATTAATCGGGCAAATGAGCGCGGCATCAGTATTTCTGAGCTGACTGATTATTATATTCAGGCTATGCATGAGGATGCGGCTGCTTTAGGTGTGCTGCCACCAAACCATGAGCCGAGAGCCACACAGTATATTGGACAGATGATTGCCATGATTGAAGAGATCATGGCAAATGGTAAAGCTTATTTGGCTGAGAATGGTGATGTATTTTATGCGGTACGTGAGTTTCCTGACTATGGCCAGCTGAGCGGTAAGAGTTTGGATGATTTGCGCGCTGGTGAACGAGTGGATGTGGATGGCTACAAGCGTGATCCCTTGGATTTTGTGTTGTGGAAAGCGGCCAAACCCCATGAACCGGCGTGGGACAGCCCGTGGGGACGTGGTCGGCCGGGCTGGCATATTGAGTGTTCGGCTATGAGCAAAGCTTTGTTGGGTGAGAATTTTGATATCCACGGTGGTGGAGCTGATTTGCAGTTTCCTCACCATGAAAATGAGATTGCTCAGAGCTGCGGTGCAGAAAAACAAGGTTGTTGCACGGAAAAAAATCACTTTGCTAGCCATGTAAAATATTGGCTACATAATGGGTTTATTCGTGTGGATAATGAAAAAATGTCTAAATCCCTTGGAAATTTCTTCACTATCCGCGAAGTGTTGCAAAAATACGATGCAGAGGTAGTGCGTTTTTTTATTTTACGTGCCCATTATCGCAGTCCTTTAAATTATTCTGACGCCCATCTTGATGATGCCAGAGGCAGTTTGACTCGATTGTATACAGCATTGAAAAACACAACAGCCGCAGATGTTGAAGTTAATGCGGATTTAAATGATTATACGCGCCGGTTCTATGCTGCAATGAATGATGATTTTGCTACAGTGGAAGCTGTTGCCGTTCTATTCGAACTGGCCAATGAAATTAATAAAACTCATGATGCGCAATTGGCAGGGTGCTTAAAAGGGCTGGGTGGTCTGCTGGGTTTGTTACAGCGTGATCCAGAGGCGTTTTTGCAGAATGAAGTGGGTGAAGGCGTACAAGGTCTTGATAATGCCACCATTGAAGCGATGATTGCTGCACGGCAGCAGGCGCGTGCAGAACGCAACTGGGCAGAATCAGACCGTATTCGCGATGAACTAACGGCTGCCGGCATTGTGTTGGAAGATGGTGCTAATGGTACAAGCTGGCGCCGTGCCTGATTTTTTCTTTATCTAAAACAGATATTAAAGAGACTATGGATCTATTCTGAATCAGGGGCTTGACAGCAGTATTATAATTTTAATGTATGGTATGTTTTGAATCTGGTAATACAGTGCATCTTTTTCACAGGACATCTGTGTAATATGGCTGTTCTGTGTGCTGATTTACTTGAAAATCTTACTCATGCGAGTATAATCGCCCGATTCCAGACATCCGTTTCAAGAGGTACAGGCACATCCCCTGTGCCCGCTTAACTAAGGACGACACTATGAATAACAGCATTCAACCTAACTACCACGACGTAACTGTGACTTGCTCCTGCGGTAATACTTTTGTAACTAAATCCGCAATGGAAAAAGATACTTTCAATATTGAAGTATGCTCTGCTTGTCATCCGTTCTATACCGGTAAACAGAAAATCGTTGACTCTACTGGTCGCGTGGACAAATTCAATCAGAAATACGGCAATATGTTCAAACGTTAATCTTGTTTGCAAGATATTGCACCAAAAAAGACTGCCATTATGGCAGTCTTTTTTAATGGGGATTTCATATGCCTTATTCAGGATCAATATAAGTAATATTCACCTTTTATGGTTTTATAAGTAATTTTTATATTTTCAGCTATTAATCAGCGTTGATTTAGTGTCTGGTTAATCAGCAGCCATAACCAGCTGACCACTACAAAAGGCATGGTCAGTACCGGAAGTGCATAGGGTTTCAGAAGAGTAGTAAGGGCAGACTGAGTAAATACGGTGAGAATTATAGCCAGTAAAATATATAAATTGGTTTTGCTGTCTGGTGAATTGCTGAAGGTAATCAGTGTAATAGCAGTTAATACCGCATTGAATGAATAAAGCCCCAGTGTAATAAGCTCAAGTTGACCTCCGTACATTAGGGCGATGCCGATGGCAAGGATTGAACCGGTTATGGCATATAGGGTGATTCGGAGGGAATTGACAGCCAGAGCGATCAAAAATGTTATTCCCACCAGTGTACTGTTGAATAAAAATACTTCAGCAATGCCAAGAATGCTGCTTGGCAGCAGGTGCAACAGTGTAAAGCTGGTAATGTGTGCGGTAGCGGTATCTGCCTGTACTCGTGACAGCGCTGAAAAAGAAGGAATTGCCAACAGGAATATCCATGTAATCAGGATGAAGGGCATGGTCAGACAGGGTAAATACCATTGCTGTAATATTGTGCTTAGGGCTTTGGTAATGAAGACCGAAAGTATGGATGCCAGTACAATAGTGCACCATAAATAGGGTGAGTTTTCACAAAAGGTAGCCAATGCAATGCCTGTCAGACAGGCATTAAAGCCATAGATTCCTTGCTGCCAAGCTTTTTCATTAAGCTGATACACATAGGCCATGATGTTGGCGCTGATTACGGCCACTAAACTGGCTACTCCTATAATTGGTTTGCCCGTAAAGCATCCCCCCATCAGTACCCCTAGCAGAAAAATCAGTCCAGATAATGCATTGTTTTGGAGCATGACCTGACCGTAGCTGCGGAGAATCACATCAGTAAAGCGGACACAGTAGTTGTGGTTGCATAATTGATGCCATTGCGCTGCTACAGACATTTTTTTCATCCGTTTTCTCCTTTATTAATATTTCAGCTCAGTAGGTTAGACTGCTTTTATACTGTTTCTGCGTAGGTAAATGTTCTGGTAATGTGGGATGGAAATAAATATACGATATTTAATGCTAGTTGGGCGGAAAATTTTATTTTTTATGAGCTTGAAATATTTGATGATGAAAATGTTCCTGCCAAATTGAGAGTATGCTTTTTCAGTGCTGTTGTTTAACTTTAGTTCTTTATTGTTTAGTTTGTTTTTTATTTTTTCATGTTTATAAGGTTTTTATTTGGGCAGGTAAGTTGTGCTGAAACGTTTAAGAATCTGAAATTCAAAGCAAGTAAACATTGATTAGTTGGTAAGATCAAATACAGCTTAGGAACGTTGAAGTTTGTACTAAATTTGCATTTTGAATAATTTTTGTAATATAAAAGAAGAAATAATTAAAATATTATTTTTAAATTTAATTAAATAGGGTAAATATGTGACTATTCTAAATCTGTATTTGGCCGTCAGGCTAGCAGTGAAACGGTACAATCAGAAAACAATTTTGCTCTGAGTAACGTGCAGGTTAATTAAATAAGCTAAACCGAGCGATATCTACTTTCTAAATTTGCTCCTAATACTGAATTGATTGATATTAATAAAGAAAGGGCTCTTTCAATTATAAGTATGTGATCAGTGAAATGAAAGGCAATCTGAATTTAACCAAAAGTAAAAAATGACGGCTGAAAATCCGAAGATTGTAGTGTTAGAACTGTCATCCCAGTTTTATTTTTCCATATAAATGTAGCGATGATTTTGTATTCTGAAACTTTCAGCATTATGCTTGGTATTGAGGAAGGTTGATAATAATTGAAATGTGCTGAAATGAGCTTAAATCGTTCTCCGTGGTAGGGATGGGCTTTATTGTCGCTGTTTTGGGATAATTTTTAAAACGCGGTTTTATTTCATAATGCATGTATCAGTCAGCCCCAGGTTTTCTGCTTTGATTGTTATTGCAATGAATTATCCGTTTACTTGGTATCGGAAGAGTGTCTGTATATGCACAACTGTTGCCAGTAGTAGTTGTATCTATGTTATTGTTTAATACTGGCTCGTTTCTGATTTTGTTTAGAAGAGTGGCTTCTAGCAATGGGAATTGAATGATAAAAATATTAAGAAGAAAGAATTTATGCAGCCTCATTTGAATTCAGTGGGCACACCTTTATTTTATGGCGTATTTATCGTCATCATAATTGTAATGATAGCGATAGATATGCTCACGCTGAAAAAAGAAGGCGTACATCGCGTTAGCACTAAAGAAGCGCTGCTGTGGACATGCGTCTGGATTGCTGTTTCACTTGGTTTTGCTCTCTGGCTTTATTTTGAGCTGATGCATAATCCGGTGCTGGGCAGTGAGGTGGCTGCTGATTCGGTGATGGATTTTCTTACTGGCTATGTGTTGGAAAAATCGTTATCGGTGGACAATATTTTTGTCTTCGTGCTGATATTTAGTTATTTTAAGGTGCCGGCAGAGTATCAACACCGAGTGCTATTGTACGGAGTATTGGGGGCAATCGTCCTACGTGCTGTGATGGTGGCTTTGGGTGCAGTTCTGGTCAGCCGCTTTGAGTGGGTGCTGTATCTGTTTGGTATATTCCTGCTTTATAGCGGGATTAAGCTGATGCTGCCGGAAAAAGATGAGAATAAAAGTTTGGCTGATAACCCACTGATAGGTTGGCTGCACCGCCATATGCGCGTCAGTGAGCAATTTAATCGTGAGAAATTTTTTACCATCGAAAACGGCCAGCGCATGGCCACGCCATTATTGCTTACATTGGTAGTGATTGAATTGAGTGATGTGGTTTTTGCTGTAGACAGTATACCGGCTGTCTTTGCTGTTACCACTGACCCGTTTATTGTGTTTACTTCGAATATTTTCGCGGTGCTTGGTTTGCGTGCGATGTATTTTTTATTG
The DNA here is from genome assembly GCF_002777855.1 of Snodgrassella alvi. Lineage (GTDB taxonomy): Bacteria > Pseudomonadota > Gammaproteobacteria > Burkholderiales > Neisseriaceae > Snodgrassella > Snodgrassella alvi_E. Next base: position 99,855 of record NZ_MEIK01000028.1, read on the forward strand.
GCCAATGTGGTTGAAAAATTTGTTTATCTCAAATATGGGTTGGCAGTGGTCCTGACTTTTATCGGTGCCAAAATGCTGGTGGCAAAATGGTGGCACATTCCTTCTTTTGCTTCACTGGCTGTAGTATTTACTGCTTTACTGCTGGCGATTCTAGCTTCATGGTGGAAAACCAGAAAGCAGCCGCATAATCTGTAGACGACAAAGGAAGTTTTCACAACAGCCCGCTTCAGCTTATTTTGATTGTTAATACACACAATAATGGCTGGCGGGCTGATACTCTGTAAGTAAGCTTAAAACAGAATGAAATGCTTAGGCCAATTTGTCTACAAATTCACTTACTCGAGCTACGTAGATTTTTACAGTTTCGATATCGCCAGCTGGAATCTCATCGACACTGGCATCGGCTGGTGTCTGAACCATTGCTCCGATGGAACCTCCGAGTACATTTACATCATTGCGCGCTGCTTCTTTGGAGTTAGCCGGCAGTAGTCCGAGACTTACCCAGATACCGCCATGCTGTGCTGCCAGTGTCTGCATCCAGATTAGGGTTACTTGTTTGTCGCCACTAAAACTGGCACTGTTGGTGAAGCCGCCGAACACTTTATTTTGCCATGCACGCTCTGCCCACAGGCCGGATGTGGCGTCGGCTACTTTCTTAAACTGCCAAGGTACATTGCCCATATAAGTAGGTGCAGCAAAGATGATACCTTTGGCCTGATGCAACTGCTGCCACTGATCATCATCCAGCTCGCCATTGGCATCGATTTCTACCAGTACAGCATCAGTATCGGCTGCAGCTGCCTGAGCAATTTTAAGTGTATGGCCATAACCGGAAAATACCAAAATAGCTAGTTTACTCATGTGTCTGTTCCTTATGATTGATTGCCAAAACAGCTTAAGCGGGTGGCGCTACTATCGCAAGTATGATTCAGGAAATAAAAATGAAGATTATTGCCTGACAGTAAACTATCAATGCTTGGATATAAAATTCTTTACAACCCGGTAATTGATCCAGAAACGACCCTTTGCAGACTCAGATGAAAGACTATATTGCACAGTTTAGTTGCATACTTGATAACGCAGTAAATAATTGTTAAACTGAATTAAATACATAATCATGTCTGAAACGTTTCAGGTATGGAAAGAAAACCTCGCCTGATCTCATCTGAAATATTGGTGTACAGAAGCGCGGTAGCATTCACATCAGGCACACAACCATTTCCAGATAGTTAAACACAAAAGATTGTCTCAAAACCTGCCCGAACTGCAGCCATTCATTTGTATGCTTAAGGGCAGCAAACGTGGTGTAACTTTTATAAATGAAAGGTAAATATATGGCGTACGCAAGTACCAATCCCTACACCGAGCAACAGGTAAAAGCATTTTCTGATACCACCGATGTTGAACTGGAAACTGCTTTGAATCATGCAGATGCTGCTTTTAAACAGTGGAAAAACACTACGTTTGCCCAGCGTGCGCGTGTTTTACAAAATGCTGCTGATATTCTTCGAGCCAATATTGATGAATATGCCCAGTTACTGACACTGGAAATGGGTAAACTGTTTCGCGAAGCCAAAGCTGAAACCGAGCTTTCTGCGCAGATTTTTGAGTATTATGCTGTTCATGCTGAGCGTCAGCTTCAGCCGGAAGTGTTGCCAGTTACTTCCAATAAGGGCAACCGTGCTCGCATTGAGTTTGCTCCACAAGGTATTATTTTGGCAGTTGAGCCGTGGAACTTCCCATATTATCAGATTGCCCGTATTGCAGCCCCGCAGCTTGCTGCCGGTAATGTGGTTGTGCTGAAACATGCGTCCAATGTGCCGCAATGTGCCGCCAAAATGGCTGCCATGCTGCTACAAGCTGGTTTACTGGATGGTGCGTTTCAGAACCTGTACCCAACGCATGCACAACTGGCAAAAATCATTGCTGACCCGCGCGTGCGCGGTGTAGCCTTAACCGGTTCAGAAGGTGCTGGTGCTATTGTGGCTGCACAGGCTGGAGCAGCATTAAAAAAATGTACTCTTGAGCTTGGTGGCGCCGATGCATTTATCGTTCTGAATGATGCTGATATCGAAAAAGCAGCCAAATGGGCTGTATTTGGCCGTCACTGGAATGCAGGGCAGGTGTGTGTGAGTGCCAAACGCATTATTGTAGAAGAAGGTGTTTACGATCGTTTCCTGAATCTGTACCGCGAAGGAGTGCGTCAGCTGCGCATGGGTGACCCGATGGATGCCGCTACCACACTGGCACCACTATCTTCTCGTTCTGCGGTGACTGGTTTGCAACAACAATTGGATGAAGCGGTAAAACTGGGCGCTCATGCTGAAGAAATTGCATTGGATATGCCGGCTCAGGGATGTTTTTTCCGACCGGTTATCCTGACCAATATTCAGCCGGATAATCCGGCACGTCACTGGGAATTTTTTGGTCCGGTTTCTTCTATCTACCGCGCCAAAGATGCAGCTCATGCCATTGAAATTGCCAACGATACCCCATATGGCTTAGGTGGTTCTATCTTTACGTCTGATGAAGAACGCGGTGCCAAACTGGCTCAGCAGATTGATACGGGTATGGTCTTTATTAATCATCCCACCATGGTTAAAGCTGATTTGCCATTTGGAGGCGTGAAACGCTCCGGTTTCGGACGCGAATTGCTTGATTTAGGCTTAAAAGAATTCGTGAATGCTAAACTGGTAAGTATTGCAGACATCGACGCTGAATTCTAAATTTGTTTGAAAACTAACGGGGCTACTGGACAAAAAGCAGCTCCGTTTTTTATTTTAAGATAATTTTTTTCATTAATATTTTGACTGAATAACGTTTGGCCAACAGCCATCCAAACAGAAGTGTTTAAAAGATGAGACAGATAAATTACTGAAATGTAATATAAATGTAGCATTGTGGTAAAAGTCAGCCAACTTATCCTGCACCAATCATTTTTCAGCTAAAGTAGTTTAATCAACTTCATGTGTACCATCATGTTGATAATAATTAGCTTTTTAAAGCGTGCCAGCAAATAGACAGGAGGCAGTATGCTAACCATAATCGCCGCACCGACCACTCAGGACTTTGCTAATCCGCGCCTGAGCGACACTTATAGCCAGCCGCAATTTCTGACACAGAGTGAACAGCTGGTACAGATTTGCCGCAAACTTAGCCTCAAACAATTAGAAGAAATTATGCACATTAGCCCGCATCTGGCTGAAGTGAATCAGCAACGCTTTCGCGATTGGAAGCCGCCATTTACCCTCGATAATGCTTTACAGGCTATCTTTGCCTATGGTGGTGATATTTACAATAGCATGCGCGTCAGTGAATTATCATTGCACGAACTGGACTACATGCAGAAAAGAGTATCCATTCTTTCTGGCCTTTATGGTTTACTGCGGCCATTGGATTTAATCCAACCGTATCGTCTGAGTATGAATGTGCGACTGGAAAATCCAAAGGGAATCAATTTGTATCATTTCTGGCATGACATTCTTACCAACCATCTGAATCAGATTGAAACCGATACCATCATCGACTTAGCCTTTGACAATTATTTCAAAGTAATTGATAGCGATAAACTGAAAGCCAAAGTAATTAAACCTGTATTTCTTGATGAAAAAGCCGGTAAATACATGAATGTCAACGCCTATGATAAAGAAGCGATGGGTTTGATGACTCGCTTCATTGTGCGAAACAAACTTGAGTCGTCTAAAATGCTGCATGAATTCAGCGACCATGGTTACCAGTATTGCGCAAAAGAATCGAATGAACATGAGCTGGTGTTTAAACGTTCTGAAAAAACGGCGCAGCAGTATCAAAATCGAAATTAATTTCAGCATCTGGATACTAACGGCTGAAAAAGCGCGTAAGTTACACATAAAAATGTGGTGCTTGCAGTAGATTTCGGTACAATCCCCGCTTTAAACCATATAGAGATCTGACCATGTCTGAAACAACGCCGATTTGCCCGCAATGCGCTAGTGAACAAAATTACTTTGATGGCACATTTACTGTTTGCCTCGAATGCGGGCATGAATGGGATGCTAATAGTACACCAGCCACACAGGAGCTGGATGTCAAAGACAGTAATGGCAATCCGTTAGCCAACGGTGATGATGTGATTCTGATTAAAGACCTCAAGCTCAAAGGTAGCAGCACCGTATTGAAAAAAGGTGCCAAAGCCAAAGGAATCCGTCTGGTTGAGGGTGACCACGAGATAGACTGTAAAGTAGATGGTATGAAAATTATGCTAAAAGCATGCTTTGTTAAAAAAGCCTGATACTCTGAACGATAGAAATACCGCCAATCTAAGTGCCTAAACAAAGCATTGTAGACTGGCGGTTTTTATATGTGGATCATTAAATTATCCACAAACTGTAATTACAGCTTAGTTATCCACAGTATCAAGCCCCGGATCAACTACAGCATACACACGGTTATCAAGCTTATCCGCACTGATTCTTTGTAAAATTATCCGCGCTAACTCTGCTCTATGAATATAACCTTGTACCTGCTGCTGATAAAAACACTTGCCAGTGCCAGTAGCTTCACCTTGCGCCAGACCACCCGGGCGCAAAATCTCATAATTTAGCGTACTGGTTTGCAGCCACACCTCAGCCAGAGATTTTTCTCGTACTGCATGTCCGAAAGCTTTTTTCGCACGCTCTGACATTGTTGCCCAAGTATCACCACAGCCCAATGATGTCACCAGCAGCATCTGGCCGATACCACATAGCTCTGCCGTATCCATAATCAACCGCTGTGCCAGATAGTGCGCGCCTGCCGAACCACCCAAGGTAGACACAATCACAGTATCCTGACCAGCTAGCGTGCACACTTCGCGCACACTGGATTCATTCGTGGCATCTCCAACTATTGTTTCCACTCCTTGCTGTTGTAACTGGCGGGCAAAATCCTCATCCCGTACCAGCGCCACACAGCGCCAGCGACCGGTTTGTTTTAAAGCCTGCTGCACTACCTGATAAGCTGTGCCCATTTTTTGGCTTACCCCGAACAACAGTAATGTTTTCATCATTGCTCCTGTGTGGTGGCAAAACGCTGTGCCAGACTGCGGAACTTAGTTAATTGCTCCGCTTTCAGCTGCCGCTGCTCATCTCGCCCCACAAAAATTTTAAACATTGCGTCACCATGCTGGTTGAGAAAAATAATCGACGCCGTAGCCATTTGCATAAAACTGCGTTCTACAAAAGCAATCTGCGCACAGTTTTCTGCGCGAATATGGCCGCCGAAACCTTGCTGATGTTGCAGATTAAAATAACCGGCACCATATTTACCTGCTGGTAGTAAACCCGAAAATTCCGCAATAATATCTGCTGTATGCACCAGAAAAGTAATTTCTCCCCATGATTGCACATCCTGCCACACTGCATCAAAGTGGCTGCCAGCAGTTATCACCACATCCGGTATTGCCTTAATCACCTCAGCCAGTGTCACCTGATACTGTTGCGCAATCTGCTCCAGCGTCCCTTCTGGATTGCTGCGCATAAAAAGTTGCAGATTATTATTTTGTGAATGTTTTGTCATCGTTTTCCCTTAATCAAGTCAATTGCATTAAATGTATTTTTGTCACGACGTTGTGGCAAAACGCTGTATTGGTTTGCTGATGGGTTGGCGTTGCATCATTTTTTCCTGCCACTCAAGATGTTCAGGATTATTTAAAGCCAGCAGTAACTGCTGCAATGCTTGCAACAGATTACTTGACCAAAAACGGCCAGACGGCGTTAAACGCGCGTAGCCCCTTTCATTGATCAGCAGACCAGCCCGCTGCCACTGCATAAGCAGCGGTTCCAACAATTCCGCCTGAGACGTTAGCGCGGGTAAATTCACCCGTCCCACCTCAATCCCCGCCTGAAGCTGATGTAACCAGCTACCCAACAATGATTTATCCGTTAGCATCATCAATGGCTTTTTACCTGACTGCATCTGTGCATAGTATTCAGCCAGATCACGATGCAGCATAAACGAATGCCCATTTAAACGCCCACCTGCGCCGGAGCCAAAAGCAAAAAAATCTGCTCCCTGCTTAATCAACAGGTTATATAAATTTCGTTCACGTGTGGTTTTTGCCCAATGGCTGTTATTTAATTGTATCCAGCCCTGCTGGCGTAAAAACGCCTCACCTTGTAAATAAAATTCACATTTAGCTGCCACGGCAGGCAATTCAAGCTGTCCTTTATCTACTCGTCTAGCCAAAGGCGTAGTTGGCAGCAAATTCAATGCATACAAATCTAACCCGTCCAGCGGCAAAGCGGCTGCCAGCTCCAGATCAGTCTGCCAGCTTTGCACAGTTTGCCCCGGCAAACCGAACATCAAATCACACACCAGTGCCACACAGTCTAGCCGCCCAATACGCTCAAATGTCTCAACAATCTGCTCACGGCAGGATAAACGTCCCAGCTTCTGCCGGATAGCTGTATCAAAAGTTTGTACACCGATAGAAAACCGATTCGCACCAGCGGCAATATAACTTTCTGTACGTGCCTCATCAAAATCGGAAATTCGCCCCTCAATCGTAATTTCACAATCTGGCGCCAGTGGCAAAGATTGTCTGAGTAAGCTGATAACCCGCGCCAGTTGACCTGCGGGTAGAGCAGATGGCGTACCGCCCCCAAAATAAATAGCGTGAATCGGTGCAGACTGCATCACCGGATTATTCATTTCCAGAGCAATCTCAGCTAGTAAAGTCGTTATATACTTATCCGTATCAAATTTGCGCAGCAGATTCTGGTAAAAACCACAAAACTGACAATGCGTTTCACAAAAAGGAATATGAATATAAATCAGCCTTTTATTGCCAGATATTGGCGATTGCTGCAATAAAGTCCATTGCTTTTCTATCTTTTCAGCAGCTAAAGGCAAACTGGCACGTAATGGCATCACCGCCCATCTATCCTGAAACGGCAGCCCAGTAGAGGCGGCGTAAAAACGGCTTAAATCCAAAGAGTTCATAACACAGACATCAAATCAAAGTGTCAGGATTAAATAATAATTATTCTCATATGGCAATGGTTTTAAGCCAGCAAAATGCTACAACTTCCGCTTTATTGACACACATCAACTGACATAAAAATGTCAGCAAACTCATGAATGAAGTACAAAACGATAGCCAATGGGCTGGTGCAGACCTTTGCTTTAACAACATCAAAAACTTCATTATTATTTAAGATTTATATTTTAGTAACAAATAAAAAGCAAATTAACTCTGCACCTATGCTCTAAGCGGGATTATTGAAATATTGCGAAGCCATCAGCATCTATCAGCTCAGGACGTTACAGAACAAAATGCTGGTTTGTTTCTAAAAATTCTCAATAGGCAAACAACAATAAAATGCTTTAGTTAGATGGTATTTGGTCTACTTTACTTGAATGCCTAATTAGCTGATCCCAACACTTTTACCAGTAAAGTGTGATTATCGAACAGGTTAACTGGGTATATCCGAACGCTCCTGTAACTATCCACACTAAAACTCTTCAGCGAATTTTCAAACACTAATTTTGGTTTCACTTAATACCAATTGGGTTACATAAATATTACCTTTAATATTACAATATAATAAAGCGTGTTAGATGTAGCAAATTGATTATTTGTGTTTTACTTAAAGCCTAATAAGAAAATGGTATTAATTAGATAGTCACAAAATCTGATTCTTAATTGTTTGAAAAAATTTTTCCAAAATCTTTTATTGGAGACGATTCTTCTTTGTCCACAACAGGTTCTTTTAGATAATCCTGAACAAGTTGAAAAATGTGATTTACTTTTTCTATTCGAGTGGTAATGAATCCAACTGGCAAGGGTACGTCATATGAATCCAAGTATGCATGATAGCAAACCACGGCAAATTGGTTCTCAAATACTATGATTTCAGTATTGTTATTTAAAAAACCTCCTTTAAAAGCATAGAAATTGTTTTTAAATTGTTTTTTATCCGACGGCAGCAAATTTTTTTTAGTATTTTTATATTTAGAATTTTTTATAGGAAGATACAGCCGAAAATTATATAAATGATATTCTTTTTTATTTTGATTACAAAATGCATTATTGTAAAATAAATTAATTTGTTCCGAAAATTTTTCTTGAGCTCCCCAGTAAATATTCTCTACTCCCATCCAATAAAGTATTTTTGGCGATTGTGAAATATTTTTTTTTAATTCATCCATCGAATTCTTCAAAAGCTTTTGAATATCATCTTGATGATAAGTTTGACCAACAAAATAAGTATCTTGGGGTGACTTTTGATTAATTTTTTCTAACATAAAAAAATTAAATTTTGGGGTAATAATTTTTAAGGTTTCAATATCATTTAATTTTTCCATGCTACTGATAATGTCTTGGACATTATTTTTATATTCATGTTTATATTTTTCTAATATATTTGTTACTTGATGAACTATTTTTTCACTATGATTTAGTGTATGAATATCATTTCGACCTAATTGATTGCCAGTATCCTTATCCAAAGAAAAAAATTGGGTAAAACGAAAGTATTTATTATTAAATACTTCCACTCCATCTATTTTATACAAATGTCCATAATCACTGTACAAAATTAATTTACCTTGATCCTTCAATTCATTAAACTGTTGTTGAAAATTACGTTCTGCATATTTTGACCTAAACGCAAATATTTCTGAAGATATATTTAAACTAATAGCATTTTCATTATTGCTTAAATGTTTTTTGTCTATAAAATTTTCGTTTATTAGTTCCATATATAGATTGATTTCTTTTGTACGTAAATCAATTAATTTTGGTGCTAAAGTATTATGTTTAAATAGTTTTCTACCTGCTGTAGTTAAACCAATATTTCCATCGGAAAGATATTTAATCCATTTTTTATTCGCTAAATCATTTAATGCATTTTCAGTTTCATATTGAGTAAATGCAAAATATTTAGCAATTTCTTCAGGTCGGCAAGGACACAATATAAGTAGACGTAAAATATATTCCCGTACAAAAGACAATGCCTTTTCATCAGTGTATGAAAAAGAAATGCGAAACTTTGGCGCTATGATTATAAAATCTATTTGGTTATAAACTAATTTATATTTTTGTTCTTCCATAATTTTCTCGCTAATTACTGTTTATTTTTTTCAAATTTGATGATTGAATAAGCCAATTTATCTTCATTCGATTCCATCATTGCCAATACCTTGCCCAGAGGTAAATCAGCATTTTTACCTCGCCACATAGCTGTTGCACCTACAATTATTAATCTATCCATTGCACGAGAAAGAGCAACATTAATACGATTAGGTGAATTTAAAAAACCTGGTTGAAGTATTTTGTTATTGCGAGTGATAGACAACATAATAATGCGATTTTCTTTGCCTTGATAACTATCTACAGTATCGATTTTAATCAGTTGCCTGAATTGTTCATCCCATTTTGTTTCGTTAAATTTTTTTCGTATCAAATTTTTTTGTTCACTATACATACAAATAATACCGATTGCAGCTTCTCCTTTTTTTAAACAATTCAGTACAATATCACTTTGTTTGAAATCTGTACTCGTTTCCAAATATCGAAGATGCTCTATGATTATATCGGCTTCTGCCTCATTAAACAGTCTGCCATGCTCGTCCTTTTTTTGCTCGTTCGAATTAGGTAAATTACTTGTATCCAACCAAGTTACACAGCTTGAAAAATGTTGATGAATTAATCTATAAATATTAGGTACATCTTTGATTAATCTACCATTTTCTAATTCTCCTGCATAAAAACAATTCGATACTAAAGTGCCTATTGCCGGTGCCATTCGATACTGTGTTTTTAGGGTAGCGCATGTATGCTGCCCATATGGGGAATCAAATACTCGTTGAAAATCACTGCTTAAAAACTGTTGTTCGAATTCTTCTTTACTTTTTCTATAATCATAATGTTCCATCAAAGCTTTTTTATGCTCTTCTGAATACAATGGAGGTAGCTGCTTATGATCACCTACCAGTAAAATGCGCTTAGCCGATTGCATGGCTATAGCTAGCTCACTTGACATTGAGCGAGCTGCTTCATCAATAATCACCCAATCGTATATATTTTGATCAATTTCGATATTGTCATGACCTATGCCTACACATGTGCCTATAACCAGTTGACGCGAACGGGCTAGAAATTCATCATAATTAACTCCTTCGTTTGATAGGGCTTGCTGCATTGAATCGGTCAACTCAATTAAATTGTCAGCTTGAGCGGATTGTTTAGGCGAAATTCTGTAGTAATGGTCAAGTATTTCGATTAAACTGATTAAAATTGTATCAATTTTATTTATATCAAGTAAAATTTTATCGGTATAAATATTTTTATTTTTTCCAATGAAGGCTTCGAGAGAGAAACAAATATATTCATAAATTTGATTACAAAGATTCGAAGACTCAGCTATATATTCTTGGTTTTCAGCTACATCATATTGCTCTTCTTTAGGAATAGGTTTTTTCAAACGTTCTAGGCGTTTAATTTGTTTACCAATGTTCAACTGTAATTCTGTTCTCAATTTTAAATAATCTTCAGATAATCCAAGTATTTGTCCAATTTCACAGATGCGGTTTATCTGTGTGGCTTGAAGGATTTCTCGTTGAGCGCCAACTAGATTCAAAGAAAATACATCTTGTAAATCAGTAGAAACAGCGGTTTCACGGTTACTAAATCGAACAATACTGATATCTTCTTTTAAACGTTGACAATGTTTGCGAATTCGTTCGGCTGCGGTATTAACTGCTTCATGAGACTGGCTGACCAATAGAATTTTTTGTACATTTTGTTGAGTAAAAAGAAAATGTACAAATGCGGCGATAAACTCAGTTTTTCCGGTTCCGGGCGGACCTTGTAATAAGGATAAAGGGCCATTTTGAATTAATTTGGCAAATGCATAACGCTGTGCACTATTTAGGGTAACTATTTCACCATATCCGTTATCACGGTCATAGAGTCGGAATTCTTCTTCTCCTATTTTGATGTCGTAATTTTTACATGGAAGGGTACAATTGGTCTCAAAATATTCTGGTAATTGACTGATGATACTTTCTCCTGCCAAAATCCGCTCCACTGCTTTTTTTCTCCGTCTCAGCGAGGAAAAAGTCTGCCAATTTTGCAAGTACATAATGGGATTTGTTTTTAAGCAATTGATAAATTTAGGTTTTTCTTTAAAACAAAGATAATATGATGTACAAAATTGTAAATCCAATTGACCCATTGTACGTTCTTTATTTTTATCATTTTTTACTAAAACAAATATTTTATCATCTGCACGAAACTGATCTAAAATTTGTCTATTATCTCCAGATTCGTAAAAAACAAACCATTTGTTATTATTTTCATCATGTCTAATTTTTGGAGAATTTTGATTCTCCTTATAATCTATTACAGCTTTAACATAAGGTAATGAATCTGTTTCTTTACTAATTATTGCTGTCCATAGATTACGTACGCTGAGCTGATGAGTTAAATTAGTTATGGGGAAGGAGATTTCTGATAGATTATCAATTGAATGTTGTAAGTTTGTTGAATCATTTGTACATGGTGGGGTTAAATTCAATTGCCTTTGTTCAATATTTGTTTGTTTAAAAATGGATATTTTATGGTTAAATTCAGGCCAATTTAGCAATTTCTTCGTTAGTTCAGTCAAATCAAAATTTTGATTTCCAGATATTTCTAAACTGAAAGGAATACTTAAATTGCTTTTTTTCTTTACCCAAAAGGGTATTTGCACTTTTGTATTTGATATTTTGGCTGAATCAAAACATTGAGTATTTAAATTGTATACAGTATGAAATAAACCTCCGATACCATAAAAATCAATGTTGATTTTATTTTTTATATCTTTTTTAAGAGATAAAACAATAAATAATTTATTTTCATCTGGAAAAATTTTTATATCTTGGCTGTCACTATTTTGTCCTTTAATATTAATAGAATTCTTTTGTGTTGGCTGTAATGCTTTTTTAAATCTTTCCAGTGATAAAAATCCAGTTTCTCTATCTGAGCATTCAAGCTTGATTACCTTAGCTATTTCAGGAAATTTAGAAGATTCCTCTCCCCAACTTATATCTAGCAATTCACAGGCCATTCGCATAACGGCAAAATTATCTCGTTCTTGCTCACTGGCTTCTTCAGCGGTAGGAGGGGAGTAATAATAATTGAGATTACTTTTACCATTAGAAGTGTAATCTATTAAATCAAGTAAGTACACTTTAGCATTGTTATTATCATCGAGAATTTTTATGTTTTCTGGATGTAAATCGCCATGATATAAATTCAAACTATGCAATTGTTCTATAGTTTGTATTAATTTGTAAATTATTTTATATTTATTTTTTACATCTAGATTTTTACTTTGGATTTCTTTCCATGTATAACCTTCGATATATTCGCTTACTATAAATAAACTACTAGATCTATCCGCAATACCAAATTCTCGAATTGTGGGTAAGTAATCAGGAGCAAGATCTTTAAGTTGAGATACTTGCTTTAAAAAATTCAATAAAATTTGTGCTACAGATTTATTGTTTTTATAATGGATATTTAGCCATGCTTTTACGACTTGCCCATTAGATCGATAAACTTCTTTATCATTAGTAAATTTTAAATATTCTGTGTCTGTATCTTTTGAATATTCAATATTATGGTTATAAGGATGTTTGTAAGAATCTAATTGGTTTTCATCAAATTGAAAAATGTATGATTGTTGTTGTGTTCTTTCATTAAAAGCATCGAAAAAGGCTTTTCCATCTATATAAGGCTGTTCTGATAAGGCTTTCCTAAATATATCCGCATACCATTCGTTATTGGTTTTGATTTCTTCTGCAAATTTTTTAATGCTATCTGGCAAAATGCTTTTTGAATTAATAATGTGCCATGCTAATACTGTAGCAGAGCGTATATCCTGAATAAAAGGAGTAGGTTTGCTTATGGGAAAGTATTCAAATGCTAAATCTTTTACCCCTGATACTGATAAAATTTCTCTGATATTTCCTATAGTACCTTTTTCAGGGTAATAAGCTGAAATAAAATTGGAAAAAGTAATTTTTTTTGTGTTTGCTATCCATATACTATGATAATTGATGTCACGATGAGCAATACCTATTTTATGCAAATCCGCTAATTTGCTTAGCATTAAAAAAACTAATTCCAGTCTTTGTTCTTTACTCAAATTTTTAGCATTTTGTTCAATAAAGATATTGAAACTTTTATTTGAAGGCAAATAAGTGAATATGTCTGTATATTCTGAAGTAATATTATCTTTTGAAGGTGGTGATTTGTGATTGAGACAATTATTAAATAAGTCTTCATTAGCAATTTTAATGTGTTCTAAAACTTCATATTCGCGTTTTATGATGCTATATCTGCCATCTGATGTTTTAGCAAAATCATCGTTAATCCGATTAAAATCCCAACGCCGAATTAATGCTAAATCTGTTTTAATATTTTCTGATTGTGCCAAGTATTCTTTATAAATCTCCTTTGGATGAACAAAAAGGGCATCTTTTTCGGCTTTATATCCGTTGATGCGGTAGAATTGAGACGAAATTCTGTTTTCTTTAAAAAATTCTTCAGCTAAATCAGCTGGGTTTATATAAGTTGCATCATTTCTAATATTGAATTTTTTTCTAAATTTTTCTTCGTCTTTTAGTTCTAAAAAATATTGTAGTGACATGACATGGTTCTTTTCATCATCTGGTAAATTTATAAAAGTAGCTTTACCAGTCATGACCACTAAATATTCAATGTAAACACTTGAATATTTGTTTTGTGATTTTTGATTAATTTGTCGCAGTTTTTCTTTTATAAGATAAAATTTATTTCTTGTTACTGCTACAGGCGATTTACCTCTGTCTTCCTCATTCTGATACCAATGGCCTTTTGAACAACTTATTTTACCATTCCAATTTTTTAATTCGATAATAAGTATATTACAATGAGTAAATATTAATAAATCGTATTCACCTTCATTTTTGTTAACAGCAAGTCTAAATCCAGCATAACCTTTCCAAGATAACTCAGAATAGGTTTGTTGTTTTAAAGATATAAAATCTTTAAGTCTAGTCTTTGAAGATGATTTTTTTTCCTCTTTTATAAAATTGTTTTCTATGGTTGAAATGGCTTTTATTTCATGTTGTTGTAAGCCTTCATTACATAATTTAATCCATTTTTTTTGATTTATCATTACTTTTCTCTACTTAGCTTTATGACTTGTTCTTTATCATTATATAACTCTTGTATTAAATTTTATATATATTCAAAATGTTAAATTAAAATGCTTATAAATTTTTTATTATTAAATTTAGATTAATCCATTAATTTTTATTAGCGTCGCTATGATATTTGGAATTTAATAAAAAATGATAAGTTAGAAAAAAGATTGAACAGCAAGATGCCGTTCAATCTATCTTAAAATTATAATTTTAAATAAATATTACTCCACCGTCACCGATTTTGCCAGATTACGCGGTTTATCCACATCCGTGCCGCGTGCCAGTGCGGTGTGATACGCCAGTAGCTGTACAGGTATGGTGTGAACAATTGGCGACAGTACGCCCATATGGCGCGGGGTGCGGATGACGTGTACGCCTTCGCCGGCGGTAAATTCGCTGTCTAAATCGGTAAAGACAAACAGTTCGCCGCCGCGTGCAGCGACTTCCTGCATATTGGCTTTGACTTTTTCCAGCAAGCTGTCGTTGGGTGCGATAACCACTACCGGCATATTCTGGTCTACCAGTGCCAACGGCCCGTGTTTGAGTTCGCCGGCAGGATAAGCCTCTGCATGAATATAGGTGATTTCTTTCAGTTTCAGTGCACCTTCAAGGGCGATGGGGTAGTGGATGCCGCGGCCGAGAAACAGGGCGTTGTTTTTGGCGGCAAACTGGTTTGCCCAGCCGGCGATTTGCGGTTCCAGATTAAGTACATGCTGGACGCTGCCCGGTAGCAAGCGCAATTCGCTGGTGTATTGCTCTTCTTCCTCAGGGGTAACCAGTCCACGCATTTTGCCAAGGGTAACCGCCAAACCAAACAAGGCCACTAGCTGAGTGGTGAAGGCTTTAGTGGAAGCAACGCCGATTTCGGCACCGGCACGGGTATACAGTACCAGCTCGCTTTCGCGCGGCAGCGCAGATTCCATTACGTTGCAGATGGACAGGCTGTGCTGCATCCCCAGTGATTGGGCATATTTAAGCGCCTCCATGGTGTCGAGGGTTTCGCCAGACTGGGAAATAGTTATCACTAATTGTTCGGGGTCAGCGATCACTTTGCGGTAGCGGTATTCGCTGGCAATTTCCACATCGGTGGGTATCTGGGCAATGGCTTCGAGCCAGTAGCGTGCGGTTAGGGCGGCATAGTAGGAGGTGCCGCAGGCAAGAATTTTGATACTGCGAATGCGCTCAAAGATGGCGGCAGCATTAATGCCGAAGTTGGCCGGTTCGAAGCCACCAACTAAAAATACTTCTGCGGTGTCGGTGATAGCTTTGGGCTGTTCGTGGATTTCTTTCTGCATAAAGTGGCTGTACAGGCCAAGTTCGAGCGAAGCGAGTGACAGTTCGGACATTTTGATTTCGCGCTCTACCGGTTGCTGGTGTTTGTCGAGCAGCAGGTCGATGCCATCTGTGGATAACTGTACGATATCGCCATCTTCCAAGAATACCACGTGGCGTGTATAGGCAATTACAGCGGAGACATCGGAGGCGATAAAGCTTTCGTTTTCGCCCAGTGCCACTAACAGCGGGCAGCCCATGCGTGCGGCTACCAGTTTTTCGGGATTATCGCGCGCGATAACGCCAATGGCGTAAGCGCCCTGAAAACGCTGGCAGGCATGCTGTACTGCTTGAAAAAGGTTGCCATTGCTGCTGTGGGTGTATTCGTAATGAATGCTGTGGGCAATCACTTCTGTATCAGTTTGTGAGGTGAACTGATAGCTCAATGCTTCGAGGCGGTTGCGTTCGCTTTCAAAGTTTTCGATGATGCCGTTATGGACGATGGCTATCAGATTATTGGAAATATGGGGATGGGCATTGGGTTCGGTAACACCGCCGTGGGTTGCCCATCGGGTATGGCCGATGCCAAGGCTGCCTTTTAGACCTGCGGCTTGTGCGGCTTCTTCCATCAGTTTAACGCGGCCGACGCGACGTACGCGCTCTATGCCATTGGGTGTCCAGACGGCAATACCAGAGGAGTCATAACCGCGATATTCCAGTCGTTCCAGACCGCTGGTTAAAAATTCTACTACGTTATTCTGAGCGCGAATGGCGCCAACTATGCCACACATGTTTTATCCTTTTACTACAGGCTGGTTGCTGGTGTGGCTGCGCGTGTGAAGGGTAAGACTGGCCGCGGCTGTTGTGTATGAGAGATGAATGCAGCGGTCGTCTATTTGGTGCGCAGTGCCATGCCTGTCTATGCTGTTTTCAATTGCTTAAGAAGACGATTGTAATGGAAATAGGCGTTTTGCACAGTAATGTTTGTTTGTGCAGGCAGCTGAGTGTTTGTTTATTTGGTAGAGATGTGGTTGGGTTGTGTTTATGATTTAGAAAAATTTATTTTTATTTATCAATAATGTTGATTTTTTATACGCTGGTCGACGGCGGTTGTATTTACATGCGGTATGTTGCTGGTATTGATTTATGCTGTCACTTTGCTAATCAATTTTGACTGAATCTGGCTTGTTTAGATGCTGTGTTGTGCGGAGGAGATGGGGATGGTTTTGCGGGGGCTGCTGACGACCTGATAAATTTTTTTGGCACCATCGGGACAGGCGAAGCAGTTGCTGCATTGGTTTGGACTACATCCGGGCTGAGTAAGACTAATTTGGCGTATGGTTCCTTTACGCAGCCAAAAGCTGAGTATTTGTTCCATAGCACTTTCCTGTACTTGGAAATGGCGTGCTAAATCTTGCAGGCTGGCCTGTCCGATGCTGATAAGGTAATCGCGAATGGCGGTGATGAGCATTTTTTGTCTATCCTGTGCTGTTATGGTTCCTGTTGGTTAGGTATCTGAATACAAACAGATAGTGACGATAGGGCAGATATCACTATCTGTTTGAGTAAATCTGTTTTAGCGGTTGGTAAAAATGTGCATCTGGTCAGTGGCAGCAGCTGCCTTTGCTATGTGGACAGGTTTTCATGGCTATCTGACAGGTCTGGCGCCGGCTACCGATGATTTTCATGGCACAGATTACGAAGATCAGTAAAATAGCAACACCACCAATCCAGTAGGAGGCACTGGCCGAACGGCTGAGCTGGTGATACTGGTAGTAGACGGTGGCACAGCTCCAGCCAGTGAGGAATGTCCAGCCAGCAACAAATAGCATCCAGCGCCAGCCGGCTTCGCGGTAGATGGTACCAAGCGCAGCGGCACAGGGGGTGTAGAGCAAAATGAATATCAGATATGCCATGGCAGCGGCGCTGCCACCAAAGGAACTTTCAAGTTTAGTTATGGTACGGCTGCTGATGTCCATGTCCTGCTGGACGCTGGCTGTATTTTCGTCAAGGGCGCTGAAGCCAAGCGGGTCGAGAAATGAGCCGGCCATTTCGCTAAGGTTGGCTGGAATGGTTTTCAAAGCTTTGATGATGCCGGCTTGCAGGTTGAATTCTTCCTCGCCACCGTCTTCTTCTGCTTTCATTGAGTAGAGGGAATTGAGAGTGGCGATAACGGCCTCTTTGGCAAAGATGCCGGTGAAGATACCAACGGTGGCTGGCCAGTTTTGTTCGCTGATACCCATTGGGGTAAACACGGGGGTGATTTTTTGGCTGGCTACAGATAGTACAGACTGGCTGCTATCGGGGTGGCCAAATGAACCGTCGCTACCAAGGGAGTTGAGCAAGCTAAGAATGGTAACCATCAGCACGATGGCCTGTCCGGCACGGAAAATAAACCCTTTTAAGCGTGACCATGTGAGGTAAAGCATGCCACGTAGTGTTGGTAGGCGATAGGCGGGCATTTCCATGATAAATGGTGTGGTATCACCCGGTAGCAAAGTGTGTTTGAGTATCAGGCCGGTAAAGATGGCGACACCGATACCGAGTAAATACAAGATAAATACGACACTGGAAGCGTTATTAGGAAAGAAGATAACGGCAAATAAGGTATAGACGGGTAATCTGGCGCCACAAGACATAAACGGAATCATGCTGATGGACATCAGACGGTCACGTGCGCAGTCTAGGGTGCGTGTGCCCATAATGGCTGGCACACCACAGCCGAAACCAACGAGCATGGGCACGAACGCTTTACCCGGTAAACCGATGGCACGCATGCCTCTGTCTACAACCATGGCTGCTCGTGCCAGATAGCCGGAATCCTCGAGAAACGACAGGCACAGAAACATGGCGGCAATGACAGGGATAAAGGTAGCTACAGTTTGGATGCCGCTACCGATGCCGTTAGCCAGTATAGCTATCAGCCATTCTGGTGAGCCAATATGGGTAAGTAAGGTAGAAAAGCCATCAACAAATATTGTGCCAAAAAGAACATCGAAAAAGTCGATGAATACGGAACCGAATTTTACTGCCAGCATAAACATAAGGTACATGACAAACAGAAAAAACGGTATGCCGGTATATCGACCTAGGGTAAAACGGTCGATTTTGTCGGATAGTGACTGGTTTGCTTCACGTGGTTTTTCGATAACCGTACGGCTTAGCTGGTCAATGGCATCGTAACGAGAGCTAGCCAGTGCGATGTCGATTTCATAGTTACACCAACTAGATAGTTCGTCACGACATTGCTGAACAATGTGCTCTTCGTCATTGCTCAGAGAAATAGAACTTTGTTTTAGCAACAGTTCAATTAATGACCATTGATCGATTTGGTTTACTACACTGTCTGCCGGCAGTTGTGATAGATAGTGGCGGATGATATCACTTTGTTTTTTTCCGAGGGTGTCCAGTTGCGGGTCAGCAGCTACAGGCTGGCTGAAAGCTTTGCTGATTGCTTGCTGCAATTGTATTAAACCCATCTTTTTCGCTGCAGATATGGCTATGACAGGGCAGCCAAGCTGATGGGTAAGGGTACTGATATTGATGTTTTCGCCCATGTTTTGCAGGGCATCCATCATGTTGAGTACGACCAGCATTGGCTTTTTCAGATCAAGCAGCTGAAAGGTAAGGTACAGGCTGCGTTGCAGGTTGGTAGCATCGATTATATTGATAATTAGGGTGTCAGGTTCGTTGAGCACGAATTCGCGCGCGATCATTTCGTCCTGTGAGGCTGCCATGTCGAGGTTTTCGATGGCATAAGTACCGGGTAGGTCGACGATTTCTACTGACTGCCCATTTATCTGGGTACTGCCAATTTTGCGCTCTACAGTAACACCTGGCCAGTTGCCTACTTGCTGGCGAGAGCCGGTAAGGGCGTTAAATAATGTGCTTTTGCCGCTGTTGGGGTTGCCGATTAATGCTATTTTCATTACTCAGCCTCAACTACGCCAATAGCCTGTGCTTCGCTGCGGCGCAGGCACAGGTAAAAACCACGGGTTTTGATTTCCAGAGGGTCGCCCATGGGGGCGGTGCGGATAACAGTAACGTGGCTGCCGGGAGTGATGCCCATGGCTAACAAGCGGCGGCGAAATGGCATAGATTCGGGCAACAGTCGGGTAATAACTGCCGGTTGCCCGAACGGTAGTTGATCGAGAGTTAGTGTTGACACTGCGCTAAACCTTAGGTGGTAGATTTGGTTTGTTGTTTTTATTGGGAATCATTTTTATTGTGCATGATATTACTTTTGCTTGTTAATTTGCATGCAAGGTTTGCTAAGGGAGTCGCTGTTGTTAAACAGTAATGTCAAGAAAGCGCTAATGTCTGTGTTGGTTTTGAGGATTATAATTTAGATGTGTTGAATTTACTGCTGCTAGTGTAAGGATATATACAGATTTTTAGTCAGTTTTGGGAAAGGTGCAAAAAGGAAGATAGAGGGTAGCGCAAGTTGCTCAGCCCATCTGGCTAAGCGAGATGAGCTGAGGCTGACAATGATGGCAGGATTATTCCTGTGGTTTTTTTTCAGGGCGCTGCCATTCGTTTAAGGTAGTTTGCCGGCTGCGGGCCAGAGTGAGCTTATCTGGCGGGCAGTTTCTGCTCAAAGTACTGCCGGCACCGGTGGTGGCGCGGTCGCCAATGGTGATAGGCGCTACCAGCATGTTGCCGGAACCGATGCGTACTTGATTGCCGATGACAGTACGGTATTTATTGACGCCGTCGTAGTTGCAAGTGATGGTGCCGGCCCCGATATTGGTTTGTTCGCCAATGGTGGCATCGCCCAGATAGGTGAGATGGTTAGCTTTGCTGCCATAGCCAATGGTGCTGTTTTTGACTTCAACAAAGTTGCCGATGTGTACGGCATCACCAATCTGTGCCTGTGGTCGCAGACGAGCAAACGGACCAATTTGAGCGTTGCTGCCGATAACGCAGTTATCTAGGTGCGAGTTGGGTTGGATTACAGTACCTGCGCCAATGGTAGCGTTTTTTATGACGCAGTTGGCACCAATGCTGACGTTGTCGCCCAGTTCTATGTTGCCTTCAAGTACGACGTTTACATCGATGATGACGTCCTGTCCGTGTTTTAACTGGCCACGTAAATCGAAGCGCGCCGGATCACGCAGGGTTACGCCGGCCTGAAGCAGGGCGTTGGCCTGTTGCTGTTGCAAAATCCTTTCTAGCTGCGCAAGTTGAAGCTTATTGTTGACGCCTGCCGCTAGCCATGAGGTGCGTACCTGTAGGGGATGTACAGGGATTTTATCGTGTTGTGCTAGTGCGATTACGTCGGTTAGGTAGTATTCCTGCTGGGCGTTGTGGTTTTGCAAGGCATTAAGCCATTGCGCCAGTTTGCGGTTGGGCAAAACGAAGATGCCAGTGTTGGTTTCGCAAATGGCTTTTTCGGCAGCGCTGGCGTCTTTTTCTTCAACGATGGCGACTACGTTGCCTTGCTGGCGGATGATGCGGCCATAGCCGGTGGGGTTGTCGAGAACGTCGGTAAGTAGAGCGACATCTTCACCAGCGATACTAAGTAAATCTGCTAGTGTCTGCTGGTCTATTAAGGGCACGTCGCCATAGAGTATCAGGGTGCGTCCGCTGTCTGCCAGATTGGGTAACGCCATTTTAACCGCATGGCCAGTGCCAAGCTGTTGGTCTTGTTCGACCCAGTGTACATTCGCCTGAATGCGTTGCCTTACTAGCTCTTTACCATGGCCGATAACCACGCTTATGCTGTCAGGGTTCAGATTCTGCGCTGTGTGGATCACCCGTTCCAACATGCTGATGCCGCCTATTTCATGCAGAACTTTAGGCAGACGTGAATACATGCGGGTGCCTTTACCAGCAGCGAGGATAACGATATTTAGGGATGAAGTAGCCATATATCTATATGTGTATGGATGTGAAAACGGGCTGCAGGTAATCAAGTCTGATTCCGGCAGCCCTGTGTGTTTAAACGCAGTTTATTCAGCACTGCTTTCTGGCTGATCCCACTTGGTGTGAGCTGGCAGCTTTTCATTAACGTCGCCCACCCCGGGTTTCATAGCATGTGGTTCGGGGCGCATTTTGTTGTACAGCATGTTGTGGGAATAAGTGCCATCCTGATACACCACGCGTGTACCCGGTTCATATTTCTGGCGCAATCTGGTCTGGCCGGTGGCATCCTGATAAGTTTCCCATGTACAGCCGCTGAGTGCCAGTATTGTGCATATCAAGCAGATTCCCGCACGCATGGTGTCATCCTTTGTGGTTGGTGATTTGTAGTCTGTTATTGTAGAGAATTTGTGTGCTGACGTATAGCTTTCACAATAAGGTAAGCGCAATGTCGCGCAGACCTGCCATATCAGTAACTGCAGCATCAATCTTTGCTCTCGGATAACTCTGTGGACCATACCATACAGTACGCATGCCCAGCATATGTGCAGTGTGCAAATTGGCTAGGCTGTCATCAACCATAATGCATTGCTGAGGGTGAATATGTAGCTGCCGGCATAGGCTGTGATATGCATGGGGATGGGGTTTACAGTGCATTTCTACATTATCCGTTCCTATTACTGCATGGAAATATTGCTGGATTCCCAAGGCTTTGATTAGTGCTTGTACATAATGACTAGGACCATTGGAAAAAACTATCTTGTGCCCATGTAGATAGGTCAGTGTCTGTGATAGCTCAGGCATGGGTTTAAGTAAAGGCAGAAGCTGTTCAAGTGGGTGGCAGGCAAGGAGAAATTCGTGCAGATTAATTTCAGGATGATGCAGGCCGATTCCAATAAGTGTAGCACCGTAATCGTCCCAATATTGCTGGCGTAGTTGTGAAGCGGCAATTTGATCAATGTGCAGTTGAGAAGCTAGAATGTGTGTCATATTCTGATTAATGACGTTGAATATGCCGGCATCTGCATAATGCAAGGTGTTGTCTAGGTCGAAAATCCAGTAATGAGTTGTCATGGTTTGTAAGATGGCGTCAGGTTTTTACTATATACGCGTAAAACAGGTATGATTGCAGGCACGATATAGATAATTTTAACAACTGGAGGCTGGAATGAAAGCGGGTAAGTGGTTAATCGGTACGTTGTGCATGCTGGTTGCGATATGGGCACAGGCTCAGACTGAGGTGCGTCTCGCGGTACATGATTCTTTTGCTTTACCGAAAAATGTTCTAGCTGGATTTGAGCAACAAAATCAGGTTAAGTTAACCTTAATCAAGGTGGGCAGCGGTAATGAGATGCTGAATAAGCTTATTCTTACTCGCGGCAAACCGATTGCCGATGCCGTATATGGTCTAGACAACAGCAATATCAGCAAGGCGCAACAATATCAGCTCTTTGCCGCCACTCAGCCGGCCAGCCGTGCAGTGAATGTTGATTTGCCTCAGGCACTGGCTATCGATTACGGCTACATTACCATTAATTATGATAAGGCTTGGTTTCAGAAACATAAAAAACCCTTGCCGCGGTCTTTAGAAGATCTTGCCAGTCCGGCTTACAAAGATTTGCTGGTGATGCCGAGCCCTGCTACATCAACGGTGGGATTGGGGTTTTTGCTGGCGAATATCGGCGGTCTAGGGGAGCAGGCTACATGGCAGTGGTGGGCAAAAATGCGTCAAAATGGTGTCAAAGTGACTAAGGGATGGAGTGAAGCCTACTACACTGATTTCACGCTGAATGGTGGCAGCCGACCGCTGGTCGTAAGCTATGCTTCCAGTCCTGTAGCTGAAGTATATTACGGTAAAGGGAAATATACTACGCCACCAACCGGAGATTTGCGCTTTAAAGGAGCGGTATTCCGCCAAATAGAAGGTGCAGCGGTATTGAATCATGCCAGCCAGCCGGCATTGGCGGCAAAATTGGTGCAGTATCTGCAAAGTAATCAGGTGCAAAGTGCCATACCGACATCTATGTGGGTTTATCCGGCCGTGAAGGGAGTGTCATTGCCACCGGTATACGCACACATCAGTATTCCCACTAAAGTTGTGCAGCCAACGATGGCAGATATGGCCGCCAAACAGCAAAGCTGGGTAAAACAATGGGTAAAGGTAGTGCAACGCTAAGAGGTCAGGCCTGCGGTTAGGTCTGTGTGACATCAGACAGAACTTAATTAAACGGGGCATGCTAATGCCCTGTTTGATTTTGGTAAGCGTTAAGGTAAAGGTAATAAAACAGTGCATATGAAGCTGAACAGCCTGAAAGTCGGCGCCGGCAGAGTGGGAGAAAAGCTGCCGTACTTGCTGTTATTGCTGCCGCTGGGGTTTTTGCTGGCTGTAGTAGTGTTGCCTCTGGGGGCGATGCTGCAACAAACTAATGCAACCAGTTTCCACATGGTGTGGCAGGACGAATATATGCGCCGTCTGCTCGGGTGGACAACTTTGCAGGCTGCCGGCAGTAGTTTGCTGACTTTGCTGTTGGGCGTGCCGGTGGCATGGGCGATTACGCGGTGGCAGTTTGCTGGCCGCAATCTGGTACTGCGGTTGGTCATGCTTCCGTTTGTAATGCCAACACTTGTGGCCGGTGTAGGAATTTTGGCGCTATTTGGGTCACAGGGTTTGCTGTGGCGTGGCTGGGAGGGTACGCCTTGGTTGTTATTGTATGGCAATGTGTTTTTTAATTTACCAGTAATGGTGCGTGCAGTCTATCAAGGCTTGTGTCAAGTGCCGGCATCGCGTCTTTATGCAGCGCAAACGCTTGGTAGCAGTGTGTGGCAGCGCTTTATTCAAGTGGAGTTGCCGCAGTTGCTGCCATGGCTAGCTGGCGGTATGTGCATGGTGTTTTTATATTGTTTTTCGGGTTTTGGTCTAGCCTTATTGCTAGGCGGTGAGCATTACATTACGCTGGAAGTACAGATTTATCAGCTGATTGCCTATGAGCTGGATATGGCGCAGGCCGGTGTGCTGGTACTGTGGGTGCTGGCCAGTACGTTTGTATCGGGTATGGTGTATGCGCTAGTAAGCCGGTTGAGCACACAGGCCAATATGGTACGAATGCTGCCACCACGGATACCCGTCAGATGGCAGAAATGGGCGCTGTTACTGGCTTTGTTGCTATTGCTAGGTTGCTGTGTACTGCCGCTTATGGCTGTTGCTTGGCGTGCCGTACTTGCTGGCAGCTCTTGGTTAGTGCTGCTGGATGGTAGTACATGGCAGGCACTGCTTAATACGGTACGATTTACTGTAATGGCCATGGTACTGGCACTGCTGCTGGGCATGACACATGCGGCTCTGGCTCATCGCTGGACATGGGTACGCAGTCTGACTTTTTTACCGTTCATGGTTTCACCTGTATGTGTGTCGTTCGGGCTGTTGTTATGCTATCCGGAATGGACGGCTTCGCTGACCATGTTGATATGTACATATGCATTGCTTGCCTATCCGTTTATTACCAAAGATGTACTGTCCGCATGGGACAGCTTACCACTCAGTTATATACAGGCTGCGCGTACGTTGGGTGCCGGTAGCTGGCAGGTGATGCTGTATGTGATTTTGCCTTTGTTACGGCCGGCCTTGCAGCGGGGGCTGGCACTGGCGGCAGCAACCTGTGTGGGTGAATTCGCAGCCACACTTTTTCTATCACGGCCAGAATGGCAGACCCTAACTACCCTGATTTACCATTATCTAAGTACGGCCGGACGGGATAATTATGACAGAGCAATGGTGCT
Source organism: Snodgrassella alvi (assembly GCF_002777855.1). Taxonomy (GTDB): domain Bacteria; phylum Pseudomonadota; class Gammaproteobacteria; order Burkholderiales; family Neisseriaceae; genus Snodgrassella; species Snodgrassella alvi_E. Next base: position 124,962 of record NZ_MEIK01000028.1, read on the forward strand.
GACCTTGCTGCTGATGTTGCTGGCCATGCTTTTTTTTGGGTTGCTAGAATGGAGTAAGAGCAAAAAGGAACAACACTTATGCTGAGTTGGCAGCAGGTTAACAAACAATTTGGTCACAAAGTAGTGGCTGCTGATTTAAGCCTGCACGTAGCTGATGGTGAGCTGGTGGCGGTACTGGGTGAGAGCGGCAGTGGTAAATCAACGTTGCTGAATATGGCAGCCGGTCTGGTGCAGCCGGATAGCGGACAAATCCTGATTGATGAAGCGAATATTACGTTTTTGCCGGCAGAGCAGCGCCGTATCGGGCTCATGTTTCAGGACTACGCTTTATTACCGCATCTGAATGTGTGGCAGAACGTGGCTTTTGGTTTGCGCATGCATGGGGTTAGTAAGGCACAGGCAAAGCAGCAGGCACAAGAGTTTCTGGCTGAAGTGGGTTTGGCTGACATGGCAATGCAGTCAGTTGAGTTGTTGTCTGGAGGGGAGCAGCAACGAGTAGCACTCATACGGGCACTGATTTTGCAACCGCGGGCTTTGCTGCTGGATGAGCCTTTCTCTGCACTGGATACAACCTTGCGAGGTAGTTTGCAGCAATTAACTTTACGCCTATTGCGCCAGCAGCAATGTCCGGCTGTACTGGTCACTCACAGCCCGCAGGAAGCATTTGCGCTGGCCGACCGTATCTGCCTGTTGCGGCAAGGACGCTGGGTGCAGGAAGGCAATGCAGCAACACTGCTAGCGCGACCAACAGATGCATGGGCAGCACGTCTGTTAGGCTGTGATAATGTGACAGACCATTGCTATATTCCGCAGCAGGCTTTGTGTTATGACCTTGAAAACGGCGTGCAGGTACAGGTAACTGACGTTTGTCTGACCGCCAGAGCTTACGACGTACAATTGCTGCATCCGCAATATGGATTATTACGCTGGTGGCTACCGCTGCACCGGACGGTGAATCGGGGAGACCAACTGCCTTTAACTGTGCTACAAGATCAAATCGTTTTTTTTCACTGACTCTTTCTTTCAGACCGCATGCACACGCTGACACAACTCTGCATGTGATGCCTACAAACCAAGCGCAAGGTGGTATAATTGCGCCGAATTTTTACCCATTATTGCCAAGTACACACGGAGAACCTCATGGCTTTAGTTTCTATGCGCCAACTGCTCGACCATGCTGCTGAAAACAGCTATGGCTTGCCGGCGTTTAATGTCAATAATCTTGAACAAATGCGTGCGATTATGGAAGCGGCCGATGAAGTTAACGCTCCGGTGATTGTGCAGGCCAGCGCCGGTGCACGTAAATATGCCGGTGCACCATTTTTGCGCCATCTGATTTTGGCAGCTGTAGAAGAATTTCCGCATATTCCGGTAGTGATGCATCAGGATCATGGCGCTTCTCCGGAAGTGTGCCAGCGTTCTATTCAGCTGGGATTTTCATCTGTAATGATGGATGGTTCTTTGTTGAGCGATGCCAAAACACCTTCTACTTATGAATACAATGTAGATGTGACGCGTAAAACTGTATATATGGCGCATGCGTGCGGGGTGTCGGTTGAGGGGGAAATCGGTTGTCTGGGTAATCTGGAAACCGGCGATGCCGGTGAAGAAGATGGGGTCGGCGCCGCCGGCAAGCTCAGCCATGAACAGATGCTGACCAGTGTGGATGAAGCCGCACGTTTTGTGCAGGATACCGGTGTGGATGCACTGGCAATTGCCATCGGTACCAGCCACGGCGCTTATAAATTCACCCGCAAACCGACAGGCGATGTTTTGCGTATCGACCGCATCCGTGAAATCCACGAACGCCTGCCCAATACCCATCTGGTGATGCATGGTTCCAGCTCCGTGCCACAGGAATGGTTGCAGGTGATTAATGAGTATGGCGGCAAGATTCCGGAAACGTATGGCGTGCCGGTGGAAGAAATTGTAGAAGGAATCAAGTACGGTGTGCGCAAGGTCAATATTGATACCGATTTGCGTTTGGCCAGCACTGGTGCCATCCGCCGTTTTCTGGCTACTCATCCGGCAGAATTTGATCCGCGCAAATATTTCACCGAAACCATTAAAGCAATGAAACAGGTGTGTATTGATCGTTATGTGGCTTTTGGTGCTGCTGGCCACGCTGGACAGATTAAACCGGTGTCGCTGGAAAAAATGGCTAACCGTTATGCCGCTGGTGAGCTAGTACAGATTGTAAAATAAGTTTATCTGCTAGTGAAAACGGACTGTTCCGATAAGGGGCAGTCCGTTATTGTATATCTGACGCGCTCTTTAATGCAGCAAAAGCGTGAAATATCTGCTTAGACGCAGCCTGCTTCACATACGGGTACAGCAGTTTGCGTAAACTGGCGCTGAAAATACAGCAAACCCTGATTGTCCTGTTTATTAACATTGATGTACTCAATGGCCACATAAAATACACTGTGACTGCCCATATCATGGCTGTCAATAATACGGCCATGCAGATGAGCCAGTGCCCCCACCAATTGTGGCTGAGTTGTATGCTGGTGATTCTGCCAATCGTGTTGCAAAAAACGTTCATGAGCCGGAATTGAGGTCATACCAGCAAAATGTTCTGCCACATCTTGCTGAGAGGCCGCCAGAACATTTACACATAATTGTCCGTTGGCGCGCAAAATCGGTTGGATACGAGCATTGCGATTGATGCAGAGTAATAGTGTAGGGGGAGAGTCAGTTACCGAAGCGACTGCGGTGAGGGTAATACCATAGCGTCCGGCTTCCCCTTCTGTGGTGATGACATGCACTGCTGCGGCAACTTTCGACATGGCTTCGCGATAAAGTAAAGCCATGGCTGTAGGTGATTGGTTCATGTTGTCAGGGTTCTTTTTCTTCTTTATCAACAGCGATATTAGTAAATTCTTTCAGCAGGGTACCCAGTTGCTGTAGTTTTTCCTGAGTAAAACGCTGCTCCAGCACTTTATAACGGGCATCTACCGCTACACAGAAATCTTCATATAATTTCTCGCCTACTGGCGTTAGCTTCAGAAACACCCTGCGCTGGTCGTTAGACGGTTTCAGGCGTACTACATAATTAAGCCTTTCCAGTCGTGTCAGGATACCGGTGAGGCTGGGGCGTAGAATGCATGCCTGTCTAGCCAGCTCCTGAAAGTCCATGATACCATTTTCTGCCAGTAAGCGGATAATACGCCATTGCTGATCTGTAATTCCGATATCGTTCAGCATGGGTCGGAAATGGGAAAGTAATGCTTCACGAGTCTGAATCAAAATGATGTTGAGGGATGAGTATTTAGATGTGTTTGCCATCTGTTTGCTCCAATCTTTCAGTATATCTAGTTCATATGGCGTATGAATAATGAACCAAGGTATAAGACATTGTTCAGGAATTTTACAGAAGATTATTATAAAATTGAATAATTATGTGTAAATCAAATACAAAATAAAGACATTGTAGTTGTTTAATGGGTTGTTTAATAATTAAATATTCTGATTTTGAAATTATGCACTATTCACAACAGCTATGAAGAAGCCACCAGATTTACAGCATAAGCACATTGTGGCGGATACCCATTTATGCTAATTATGCTGCCGGACTGGTGGCTATCGTGAGAATATAAATAATTTAATTAACGATATTTTTGCAATTGTAAGTGGATTTTGGCCATTCTGTCCTGCAATTGCGCCAGCTCACTGCGGTCTTTTTCAACCAGATGTGCCGGTGCCTTATCGGTATAGCCAGGTTTGGCCAGTTTGGCAGCTATCTTGTCGATGTTTTTCTGAAGTTTTTCAGCTTCTTTTTGCAGGCGTGCTGTTTCAGCTGCTTTATCGACTTCCACTTTCAGCATGAGGCGTGCGCCCTGACACACTGCTACGGGAGCATCGTCACTTTCTGGCAGATGTGCCACCTGTGTGGCTTCACTCAGACGTGCCATCAATGGCAAATAGGGTAGTAACGTGCTTAAATCAGCAGCACTTTCAAGTAACAGTGGCACTTTCACACTCATCGCCAGCCCCATTTCGCCGCGTAGATTGCGAACGGAATTAACCAGTTCCTGCAAATAATGCATCTGGTCTACAGCTTCGCTGTTAATCAGGCTACTGTCAGGTTGTGGCCAATCTGCCAGCATAATGCTGTCGGTGTTTTTAGCATTAGCTAATGGTGCGATGGTTTGCCATAGCTCTTCTGTAATAAACGGCATAATCGGATGCAATAAGCGCAATACTGTTTCCAGTACCCGTACCAGTGTGCGTCGTGTAGCACGCTGTTGTGCTTCGTCACCGCGCTGAAGCTGGGTTTTAGCTAGCTCAACGTACCAGTCGCAGTATTCATTCCAGATAAATTCATATAAAGTTTGTGCCGCCATGTCGAAGCGGTATGTATCTAATTCTTCGCTAACGGCAGAAATGGTTTGTTGCAAACGAGTCAGCAGCCATTTATCCACAAAACTGTAGCTTAACGGCAGACTTTCATCCTGTCCGCAGTCGTGGTTTTCAATATTCATTAGCACGAAGCGGCTGGCATTCCACAATTTATTACAGAAATTGCGATAGCCTTCAGCGCGTTTGAAATCAAAGTTGATACTGCGGCCAAGACTAGCATAGCTTGCCATGGTAAAGCGCAGTGCGTCGGCACCAAATACCGGTATGCCGTCTGGAAACAGCTTTTGTGTCGCTTTAATGACCTGAGGTGCTTTTTCCGGCCGGCGTAAACCAGTCGTGCGTTTCACGAGCAGGTTTTCCAAATCGATACCATCAATCAAATCCACCGGATCAATGACATTGCCTTCGGATTTGGACATTTTCTTGCCTTCATTGTCGCGCACGATACCGTGAATATACACATCGTGAAACGGCACTTTACCGGTAAAGTGAGTAGTCATCATAATCATGCGTGCTACCCAGAAGAAAATGATTTCATAGCCGGTTACCAGCACCTGAGAGGGCAGGAACGCCTTTAATTCAGGTGTATCTTCCGGCCAGCCCAGCGTAGAAAAAGGCACCAGTGCCGAAGAAAACCATGTATCCAGCACATCTTCATCACGTGTTAATACCGCATCCGTACCGGCCTGTTCCTGTGCTTCGGCGGCATTGCGTGCCACATACACGCGGCCGTTCTGGTCATACCATGCCGGTATCTGATGTCCCCACCATAGTTGGCGTGAGATACACCAATCCTGAATGTTATTCATCCATTGATTATAGGTGTTGACCCAGTTTTCTGGAATAAAGCGTATTTGTCCGCTTTCCACTGCATGAATACATTTTTCTGTTAAGGATTTGCCTTTAAATTCTGATTCTGGTTCTGGATGCGCTACATCGTTGTTGGCGCTACGCGTCATGGCCACAAACCATTGGTTGGTCAGCATCGGTTCAATCACACTGCCAGTGCGGTCACCCTTAGGCGTCATCAGTTTGTGTTCTTCAACCTTAAGAAGTAGACCTTCTGCTTCCAAATCGGCCACCATTTGTTTGCGCGCAGCAAAGCGGTCCAGACCAGCATATTTAGCTGGCAGTTCGATACCAGCTTGTTCTTGCCCCTGAAAATCAAATACTTCAGCCTGAGGAAGGATTTTTGCTTCCAGACTGAGGACATTAATCAGTGCCGTCTGATGGCGTTTACCTACTTCATAGTCATTGAAGTCGTGTGCTGGTGTGATTTTCACACAGCCGGTACCAAATTCTTTATCCACATATTCATCGGCAATCACCGGAATAGTACGGCCGGATAAAGGCAATATCAGTTGTTTCCCGATAAAGCCAGCATAACGTTCATCGTCAGGATGGACGGCTACTGCTACATCACCGAGCAAGGTTTCTGGGCGGGTAGTGGCCACAATCAAGCCATTATCTGGATCATCAGCCAGTGGATAACGGATGTGCCACATATGGCCGTTTTCTTCAATATTTTCCACTTCCAAATCAGATACCGCAGTACCCAATACTGGGTCCCAGTTCACCAGCCGTTTACCACGGTAAATCAGCCCTTGCTCAAACAGCCGTACAAATACTTCGGTCACGACTTTTGCTCGCTTATCATCCATGGTGAAATATTCACGGCTCCAGTCTACCGAACATCCTACACGGCGCATTTGTTCGGCCATGGTACCGCCGGAAAATTTTTTCCAGTCCCATATTTTGGCGATAAATGCTTCTCGACCCAACTCATGACGGGAAATATTTTCCACAGCCAGCTGTCGTTCCACCACTATTTGTGTTGCAATACCAGCATGGTCTGAGCCAGGAATCCAGCACACATTTTCACCTTTCATGCGGTGATAACGGGTGAGTCCGTCCATAATGGTCTGGTTGAATGCATGTCCCATATGCAGCGTACCAGTTACGTTTGGCGGGGGGAGCTGAATAGAGAACGACGGTTTGCTTAAATCCATTGACGGGGCAAAATAGCCGCGTTCTTCCCATTGCTGATACAAGCGGGTTTCAATTTCACTGGGAGAATATTGGGTGTTTAACATGGTTAATGAGTAGCAAAAAATCAAAAAATAAGAGTCTGATTATAACTCATGCGTAGAAGCATGGTTTAAGACGATGCACTTTTATCAGATTGTGAACAGAAACAATTAGCTTTTAAATTTTAATAGAATAATATTTAGCCATATGCTTCTTTACTTCGATAAGCTTTTCTAACCAGGACAGTATGCTTTACAAGCCTATGCGCTGAATACAGGCTGGCCAGAACAATTAAAGCAGCAAGCAAAAAGGTATTTTAGTGTCAAGATATTCATCTGATGCTGACATCAAATAAAATATCAACACAGCCTCAATAAGTTGTTTTTTATGGCATATGTGCCAGCATTAAGCCGACGTAGCTGGGAAGGAAATTAAGTTTGTGGTTAAAAATAAATTTTGTTGAACATTGTACCGGAAAAGGTGACATATTTTGGCTGAGAAGAGGTAGGAGCATATATCTGTGCATGTAGTTTATAGTATGTCGTGATTGCGGGCTCGTTGCTTTCTGGTACTGTTGATAACATGTTATTTCTATTTTTTTGTCATTCTATAGATAGTGGCAGAACTAAGTTGAAACCATGTTTATAGTTGTTTTAGTTTAAGAATGGTACAAGCAGTAACTAAAATAATTTCATTAATGTCTAAAGTATAACAGCTTAAGGTGTGAGCATAAGGAGTAATATTATCCTAATGTATTAATTGGCTTGTGAAGTAGCCATAGTGCAAATGGCTTAGAATAGATAATTAAAATCTGGAAATAGCTAAAAACAAAAATCTATGTCTGAATCTAAGTATAAATAATTACCCCTGAATAATAGTGATTTACAGGCATATTCAGGGGAAAGTTTTTAAAGGGTGATTAAATAATGTGTCCGTTTATCTGAGGATAATCAGCGGTAATAATCATGTCTGTTACTGCCATCGAAAGCAGCCTGTTTTAAGACAACACTTCCTAAAAGCTGCGGCCAGAACCGCACGGGCAACGGTCATTGCGCCCGAGCTTTTCATGCAGAACTTTATCGCCATGCACAATCCGCACCAGACCACGTTTTACACTGGTTTCAGACGGGTAGCCTTTGCGGCGTTTGCTGGTTGGCTCAAAAAAAGCCTTTATCATTAAATTTACGCATCATTGTACTCCTTATGTTATATTGAAGTAATCAAGACAAATTTAATTGTCATGATTATTTTAGACTAAATGCATAATAATGTACAGTGTCAGATAAAAAAACTGCCTGAATTAAAATTCAGGCAGTGCGTTAGGAGGAGAAATTATTGCGGCATAATACCTTTCATGCCTTTAGCTAGACGCATCAGCTTGCCCATGCCGCCTTTGGTAAATGATTTCATCATTTTCTGCGATTGTTCAAACTGGCGAAGCATTTTATTTACTTCCTGCACACTGACACCGGAGCCATTGGCAATACGGCGTTTGCGGCTGGCCTTAATCAACTGAGGGTTGGCGCGCTCTTTGGCCGTCATCGAATTAATAATGGCCTCCACCCGACCCATAGCTTTTTCAGCGGTGCCTTCTGGAACCTGCTTGGCCATTTGTCCCATGTCTCCTGGCAGTTTGGACATAATCGATTCAATACCGCCCATTTTGCGCATCTGCTGAATCTGTGCTTTAAAGTCATTCAGGTCAAAACCTTTGCCTTTGTGCAGCTTTTTTGCCATCTGCTGCGCGGTTTTTTCATCAATGCCTTTCTGCACGTCTTCAATCAAAGACAGTACATCACCCATCCCCAGAATGCGCGAGGCTAGACGGTCTGGATAAAATGGTTCAAGACCATTGATTTTTTCGCCTACACCGATAAATTTAATCGGCTTACCGGTTACATGGCGTACCGACAGCGCCGCACCGCCACGGGCATCACCGTCCATTTTGGTTAACACTACACCAGTCAGGGGTAGGGTATCATTAAATGCCTGTGCCGTATTTACTGCGTCCTGACCCTGCATGGCATCAACCACAAACAAAGTTTCCACCGGATGAATTGCGGCATGAATTTGTTGGATTTCATCCATCATTTTCTGGTCGATAGCCAGCCGGCCGGCGGTATCCACCATCAGCACATCATAAAAATGCTTTTTAGCGTGATCCAATGCATTTAAGGCTATGTTTACTGGTTGCTCACCTTCGTGTGACGGAAAAAAGTCCACTTCAACCTGCTGAGCCAGTAATTTTAATTGCTCAATCGCAGCCGGTCGGTATACGTCTGCAGAAACTACCAGCACCTTTTTCTTCTGGTCATTTTTCAGCAAGCGTGCCAGTTTGCCGACAGTAGTGGTTTTACCAGCCCCCTGTAAACCGGCCATCAGAATCACTGCCGGAGGCACTGCTGCCAGATTCAGACTACTGTTCTGCGTGCCCATCAGCTCGGTGAGCGCATCATTTACCACACCGATAAATGCTTGTCCGGGTGTCAGGCTGCCAATGACTTCTTGGCCCACTGCACGTTCTTTTACTGAAGCCATAAATGTTTTTACAACTGGCAGGGCAACATCGGCTTCTAATAATGCCATGCGTACTTCACGCAAAGCATCTTTGATATTGTCTTCACTCAAACGCGCTTGTCCGCGCAGGGTTTTCGCAATTTTACTAAAGCGATCTGATAGATTATCTAACATCGGAACCATCTCCGGCTAATTGTAAGCAGCCTGTATCTGTCGGGTGAAAATTGCCAGTTTCTGGTCAATTCACACAGTAAATGGGTAGGATAAGAAGCAATTTGGTTATAAAATGGCAACCTGTTGTGATGCCTGCCCAGTTTCTGAGCAGGCATCACAATAAATAAATGCCTATTTTACACTACGCGCGCCAAATTTTGGCGCGCTATTGCTGCGGAAAAATCATGAGCTTATTGCTGCTGGTGCTTATTTTTGCCTATGCCGCACTTTCGGTGCTGGCCTGGCGGTGTTGGCAACGTCATACTGCTGTGCCCTATCCGTTGCGAGGTGAGCAGCTCTTGTTGCTGTCAGTATTGCTGCTGCATACTTTTACAGTGTGGCAGCCAATGTTGCAGCAACGGGTACTGTTGGTGGGATTTGGTCACGCACTCAATCTGATTACCTGGTTAATGGTGCTGCTGTATTGGGTGGGTAGTTTTCGCTATCGTTTACAGGGGTTGCAGCTGGCGCTGTTTCCCTGTTCGGCAGCGGTGCTGCTGTTGGCTTGGCTGCTGCCTGGTCAGCCTACCGCTTATCCCATGCATAATAGCGCATTCATGATACATGTTTTGTCGGCATTGTTGGCGTATGCCCTATTTGGCATCACCACATTGCTGGCGGTGCTGATGCTGGTTCGTAACCATTATCTGCATCGACGCAAAACAGTACCTCAGCAATCTTTTCTGCCGCCATTGCTGTCCATTGAGAAATTAATGTTTCAGGGTCTGCAAGCAGGATTTGTGCTGCTGACTATTGCGGCAGTTAGTGGCACTGTGTTTTCCGAGGCCGTGTTTGGCGAGCCGGCACGCTTAACCCATAAAACGGTGTTTGGCGTGCTGTCGTGGCTAATCTATTTGGTTATCCTGCTCCGACACCATACACAGGCGTGGCGCGGAAAAAAAGTGGCATGGTGGGTCATTGTGTCATTTGTCAGCCTAATGCTGGCTTATTTTGGCAGCAAGTTTGTGCTGGAAATTTTGTTTTAGTCTTTTTGTTTTAACTAGTAACACCCTGATTTGTAACCATAGGATATTTGAATGAGTGACTTACAATCGTCAGTTGACAGCCATAAGAAGAGCGCAGCTGAACAACGTTTAGCCACACCTGAAGGACGACGGGAATTTATTAAGGCAACACTTTCCTGCTGGCTTGGTACCACCATGGAATATGTGGATTTTGCTTTATACGGCCTCGCCGCAGGCCTAGTATTTGGAGATGTGTTTTTCCCTGAATTAACCCAGACAATTGCTTTGCTTTCAAGTTTTGCCACTTATTCAGTAGGCTTTATTGCACGCCCAATTGGTGCCGTTTTCTTTGGGCGCATGGGTGACCGCAAAGGAAGAAAATTTGTACTGGTCACTACCATCGCTCTGATGGGTATTTCCACCACTCTGATTGGTTTTATTCCCAGCTATGCCACTATCGGCCTATGGGCACCTCTGATGCTGGTGATATTGCGTTTTGTGCAAGGCTTTGGCGCCGGTGCCGAGCTTTCTGGTGCTACAGTTATGCTCGGAGAATATGCTCCACCCAGACACCGCGGCCTGATTGCGTCTATTATTGGCATTGGTTCCAACAGTGGCACATTGGTGGCGTCTGCGGTATGGTTATTGGTGTTAATGCTTGATCCAGAAGATGTGAATAGCTGGGGCTGGCGTATTCCGTTTATTCTCAGTGCCTTGATTGCGGTTGCTGCCACACTTATCCGCCGCCATGTACGCGAAACACCCGTATTTGAGCAGGAACAGAACGAATCAAAACAATCTGATTCACAAACTACTAATGCCAAACCGGCACCAGCTGCCAAAACTTCATTCCTGGCACGTAATAAAGCATTTTTTGTGATGCTGGGCTTGCGAATCGGCGAAAATGGCCCATCTTACCTCGCGCAAGGATTCGTAATCGGCTATGTAGTTAAAATACTGCATGTCAATAAAACTGTGGCTACCACTGCGGTATTTGTTGCCTCATTGCTAGGATTCTTTGTGATTCCTTTTGCTGGTTGGTTGTCTGACCGCTACGGACGCCGTATCGTTTATCGCTGGTTCTGCTTTCTGCTGATGCTGTATGCCGTGCCAGCTTATATGTTTTTGGAAACGCGGGACCCTTTTATCGTAGCTAGCATTATTGTTGTAGGTATGTGTCTGGCTTCATTGGGTATTTTTGGTGTGCAGGCAGCCTATGGCGTAGAATTGTTTGGCGTGCGCAACCGCTATTCCAAAATGGCATTAGCCAAAGAACTGGGTGGCATTCTATCTGGCGGTACCGCAGCATTAGTTGCTTCAGCCTTATTTGATCATTATAAAACTTGGTGGCCGATTGCCATATACTTTGTTTTAATGGCTGGTATTGGCTTTATCACTACATTCTTCGCTCCTGAAACTCGTGGTCGCGATCTGAATGCAGTGGAAGACGCCATTTAGAGCTTATACAATCTGATTGAAACATCTATAACGGAGTCAGAGCTACTGACTCCGTTGCAATTGAGGCATAGGTAATCCTTATGAAGCGCATCGTGATTGACTGTGATCCGGGTAATGGCATTGCAGGCGCAAATGTAGATGATGGTTTGGCATTGGCACTGGCACTGGCTGCAGACTCAATCAAACTCGAACTCATTACCATCGTAGCCGGTAATACTCCGCGCGACACCGGCTATCAGGTCGCTCGCCAACTGATGCGGGAACTAAATCAGAGTATTCCTGTCGTTAAAGGTGCCGCACAGGCACTGATAGAGCCTGCTGCTCCTTGGCGCGAACAGCTGGATAATAACGTACGCAAACAAGGTCTGCTGTCACTGTGGGACAGTTTACCTCCGGTACTGCCACTCAATGATAACAGTGCACCGCATGCAGCACAGGCGATTGGTGAGCTTGTGTGCAGCAATCCCGGCGAAATTACTGTGGTGGCAATCGGTCCGTTAACCAATATCGCTCACACAATTCAGCTTTATCCCGATTTCGCCCGTTCTGTGGCCGAAATTGTTATTATGGGTGGTGTTTTTAAAGTAGAAGGCTATTTGAAAGATACCAATTTTGCCGTTGATCCTGAAGCTGCCAAAATTGTAATTGAAAGTGGAGCCAATATCACCCTAGCACCACTGGATGCCACCACACAGACTATGCTCACACATCAGGATCTGGATAGGCTAGAAAAATTTGCTAATCCGCTTACTGACTTTATCGTCCGCACCTCACGTCCGTGGATGGACTATTCCATTCAAACTCGCCATCTGGCTGGTTGCTGGATTCACGACGTATTATGCGTTGCTAAACTGATAGACAGTAATGTTGCTACCTCGTCACCTTATATTGTAGATGTATCCACCACCCGCGACTGTACCCGTGCCAGCAGCCGGCGCTGGAAAGAAGGCACACTGCGGCTTACTGTAGGCATGCCTGAAGTGAAACATAGTCCAATCAATGTAATGGAACACGTCGATAACCAGCGTCTACTGGAGATAATTTTCAACGCATTGGGTCAGTTCCGCTGCTGAAAAGCAAAGACAAGCCATACCAGTAGCTTAAAATTTTCATAAAGTCATTAATCACAATAAAACGGTTCTAATTAACCTGCCGTTGCCAGAACGCTAAATTGCAGTACAGATATTGCAATTGTTTAAGCGTATCGTTAGGATAAACGCGTAATACAAGAGAAATCAGCAGGTATTTATTGTGAACGTAATCATTACACATTATTCTTTTCCTGTTTTGTTGCGACACAAAACAGGAGAGTAGTATGTTAACCAAAATCAGCCAGAAGCTACCCGAGTTATCAGCGGCTGAAAAACGCGTAGCCGAATGCGTACTGGCACAAACCAAATGGTTTGTGCATGCAGCCGTGGCTAATATTGCTAAAGAAGCACGTGTCAGCCAGCCTACCGTCATCCGTTTTTGCCGCAGCATGGGTTACAGCGGTCTACCCGAATTCAAGCTTAATCTCTCTGCTAGCATTGGCCACGAAGGCATGCCTTATGTGCATGAAGAACTCAACAGCACTGATTCCATGCAGGATGTGCTGAACAAAGTCATTGCCAATACGGCCGCTACTGTACTCGGTAGCCGCAAATCTCTGAACGCTTCCGAACTGGATACTGCTGTCAGAATGATGGCTACAGCACGGCGCATCGAATTTTATGGTGCTGGCAATTCCGGTATCGTGGCTATGGATGCACAGCACAAATTGTTTCGCTTTGGTCTTTCCACCGTGGCGTATACCGACAGTCATGTACAACTGATGGCAGCAGCTGTATTGTCACCGCAGGATGTGCTGGTGGTGATTTCCCATTCCGGTTCTTCACGTGATTTATTAGACGCCATTAAAATTGCCAAAGGCAATGGTGCCCGAATTATCGGCCTTACCCGTGCCGGTTCACCGGTAGCGCAGGTCTGCGACTGCGTTATAAGCGTGGTTACTCCTGAAGACAGTGAAAAGTACACTCCCATGATTTCACGTCTGTTGCAGCTGATGGTTATCGACATGCTTACCATCGGGTTGGCATTACATCTGGGTGAGAACGTTAGTGAAATGCTGGCTAAAACCAAAGCCGGTGTTAAGCTGAAATTTCTGCAACACTGATGACAATAGTGACATAAGTACCCGTCTGATTTATCTGAAGCATTACAACAATTAACCGAATTGAAGCAGCTTCAGGTATGATTCAACCTCAAAATCTTTGGTAATCCTGCTATTCAAATCGAAACTAAACTGGCTGCACGATAAAGCCACTTGGATTATAGCCGGATTAAAAACTTAAATTGTTCGCCATGGAATAAGCGCAAGTGAGTAATAAAACCCGACAAATCAAACGTCAAGCCGAACAACAATCTGCCAAAAAAAACACTACTGCAACAGCCGCTGAGCAAAAACGAGGTTCTGCTGTATTGGTAGGCATAGTGGGCGCCTGTCTACTGGCAGGTGGTCTTTATATTGGCGGCTGGTTTAATCTGGTAACACCGGCACAAATTCAGCGGTGCGAAACTGAAGTGAAACAAACTTATCCACAGTTAGCTGACCAGCAGGCTTTGCTGCCCAAATGTAATAACCGCCATATGATTGAAGGTATGAGTAGTCCAGCTAGCCAGAAACTGAGTGCCAAACAAGTATTAGACAGTCTGGACGTGGGCAAAACGGTTGATCTGGTTTCTATGTTTATCGGAGGCGCGCTGATTGGAGCAGCCATCGCCGCTTTTGCTGCCAGCTACCGTATTTTTCAGCGCAAGCGTGGCAAAAGCGTGGACTGATACAATTGTAATTTCTATCAACCCAGCATATTAATGAAAGATGGACTAATAAATACTGTATTATTAACCATTATTAACCAATGATATTAAATACAGACATGAGTAAAAAACTTATCCAAACATGGTTTACCGCTGTTGTTTTCCTGTTGCTCAGCCTGAATGCCTATGCACAGAAACCTTTTCATCTGCAAAACGGCGACCTGATATTTATAGAAGAATGCGATGGTGGTATGAACAGCGCCATCAAAGCGGCTACCAGTGGGCTTGATGGCTATAACTTTACCCATGTTGGCATCGTCTGGCAGAAAAAAAACGGTCAGACTAGCATCATTGAGGCCACTCCGCCTAAAGTCAGAATTACACCAGTGCAAACCTATTTGCATCCGAAAAATCAACAATGTGTACCGCGTGCTGTGGTTGGCCGTCTTAAAGCCCAATATCAGCCTTTGATACCAGCTGCCATTACATCGGCCAGACAAAAAGTGGGTAAACCATACGATAATGCCTTTAATATTCACAACGACCAATATTACTGCTCCGAATTAATCTACCAGATTTTCAAAGAAGCCAATCATGGTAAAGAAGTATTTCCATTGCGCGCCATGACCTTCAAATCTAAGGAAACCGGCGAATTTCCAGTTTACTGGGTAGAGCATTTCAAAAAGATGGGCATTCCGATTCCTGAAGGAGAACAAGGAAACAACCCCGGAGATATGTCGCGTTCAGATTTAATTGATATAGTGCATTTTTATCAGTAATTAACGTATAAAACAGGACTTCTTTATTCTGTCTATCTGGTAGACTGGATAAAAAGTCCTGATATAAAATCAGCTATTTATATTGTAATCATTAACTCACTGTATTCTATTTAGTCCGTTTAAATAAAACACAGCTCTTGCTTTTAAAAAATCCAGTAGAGAAAAAATGTAATCTCTCTAATCAATCTAAGAGAGATTTGTTTTCCAATTGCTGAAAATAATTATTAATTTATATGATATTGTCTCGGATTTTCCGATATCAGATAATCGATAAAGTGGAAATAAATTCTGCAACAGTCTCTTAGGCTAAATAACGGCTAAAACTTGCCAAATTGAAGCAATGGGTATTAGTTTTGAATGAAGGCAAATCGAAAGCTAAATCATAGTTTAATATCAGTATCATTACTGACTTGGTGCTAAATATTTTGTTTTGACCCAAATAATAAAAATAGTTAATTAGTCATTCAAAAAATAAACTAAAAATTATTCGTCGCATGAGCAAGAAGCTTGGGCTAACCTAATACCTGTTTCACCGGCATGGCAGCGCTGTTGAGACTCAATCAATTCAAGCTATTTTTTATTATTTCACTGTTGTATCTACTTAGATTATTATTGAATAAGCTTACATTTATCAATTATAATGTTGCTTTCATTATTATCTGTAAAGATATGCCATTTACTGTTCTGAAATCGGTTTTTGGCGTGAATAAAAA
Organism: Snodgrassella alvi; assembly: GCF_002777855.1. Lineage (GTDB taxonomy): Bacteria > Pseudomonadota > Gammaproteobacteria > Burkholderiales > Neisseriaceae > Snodgrassella > Snodgrassella alvi_E. The sequence goes on from NZ_MEIK01000028.1 coordinate 140,796, forward strand.
TTTATTCTGGCTCTAATTTATTGTGTTAAATCGGAATTTTTGATAAGTGTCTTCAGCTAGCGTACCCTCTCCAGCACAGGAAATAAAAAGGGGGCTTATTACCGCTCTGCCTCTTATGCTCAGCTTTATTCCATTCGCAATGGTATTGGGCGCACAGGCTATCCAGAAGGGCATGAGCACAGGCGAAATATCTCTGCTTACTGCTCTGAACTTTGCTGGTGGTTCTGAATTCGTTGCCGTTAATTTATGGACATCTCCGCCACATCTGCTCCTCATTGCTCTGATGACTTTACTCGTCAATAGCCGTCATATTCTTATGAGTGCAGCACTTACACCGTACCTAAGCGCATTGAGTAAACGTAAAGTACTAGCCTCCCTCTTTTTTATGTGTGATGAAAGCTGGGCACTGACAGTTACCGATATTAAAAAATCTCCTGCGCAGACATTCAGTTATTACTTTTTTCTCGCTAGTGGTATTGGCCTGTATCTGTCCTGGATGGGTTTCACTACCTTAGGTGCTTTGATAGGCCCGCTTATTGGCGATGTCTCCCATTATGGTTTTGATATGGCCTTTGTTGCCGTCTTTCTGGTTTTAATCAAGGGCATGTGGAAAGGGATTAAAGCTGCTATCCCATGGGTAGTAAGTTTGTTAGTAGCGATCGTTACTTACAATTTGCTGTCAGGTGCTTGGTATGTATTGCTGGGTACACTGGCAGGTCTGGCACTGGCATTTATTATGGCGGCGTATGATTGATTTATCGGCTTTATGTACCATTTTGGCCATGGCGGCAGTAACGTACATTACAAGAATAAGTGGCTATCTATTACTCCGTAGACGAAAACTGAGCCCCCGTCTCACTCGCGTACTGGAATCCATTCCTGGCTGTGTACTGATCGCGGTGATTGCACCGGCTTTTGCTACAACTCAGCCTGCCAATTTATTAGCAGTAATCATCACCCTACTGCTGGCGTGGCGATTTTCTCTATTGCCCACCGTTATTTTAAGTGTCGGCATTACTGCTGTATTGCGCCATTTACTGCTTTATTAAATCAGACTGTTTCATCCGATAATCGCCCTATATTGGATGAAATTATATTTCTATAAATAAAAAATAATGTAAAAACAATTTGTTTTTTCATATCATTCAGTTGCCCCAATCAGAATAAATAAATCAATTCCTGATAAGAAATGCTGAGTAACCAGCACTTAAACACACTGTTTTTCAGGCAAATTAAAATTGTTTTTAGTTGTTAATTATTGTTTTACAAATAATAAAATTATTTTTAACCATCATTTAAATTAAACTTGTATTCGCCGCAAGGGGTGGGAATACTGTTTTTTTTCCGTTAACATGGTAATAGATGTTGTTTCGCAATTCATAATTTAATTACAGAATGATAAAGGAACTAAAATGAGCAATGCATTGATTGAAGCCATTGAAAAACGTCGTACCCAATATACACTTGGCAAGAATATTACTCAGGAGCAGGAAGAAATCACAGCATTGGTAGAACAAGCTGTAAAGCTGTCACCATCTGCTTTTAATTCACAAAGTTCACGCGTTGTGGTTCTATTTAATCAGCAAAGTGAAAAGTTTTGGCATATCGTTATGAATGAATTGCGTGCCATCGTACCAGCCGACAAATTTGCGCCTACCGAAGCCAAAATCAACGGCTTTGCCGCAGGTATTGGTACCATATTGTTTTACGAAGATCAGCAAACCATTGCCGGCCTGCAACAGCAATATCCGAGTTATGCTGAGCAGTTCCCGATTTGGTCAGAGCAAGGTAGCGGTATAGCTCAGTTTGCGGTATGGACAGCACTAGCCAATGCCGGAATCGGTGCCAGCCTGCAACATTATAACCCGTTGCCAGATGCAGCTGCCGCCAAAGAATGGCAAATACCCGATAGTTGGAAACTACGCGCAATGATGCCTTTTGGTTCCAATGAAGCACCTTTCCCTGAGAAAACCTTTATAGACGATACCGAACGCTTCAAAGTTTTTTATTAAATAAAATGCTAAATATTTGCCGTGAATGAAAAGAGAAATTATCCGGCCGGATTGATTATCAATCCGGCTTTCTTTTAATGAGTGACAGAGATGCAATATCTTATTTAATTATTCAGAAAAATAGCTTAACCTTCTCAAAAAATGCGATAAGCAGCAAAATATGTGTAATTTATTTCAAAATATTGATTCTAAACAAAAATATTATTTTTTACTAATTAAAAACCTTTAATTTATATTGGTATTTATATTATTTAAATAAAAATACCAAATAAATACATAAAATAGCAATTTATCATTAATAAGTATTGATAATCGCAATAAAATGCTAATATAGAGTTTATTAATTTTTAATGTATACTGATTTAGGAATATATTCAATATCAGTAATTTTATTTTGTATTTATTTTAAAATCAATTAGATATATTATAATAATGATATTTTTTGTACTTAAATTGCTTAAAATATAAACACTTTTTTTCTTGATATGATGTTCCATTTCATTATCTGATAATAATCAACTCAGTTGTAATTATCGCAATCTAACTTTAGAATTAACCAACTTTAACATTCAATAAGCATTAAATGAAATGCGTTTAAAAAAAATTGTCGTGCTGGTATGGCTGCTGAGCAATGGAATGGCAACTGCTTACGCCTCGCCGGTATCAGAAGTAGCTTCCCAGCTAGACCGTCAGCAGCAACAGCAAATCATTCGCGAACAGCAGCGTCAGCAGCAGTTTCAGCAGCAAATGCAGCCCGAAGTAAATATTCGTTTACAGCCACAAGAAGAAAACCCAACACAGACAGACAAACTGAATACCAACGAAACCCCGTGTTTTGCCATCAACAGCATCATCCTGACAGGAGAAGAAGCCAGCCGGTTCCAGTTTGCCCTAAAAAAAGCACAGCGTCAGAGCCAGTTTACCTCAGGCATGTGCCTAGGCAGCAAAGCCATCAACCAGATCATGACCTTGGCACAGAATGCCGTCATCGAACGTGGCTATACCACCACCCGTATTTTAGCCACACCACAGGATCTTACCAGCGGCATCTTACAGCTCAGCGTCATTCCGGGACGAATCCATACCATTCGTTACAACCTAGATAATGCAGCAACCACCCACGTAGAGCGTATTCGCCGCATCCAGAACGAATTTCCAGCCAGAGCCGGAGACATCCTGAATCTGAGGCAGCTAGAGCAGGGACTGGAAAACCTGCGTCGCGTTCCCACCGCCGAAGCTGATATCCAGATAGTACCGGCTGAAGCACCGAACGAAAGCGACATCGTCATCAGCTGGTCACAACGAACTATTCCCTTTCGTATAAGTTTTAACGCAGACGATTCCGGCAGCCATTCCACAGGGCGTTATCAGGGAGGCGTCACATTATCAGCAGACAATCCCTTAGGACTAAGTGATTTATTTTATATCAACTACAACCATGATTTAGGCAGCAAAGACAGTCAAATAGACAGCGATGGCAACCGCACCGGCAGCGGTACCCGTGGCTATGCACTGCATTACTCAATACCTTATGGCAACTGGCTGATAGCGTATAACCGCAACCATTACCGTTATCATCAGGCCGTAGCCGGATACAACGAAAACTACGACTACAACGGCAAAAGCGACAACAGCGACATCGGACTAACGCGGATGCTGTATCGTGACAGCCACCGCAAAACCGACATCACCGCCAAATTATGGCGTCGGCAATCCCATAATTACGTAAACGATGCCGAAATCGAAGTACAGCAACGGCATACTGCCGGCTGGGCAGTCAACCTAAATCATCAAGAATACATAGGTAATGGCACCGTCAACATCGGAATAGGTTACCGCCGCGGTACCGGCGCTGATCACAGCCTGCGAGCACCCGAAGAAGAATTTGGCGAAGGCACATCGCGCATGAAAATCATCACAGCCGACATCGGCTACACGCAGCCATTCACCTTAGGCAGACAACGCCTCAGCTTCGACAGCTCCCTTCACAGCCAGTGGAACAAAACCCCCTTAATTACCCAAGACCAGCTTTCCATCGGCGGCCGTTATACCGTGCGCGGATTTGACGGCGAAGTCACCCTCATGGGAGAACGAGGCTGGTACTGGAACAACAACCTCAGCTGGCAATATCTAGGTACCCATCAGGTATATCTAGGGCTAGATGTCGGCCACGTTGCCGGCCCCGCCACCGAAATGCAGCTGGGTAAAACACTAGCTGGTGCCGTTATCGGCTTCAAAGGCCAGATGAAAGCCGGTGGCCAGTGGTATTACGACATCTTTGCTGGCAAACCAATATATAAACCACAGTACTTCCGTACCGCCAATACCACCGTTGGCTTCAGTCTCAACTATTCCATATAACACAATCAAACCACACATATCAGAACGCCGTTAGCCCAGACTGTACGGCCGAATAACAGGAAAAATCATGAATAAAAACAGATACAAAGTCATATTCAACAAAAAAAGAGGGATTCTGGTTGCCGTAGCCGAAAACACCATCCGTGAAGGCAAAAGCACCGCAGACCGTAATCAAAGCGGCGGCACCATCTTCAGCAGCCTACTGGCTAGACTACCCGTATTAACCAGCTCTATCCTACTCGGATTAGGTGTATGCGTACTCATTAATCACTCTGCCATAGCAGCAGACATCCATGCCGACCCGTCAGCCCCCAAAAACCAGCAACCCACCATCCTCCAAACCGCCAACGGCATCCCGCAAATCAACATCCAGACCCCGAGCAAAGGCGGCGTATCCATCAACCAGTACCGGCAATTAGACGTCAACAAACAAGGAGCCATCCTCAACAACAGCCGTAAAAGCACCCAGACCAAACAAGCTGGCTGGATACAAGGCAACCCATGGCTGGCCAAAGGCGAAGCCGGCATCATCGTCAACCAAATCAACAGCAGCAATCCCAGCCGGC
>NZ_MEIK01000029.1 GCF_002777855.1 Snodgrassella alvi
TATCCGCACTCACACTTATCGGTAATCTGTTCTGTTAAAGAGCGTTGCTTTCGACTGCGTTCTACTTTAAACTGTTTCGTTCGTTTCGGCTCGCGTCTCAGCGAAGAAGGCGAACTATACGCCCCTACATACACCCTGTCAACTACTTCCCCCTTTTATTTTTATACAATCTGCCAATTCTCTGTTTTAATAAGTTTTATTTTTGGTCTTTATGACTGCATTGAAGTTTGCTTTAGCTTGCCAAGAATATGACCATAAGTTGATCTTTGTTTGATTGACACGATTCCTTTCACATAATACGGGAATCTTTTGGTTAAATGTTTTATATAAGTTGTATTTTATTAAAGATAAAAGCACGCCGACAGCGTGCTTTTATCATATGGTTTATAAATTATTTATATCCGCCTTTAACTAAGGTTCCACTTTCGTCATGCTGCCAAGTGATCGCCCCAGGACATGCAGCTGAACCTCTGGACAATGTAGAAATAGTACCTTTAATGGTGTTATTGTTGGCGGTTGGTGGCAAAAATTTAACCTCATAGTAAGGCCATCCTTTTTTATCACACGTCAAATGGAAGGAGGGATTATTCATTTTATAGTTTTCGATCCATGAAATTTGTTTACTGGCCAAATTACCCGCAGATGGACTTACTTCCCACTGTCCTATGATATCTCGGCGTCCTGTAGTTAGATTTGTTACTGTTCCCATCAGCAAATTTCCATTTTTCTGAACCCGAAACGTAAATGTATCGCCTAACTCTCCTGGTATATACATACGACAAGTGGCACCACTTCTAGCGCCATCAGCCCCACCCTTACAATTTGCATGCCTGGCAATGGTGTCTTTACGAAAACTACTAAACAACACCATAAACTGACGAGAACCATCTTTTGCGTTTTTAGTAGGTTGAATACCGGTATACCCAATCCCACCACCACCTGTGAAACCGAACTGATTTGAAAAATAAAACTCATCAACGGGAGCAGCCTGATTAATGGTAATACCAAAGGTTATATTTTCTATTACTTTATTAGTAGGAATATTCCAGTTTAGTGTAGGGGTAGCGGCTAAAGCATAACCAGTAGTAAATGCCATTGCCATTGCTATAATTCGTCTTTTCATAACTTTCTCCTTAAAATATTTATTAATTATCTGAGTCTGAGCAATCTTATGCCTTTTATGCTTGCGCATATTGTCTCTTTAATATTTTATCAAAAAATAGTAATTATTCAAATGTTTAAAATTTTCATTAGATATATGTAGGTGTTGAGATTAGAATCTTAAAATATTTGTCTTATTAAGAAGATTTTTTGCTTGGTAATGGAGCTTAATATTTAGCTAGCTTGACTCTAATCAGCGTAAATTTCTTAGTTTGCACTATCGGAATAGGCATGTGTTTTAGTGTTAAGTCATGTTGCAAATAGGAATGGTTTCTATTATCATAATCAAGATATGGAAAACCAACGTAAAGCCAATTTTTTGATTGTTGTTTTTGTTCTCAGCATGCATGTGCTTTTATTCTGGGCAATTGCTATTCATTCTCAAAAAATTGATATTGATACAAAAATACAATCCCTTAGTTTTGTCGATTTAGGTATGAGTGGACATCAGGCTACTCCAGATGTTGCACCTAGTTCACCAACTAAACAACCTGTCGTACAGAAACAGATCATGAAGGTTTCGGCAACTAAGAAAATGATGTCGGATAAATCGATAATTAAACCTGTGGCTTCGATTAAAAGACAAAGTGAATTTAGTGTTAATCCTACTAAAGAAGATAAGCCTAAATTAATACCCACAACGGCGAAGCCCAGTCTTATCAAGCCGACTTCTGAAAATAATTCATCTGCCTCTATTTCTTCTAATAATGAAGGTAAATCTGACTCAACATCTACAAGTAATAAAAATAACGCTGACCAAGCTGGCGGTAGTTTAGTGGTACCCAAAGACTATCAGGGCGGCTATCTAGCTGCCTTACGGCCTGTTTATCCTCCTGAATCGATGAATAACGGTGAAGAAGGAGTTGTTGGAATCACCGTATCAGTATCTGCAGATGGTAAACCCCTAGATGTAGCAATCAGCAAAAGTAGTGGATTTAGCCGCTTGGATCGTTCAGCCAAACAGGCTGTACTGAAATATCGATTTAAACCGGCTACTCGTGGCGGTATACCTATTCCGTATAAATATCATTTTAATGTTGCTTTTAGAATGCCTAATTAAGAGTAGCTAGCGGTAATTTAGTTTTTATATCTATTTAGATGATTTAATTAAATCATTATTAACTTTGAAGGTAATTATTTTTATGGACGGTAATATTGCTTCAATTTATGCTCAGAGTGGCTGGATTTTGCTGACTGTTTTAGCCATTCTTGTCTTGATGAGCATTATGACCTGGATTATTGCATTGATGCGTTGCTGGAGCTTATGGTGTGCCAGACGGGATAATCGCACTGCTTTAAATTGTTTTGCTTCAGCAGAAAATCTGACTCAGTTACAGCATGAGTTGGCTGATAATCAGTCTCCGGTAGCAAGTCTTACCCGTGATGCTCTGCGTGCGAGCAAGCTATATCATGATCAGGCTAATCATTCTTTAGCTGCGGCAATGCCTTTTAATCGCTATCTTACCAGTCAGATTCGCAATAGTATGGAGCAGATTTTACGGCGCTATGAAAGCGGATTAACCGTTTTGGCTTCTATTAGTTCGAGTGCGCCTTTTATCGGGCTCTTTGGTACGGTATGGGGTATTTATCATGCTTTAATTAATATCGGGCATAGTGGGCAAATGAGTATTGCTGCTGTTGCTGGTCCCATAGGGGAGGCGCTGATTTCTACCGCCATTGGTTTGTTTGCTGCTATTCCGGCTTTGTTGTTTTATAACGGTTTGGTTCGCAGCAAGAAAAATTTAAGTCGTGATCTGGATGGTTTTGCTCATGACCTGCATGCGCAGCTATTAAATAATGGGGAATAAGTGATGGCATTTGGTCATTTTAGCGATGATGAGGTTCATGAGTCAGCAGATATCAATGTAACGCCACTGGTTGATGTGATGCTGGTACTGTTAATTGTGTTTATGATTACCATGCCGGTACTGACTCACTCTATACCATTAACCTTGCCTACTACAGCAAATTCGCAGCAAAAGGCTGAGCCCAAAGCGCCATTGCGATTATCGATTGGGGCTGATGGAGAATATAAGCTGGGTGACAAGTCTCTTACATTGACACAACTACAAAATAATTTACATTCAGAAGTGCAAGCTAATCCTGATGTGGTATTGGCAATAGCTGCTGATAAGCATGTTGCTTATGATCATGTTGCTCAGGTCTTGGCTGCAGCACGGGATGCAGGTTTGGTGAAGGTTGGCTTTGTTACAGAAGACAAGTAGAGGTTTAATTTGGATTTGTAATACAGACTAATTTTACTGGAAGATAGATGGACTTTCTTATAAAAGAAAGTCCTTTTTTGTTCAGCTTCATATTTTTAATGAAATTGGTTATCAATTTAAGCCATTTATTTGCTCATGAATATAAAAAATTCCTTAGTGATTTTAAATATTCTGCACAATTTGTTGGGAAAGCTAAATATGTATTTACTATAAACAGGGTTAAATTTTTTTATTAAAATTTTGTGTAATTGCTATGAAATTATAGAAGCAGGTATCCAATCAGAACTTTTATATGAAAAATAAAATTATTTATTATGCAGGATAATAAAATTGTCGGCTGGACTGGATAAAATTTATATTAAACAATAATAAATCTGAGTTGAGATGTGATAATAACTTTATACAGGCAAAGCTGGATTTAATAAATAAAACTGGTAGATTTTATAATCTACCAGTTTTATTTATGCTGTTTTAGCGAATGACGCCACGGGTTGAATGAGTAAAGAATTCTTTAAAGATATGTAATTCCGCTGCTGTATCTGCTTCTGTAATAATTCTGGACTTGGCCTCGGTATAACTTAATCCTTGTCGGTAAAGAATTTTGTATATGCGTTTGATGTTGGCAATTTGGTCTGCTGTGAATTTATGTCGTCTTAAGCCTTCGGTATTGAGTCCTGCTGGCTCAGCACGATATCCAGCTGCCATGACATATGGTGGCACATCTTTATGTACACCAGCTGCGAAAGCTGTCATGGCATAATCGCCGATATGACAAAATTGATGTACAAGTGAAAACCCGCCCAGTATTACATAGTCACCTATCACTACGTGACCAGCTAGTGACGCATTGTTGGCAAAGACTGTGTGACTGCCAACGACGCAATCATGCGCTAGATGGACATAGGCCATTATCCAGTTGTCGTCACCAATGCGGGTTTCTCCAATACCAGTAACAGTACCGGTATTGAATGTAGTGAATTCACGAATAGTGTTATGGTTACCGATAATCAGTCGTGTGGGTTCCCCACGGTATTTTTTATCCTGTGGTATTGCTCCGAGCGAAGCAAACTGAAAAATACGGTTCCCTTCTCCAATAGTGGTATGCCCGTCTATGACAACATGCGGTCCAATATCGGTATCAGCACCAATCTGCACATTGGCACCAATTACGGTATAAGCACCCACAGATACGCTACTATCGAGTTCGGCTTTGGGATCAATAATGGCTGTGGGGTGAATCTGCGTCATGTATATTTCCTACATTCGTGATTTACGACCAGTTTAATCATAAGTGATTAATGATACTATTATAAATTTTATAAGAGTCATGAATATTTGTGGCTGTTGGATAGCTTTTATTTATCAACTTTTCGTTTAGCACACATGATATCTGCCTCTGCGGCTATCTGATTATCCACCCAAGCTACTGCCTTGAATTTTCCGATATCCCGTTTGTTGGCCACAAGATTAACTTCAAATCTAAGCTGATCTCCCGGTATGACCTGGCGTTTGAAACGGGCATTATCTATGCCAACAAAAAAATAAATTTCATCATCATCCCGTCCACCGTGATTCAGGATAGCCAGTGTACCGCAGGCTTGAGCCATGGCTTCGATGATGAGTACACCAGGCATAACTGGGAAATCAGGGAAATGACCTAGAAAAAAAGGTTCGTTAGCGGTAACATTTTTGATTGCAGTTAAGGTCATGGCTTCACTGTCGTAAGCTGTGACACGATCAATCAGTAAAAATGGATAGCGGTGAGGCAATAATTTCTGAAGTGTTCGAACGTCTAAAGGTAGAGACCAATCCATTGCGTTAATCCTGTTGGTTTGATGAAGTGCCGTTTAGCTCGGCTAACTGGTGTTCCAAAGCTTTTATTTTCTGGTTCATTTCGTGTAAATGCCGAATGTGTGCGGCATTTTTCACCCAGTCATTGTGTTTTTGTAATGGAAAAATTGAGGCGTAGTAACCGCTTTCTTTAATGCTGTGGCTGACAGCAGTAGCTGCGCCTATAGTCGTTTTGGGCGGTATATTTAAATGACCACCTATCATCGCTGCACCACCGATTACGGAAAAATCACCGACTTCTGTGCTGCCAGCTATGCCGGTACAGGCAACAATAGCAACATGAGCACCAATTTTACCGTTATGGCCTATCATTACCTGATTGTCGATTTTGGCATCTTTTTCAACAATGGTATTTTCGATGGCACCGCGATCAATGGTGGTATTAGCGCCGATATCGACATCATCCCCCAAAATCACGCAGCCGGTCTGAACGATTTTAAACCATTCATTTTTTTGTTTATCCCAGGCAAAACCAAATCCATCGGCACCGATGACACAACCGGAATGCAGTTCAACGCGGTTGCCTAGCTGACAACCATGATAAATGGTAACGTTGGCGTGAATGACGCAATCATTACCTATGATGCAGTCTTCTTCGATGACCGTACCTGCCAGTACGCGTGTGTGTTCACCGATAACGCAACGTTCTCCTATAACAACATTAGCTCCGATTTCACAACTGTCGGCAATTTGTGCTGATGGTGAGATAATGGCGCTCGGATGAATTCCCGACCTAGCTTGTTGGAGTGGATGAAACAGACGTGCTACACGAGCAAAATAGAGATAAGGATCATCAGTAATGATCAGTGTACGCCCCACTAATGCTGCCGCTGATTTTTCGGTAACAATTAAGACGCCTGCACGGCTGGCTACTGCATCTTCCCGCAGCCGGGGGTTGCTCAGGAAGCTGATATCATGCTCCTGTGCCTGTTGCAATGAAGTAATGCGTGTGAGAATGACATCATCGCCACGCAGTTCCCCACCAAGTTGTTTAACCAACGCTGAGGCAGTTAGGTGATTTTCAGCCATTTTTTACCTTACTGTTTCTGAGCATTAAGTGCTTTGATGACGGCATCAGTGATGTCAAATTTGCTGTTAACAAATATGGCATCTTGTATGATTAAATCATAGCCTTCTTTTCTTGCCATATCGATGATAACTTTGTTGGCATTTTGCTGAAGTGAAGCAAACTCTTCGTTGCGGCGCAGATTGTAATCTTCTGCTAGTTCTGCTGCTGCTGTTTTATATTGCTCATCCATTTGCAGCATTTGCTTAATTTTGTTTTCTCGTTCAGCGACGGGAATTTTTCCAGATTCAATCGCTTCTTTTAATTTCAGACCTTCAGTCTGCATGGCTTGCAGTTTTTTCTGCCTCGGAGCAAATTCTTTATCCAAGTCTTTCTGAATAGATTGAGCCTGAATTGATTGCTGATAGACTCGACCAGTATCAATAAAGCCAAGTTTCTGTATGCTTTCTGCCCATACCAAATTGTATGAAAACAGAGTAGCTACGAGTGTTAAAAAAATTTTCTTAAGCATTTGTTAGTCCTTATCTGACTGCGATTAGAACGTGGTTCCTAACTGAAACTGGAAGCGCTGTAACTGGTCTTCCGGTTTTTTGTGTATCGGATAAGCATAACTGAATTTTAATGGCCCCATGGGTGATAACCATGTTACAGCCAGACCAGCTGAATAACGTACTTCGTTACCAAAGCTGGATTTATGGGTTTTGGAACCACCATAAGGGTTCTTTTCATCAAAATAGTTATAAGTTTTGTTGTCCCATACGCTACCGGCATCAGCAAACATACTCAAGCGGACTGTATGCTGATCTTTAATACCCGGAAACGGGAATAACAGTTCAGCAGTAGCTGTGGCGATATAATTACCACCATAACTGCTGGAATCACTGCTATAGGAACCATCACTGTAACGATTGAAATATTTCGGACCTAATGTGCCGGACTCATAACCGCGCACAGAACCCAACCCACCACCATTGAAGGCATACATAAATGGCAGATCTTTGGTTTTACCATAGCCATCGGCATAACCAAGCTGTCCGTACAGCATGACAGTAAAGTTTTTGCTAACGGGGAAATACCAGCGCTGGTCATGGCTTAGGCTGTAATATTGTAAATCACCACCTGGTAAACCGCTGTCAATATTAGCATTCATTATGTAGCCACGCGTGGGCCACAATGCGCTGTCTGTGGTATTACGTCCCCAGCCTACGGTACCTTTAAATATCCAGTTATCTTTTCCGTATTTCTGAACAAATTCAGCATAACGTTGAGGAGCATAGTCGCCATACAGATTAACAGCGAGATGTTCTGCACCCAAGCTGAAGTTCACGCGGTCGTATTCAGTAATGGGTACGCCCATGGTCATAGCGGCACCAATTGTGGTCGTTTTATAATCCATGGAATTACTGTCAGATTTACTGGGGTTGTAACCTCGATAATAGACGTTGTAGCCCAGACTGACGCCGTCGGGGGTAAAGTACGGATCGGTAAAGGACAAGGCAGCAACCTGATTTACCTTGGAACGGGATAATTGCAGACTAGCGGATTTACCGGTACCAAACAGATTGTCCTGAGAAATACCAGCCGACAGGAGTAGACCGTCATCTTGAGCCCAGCCAGCGCCAACATTGATGGAACCAGTAGAGCGTTCTTTCACGCTCATATCCAGGTCAACCTGATCGGGTGTACCGGCCACTGGTTTGACATCTACTTGCGCATTATCAAAATAACCCAGTTGCTGTATACGTTCTTTGGAACGATTGATTTTGGATACGTCATAGGGTGCGCGTTCCATCTGTCTTAACTCACGCCGTAAGACTTCATCACGGGTTTTGTTGTTACCGGTAATGTTGATTTGATTGACGTATACTTTACGGTCTGGCACGACGTTGAGTACGAAATCTACAACGTGTGTTTGTTCATTCGGGATGGGTCGAACATCTACCTGACAGAAAGCATAGCCGGAACTACCCATTTTTTCCTGAATGGCTTTGATGATATCAATCATTTTGGAACGGTTATACCATTTGCCTTGTTTGATTTTAACCAGCTTCTGCAATGAATCTATGGGTACTTCGCGTGTGTCTCCGCTTATGGTTACCTTGCCCCAACGATAGCGAGAACCTTCGTTTACGCTGATATTAATCATTTGCGCCGTTTTGTCTTCACTGCTATTAACTTTGACATCGGCAATGCGGAAATTCAGATAGCCATGATCTTGATAGAAGTTATTGATTTTATCCAAATCCTGCTGTAGCTGACTGTCAGAGTAGCGGTCATCACGGGTCAACCAGCTGGTCCAGCTTTTCTGGCTTAAAGACATCTGATTGCGCAAGGTATGAGCGGAAAACTGTTGGTTGCCGCTGAAGTTAATAGACTTGATGGTAGTAGTCGGACCTTCATCAATTTTTAGTTCGAGTGCTACACGGTTACGTTCAAGTCGAGTCACTTTGGGAGTGATTTTAACCGCATTCTTACCTCGTTGATGATATGCATCCTGCAGGCCATGCAGGGCTTGCTCTAGTGTGGCTGGATTAAAGACACGTGACTGACCCAGACCAAAATTACTAAGATTTTTCTTGATATCGTTATTGTTGATTGATTTACCGCCGGTAACATCAAAGCTACTGATAATCGGGCGTTCAACAACTGTCAGGAGAACCTGATTCCCCATTGTTTCCACTCGAACATCATCAAAAAAACCGGTAGCGTATAATTTTTTAATGATTTCTGCACCTTCGGCATCATTGAATGTATCACCGATTTTAACTGGCAGGTAACTGAAAACGGTTGTCGGTGCGGTACGCTGTAAACCTTCTACCCGAATGTCTTTTATGGTAAACGGTTCGACTGCCAAAGCCAGTGAAGACAGGCCTAAGGCCATTAAACTGACAGTTATCTGTTTTAATTTCATCATTCATCCAAACAAGCGGGTAATATCATTGAAGAAAGCCACCAGCATCAACATTAACATGGCAGCAATACCAAAACGCAGCCCCATTTCCTGAATGCGTAAACTGAGGGGCTTGCCGCGAATCCATTCGATCGCATAATACAATAAATGCCCGCCGTCTAACACGGGAACGGGTAATAAATTCAGTACACCCAGACTGACACTGACCAAAGCCAGAAATTCAGTATAGCTCTGCCAGCCCATGGCTGCAGTTTTTCCAGCCACATCAGCTATGGTCAGGGGACCGGATAAATAATGTAAGGATGCCTGACCAGTGAGTAATTTGGCAAACATGGAAAGAGTGAGTGTAATGTAATCCCATGTGCGCTGCATAGCCAGCTGCACTGATTGAAAAAAACTGGGCTGATAATGTTGGCGTATCTGGCGATCCCATGCTTTATCACGCATGGCTCCAACACCAACCTGGCCGATGATGGTGCCGTTTTCGAGTACAGACTCAGGGCGCAGACTGGTATGTTGAATTTGTCCATTGCGTTGATAACTAATATCTAGTCGTGCTCCGGCACTGGCTCGGATATTATCCACCCATTCTTGCCAGTTACTAATTTTGCGGCCATTTATGGTTAACAATATGTCCCCGGCTTGCAGACCTGCTTTGGCAGCTACGCTGTCAGGTACGACCATGCCTATCTGGTTGATTACTTTAAACGGCACGATACCAAGATATCCTGTTTTAGCTACATTAGCCGCTGCTTCGGTACCCGCAATGTTGAACAGACGCTTTCCAGGTTGTCCTGCGGCGCTGATGACATCTACCAAAACTTTGCCAGCATCCAGATTAAGCATGATTTTGGCTTGAGCATCTGACCAATCGGTAACTGGCTGTCCATTCACACTTAAGATACGGTCACCAGACCGAAAACCGGCATCTGCTGCTACACTTGCTGGCTCTACCATCCCAACCCATGGCCGCATCTGAGTAATACCGCCGATGCTGAAACTGGCCGCATACAAAATTATCGCTAGAATCAAGTTAGTTAATGGACCGGCAATGACGATAGCAATTCGTTTCAGAGGATGCTGACGGTCAAAGGCAAAAGGTAAATCAGCCTCACTGACCTCCCCTTCCCGTGTGTCTACCATTTTGACATAACCGCCTAGCGGAATGGGAGCCAGACACCATTCAATGTTGGCACGTTTGATAGAATAGAAAGGTTTACCAAAACCGATGCTAAATCGCAGCACTTTGACACCGCACCAGCGCGCTACCAGCAGATGGCCTAATTCATGCAAACTGACCAGAAGTAAAATGGCTACGATAAAAGCAACTATGGTTAGTAACATGGTTTATCCTGTATTCAGCTGGCAGCCCTACCGGCCACCCATGTTTTAGCAGCACTACGCACCTGCTCATCCAGAAACAGAAATTCTTCGATGGATGCTGCTATAGAGCCGCTGAATTGCTGCAGGCAGCTTTCAACGACCTGTGCCAATTCAGTAAACCGAATCTGCTCATCCAGAAAAGCGGCCACGGCAATTTCATTAGCTGCATTCAGGACACAAGAGCTGGCGTCATTGCTGCTGTTCAGTACATCATATGCCAATTTCAGGCAGGGAAAGCGTACAAAATCCGGTGCAAAAAAGTTTAAGCCACTTAAACGCGTAAAATCCAGTTGTTTGACACCTGAAACAATTCTATCTGGCAACCCCAGACAATGCGCAATCGGTATGCGCATGTCCGGCTTACCCATTTGTGCCAGTACAGACCCATCAATATAGCGTACCATACTGTGTATCACACTTTGTGGATGGATAACTACTTCCAGCTGTTTAGCTGTTACATTGAATAACCAGCGAGCTTCTATCAATTCCAGCCCTTTATTCATCATGCTGGCAGAATCTACTGAAATTTTACGTCCCATTTTCCAGTTAGGATGGTTTATTGCTGCTTCTGGGGTAATTGTGGCAAATTCATCCAACGGTGTATGCAGAAAGGGGCCACCTGAAGCCGTCAAAATCAGCGATTCCACGCCAGCCAGTTGAGGATTACCCTGATAATCAGCAGGCAAAGACTGAAAAATGGCGTTGTGTTCGCTATCAACCGGTAATAGACGCGCACCGTACTGCTGTACAGTTTGCATAAATAAGGCTCCAGCCACTACTAAAGTTTCTTTATTGGCCAGATATATGATTTTACCGGCTTTAGCTGCGGCAAGAGTCGGTTTTAGTCCGGCCGCGCCAACAATAGCAGCCATTACAGCATCAGTTTCACTGGCCTGTGCCACATCACACAGCGCCTGCTCACCATACAATACTTCGGTTTTCAGTGCCGCTGTCTGTAATTGTGCCTGCAATACGCAGGCCTGCTGGGCGGTGGCCACCACTGCGTACACCGGTTGGAAACGAAAACACAATTCGGCCAAACGATCAATTTGCTGGTACGCTGTCAAAGCAAAGACAACAAAGCGTTCGGGATGGCGGCCTATAACATCTAGCGTATTCAGGCCTATGCTGCCGGTAGCACCCAGAATGGTAATTGATATCGGATTACAACCATTCATCAGTAAATCACTTTATATTAAAACATACCACTAAAGCGGCATAAACGCTGAGTACGGCTATCAGGGAATCTACCCGATCGAATACACCGCCATGTCCAGGCAGAAGCTTGCTACTGTCTTTTACACCACCTGCACGTTTGAGCCAACTTTCAAGCAAATCGCCACAGATACTGACAGCGGTCAGAATAGCCGCCAGAATCATGGTTTGCCACGCCGGCAGATTAACAGGTAGCCATTCGCGCTGCTGCAATATTAATGTATATATTGCAACGCAGAATACGGCACCTATTGCCCCTTCCCAACTTTTATTCGGGCTGATGGTCGGTGCTAGTTTACGTTTACCGAATGCCCGGCCAACAAAATAGGCGGCAATATCAGCAATCCATACTAAAGCCATGATCGACAGTAGTGCAGTGGCTGATCTGGCATCTGGACGCAGAGAAATTAAAGCTTGCCAGAAAGGCAACATTAAGATCCAACCGGTCAATACACCAAGCAAGTTTGCTTTAACTTTCCATTTAAATTTTAACCAGAAGGGTACGATTATCAGCCAAAACAGCAATACAACTATCTGTAACCATACAGGTGTGTAAGTCTGTTGATGATAAAGATACAGGCAGAAACCACCTGCTGCACTCAGCAGTAAATAGAGTAGGTTTTGTACATGGGTGAAATGGACAATACGGGCATATTCCCATAAAGCCAGCAATGCAATGAGGCCACTGAAAGCAGCCCATAAGCTGTTATTGGCCCCAAACAACATACCTATCATTAAGGGCAACAGGATTAGTGCAGTGAGAATACGTTGTTTGAGCATATGTCAGGGACGCTGTTGAGTAAGAGGCAGCTGCTCCGAAGTTCTACCAAAGCGCCGCTCCCGCACCTGATAGGAGCGGATGGCAGTAGCCAGATGGTCTTCGTCAAAATCTGGCCACAGCACCGGTGTAAAATATAATTCGGTGTAGGCAAGTTGCCATAAGAGAAAATTACTGATACGTGTTTCACCACCGGTGCGGATGAACAGGTCTGGTTCTGGTGCATCGCCAAGTGAAAGATAGGGCAAAATGCTGCTTTCAGTTAGCTCGGTAGCTCCTGCCTGAATGGCCTGATTGGCTGCATGCAGAATATCCCAGCGACCACCGTAATCTGCAGCAATGGTCAGAGTAAGGCCGGTATTGGCTGCAGTTAATGCTTCAGCATCTTCAATACCTTGTACAATTTCTGCAGCAAACCGGCTACGATCACCGATAACTCGCAGGCGCAGGTTGTTTTTATGCAATTTCTGTACACGTTTCTGTAAGGATTGCAGAAACAGATTCATCAGGAAGTTAACTTCATCTACCGGCCGCCGCCAGTTTTCGGTTGAAAAAGCAAAAACAGTCAGATACTCGACACCCATACGGGCACAGTTTGCTGTCATGTCTTCCAGCATTTCCAGACCTTTTTTATGCCCCATGATACGGGGCATCAACCGTTTTTTGGCCCAGCGCCCGTTTCCATCCATGATAACGGCAATGTGACGAGGTATGTCTGTGTGTTCTGGTACGGTTTGGGTACTACTGGTAGTCAAGATACATCCTTTACGGGGATTTACAAGCTTAGATGGCCATCAGGTCGGCTTCTTTGGTTGCCAGCATTTTATCAATTTCAGCTATGTATTTATCAGTCAGCTTCTGAATGCCTTCTTCACCGCGGCGGGCTTCATCTTCGCTGATTTCTTTGTCTTTGAGTAGCCGTTTGAGGTCATTATTGGCATCACGACGAACATTACGTACCACAACGCGACCATCTTCTACTTCGCCACGTACTACTTTTATTAGATCCTTTCGGCGCTCTTCAGTAAGCATTGGCATCGGCACGCGTATCAAATCACCCATGGCAGCTGGATTCAGTCCGAGATTGGAATTGCGGATGGCTTTTTCGATAACGGCGGCCATTTTACTTTCAAAGGGTTTAACACCGATGGTACGGGCATCTAGCAGAGTTATGCTGGCTACCTGACTTACAGAAACCATGCTGCCGTAGTATTCTACTTCTACCTGATCCAGCAGACCGGTATGCGCACGGCCGGTACGAACTTTTGCCAGATTATCGCGCAATACATCCAAGGATTTCTGCATTTTTGTTTCAGCGGTGTGTTGAATTTCGTTAATCATGAACATTCCTGTCTGAACTGATTGCATTTATTTCAATTTGTTGAAATTTCGGCAACCAGAAAAGGGCAAACGCGCATACTAACGCAGTTATACGCGTCAACTCAAGTTAAGTTAATCTGTCTGGCGATTTTTAAACATGCACCAGTGTACCTTCATCTTCACCCATGATGACTTTTTTCAATGCACCCGGTTTGAAGATGCCAAACACCACAATATTTAATTTCTGCTCACGACATAAGGCAAAGGCTGTGGCATCCATTACTTTTAAATTCTGGCTGATTGCTTCATCAAAGGTGATTTGCTGATAACGTCTAGCCTCTGGATTGGTTTTGGGGTCGGCCGTATATACACCGTCTACATTGGTTGCTTTTAACATAATATCACAATTCATTTCCACACCACGTAGGCTGGCTGCAGTATCGGTGGTAAAAAATGGATTGCCGGTGCCGGCAGCAAAAATGACTACTTTACCTTCTTCTAAATATTGGATGGCTTTGGGACGCGCATAAGTTTCGGCAACCTGCTGCATACTCAAGGCAGACTGGACGCGAGCCTTTATCTGCTGGGTTTCGAAGGCTTCTTTTAAGGCAAGGGCATTCATTACTGTGGCCATCATGCCCATGTAATCGGCGGTGGCGCGCTCCATGCCCTTGGCAGACTGAGCCATACCACGAAAGATGTTACCACCACCTATGACGATAGCCACTTCTACCCCCATTTCGACCACTTCTTTAACCTGTGCGGTGATTTGCATGATGGTATCGCGGTTGATACCGAAAGCATCTGGCCCCATCAGGGATTCACCGGATAGCTTCAATAATACACGCTTGTATTTTGCTGGTTTGGTCATGATCATTCTTTCTATCTGATTGCCATTAGATTTTTAACAGCTATTACTATAATTTTCAAAATATATTGGGAACTTTTATTTCAGCTATCTCAATGCGATGAAAGAGATAACTCAAAAAAAAGCACCCTGATTCAGAAATCTGAATCCAGAGTGCCCTTGGCATTTACTGCCTTATACTTTGGAAGCAGCGGCTACTTCAGCAGCGTAATCTACTTCTTTTTTCTCAATACCTTCACCTACGTGGAAAGCTACAAAACGGCTGATTTCGGCATTCTGTTCTTTAAGAAATTTTTCCACGGTTTGGTCAGGGTTGATGACAAACTGCTGACCTAGAAGAGTTACTTCTGCCAGAAACTTCTGTACACGGCCTTCCACCATTTTTTCAATGATGTTTGCCGGCTTGCCGGAAGCAGCAGCTTGCTCTTCATAAATGTGGCGTTCTTTAGCCACAATTTCCGGATTTACTTCAGCAGCAGAGACACACTGTGGTTTGGAAGCTGCAATGTGCATAGCCACCTGACGAATAGCCTGAGTATCGCCACCTTTGTGCTCAACCAATACGCCGATTTTGGTACCGTGCATATAGGTAACCAGACTATTGTCGGTTTCAATGCGTTCAAAGCGGCGCACGGTGATGTTTTCACCCAGTTTGGCAATCACAGCTTTGCGGGCTTCTTCAATGGTTACACCGTCGTCGGTTTTAGCTTCAGCCAAGGCTTCCAGACTAGCTGGATTATGTACGGCAACGGCTTTGGCCACAGCCTGAGCAAACGCCATGAAGCTGGTATCTTTGGCAACAAAGTCAGTTTCACAGTTGATTTCGGCTACGGCACCTACTTTACCATCTACATATTCGGCAATCACGCCTTCTGCAGCTGTACGTCCAGCCAATTTACCAGCTTTGGCACCGGATTTAATGCGCAAAATTTCTTCGGCTTTTTCCATATTACCTTCGGCTTCCACCAGTGCTTTTTTGCATTCCATCATGCCCAGACCAGTAGCAGCACGCAAATCACCAACCATTTTTGCAGTAATTGCAGCCATGTTTTACTCCTTAAACTTGATTATACTCAGCCCGATGGATATCAGACTGAAAAAATACTTTAAAAAAAGGGGCACTAATGTCCCCCTTCTTTTACGAAAAATACGAAAGAGCTAATTATTCGGCAGTTGCTGCAGCCTGTTTTTCCTCAGCAGCCTGAGCAGCCTGAACCACTTCCTGCAATGATTGGGCTTTGCCTTCCAGAATAGCATCAGCAATACCGCGACAATACAGACGGATGGCTTTAGCTGAGTCATCATTACCAGGAATTACATATTTAACGTCGTCAGGGCTATTGTTGGTGTCGACTACAGCGATAACTGGAATACCCAATTTAGCGGCTTCTACCAGTGTACCTTTTTGATAGCCGGTATCGATAACGAAAATAGCATCCGGAAGACCTTTCATGTCTTTGATACCGCCCAAAGAACGTTCCAGTTTGGCTACTTCACGCTGCATTTCCAGCACTTCTTTTTTGCCATAGCCAGCTTCGGTAGCATTTTCCAGCGCAGCGGTTTTTTCTTCCAGACGTTTGATAGACTGTTTAACGGTTTTGTAGTTGGTGAGCATACCACCCAACCAACGATGATCTACGTAAGGTGCACCAGCGCGGGTTGCTTCTTCCTTAACAATATCACGAGCCTGACGTTTAGTACCAACAAATAATACGGTACCTTTGTTGGCAGCCAGACGGCGCACAACATCCTGTGCTTCAATAAACAGCGGCAGGGTTTTTTCCAGATTGATGATATGAATTTTGTTACGCGCACCGAAAATGTATTCAGCCATTTTCGGGTTCCAGTAGCGGGTTTGGTGACCAAAATGTACGCCTGCTTCCAGCATCTGGCGCATAGTAATTTGTGACATAATATCTATCCTTAAAGGGTTAAAGCCTGACACCGCCACGCATAGAACTCTATAAATTAAAGAGCACCCTTTCGCGTACGGTGCGAGCGTTATTTATTTTTTACCGAGGTAAAACGTTCGGATGATACAGAAAAAAAGCTGTTTCGGCAAGTGCACGATACTACCTCTGTTAATCAATTTATTTAGCCGTCTATTTTATTTATGCACCAGCATTACGATAAAACATTACTACGCCGCTGTTTGCGACAGCAGCGGCAACAAATAAAGCCGGAGCTCCGCAAAGAGGCCACATCGCAAATTAACCGCCTGCTTTATCCCTTGATAAGACGTGGCAAACGGATTGCAGCGTACTGGGCCATTGGTAGCGAATTATCATTGTGGTCTTTTATTGCCACGGCACAGCACCGCGGAGCCGAAGTCTATTTACCCAGTATTGCACCCAAGCAGCGCCAATTATGGTTTACACGTTGCCCGCACCTACCCCGACAGCCTGCCACAGCTCGCTATTTGATTTTGCATGGGCTTAAGCGCAGACGGAAGACAATTCCGCAGTTTGGCGGACCACGCCTACGCGCCCGCAGCTTAAACACAGTTATTGTCCCTTTACTTGGCATTGACCAGCAGGGTAACCGGCTTGGTCAGGGTGGAGGTTATTATGATGCTACGCTTGCAGCTTTACCACCATGGCATTTGAGATTGACCGGCGTGGGTTTTAAATGCCAGTTGATTGATAAAATAGAATCGGAAAAACACGATATCAGAATACCGTTTTTTATCTGTGAAGAGGGAATTCGAAATTTTTAATATGATTTTCTGGTCAGAATGAAGATATTTATTTGTGCTTATTATTCTCACTGGCTATTTATCGATTAAATAAATCCACTTTTAAGTAGTCGTCGGCAATCCAGCTATGAAAAAATAATTGGGCAGTTACGCAATATAGGTTACATGTAACTGCCCTTGAAGCTGTCTGAAGACAGTCAGATCTGATTATTATAAATGCGTAAAAATCTCTTGTTCCGGTAAGCGTGATTTTGGGCGGCTGGCATTACTGTCATGGGCTGCACGATAGCCTAGACATACCACCAAAACGCTTTTCAGACCTTGCTGCGGTAGACCAAGTATTTCATCCATTTTCTGGTCATCAAATCCTTCAATAGCTGTAGAATCGATGCCGACAGCCGTGGCCGCAAATAATAGTTGCCCTAGCACGATATAAAGTTGTTTACTTTCCCATTCAAGCTGGCTTTGCGGAGTAGAACTGTTTTTATTTACAAAGAAATGGCGACCTTTGTCCATCATTTCTTTTACTTCTCCTTCACCGAAACGGCCATCTTTTTCTTCTTGTGCCAACACCTGCTGTAAATGCTTTTCGTCCAACGGTTTTTTGGCACAAAATATTAATGTATGGGATGCATCAGCGACACGCGGATGATTCAGTTCTAGGATGGCTGGCATGATTTTTTCCCGCGCAGTATCGTTATCTACTACAAAAAAATGCCAAGGTTGTGAATTAACCGATGAGGGACTGTTTCTAATTACTTCAAATAACTGAGCTAATTGTTCAGGTGGTATTGTGCGGGTTTTGTCATAATGTTTCGTGGTATAACGCTGTTTAGAAATATCAGCAATATTCATAGTTGGCTCCTGTTACTTAACTACTATATTTGTATAATAATTCAGATATTTAATTTTATACAGTTTATTATCCTTGGTAGTGTGCTGCTATGACAGCCATGCTGTAAATCATTACCATTTCCTAACCACAGTTTAATTTCTGTATGTAGTTAATGTTATCTGATAATTTAGAAAAAGTATTGTTGAATATTTTTTTTGCAGTTACTAAATTTTTTTAAACAAAATGCTACTGTTTTATGACTGTATACGGAAATTGCCGTGGACAGGATATTATTGATGCTTTTGTCTAATTATTTGCTGGCATTGATAACAATAGGCTTTGCCGCCAAATATGTTTTTATGATTCCAGCAATAATTGGCAGCATCTGGGCTAATATTTTTACGACAAGCTACGCAAAAATAGCTGACAGGCTTTTTCATTGGGGTTAGGGTTTCTGTTTGCAGCTGTGGAGACGTAGCAATATTGGCTGAATGGTTATTTATTTTATTTAATCCAAAACATGCCAACCAGTCATGCTTTTGTGGATGATGTAGTTTGACCAACTGATGAGCAAATTCTTCTAGCCGGCTACGGGAAACAGTGCGAATAATGCTGAATATGCCTAAAGGTTTACTCAACTGCTTTACTTTTTCTTGCAACTGCTCATTCTTTATAATGTTATCCATTCCGGCTATTGTTTTTTTCGGGCGCCGGATAGAGCTATCGTTTGATATTAAAATTAGACTGTATATCAAAGGTTTAAAATACAATCCGCAAAGACTGGGGCATTGAATCAGCTTTTTCTGTAACAATTGTTTCAGGATACTGATATGGCGTTTGTTTTGTTCCAGTGGTGAAGGCATGCCTTGTCCTTGCCCATTATATCGGCGCGAAAATTCACCAAATTCATTGATTATCAATTCACCTGCTATTCTTTTGCTTTCACAAACAAATATCTGCAAATGGCGATTAATCAGTAAATGGTCTATCTGAGCTACTTTGTTTTGAAATTGCAGCCTTAAATCGTTGATAATTACCCAATCTGGGTGATTTCCAAAATGAAATTGCATTAGATAGGCTGACTCTTCTTCACCTTTGATGCCAGCACACAATAAACGGATGCGTTGCTCAATTTTCCGCTGCGTTTGCGGTGATAAATCAGGCCGCTGCAAGAGCTGTTGCAATATTTCTAAATCCTCTTGTTTACTATCAATTTGCTTAATAATCATTTTGTAGTCAATTTTAATAATTTAGATTGGCATATATTTTAGCTATATCTGCCCTGCTGATTAATGTTTGGTTCTTTTAAGATATTTTTCTTTCTACTCAGTTTATTGCTCATATCTGCCAATATTTATTTTAATCACTTTTGTGTAAACGTTTTTGTTGAAGTTTATACACGGTAATGATTTGGGCGGCAAATAGTTTGTGCTGCTTTTATTGTGTTGTCTCTACAGGCGGCAGACGTAAAAAAAACCGCTGATTTCAGCGGTTTTTTAAATCTGGTGCCCAGAGACGGACTCGAACCGTCACACCTTGCGGCGGGGGATTTTGAGTCCCCTGCGTCTACCAATTTCGCCATCTGGGCTAGCGAAGAATCGGCATTATAACGGATTTTCTATAGTTGTAAAGGTTTTTTTCTTGGTAGGGAATTTTTTTAATTATTTATGAATAAAATATTGATTTTATATTTGGATTTTTTTATATTTTACTTATTAATTTAAAATTAAAAATCTGTATTGTATTTTTTAGCTGAACATTATAAAGTACAATTTTGTAATACAAATCAATTTATGTTTAAAATCCATTTATCTGCGGCGTTAATTGTTTCGGCAATCATGCTATCAGCATGTCAGCCGCAAGTACCGGCTTCTACAGCCAAGCCGGCTGCCAGTGCAGATATGCCGCAGCATCAGCAATATTCTTTTGAAGGAAGCGATGTGCGCGATGCCGGTCTGGGCGGAGATGATTTTTCTTTGCTGGATGGCAAAGGTAAATCAGTACATTTGCGTGATTTTGGCGGTAAAGTGGTTGCACTGGTATTCGGCTACACGCATTGTCCAGATGTATGCCCCACTAATCTGCTAGCTTATGCGGATGCGATAAATCAGCTAGGAGAAAAGGGTAAGCAAGTACAGGTGCTATTTATTACACTTGACCCTCTGCGCGATACACCGCAAGTTATGGCTGAGTATGCACCAGCATTTAATCCGAATTTTATCGGTTTAACGGTAGACAAACCGCGTTTGCAGGCGCTTAATAGTGTGATTACCCAATATAAAATTGCGGTACATAAAATAGCAGGCAGTAGTGCAAAAGACTATCAGCTGGATCATAGTACTGGGACATATTTGCTGGACAAACAGGGACATACCGTGGTGTATGAACCACACAGCCAGACAGCAACACAATTGGCTCATGACATGAAACAATTGTTAGATTAAAATTATGTAATTAATATTTTTATAATATGCAAATTAATTTTTACGCAATAATAAATTTATAGCTAAAGATTTTTGCAGTGTCTAGATACTGATAAAAAAATGACTGCACAATTAACTATTGCGTTATCTAAAGGTCGTATTTATGAAGAAACGCTGCCTTTGCTGGCAGCAGCGGGGATTAAGGCTATTGAAGACCCGGAGTCATCCCGCAAACTGATTATTAATACGAATCATAACAATATCCGCTTGATTATTGTGCGGGCAACAGATGTGCCTACTTATGTGCAATATGGCGCAGCTGATTTTGGAATTGCGGGAAAAGATGTTTTAATTGAACATGATGGAGATGGTCTATATCAGCCTCTGGATTTGAATATTGCCCGCTGCCGGATGATGGTAGCCGTACGAAAAGGTTTTGATTATGCGGCAGCTTCGCAGCCCGGCTCCCGTTTGCGGGTAGCTACTAAATATCCGAATATAGCGGCAGAACATTTTGCCGGTAAAGGTGTGCATACTGATTTGATTAAGCTGTATGGATCGATGGAATTGGCACCGCTGGTGGGCTTGGCTGATGCAATTGTTGATCTGGTTTCTACCGGTAATACATTACAGGCAAATAATCTGCAGGCTGTAGAGCATGTAGTGGATATATCCAGCCGGCTGGTGGTGAATAAGGCAGCTTTAAAATTGAAATATTCATGTATACAACCAATTATTGATGTTTTTGCACAGGCAAAAAATCAAAAAATTTAGTTTTATTTATATTGAACAGGAATTATTTAAATGACAACGGAAAATTCGGCCAAACTGGCAGTACTTATAGATGCAGACAACACTTCAGCCAGTACGGTTGAATCTCTACTGGAAGAAATCGCCAAATATGGTATTGCCAGTGTCAAACGTATCTATGGTGACTGGAGCAGTGGCCTATCCAAATGGAAAGATGCATTGCTTCCGCATGCTATTACACCGGTGCAGCAGTTTGCCTACACAAAGGGAAAAAATGCTACCGACATGGCCATGGTTATTGATGCGATGGATTTACTTTACAGCAATACTTTTGATGGTTTTTGTATTGTGTCCAGCGACAGTGATTTTACCCGTTTAGCATCACGTATTCGTGAAAATGGCCTGACTGTTTATGGTTTCGGGCAAAAGAAAACGCCTGAATCTTTTCGTAAAGCCTGTGATAAATTTATTTATACTGAAAATCTGCTTAGTCATACAACGGTAGAACTTGGTGAAGACAAATCCCAGACACCTATATTCCGCAACAAGCGTAAATCTCCGACTGAACTGAAGCAGGACACAGCATTGATGAATCTGTTTCGCAATGCAGTGAAGGAACACGCTGATGATGATGGCTGGACGTCGCTGGGGGTAGTGGGACAATACATCAATAAGGTTAATTCTGATTTTGATGCTCGTAATTATGGCTATACTAAACTGTCCTATCTAATTAATGCCATCGATATTTTTGAAACGCAGATGCATGGAAATCATTTATGGCTGCGTTTGAAAAAACGCAGTAATAATCTGCTGCCGAAAACAGAAAATAAATCTTTTGCTCCAGTTGCTGAACCAGCTGCTTTTCAGCAGAACAATGACGCACCTTTGGTGATTACGATTCCGGCTGTCAGCAAAGCATCACCGGCGGAAAAAGTGAGTGTCAAGATTGAGCCGGAAGAAAAAACGAAGAATACTCAACCGGTATTGGTACAAATTGAAACCCAGGCGCCTGAATTCACCAGCTTTGATAAAAGCCGTGATGATCAGACTAAGCGCGGACGTGGCCGTCCTCGCAAAGCTGTATTTGAAACGGCAGTGACGGCATCAGAAAACAGTCGCGGCCGCGGCAGGCCAGCTAAAACTAGTTTCAACAGCCGCACTGCTAAATCCAATCGGTCTTCTGGCGAAACTTCCAGCCAGCATTATTGGAACCGTCTGGTACCGATGGTACAGAAAGCGATTGAACGAACCTGTGATATTGAAGGCTGGGCAACAGTAAGCTCGGTAGCACGAGAGCTGGTAACCAGTGATGGTGGGTTCAATGCTAAAGACTATGGCTTTGATAATGCCAATAATGCTATTTCAGCCATCAGCAATGAATGGATCGACAGCCGCAAAGCCGGCCGTGGTCTGAGAGTACGGGTAGTCAAACCGTATGATGTTGAAGTAGATGGCAATACCATTCCAGCACATGAGCTAGCTGCTAAAACAAAGTCTCCGGTTATCGATGTGGATGATGATAATTTCGGTAATAATATTTAATTAAATCTATCAGGATCGGGCAGCATAGGCTGCCCGTTATACAAAGGTATGAAATATATTTCTTCGCAGGATACTGACTTTAAGGCTCAGTTGACTGCTCTTCAGGCATTTGAAACCGCACAGGATCCTCAAGTGGATGCAGCAGTGGCAGCTATATGTGCAGATGTACAGAAACGTGGTGATGCAGCAGTAGTCGAATATACCAACCGCTTTGACCACACACAGGCACAATCTATGGCTGACCTGACTTTAAGTCAGGCCGATTTGGCTGCGGCATTTGCACGGCTGCCTGCAGATGTTCAGTCTGCTTTGCAAACGGCAGCAAAACGGATTGAGAGCTATCACCAGCACCAGAAACAACAATCATGGCAATATGAAGATGAAAACGGTACTTTACTGGGACAGCAGATTAGTGCGCTGGATCGAGTGGGTATTTATGTTCCTGGCGGCAAGGCAGCCTATCCAAGCTCGGTGATGATGAATGCGATGCCGGCACATGTGGCAGGGGTAAAAGAAATTATTATGGTCGTGCCCATGCCAAACGGGGAACGCAATGATATTGTACTGGGTGCTGCTTATGTAGCCGGAGTCACACAGGTTTTTACCATCGGCGGGGCACAAGCTGTGGCAGCGCTGGCATATGGTACGGAAAGTATTGTGCAAGTCGATAAAATTACCGGCCCAGGCAATGCTTATGTGGCTGCTGCCAAACGGCGGGTGTTTGGTGTGGTTGGTATCGATATGGTTGCAGGCCCGAGCGAGATTTTGGTTATTGCCGATGGTACCACGCCGGCTAAATGGGTGGCGATGGATTTGTTTAGTCAATCAGAACATGATGAAATCGCTCAGGCAATTCTGATCACCACAGATGCAAACTATGCATCTGAAGTAGAAGCACAAATGCAGACGCTCATGAAAGAGATGCCACGTAAAGCTATTATTGAAGCATCGCTGGCTAATCGCGGAGCCATTATTCAAGTGCAGAATCTGGACGAAGCCTGTGAAATTGCCAATTATTTGGCTCCGGAACATCTGGAGCTTTCAGTAGCCAATCCGCAGGAATGGGCACCGAAAATACGCCATGCCGGTGCTATATTTATGGGTCAGTATACCAGTGAAAGTCTTGGCGATTATTGTGCTGGGCCCAATCATGTTTTACCGACCAGCCGTACTGCTCGTTTTGCATCTCCTCTGGGTGTCTATGATTTTCAGAAACGTAGCAGCCTAATTCAGGTATCTGCGGAGGGAGCGAAGCAATTGGGACAGATTGCCAGTATTCTAGCGCATGGTGAGGGACTGACGGCGCATGCTCGTGCAGCAGAATTACGTATGGAATAAAACGCCTGACTTATTTAAGCCAATGCTACAAATGTCATTGGCTTTTTTATTAATTTCTGACAAATCCTTTATTCTTTGAGCATAAAATATTATTGTTTGTTTTTCTTTTTATGTCTGGATAAAGTCATTTGAATTTTTTTAATGCTTGCAACACTGCCTTATAATCATTAAAAAATAGCATTTTAATTGATAAAAATATTTTCTTACAAATAAGGTATTTTGACCTTTTACAATAATTTTTGCTTTATCTGCTGTGTCAGAGAATTTTATTTTTTATAATATAATCAATAATTAAAAATTATTTTTCGACAGAAATTTTGTGAAATGCTATTTAAGGAGCCGGTAATGCAGATTAAAACGCTGGATCATCTGGTTTTGACAGTTAAAGATATTCAGGCTTCAACTGCTTTTTATACAAAGATACTGGGCATGCTCGAAAGTAGGTTTGCCGACAATCGTACTGCTCTGCATTTTGGCCAAATGAAAATTAATTTACACCAGCAAGGACATGAATTTAATCCGAAAGCACTTTATCCTACGCCAGGCTCAGCAGATTTATGTTTTATCGTGGAACAAGCGCTGGAGGAAGTGATAGCTATGTTGCAGGAGCATCATATCCCGCTGGAGAAGCAACCCAGTAGCCGACATGGTGCCTGTGGAAAAATGACTTCCATTTATATTCGTGATCCGGATAATAATTTGATTGAACTGGCTAATTATCCACAAAATTCTTAATTCTGAGCTAGTTTTTAATTTATCCACAATAAGCTGAACCATCGTTGAGCTATGAGATTTGAGCGGAAAGGGTATAGCTGTGGATAAAAATATTTTCCGGCCATAAATAAAAAAAGGCGGGCTATGCCCACCTTCTTCTTGTATTGTTTTAAATGCGCTCTGCCAGTTCTTGCGCTTTACCAACATATAATGACGGAGTCAGCGCCAGCAATTGTGCTTTGGCGTTGTCCGGAATAGCAAGCTGGCTGATAAATGCCTGTAAACTCTGTGGCGTGATGCCGTGTTTGCCACGGGTAAGCTCTTTGAGCTGCTCGTAGGGATTGGCTACGCCATAGCGACGCATAACCGTCTGAATTGGTTCAGCCAGTAATTCCCATGTTGCCTCTAAATCAGCAGCAAATGCAGCTGCATTGATTTCCAGTTTATGCAATCCACGTAAATGCGAGGTTAACCCGAGAATGGTGTAGCCGAAACCAACGCCCATATTTCTCAATACAGTACTGTCGGTTAGATCACGCTGCCAGCGCGATACTGGAAGCTTTTCGGCCAGGAAACCCAGTATGGCATTAGCCATACCCAGATTACCTTCTGAATTTTCAAAATCAATCGGATTGACTTTATGTGGCATGGTGGAAGAACCAACTTCTCCGGCTTTCACTTTCTGCTTAAAGTAGCCAATCGAGATATAACCCCAAATATCGCGGTTAAAATCAATCAGAATGGTATTGATACGACTAATGTTCTGGAAAAATTCGGCCATATAATCATGCGGCTCTATTTGGATGGTATAAGGATTAAATGTCAGTCCCAGATTATATTCAACAAAACGGCGGCAATGGCCTTCCCAATCTATATCTGGATAAGCGACCAGATGCGCATTGTAATTACCTACCGCTCCATTAATTTTGCCCAGAAACTGTTGTTGCTGAACTGATTGAATCTGGCGCTGAAGACGCGCCACCACATTAGCAATTTCTTTACCTAGCGTACTAGGTGTAGCAGGCTGCCCATGTGTTCGGCACATCATCGGTAAGGCAGCATGAGTATGTGCCAGCTGACGCAATTCCTCAATCAGCTCGCAAAGTTTCGGCAGCAATACTTCGTCACGAGCCTGTTTCAGCATTAGTGCATGCGATAAATTATTGATGTCTTCACTGGTACAGGAAAAATGAATGAATTCACTCACGGCCAGTACTTCGGGGACATTAGCAAAACGCTGTTTCAGCCAGTATTCGATGGCTTTTACATCATGGTTGGTTGTGGCCTCAATGGCTTTGACTGCCTGCGCATCTTCAACTGAAAAATCGGTAATTACACCGTCGATTTCGGCAATAGTAGCGGCTGTAAAGGGTGGAACTTCACTAATTGCGGCTTCGGCAGCCAGTGCTTTGAGCCATTCCAGCTCAACTTTTATGCGAGCATGTATTAGACCGTATTCAGAAAAAATTGGCCGTAATTCAGAGACAGCCGAGGCATATCGCCCATCCAACGGTGACAAGGCAGTTAATGGATTGATCATGTTTCTTCTACTTCCAGAGTAATGATAAGACGAAATTCAGTTAATGCACTGGCACTTTGAGTGCCATGCTTAATCGGTAAACAATTTCAGGGGTTGTTTACCAGGGTGAGGGTAAGCAAGTATCTCATGCAAATCGTGTAACCGTTGCACAATACTTTGTGTTACCGCATCGGCCTGTTGCATCGCTGTATCATCGCATTCCTCCCGCTTTTGCCCATATAGCATAGCATCAAGCAGTTTGCGTACATACATCCCATCGTGGCCATAAAAATCGACACCGATATCAGGCATTCCAGCTTCATCAAACAGTGTGGCCACCATGCAGCTTTCTATTGTGGCCAGCCCCAGCGCCCCATCTTCGCCACCAAGTTGCCGAAACAGAGCATCAACTGGGAAACCGCCACAGGCGAGGAAATAGGCACGGTTAAAAACTGTATTGGTGGCAGTAATCATTTCAAACGTACGCCATGCCACGGCAAATTTTTCATGCGTTCGGTACCGTTCAGGGATATTATGTCCCTTGACCGGTAAACGCAATAAACCGGTTTGCGGCCGGAAACTGAACACGGCGCTGGCAGCCTGTAGTGCATGAGGTTGGTAGGCATCATCTGCATCCAGAAATGCTATGTGGTTACGACTTGACATCAAGGCGGCCCAGTTACGCGCCACAGCCGGACCACGGTTTGTAGGCAGAAACTCACTTCGTATAAGTTGTGGATGGCGCTGCTGCCACTGCCGAATCAAACTGGCTGTTCCATCTGCAGACGCATCATCCACCAGCCACAGACAGCCCAGTTCCGGCTGTACCAATACACTATCTATTGCTCGTGCCAATGTATCTTCGGCGTTATAGCAGGGAATAATGACATCAATAGATTTCATACAGGCTACCTTAACAATTAAGGCCGCCTAACTGATAGCTGGCAGCCTTATGACATATTTTTTATACACCTTGTTTCAAACTGGCTTCGATAAAGCCATCAAGGTCGCCGTCCATTACGGCCTTGATATTGCCTACTTCATAACCAGTGCGTAAATCCTTGATACGCGATGAATCGAATACATAGGAACGAATCTGATGTCCCCAGCCCACATCATCCTTACTGGCTTCGAGATTCTGTTTTTCCTCATTGCGGCGACGCATTTCCAGCTCAAACAACTTGGCTTTGAGCATATTCATCGCCTCTTCGCGATTGCGGTGCTGGGAACGGTCGTTCTGACACTGTACGACAATACCAGTTGGTTCATGCGTGATGCGAACAGCCGAATCGGTTTTGTTGATGTGTTGGCCGCCGGCACCGGACGCGCGATAGGTATCGACACGCAAATCTGCGGGATTAATCTCAATTTCAAAGCTGTCATCCACTTCCGGATAAACGAATACGGAAGCAAACGATGTATGTCGTTTGTTATTAGAATCAAACGGTGAGTAACGCACCAGCCGGTGAATACCGGTTTCGGTACGCAGCAATCCGTAGGCGTATTCACCATCTAGTTTGATGGTAGCGCGGTTAACCCCGGCAATTTCACCCTCGTCTTCTTCAAGAACTTCTACTTTGAAACCTTTGCGTTCGCCATAGCGTACGTACATGCGCAATAACATACCGGCCCAATCTTCGGCCTCGGTGCCACCTGCGCCAGCCACGATATCTATGAAGCAATTATTCACATCGGCTGGCTGATTAAACATACGCTTAAATTCTAGCTGCGCCAGCTCTTCTTGCAGTGCGGTGATATCAGCCTGCACTGCTGCGAAACCGTCGCTGTCGTTTTCCTCAACAGCCATTTGCAACAGTATGCGGTTGTCTTCAATCCCGCTGTGCAGATGATCCAGCGTCAGCACAATGCCTTCCAGTACTTTACGCTCTTTGCCAACTTCTTGTGCTTTTTTCGGGTCGTTCCAGAGTTCAGGGTCTTCTGACAGACCGATTACTTCTTCCAGACGATCTTTTTTGCCAGCGTAGTCAAAGATACCTCCGTAAATCGTGACTACGGGATGCCATATCATCCAGAATATTGTTTAACTGATTAATCTGCTCCGCTTCCATGATGTTCTTTCAGCCAGGTATTTGAAAATAGGCGCGTATTATAACAGATGCCTTCACGCCAATCAGGCCACTTATCAAGCGGCCTGTTGAATGCAAGATACTACGCTGTAACAACGTGTTTAATGCGTTTTAACCGTTTACGGTACGCGGCGCTAAGACGGTCAGCCGATAGAGTAAATAACGCAGTATCACACCATACGTAGGCAGGAAAAACAGTGCGGCCACAGTGATTTTAAATGCATAATCTGTAAAGGATATCTGTAACCAGTTGGCCGCCATAAAGGCATCTGGTGAGTGATAGAATGCTACTGCGAAAAAAAGTAATGTATCGACGGCACTACCCAGCACAGCGGAGGCACTTGGAGCCGGCCACCAGCGCTTGCATTGGCGTAGCCGGTTAAACACCAGAATATCCATCAGCTGTCCAACTACGTAAGCAGTAAAACTAGCAAGAGCAATACGCGCTACAAATAAATCAAAATGGCTTAATGCCACCCAGCCCATCCAGTGTCCGTTTTGAAACAATACGGAGATAGCATAGGAAAACAACAATGAAGGCAACATCACCCAGAAAATAATTTTTCGCGCCAGACCTGAGCCGAATATGCGTACGGTTAAGTCAGTGGTTAGAAAAATAAACGGAAAGGTAAATGCGCCCCAAGTATTGTGCAGCCCCCACAGAGTAAAGGGAAACTGCACCAGATAATTACTGGCCACGATAACCAGCATGTGCCAGAAAGTCAGCCAGCGCAACGCCTTGAAACGCTGCGCATCGGAAAATTCATACATAGGTAATCCTGTTTATTCATGTGGCTGTGCAACAGGTAATCATCAGATAACCCGAGCTAGCCATACAGAAAAGTTTTATGCAGCAGTGACAGGTTTATTTCACTTGAAACTGCAGCAAACGCTGAGCAGCCATGTCACTGTAGCGCGTATTGGGTTCGCCGTAATTGGCATACGGATGGATGGCAATGCCGCCCCGCGGCGTAAATTCTCCATATACTTCTATATATTTAGGCTGCATTAATGCAATCAAATCTTTCATGATGATGTTGACACAATCTTCATGAAAATCACCATGATTGCGAAAACTGAAGAGATACAGTTTCAATGATTTACTCTCTACCATGCGCATGCGGGGTAGGTAATTGATGTAAATAGTGGCAAAGTCTGGCTGACCGGTTTTCGGGCAAAGACTGGTGAATTCAGGACAGATGAATTTAACGAAATAATCGTTATCGGGATGTTGATTATCAAAGGCTTCCAGTAGCTGCGGTGCGTAATCGCTGCAATACTGCGTGTGCTGATTACCCAGCAAACTAACTGTGCCCAGATTATTTTGTGCACGCATATAATTGATTTCCTAGTTTTTTTATGTGGGAGGGTTACGAACCACAGGGTAAGCGATTGTACCCGAAACCAATACAGGCTTAAAACAGCACTTGCAATATTTTAAACAAGGTATCAAACAATAAAATGGTTTTTATTAAAATATTATGTCGAAAATATATATAAATCCAGCTTAGAATATAATTATCTACCAGATAACTTGATATTTAAGCAATATTATATCGATACAAAAGTTTGAATCTTGCTTTTTAAACTTATTCATTATAGCCTGATAGGTAAATCATTAAAATTTAAAATAATAGCATTCGACAGGAAAGATTATGAATCAGGCAGTAACCAGACCAATAGATGATGTCCGGATTAAAGAAATTAAAGAATTGTTGCCACCGATTGCCCATCTATATGAATTGCCGATTACCGACAAAGCTGCTGAAGTAGTCCACGATACGCGCGAAGAAATTGCTGCATTGGTGCATGGCCATGATAAACGTTTACTGGTTATTATCGGCCCCTGCTCCATCCATGATCCAGTCGCTGCACTGGAATATGGCCGGCGGCTAAATGTATTACGCGAAAAATATGCCAAGCAATTGCTGATTGTGATGCGTGTATACTTTGAAAAACCACGTACCACTGTGGGCTGGAAAGGCTTGATTAACGACCCGCGAATAGATGGTTCCTACGATATTAACTACGGTCTGCGTCTGGCTCGCAAATTGCTTTTAGAATTAAATAATATGGGTATGCCAGCAGCAACTGAATTTCTGGACATGATTACTCCACAATATTTTGCCGATCTGATTTCATGGGGTGCCATCGGTGCCCGTACGACGGAAAGTCAGGTACACCGCGAGCTGGCTTCTGGTTTAAGCTGTCCGGTAGGTTTTAAAAACGGCACCGACGGTAATTTGAAAATTGCCATTGATGCCATTGGCGCATCTAGCCATCCACATCATTTCCTTTCGGTAACCAAAGCCGGCCATTCGGCTATTGTGCGTACTAGCGGTAATCCAGATTGCCACATTATTTTGCGCGGTGGTAAAGAACCTAATTACAGCCATGAGCATGTTGAGGCCGCAGTAGACGAGCTAAATAAACATCAGGTTACACCATATTTGATGATTGATTGCAGTCATGCTAACAGCCGCAAAGATTATCGTCGGCAGATGGAAGTGGCTCAGGATATCGCCGCACAGATTCAGGCCGGTGAGCAGCATATAATGGGCGTTATGGTGGAAAGCAACCTGATGGCAGGCAGGCAGGATAATCCAGAAAATTATGGTCAGAGTATTACAGACGCCTGCATTGGCTGGGAAGAAACAGAAACGATGCTGCAACTACTGGCACAGGCAGCTCAGGCTCGTCAGAATCAATAGCCTTTAACACATTGAAAATATACATGAGCGGTTGCTGAATTACTTTAAGGGTGAATCAGTGCCGCTTTTTTATGCCTGCTGATATGCGATGTATGAGCAAATAAAAAATCTGTTTTGTTAGATACTGGGCAACAAATTTATGAATAAAGGAATGGTAGCGATTATTGCTGAATATTCAATAATGGTTAGTATTGTAGTGAAAGCACATAATTAAATTTAGCAAAACATTATGCAGGCTTTTTATGATAGAAATTGTAGAGAACTTTCTTGAAAATAATCCTCAGTAAAAGCAAGCTTACTGAGGATTTCTGTTACTGATAGACAAAATATTTAGCGTACGGATTTAAAACTGAGCAGATGCTGACGCGTAGCCAGCCATGCACCCACAACACCCAGTCCGCAAACCAGCAATAAAATTACCACTATTTCACAGGGATTGAAAAACCGCCAGGCAATATGCACGCCGTAAGGTTGCAGAATGGCACTGACTATTGGCTGAGTCATGTAGCAGAGCCAGTAACACAAGCCGATACTAATAGCGGCAGCCAGTAGGCTTTGCCAGATGGACAGATACAGAAAAGGCCTGCGAATAAAAGAAGCTGGGGCACCGAGCAGCTTCGTAATTTCTATTTCTTCACGGTGGCTAAGAATCTGTAAGCGAATGGTGTTATACGCCACCAGCGCAAACGCCAGTCCCAGCGTTATAGCAAGAAACCACAACAATTGATGCACAAAGTGATTAATCTGATACAGGGTTTGCATCCATTCGGCATCCATTTTCACACTTTCCACCATCGGCAGCTTTGCCAGCTGTGTCTGTAATGCCGCCAATTCTTCTGGAGTGTCCACTTGCGGTGTGACCGTAAACGCATCCGGCAGCGGATTACTATCGAGCATAGAAACCAGATCCTGACTCCCCATACTCTGCTGCAATTCTTCCAGCCCCTGCTGCTTACTCACAAACACTACTTTTTCAAGCTGTTTATTCGCCCGTAAGGCTTTTTCTACAGCCTGATTATCACTGGCTTTCGCTTCCATCTGCATATACAGAGTCATGGTGGGCGCATCGTTAATCTGTCCCAGCACCTGCTGTCCGCTTTGTACACCGAGATACAATGCCAGTGGTAACGTCATGGCGATAGCCAGCATGACAAGAATCAACATTGTGGCCACCGGCTGGCGCAATAACTGCCGTAATGCTTTACACGCCGCTTCTGTATGCAGGGAAACAAACTGAATCATGCGTATAACCTGCCTTCCTGCAATCGAATAATGCGATGGCCGTAATCAGCCATCAGAGTTTCATCGTGAGCGGCTACCATTACTGTGGTACCGGCCTCATGAAAGGTCTTGAACAATTCCATAATATCCAGCGCGTAGGCCCGATCCAGATTGGCTGAGGGCTCATCAGCTATCAGCAAACCAGGCTGATGCACCACTGCACGAGCAATACACAGGCGCTGCTGCTCTCCGCCAGATAAGGTCACCGGGTCGGCCATTTCTCGTCCCTTCAGGCCAACTTTCTCAATTGCTATACGGGCTCGGTGCTCTGCCTGCTTGCGTTCATAACCGGTAATTCGCAAGGGTAACATCACATTTTGCAACACATTGCGGTCAAAAAGCAGTTTATGGTCCTGAAACACAATACCGATATGCTGCCGCAGATAGCCAAGTTGATTGTCGTTCAGACGTCCCAAATCCTGATTATTTAGCCACACTTTTCCCTTGGTAGGCTTCACAATGCCGCTTATCAGTTTCAGAATGGTTGATTTACCTGCTCCGGAATGGCCGGCAATGAAAATCATTTCCCCTTTACTGATAGAAAAGCTAAGGTTTTTCACTGCGGTGAAACCGCCCGGATACGTTTTCGATACCTGCTCAAAACGAATCATCTGTAGGTGTCCGTTTGTGATATAAATATTCACTAATTATACCGCAGCATACTCGCAAAGAAAGCCTGCACCTGTTCAGTAGCTTCAGTTCGCGGTATGCTAGGCTATTCTAATCAGTATCTGTACGCAGACGAGGAAAACACGATGCAAGCGATTACCATGTATACCACGGGTGTATGCCCGTATTGCCAGATGGCCAAAGCCTTACTGAAACAAAAAGGCGTCACAGCCATCAATGAAATCCGCATTGATACCGATCCGCAGGCACGCGAGCAGATGATGCAGCGTACCGGTCGCCGTACCGTACCACAGATCTATATCGGAGAAGTACACGTTGGCGGTTTTGATGATTTGAATGCTTTGAACCAAGCAGGTAAACTAGATCCTCTGCTGGCAGGCTAAGAGCAGACTATTTCTCTTCTCCGTTATCCGGCTGTGCCGGATAGTACTGCCACCCTAACCCTTATCCCTTTGTTGAAAGAAAAGCATGAGCAAAAAAGAACAAGCACCAGAAAAAAACGAACAACAGCCGGTATTCAGCATTGAAAAAATCTACCTGAAAGATTTGTCACTAGAAGTGCCCCATGCACCACAAATCTTTCTTGAAGGTGGAGAACCTCAAATTGAAATGCGTGTGACTTCTGCTGCTGAGAAACTAGAGGATGAATTTTATAATGTTACCGTTACAGTAACGGTTACTGCCAAGATGACCGAAGAAAAAATACTATTTCTGAACGAAGTGGCTCAGAGCGGTATTTTCCGCATTGCCAATATTCCAGAAGATGATGTGGAATTACTGCTGGCGGTAGCAGCACCGAATATTCTGTTCCCGTATGCCCGTGAAACCGTATCCAATACCATCACCCGTTCCGGCTTCCCGCCAGTGATGCTGGCTCCGATTAACTTCGAAGCCATGTATCAGGCCGAACAAGCTAATGCCGGTAATGCCTGATTATTAATAAAAAAGCTGCTTTATCCTGACATGATGAACACGTATGGATAAAGCAGCTTTTTTGTGTCTAACATTTTTGGCGAGATAGTTTTAGCGCTGATAACGAAATTGGAATGCAAAAGCCGACAGCAACCCCACCACACACAATGGCAGGATGTAATACATGGCACCAATCGGGCTATAGCTGCTTAACCACTGCACGACAGGTAGAGTCAAACCACCGACAATCGCATAAGCCACATTGTAGGAAAAAGAAATTCCAGTAAAGCGAATAGCGGGTGGAAACATTTTAATCATCGCAGCAGATACAATACCGGCTACTCCGGCAGCCAGTCCCAACAGCATATAGAGAGCAAAAACCATACCTTCGCTGCTATTTCCCAGTGCCGGATAGAATAAAACTGCCATCACACCAGTCAAAACAATCCCACAAATCAGCATGCGTCCACTGCCTACACGGTCGGCTAACACACCATATAGTACACAACCGATCATCTGCATCACTATCGCCATACTCTGCATTTCAAAAGCAAGCGCACTGGAAAAGCCAAAGCCTGCAGTCAGCAATTGTGGCATGGCCAGCAAAATTACAACGACACATCCTGTCAAAAACCAAGTAAGCAGCATACCAATAATCACGGCAGTCTTATGCTGAGTCACCAGTAATTTTAATGGCATATCCGTAGCCAGCTCCTTACGCTGCTGCATCGCCTTGAAAACCGGTGTTTCTCGCAGATAACTACGCAGATACAAGGTCAGTAGACCAAATAGACCTCCCAGAATAAAAGGAATACGCCATGCACCATCCAGAATCGCTGCGCTGCTAAACTGTCTGGACATCATCAATGCAATCAACGAGCCCAATAAAATACCCAGCGACAACCCGCCGGTAAGAAAACCATTGGCCATACCCACATGTTTTTCAGGCACATGCTCAGATACAAACGTCCAAGCCGCCGGAATTTCACCGCCAATGGCCACACCCTGTATCATGCGTAATACTAAAAGCAACACGGGCGCGACATAGCCAATTGTGTCAAATGTAGGCATCAATCCCAGCAGCAGCGTTGGCAAAGCCATCATCATGATAGACAGGGCAAACAAACGTTTACGCCCAAACAAATCGCCAAAATGTGCCATTACAATACCGCCCAGCGGTCGGAACAAATAGCCGGCAGCAAAAATACCGTAAGTATTCAGCATCGCCCAAAACGGATTCATACCAGCTGGAAAAAACAGCTCAGACAACACCTTGGCATAAAATACGTAAATTACAAAATCATAAAACTCCAGCGCGCCACCAAAGGATGACAGCATCAACGTACGCACATCTTCCCGTGTCAGCAGCTTTCTGTGTGCTGCAACCTCTGTATTCCCGCTCTTCATCTAACTTTCTCAATCAAACAGATTAAAAATCAAATGCGGTTTATAACAGCCCC
This sequence comes from Snodgrassella alvi, assembly GCF_002777855.1. Lineage (GTDB taxonomy): Bacteria > Pseudomonadota > Gammaproteobacteria > Burkholderiales > Neisseriaceae > Snodgrassella > Snodgrassella alvi_E. Next base: position 35,637 of record NZ_MEIK01000029.1, read on the forward strand.
AGGCAACTTTTTCAAATTTAGGCCGATTACCGCAGCAACAAACCGCCCAACAACTTGCTTTTAGTTATAAACAAACAAAAAAACAGTATTTCCGTCCCCACAGCAGCATTGCTACATTAAAACTTTGACGGCACAATAAATTTTCAAGTATGAACACATTTTGGCGTTATGGTCTGCTAGCAGCAGTAGCAATGGGGCTGAACGCATGCAACAGCCAGAACAACAGCAACACTACTTTGCTCAATGCTTCATATGATGCCACACGCGAACTGTATCAGCATTACAATACTGATTTTCAGCACTACTGGTACAAGCAAACTGGGCAAAAAATACATATTCGTCAGTCAAATGGTGGCTCCGGCAAACAGGCAATAGCTGTACAGAACGGCTTAAAAGCCGATGTCGTAACCTTAGCTCTGGCCGGCGACATCAACGCCATCAACCGTGGTAAAAAAACGTTACTGCCATCTGATTGGCAACAGCGCTTGCCCCACCACAGCACCCCTTATACTTCAACCATCGTATTTCTAGTACGCAAAGGCAACCCCAAACACATCCGCGATTGGGGTGACTTGATTCAAAACAATGTACAGATTATCACCCCTAATCCGAAAACCTCCGGCGGCGCACGCTGGAATATTCTAGCAGCTTGGGCATGGGCCAAACACCAGCCCGGTGGAAGCGATGCCAGCGCAGAAGCTTATTTACGTGCCCTGCTTCAGCATGTGCCGATGATGGACACCGGTGCCCGTGCCGCCACCATTACCTTTACCCATCGACAACTAGGAGACGTCTTGCTGGCATGGGAAAACGAAGCTCAACTCGCCATGAAACAGGCGCCGGATGAATTTGAAATCGTCACACCGTCACTATCTATTCTGTGCGAACCTCCCGTAGCCGTAGTTGACGGCAATATCACCAGTGCTGACAAGCGCAGATTGGCTAACGCCTATCTGCAACATCTATACAGTGACAGCGCCCAGCGCCTAATAGCACAAAGCTATTTCCGGCCGGTTAACCCGAAAATCATGGCAGAATATCGCCACCAGTTCCCCAACCTGCAACTGCTCAGCATTGATCAAGAGTTTGGCGGCTGGCGTGCAGCACAACAACGCTTTTTCAGTGACGGCGGCCTGTTTGACCAGCTCTATGCCAAACCAGAGCCCTAAACAAAAGCCCAAATACCTCTAACTAACAAAAATGGTCTGAATCTTTTAGTAGTTCAGACCATAATCAACAACACCACACTGTCCCTATCAGATAGAGTGCTATACTGGCACCTTATCTGGATCCCAAAAATCTACTGCCGCATCCACTACCGGTTTAACAATACCGGCACGAATAGCAAAATCACCAAAATCCTCTGCATCCAGTCGTTCTTGTGCCCAGCGTGCAATCCATTCTTGCAAAATCAGCATAATTTCGTCTACGTCGATATTCTCACGGAACAAACGCGGAATCCGTGTACCAGCACGATTACCACCAACATACAGATTATAACGGCCGATGGCCTTACCAATCAGCCCGATTTCAGCCAGCAATGCACGGCCACAATTATTTGGACAGCCAGTCACACGCAGAATAATATGCTCCTTAGCCAGCCCATATTTGGCCATTAATTCATCAACCTGATCAATAAAACCCGACAAAAAACGTTCCGATTCAGCCATGGCCAGCGGACAGGTCGGTAAAGCCACACAAGCCATACTATTCTTGCGCTGTTCTGTCACCTCATCATCAATCAAACGGTATTCACGTGCGATGCGCTCAATTTTTTCTTTATTCTCAGGCAACACACCGGCTACTATCATATTCTGATTGGCAGTAAGGCGGAAATCACCCTGATGAATTCTGGCCAGCTCACGCATACCCGTTTTCAATGGCCGCCCCGGATAATCTAGCAAGCGGCCGTTCTCAATAAACAAAGTCAGATGCCAGTGCCCATCTTCCCCTTCTACCCAGCCAATCCTGTCTCCGCGCTCCGTGAGTGTATACGGGCGGCTTGGTGCAAAGGCAAACCCTTGCCGCCTTTCAACTTCTTGTTTAAATACATCCACACCCACCCGCTGCAAAGTATAACGAGTGCGCGCATTCTTGCGGTCACTTCGATTACCCCAGTCGCGCTGTGTAGTCACCACCGCTTCTGCGCAACGCAATACCTGCTCTACCGGAATAAAACCGAAATCCTTAGCAGTATTTGGAAAAGTACGCTGATTACCATGATCAATAGACAGGCCACCGCCCACCAGCACATTGAATCCCACGAGATGACCGTTTTCACCGATAGCAACAAAATTTAAATCATTGGCATGTAAATCCACATCATTCAATGGCGGAATCACCAGTGCAGTTTTGAATTTACGCGGCAGATAAGTCTTGCCATTAATCGGTTCTACCGCATCCCCGCTCACACCCGCAGACAGCGGCGCATCCAGTTCGCTGCTGAGTACCTTTTCTCCGTCAAGCCAAATATCAGCATACGCATGGGTGCGAGGCAATAAATGCTCAGAAATCCGGCACGCCCATTCATAAGCTTCACGATGCAAACTACTTTCAACCGGATTACTGGTACACAACACATTGCGGTTGATATCGCCGGCAGTTGCAATCGAATCCAGCCCCAGCTGATGCAGCCACTGATGCATCGGCTTGATATCCTGTTTTAACACCCCGTGAAACTGAAATGTTTGCCGTGTCGTCAGCCGGATACTGCCATACAAAGTATGCGCCGTAGCAAACTCATCAATACCCAGCCACTGTTGCGGCGTAATAATGCCACCAGGCAACCGGCAACGCATCATTACATTTTTCAATGGTTCCAGTTTAGCTGCCTGCCGCTGAGCACGCACATCACGGTCGTCCTGCTCATACATACCATGAAAACGAATCAACTGAAAATCATCACCATTAAATCCACCGGTAATACCATCATTCAAATCAGCGGCAATTTCACCATACAAATAATTACTTTCTCCTTTTAGACGCTCATTATCCGACAATGGTGCATCCGGTATTTTGGCACGCTGATCATTATTCATATTCTGTATTCCTTAATATGCATATTGTTATAATTCATTCAAAACATTGTATAATCAATCAGCAAACAGCCAAAAGAATACCGAGTTGTAATCAAAGAGATTTTAGTTATATCAACCATGCAGGACACACACATGCAACGTGGCATCTACCAACATTACAAAGGCAACCTGTATCAGGTAACTGGCACTGCACGCCATAGTGAAACCGAAGAAGAATTGGTTATTTATCAGTGTCTATATGGTGATTATTCGTTCTGGGCACGTCCCAAAAGCATGTTCAACGAAAACATCATCCACAATGGCCAGACACAGCCTCGCTTTGCCCTGATCCGGCCACTGTAAAAGAAGCAGAAAAAAAACACTGACTATTTACGAGCAATAATCAGTGCGATAAAAAACGGATTCAGTCAAATATTTATTTACCTATACAAAAGCGGCTAAAAATCACCCCTAGCAAATCATCAGCGCTGAATTCACCGGTAATTTCGTTTAAAGCGTTCTGTGCCAACCGCAAATGTTCCGCAAATAATTCAATCTGATTATTCTGACATAAACTTGCATTTTCCAGCTCTTCCCGAGCCATCTCTAGTGCTTGAATATGACGAGTGCGTGCTAAAAATAGCCCTTCGCTTTCACCCTGCCAACCAACCTGTTGCAACAGCGCTTGCCGCAGCAAATCCAGACCAGCACCGGTTTTAGCAGACAAAGCAATTACCTGACTAGCGTCAGTAAAAGCAACTAAATCGCCAGTTTCACGTGAAACACTGGATGCGGCTTCACCAGTTAAATCAATCTTGTTATGTACTTCAATTTTGTGCAAACCGGCTGGCAACTGCGCCAGAATCGCCGCCGTAGTGGTATTAATCCCTTCGCGTTGGTCAACCAGCACCAGCGCCACATCAGCCTGCTGTACCGCCTGTTGGCTTCGTTCAATACCAATCCGTTCGACTACATCTTCGGTTTCACGCAATCCGGCCGTATCAATAATATGTACCGGCACCCCCTCAAGCGTAATCTGTTCCCTGACGGTATCGCGCGTGGTACCAGCAATATCAGTCACAATGGCCACCTCATCACCTGCCAGAGCGTTAAGTAAACTGGATTTACCCACATTAGGTGCTCCCACCAGCACCACATTCATACCTTCACGCAAAAGCGCACCCTGTTGCGCCTGCCGCAATACCTTATCCAACTGAATACACAAATGATCTAACTTGCCACTAGCGTCCGCAGCCTGAAGAAAATCGATATCCTCTTCCGGAAAATCTAAAGTTGCTTCGACCAACATACGCAACGTAATCAGATCATCTACTAATCGGTTTATTTCCTGTGAAAATACACCCTTTAAGCTCCTTACCGCCATACGTGCTGCCGACTGACTAGAAGCATCAATCAAATCAGCCACACTTTCTGCCTGAGCCAAATCTAGTTTATTATTTAAAAATGCTCGTTTAGTAAATTCCCCCGGTTCGGCCAATCGGGCACCCAGTTGCAGGCAGCATTGCAATAACATCTGCAATACCACAGGGCCTCCATGGCCCTGTAGTTCAATTACATCTTCACCCGTAAAACTGGCCGGAGCTGCAAAATACAGTAGCAAACCATTATCAATAACCGTGCCTTCTACATCAACAAAATCGGTATATAACGCTTTACGTGGTTGCGGCGTTTTGCCTCCACTTAATTTTTGAGCCATAGGAAGCAGATTTTTGCCGGATAACCTCACCACCCCTACACCACCGCGTCCCGGTGCAGTTGCAATAGCAGCAATAGTCGGATTATTGTCCATTATCAAAACTCCAGCTAAATAAAACAGTTCAGGCAGCCGAAAAAAGCTGCCTGAACAAAACCTGCATATCACTGCAAATCAATCATCAACCTTTAACAATTCCACATCAAATATCAGTGTAGCATTAGGTGGAATCACCCCACCAGCTCCACGGCTGCCATACCCCATATGAGGAGGAATAGTCAATTTACGTTTGCCGCCTACTTTCATTCCATTAAAACCTTCATCCCAGCCAGCAATTACCATACCGGCACCCAACGTAAACGACAGCGGCTGTTGGCGGGTAATACTAGAATCAAAAACTGTGCCATCTTCTAACATACCTGTGTAATGCACCGTAATTTCTTTACCTTTCACAGCCTCAGGGCCTGTTCCCTGCTCTAAATCCTCAATTACCAAATCCATACACATTTATCCTTACAAACAAATTAGCGTACACTGTAACACAGACATTAGACCCATGCATGTGATTGTATATAGCATTTTTTATATATTAGGAGACAACATGAGTACCAGCGAAATTGTTTTTCTTGACCGCGCCACCCTGCCAGACTTTCCATTCAAATTCGATTTTCCTCATCACATCACAACCTACAGCCACAGCAATTCAGATGAGGTAGCAGGCCGTATTGCTCAAGCGAATATTGTCATATCCAATAAAGTTCGTATAAACGCAGAAGCCATCAAAAATAGCCCGCAATTGAAATTGATTGCCGTACCCGCCACCGGACTGGATCACATTGATCAACAGGCTGCTCAACAGCATAACGTTGGTATCCGAAATGTGCGCGGCTACGGTAATGACACCGTAGCCGAACATGCAATGATGCTGATTCTGGCACTAATGCGCCAATTACCGGCTTATCAGCGAGATGTAGCCGCTGGCTTATGGCAAAGTAGTCCATTTTTTTGCCATTTCGGCGCCCCAATCCGCGACCTGAATGGTAAAACGCTGGGTATTTTCGGCAAAGGCGGTATCGGGCAGGCGCTGGCAGCACGAGCTCAAGCTTTCGGCATGCATGTGCTCTGGGGTGAACATAAAAATGCAAAAGATTGTCGTAATGGCTACACACCGTTTAATCAGCTGATACAGCAAGCAGATGTTATTTCTTTACATTGTCCGCTGAATGAGCAAACTCGCAACATGATAGATGAAACAGAATTGAAATCAATGAAACCACAGGCCGTCCTGATTAATGTCGGGCGTGGTGGTCTAGTGGCAGAGCAGGCATTGGTAGCAGCGTTGAAATACGGGCAGTTGGGCGGAGCTGGCGTGGATGTACTAAGTGAAGAACCGCCTGTACATGGCAATCCCTTATTGAATGCCCGCCTGCCCAATCTGATTATTACCCCGCATATGGCATGGGGCAGTGAAGAAGCTATACAGCGCATCTGCACCATGCTTGAAAATAATATCAATACATTTATGCGTGAATAAAAACTATTAACGCAATGGTCTGGCCATTACTTCTGTCAGCAATGCAGAATAACTGGCCACCAGATCAGTATTATTTGGTAAAAAGCGAGCAATCTGTTGACGCTGGTCATATACATAATGAGCAGCGTTATAAGCATGATCGCTCATTGCGGCAAATAATTGTTTTGCACCAGCTTCCACATCATTACCAGCATAATAATAACCCAAATCTGAAATCAGCTCAGCATTGTGAATTAACGGATAACCTTGCCAACATACTTCCAAATAGAAATAGTTAAGCGGATTTTCCCATTGATGTGAAATTACTGCATCAGTATTGGTTGCCAGAAAAGTTGGTGTATCATAACGACCGAGAAAAACAGATTTTCGATTTTTCACAATATCCAGCTGATTCATCAAAGCAATGAATTCCATGGATTTTTGAGCCATCGGCAATGTATTGCATACCTGCAGAATATTAATAGCTTCCGGTTCGGAACGATAAGCCATTTCCGCAATCAAAATCGGATATAAACAGAACTTCACAACATCGATATTCGGTTCCATTACAGACAGGCGCCACCCCTTACGAGATACCGGTACCTGCCATAAGCCCTGAAATGGCATTGCAGCGGTTTTCTGAATCAGAAATACCGGGCTCCAAACAAATGGCACCACACGCGCATCATGACGCCGGAATACTTCAAAATATGCCTTGCTGCAATTGGCTACCTGCGGAATCATCCAAATATCATCATAGCGTTGGTTGATAAATAGATTACCGCCACCCATATTGCGAGAGAATAAAACCGACTCCATCATATGGATATATTCAAAGCCACAGCAGTAAGATATTAAGCGTACTCCTCTGTCTTTGATATAAGCCGTCTGCTCAGCACCAATTTGCCCACCCAGCTCAATCAATACATCTATCTGATCTTTGGCCTCTAAGAAGCTCTTAGTTGGCCATATCTCCAAATCCCATGGCAAACTTGATGTAATTGGTACATCAGTTGTGTTTACCAACACCACAGAATCAACATTAGGACAATTTTTCAGTGCGTCAGCAAGAAAAACTGCGTTCTGCTTGATGCCATTATTCCACAATGTTTCTTTGGGGTGACTCAGACCAATGGTAATGCCAACACGCAAACGTGCTGGTGCAGCATCCTGGCCATGGCTGGAAATTAAATTCGGAGTATTAGATAAGTTCATAATTTCATTAGAAATGTTTGATTGCTGGCAGGTTTTATGTATACATTATACTAAAGTGTAAGCAAAATTAGTAAAATCTAGGCTTTAAACAATGACTCAAGAGCATCAGTATAACAGCGGACATTACTTTCTGCCTCAGGATCTAGTGTAGCCAGAAAAACTTTTGCACGCTCGCGGTAAGTACTCAAATTTTCATCATGCATTTTATAGGCTTCTGCCAATACTTTGCCACCCTCTTCACAATCAAAATCGTGATAGCGATAGCCACAGTCACCAATCAAGTGCGAATTATGAATTAGCGGGTAACCACCATATAAAGCCTCATAGTAAATATAATTCTGAGCATTTTCCCATTGATGGCAAACAATTGCATCACAATAGATAGATACCACCTGCCAGATCGGGTAGCGGCCTTCAAACGAAGTCAAGCCATGGCGGACAATATCCAGACTTTGAGCAAACAGATTAAAAGCTGTCTGATCCTTCAAATTCATAGTATTGCACGCATAGATATGTTCGATGAAATTGGGGTTCAGTCGATGTGCATTTTCACATACCAGCATAGGAATATAACTGGTTTTCACCATACACATATTCGGCTCAAACATACCAATACGCCAGCGATTGCGGCCCGGCTGGTATTCAAACTGCTCGCCTTCTGGTAATTTTTCACAAGCACGATTAAGAATAACCGGACTCCATAAATGCGGCATGATCTTTACCGGCGTACGAAATGTACTGGCAAAATATGGTTTACAGGTTTTTTCATACTCTGGCAATGTCCATACTTCATCATAAGGCGCACCGGTAATCAGCAAGGCAGGCGGCTTATCAAACAGCATACGCTCAATATCAATTACATAATCGTTACCCACGCGCATACTGACTACTTTTCCACCTTTGGCTTTGAACTCTATCATCCATTCTTTGGAAAGCTGGGCGCTCATCTCTATCATGACATCCAACTCATTCAAACCAGCGGCCATATCAATTACCGGTACTGGTGAATCCTGCAGAAAATTCATAGCATCCTGCATATCACCATCACCTGATCCAGCTACCAGAACCACGTTACTGACAATTGGAGATTTTTTTAACAACATTGCCAGAAACAGACAATTCTGGAAAATTCCATTTTCCCAAAGCGACTGAGCTCCTTTACGTACATAAATCGAAACACCTACACGAAGTGAAGACACGGACGACATGGGTTAACCTCTTAATAATTCTGGACGATCAGCACACAAATTAGATAATAGTTGTACATGGGCTTTAATATTGGCATCTGATAAAGGATCCGTTGCTTTAAAAAGTGCCTGTGAAGCTTGACGCTGACTACTCAGATTTTCTTCATGATGTAGCCAAGCCTGTATTATTTGTCTGCCACCTTCAAGTGCATCAAAATCTGGATAATAATATCCAGCACCAAACTCTTTTAACCATGGAGTATTATGAATCAATGGATAATCTCCATACAGTACGTCCATATAAAGATTATTGTGGTCATTACACCATTGATGTGAAATCACAGCATTGGCGTGTTGTGCCATAAAACCGACTATATCGTGACGGCCATAAAAACATGCCTTATGATCTTTAACAAGATTCAGAGAATTGGCCAGATGTAGCATGGTTAAATGATCTTTCATGTGCAAAGTGTTAAGCACATGCATCATTTCAATTGATTGCGGTTCGTGACGATAAGCTTCATCACAAGCTAACATGGGAATAGAAGAAGTTTTAACAACTGAAATATTGGGCTCAAATATAGCCACACTCAGAGGTGTTTTTGCCCCATCATGCACATTGCTGTGCCAGCCGTAATTAAGACCTTGTTCACTAATTTCCTGTTTGCGTCTGGAAACAAACATTGGATCCCACAAATAAGGCGTAATGTATATCGGGCAACGATACATTGTCCGCAGCATGGGAATATAAGCTTTGTCTTTTGGCAAAAGCCATACTTCATCACAACGATCTACTGGCGGAAAACTAGTTGGTTTTTCAAACACATTATATTCTGACAACCCCACATAAGGCTGGCCAACACAATAAAACACCACCTTTTTACCACGAGCACGCTGCAAGGCTAACCATTGTGGAGATAGCGCACCAGCCAGTTCAATAATGACATCAAAAGCATCTATAGCTTCCTGTTCTGACATCAATCGCAGATCAAACAGATTCAAATCAATTTGTTCAGCCATACGGGGCTGACCACCAACATTAATTAAATCCACTGATTTAACAAAAGGTATAGCCTTCAGGCTTTGAACCAAAAATATAACATTCTGACCCATACCATTTTCCCAGATGTTCTGGTTGGCATGAGTAATAACAGAAATACCGATGCGCATATTATCCCGTATTCTTATTAAAAATACTGTCAATGATGAATAAATAAGACTTCCGGACTTCACACGGAAGTCCAGAAGTCTGTTTAGTCAGGATTAATTACCACTTAAAGCCAAGTACTGAATTGAAAGCAACTTCTTTACCAGTAGTGGAAACACCTGCACCCCACGTAACTTTGCCGTTTTTGCTGGCTGCCTTATAGTTTACACCAACGGCACCATAGCTACGATATGCACCTACCCCAATACCGACGGTCTGCTCACCGGAACTCAGTGAAGGCAAATAAGCCCCAGACAGCGCCATGGCCATGGCTGTACCTGAATAAGCTCTACGCTCAACATGGTGAATATTATCATTCAACTGATTAACATATTCACTAACTCTGCTAACCTGATTATCCACACCTTTAAGTTGAGCCACATTCACAGCATCAGTGTCAGCAGTACCAGCTGCAACACCAGTTATCTGACGGTATACACCCTTAGATGCATCACCCACAGATACCGCTCCTTCCGTACTTCTTGTGGCACGGATTGCTGCTGCCTGCTGCGACGTTGCAGTTACTGGAATATATCCTTCTTGTCCAGCAGCTACACTCGCAACTGATCCAGCTCCTAGTGCTATACCTCCAGTCTGTTTCACCTGAGCATTGCTACCCAGAGCCACACCATTAGCTGCGGGAGCACTGGCTGAATCACCTATCGCAATAGCTGATGTACCACTAGCCATTGCTGCTCCGCCCTCTGCAATTGAATTTGCACCTTGGGCAATTGATCCAGCTTTAGCAGAGTTGACCTTCACATATTTCGTACCATAATTCTCCAGATTTTGTAGTGCATCAGCGACATTATCTGCTGATACATTACCACCTGTTGGTGTAGAAATATCATACTTAGGTGGATTGATACTTCCTGCTGAATTTCGTGAAGTACCAAGAGCAGAAGCTATCGATGCAATCTGACTAGCAACAATTGTGCTAACTGATGTAGACAGACTATTCAGCGAATCATCAGAAACATTACTGGTTGGCAGGCTATTAACCATTGTAGACAAATTATTATAATCTTGTCTTACAGCCCATAGCTGACCAGCATTAATAGCATCTAAAGATCCTTTGTCCATGTTACCGTCAGCCACATTGGCAATACGCTGTGCCGTAGCACTGCCATGACTAGCATCATATGCACTACCATTCCACAGTAAGGCATTTTGAGTCAGGTTGGTAATGTTAGTAATAATATTACCTGTGGATAACTCACTTAAAGCACTGTTTAATGAAGACAAGCTAGTGCTGGTACCTGTAGAAAGGCTGGTCACATCATTTTTCAGTAAGTATAGCTGTCCACCATTAATTGCATCATGTGATCCCTGATCAACCAAACCATCAGCTAAATTGATAACCTTGCCATAAGTAGCAGCTCGAGTGAGACTATTTGTCTTTCCAGCATCAAATCCACCTTTATCCTCATTCCATTGCAGACTCTTATCCTTCAGCTGTTTTACATCTTTCTGAGTCAGATCATAGCTGGTAGACAGACTGCTTAAAGCTGTACTAGTGCTAGAAGTTAGTTTGTTCAGGCTATCGCTTGTTGTACTCATACTGCGTGACAGACTCTCGTATCCGGTAGACATAGAGCTACTGATACTATTGATACCTGAAATTACAGTTGATGAAACTACGGTTGACAGACTGCTCAGACCAGTAGCAGTAGAACTAGACAAAGCATACAGCTGGCTACCGTTTACCGCATCGGTAGAATCTACTGTCACGCTACCAGCTGCTACATTAGTAATACGCTGAGCTGTACCACTACCATGGCCAGCATCATAAGCACCCAGTGTGCTATTCCATTGCAAGGCATTTTGCTGCAGGGTGGTCAGGTTTTGATTGGTGCTACTCAGACTGGATGCCAGACTAGTCAGACCAGATGAAGTACTGCTGCTCAGGCTGCTTAAGCCTGTGCTGGCACTAGCCAATCCTAATTGAGTGGTGCTGGTCAACGCATCCACGCGATCATTGACTGTAGTCAAAGCTGCTGATGAGGCACTGCTCAAGCTACTTAATCCGGTACTAGTACTACTCAATCCTGCTTGAGTCAGAGTAGACAGGCTGTACATCTGAGTACCGTTGATAGCATCACTTGAAGTAATATTGATATTTCCAGCTGCAATACCGGTCAGTCTTTGATCTTTACCCTCACGGCTGGCATCGAAATTACCACTTATCCTGTTTCTCAGCAAAGCATTCTGCTGTAATGCAGTCACATTACTATTGGTTTCAATTAAACCGGTTGACAGACTGCTTACATTTTTCGTTACCGTACTGAGACTGTCATTAACAATAGTAGATAAGCTACCCAGCTGATTTTTTGTCACCTCATTCAGATTAGTAGACAGGCTGCTTAGTCCGGTTGAAGTAGAGCTAGACAGACTGAACAACTGACCGCCATTGACTACATCGGTAGAATCCACTGAAACCCGGCCAGCCGCTACATTGGTAATAAGCTGAGACGCACCATTTCTACCGGCATCATAAGCACTACCATTCCATTGCAGAGCATTTTGCTGCAGGGTAGTCAGGTTCTGATTTGTGCTACTCAGACTGGATGCCAGACTAGTCAGACCGGATGAAGTACTGCTGCTCAGGCTGCTTAAGCCTGTGCTGGCACTAGTCAGTCCTAATTGAGTGGTGCTGGTCAGCGTATCCACGCGATCATTGACAGCAGTCAAAGCTGCTGATGAAGCACTACTTAAGCTGCTCAGCCCCGTACTGCTACTGCTTAGTCCTGCCTGTGTCAGAGTAGACAGGCTGTACATCTGAGCGCCATTGATGGCATCACTTGAAGTGAGGCTTATATCGCCACCAACAATTCCGGTCAGTCTTTGAGCACGATTACTACGTATTGCATCATATGCGTTACTAGTACTATTCCACTGTAATGCATTTTGCTGCAAGGCTGCTACATTAGTATTGGTTTCTCTCAGACCCGTAGACAGGCTGCCGATATTATCGGTTACCGTACTGAGACTGTTTGTCACTATAGTAGACAAACTACCCAGCTGATTTTTTGTTACCTCATTCAGATTAGTAGACAAGCTGCTTAGTCCGGTTGAGGTGGAATTAGATAAGGTATACAGCTGGCTGCCATTTACTGCATCAGTAGAGTCTGCAGCAAGACGTCCGGCACTAATATTGGTAATGCGTTGTGCAGTACCATCACGACCAGCATCATAAAAACTACCATTCCATTGTAAAGCAGTTGTCTGCAGGTTATTCATGCTCTGATTGATACTGCTTAAGCTGCCCGTCAAACCAGCAAGAGCTGATGATGTACTACTACTCAGCGTGCTCAGATTGCTATTGGTAATGTTCAAACCTGCCGCAGTTACCGTAGACAGACTATAGAATTGTCCACCGTTAATAGCTTCGGTAGAGCCAACACTTACTGCACCAGCATCGATACCACTTAGTACTTTGGCTTCTCCATTACGGCTGGCATCGTACACACCCTTGCCTGCATTCCACAGCAGCGCATTAGCCTGTAATGAAGATACACTAGCATTAGCTGCCTGTAATCCTTTATCCAAAATCTGTAGATTGGATGAAGTCGTACTGGTTATGCTGCTTAGACTGTTGTTGATGCCAGTAATACTGTTTGTCGTTGTAACAGACAACTGATTCAGCGCATCTTTAGTGCTACTCAGGCTTGTTGTAAGTGTACTCAGGCTAGTGCCATAGGCAGTAGAGAGTGTATTTAACACTAAATTGGTAGAGCTCAGACTTTGATTCAAAGTATTGACACTGGCTGTTGTACTGGTGGACAAGTTATACATCTGAGCACCATTGACAGCATCAGTAGAATCTGCAGCTATGGAGCCTACAGCTACACTGGTAATCAGCTGAGCTGTATTGGTACCGTGATCCGCACTATAAGCCCCTTTAGCGCTGTTCCATTGCAGCGCATCTCTTTGCAATGCAGCAACATTGTTGGTAGTAGAACTCAAGCCAGTAGAAAGACTATCTATATTGTTGGTGATACTGCTGAGACTATTGGTAACAACGGTAGACAGACTGCCCAGCTGATTCTTGCTCATCTCACTCAGGTTACTTGCAAGACTACTCAAACCAGTTGAGGTAGAACTAGAAAGACTGAACAATTGACCGCCGTTAATCATATCAGTGGAATTTGCAGCCACACTAGCAGCACCGCTAACATTGGTAATACGCTGTGGAGTGCCATTTTTGCCGGCATCATAAACACTACCATTCCACTGCAAAGTATTAGCCTGCAAGGTAGTTACACGAGCTGTAGCTGTACGCAGATTGGTATCCAATCTACTCAAATTGTCAGTTGTAGTGTCAGCAAAGCTCTGCAAATTACTATCAACAGTAGAAATACTGCTAACCAGTGCATCTGATAAACCGGTGAACGCTGTATTAGCTGTGTTTTCCATACTGGTAGACAAGCTGTACAACTGGGCACCATTCACAGCATCGTTTGAACCTGATGTTATCAAACCAGTAGACACATTTGTAATTTTTTGAGCAGTACCCGTTCCATGATCAGCATTATACGCAGCTGCATAATCATTCCATTGAAGTGCATTTTGTTTCAATGAGCCTGCATCGTGACTAACTGTAGACAGAGAAGTTATCAGGGTGCCTGCTGAAGTTGAAATACTTTGCGACAAGCTACTTATACCAGATTCAGCCACCGTGGATAGACTACTCAGGCTATTTGCGGCATCAGCAGACAGGCTATTCAGGCCAGTATTCGTGCTGTTGGATAAACTGGTAATACTATTGGACAGAGTATCAGAAAGAGTTGATAAGCTATTTGCAGATGCACCTGACAGATTAATAGTACTGCTTAGAATACTGTCTGACAAAGAACTGAGTTGGGTAAAGTATTTATCAGAAATACCCGTTAATGAAGATTGTATTGTACTTAAGCTGGAAGACATTAAATTGGAGGAACTGGTCAGATTTGCATCAGACACCGTGGACAGGCTGTACAGCTGTGCACCAATAACAGCATCTGACGAGCTTTCTCCTACCTGACCGGCGGCAACCTGAGTAATTTTAGCTCTGGCACCAGTTGCAGAACCGGCATCATAAGCACTAATACTCGCATCCCATTGTAACGCATTCTGCTGCAATGTGCTTACTCCGGTATTAATACCCGTTATACCTGCTGACAGACTGCTTATACCAATATCAACAAGACTGCTTAAAGTCGTTGAAAAACTTTCAAAACGCTTATTAATATCACTGTTCAAAGTGTCAAAACTATTTTCGGTACTATACAGCTGTCCTGCTGTGATGGCATCTGTTGAACCATCATAAATATCAGCTTTAGCAACATTGGTTATACGGCTATTTTTATCATTACGACTTGCATCGTAGGCTCCGTCTTTCCACTGCAAGGCATTCGTTTTGAGAGTACCCAAACTTCCGTCGGCCGTACTTAAAGCTGAAGAAATACTTGAAGACAGGCTAGTTATATTGTTTTCAATAGTACTTCTGCTTTGAGTCAGTTTGGCCAAATTAGAACCGGTTACCTGATCCAAAGAAGTTGATAAACTACTGATACCGGCTTCCATACTGCCCGATACATCGGCTAATTTATTGTTTAAAACAGAAATACTGTTGTTTGTACTATATAGCTGTGCACCGATTATCGCATCAGACGATCCCTCTTTCACATTACCTGAAAATACGTGTGTCAGTGTATTTTTAGCATTTGCAATGCCATGGCTAGCATCATATGCTCCTGCACCTGATTCATCTAAACGCTTCCATTGTAAAGCGTCTTTCTGCAAATCAGATACACCATTATTAATCACTCCTAATTGTGTTCCTGCTGCTGTGGAAAGACTACTAACTTTAGTATTCGTTTGAGCAAGCAACCCAGTTAAAGTAGAGATATTTTTATCAGATATAGTACTCAGAGCACTGGATAAACTTCCAATGCCACTTTTAACCTCATTAGCCAGATCATTGATGGCAGTATTGGTGTTATACAGCTGATTCCCAGTAATCGCGTCTTTTGAGCCCTTAGCTAAAGATCCATCTGCAGCATTGGTGATCCGGTTTTTACCATTTACTACACCATGACTGGCATCATATGCTCCATTTTTCCATTGCAATGCATTCTGCAGAAGGGCAGGGAGTTTGCCGTTAATTTCTTGAAGGCGTTGCTCTGTTGTAGTAGAAAGGCTTTCCAGTCCAGAAAAAGAAGAATTCTCTAATGCTGTAGATAGACTATTTAGACTACTAGAAGTTGAACTTGTAAAATCCGATACTTTGTTATCAAACGAAGAAGATAATGCACTAATCTGACTGTTAGTGCTATACAACTGAGCACCAATTACCGCATCACTGGACTTAGCCTGTAAATCAGCTTTATCCACATTTATAATCTTTCGTTTTATACCTTGAGTACCACCGGCATCATAAGCGCTGCCATTCCATTGCAATGCATTCTGTTTAATAGTACTTAGACTAGCATTTACAGGAACCAGACTGGTATCAATGGTTGAGGCAAAAGTATTCAAACCACTAGAAAGTGACCTATCCATGGTGGTTGAAACACTAGCCAGACTTCCAGATAAAGAACCAGACAAAGTCTGAAGCTGCGACGTTAAATCTGAAGTCAGCCCAGAGATTTTGGTATTTGTCATTGACAACTGGTCACCAATTACCGCATCGGATGATTTATCATTCACATTGCCTTGTGCAACGTTAATAATTTTATTTTTACCGCCAACTTGGCCATGGCTGGCATCATAAGAACTACCATTCCATTGCAATACAGTCTGTTTTAGTGCATTAATATTGGAATTAGCTGTGCCAATATCGGTATTAATTTTATCTGACAGGCTGCTGATACTACCTGAAATAGTATTATTCAGACTGGTATTAGTAGCAGCCATAGCGGCATCTAATTTTGTGGATAACTCAGCTGGTTTTGTCACCACATCAGTATTCAATGTACTGATACTTGTGCTGGTGGTGTATAACTGCCCCATGGTTACAGCATCTGTTGAATTAGATTGCACACTGCCATCAGCTACATGTGTAATTTTACCTCTACTGCTGCCATGGCTAGCATCATATGCATCACCATTCCAGAGCAAAACATTCTGCTTTAGCGTAGCAATTTTATTATTGGTTTCAGTAAGTCCTGACTGAATAGAACTAGACAATTCTTTAATTTTTTGTGCTGATAATCCATTCAATCCAGTGCTTAAAGATTGTATTCCTGTGGAAGCAGATGTAGAAAACGAAAAAATCTGGCCAGCATTGATTGCATCTGTAGAACCAGCTGCTACATAACCATTGGCCACATTAGTAATTTTAGTATTACCGTCAATATCATGAGTAGCACTAAATGCCTTATCAGTTTCATTCCACAGCAGAGCATTATTCTTCAAAGTACTGATACTTGAATTCAGTCCATTAACCAGAACCATGCCACTTTGCAAGGTATTCACTGCTGTTTGATTTATATTACCAGCCAAGGTGGATAAACCGCTGGAAATAGTGGTTGAAACTGTATCCAAAGTTGAATTGGTAGTATATAACTGCTTAGCATTAATAGCATCGGTTGAAGCACTATTTAAAGTAGCATCAGCAACACCTGTAATTTTCTGCTCTTTTTCTACTCTTTTAGCATTGTATTTGCCATCTGTATACTGGAGCATTTGTTGTTGCAAAGAGGAAATACTACTATTAATTTCTCCCACCGTACTTAAAGCTGATGTGGTCAGCGTATTTACTCGTGTATCTATTGAAGCATTCAAATCATAATACTGGCTGCCGACAACGGCATCAGTTGAAGTTGCACTGGTAATGTCACCTGCACTGACATGTGTAATTTTTGCATCTGCACCACCATGACTGGCACTATATGCTGCGTCATCATCGTTCCATTGCAAAGCATCTTCTTGCAATGCAGCAACTTTACTGCCAGTTGTAGCCAGGCTCGTAGACAACTTATCAAGACTCTGGCCAACAGACAAAGAAGCCGAAACAGAAAAACTACCAAATTGTGTATTTACAGTACTAGATAAATTAGTGATCGCAGTATTGGTACTGAATAACTGGCCACCATTAACCATATCTGTTGAATTAGGACTGCTTATATCACCAGGCGCAACACCGGTGATTTTTTGCGCTGTACCATCATGAGTGGCATGAAAATAGTCGTCTTCACCACGCAATATGGTACTTTCCTGCAAACCACTAATAGCAGTAGATGCAGAATCTGACAATATTTGTAAATAATTACTTAATGTACTCAGACTTGAATTAGCCGAAGTTGTTAAACTGTTTAAGTTATTTGTTATTGCAGTTGAAAGATTAGTAAGGCTATTGGCAGTGTCTGTTGTCAAGCTGCTGCGTTTACTACTTATATTGAGCCAGCCAGTGGAAGCAGATACAGAGAGACTCGCTAGATTGGAGTTTACAGTGTATAACTGGCCACCTGTAATCGCATCATCAGAATCCGCAATAACATCACCTTCTGCAGCATTTGAGATTTTTTGCGGCGTCTTGTTTTTATCTTCAACAAATGCCCCTGTAGTGGCATCAAATAAAAGAGCATTTCGTGTAATCTGGCTTAATCCAGTCGAAATTGAAGTAGACAGACCATCTAATGACTTATTCGAACTTGATAATGCTATATTTGTATCGGTTACAAATTTATCAATTTTAAGATTGTTGTCTGTAAGGCTATCCTGAATATCACTATCCAGCTTATTAAGCTTCATATTGGTGGCACGCAGCTGTGCACCCGTTACAGCATCAGTAGAATCTGCGCTGTCAATACTACCTGCTTCTACATTCGTTATTTTCTTTTCATTACCCGCATCAAATGCATCCGAACCATTCCATTTGAGTATAGCTGCACGTAAATTTTTTATACCTGTATCAGTAGTTGTAGTAAAGCTATTAATATTGCTATCAATTGTTGATATCGAAGTATTAACGACAGATACTAATTTAGAAGTACCTTCGTTAAGGTTACTGATATTAGTATAAATAGCAGTTGAGATAGAACTCAGCATAGAATTGGTACTGAATAACTGGCCACTATTAACCATATCAGTGGAGTCTTCAGTAAGACGAGCATCTGTCAGATTTGTTATTTTTTTAGTTTCTCTGCCATCGTCCGAACCGACATTATAAACACCATTTTTAAATACTAAAGTACTGGTTTGTAATGCACCAATAGAGCTAGATGTAGAGGTACTTAAAGAAGAAATATTGGTATTTATTTGTGCTAATTTATCATCAGCATCGCCAGAAGCCTTTGTAATATTTTGATTAAGATTAGTTATAACATCAGATGTTGAAATAGAAGCACTATTAATCTTAGTTTTTACCACAGATACATTAGTATCTAACACTGTCGAAAGACTGGATGCACTGCCAGAGATAGATGAATACAAGCTCTTTAGCTGCGCCACATTGACAGCATCAGTATCCAGCGTACCGGCAGCCAAATCCGTAATTTGACGGGTAATATTCTTAGCAGAGTTACCTACTGCTACCGCCCCGGTAGTGCTTTTCCATGTGGGCGTACTAAGGGAAGGATCAGTAGCAGCCACATTGGTATCTGGATTATAGCCAGAAACATTACCAGCTGTATTAGCTATTGAATCCGATCCCAAAGCTACGGAACCATCTGCCATAGCTTTGGCATTTGTACCTACAGCAATGGCACCAGTACCATTCACAATAGTATTGTTACCGAGTGCCAAGCCGTTATCTGTGGTAACAGAAGCATTGTTACCGATTATGGTTGCTCCAATACCGCTGCTATCAGTACTACCAACTGTATTGCCACTACCAATTACATGAACATCATAAATAGCATTGATAATGGTGTTTTGGTTACCAAATATAGCCGTATTGGCTGCAGTAATATCGTTATTTGGGCTTGTACTTTTATTACTATTACCCAAAGATAAAGTGTTGTTCGCATTAATAAAGGTATAGCCATCTGGACCAGATGCTTCCGTTCCATCCTCTTTTTTGTATGCAGTAGGTGTGGTAGAGCCACCTATGGCAATGGATTGTTCTCCATAAACCACATTACCATTACCAATGCTAATACCTTGTTTACCAGTAGCAATAGTGTCATTACCGATGGCCACTGAAGAGTCGCCACTTGCCTGAGATTTCACCCCAACAGCAACTGCTCCATCTATAGAAGCCTGTGACATCAAACCAAGTGCCACACTTCCTACGCCATCTGAATTAGCAACGGAACCTAAAGCTACGCTAGAAACTCCAGTAGCTTGCGATGAGATACCAATCGCATTGGAAGCTCGTCCACCAGCCAAAGCAAAATTACCTACAGCCTGTGCCCCGCCGCCAGTATTAAACGCACCAGTCCCGAATGATAATGAATGATTACCAGAAGCATAGGAACCACATCCCATAACAGCTGAATTTACACCAAAGGCACTCCCCATACCATTTTGATATCCTCCTGTAGCATATTGATCCATATAACCTGATATAGGAGCTTTGGAAGTAGCAGTCCCATTTGAACCATTAGTGGGGTCAGTTGTCCATCCTTGGCCACCCCAATTTTCAACATGGTTAGTTGTACCATACGGATTGAGGGTTCTACCACTAACAGCTCCTCTGGTACCGGTTACTGTATAATTTTGAGCAAACCGCAAATATTCTTCCATTGCTGAAATAGCAGGAAGCCCTGAGGGACCTTGATTACGCTGAGTACCGTTTATATCTCGTCCTGCAACCCTATCATAACCACAAAAATCACTATTATCTCCCATTATCTGAACAGCATTAATGCTTGCTGTATTAAGGTATCCAGATACTCTATTATCAGAACCTCGAGTCGGGATTTCACCCACTATTTGCGCACGGCCTGCAGCATACGCAATAGGCATCCCTATAGTCATATTTACAACGGAAGCGATTAATCCGATTTTAAATACTTTAGAACCTAATTTACTTAATACTGTAGATACAACAGGCATCTGACAGGAAACTGTATTTGCTTTGGTTTTACTTTTAGCTAACTCAGAAGCAGCCACCCAAGTTTGAGTGGATTCGTTCCATATCGCACGATATATTTTATTCAATTGGTTTACTCCTAATTTTTTAAAATCATGCGTTTATCAAAAATATCTTGATAACTTAAAGAAAGGTTAAAATTAAGTTAAATTATTAAGTAATATAACATAAATGTTTGTATAAATGTAGTTAATCAGAGATAGTTCCGAATAGAACCTATATGGAAAAAACGCCTACTTCTTTTATATTAAATTAATAAGATACAATAAGTTATATGATTTTATTAGCTCTGCAATGGTTTTACATAGCTAATACATTGTTTGTTTATCTGTTATTGAATGTCTTATAAAAGCGACAATCTTTAATAAAATTCTTTTTTGGCATTGTTAATTTTTATTGATTCTTGCCTTAGAATACATATTCTTAACAATTAATTGGTTTATGTATATTTATAAGGGTTTTAAAATTTTTTATTTGGTAAGTTATTAATCAGGTAAAAAAGCAATATTCAAAGCAAGTAATCTTTTATGTTTTAGTTAATAAAATTTTACTTTATCCTGCATCCAACTTTTACGTTGCTGTATTTTACTTTTTGTATGCTTTGATTAGCTTATAAAAAATTTCACCTTATCAGACTTCATCCAAACATAACCAATAGTTTATTAAGAATTCAATAAAGGCGACTTTCAGAACAATCAATATCTGCTGAGGTATTTTATTAAGAACAAGCATGTGACCTAGCTTATTTTTTTATCAACTGATGCAAATACTTTAGTTTTTAGATTAGGCAGATACATTTTTAATATTACAAATAAATACTGAATATATTCTTTGGAGCGGATAACGGGACTCGAACCCGTCCGAACTGCTTGGGAAGCAGTTATGCTACCACTACATCATATCCGCAAAAATTTTTTACAGCTTTATTAACTCACATACTTCAGATCAGTGTAATACAATTTATACTCTTTTATCGTCAGGAAATCATCAACATTTATATTAGGCTTTATGACTAGTATTTTCTATATATACAAATAAGTCCAGATAAATTCCATTTGTAAATAATTAATCAATTAGGTAAGCATAGCATTTATACTTTTAGTTCATATTTATTCGCTGATAGCCAAATACCAAAATTTTATACATTTATGTATCTACTAAAAATTAAAGTTTATTGTAGACCAATTTTATATGTGTAATACATAATAAATTATATACATTCGCTAATTTATAAAAAGCAATAAGCTTAAAATTTAAGCATACTAACTACCTATTATATTTTGTTCATATGAATTTTTTTGTATTCTGAAAATAAAATTCAATCGTTTGTAATCCATCCTAACAAGCCTGAAGCAAGGATTAGCTTACTTTTCAACAACTATATTAATTGCCATACTTTATTGCTTTAGATCCAATATCATGTCGATATTGCATTCCATCAAAATGGATAGGGTTTACAGCTGTATAGGCTTGTTTTTGTGCGGTATGAATATCTGATCCCATTCCCACTACACACAATACGCGGCCACCATTAGTAATCGTTTCATTTTGTGCATTCAATTTTGTACCAGCATGAAAAACTTTGCCAAGCTGATTAGCTACTTCTATACCTGAAATTACAGCACCTTTAAGTGGCGCTTGTGGATAACCATCAGCAGCCAGCACCACACCCA
Organism: Snodgrassella alvi; assembly: GCF_002777855.1. Lineage (GTDB taxonomy): Bacteria > Pseudomonadota > Gammaproteobacteria > Burkholderiales > Neisseriaceae > Snodgrassella > Snodgrassella alvi_E. Next base: position 58,183 of record NZ_MEIK01000029.1, read on the forward strand.
CAGCTGCCTGTTCGCTCCATGATGCAGCAACGTTGTTTAGTTTTCCTGCTAAAGCTGCTTGTATTAGTTCTACCAAATCACTCTGCAAACGACACATAATAGGCTGAGTTTCCGGGTCACCAAATCTACAATTGAATTCAATCGTATAAGGCACACCAGATTGATCAATCATCAGACCAGCATATAAAAAACCACGATACGGATGACCGGCTCTTTGCATAGACTGAACTACCGGCAGAATAATTTCATCCATTACTCGTTGATGCACAGCAGCAGAGACCACAGGAGCCGGAGAATAGGCACCCATCCCACCAGTGTTGGGCCCGTTATCATGGTCAAGTAAACGTTTGTGATCCTGGCTAGTTGCCATAGGTAAGACATGTTCACCATCTACCATCACAATGAAACTGGCTTCTTCTCCCTGAAGATACTCTTCGATAACAACTCTGGCACCAGCTGTACCCAAAGCATTGTCCAATAGCATATCATCTATTGCCTGATGGGCTTCAGCCAGAGTCATGGCAACTAATACACCTTTACCTGATGCCAGACCATCAGCTTTAATCACAATCGGTGCACCTTTCTGGCTAACATACTGGTGTGCTTGCTTAGCATCAGTAAATGTTTGATATGCTGCGGTGGGAATACCTTCCCTAATCATAAATTCCTTAGCAAAATCCTTGGAACTTTCTAGCTGAGCGCAATAACGGCTTGGACCAAAAACCGCCAAACCAGCAGCAATAAAATCATCCACAATGCCTGCAGCCAAAGGCGCTTCTGGACCAATTACGGTAAATTCAATCTGCTGCTGCCGACAAAAGTCAATTAGCTGTTGATGATTAGTGAAGTCAATATTTTGCAGCTTTGGTTCGGTAGCTGTACCGGCATTTCCCGGTGCTACATAAACAGTACTGACTTTAGGCGACTGAGCCAGACGCCATGCTAAAGCATGCTCACGCCCTCCACTACCAATAACCAATAATTTCATACTTATTTCTCCCTTAATATCATTACAATTAGTCAGGAAATACTAGCTTTTATAAGCATCAATATATCATTTAATTATCCAGTTTAACATCAATTATGCGCATCTTACGCAAAACAGCCAGAGCATTTTCCAGCCGTCTAAGCGGTATACACACCTGTAGCGAGCAATTCTGTTGTAAGTCCTGTTTCAAAACCTGTGCCTGATGCTGCTTACACCAGCGCAGGGCTTCACTTAAATGAGCATATTCACAATGAAGCTGTAATTGCTGGCAGATATCTTGTTGTATTTTTTCTGCAGCATCAATAGCAGCTGCTGTAACGGTTTTATATGCATGAATTAAACCAGGCACCCCAAGTAAGGTACCTCCAAAATAACGTACAACAGCGACTAAAACATCAGTCACTGCCGCAGAATCAATTTGTCCGAGAATGGGCCTACCAGCACTGCCAGCAGGTTCTCCATCATCATTGGCACGGTATCGGTTGCCATCCACACCTAGACGCCATGCATAACAGCAATGTCGTGCTTTATGGTGCTGCTCTCTTAATATCTGTACATGCTGACGAATTTCTGCTTCATCTTGCACGGACCAAGCAAACCCTAGAAAGCGACTGCCTTTATCTTTAAATTCTGCCTGAGCCGGTGTGGCCAGCGTTGTATACTGATAAACTTCTTTCATGTCTGTACCAAAGCCTGTTTAATAGCAGCGATAAAGGTATCCACTTGTTTTTCTGTTGTATCAAAACTGGTCATCCACCGTACTTCACATTTGCTTTCATCCCAATCATAAAAATGAAATTGTTGATGTAGCTTGGCACGTGCATGTGCAGGTAACACAGCAAACACAGCATTGGCCTGCGTCTGCTGAGTAACAGTAATTTCCTCAATTTCATCTAGTGCATTCGCTAGACGGGTAGCCATCTGATTACTATTAGCAGCCAGATTCAGCCACAGATCATGCTCAAACCATGCCAAAAACTGAGCAGAAATAAACCGCATTTTAGCACCCAGCTGAGCATTAATTTTACGCAGATATGGCATAGATGCATGTGTATCTGGATGCATACTGATAATACACTCTCCCTGTAACAGGCCATTTTTAGTCCCGCCCAGATTAAGCATATCTACACCAGTAGCCGTAATCATGGTTTTAACATCTGTATTTTCTGCAACCAGTGCATTCGCCAGACGCGCACCATCAATATATAATTTCATATTATGCTGATGACAGTAATCAGATAAAGCCCGAATCTCAGCTACACTATAACAAGTCCCCAATTCAGTGGACTGGCTGATGTATACCACTGCTGGTTGCGCTCGATGCTCTACACCAAAACCCCATGCCTGTTTGGATACCAATTGCGGGGTTAATTTACCATCTGCAGTAGGAATGGTTAGCAACTTTACACCGGCCAAATGTTCTGGTGCCACGCCTTCGTCACACTGAATATGTGCACTTTCGGCACATATCACAGCACCCCAGCGAGGCAATAGCGACTGCAATGCAGTTACGTTGGCTCCCGTTCCATTAAAAACGGGGAATGCTTCAGCCGTTTCCCCAAATAACTGTTTTATTTTTTGTTGAAGAGCTAGGGTATAAACATCAGCTCCATATGCTGGCTGATGTCCATCATTAGCCACTAGCAAAGCCTGCATAATTTCTGGGTGTACGCCTGCATAATTATCTGAAGCAAAGGCAAAACTTTGTTTATCATGTAAACAATTCATTGTATATAGCCTATTAATTTCTTTGATATCTCATTAAAATTGCCTGAATAGAAACTATTCAGGCAATTTTTAGAATCAGACAATCTTATCTATCCCAAAATAGCATTAATTCAAGATAGTTTCCATTAATTCTGCTTTATTCACACAATACAGTAATGTTTCACGTGGAACATTAGCAAATTTTTTTAATGCTTTAATGCAAAATTGATTTTAACTGTGCAATTAATTCTGGAACAGCTGTATTCAAATCAGCAACCAAACCATAATCTGCTACATTAAAAATGGGAGCTTCTGTATCTTTATTAATGGCAACAATAATTTTACTATCCTTCATACCAGCCAGATGTTGAATAGCACCCGATACGCCGATAGCTATATACAAATCAGGAGCAACTACTTTACCCGTTTGCCCTACCTGATAATCATTTGGCGCATAGCCAGCATCCACAGCAGCACGTGAAGCACCAATAGCTGCATTCAAAATATCTGCTAATGGATTCAAAAGAAGAGCAAAATTTTCTTCGCTGCCTAAGCCTCTCCCCCCAGTAACAACTATTTTAGCAGTGGTGAGATCTGGATGTTCAGATTTTGTTAACTTTCGGCCAATAAAACGGCTTAGGTTTGGTACTTCCACCGGTGTGATCTGTTCTTTGAGCGCTTGGCCTCCAGTTGCTTCAGCCAATGGAAAAGCAGTGGTCCGAATGGTGAGGATCTGTTTGAGCTGTTCACTTCGTATGGTCTGATAAGCATTACCGGCGTAAATTGGGTGTACGAACGTGGAAGAGTCAATGATTGCTGTCACATCAGATATGGGCTCACAATCTAATAATGCAGCCACGCGAGGCAGTAAATTTTTACCAAAACTAGTGGCAGAAGCTATTATATGACTATAAGACTCAGAAAGTTGTACTATTAAAGGAGCTAATGTTTCTGCCAGTGTATGAGCGTAAATAGCAGCATCTGCAAATATCACTTTTCGTACACCGCAGATTTTCTGTGCCTGAGCCACAACATCAGCTACTTCATATCCCGCAACTAAAATATCCACATCGCCCAATTGCTTTCCCGCTGTTACGGCATGCAACGTAGCTTCATCTATACATGACTGCTGATGTTCAGCAATAATTAATACAGACATTTATATCTCCTTTAAATAACCTTAGCTTCATGATGCAGTTTATCAACTAATTCACTTACATCAGCTACTTTGATACCCGCCTTACGCTCTGGCGGTTCGGTTACTTTCAACTGAATCAGCCGCGAAGAAATATCCACACCTAGTTCGACTACCGTTTTTTTCTCCAGCGGTTTCTTTTTAGCCTGCATAATGTTAGGTAATTTAATATAGCGAGGTTCATTCAGGCGCAAATCCACGCTAATTACAGCTGGCAATGTAAGTGCCACTTCTTCCTGCCCACCATCAATTTCACGCGTAACCAACACTTCATCAGAATTTAATTCAATTTTACTGGCAAACGTACCCTGAGAAACCTTCATTAAAGCTGAAAGCATTTGTGCCGTCTGATTGGCATCATCATCTATTGCCTGTTTTCCCAGCAAAAACAATTGCGGCTGTTCTTTGTCTGCTACAGCTTTTAACAACTTGGCCACTGCAAGTGGCTGAAGTTTTTCATCGGTTTCAATATGTATGGCACGATCAATGCCCATGGCTAAAGCTGTTCGCAGGGTTTCTTCACATTGCTTTACCCCAATTGATACGGCCACTACTTCAGAGGCTTTTCCTGCTTCTTTTAAACGCACTGCTTCTTCAACAGCAATTTCATCAAAAGGATTCATTGACATTTTAACATTGCCAATATCCACATCTGATTCATCAGCTTTAACGCGTACCTTCACGTTATAGTCAACAACACGCTTTATTGCTACCAATATTTTCATCAGAACTATCCCTAGATTAATCAAAACCAGCAACAATCTTAGGTGTTACCAGCATTCTGATTACAGAATAACCATCTTAAAATGGATAAATCAGTCAAATTAAATAATTATACTGCTATCTTCTTTCCTAATAACTCGACATGGTATCAGAAATATAAACACACTGCCGATAAACCACTATTAACTACCTATTTGTCTGGCAATGAACAGAATCTAATAGTATTTAATAGAATTTTATTGATGAGATTTTATTAAACTTTGAGTGTTTATTACTTTAAAAAATTTCCCTTTTAATCACAAATAAAGTGGCATGGTTTAACATTAAATAATAGAAAACTTTTATGTCAAAGTTAGTTACCTACATCCACTAACAAAATCATAATTTGGAAAATAATTTTCTAATATAAATTTAGTATTCAACCTCTTCCCTACTCTTTTTATTTATCCACATACCGCATTCAATCATTATTCTTATTTCCCTAAATCAAAGCTTTGATTTTAGAAGCCTGATACTTTTTATTTTATTAATCAGAACTGAATTTAGTTAAGAATCCATCAGTCAGCATAGATAATAAATTATCTATATTACATTGAATTTGTTTAAGTTATATGGGAAAACTTCAAACTTATAACATAACATTTTATTCAAATGATTTGAATTGGCTATGTACATCGGAAACAGGTTAGCTATTTTCTATTTATTACAAAAATATATAAATAAAACAATTCATTATATCAATATCCACAACTTATATACAGATATATACACTGATTCCCGTACAATATGCTCAAGTGAATAAATATGTATTTAGTATGATGTCTCATTCTTGTGAAGTATCCAAAGGATATTGGTCAATCCAGCCAATTGGATATATTACTTCTCCCTATAAACAGAAATTTGGTGTAGCCAGGCAGCCTGGTCTTGTTCCAGCTGCTTTGGCATATATAGACTTATCCAAAGAATTCACAGCTGATTGTGTACGCGGACTAGAAGATTATGAATATATCTGGGTACAGTTTATTTTTCATGCCACCGTGAAAGAAGGTTGGCTGCCATTAATTCGTCCACCTAAATTGGGAGGTAAAGAAAAAAAAGGGATTTTTGCGACTCGTAGCCCACATCGACCAAATCATCTAGGTTTATCATTGGTGAAACTGGAACGAATCGAATGTAATAAACATGTTCGTATACACATCAGTGGTGTGGATTTTTTAGATCAGACACCAGTTATTGATATCAAACCTTATATTCCTTTTGTTGAGGCAAAACCTCATGCACGTTGTGGTTTTGCTCGTGAACATGAACAGCTGAGAGTGTACTGGTCACCAGAAGCTTTACAACATGTAAGATTATTTTCTTTAGATACAAAACATTATGATTTAATTAATCAGAGTTTAGCTCATGATCCAAGACCAGCTCATCAATATAAATCTAATAAGATTTTTGTAGTGAATCTTTTTGATTGGGATGTGCTCTTCAGAGTTATCGATAATATTGTAGAAATAACAGGAATACGTGAGCACATAGAAACTTAATTTATTATTCTAATAAAAATATAAATAATAAAATGATGAAGACAAAGACGAAGCCATACATTCTGTGGATAACTTAAAATATCTATATTTATCATATGTTTAATTGTTGATAAGTTAAAATCTTGATTTGGGAATATTTTGTGGATTATGTGGATAACTTTTGCGAAATTTTTGTTTGCAGTGGAAAACTCATTGGAATGAACCTTGATAGCAATAATTTATCCACTGTTTGGCAGAATTCATTACTGCCATAAGAAAATTTCGTTACCATAAGGTATGCAGATTAGTCAGGAAAAATTATGTTGCAACGGACATTAGCGAAAAGCATTAGTGTAACTGGTGTGGGTTTGCATTCGGGAGAGCGAGTAAGACTCGGATTACATCCGGCTGCTTTTAATACAGGGATACGTTTTCGGCGGATAGATTTGACCGGTGAACAAGGCCGTATTGTGCAACTGACACCAGAACTGATTAACGATACCCGCCTTTCTTCGACTGTTGTGACAGAAGATGGCATTCGTATTGGTACCATTGAGCATATCATGTCCGCATTTGCTGCCTATGGAATTGATAATATTCTGGTAGAGTTGAACGCACCGGAAATTCCCATTATGGATGGGTCTAGTTTACCTTTTATTTATTTATTACAGGATGCAGGCGTAGTTGATCAGCCTGTAGAAAAGCGCTTTTTACGTATTAAAGAGACAGTAACACTTGTAGAAAAGGATAAATGGGTGAAATTTACTCCATATGAAGGATTTCAGGTAACTTTGACCATAGATTTTGATCATCCAGTGTTTAACCGTAGTAATCAGACTTTTAAGATTGATTTTTCGGGGCAATCTTATATCGATGAAATTTCGCGGGCACGAACTTTTGGATTTATGCAGGAAGTAGAACTGATGCGTAGTCACAATCTGGGATTGGGAGGAAATTTAAACAATGCGATAGTGATTGATGATATGGATATTCTTAATCCTGAAGGCTTGCGTTATCCAGATGAATTTGTACGCCATAAGATTCTGGATGCAATTGGTGACTTGTATGTACTGGGCCATCCAATTATCGGAGCTTTTGAGGGCTATAAATCTGGGCATGCTATTAATAATGCACTTTTACGGCAACTACTTAATCAGCCAGAAGCATATGAATGGGTAACTTTTCCACATAATCGGCTACTGCCTTCGGCATTTCATCACTTACCTCAGGTAGCATGAAACTACTGAATTTAAAATCAGCTAAAGAATATGTTGCAATGGGTAAGAAAATTTGAATACAATAACTGATATAATTTGGCCTAATTTCTAATTTTTGCAGGATAAGAGAATGAACTATCAGGCTGTGGTAGCACAATTGTTAAACGTAGAAGGTGCACTAGCAGCTGCAGTGGTTGATTATGATAATGGTATGCTGATGGCTGGCAGTGCCATCAATAAAATAGATTTGGAAATTGCCGCAGCCAGCAGTACAGAAGTTATCCGCTCTAAAATCAAAACCATGCAGATGCTGGAATTGAATGATGAAATTGAGGATATTCTTATTACTGTCGGACATCAATATCATCTTATCCGACCGCTAAAAAAATTAGGTAGCCTGTTTTTATATTCTGTACTGGATAGTAATCGTGCTACTTTGGCTTTGTCACGTCGCGCTTTAATAGATGTTGAAAAAGAAATGGAACATTGATTTTATTTGGTAAATTCATATTAATCCCAATTCGGGTTTTTTTGGAAATTTACATATTTAAATATGATAATTAAATAAATTTATGATGAAACTTTTAAAAATTTCATCAACAGATATTTTTGATAATAAAGTTCATATTTATTAAGCTTGGAATGAAATTCACTTTATTTAATATCATAACTATCAAATTATATTATTGAAATTATCATTGTTATTTATATGAAATCAAGATTCTCTGATGTATGTGAAATTACAGATTCATCGCTTAGTTCTTCTCAATCAAAATGACCTTATATTATGAATAAATCATTTCATCTACAAATAACATTTATGTAATCTAAAAAGATAGCTTATCAAACACATACATGTTTTTAATTGGTTAACTAAAGAAGAATAAATATAAATTACAAAATTAAAAATACAATATTAATATATCATTCTTATTTCATTTGCTTACCCTCATGTAAACATTCATTTCCTGGAATGAATGTTTTTCTAAAGTTATGTAATTATTAAGTGTTAACAACATGGGTACTGTGGTTAGAATAAGACAATAATAACATTTAAACAAAGTATTTCTTCAGTCCTTAGTTTGATGAGACTTAATGATAGATAAAAAAATATCTTTATTTTTATAATGTTATATAAAAAGATAAAAATAATTTGATCAATACTGTTAAATAATATTCGGTCTCGTTTACTACATCCAAACAAATATTTATGTTATATTACTTAAAGATTTAACTTGAGTTTTAACTTTATTTTAAGTTATCCAGAATTTTGTTTGACGGCATGATTTCTAATCAGGAGTAAACCAATTGAATAAAATATATCGTGCTATATGGAATGAAACGACCCAGACTTGGGTAGCTGCTTCCGAACTAGCTAAAAGCAAAACCAAGTCTGATACAGTTTCCTTATTACCTGCTACCAATAAAGGTGGCAGTAAATCTAAACAGAATATCCTTTCCAAACTGGGTGTTATTACTGCGGTTTTGAATTTATCAATATTTGTTCCAAGTGCGTATGCTTCTAATGCAGCAATTGTTGGTGGAACTAATAAAGGTAGTGACGGTGTAAGCCAAAACTATCCTTATGGCAGTCATGGTTCTATGGTAATTAATGGAGCTAATGACCTTAACGCTACAGGTAGTGCTGCCTATCCTTATACATGTGGTGCAGATGAAGTTGTAGGAAGAGGAGATCCAAACCGCACTATTTCAGGCACAAGTATCAGTGCTCTAGATGAATACCTGCGGTTTGCCCAGAATCAGACTTTTCAAAATAATGGGGTAGGTACCAAGTATACTCCTTATGGTACAACTACCACTTCTGTAGATGCTAGCACAGACGGTATTACAACTACAGGCACCTCCGGTATGCAGGGATTATTAACAGGCGGTGCTAAAAGTAAAATGCCTGTAGCATATGGTGTATATTCTTTTGTTTCTGGTTGTGGTGCCTATGCATCAGGTAATTATTCTGTAGCTTTTGGTACCAATGCTACGGCAACAGCTGGTGGTGCAATGGCTATCGGTACAGCGGCTCTTGCCTCTGGACGCGCGGCAGTTGCCTTCGGTATTGGCGCTCAGGCTACTGGTGTATCTAGTGTGGCTTTAGGCTCTGTGGCTTCGTCTGATGGCGTGGGTAGTGTGGCTGCTGGTTTGATGTCTCAAGCCAGCGCAGATGGTACGGTGGCTTTAGGTGTACAGTCTCAGGCCAAAAAAGATTCTGCTCTTGCCATCGGTAATTCAGCTCAGGCAAATGCGGAGCAGAGTATCAGTATTGGTTCAGCTAATCAGGTGAATGGTAAAGGTTCCGGAGCTATTGGTGGTTCCGGTACTACTACAGGCTTTAACAGTACAGATGGTACCCAGACTACTGCTGCAACCGGTGTAACTATAGTCAACGGTGAAGGAACTTATTCTTTTGGTAATCAGAACGGCACGATTGCCGCTGATAATACTGGTATTTTTGGTAATAAAAATACTATCCAGACTGATCCAGAAGGAATTAGTAAAGCTGATAACATAAGAATTCTGGGTAGCAGTAACACTGTTTCTGCACAAGCCACTGGAGCCATGATTGTTGGTAATACGGCTAAAGTTAGTGCAGCCAATGCTTTGGCATTGGGTAATAATACTCAGGTAAGTGGTACCAATGGTGTGGCAATTGGCCAGGGTGCTTCTGCCAAATCTGACGATAGCATTGCTTTGGGTAGTGGTTCTGTCGCTTCTACTTCAAAAGGTATGGCCGGGTATAATCCATCAACAAGTGTTACCCGCGATGCTGCAACTGCTTCACCTGTATGGAACAGCACAGCAAATGCTGTAGCAATTGGGGACGTTGCTTCAGGCTTGACTCGACAGATTACTGGACTTGCTGCTGGTACACAAGATACAGATGCAGTGAATGTAGCTCAGCTTAAAAGTCTGGGCACTTCCACATCAACCAGTCTGAGTTCACTTTCTTCGTCTACATCAACCGGATTATCAACTACAAACAGTAATTTAACTGATTTTCTGGCAACTGCTTCTACATCAATAAGTACAACTACAAGTAATCTAACTGATCTGACAAACAGTATTACCACTCGTTTTAATCAAGCAGATTCTAATATTACTTCCTTGAATACTTCAGCATCTACGGGAATTAAGCACCTTCAAGATGATGCGTTGCAATGGAATACAAAAGAATTGGCTTATGATGCATCTCATGCAGCCAGTGGAGCAAAAACAGCAAGAATCATTAATGTTAGTGCTGGTGATATTAGTGCACCGGGTTCGACAGATGCTGTGAATGGTGGGCAGTTATATGCTACTAATACAGAGTTAGCTTCTTTAAGCACATCTTCATTAGGCAGCATCAGTAGTGCAGTAAATAATTTTAATTCGACTTCAGTTTCTGTTAGCACAACGCTGTCGTCTTCTGTTAATCAGTTGAATACTCTTGTAACCAGTACGTCCACTAGTCTAAGCCAGCTGAATATTGATGCATTGCAATTGAAAAACGGTATGTATGATGCCAGCCGTAATGGTGAAGCACAAAAAATTACCAATATTGCCGCCGGCGATATTTCTAAAGCTACGTCTACTGATGTAGTTAACGGTGGGCAGTTGTTTACAACGAATTCAAGTCTCAGCCGGTTGTCTACTTCAACCAGCCAAAGTATTCAGGACGCAAATACTAAAAGAGACTCACTATCTACATCTGTGGGTACAGTACTTGATACTACGAATAAGACTATTTCTTCATTGTCTGTGGCTACTGGAAACAGTATTGGCCATCTTAGTGATGTGGCTTTGCAGCTTAATGGTGATGTTTATGATGCCAGCTATGCAGGTACAAATCGTAAGGTAACTAATGTTGCTGCTGGTGACATCAGCAAGGCTACATCTTCAGATTTAGTTACAGGTGGACAATTATTTACCACTAATAAAAGTATCAGTACTTTAACATCAACAACAAGTTCAGACCTACAGTCTGCAAACGCTGATTTGTCTTCTTTATCAACCAGTATTGATACTAATATTACAACCTTATCTACTGCACTATCCAGCCGTGTGGATAATGTAGTGTCTAACATTAACACTAATCTGGGTAATGTTAGCGCTAGTTTATCAAGCGTGCAGGGTTCTACTTCTACAGGTATTAAAAATCTGAAATCTGATGCTTTACAATGGGATGATAACTTAAAAGCATTTAGTGCCCTGCGTGGTAGCAGCCCTCAAAAAATTACTCAGGTTGCCGCGGGTGATATTTCATCTGTCGCTTCTACTGATGCTGTCAATGGTGCTCAGCTATATACGACTAATTCAAATCTGACAGTTTTATCCGGTAGTGTTTCAACTGGATTGTCTCAGCTTTCAGATCAGATAATTTCTTCAACCACTGCAGATATTAATAAAGTTTCTCTGGTAGCAGGTACTATTAGTAATAGTGTTACTGGGCTGCAGAGTAATGCATTGCTGTGGAAAGAAGGTGCGTATGATGCCAGACATGGTGATGTGGATCAGAAGATCACTCATGTTAAAGCAGGTAGTACTGATCAGGCTTCCACTGATGCGATTAATGGTGGTCAGCTGTATAGTCTTTCCACTGTTACGGCTGGCAAATTAGCGAGTACTACTTCAACAGTTAATTCCAGTCTGGCAGATACCAGCACTAAATTAACTGCTGTGAAAGATCAGGCGCTTTTGTGGAATTCAAATCTAAATGTACCTGCTTATGATGCCAGCCGCAGTGGTAATGCTCAGAAGATTACAGGGGTAGCAGGCGGCGATCTGACAGCAGATTCCAGTGACGTGGTTATTGGCGCTCAGTTATACACAACCAATACCAAGCTAGATACATTGTCTTTATCAACAACGAATAGTTTAAGTAGCCTGAATACTGCATTACAGAATTCTTCCAAGTCTGTAATCAGCAGCTTATCGTCTGCAGTAGGTGATAGCCAGGCAGATATTGCTAATCTGCAGAAAAATGCCTTGCAATGGAGTGGTGCTGATAAAGCATACAGTGCCAGAAATGGTGGCGAAAATCAGCGTATTACCAATGTAATGGATGGCACACTTGCAGCTAATTCAACAGATGTAGCAACAGGTAGACAGTTGTATACGCTTTCTAGCTCTACGGTGGAAAGTCTAAACAGCTTATCTACTTCATTAGAAGGCTTGTCTGCAAAAGGAATACAAAGCCTGTCTACTATTCTCAGTACTGGTCTGCAATCTGCCAATACAAATATTTCAGCTTTGCAAAAAGATGCTTTGCAATGGAATAATGATATTGGTGCTTATGATGCTAGCCATGGTTTGGCCAATACCACACAGAAAATTACTAATGTATCAGATGGCACACTTAGCGCTGATTCAAGTGATGTGGTTACAGGTAAGCAGCTATTTGCAACCAATACTAGTGTTAGTAGTTTGACTGACAAACTGAATAATGGACTACAAAGCTTATCTGGTTCTGCTTCTACCGGTCTAGATAATATTTCAGCTAATCTGAATAAATCCCTGTCTACAGGTTTGGGTTCTCTCTCTACTGCTGCTGAAAACAGTCTGACTACAACCAATACTAATTTGAATTCATTAAAGCAGAATGCATTGCAGTGGAATAATACTGTAAATGCTTATGATGCCAGTCATGGTGCTACAAATGAAAAACAGAGAATTACCAATGTAGCTGATGGTAGTGCCGTAGCAGGCTCCAGTGATGTTGTTACCGGTGGCCAGTTGTATACTACCAATACCGCAGTCAGTGGCTTGTCTACTAGTATGTCTACTGGATTAAATACACTATCTACTGCTACTAGTAATAATTTGATCGATCTGACTAATACTCTGGATAACTCACTGAAATCTGGACTAAGATCATTATCTACAACTTTGGATAATAGTCTGGCTTCTACCAGTGCTAATGTGACAGCATTACAGAAGAATGCTTTACAATGGAATAGTACTGCTAATGCTTATGATGCTAGCCACGGTGCGATAGGTGGATCAGAAAAAATTACTAATGTGGCCGATGCTACTTTAGGAGCTAATTCAAGTGACGTAGTCACTGGTGGCCAGTTGTTTACTACTAATAGTACTTTGAGCGATATATCTAGCAGTACTTTTAGTACTCTTGGTTCGATTTCATTATCAGCCTCAACCGGTATCAGTAGTATATCCACAGCTTTGAACAATTTTGCTGATAGTAAAATTAGTAGTCTGTCTAGTAGTTTTGACTCTAAGCTGACTGCAACCAATACCAGCCTTTCAACTTTGCAGCAAAATGCATTGCTGTGGAATGGTGATTTAAAAGCTTATGATGCTACTCATAATGGACAGGCTCAGCGGATTACTAATGTTTTGGATGGAAATGCCATAGCTGGATCCAGTGATGTGGTTACTGGTGGTCAGCTGTTTACCACTAATAGTAATCTTACAACTTTGTCTGGAAGTGTTAGTACTACATTTGGTGAATTATCTAGTTCGCTTCAGGATATCAGCAACAATAGTCTTGCTGGTTTGAAAGATGAATTAAATAAAACCAATATCAAACTGAATGATCTGACTACCTCAACCTCTACTTCTCTTCAAACTACCAATTCCAATATTGGTGTGCTGCAGCAAAATACTTTATTGTGGAATAAGGATCTGAATGGTGGTCAAGGTGCTTATGATGCAAGTCATAATGGTATCTATCAGCGTATTACTAATGTTAAAGATGGCATTTTAAGTGCAGATTCGAGTGATGTAGTTACTGGTGGCCAGTTGTTTACAACCAATACTAATGTTAGCAAACTGTCTGGTAGCATAAGCTCGATTTCAGACAGTGTGGTAAATGGTTTAAGCAGCTTGTCTTCTTCTCTAACTGAGATGAATACTAATAATCTGGCCAGCCTTTCAACTGGTTTGAACAACACCAATAACAGGCTAACTGAATTATCTACTACTGCTTCCAGCAGCTTGAAAGTAACTAACGCTAATGTGAATACATTGCAGCAGAACGCATTGCTGTGGAATGATAGTTTAGGTAATGGAGGTGCCTACGATGCCCGTCATGGTACAGCAGGTGCTTTAGGTAAGATTACCAATGTTGCTGCAGGTACACTTGCGCAGGATTCCAGTGATGTAGCGACTGCTGGCCAGTTGTTTACTACCAATACCAAAATATCTAGCCTTTCAAACAGTGTTAGCACAGGATTTGACAATTTTTCATCTTCTTTAAGCACGATTGTCAAAGCCGGTGGTGTATCTAGTCTTTCAACTGTTACCGAGGTGATTAGCGGCAAAGTAAGCCAGTTGCAACAGAACGCGCTGCAGTATAATTCTGCTCTGGTAGGTTATGATGCTAGCCATGCTACTGGCAAGCCAGCTAAAATTACCCGTGTTGCAGAAGGTGCTGAAACAGTAGATTCAAGTGATGTGATTACTGGTGCACAACTGTATCGTGCTTCCGCAGGATATTCTACCAGTTTGGCAAATGTATCTCGCTCACTATCATCTGGTTTGAATTCAGCCCAACAGACATTAGATAGCCTGTCTACATCTTGGCCGGAAAAACTAAACAATCTGTCTTCTAGTACTTCTACTACTTTCAGTAGCTTGTCTACTACGGTATCGAATGCTTTCAACAGCTTGTCTTCTACGACATCAAACAGTGTAGCTATTCTGTCTTCTAGCTTCTCTACTGGGCTGAGCGGCTTATCTACAAGTTTTTCAAACAATATTGCTAATCTATCTACTGTTACTCAAAACAGCCTGAGTAGTTTATCCAATAGTTCATCCACAACACTAGGACGCCTGAGCAGCACTGTGAGCTCAACTACTAGTACCGTAGCTGGATTACAGCAGGATGCTCTTCAGTGGAAAAATGGTAGCTATAGTGCAGATCATGGTACAGATAAGCCACAGAAAATCACTAATGTAGCTGCCGGCAACGTAGCTCCGGATTCAACTGATGCAATTAATGGTACTCAGTTGTACAGCCTTTCTACCGGCATCAGAACAACGGTAGATAACCGCTATACCAGTCTTTCCACTATATTAGGTAATAGTATTAGTACTGTTGGCAGCAAACTGGATACTTTCACTGCTAATACAACGAACAGCCTGAATAAACTAGATACCGATCTAAGCTCCACGACAGCCAAAGTTTCTGCTTTGCAAGATAATGCCCTACTTTGGAACAATTCGCTGTCAGCTTATGATGCTGGACATGGTGGCACAGCGCAGCGTATTACTAATGTAGCTACGGGCTTGGTAGCTCTGAATTCTACCGATGCCGTTAACGGTGGCCAGCTGTATACATTGTCTAGCTCTACTTCAACCGGACTAAGCAGTTTGTCTACTAATCTGAATGAAGTGACCAAAAATCAGCTGGGCAGTTTGTCTACCATTGTGATTAACAGTCTCAGTACGATAACCGATAATATCGGCAGCCTTTCTACTGGCTTAAGTAAGATTAATGGTAATGTCACTTCATTGCAGGCAGATGCATTACAGTGGAATAAAACTAAAGGAGCTTATGTAGCTGATCATGGTACAGGTCAGGCACAGAATATTACTCAGGTAGCTGCAGGTTCTATAGCTGCAGACTCTACTGATGCTGTCAATGGTGCTCAGATGTATAACTTGTCCACCAGTACAACAGCCAGTGTCAATACTTTGAATCAAAGTCTGAGCTCTACTAATTTAGCGTTAAATACACTGTCTACTGCCTATGGCACTAGCCTGAGTACACTTACAACAAGCCTGAGTAGCACTAAAGATGCGCTGAATCAATTGTCTGATACAACGACAAACAGTATTACTGGCATCAACAACAGCCTAAGCACCATAACCAGTACGACTTCATCCAATCTACAGATTTTGGATAAAGGATTACAGGCAGCTAATGCTAGTGTATCTTCATTACAGGCTAATGCGCTGCTGTGGAATGCAGGCAAGGGTGTGTACGATGCCAGCCGTAATGGAGAAGCCAAAGTATTGAGTGGTATTGGTGCTGGTGCAGTCAATGCAGCTTCAACAGACGCTATTAACGGCGGACAATTCTATAGTCTGTCTACGGTAACTGCGGCAGGCTTGAGTAGTACAAACAGTAATCTGAGTACGCTGAGCAGTAATACAGCAACAAGCTTGACTGGTTTGACTGCTAGCTTAAGCAGCACCAATCAAAATCTGACGACGCTGAAGGCTAATACCTTGCAATGGAATGGTTCACTTTCAGCTTATGATGCTGGTCGTGATGGTTCTGCACAACGCATTACCAATATTAGTGCCGGACGTCTTGCTGCAGACTCTACCGATGCAGTAAATGGCAGCCAGCTGTATACCTTATCTAATTCCACCTCAACCGGACTAAGCAGCTTGTCTACTAATCTGAATGAGGTAACAAAAAATCAGCTGGGTAGTCTGTCTACTATAGTGACAAACAGTCTCAGTACGGTAACCGATAATATCGGCAGCCTGTCTACGGGTCTGAGAGAAACCAATACTAATGTAGCAGCCTTGCAGCAAAATGCATTACAGTGGAACAGTGTGAGCGGTGCTTTTGATGCAACCCGTAATGGCCATGCTCAGAAATTGACCGGTATTGCTGGTGGCGATATTAGCGCTGTTTCAAGTGATGCCATCAACGGTGCCCAGATGTACAGCCTGTCTACTCTGACACAGGCAGGACTAAGCAGTAGCAGTACGGGACTGAGCAGCTTAAGTAGTGTTACATCAGCTGGTTTGTCTACTGTCAATGAACGAGTAGATACGCTGACCAGCACTACTCAACTAGGACTGGCTAGTGCCAGCACAGGCTTAAGCAGCCTGAGCAGCAGTACTTCATCCGGTCTGACTAGTCTGACGGCCAGCTTAAGCAGCACGAATCAAAACCTGACCACTTTGCAGCAAAATGCCTTACAGTGGAATAGTTCGCTAACAGCTTACGATGCCAGTCATGGCGGTGGTACAGCTCAGCGTATTACCAATGTAGCGGCCGGCCGGGTAGCCTTGGATTCTACTGATGCAATTAACGGTAGCCAGTTGTTTAGTTTGTCTGGCTCTACTTCAACTGGACTAAGCAGCCTGTCTACTAATCTGAATGAAGTAACTAAAAATCAGCTAGGTAGTCTGTCTACCATCGTTACTGAAAGCCTCAGTACAGTAATAAAAAGTGTAAGCAGTCTGTCTACTGGTTTAAGTGATACCAATACCAATGTAGGTAATCTGCAAAAGGATGCACTGCAATGGAACAGTGTAGCTAATGCTTATGATGCCACTCGCGGTGGTCGTGCGCAGAATCTGACCGGTATTGCCGACGGAAATATCAGTGCCGGCTCTAGTGATGCCATTAATGGTGCTCAGATGTACAGCCTGTCTACTCTGACGCAGGCAGGATTGAACAGTAGCAGTACGGGACTGAGCAGCTTAAGTAGTGCCACATCAGCAGGTTTAACTACGGTTAATAACAAAGTGGATACGCTGACTGGCACCACTCAATTAGGACTGGCTAGTGCCAGCACAGGCTTAAGCAGCCTGAGCAGCAGTACTTCATCCGGTCTGACTAGTCTGACGGCCAGCTTAAGCAGCACGAATCAAAACCTGACTACCCTGCAGCAAAATGCCTTGCAGTGGAATAGCACACTGGGCGCTTATGATGCCAGTCATGGTAGTGGTACAGCTCAGCGTATTACCAATGTAGCTGCAGGCCGAGTAGCAGTGGATTCTACTGATGCGGTAAATGGTAGCCAGCTGTATGCATTGTCTGGTTCTACTTCCACTGGCCTGAATAGTCTGTCAACAGTAGTTTCATCAACTGTGATTTCAGGTATCAACAGTATCAGTAACTCTATGTCTACCGGATATGAGAGTTTGTCACGTAGTTTGAGTACAGCCAGTGACAGTCTGGATAAGCTGGCTACAAACACGAGCACCAGTCTGAGCAGCCTGTCTACCAGCTTTGGCAATACTCAAAAAGATGTGAAAGAGCTGAAGGATAAGAGCCTGCAATGGAGTGATGATAAAAACGGGTTTGATGCTGGAAGACCAAATAAACTTACTCGAGATTTTGACGGAAAATATGGCAAGATTATCAATGTGGCTGATGGTTTAGTTGACCAAGATTCACATGATGCAGTAAATGGCGGCCAGTTGTATATCGAAAGATCAAGACTGACAAGTTTATCAACATCTACTTCGACCGGATTATCTACAATCACCAGTATTTTGCAAGATACTCCGACAGGCGAAATGATCACTAATATTACTAACCTGACGAAGAATGCCTTGCAGTGGAATGGCACGTTGGGAGCTTATGATGCCAGTCATGGCAGCGGTACAGCTCAGCGTATTACCAATGTGGCTGACGGTAGAATGTACAAAGGTTCTTTAGAGGCAGTTAATGCTGGTCAGTTGTGGGATGTGAAAACAGACCTGGATAATCTGAGTACATTGGTACATAGTTTGCCAACAGGTACGGTTTCAGACGCACAATTGAATAGTCTGTCTACCGCGATCAGTCAAGCTGTTGGCAGCCAGATTGCTTCCATAGCATCAGGTCTGGGTACGTCTTACACACCGGGTTCGAATGCTATCAATCCACCTAAATACGATACGTCTACGCCTACTGGTGGCAATGTAACAGCAAATAATGTCGCTGATGCTTTGCAAAACATTCAGAATTATGGCACCAAGTATGCGAAGATCAACTCTGCTAAAGCTGCATCAATTGCTCAAGGTGCTGATTCAATAGCAGTGGGTGGCGCAGCAATGGCTAGTGGTACATCAGCGATTGCGATTGGTGATTCAGCCAGTGCTCCTGCTGCCAATGGCGTGGCTTTGGGCAGCAATGCTCAGGTGAAACAGTCCGGTGGTGTGGCTCTGGGCTCCGGATCAGTAGCAAGCACAGCTGCTGGTAAAGTGGGATATATTCCAGTAACGGCAACATCGCAGCAGGCAGCAGCAATCCGTGCCACAAGAAGTACGGAAGGAGCGGTATCTGTGGGTGATGCATCTAAGGGTGTATACCGTCAGATAACTGGTGTGGCAGCTGGTACTGCTGACACTGATGCTGTGAATGTGGCTCAACTTAAAGGTGTTAATAATCAGATTACGAACATCAATAAGTATGTGAACCAAGTAAATGAGCGTGTTCAGCGTACTGAGCGTCGTGCTTATTCTGGTACTGCTCTGGCCATGGCCTTATCCGGTGCTTATCTGCCTTCTCTGAATGCCGGTGAGCAGGCAGTTGGTGTGGGTGTAGGTACTTATCGTGGCTATACCGCTGTAGGCGCCAACTACAAGGCAATGAGTAATAGTGGTAATATCGGCTGGGGTGCAGGTGTTTCTACTACTGGCAAAGAGGTTGGCTTTAATGCCGGTGTTGGCTTCAAGTGGAGCAACAACTAAACCTTTTAGCTGAATCGTGAATAAAACTTCCGGATTCGAAAGAAATCCGGAAGTTTTTTGTTTGATTGTGACTTTTATTGATAGATTTATCAGGCAATGCATTTGTTTGCCTGCATTTAATGTGAAGTTGATTTGCTCCAGACTGGATGAATATTTATCCAAATAATGAGTATAGATTTAAGGCCGAAATATTTTCTGCTAGGGATTGTTTGCTGTTTTGTTTTAGTTTGCTAAAACAATAAATTTTGGCTGTTTTCATGTTTTTCAGACTTTCATCCGCTCACTATCTAATCATTTCTATTCGGCATTGAAACTACTGGTTGCCTGTTGGTGAATAGAAAGTCTGATTTAAACATTAACGATTAGTAAGGTAATTTTCGCCGATAAGAGCATGCTCTACGAGGCGAGGTACTGGCTTTAAGTTTGTTTTATGAGCTGGTAATGGTGATGCAATGTTTCACTAGGCCGTACCCTACTCAGCCTTTATATGGTTTCTGTATAGGAAACGATAAAAGATGCCATGATGCGAATCATGTTGAAAATCTAGATTTATCTGTTTAAGAATGGCCAGCACCATGGCGCTTTAGCGCGATAGCCAAGGAAATATTTGTTATCGCTTATAGCATCATGAGTTGGATTGTCTGGCCACAGATAGGCAATATGGCACGAAACTTATGATTTAAATCGGAGACGATAAATATCACTATGCTTATATTTTTCTTGTAAAGGCAGTAGTTGTGCTGTTTACTTTTCCCAAAGGCAGTGGTGAATGCCTGCAATAAGTTTAATTTTCGCTTTTAAGGCAAAGTTTTTTGGTGCATGGGCTAACATGATTTTATTAACAACACCATTCTGACAACACTTGCCATATAAATAATTTTTATACCGGAGTGCATATGCTGAGGCTTAGTTTGGCCCGAATATTCTCGCCTCAAGCTGAAAACTAAATTTGTTTAATGCCTGGTGTATCACAAGTGGATTTGGGATTTCTTACTTTAATCTTTGATGAAAATGCGTTAAATCCCTTTCAACATATCAAACACTACACGAGCGAAGTTCTTTGCCAGTTCAGGATTAGAAAGGTATTGCATCATCATTTCCTTCTGGGCGTCATTGCTCTCCAACACGGCATTATCAATGGCTTTCGGGAAATCACCTAGCATCACCTGTTCTGGTGAGTTGTTCATAATCTGTGCCATTACAGTTTGGTTTTCTGACAGTTTATCGCGCACTGTGAAAGCATAATTAATTAAGTCTTTATCGGTTAGATTATCGGTGATAAACAGCTCATTCAAACGTTTTAGGATATTTGACAGAAACTCTTCTTTTTTGTGTTTTGGTTTTGCCGTACCAATATCATTACTTGGATTGATTTTGCCATCTTCAGCATTTTTTTGTAGCTGTAAACTTTGCTGATAGAGCTTCGAAATACGATAATGGCTCATTTCAACGTTGCTTAAATCAATTTTATCATCTTCAATGCGCTGTTCACGCAGCAACGGACGCAGATGGCGGGCAAACAGACTCAGCTTTTCTAAGTCTTTATCATCATAATCGACGATTTGGGACATAAACTCGTAAAAACGGACAAAACTGCCGAGATCTTTCTTGAAAATAAGCAGCTTACTTTTTTCTTGTTCGCATGCTTTGTAGGTGTTTTCCGCATTGGTAATCAGTACAACATCGCCGGTTTGCTTAGTGCGTTCAACAATTTTTTTGGCATTCTCATACGCCTCAACCGCCGAATTGTAGCGTTGCTGCCAGCGTTGCACAGCTGGTTTGCAGATATTGCTTAAGGCCGCAATGGGTAAATGATTGTTGAAAAATACTTTGCAGAATTGCTCTACTTCGCTCCATAGGAAAATGCCGCTGGTACGCAGCTTTGCAAACAAATCAAAGACGAGTTGTGGATCGCTAACATCCGTGAGTGTTGCTGTTTGGTAGTACGGCTGGAAAGCACCCAAAATATCTTCGGGCTGGTTGTAGAAATCAAGTACAAATATGTCTGATTCCGCTTTGCCTGGATAGGTACGGTTTAACCGCGATAGTGTTTGCACGCATTCGACACCACCCAGCTTTTTATCCACATACATGGCGCATAGCTTAGGCTGGTCAAAACCAGTTTGAAATTTGTTGGCTACCAGCATTATCTGGTAGTCTTCAGTATCAAACGCTTTGCGCATATCCCGGCCTTTTAAGCCTGGATTCATATTGATTTCAGTAAACTTTTGATTTAGCAGTGCGAAGCTATTATGGTCATCTTCGTGGAATTCCACTTCACCGGAAAACGCTACCATGGCTCTGATTTTGTCGTATTTTTGCTCGGCAATGTATTTATCGAATGCCAGCTTGTAGCGCACTGCCGCTTTACGCGAACTGGTTACCACCATCGCTTTTGCCTGCCCTCCCAGTAATTGCATCACATGTTTGCGGAAATGCTCTACTATCACTTTTACTTTCTGTGATACGTTATGCTCGTGAAGCAAGACCCATTGATTTAATTTGATTTTGGCTTTTTTGCTGTCGACTTCTTGGTCTTCATCATCCAGCTTTTGCAGCAGCTTGTAGGCCACTTTGTAATTGATGTAGTTTTGCAGTACATTCAGAATAAAGCCTTCTTCGATGGCCTGACGCATGGAGTAAACATGGAAAGCTTGTGGCTTATTGGTTTTTGAAGCTGGTTCTTGCGGATTTGGTCGACGGCCAAACAACTCCAGCGTTTTGGCTTTAGGTGTGGCGGTAAAAGCGTAAAAGTTAAGGTTGTTGCTGCCTTTACGTGCGGCAATGGTAGCATCTAGAATATCTTCTGAAGATATCTCTACATCGTCATCCATTGTGTCAGTCATCAATACTTCTTTTAGCTGACGCGCTGTAGAGCCACTCTGTGATGAGTGTGCTTCATCGGCAATCACAGCATATTTGCGCTGCTTCAGGCTGACGCTGTTTTCAATCGCTTTTAGGACAAATGGAAAGGTTTGAATGGTGACAATAATGATTGGTTGCGAGTTTTCCAGTGCACTTGCCAGCTTTTCCGATTTTGAACCGTCCCCTTCTTTGTTGTTGATGCGGCCGACCACACCATCCTGATGCTCAAACTGATAGATGGTATCCTGTAGCTGATCGTCAAGCACAGTACGATCTGTTACCACAATTACCGAATTAAACAGCTTTTCGCCATCTTCATCGTATAGGCGCGAAAGCTGATGGGCTGTCCATGCGATAGAGTTTGATTTGCCCGACCCCGCACTATGCTGAATCAGGTATTTATTGCCGGTGCCTTCTACTGTGGCGGCGGTGATGAGTTTGTTTACGACGTCCCATTGATGATAGCGTGGGAAAATCAGGCTTTCACTTTTGTACTTCACGCCAATGGCATCTTCTTTTTCAACGATTTGCAAGTGCATAAAGCTGGCCAGAATTTTCTGCAGGTTGTCTGGCAACAGCACCTCATTCCACAGGTAGCTGGTGGCGTAGTCGTTGGTATTTTGCGGGCTATCGTTCCCCGCCCCGCCATCATGAGTGCCTTTGTTAAATGGCAGAAAGAAAGTTTTATCACCCGCGAGTTTGGTAGTCATAAACACTTCGTACTGGCTAACTGCAAAATGCACCAGTGCGCCGCGTTTGAAGGTGAGCAGTGGTTCAGACTTATTGGTACCAGAGTTGGGCAAACGCGTTTGTTTATACTGTGTAATGGCGTTTTGTACTGCCTGCTTAAATTCAGATTTCAGTTCTAGTGTTGCGATTGGCAGGCCATTAACAAACAATACCAGGTCAATACGCCATTTCTTGGCTTTGACCCCCGTTTCTGCCAATGCCGCTTTTGACGCATGCGGGCTGTAAATCAGCTCCGGTACGATACGAAAGATATTTTGCTTGTAGCGCGTTAGCGTATCTGGGTTGAGGTTATGTTCTGGCTTAAACTGGCACAGAGAAAAACGCGCACTATGGTTTTTGATACCATGGCGCAGCACGCCAAGTGTGCCGTAGGTGCGCGACTGCCTATCGGTAGCGTTGATATCCGCTTTTTTCAGCTGCGCCACCAGCGCATCGAGGAAATGACGCTCGGTATCGGTGGGATAAATGTTGGCAAACTTCTCCCACTCCTGTGGCTGTGTGGTCTGCACAAAGGTCAGTGCATCCTGTGAGTAAAGCGCACGTTCGCGATCGTAGCCGTCGGTTTTTCCACGGATCCAGCCTCTCTCTTCCATTTGAGCGATTATGTCATTCTGGAAAATCAGCTCTTTGGTGCTGTCCATGCTCATACGGTGGACTCCTGTAGCTCCTCCACATCTTGCGTGTCCGGGATAACCCAATCGCGGACGTCGATTTTTCCGGTGACGGCGGCGGAGATCAGTGCGGTGCGGCGTTCTTGTGCAAGTCGGATTGTCAATTCTGCACTTTCAATTAAACATTCAAGAGTATCTATTTTTTCATTTAAATAGTTAACAATTTTATATTGTTCTTCTAATGGAGGGATACAGAACCAAAAATTCTGAATTTTATCCAAGTGCAGGTTAATTACAGTGCTTTGTTTAATTAAACCAAAAACTTGTTCTTTGATTTCGTGACTTTTGAAATAAAACTCTGAATATTCAGGTGTTAGCGTGCCCTTAAACTTTATCAGACACAGGCTAACGAAAATACTGAATTCCCAATCCCAGTCAACAAGTTTAGGAACGCCAATAGTACCATTTTTTGACAACAGTAAATCACCATTTTCTGGCCTGCATCTTTTAATTAATTCTTTATGCTCATGCTCAGGAATGAATTTTATATTATCAAAATCAATGTATTTATCCTGAATATCAGTCACCCGTAAAAATGGGATACCTTTTTCAGTGTAAGTAGGTGTGAAGTGTGCACCATCTACAATTTGGCGTGTATGATATTTTAGGCGTGCGGGTATCCAATGCTCCGGCACTTCCCCCAACCAATCCACACCAGAATCTTTCATCGGCACATCAGGGTTTAGTCCTTTGGTGACAGCATGGCTAATCACTGCCTGACGTTTTTCTTTCAAAAGTTCAATCAGTTGCTGTTGCTTCTCAATGAGGTTATCGATTTTTGCGGTTTCGTGACTTAAAAATGCGCATATTTTCTTCTGCTCACCAAGACTAGGTAATAAAATTTCAACTATCCCAAACGTTTCTGGATATAATCGAAGACGAGAATCAATAACCCCCGTAGAAAGCGATTTAAACTGGGTTGTGTATATTTTAGTTCTAAGTAAATAGTGCATGTACTCAGGTTGTGCTTTTGCCGTGTCAAATCTGAAAACAGAATATGCTGGGCTAATGATTCCGTCATAATTTGAAACGCCAAGACCAGTCTTCCAAGCCAGCATAATATTCATTGCTAAGTCATTGACCTGACATTTTTTATAGCCAATTAAAGAATCAGCTCTTGAGATAAAGTCGCCATCTTCAATGGTATCTTGCCTAGGTTTCACTCCATAATATTCAGAAACAGAAAGTAGGGTTTCATCCCCAGTAGTAGATAACTCTCTTACCTCTTTGAATACATATTTGCCACGTAACGTTTGCCAATATGTTGGAATCTCCCCCAACCACTCAACTCCAGAATCCTTATACTCCGGATACGCTTTATACTTAGCCATCAGGAATGTACCTCCTGCAGCAGCTTCATAATCTCGGCGCTGACCGCGTCTAGATCGGCATCAATCTCTTTTAACGGACGCGGTGGCTGATAGACATAGAAATGGCGGTTAAACGGGATCTCGTAACCGACAATCCCCACCTCGCCATCTTTCGCATCACGCTTATCAGCGTTGATCCACGCGTCATTCACGTGCGGCAGTACTTCTGCTTTGAAGTAGTTTTCAATCAGGTCGCTGGTGGACGATGCAGGGTTCAGCGGCACGTTTTCGTTATCGCGCAGCTCACCGTCCTGTTCGAACTCAACAACCTTGCCTTTGTACTCAAACGCCCCGTACAACGGCTGAGTGGCTTCTTTCAGCACCTTCTTCACTACCGGCTCGGCATCCGGGTTTTTGGTGGTGATGGCGTCGATAAACTGCTTGTTCTCTTTAGCGTCCAGCTTCACGCCAGCCGTTTTGATGGCACATTTCAGGGTCAACTGGAACTGGTTGAAGTCATTGCTCACCAGCGTTTTGCCACCCGCCTGTGTACCCAGAGCTGCCTGTATCTGCTGTGCTTTTTCCATTAACCCACGCTGCGCCAGCCACAGTTTGCTGTCGAGCAGGTCTTTAATCTGCTTCTCTTTCAGCTCGGCAAATTCAGCTTTGATGATGGCGCGCGCATCGGCTTCCAGCTCCGAGAAATCGCCGTAGGTGTTGTCCTGCCACTGGGATGCAAACTCTTTATACAGGCGTTCCATCGGCGCGTTAAATGGTTTCGGTGCAAAGCGTAGGGTTGCAATTGCTTCATCCGTCACCTGAGCAGATATTCGCAGCGGGCGCTCAATGGTCAGGCGGCGGTAGCCAAAGTCGGTATTGTTAAAGATTTTACTGGCGAAGGTTTTCGGCGCTTCGGTTTTGGTGGTGGCAGGCTGGCGGCCACAGTTGGATTTTTGCTCGGTGGCTTTTTCCAAACCCAATTTTTCTAGAGTGGCGGCGTTTACTACTGCAAAATCACCAAAGGTTTGGGCGATTAGTTTGATATCATCTTCGCCCATCATATTTCGTTTGGAGCCCAATGATTTACGCATTTTGCCGCACAGGTTGGTGCCATCAATTAGCTGTACTTTGCCTTTACGCTCAGGCGCTTTTTTGTTGGAGAGTATCCAGATGTAGGTGGCAATGCCAGTGTTGTAGAACATGTCTGTTGGCAATGCGATGATGCCTTCCAGCAAATCAGCTTCCAAAATGTAGCGGCGGATTTCGCTTTCACCACTGCCCGCTCCACCGGTAAACAACGGAGAGCCGTTAAGAATAATTCCGATACGGCTGCCGTGGCTGACGCTATCATCTACATTATGGCTGTTGCGCATTTTGCTGATCAGGTGCAGTAGAAACAATAGCGAACCGTCGGAAACCCGCGGCAGGCCAGGGCCAAAGCGGCCGCTAAATCCTTTTTGTATATGCTCATCAATAATCTCGCCCTCTATTTTTTTCCAGTCTACGCCAAATGGCGGGTTAGAGAGCATATAGTCAAATTTATCCAGTGGTAGCTGGTCGTTAGAGAGGGTGTTGCCCAGTTTAATTCGGCTGATATCCTGACCTTTGATGAGCATATCGCCTTTACAGATGGCGTAGGATTCTGGGTTTAGCTCTTGGCCAAAAGGACATAGGACAGCTTTAGGATTCAGCTCGTGCACATATTCCATACCGGCAGAGAGAAAACCACCTGTGCCGGCGGTTGGGTCGTAAATGGTGCGGATGATACCGTCCTTGACCAGCACTTCATCATCTTTCATTAATACCAGAGAGGTGGTTAAACGGACGATATCACGTGGGGTGAAGTGCTCACCGGCGGTTTCGTTTGAGCTTTCTGCAAAACGGCGGATCAACTCTTCGAATACTAGCCCCATTTCATAGTTGGATATCGCTTTTGGACTAAGGTCGGTAGTGGCAAATTTTTTTACCACTTTATACAGCAAGTTGGCATCTTCCAGCAGGCCGATAAACTCACTGAATTTAAAGTGATCGAAGATTTCACGCGCATCAGGTGAAAACGCCTGTACGTAGCTTTCTAGGTTGGCTTTGATGTCGTTCTGCCCCAATTTACCTAGATCCATCTTAGACGTATTGTAAAAAGTAAGTCCGCTGGCGTGCTGCAGAAGCATTTCTAAGCTTTCTTCCGGCAGTGTGTTGGTTTGAAATTCATCATATTTTGCCACCACTGCATCTTTCGTTTCTGCCAATACACACTCTAGGCGGCGCAGCAGAGTAAAGGGCAGGATCACGCGCCCGTACTGAGACTGCTTGAAATCTCCACGCAGTAAATCTGCCACCGACCAGATAAACGCAGCCGTTTGGGAAAAATTAGTGTTTGTCATGAGTTCCTCGGAAAAGATTGCAGCCAGAGTACAAATGCGCCCAGGCAAAAAATTCAATTCAGAATGCTGTAGGCGAGATGATACCTGCTCTGTGTGCCATCGCAAGCGATGCAAAACAAAGAAAGATACAGTGGGGGTGACGTATGACAAAGATGTATGTACAAACCCCTTAGGCTGGACAGTAATATATGGATGAGAAACCATAGCGCTGGTGATGGTTGCTCTGAGCCCAAAGATTAGATATAGCTTGAATTTTACACTCGAATCAGAGTATTAACTAAATAAAAATTTTGATATTGGTTTGATGCTATTGGTATGTTGGTGAGATGAGTTGGGCTGATTTTAATGAAGATGCTTTTGATAAGCGGCTTCTAAGTTTTATTTAAAAATTGGGTGCTCAAATGAAAATAATTGCTTCTGTTTGTGTTGATGTTTGAGCAATAACAAAACGTGATGTATTCCAAGGATAAACGGGGCAACATATTATTTTAGTAGAAAGCGTCAGGCGCAGTTTTTAGAAATGGGATGTTAATCCTTTCGGTATCTGAATATTTTTATATTTTTGTCATAATTAAGTGCTATGTGACGCTGTGTAACTCTGTGTCGAATATTTGAGCGTGTTTTTTCTTTATTCGTTCTGTTGCTCAAGATGATGAGTTGTATCATGTCGGTTCGCTTTTGGATTTGTGTTAACACTTGGCTATATTTTTGGGCCGGTGCGTTTGATATTGCATCTTCAGATGCGTAATTAAACTAAGCTTCTTTTTCTGAAATTTCATTAAGCAGTTTCAAAGGACGATGACATTTGGTGTAGAACCGCTAATCGTTATTTGTGATTTCAACATTACTGATTCTAATCCAGCGGCCGTTGTAACCAAAAAGCGATAATTCGCTGTTTGATACGCCGGTTTGATTTTGTTTTATCTGGTGATAAAACGGAAGTTACTGACGGCGGTACAAATAGTGTGTTGTATAGTTGTTTTCAAAAAGAGCTGGTTAAATGCGGGTGGATAATATGTAGTTGGAATCAGCTTTTATTGTCTTATGCCTATGTGTATTATATATTTATTAATATTTATCTATTATTACATAAACATGGATATGATAAACCATGTGTAATGCGCAGCGGGAACCGTCTGGGATGCAGGTTGCTTTGGTTGTGGAAGGCGGTGGTATGCGTGCCGCTTTCAGCAGCGGGGTAACAGATGCTTTTTTGCAGGCAGACTTTAATCCGTTTACTTTGCTGGTTGGTGTATCTTCTGGTGCCAGTACGATTGCCAGCTATTTGTCTGGGCAAACCGGTCGTAATCTGGATGTGCTGATGAATCAGTCGTGCCGACGGCAGTTTATCAGCTGGTCTCGTTTTATCCTTGGTGGTGATTTATTGGATATTGACTGGTTATGGCGAGTGGTACAGCAGGAAAATCCGCTCGACTGCGAACGTATGTTTGCACAGAAGCGTGATTTCAGAATTGTGCTTAGTAATGCTATTACAGGGGAGGCACATTATGCTGTGGCTGAACCCAAAAATTTTTTAGATGTGCTGCGTGCTTCTAGCTCTATTCCATTTATTATTCGTAAACCGGTACCCATCGGTAGTGATACTTATTATGACGGTGGTGTGGCTGATGCCTTGCCGGTGCGGTGGGCGCTGTCGCAGCCGAATATCGGCGGTGTTATTGTTATCCGTACACGTGCGCATGCTTATGTTAAGAAAGGTGGATTTGGTGATGCTTTGCTGGCACGGCGCTTGCCTGACAGTGGGTTTGCTCGGGCTTTGCGCCAGCGGGTAAAGCATTATAATGCTACGCTGGCATGGATGCGCCGGCCTGAACACTCGCGGTATATTTTTGAAATCAATCCGCCGGAAAATAGCAAAATGGCTGGACGCCTGTGCCAGGATGCTAGCCGTTTGCGTTATAGTTATGCGGCTGGGCTGGAGTGTGGACAAAAATTTCTGCAGCAATGGCCAGTATTTAAAGATTTCTTCAGCCTTAATGTACAGGATTAAGGGGAATGGGTAATTTGGTGAAGTAATGACAACAGATTCGACTGTATCGAAAACACAGCATCGTCTTAGTCTTTTTGTGGCTATTCTGGCACTGGCTTTTGTTCTTCGTGGTCCACTGACGGGTGTTGGACCTTTATTGCAGAATATTCAGGCACAGCTGCACATCAGTAGTACGCTGGCTGGCTTACTAACAACGGTGCCGCTGCTGACCTTTGGTTTGTTTTCTATTTTTATTCCTAGACTGGCAGCGCGTTTTGGTTCGGAGCAGATGGTATTTTTTGCTCTGTGGGTGCTGACGCTGGGGCTGGTGTTGCGTTGTGGCAGTGGGCTATTTTTGCTGCTGGCGGGTACAACTTTGCTTAGCTGTGCTATTGCTGTGGGTAATGTGCTGATTCCCAGTATGGTGAAACAGTACTTCCCGTTTAAGATGGGCTTGGTGACTGCATTATATGCCTTGATTATGAATGTGGGTGGTGCTGCCGGTTCGGCATTGAGTGCACCTTTAGCGCATAGTAACTTGTGGGGCTGGCGTGGCGCTTTGGTGGCGTGGGTATTGCCAGCTCTGGTAGCGATGGTGATCTGGTGGCTGCCTTTTAAAACAGCGAATGCCATTCCTAGAGCGGCTGTGCGTTCACGGCCGGTAACGGTACATTTGTGGCGTAATCCGCTGGCGTGGCAGGTGACGCTGTTTATGGGATTTCAATCATTTTTGTTTTATTCCACGGTAAGCTGGCTGCCGCAGATTGTAGCTAAAGCCGGTGTGTCTGCTACTGAGGCCGGAGGCTGGCTTGGGCTGATGCAGTTGGTAATGGTGCCAACTAATCTGCTGATACCAATTTATGCCGCTAGATTAAAACAGCAGCAGTGGATTGGCGCATTGTGTGGGGTATCGCTGATACTGTCTGTGTTATTGCTGATGTCGCCATGGCGTAGCTGTTATTTTCCAGCCGTGCTGCTGCTGGGTCTCGGTATCAGTGGTGCTTTCTGTCTGAGTATGATGTTTTTCAGTCTGCGCAGTAGCAGTGTAACTGAGGGCGTATTGTTGTCTGGTATGGCACAGACCTGTGGATATTTGTTTGCTGCTGTAGGGCCGGTTTTGATGGGGGCGTTACACGATATCATGCATTCATGGTTTCCTGCGTTGGTGCTGATGTTTTTTGCTGCGCTGGTGATTACGGTATCCGGCTGGAAAGCTGGTCAGGATCGGAAGCTGGCTGATTTTCAGTAATAGATAATTATCCACAAGTTTATCCACAGGATTTTGTGTATAAAGTTGGCTATCCGCATACCGGACAGTCTGGGTTTGGTGCCAGTTGAAAGCGTTGCCATTGAAAGCGTTGTGCATCAAAGCAGTGCAGCCAGCAGCCGGTAGGTTGAATACCGGTGATGATCTTTAATGCTTCGCCAGCCTGCGCGGCGCCCATGACACCGAGTAAGGGAGCAAATACGCCGTTTTTGGCACAACTGGCACCTTCATCATTCATTTCACCTTCAAAGAGGCACTGATAACAGGGACCATGGCCGTCGCGAAAATCATATACTGCCAGCTGACCGGAAAATATCAGTGCTGAGGCCGAAACCAGTGGTTTATGGGCTGTAAAACAAGCCTGATTAATTAGACGGCGGCTGGCAAAATTGTCGGTGCAATCAAGTACTATGTCTGTATCCTGTACAAGCTTTTGCAGCAGAGTGGCATCTGCTCTGGCAACAACGGGATACAGTTGTGTGTGTGAGTGGTGAGCCTGTAAGCGTTGGCACAAGACGCTGGCTTTATCTGCGCCTATATCGGAATCGTTAAACCAATATTGCCGTTGCAGATTGCTGATATCGATGCTGTCGTTGTCCACTACGGTGATATGCCCTACGCCGCTGGACACCAGATAGGTAAGCGACGGATGTGCTAAGCCACCAGCTCCGATTATCAGTATGCGTGCGCTGAGAATGGCCTGCTGTCCGGCTATATCCAGTTTATCCAGTAAGATATGGCGGCTGTAACGCAGTAGTTGTTCATCGGTAATCATGAGAGCCTCGTTTGATTGAATGATGGTGGCCGAAGATGCAGTAGTAGTGTGGATGGTTGTGCCCTGCTATTATAAGGGCTTAGCTATATTTCTCTGAATACCTATGCACCATCGTGCTCGGCCGGCCGGCCGATTTTTACATCATCTGCAAGCGTTTCTGCACAAGGGCGGCTTGATTGCCTATCCGGCGGAAGGCAGTTACGGGCTTGGCTGTTTGCCTGATTATGCTCCGGCGTTACGCCGGCTGATCGCGCTAAAAAAAAGGGCTCAGCATAAGGGGCTGATTGTGATTGGTGCTGATTTTGCACAATTGCGGCCATTGTTGGCACCTGTGTCTGCAGCTGAATCTAAAGCTATTATGCGCGAATGGCCAGCGCCTAAAACTTTGTTGTTACCAGCACGGCAGCGAGTTTTGCCTTTGCTGCGGGGGCGTGGTCGACACAATCTGGCGGTACGTATTCCTGATCTGGATACGGCACGGTTTTTGTGCAAAGCAGCCGGTACGGCACTGGTCTCCACTTCATGCAATCGGGCTGGTAAAAAAGCCTGTAAAACGGAGCGGGAGGTTAGACGTCAGTTTGGGCGTCAGGTGTTGATTCTTGGCGGTCGAACCGGTGGTCGCCGGCAACCCAGCCAGATTATTGACTGGGCGTCAGGTAAACGGCTGCGTTGATTGCCGGTCTCTTTGTGAATCGTTGATCGCGTTTACTAAAGCAGAAATCTAAGTATTTGTTATCAAAATTCACGCGGGTTTGTGCGGTGATGATGTTGCTAATGATTGCGGGCAATGACAAATTGAGCCAGTTCGCGCAGATGCTCAGCGCGATGGTCAAAACCAGCCAGTGCTTCCAAGGCCTTTTGTATTAAGTTTTCAGCATATTGGCGCGCTGAAGCCAGACCCAGCAGGCTGACATAGGTGGGTTTATTGGCCTGTGCATCCTTTCCGGCTGTTTTTCCCAGAACGCCGCTATCCTGTTCACAATCGAGTACGTCATCTATTACTTGAAAAGCCAAACCCAAATGACAAGCATAGGCATCAAGAGCAGTAAGTTGGTGCTGTTCGATATCGTTACAGCTGAGTCCGCCAAGGGCTACGGCTGACCGGATTAGTGCACCGGTTTTGAGCTGATGCATATGCTCAAGTTCATTTTGATTCAGGCTTTTACCAACACAGGCCAGATCAATGGCTTGTCCTCCAGCCATACCACTACAGCCGGCGGCCTGAGCCAGTGTCTGTACCATTTGCAGCTGACGCTCGGGTGAGAGTGTGGTGGGCCGGCTGAGTAGGCTGAATGCCATGCTTTGCAGCGCATCGCCAACCAGTAAAGCGGTGGCCGGTGTGTAGCGAATGTGGCAAGCAGCTTTGCCGTGACGTAAGCTGTCGTTGTCCATTTCGGGCATATCGTCGTGTACCAGTGAATAAATGTGGATACATTCGATTGCGGCAATGGCGTTATCCACAGCCTCTGCTATGTTGTTACCCAGCTCGGCAGCAGCGAAAACCAGCATCGGACGCAAGCGTTTGCCGCCATCCAGCGCAGCATAGCGCATGGCATCAATCAGGGGTGCTGGTAGCTCGTCAGATAAGGGCAATAGGCGATTTAGGGTTTGTTCGGTATGGTTTTGTACCTGTTGTTGCCAGTGGGCAAAGTTACTCCCCTGCTTCAAGTTTCAGCTCCTTTAATTCGCCATTGTCTAATACCTGTAGTTTTTGTTCGACTTCGGCCAGTTTTTGCTGGCAGTATTGCACCAATTCCTGACCATATTCGTAAGCGGTTAGTGCTTCTTCCAGTGGCAGATCATTGTTTTGCATTGATTCGGTAATTTTTTCCAATTGCTGGATGGCTTCTTCATAGCTTTTGGGTGTGATTTTCTTCATCATGTGGGGTCTTTAGATATTATCGGGAATATTGTAACACTGGCTGCGGTGCTCTTGCTGTGGATATGCTTAGTGGTCGGCTGAATAGCAGTAGGGTTGAAGTTTTGTAGTGTAATGCGACTGCTGGTAGATTATGTTTCTGAGCTGCGAATTGCTGTTAATAATACTAATAAATTTTTGTTAACTTTTTTCTGATTAATAAGTGGTATGGTGTGGTTGTCTGGCTGTGATTCATGGATGCTTTAAATCATGGATTGAATCTGCTGAAGAATGTGTTTTGTATGAATTCGAAAATTCTGCCCATAAATTTTATTTATATATTCATAAATCCTATCTGCCTTAAGCTTAAAAATGGTTGAAAATAGGGAAACGTACTGAATGGAAGAATGGGTTTAAAGTATGGTTGTCAGTATTTATTCTTTTGGAATAAATATGTCTGACGCTATAAGACAAGGAAGCTAGGATAGAATATTTCAGCGTTTTTTAAGATGAATATTGTGTATATTATTTATATGGAATTATATAATTTTTATTCGTTTTGATGAAATTTGTTTGCTGGTGTGTGTTTTTTTGCTGTTTATTTTACTGGTTTTAAAGCATAATATTGTTTAAGGCATAATTATGTTGTGCTAACTTGGGGTGATTGTTTTATTTTAAAATTAAAACATGGAACTATTTAATTTGTATGTTTTGATAATTAAATTTATGTATAAAAGAAATGCCTAGGGGGAAGTATTGGCGGGCTATTCATGCTGATATGTCTATAGGTTAATAGTATGGTGGTTTCTGTGTAAGCTGGATGTCAGTCCATTTGTTTATAATCGAATAAATGCTGTGTTCTGAATCGTTTTTACAGGTTGCTTGGGTAGTTTCTTAGGTTTAAGTAGGCGTTATGGGTAAACATATTTTTTATGAGGAGTCCGGTCAGTTTAAAGTAGCCGAAGTGGTTCAGGAAAATGAGGCTACTTTTCTGGTGAATACACAGCATGGCAAACGGGCGAAAATTAAATCCAGCCATGTTTTTTTGGTGTTTGAGGGTGATGCTGAGCAGTTTTTACAGCAGGCCAGTGCTGCTGCAGCTGGTATTGATATTGGCCTGTTGTGGGAAGCTGTGGGGGTGGAAGCTGAGTTTACGGCAGCCGAGGCTGCTTCTGAATACTTCGGTAGTAATAGTGGTCAGGTTGAACTTGCTGCGGTTTTAATGGCGCTCTATGCGGCACCTATGTACTTTTATAAGAAGAATAAAGGGGTGTTTAAGGCTGCACCGGCAGAAACTTTGCAGCAGGCTTTGGCGGCGATTGAACGGCGCAAACAGCAGGAAGAACAAATTAATGGCTGGATTGAAGAATTGCTAGCTGGCCGCCTCCCCGCTGCTATTGCTGCTGATGCAAAGATGATTTTGCACGCGCCTGATAAGCAAAGTTTGAGTTATAAGGCGGTGATAAAAGCCGCTGAGCAGAAAAAAATATCTTTGTTTGCGCTGATGCAAAGTGTAGGTGCTGTGCCTGCGCTGCCGGACTACTTTCTGGATGGTTTTCTACTAGCCGAGTTTCCTAATGGGATGGTATTCGGAGATTATCCGTTGCCGGATATTGGCAATTTACCTGTTGCTGATGATGCGGTGCGGGCCTTTTCGATTGATGATGCGGATACTAGTGAAGTAGATGATGCGTTTAGTGTGCGGGATCTGCCCAATGGTAATAAGCTGGTGGGTATTCACATTGCTGCACCTTCCTTGGCCATTGATGCTGATTCGGCGCTGGAAAAGCTGATATTTGAACGCCTAAGTACGGTTTATTATCCGGGCGGAAAAATCACGATGCTGCCGGATAACTGGGTAGCCGCTTTTAGTTTGGATGAGGGTGATAGCCGGCCGGCGATCAGTCTGTATGCTGAAGTGAATTCTCAGTTTGAGGTTGTGCATTGTAAATCGTGTATTGAGTCGGTTTATGTAGATCGTAATTTACGGATTGAACATATTGAGCAGGCCTTTCAGCCGCAACAGATGCGTACAGATGATGAGATTTTTCCGCATCAGCAAGAAATGAACTGGCTGTATGATTTTGCCGTAGCCAGAATGCAGGCACGCGGAAAATATGATCCGGCTCGCCCGTCTCAGTATGATTACGGTATTAAGCTGGAAGCGGGTAATCAGGTGCGTATCTCCGTACGTGAGCGAGGTGCGCCAATTGATATGCTGGTAAGTGAGCTGATGATTTTTGCCAACAGTACTTGGGCTCAGATGCTGGATGCTGCGGATATGGCGGGTTTGTTTCGTGTTCAGCCTACGGGGCGGGTGAGGATGAGTACGCATTCTGAGCCGCATATTGGTCTGGGACTGAAACATTATGCATGGTTTACTTCACCGCTGCGTCGCGCCACTGATTATATTAATCAAAAACAGCTGATTAGCTTGCTTGACCCGCATGCTTCTCCCCGCTTTGAACCGCAGGATGCGATGTTGTTTGCGGTATTGCGAGATTTTGAATCTACTTATGCTACCTATAATGATTTTCAGCGCCATATGGAGGCATACTGGAGTCTGATTTATATTCAGCAGGAGCATTTGCAGGAATTGAATGCACAGTTAATCCGCGATGATTTGGTGCGGATAGAGGGTTTGCCATTGGTGAGCAGAGTGAGCGGGATACCAGTTGATGCTTTGCCTAAAAGCAGGATGAAAGTAGCGATAACTGGTGTAGACCTTGTGCAGGTGAGTGTGGGACTAAATTATATCAATGCTTTGTTGCCCCAGAACGGTGCCTGAGGGAATAAATGAGTTTTGTATCAAGCCGATTCAGCTATTGGATGCGGATATAGGTGCCGATTGGTTTAGATTATTCGCAATCGTTGTTATGGTGTTTGTCTGTGCTTGTTGGTGCCGGCGTTAACCGGCCTTTTTGCTTCAGCCGGAATTAACTTTGTTTTAATATCTTGTTTTTATAGATGCAGCCCATATATGGGCTGCATTTCTATTATCCGGTTTTTTTTCAGGCAACCTGTTGTACTGATACAGTCTGCCGGAAAACCTTTGGAATAAAATTATGACTGAAGTAGATTTTTATGAAGTGCTGGGTGTAACCCGTACTGCAGGGGATGAGGAAATCAAAAAGGCTTATCGCAAGCTGGCTATGAAGTACCATCCCGACCGTAATCAGGGCGATAAGGGTGCGGAAGAAAAATTCAAGGAAGTACAGCGCGCTTACGAAGTTTTGTCTGATTCACAAAAACGTGCGGCATATGATCAGTTTGGACATGCCGGCGTAGACGGTAATATGGGTGGCGGCGGAGGATTTTCCGGCGGTTTCGATTTTGGTGATATTTTTAGCCAGATGTTTGGTGGCAGTGCAGGTGGTAGGCAGCAGCAGAATCATCAGGGTGCTGATCTGCAATATCATGTGGAAATCACGCTGGAAGAAGCTGCGCGCGGTATTAAGAAAAAAATTACCATACCTACGCATGAGGAATGTGATGTCTGCCATGGCAGTGGAGCTAAGGCGGGTACTTCTGCTACTACTTGCAGTATGTGTGGCGGCAGTGGTGTGGTGCATGTACGGCAGGCAATTTTTCAGCTACAGCAAACCTGTCCAACTTGTCATGGCAGTGGTAAGCAGATTAAAGACCCGTGTGTTAAATGCCATGGTGAAGGTCTGGTTAAAACACGTAAGACGGTGGAGGTATCTATTCCGGCCGGTATTGATGATGGCCAGCGTATTCGTCTGAGTGGTGAGGGTGAGCCGGGTAAGCATGGTGCTGCGGCTGGTGATTTGTATGTGCTGGTGAATGTGCGTCCCCATCCGGTATTTGAGCGTGATGGTATGGACTTACATTGTGAGCTGCCGATCAGCTTTACGATTGCGGCGCTTGGCGGAGAGGTGGAAGTGCCAACGCTGGATGGTAAGGTTAAGCTGAATATTCCAAAAGAAACGCAAACAGGCCGCCGTATGCGTGTACGTGGTAAAGGCATCAAATCTGTACGTTCGGCCGCTGTGGGTGATTTGTATTGTCACATTGTGGTAGAAACGCCGGTAAATCTGACAGATAGGCAGCGTGAATTGCTGGAAGAGTTTGAGAAGATTTCTACTGGTATGGACCGCGCACAGACCCCACGGCAGAAGTCGTTTATGGACAAGCTGCGTGACCTGTTTGAATAAGCTGTGATGAAAGAATGGTTTAGAAAAGTTTAGTCCAGACAGATAAATAATCAACATTGGTTATGCAACGTTAAAGCCCGCTGATGGTATGAAATCAGCGGGCTTTTGTTGTATTTGGCCAAGAATCAGGCTGTTTAAGGCTGAGCCGGTAGGCAGTATGCTTTAATTTGGGTGGTGTCGTTTTCTTGTTCGGGAAAAAGGTTAGTCGGTGTTTGGCCGGTTTAAAGTTTGCTAAATACTCGGATTATGGCTGGTATGAAGAGCCAAAGCTGATTAAGCTGAATCTCAACAGGCAATCTGTTTGATATAGCTCCAGGTAAAAAATCGCTTCTGTATGATTTGCTACAGAAGCGATGTGGAAAGGTGGCAGTCTGGGTAAATATATTGTGGACAAATTTAATGTATTTGTCTGAATAAAATTTAGCTTTTGTTCTGAAATCCTTGTGAATAAAGGATTAATTTCTTTTTTGCTTATATTATTAAATTGATTATCTGTGGATAAATCTGTGGATAATTATTGTATCAAACTGAAGTTTCATTCCAGTTCACCGCGTAGCTGCGCGGCCAGCTGTGCCAGCTCTGCTTGATCAGCAGGTGTGCTCTCATGCTTGGCGAGTTCATGAATGTGGCCGGGAATCAGATGAATGTGGTAGTGAAATACGGACTGGCCAGCTTGTTCGCCGGACAACTGCAACTGAACTACGCCATCACGGTGTAACACTTTACGTTGGGCGGTGATGATTTTTCTGGCTGCATTGAATACTGCTTGTAGATAATCATCTGGCATGTCGGTTAACTCTACCGCTTCGCATTTCGGAATTACCAGTACGTGGCCGCGCGCCTGCGGCATCACATCCATAAAGGCCAGTGTTTGTGCGTCTTCATATACTTTATGACACGGAATTTCGCCACGGATGATTCGGGCGAAGATGTTATTTTGGTCGTACTGCTGCATGATGGGTCTCCTCTCTGGAGTGTCGGTGTGTTTGGCGTTACCTGAGTAACGGTTTAAGAAATAATGGTCAGTTTGTCTTTGGCAAATACGGTATCTAGCTCTTTGATTCCCTGTTTGCCGAAGTTTATGGTCAGACGCGCGCCTTCTGCTTTATGTGTGGCATCGATAATGACACCAGTACCGAAACGCTCGTGATGCACATTCTGCCCCAGCTGGAAGCCGTCGAAATCTGGGCTGGCTTGTGTTTCAGCCAGTTTGCTGCGGCTATGAAATGGATTGGTGCGCTGTGTGCTCTGCTGTCTGGCTATCAAAGAGTTTTTGTGTGCTGACAGGTATTGCAGTACTGCTTCGGGTATTTCATCCACAAAGCGTGATGGTAAGGCAAAGTGAGTCTGTCCGTGTAGTAGCCGTTGCTCGGCCATGGTTAGATACAAGCGTTTACGTGCACGGGTAATGGCAACATACATGAGACGCCGCTCTTCTTCCAGTCCGTCGCGCTCAGCCATACTGTATTCGCTCGGAAACAGGCCTTCTTCCAGTCCAGTAAGAAAAACCCCGTCAAATTCGAGACCTTTAGCCGCATGAACTGTCATTAATTGCAAAGCATCCTCGCCCTGCCCTGCCTGATGTTCGCCTGCTTCGAGTGAGGCGGTGCTTAGAAATGATAATACTGCGAATAATGGGTCGTTTGGGTCATAGTCGGATTCAAATTCAAATCCTGATTCTTGTGGCTTGAATGCTACTGCTGCATTGAGAAGTTCTTCTAGGTTGTTGATGCGTTCCTGCTGCTCGCCTTTTTGGGTACGGTAATATTCCATCAGTCCGCTGTCGTAGATGGCAGCAGCCATGATTTCCGACAGGGAAATCTGCGTAGCTTGAAGCTGAAGATTTTCTATCAGACGCACAAAAGCGGCAATTTTGCTGTTTTTGGACGCCAGATTGGTAGCAGCCTGCCATAGTGAGGTATTGGCTTCGTTGGCTGCTGCCTGAATATTTTCAATGCTGCGGGCGCCGATTCCGCGAGTGGGTACATTGATGATACGCAAAAGTGCGTTATCATCATCGGGATTGACGGCCAGCCGCAGATATGCCAGTGCATTTTTGATTTCCTGCCGTTCATAAAAACGCAAACCGCCATAGATTTTGTAGGGAATACCGGCGCGAAATAAGGCTTGTTCCAGTACACGCGATTGAGCATTGCTGCGATACAGTATTGCCATCTGTATATAGTCTAGTCCTTCACGGTGCAAAGCTTTTACTTCATCGACAACAAATTGGGCTTCTTCTATATCGTTTATCGCTTGTAAGACACGAATTTTTTCTCCGGTGCCTGCTTCGGTCCGCAGATTTTTTCCCAGTCGGCTGGCATTATGCGCAATCACGGCATTGGCTGCGGTAAGAATGTTACCAACGGAGCGATAATTTTGTTCCAGCCGAATGGGTTCGCTCACGTTAAATTCATGCAGAAAGCGGGTCATATTGGCTACTTCGGCTCCGCGGAAGCGATAAATACTCTGATCATCGTCGCCGACTGCGAAAAACGCTGCTTGTTTTCCGGCAAGCAGTTTTAACCATGCATACTGAAGTTTGTTGGTGTCCTGAAATTCATCAATGAGTACATGGTTAAAGCGATTTTGATAATGGCTCCTTAGTACATCATTATTTTGCAGAATTTCGTAACTGCGCAGCATCAGCTCGGCAAAATCCACTACACCTTCATTCTGGCACAGGCTGTCATAGGCTGCGTAGCATTCAATCATTTGCCGCTCATGCGGGTCGCGTGCGCTTAGCTGGGAGGCACGCAAACCGTTTTCTTTCTGAGCATTGATGAATCCTTGCAGGCTACGCGGAGCAATGATTTCATCAGAAATATTGAGTTGTTTGAGCAAGCGCTTAATCACAGATAGCTGGTCACCCATGTCCAGAATCTGAAACGTTTTCGGCAGGCCGGCTTCTTGATAATGCAGGCGCAGAAAACGATGGCACAGACCATGGAAGGTACCCAGCCACATGGCGCGTACTGATACTGGTAACAGGGCGCTTAGGCGCAATTGCATTTCTTTGGCTGCTTTATTGGTAAAGGTAACAGCCAGTATGCTGTGGACACTGGCTTGGCCTGTTTGTAATAACCAAGCAATACGGGTGGTAAGTACCCTTGTTTTGCCACTGCCGGCACCGGCCAGTACCAAAGCAGGCTGCGCCGGCCAAGTGACGGCGGCTAATTGTTCACTATTGAGGCCGGTTAGTAAACCGGAAGAAGATAGAATTTCCATAGCGCTTATTGTAGCCGATTGAGGCTGAAAAATCGCAAGGAAAAATATGTTAATGGATTATTAACAGTTTCTGTGAACAGGAATAATCAGCTTTAATTGAACGTTTAAACAGGAAAATTCTATATAAGGTAAATACCGGTAGGCGAAAACCGTGCTTTTTGGAAAAAAACTCTGCTTTTCTGGCATTCAGTGTATGTATACAAATAAACTGTGAACATGTCTTCACCTGCAGCCAGAACGGTATCCTGCTCAGACTGTTTCTATTCTTCTTCAGATAACTTGTAGCGGAGCCACTCCGGTTGCCGTTATTTATTCACTACCAGTTCAGCGCAGATGGAAATCATGAGTGCTTATCTGGTTTTCGCAAACATGAATATAATTGGTATTGTATCTACTTTGGTATTCGCTTCAGATGCGGCAAGCTGCCAACACTTTTTACAACTGTCGGACCACTCCCAATGTAAATTGTCTGTGTCGTTGGAAATTAATCGGGGGTGCTCAGTGGGCTAAGACCAGGTAAATCGGCGAAACTGCGCTCACGCACAATTTGGCAGAAACTATCCAGATAGCTTTTGCTGTGGTCTGATTCGCGCATCGCTGCATACAGCTCACTTTGCAATGGAATGTCGCCAATCTGGCGTGCCACCACGTAACCTTTCTCCAGATAGGGCATCACCGTCCAATATGGTAAAGCTGCTATACCACGCCGGCTTGAGACCAGCTGGATGATGGCAATAGTTAATTCGCTGTTGCGGCGTGCGGGCTGTACGCCTGCTGGTTTCAATACTTTACGAATTAAATCCAGCATATCGTCCGGTACCGGATAGGTAATCAGTGTGTCGTCGGTGAAGTCCTGCGCCTGCCAGACACTTTTGGCGGCCAGTGGATGGTCTTTGGCGCAAATTCCTACCATTTCATAGGCAAATAAAGGCTGAAAAAGAATTCCTGGTTGAGGTGCATATTCAGACACAATGGCCAGATCGGCACGATGGGTCAGCAGTAATCCAACCGGATCAGCCTGAAAACCAGATACGATGTCTAATTCCACTTTCGGCCACAGCGGCCGGAACGCATCCATGGCTGGCATCAGCCAGTCGAAACAGGTGTGGCATTCCACAGCCACACGCAGCTCCCCTGCTTCGCCTTCAATAATCTGCGCCATATCCAGCTCAGCTACGGTGACCAGAGGCGTGATTTCGCGCGCCAGTTGCAGTAGGCGTTCGCCTACGGGTGTAAAGTGAATGGGGCTGGATTTGCGTTCAAAGAGTGGTGTGCCGTAAAACTGTTCTAGCACCCGTATTTGATGTGATAGCGCAGACTGGGTCAGAAATACTCGCTTGGCTGCCATGGAAACACTTCCGGTTTCTTCGAGAGCTAGCAAAGTACGTAAATGACGCAGCTCAATAATCGACTCCATATTTTCCGCCTTTAATGATTATTTTAACCACGAATACAAGTTAAAAAATTCATAAACAATCGTTTTGTTTATTAATTAAGAGTGATATGGCTATGCTGATTGTTTCTCTTCGAATAGCCATTTATCTGTTTTCGTACTATACACTTACATACCTTATCATATTCTCGTACTGCATAGTGTTTGATTGGTATATTAAAATTTTTCATGTAGAACTGCAAAATTTATCGCTTGTCGTCATGTCTTAACTCCCGCACACTGACTATTATCGAAATTTATCTTTCACAAATAGGGAGAAACACTTATGAATACATTCCATTTATCCGGTTATCCGCGTGTTGGCGCTAAACGCGAACTCAAATTTGCTGTTGAAGCGTTTTGGAAAGGCAGCAAAAGTGAGGCTGAGCTGCGGCAGACCGCCGCGGATATTCGCCAGAAAAACTGGGCTACTCAGATAGCTGCTGGCGCTGACTTGCTGCCGGTTGGTGATTTTTCTTATTATGACCATGTGCTGGATACTCTGTGTGCGCTTGGCGCTATTCCGGCTCGTTTTGGGTTTGATGCGGCCACGCTTACTCTTAGCCAGTATTTCGAGCTTGCTCGCGGTAATGCCACTCAGGTGGCTATGGAAATGACCAAATGGTTTGATACCAACTACCACTATATTGTGCCGGAATGGCATCAGGACACCAGCTTTAAAGCCAATGCCGCCAATCTGATTGCACAGATCGAAGAAGCCAAAGCCACTGGCCACGATATCAAACCGACGCTGGTAGGTCCGCTGACGTTGCTGTGGCTGGGTAAGGAAAAAGATGCCGGTCATAACCGTTTGGAACTGCTACCACGTCTGTTGCCTGAATATCAGAAACTGCTGCGTGAACTGGCCAATGCCGGTGTAGACTGGATACAGATTGATGAACCAATTCTGGCGGTGGACATTGCGCGTGAATGGCTGGATGCGTTTGCACCTACCTATCAGGAGCTGGCTATTACTGGTACCCGCATCATCATCGGTACTTATTTTGGTAGTGTGGCCGAACACCTGAATTTACTCAAAAATTTGCCTGTAAATGGTGTACACATTGATTGTGTCCGTGCACCCGAGCAGCTGGCCGAGTTTGCCAATGTATGGCCAGAAAACAAAGTTCTGTCCGTAGGCCTGATTGATGGACGCAACGTGTGGCGTGCCAATCTGCGTGAAGTAATCGATTTGCTGGCACCGGTAGCCACTCAGTTGGGCAACAATCTGTGGATTGCACCGAGCTGCTCATTGTTGCATAGCCCGCAGGATTTAAATGTAGAAGAGAAACTTAACCCAGAAATCAAAAACTGGCTGGCTTTTGCTGCCCAGAAATTACAAGAGCTGGGTATTATCAAACAAGCTCTGGCACATGGTAAGGACACGGTACAGGAAGCTCTGGCTGCTTCTGATGCTGCTGCTGCCGGACGCAAGACCAGTAAACTGATTCATAACGATCAGGTTGCTGCGCGTGTAGCTAATTTGCGTGCTCATGCCGACCAACGTCATAGCCCGTTTGCAGAGCGGATTGAGAAACAGCAAGCGTGGATGAAGCTGCCGTTGTTGCCCACTACAACTATTGGTTCCTTCCCGCAAACTCAAGAAATCCGGCAGGCCCGTGCGGCTTTCAAAAAAGGTGAGCTGAGTGCCGCTGATTATGAAGC
This sequence comes from Snodgrassella alvi, assembly GCF_002777855.1. Taxonomy (GTDB): domain Bacteria; phylum Pseudomonadota; class Gammaproteobacteria; order Burkholderiales; family Neisseriaceae; genus Snodgrassella; species Snodgrassella alvi_E. The sequence goes on from NZ_MEIK01000029.1 coordinate 102,275, forward strand.
TGCGATGAAAAAAGACATCGCCTACTGTGTTGAGCAGCAGGAAAAACTGGATATCGATGTATTGGTGCACGGTGAAGCCGAACGCAATGACATGGTGGAATACTTTGGTGAGCAGCTGGATGGCTACTGCTTTACTCAGTATGGCTGGGTACAAAGCTATGGTTCCCGCTGTGTAAAACCGCCGATTATCTTTGGTGATGTCGCCCGCCCGAAAGCCATGACCGTAGCGTGGTCTGCCTATGCTCAGTCGCTGACCAAACGGCCGATGAAAGGTATGCTGACCGGTCCGGTGACCATGATGAAATGGAGCTTTGTGCGCAATGACGTACCATTGAGCTTGGTGTGCAAACAGATTGCTTTGGCCTTAAACGATGAAGTGCTGGATCTGGAAAAAGCCGGCATCCGCGTCATTCAGATTGATGAACCGGCTATTCGCGAAGCTTTGCCGCTGAAACGTGCGCAATGGGATGAATATCTGGATTGGGCGTGTGAATCTTTCCGCCTGACGTCTACCGATGCTGACGACAGTACGCAGATTCATACCCATATGTGCTATTCAGAATTCAATGATATTCTGCCAGCAATTGCTAGCATGGATGCTGATGTTATTACCATCGAAACCTCACGTTCTGATATGGAATTGCTCGATGCCTTTGTGAAATTCAGCTATCCAAACGATATCGGCCCCGGCGTATATGATATCCACAGCCCGCGCGTACCTACCGAAGCTGAAGTGGAGCACCTGCTGCGCAAAGCGCTGAAAGTTATCGACCAACGTCGCTTGTGGGTAAATCCAGACTGCGGACTGAAAACCCGCGGCTGGCCGGAAACCACGGCAGCTCTAGAAGTGATGGTAAAAGTGACTAAAAAACTGCGTGCTGAACTAAAAGCCTAAAATTGATTCAGTACCATATTATCCAACCGCCTCGTTTATCAAGGCGGTTTTCTTTTTGGGTTTTCCATAATTATCATAAAAATTGCAGCAAAACGGCTGCACATAGAAAAGTATAAAAAGAGTCGACAGTGGGGTTCGGTAATGTCTATTGGTATGTATTCAGTTTATTTTATACTGGCTGCGTTACACATAAGCAGGAAATGCATTACCTGAATGACGGTTTTGTTTATAGTGCTTTGGCTGACTGTCTATATGATAAATGGAAGTATTTGGTTGTTGCTGATAACAATTAGATATTCATTTTGTAACAACTAAGCTTGCGTATATAAAAAACTAAAATGAATTGCCAGAAATAGTTTTATTCATATTATTCAACCAGTAGATTCACATAGATGGTTTCCTGCTTATACTAAATACAAACCGTGTCAATATCTTTTTATCATTTTTTAATTATGAAATTCTTGATTGCCTGAAAATCATTCAGTTTACAGTTAACGCTAATATTGTGAATTAGCTCATGTTTTTCATGGCATATGAATAAAACATTATTGATTATTTTAGTTAATAATCATTAAATTGCCACTATCATGGATTGCATTATTTTTAACAAGATTAACCAGAATAAAAACGCAGACTGCCACAGCGGCAGCCTGCATCCAATTACACGGGCACAGAGCGCTCAGTTAACCTGATATTTGGCCAGAACCGCGCGAATTTGTGGTAAAGCGGCACGCGCTGCTTGCTCACCCAGCTGAATAGCCTGCGTTTTCTGGTCGAAGCCGCCAACAGTACCCAGCTTCTGTACCTGTGGCCGGATCACCACCTGCGCCTTACTTAGCTCGCTGTTCAGTGCCGAAGCGCTCATGATATTCAGGCTCTGGTCTAAATAAGAAAAAAAGCCTTCACTGGTCAGGCGCGCCGGTTTGGCGGAAATATCCACCGCAATGACCACATTGGCACCAAGTTGTCGGGCGGCGGTGACCGGTACTGGTGCTACCAAACCACCGTCCACAAAACGTTTATTGCCAATTACCGTTGGCTGAAAAATATTTGGAATGCTTGCCGAGGCGCGTACAGCCTGTCCGGCATTGCCACTATTAAACACTGCCATGCGGCCTGTACCGAATTCAGTGGCTACGGCACCAAAGCGGATAGGAAATTGCTGAATCGGTTTATTCTTTACCTTCGCATTGATGTAATCCTGTAGTTTCTGCCCCTTGATAAAGCCGGAAGTAGACAGCACCGGATCCACCAGATCGGTTTTATTTAGAATTTCTGCTTCCAGCTCCAGCCGGTCGGGGCTCATACCAGAGGCGTACATACTGCCTACCAGCGCGCCAGCACTGGTGCCAGTCACCACCCGTATCGGAATATGGTTTTCCTGTAAAACTTTTATTACCCCGATATGCGCAAACCCTTTAGAAACCCCGCCACCAAGTGCCAGCCCGATAACCGCACGCGGCTTGGTTGCCGGCGTTGGGGTGACAGGAGTAGTGCTTTTACAAGCAGAAAGACTACAGAAAACCGAAATAGTCACAGCACAGGTACGCAGCAATACAGTACATTTCATATTTATATTTTTATATTAAGGTTAGGAAGAGTGAGTGGAAGACGATGGATAAAACTGTATCGGTGCAACGTTCTCTGGAAGAATCTGTTTTTTCACACCATGTCCGTACACCAGTTCCAGCGTGATATTCTGTATATCTTCATTCTGCCACGCCTGTGCCAGAATACGTACAGCCTCGATTTCGTTGTCAAATTTCAGACTCTGCCACAGACCGGCTGTGCGCATATCTTCGATAAAGCGTTCTGGCTTAGTATATTGCAGCGTAAGCATATTCATATCCATCACCGGATCATAAAAACCGTGCTGATACAGCATGTCGCCAAGGTCATGCATATCGAGTAGCATCGGCGCGCTGACCACTATACCCGCAGCGCGCCACAGTGTCAGGACTTCTTTTAATGTATCCGGCCCAAAGTGGCTAAAAAACAGCAGACCGTCAGGGCGCAAAGCACCAGCCCAGTTATCAATCACCGCTACTGCATCTGGCTGATGAATCAGGCCAAGATTACTCCATACCATATCCGCCGCCTGATTATCCGGCAGCCGGTCGGATGCGATCTGTTCCGGCAGACTGCTATTGAGCTTCTGCCACCAGCTCTGTTTGGCTTTTCGAATCGCCTGTGCTGCCTGAAGATAGCAGCTGCGACTATCATATTCATGGAAACAAGCTTGTGGATAACGCATTTTAAGTAAGCGGTAGCTTTCATTGCCATCAGCAGCGGCCAGCAAAATGTGCTGTGGCGGCTGTTTCAGAATACTCAGGCGTTCGTCTAGCGTCGCGGCCAGATGTGCATGCAGGAACCAGTCTGGCTGGTGTGGCAGAGTTGTCATGTGTATTGTTCCCAAAACCGACCCAGTACACGGGCAAATTCATCAGGATGGCTTAAAAACGGTGTATGAGCAGCCTGCGGCAGCAGATGCCATTCACTCTGTGGCAGGTGCTGATGCAGATATTCGCCCATGCGTGGCGGCGTTATGGTATCGCGACCACCGTAAACCAGTAATACCGGACAGTGTAAGCTACTGAGTAGCGGGCGTAAATCTGCTTGTTCTAACGCATGCAAAGCCGCGTTAAGAGCAACCGGTGCTCCGTACTGGCAAATGGCCGGCAGCAGATGCTGCATGACGGTTTGTATTCCCGTATCCGCATACAGCATCTGCAACTGTAGAAACTGTTGCATGTATTTGGGATAATCCATCCTGAATTTGTCTGCCATCTGATGCAGACTAACCTTTTGCAGGCCTTGTGGGTAGTCACTGCTGGCCAGTAATTTAGCCAGACTGGCTGTTAGACACAGCGTGGCAACCCTGTCTGGATAACGTGCGGCCAGACTGATGGCCACCATACCTCCCAGCGACCAGCCGAGAATATGAGCTGGTGTGGATAACTGCGCTGCCAGCTGATCGGCAATAACATTTATATCAAAAGTACCATTAAAAGGCGCACTGCCATGGCCGGGTAGATCCGGTGTAAGCATATGCATTTGATTTGGCAGCGGCAGGTTGGCCAGAAAAGGGTCGAAAATATGATGATTGGCACCCCAGCCGTGTATCAGTAAAGTTTGAGAAGGTGTGATCATGGGAATAGTTTCATTACTTACTTCATTCTGGCACGCCTGTATCGGCAAGCCGCACTGTTTATTATGCCACGATTATGCTGATGGCTCAGGCTTGTGCCATCCGTGCTGGCAGGACATAAGCAGCCTTCAGCGCCCAGAACGTGATATCTGTTTGCAATGCCATTCCGGCAATCTGACAGCGGGAACTTGTGAGCAATGCGGGCAGCATTGGCCATTTGCTCGCCTCTATGCCAGTTACCGCTATGCCACTCCACTCCGACAAATACTCAGCGCGTACAAACATCAGCGCCAGCTTGCCCTGCTCGATACCTTGGCCGCATTAATGCTGGCACGGCCGCCACAGTGGCTAGAAACCGCACAAATAGACGCAGTGCTGGCCATGCCCTTAAGCCGTCAGCGGCTGTTTAAGCGCGGCTTTAATCAAAGCCAGCTGCTTGCTGCCAGCATTGCCCGCCATTACGAATTACCGCTGCTGCCACCGTACTGCATTGATCGCTCCCACCGGCCGCCCCAGTCGACATTGAAAAAATCAGCCCGCCAGCGTAATGTACGCAGTGTATTTCACTTGAAGCAGCCCGTAAAAAAACGTAACCTGTTGTTAATTGACGATGTTGTGACCACCGGCGCAACAATTGCCGAACTAGCGCAAACCCTTAAAAAATCGGGTGCCGCACAGGTTTTTGTTTGGTCGCTGGCTCATCCGGATTGAAAAAATCTTTGACAGACAAAGGCTTGTTTGGCATAGTGTCGCCCTGATAAATTACTGATTCAATTATTAACTGCGTTACCATTTCGGCTTTTAGCCGATTAGTAAGCAACTTTCGGAACCCGCCAATGTGCTGTATTAAACCACAGTCGGTGTCAGTTCCCGCCAATTGAGGTTACTGCCTCTCCTGCCACTTTTTAGTGGCTGCCACTGTTTTTTTGCTGTCTTAGTATAAATACAGTTTTACCAGACTAACGTGTTGTCGTGGACAACAAAATCTGCATGTCTGGTGTTTGCGTCTTTTACTCACAGAAACGGAAATACGGTTTGATCAGGATTAAAGTATTATTTGTTAGCGTTGTCATGATACTGGGGTTAAGCCTGGCCAGTGCCAAGCAGACCGCTCATCTGTCAGCGCCGGTTTATCATGCTAAAAAATCTCTATCTAATCTTACAGTAGCACCAGCAGAGCATCTGCATAAAACAGCTAACCTTAGCTATCAGGTAGCGGGCAAACGATATTACCCGTTACAAAAAGTGGCCAGTTTCAGTCAGGTAGGCCGAGCCTCTTACTATGGTCAGAATTTTCACGGGCGCCGTACCTCATCTGGAGAGCGGTTTGACAGCCAGATGCTGACAGCAGCCCACCCCACTCTACCTATTCCCAGCTATGCTCGGGTAACCAATCTTTCAAACGGCAAGACTGTCGTCGTGAGAGTAAACGATCGTGGCCCCTTCCACGCGAATCGTGTCATGGACTTATCTTACGCTGCGGCGCAGAAACTGGGTTTCGTCCGTGCCGGCACAGCACAGGTACGCGTAGAACAGGTACTGCCCGGCGAAAGCCTGCAACCGGCCGGCAGTGGTGGCAACATTTATGTTGATTTACAGAAATTTGCCAACAAAGAGCTGGCACAGCAGTATCTGAAAGCAACCACACAGCATCTGCAGGCTGCTGGCAGCGCACAGCAGGCCAAACTGGTGAAAGTGAAAAACAGCTACGTTGTCCGTATGGGCCCTTTCCAGCAACAACAACGTGCTGATGAAGCCAGAAAATCTATGCTGACCACACTGTAAACTCAGCAACAAACTCAGACAAAAGCCCGTGGTATCATGCACGGGCTTTTGTTTGTCCCGCGTCAGGAAAGGAACATAATGATTAGTCGTTTACGCGGTATCGTGCTAGAAAAAAATCCACCGATAGTGGTACTGGATGTACATGGCGTGGGTTACGAGGCTCAGGTGTCCATGCAAACCTTTTACAACCTACCCGCAGTCGGAGAAGAAACGGCGCTCTACACCCAGCTGGTAATACGGGAAGATGCCCATCTGCTGTTTGGCTTTGGCTCTCGCGAAGAACGCGAAACTTTCCGTGCACTTATCAAAGTAAGCGGCATCGGAGCCAAAAGCGCACTGGGCATACTCTCCAGCCTCAGCAGTGATGAACTAGCGGCAGCTATCGCCAGCGAAGACATCAAACGCCTGACCGCTGCTCCCGGAATTGGTAAAAAAACAGCCGAGCGTCTCGTACTTGAGCTACGCGGCAAATTAGCTGCCAGTGGCGATAGCCTAGGTTTGTATGCTGCCGAAGCTGCCAGCGCAAACGAAGACATAATTAACACTTTGCTGGCCTTAGGCTATACCGATAAAGAAGCCCGCAGCGCCTGCAAAGACATACCGGCCGGTACCGACATCAGTGAAGGTGTACGACTTGCCTTAAAAAACATGTTATAAACAACACTCTGATAATCGCAGACCCCACCACAGGAAATCGTATGGCAGCCAAATTGATTTTACTCGATCAGGATGGAGTTCTGGCTGATTTTGAGCAGGGTGTAAGACAGCGCTGGGAACTAACCTACCAGCAGCCCCTACCCCTGCCAGAGCGCCGACATTTCTACCTGCGTGAAGACATGGCGCCACAGTATCACCAACAGCTGACACAGATTTACAGCAGTAAGGGTTTTTTTGCCTCCTTGCCACCCATGAATCAGGGTATTCAGGCGGCCAGACGCTTACTAGAAGCAGGACACGACGTACGCATCTGCACCTCACCTATCGACGATTATCATTACTGCGTATCCGAAAAATTTGACTGGGTCGCCCGCTACTTAGGTGATGAATGGCTAAACCGCATCATTTTAGCCAAAGACAAAACATGGATTCGCGGCGATATCCTCATTGATGACAAACCCATGATAAGCGGCAGCCTGAAACCACAATGGCAGCACTGGATTTATGATCAGCCCTACAACCGCAACGCAACCAACATCCATCGCGTAAACTGGCAAAAACCGGAAAGCTGGTCCGAATTATTGCAATAACGCGGCAATAACAGCATTCAAAACCGCATCAATACTCGAAACAAAAACAGTAATCCGGAACATCACTACCAATCGCAACCAGTGCATACATGCGAATAAAAATAACGTCAGCGGCTATTTCAGAAATGCACAGTGCTTTCATTAGCATGGCGGAAAAAATATCCATCCGTTTTCAGAGCGCTTCGGCAATACTTTCTGCCAACATCGTTGAAACTGCCAACAACATAAGTAGAAAAAAACCTTAGAGACTGATAAAAACTCAAATACCCGCAAACCAAACCGGCCGTATAAATTGGCCTAAATACCATAACACATTATCAAACCAGCGGCTCTAAGCTACAATAGCACCCATATATTCATTACCAAAGACAAGCTTTTACAGAACTTTGGTTCACCTAGCATCAGGAATAACCCATGTTTGGATTTTTTAAAAGAAAAAAAAATACAGAGCCAGAGCAAGAACAAGCCAGCGTTAACCCCGCTCAGCCGGAATCAGTAGAGCAACCCGATACAGCGGCTGAAACTCATACTCAGCCTGACCCGGCTGCTACTCACCAAAGCGTAGAAGAGCACACAGCGAATGCAGCCGTCTCCGAATCTACAGCTACCGAAACAACAGAAGACATCATCGTACCGGCTGCTGTAGATGAGCCGGCCGCCATTGCCACCAGCACGGAATCAGAGGTTGTTCAGGCTCCGGCCAGCGAAAACACCATCGTGATTCCAGTAGAAACCACAGAAACCCCTAGCGATACAGACAAACCAGCACGACTAGGGTGGGCAGCACGGCTCAAACAGGGTCTAAGCAAATCGCGCAACCAGATGGCCAAATCGTTAGCGTCTGTATTTGGTGGCGGCAAAATCGATGAAGACCTGTACGAAGAGCTGGAAACAGTATTGCTCACCAGTGATATGGGTATCGAAGCCACCGAAAAACTACTGGCACAGGTACGCCAGCGCGTTACCCTGAAAGGATTGAAAAACGGAAACGAACTGCGCAGCGCTCTGAAAGAAGCCTTATATGAATTACTGCAGCCACTTCAGCAGCCCTTGTCCATACCTGCTGATAAAAAACCTTTTGTTATCATGATGGCTGGTGTAAACGGAGCAGGCAAAACCACCAGTATCGGCAAACTGGCCAAATATTTTCAAAGTCAGGGTAAAAGCGTCCTCTTGGCCGCAGGTGACACATTCCGCGCAGCTGCGCGCGAGCAATTACAGCAATGGGGTGAGCGCAATAACGTAACCGTAATTGCGCAGGAATCCGGTGATTCTGCCGCCGTCTGCTTCGATGCCCTTGAAGCAGCCAAAGCACGTGGTATCGATATCGTACTGGCTGATACCGCTGGCCGCTTGCCAACCCAGCTGCATCTGATGGAAGAAATCAAAAAAGTAAAACGCGTGTTGCAAAAATCATTACCCGAAGCACCACACGAAGTCATGCTGGTACTCGATGCCAACGTCGGCCAGAACGCCATCAATCAAGTAGTCGCTTTCGACGACGCCCTTGGCCTAACCGGCCTGATCGTTTCTAAACTGGATGGCACCGCAAAAGGCGGTATCCTCGCCGCACTGGCCGCCAAACGCCCGATACCGGTACGTTTCATCGGTGTAGGCGAAGGCATCGACGATTTACGCCCGTTTGACGCCAAAGCATTTGTAGATGCATTGATTGAGGATGAGGAATAAGCTTTCTGGCAAGAAAAAAGCTGGCTGTCGAAATTGATAGTCAGCTTTTTATTTGCCAGCACAGACTATCATACGTTTCCTTATATGAAGAAATAAACAGCCTTTTTAAATTAATATAATCAATTTACCCAATAAAATATATTCAAAGTGGATCAGACAAAAGTAATGAGCATTAAAATCTGTTTCTGCCGGTATTTGGTTATATCCACTGATCTGAACTTAATAAAAGGCTAAATAAAAGTGCCAGAGCTGGTATTGCCACCGATTAATTATATTCCTTAGGTCAATGCACAGAAACCAAAAAACCATTTATAAACTAGCTTTTATATATGGTAGATGAAAGCTGGAAAAATTGCTTTAAAAACTGATTTTACTTATTTATTTAGGTTGTATTAAAAAAATCATATTGAGAGAAATCAACAAGTTTAAAATCTCAATAGGATAAATTAAATAATTATCGAATAAAAACTGTATGGCGCAGAAAAAAACTTAGTTTATTTTAGATAATAGTCTTCTCTTTTAATCATTTTGCTGAAAGCCGCCACTACTACAGCACCACTGACTTAATAAATCCAATAAATTTTTTCTGATTAAACCGGAATCCAGATTAAGATCAATAGTACAGAATCGGAACTGATGATTTTGAATGGTGACAGATTCATTAATCGATTCATTAATTGCAGGATACAATAACATTCCGGTTGCATTGAGTGATGGCGGATCAACAGGATTTTCCTGACTGCGCAGATAAGTATAGAGCTGGTAAATATGAGGACTTTTAAACACCTTGTCTTTATGAAAAGACTGGGTATGTATAGACGTACATTTGGTATCAATAATTAGGCGATGCCGGCACTGGCGGCGTTCAATTACCAAATCAGACTGCATACTGGGTAAAAAATCCTTTATACCAGTACTGGGTTGTAGCTGCTGCCAATATAATCGTTTGCCGGCGCTTATTATCCAATCCTTACTACTCAAATTAGTGCGGCAAAATCCAACTATTGCTTTTTCAAATAAATGCCGCAACCACTGATCTTTTTTATCTGCTTGCTCCAGTAAATAACTTCCTGCCTGCTCGGTGGGTATAGCCATATTAAATATCAGCCGGCACAGAGTAAGCAGCGTTTTATCTTGTTTGCCAGATTGATCAAAAGATTCAGTTAAATGATCATACTGAGTCGACTGCCCTATCTTAAGCGCCGTAAACCGACTGATAATGTTCTGGCATTGCCGGATTAATGTTTTATCTTCTAACTGTGCCAGCAATACATGCGCGGCAGCATGAATAAAGCGATTTTTCGGGGTATCAATGGTTAAAGAATCAAACTGGCATCGAATGCGCCCTTTTTCTAATAACTGCTGGCGTGCGGTAGTCAGCAGATCTATTTTTCCCCTGACACGAGTTAGTGATTGTGTATGTTGCTGATATCCGCAGGATAATGCGCGCATCAGCCTTTTGCTAACAGCCTGACAATATAGTTTTGCAACCAGAATAATCAGTTCTTGAGGATTTTGTTCCAGCTTTACCCTTTGCTGCGCACCAAGTGTTTTATACAGATCAGAAGCATACAATAGCAGCAGCCAGATATTTCTGATGGGTATCGTAGCGACGGTATTATTGGTAGTGGATCGTTCAGGCTTTTGCATTACTATCAGCACACATCAGACAGTAAGGCTTCAATAGCCTCATCAATTTTATTTGGATCATTAAGCCAGTATTCTGTTAGTAAAGGCCGAATTTCAGTGTCGATAATGTTTTTATACCAAGTATCTGCATCTGGAACAGGTTTATTAGTGGTCAGATAACTGTGGCCAATGGTAAAAGCCTTTCCCAACATCGGATCATCGCTGATCTTCTGGTTCAGTAGCAACATGCGTTGCTGCCAGTCTTCTAATTTCTCATGTGCAATGGCCGTTTTTTCTGCCATATAGGATAGCCACTGCTTGCCAAAGTTTGGTTGCAGAGTGAAGAATGCAAAGCGTCGCCGCAATGCTAAATCAAACATGGCCAGTGATCGGTCGGAAATATTCATGGTACCGATTACGTATAGATTATCCGGAATAAAAAAAACGGTTTCATCATTACGCTTATAGGTTAATTCCATAGCTTCATGGTAATTTCGTTTATTTGCCTCCAGTAAGGTCAGCATTTCACCGAAAATCTGTGCCGGATTGCCTCGATTGATTTCTTCAATTACAAGTACATAATTTGTATTAGGATCGTATCTGGCCCGATTGGCCATTTCGATAAAAGGACCATCAATCAATTCAAGCTTGCCATCACATGAGGGTCGATAACCGCGAATAAAATCTTCGTAAGACATATTTGGATGAAACTGTATTACTTTAATATTATCGAAATCTTGGAAACCAACCATCACATTGGCCAGACGTTTGGCCAGCCAAGTTTTACCTGTACCGGGCGGTCCTTGTAAAATCAGGTTTTTCTTTTCTTTTAACCTTTCCAGAATAATTTCTAATTGTTGAGGATCAACAAAGCAGCCTTCGTTGATTAAATCCTTGAGAGAATAAAATGGTCTCACTATGTAATCCTGACTGTTTTCCTGTATATCTGCACTGAAGTGTTCAGTAATGTCTAGATCATAATCAGATAATTTGTATTGCCCTCTTGTTACAAACTGTAAAATATTCTGGTCACGTAATTCTTGTAAGGTTCGGCTTACAGATTGTTCGATAGTATTGTTATCAGGAAACAGTTCTTTCAACTTTTGCTGATAATATTCGAGAATTTGTTGCCGGCTAAAAATCTCACTGTTATTTTGATGACACAATTCCTTAATGAATTCTAAAACAGTTTGTTTCCATCTAGATTTGGTTAGTTCTAGCTTATTTATATCGACGTTACAAAAACGTTTCTGCCAGTATGGTGCATTGCAAAATCTGTTGATATCCTGAAGTTGATTATGAAAAGTAAAATTAATTAACTCTTCAGCTTGCCAGTTGCTCGGGATTACTTTCCAAATTGTTTTTGGATTGGAGTAAAAATACCATTTTTTTTCAGAAAAATTTTTATCCCAATCAACTTTCAGGCTTTTTCCATCCCCTGGATTTTGCAAAACTGTACCGATCGCTTTGATTTTCAATACTGGAATGGGATAACCTTTGTTATCAAAAGGTAATTTATTTTTCTGTACATAAGCAGTCTTGATAGCGATCCTATCTCCGGTCTGGATAGACTGGATCAAATTTATATCCTTATTATTTTGACCGTAATATAGCCACGTTCCGCTATTGATAAAGTATTCACTTAGGTCATCATTACCATCTCGGCAGGCACCTAAAAACCAGTAGTTTTTGCTGGTATCAACCATTTTCCCCATCTGCATAGACAATAAAAAAATAATATATTTATCTTAACATGTTAATCTATTTTGTTATTAATGAGTGAAGGAAATTTAATAAATCCAGTCTGACTATGAAATCAGATTTCAAAAAAAATATATTAAAACGTGTAAATAACAGATTAGCCAATTGATTTAAAATAAAAAAACTAACTAAACTGAATAATTTAATTCATCACTCAATCGCAAACCAAAAAAAAACGCGGTACAAGCACCGCGTTTTCTACTTTCCATTTATATTCAGACAGCTTCATCCAAGCCACAATGGCGTAGCAATGCATCAATACTGGGTTCGCGGCCACGGAAAGCTTTAAACGATTCCATGGCCGGGCGTGAGCCGCCTACGGCAAGAATCTCATGCCAGAAGCGTTTGCCGGTAGCAGACGCATCAGCTTCTTCTTCAAAGGCTGCATAAATATCAGCCGATAGAACTTCTGCCCAGCTATAGCTATAGTAGCCAGCAGAATAGCCTCCGGCAAATATATGGCTGAAAGAATGGGCAAAGCGGTTAAAGTCTGGTTGCGGCATCACCGCAACCTTGCGACGTACATCCCGCAATGTTTGCTGCCAGTCACAGCCAGGCTGGCTGTAAATTTCCATATCAAACAGTGCAAACTCCATCTGGCGCAAAATAAACAGTCCAGTTTGGAAATTTTTAGCAGCCAGCATTTTGTCGTACAGTTCTACCGGCAGGATGGCACCAGTGTCCTGATGGCTGCTCATGCCAGCCAGTACATCGTATTCCCACACAAAATTTTCCATAAACTGGCTCGGCATTTCCACCGCATCCCATTCCACACCGTTGATACCGGATACGCCCAACTCATCCACCTGAGTCAGCAAATGGTGCAAGCCATGGCCAGTTTCGTGAAACAATGTCAGAATTTCTTCGTGGCTCAGACGCGCAGTATTACCAGCTACAGGCGGAGTAAAATTGCACACCAAATAAGCGATCGGTGTTTGAAGCTGGCCGGCATAATGACCATCAGTGAATCGGCGGCGGCCGCGATAATCATTCATCCATGCGCCGCCACGTTTGCCGGCACGTGCATACAGATCCATGTATACCCCGCCGATAATGGCGCCACCCTGTTCTAGTTCAAAATAACGAACATCAGGATGCCATACCGGAACCTGTTTTTCAATAAAATGCACCCCATACAGCTTATCAATCTGTGCAAACAGTCCAGCCAGTACGCGGTCTGCCGGAAAATATTTTTTCACTTCTGTTTGGCTGAAGGCATATTTGGCCTGCCGCAGCTTTTCGCTGGCATAGGTTACATCCCATGGTTGTAACTCATCCAATCCCAGATGCTCATGCGCATATGCTTTTACTTCGGCCAGATCTTTCTCAGCAAATGGTCTGGCGCGGCTAGCCAGATCCTGTAAAAAGGCCAGCACCTGTTGTGGCGTATCAGCCATTTTGGTGGCTAAAGACAGCTCAGCATAATTCTGGAAGCCCAATAAGTGTGCTTCACGAGTGGCTATTTCAAGAATACGGTTAATATTAGCTGTATTGTCCCATTTAGCCTCACCTAGTTCGCTGGCACGGGTAGAATAAGCATGATAAAGCTGCCGTCGCAGCTCGCGATTATGTGCATATTGCATCACAGCCAGATAGTGCGGCATCTGCAGGCCGATTTTATAGCCAGTTTTACCTTCGGCTTCTGCCGCGGCAGCAAACATGGCCAGCGCTTCTTCCGTCAGACCGCTAATTTCACTGTCGCGAGCAAAATCAGCCTTACTGCTGCAACCGCTGGAAGTATTCTCTTTACCTGCTAGTTCCTCACCATTGGCAAAATACAAAGCAAAAGCATCTGTAGCATCCAGTACATTCTGGCTGAAACTAGCGGAAAGCTGAGCGCCCTCTGCCTGTAAAGCGGCAAATTCAGCTTGTTCCGCTGCCGGCAGTTCCGCACCGCTCAGTACAAAATCCCGTAAATCGTGATTCAGCTTGGTTTGCTGAGCGGCACTCAAATGAGCATATTCATCACTGGCCTTAATACTCTTAAAGCGTTCGTATAAATCAATATCCTGACTGATGGCAGTAAAAAACTCACTTACTTTCGGCATCAGGCTATTATAGGCGTCACGTAGCTCAGGTGTATCAGCCACACTGTTCAAATGGGCAATTACTCCCCAGATACGGCCGGCGCGTTCGGTAATATTGGTCAGCGATTCTACCGTATTATTCCAGTTTACTTCGGGTTGTGCTTTAAGGTTTTTAATGGCTTCATTGGCCTGAAGCATGGCTTCAGTCATAGCCGGTTCGATATCAGCGGCACGAATGGCATCAAATCGCGGTTCGCTGTCCAGATTCAACAAAACATTTTCAGACATAGTATTCTCTTGAGAAAAATACCTGTAAATTTGCGGTTTTTCAGGTAAAACGGGTGGAAAAGGCAGGAGCTGCTGTTTATCTTCTGCTATAAATACTGTTGCATAATGCAACAGGATAAGGTCAAAAACATGAAAAACAATATTCGTTCTTATTTAGATACGCAACCACAAATTGCGCCAGATTGCTTTATCGACGATACAGCAGTGGTTATCGGCGATGTGATTTTGCACGAACAGGTATCCGTGTGGCCGTTTGCGGTGATACGTGCCGACGTAAACAGTATGCAGATAGGTGCTCGGAGCAATATTCAGGATCACTGTATGCTGCATGTAAGCCATAAAAGCGCAGACAAGCCTGAAGGCTCACCATTACGGATAGGTGAAGATGTAACCATCGGTCATCATGTAAATTTGCATGGCTGCACCATAGGCAACCGCGTGCTAGTAGGAATTAGTTCTATCGTACTAGATGATGCCGTAATCGAAGATGAGGTGATGATTGGCGCTGGCAGTCTGGTGCCACCACGCAAACGTCTGGCCAGTGGCTATCTGTACATGGGTTCTCCCGTACAGCAGATCCGCCCTTTAACTGAAAAAGAACGCGAATTTCTAAAATATTCTGCTGCGCATTATGTCAGATTGATGCAGAATCACCAATCAACCCAGAATATAAAGCATATTGAATAAGGAAGCTAACATGAAAAAAATTCTGTCTTTAAGCCTGTTGTGCTGTACATTTTTACTGGCAGGTTGTGCTGCTGACGGAGGTAATAGCAGCCATACAGAAGTTTACGGCCAACTCAAAGGCGGCGTGGAAACGTCTCATACCAGCCATTAAATTTATAGGTCAAGTAAATTTTGTTGGAATACGAACAATTCAGCAGGTTAAGCCAATAGTGTCGTAAAATGGATATATTATGCAGTTTGAAAGTGAAAAATTTACCTAGAGTAATTGTTATATTAATAAAGTTAAGCTAGATTAATAAAACAGCTTTTCAAACCAACCATAAAGGACACAATGATGAAAAAATTATTGGGATTGAGTGCAGTTTTAGCTGCTCTGTTACTGTCTGCTTGTGCAACCACAGATTCTGGTACCAAAGCCGCTCCTTACAGCGATGTACAGGCTGCAGTAGAATCTAACTAAGCGTTACAGATAAGTAAGTGGTATGCTTGCCTGACCAAAAATCAGGCGGACATACCACTTTTTTATTTCTATATTTGATGGTAGCAAATCCGTCGCAGTGATTGCCATATTGTCTTGAAGCAAACTCAACTGCCGGAAAAAAATTCTTGCGGTCTGAGCATAATCTTTTTGTGAGACCAGAAAAACATAGCTGCAAACAATTCTGTACAGCCAATAAAAAAGAAAAATTAACTTAATCGTATCAGGATGCCGGCATAATCCAGCTATATTGGTTACCCCATCCACTAAAAACAGATATCGTATCTTCTCCTTTAACCACACTAAAGTAATCGGCTCAACTCATCTCAAACATAAACATATCAGCTGTTTTAGCTGATATGTTTATGTTAACGCACTGTGTTCCTGCCGGCTGGAATACCAGCAGGATGAAAAACTATTCAGTCAGCACTTGATAAAAATCAATTGCCACCAGCCTGTACATTTACCAATGGCGTAGTCGAACCATCTGCATGTACCTCCAACAGCGTTACACCACATTGTGCCGAAGCAGAAGATGCAATCGCCTCATAATCATGACCAGGTTTGGCTACAAATGTTAATTTGTTACTCTGGCAGGACGGCTCGTTATAAATAACGGATCCGTTTTGATGAGTATCATTGACGGTGGTCAGACCCATATAAGCATTAGAAATGGTTATCGGTATATTGGCCGGAATCGTGAATTCGCGATAAAACAGCTTAGACAGATTATGATTATGCTGTTTCATCGTTTCTATCGTAGACGTAGCAGGAATACCAATACTGCTGTTTCGGGCTATGTGCAAAAGAGAGGTAAAAGCCCCGCCCAGATTGCCACCAGCTGTTTCTTTCACCAAGTGCCCCTCATAGCTGTATCTCATATTGGTGGGTTTTTGGTTTTGCCCGTACAGGCGGATACGGGCCTGCGGTGCCATCTCAGAGGAAGCCTCCTGCGCCATAACAGAACTAAAGTTTAGGCTTAAAATTACACACATTATCAAAGGTTTAATTAGACTTAGATTCGATTTAATGATACGGTTAATACGCATGTTGTCGCTCACAGGGTAACTTAGGTTAAATAAATAATATGGTAAAGTAGTGTTATGAAAGTATTTAACAAATATTACTATCATGCTCACATAAACGAGGCAAAATTTCGCCATATTATACGCTTGTTTGTAGAAGATTTACCTGCATCAAAGATTGCTCAGTTAAGTGACGTGAGCCGAATTAGTGTCAATAAACTAATGTATAAACTGCGCAGCCGCATCGTGTTGCTCACAGCTATGGATTCGCCTGTAGATTTTGACATGACCATCACTGATGATTACATTCAACCGTTCAGTGACAACCACGACGGCATCGCGGATAAAAATTTCGTGTGTGGACTATTGTGGCGTAATGACAAAGTCCATGTAGAAATTATCCCCGAACGATATCGTCTAATGCTACAGGAGGTAATTCGAGGTAAGCGAGATATTCGTACCGTGCAGCCTGCACGCAGTTGGTATCCGTATGATATGCTGATTGACGTTGAAGAAAATAAACGAGCCCGCCTGCATCATAGCGATGAAAGCCTGTTGGCGCATGAAGAAAAAATCCATCAGATTGCTGCCTTCTGGTCTTTTGTGACACGGCGGCTAGCGATGTTCAACGGAATAAATGTAGATAAATATTATTTGCACCTGAAAGAGTGTGAATTCCGCTTCAACAACCGCCATGAAAATCTGAGCACTCTGTTGCTAAAAGAATTCACACGTAATCCATTATAAAACTACACTACAGCCTGCTAAAAACAACAATGGGCACCAAATGGTGCCCGCTATGATTAGCCAGTTTTACATCGTTCAGGTCTGGCTGCCACCCACAGTTAGGCCGGCATCAATGCGTAGCGTTGGTTGCCCCACCCCTACCGGCACACTCTGTCCGTCTTTACCGCACACACCTACACCACTGTCCAAACGGCTGTCATTACCAATCATACTCACATGTTTCAAAACTTCAGGTCCACTGCCGATAATGGTGGCACCTTTTACCGGATACTGCAGCTTACCATTTTCAACCCACCAAGCTTCTGAAGCACTGAAAACAAATTTGCCACTGGTAATATCAACTTGCCCGCCGCCAAAATTCACCGCATATAAACCTTTATCCACAGAAGCAAGAATTTCTTCTGGATTAAGCACACCATTTTCCATATAAGTATTGGTCATGCGTGGCATCGGTGCCGAAGCATAGTTTTCACGGCGCCCATTACCGGTAACCGGTACACCCATCAGACGAGCATTGGTTTCATCCTGTAAATAACCACATAAAATACCATCTTCAATCAGCACCGTGCGCTGGGTGGCATTGCCCTCATCATCCATATTCAGCGAACCACGGCGTTCAGCTATATTACCCTGATCCACCACCGTTACGCCTTTGGCCGCTACCCGCTCACCCAGACGGCCAGCAAAGGCACTGGTGCCCTTGCGGTTAAAATCACCTTCCAGACCATGTCCAACTGCCTCATGCAGCAGCACACCCGGCCAGCCGTTGCCCAGTATCACCGTCATCGATCCGGCCGGAGCCGGCCGTGCTTCCAGATTGGTCAGCGCCTGTGCTACAGCAATATCCACATACTCTTTAACCTTGGCCTCATCGAAATAGCCCAAATCAAAGCGGCCGCCGCCACCGCTACTGCCTTGTTCACGCCGTTCACCCTGCTTCGCAATCACCGTAACCGACAAACGCACCAGTGGACGGACGTCAGTGTGTATCCGGCCATCCAGCCGCGCCAGATAAATCAGCTCATGTTCACATACCAGACCAGCCATCACCTGCACAATGCGCGGATCCGCAGCTTTAGCCAGCGTTTCTACCCGCTGCAATAAAGCCACTTTCGCAGCCGCATCCAAGCTCAGCATCGGATTAGCCATTCCGTACAGCGGCTTGGCCAGATTTCGCGTTTGCAAACCAACTGAGCGTTGCTGACCAGCCTGACCAATTGCCCGTACCGCCTGCGCCGCATCGGTTAATGCCTGCACGTTTAGATTATCCGCATAAGCAAACGCCGTTTTTTCTCCGCTGACTGCACGTACCCCTACACCCTGCTCAATCTGAAAACTGCCCGACTTCACCATGCCTTCTTCCAAATGCCAGCTTTCATAAGTACTGCGTTGACAGTAAATATCGGCATAATCAATATGATGTGCGCTCATCAACGACAGCGCATGAGTAAAGTCAGCTACAGCCAGCTCGTTATCGGCCAGTAACTGTTGATGTACAAGTTGAGCGGTTGGAGTAGAAATAGGCATGTGTGATAACAGATAGAATTGTGACAAAAAGCACAAACAGAGAAAGGGTTTAAACACAAAATAACTGTGGGCAATTATACCGAAAACAAGAAGCGTCTGGGTAAATGCCAGCTACCACCCTCAAACACAAGCAGCATTTTTATGCCCGTGATACAAAAACAATATATAAAAACAAAAATTGTTATTGATAATAATTATCATTATATTATAATAAGCATCACCAGTTAGTCAGCAATAGTTAACCGGTAAAGACCTCAAGCATCTTTCAACTTTATCTCAGGAGCGGCTTAGCGATTAGCGTTAAATTTTGCATCAAAACTCAAAAACCGAAAACACCAGACCCACTGCATAATCAGTGGGTCTGGTGTTTTAAACATAGTTTAGGTATTCAAGCTACAGCATCAGCCCCATAGCCTTGCGGATTTTGCTGTTGCCAGCGCCATGCATCCGCCATCATACAGGCCAGATCACGCTGTGCCTGCCAGCCCAGCTCCTGCGCCGCACGCTCAGGGTTGGCAAAACATACAGCAATATCACCCGCGCGACGTGGCACAATCTGATAAGGAATTTTTTGTCCACTGGCCGCTTCAAAAGCACGCACAATCTCCAGCACCGAATAGCCCTGTCCCGTACCCAGATTGTAAATATGTACACCGGAGCGATTTGCAGTAGCCTGCATAGCAGATAAATGGCCATCAGCCAGATCCATCACATGAATGTAATCGCGCACACCTGTGCCATCCGCTGTCTCATAATCGTCACCAAATACCGACAACTGAGCCAGCTTACCCACCGCTACCTGACAGATATAAGGCAATAGATTATTCGGAATTCCGTTCGGGTCTTCACCCATCAGTCCCGATTCATGCGCACCCACCGGATTAAAATAACGCAGCAGCGTCACACTCCAGCGTGCATCGGCAGCCTGAATATCCATCAGCATCCGTTCCACCATATACTTCGACGTACCATAAGGATTAGTTGTGCCGCCGGTAGCTGCACATTCATCAATAGGTACCGTAGCTGGCGTACCGTAAACCGTAGCCGAAGAGCTGAATACCAGATTAAATACACCGGCTTTAGCCATTTCTTCTGCCAGAATCAAACTGCCGCTGACATTATTATCATAATATTTCAGAGGCTCGCGCACACTTTCGCCCACCGCTTTCAGACCGGCGAAATGCAGAACATTTTCAATTCTGTGCTGAGCAAAAATCTGTTGCAGCAAACCACGATCACGAATATCCCCCTGATAAAACGTGACTTCCTTGCCAGTAATCTCTTTGATACGCTCTAAAACTATACTTGAAGCATTGCACAAATTATCAATAATAACCACATCGTGGCCGGCATTTAACAACTGAACTGTAGTGTGAGAGCCAATAAAACCAGCCCCACCTGTTACCAAAATGGCCATAAATCATCCGTAATAATGGAAAAAATAATAAAATTAATTAATATTAAAGAGATACAACTTATCTAATAGTGTTTATACATAAATCCTCAATTCATGTATAAGTAACTTTTAATTATAGCCTGATTGTGTTAAAGGGATACGTGAAAGATACAAGAAAATTGAATAAGCAAGTTAATTATTAATATATCATTATTAGGCTTTTAAAGTTCAGATCCAAACGCAGATAGCTGTTGGTTGCTTTAGTTGATTAGGTAATATGTTTAATGATTATTATGCATAAAGAATAAATGCTAATAGCTATGACACTAATACAGGTTCCACAGGAGATGGGCTTAACTGAGCGGCCGGTACCTAAATAATGAGTTTCTAATACGATGATATTTGCCGCAGGGGGAAGTAAGCAAAACAAATAAAGTGCTAGACTGTTTTGCAAAATAAGATTTTGTTTGAATAGATGTGCAAAGGCCAGCAAGATGGTTATGATTCCACAATAACCGGCGACTTTTTTTAGGAATAAAAAAAGAGTGGTACGCAGATCTTTTAAGGTAATTTTGGCTTTGGCTAACCACATGCCAAGTACAGCCATACCCAAAAAACTCATTAAAAATTTAGCTATGTTATAGATAAACTTGAATTCTAAATCAATCTGTCTGCTATATGGTAAAAGCATTATTCCAATTATTAGCGCAATTACAGGAGGCATTTGAATTAGTTTGCGTATATTAAATCTGATACCTGTAAGTAGCCATGCACCAAGTGAGTTGCCAATAATGGAACTGCCGATATAGGCAGAAATAAAAATAGTGGCGGCCTGATTACCGAAAAGGGAGGCGGCTATGGGTAGACCCAGCCAGCCAATATTTAGGTAAGTGAAGCATAGATTATCAACAGGGTTGATTTTAAATATTTTTCCTAGCAATAGCATCAAAGTCATCATAATGATAGTGGTGACAAGCACGACACTCATACTGCTAAAGTTAGTGGCTATATTATAGATGATGACAATAGGGATAATGAATTTGGTCAGTAGCTTTGAAAGTAGTGGTTTGAAATCAAAGCTTGTTTTCCCTGCGATCAAACCACACAGCAAGTAAATTAGTGGTAGGAAAAAGTTCATATGTTTTCCTTTTGTTCCGCTAATGAAAGCTGTCGAATTATATTTTTCGCTACAATGTTCGCACATTGGGTATTAAACCAATAGGCGTTAGTTGAAAACAAACATCCTTTATTTAATGGGCCTAGATTATATAGCCCCTTTACGGCTTGATTGTTAACGATGCATTCCATAGTAGAGACATTTATGTTGATGCCACCACTTTGACAAGGTTCAATAAGATTTTTTTCTTTGAGAGAGCTTAATAAGCTATCTTTCATAAGAGTGAGATTATTTCCGCCACCAGTCGCATCCCAGAATGTTCCTGAACTGATTGTGCCTTTTTTCGTTGAAATTATATATTTATTTTTTTTAAATGTAGGAGCGGATATCAGTTTATGAAATTTTAATCTGTTATTTATGATAGCTTCATGTATTTCTTCGAATACCTTTTGTGGAACAGGATGGCGCCATGCAGCCCAAATTGATCCTAAAGTGTTTATAAATTTCTGTTTTTGTTTGATATTCATCAAAGCCCAGATTTTATGCATATAGGGTCTTGTGCTAACCAGTATATCCTGACAAGGAAGATTCCCTTCTTGGGCACGGTGCAGTAAAAATTCAAAATAATCTTGATGTTTCCCATGTTGTAAAAGATTCATGGCTTGTCTGAATTCTCCTACTACTTTTAATTGACCCATCTCTTTATTCAGTAAATGTATGAATGTGTTCAGTATATCTCCAGATTTTTTAGTGTTTATTATGATATTTTGCCAGGTTAAATATACAGGGTGATATTGGTTGCTGTTGCTTATGCAGGTAGGTAAATAACCTTTTCTTGAAAATAAGTTAATATCTTGATTTCCCTTACTATAAGCATATCTAAAAGCATCTATTGCTGTTAGGCTAGTGCCAGCAATCAGGATTTTACCGTCAGTATCGTCATATTCTTTAAAATGACGGATAAATCCTTTTTGTGTCGAAAATTGTGGAAAATTATCTGAAGATTTGGCACCTAGGCACATTACGACTGTTTTTGAATGTATAATTTGATGGTTGCTATCTTCAATAACAAATTTATCTTTTGCTTTGGCTATGGAGGTAGCTGAGCTATGAAATTCTGTAATGTGAAGTGTATCAGCGGAATTTATTTGATGATAAAGCTGGGATAGAAACCGAGAAAATTGTAGTCTGGCTGGGTAGTTATCTGTAATAATTTTATTTTTTTTCAACCAGTGATAAAAGCTGTCAGGTTCATAGGATGAAACTGGCAATAAATTAGGAATGGTGTTAACTTTATGAATGCTGTCAGCATCGCCAAAAGCGTGGCCTGTGGCAAAGCTATTTAAAGGGTTCATTATAGCAATTTTAGGTTTATCTAGATTAAGAGAATATATTTCATCTTGTATCTGCTTGATTAAACTAACTCCAGTCGCCCCAAATCCAACTATAGCTATGTCATACATAATTTCTCCAAAATAAATTTGTTTTAATTTGATTGCTAAATATTTTAATAATTTTTGTATATTATTATTTTTAATAAAAAAATTCTATTTTTTCTGGTTCGGTACTCGATATTTGGTATTTTATTTTAAAATTAATACTATACAAGCAATCAAAAATTGATAATTGTGTAATTATATGATTTTATGTATCAATTGATTATACGGATCATTATATAAAAATAGGTTTTAGCTTTATTTTTATGCTTTTTGTATTTAATTTGTTTTTGGTCTGTTGAGTTATGCCTGTTTGCAAACAAATTGCACTATTTTACTTCTGAGCTGGAATGCTACCAATTTACTACTTCGATTCTTTTATATAATTTAATGCCTTCTTTTACTTGATGCTTCACTAATAACACCCTTCTGCCTGAAATGAAATTTGAGGAATATTCTTGTTTTAGTACATCTAAATTATTAATATTTTTTGCAACACCAATTACCAAATCACCTCGAGCCAGAGCAGATTTTGCCAAGCGCAACCCAAGCCACGAGATGCTCCTGTAATCAACTATACTTTTTTAATCAAATGAATTCATCATAAATAATGGCTACATAATGAATCCCCCATTGTTTTAATTTCTTAAGATAATTTTTATTCAAACTTTGAAGTGTCGGTAGCACAAACACGAAGTCGATGACCATCTGGATCATTTCCTACAAATGTGTATCCGAAATCGAGCATTTGTGGTTCAAGTTCAATTTTGACGTTTAATTCCTTCCATATCGAATAAATTTCATCTACATCATTTTTTGTTACATCATTAAATGACAACTCAAAACCACCGTAATGATTGGGTGCCTTTGGCGTTATTTTATCAGCCTCTTGTAGCCCTAAAATAAAATTATCTTTCAATAAAAATACAGCGAAGCCAGGATAAGTATTAATAGGAGGACGCCCTAGTATTTTTGTGTAAAATTCTGTACTAATATCAACATTTTTAACATAAACAATGACGCTATTAGGTTTAAACATTTTTTGTTTCCTTTTGGTGATAAAAATTAATTTTCTTAATTTTGATTATCTAGAATATAAAGTTGATGGATGGCATTTTTATATTTTGTTTGATCAACGAGCTCCGAAGCCGGTGAGCATGGTTTTGAGGGTTTTAAAGAAGATAAGGATGTCGAGGGAAAAGGAAAAGTGCTTGATGTAGTAAAAATCATGCTCGATTTTTATTTGGGTTTGTTCGGTGTCGGCGGCATAGCCCTGTGTGACCTGAGCCCAGCCGGAGATGCCAGGTTTGACGATGTGGCGGTAGTCGTAAAAGGGAATTTCTTGAATAAACCGGTCGACAAATATTTTTTGTTCGGGACGGGGGCCGATGAGGCTCATGTCGCCTTTGAGAATGTTCCAGAACTGGGGCAATTCGTCGATGCGGGTTTTGCGGATGATATGGCCGATGCGGGTAACGCGGCTATCGCCTAGTTGCGCCATCTGGGCACCATTTTTTTCGGAATCGCTGCACATGCTGCGGAATTTGTATATGCAGAATTCATGGCCGCCGCGGCCGACACGGTTTTGCCGAAAGAGAACGCTACCGGGGCTTTCAAGTTTGATGGCGATGGCTGTGACAAGCATTACTGGTAAGGTAATGGGACAAGACAAAAGAATAAGTAGGATATCGGCTAAGCGTTTTATCAGTACATAGGTTGGTGAGGGTAGGAGTGAACCTAGGTCGTTTTCGTACAGATGATGAATTTTAACGCGGCCGGTGAGGAATTCTTCTACTTGGCGAATATTGTATACGGGCATGCCGGCGAGGGTCTGGCTGGCGAGAAATTTTTGCCAATGGTGGTCAAGCTCGGGTTCGTGCAAGTCAGCTACGATGCCGTTGATATTTGTGGCTACGGGGAGATCAGGGCTGGTGAGTTTGATCCAGTTAACGTTGGGTAGCTGATCTGCGTTAATGGCGCGGCCGTAGGGTAAATAGGCATAGGTGGTGATAAATTTGTTGCGGTAGTAGATGTAGGCGATGCACAGGAAGAGGGATAGGCAGCCGGCCATGAATAGGAACCATACGGTGTAGGGCAGGTTGAAGAATTTGGCTGCCATCCACATGCCGAAAAACCAGAAGAAGGTATGTGGCAGGGCGATAACGGCGGATTTGCGGCCGGGAAAGTTGCTGAATACGGACAGAGATTTTGTGTTGAGTAGGTGGGCGATGCCGGCAAGGATGATGCTGGTAATGAAAGCGGCTCGGCCTTGTGAGAAGCCTTTGATGGGCTCCATGATGGCCAGAGGGAGTAGCATGACCAGCAGGGAACCGAAAAAGAGGCGGCTTTTATAGGACAGTAAACTTCGCATGATAGTGGGTTTATTTATTCAGGCGCAAATGTTGGTAGAGGTGGGTGAGCATGCTGGTAGGCAATAGGCGGCTACTGCCGCGCAGGGCAAAACAGCTGAGTGCTGGCAGTAAGGGCTGGCTGCGGAGGCGGCGTTTAAGGCGCAGCAATTGCCATTCGCTGCTGAGGTAGCTCAGTCCGCGCCGGCGTGCATGCATGTTGTGGCCAGCACGGGCGTAAACGAGGATTTCAGGTAGGTTGGCAGTCTGATAGCCGGCGGCAAGCAAGCGTAGCCACAGGTTGTAGTCTTCCATCCACTGGTG
Source organism: Snodgrassella alvi (assembly GCF_002777855.1). GTDB lineage: Bacteria > Pseudomonadota > Gammaproteobacteria > Burkholderiales > Neisseriaceae > Snodgrassella > Snodgrassella alvi_E. The sequence goes on from NZ_MEIK01000029.1 coordinate 127,829, forward strand.
GTGCTGGTAGCCGCCTACGGCAAGTACGGCGCTTTTGCGGTAGGCAACAGCCATGTGGTTAATGGGGTTTCGCCATTGGGCATAGTGTCTGATGGCATTGTTGCTAAGGGGTACCTGCCGCACGGTGCTGGTGTGTTCAGGGGTGGTGTTGAATTCTGCTATCTGGCCGCTGAAGAAGGCGATATCGGGGTGCTGTTGGATGTATGCCCACTGGCGGGCAAAGCGCTCGGGTGCACAGATGTCGTCCGTATCCATGCGCATAATCCATTCATGCCGGCAGTATTTGAGGCCGGCATTGAGGGCGTGGCCAAGGCCAACATGCTGAGGCAGCGGGATGATGTGCAGGGGCAGGCGGGTTTGGTATTGGCTGAGTACCTGTTGCAGGTTGCTGCCGATGGGGCCGTCGAGTACGACGATGATTTCTTCTGCCTGTATGCTCTGCGTGCACAGGCTGTCGAAACAGGCACTGAGCCAGTGTGGCTGTTCCTGTGCATACAGTGAGAGCAAAACGGAAAAGGGTTGCGTATTCATTGGCTTGGCAGCAGTGGCAGGTATGCCGGTGGTTTGTCAAGATTTGTTTATTATATCGCAACAATGTTGTCTGGTGACTGCTGCCTGCTGGGTGCTGTGGGGTTGTGCTGAAAAATCAAGGATTGGTATTGATTTTTTTACATTTGTGTCTGTTACAGCTGGGTCTAGCTATTGTTCAGTTCGAATGACGCCGGATTGGGGAGGTGGTGCTGGTAGAAGGTGTGCTGCGCGTGGATAAGCTGAGCTACTTCGTTGCTGTTTGGGCTGGTGCAGGTGTCGTTGAGGCAGACAAAGCGGATTTCGGGATGCTGATTCAAGTGGTCGATGGCATGGTTAAGGTCGGCAAGATTGCTGATGTTGCGTACGTACCCATCGTTATATTTGTGCGGGATGAAAGCACCGCTGGCCAGTTGCCAGTAACGGTTGAGGTAGATAGTGAGGTCGTTTGGAGCACGGAAGCGGTTGGCCGTGCTGGCCAGAATTTCGGGGGCGAAGTGCTGGTAGACTTCTTGCAGGGTATGGCGGGTATAGGGCTGGGGTAGATGCCAGTGAGCAAACCAGAAGTAATGACGGTAAAAATATTTGAGCAGGATGTTGCTAATTTTTTCACGCAGGCTGTAGCTGCTGGCGAAAAGCTGTTGTTTGCTGAGGCTGGCTGGCTGAAATTTACGGTTGATGAGGCGGATGTTGTTGTTGAGGGCATCTACCCAGCTGTTTTGGCCACGCAGACGGCTGAAGAGGGTTCCGCGCTTGAGCCAGCCATGGCAAAGGAAGTCGACGGGCAGGCCATATTGAAATAGGCGCTCGCGCGGGGTGGGACGAAGGATGACAGTGTCGTCATTGAGGTAGACGAAGTGCTCGCTCAGGCCCTTGAGATTGACCAGATTCATCTCGATGGCGGATGAGTTGAATACGGGCAGGTGCCGGGGTCTGATAAAAAGCTGCTGATGGCTGACGATTTCAATTTTCGGGTGGTTGGTTTGTAGCCAGTGTGGGCGCTGGTTGGCGGTAATCAGATAGATTTTGTGATACCACGGGCAGTTTTGCTCGATGGAACGTAAAACGTAGCGCAAGGTGCCGAAATCTTGATAGCGGTTGTTGCTGATGGCGTCGCTGTGCCCCTGATGCTGTGGCAGCCAGCGGTTTTTTTCGGCCAGCCATGCGGGATCGCCGCCATCTACCCAAGGCAGGACAAAGTCAATAGGGGTATGGTCTGAGCTGGTATTCATCGAAGTTTCCGTTTGAGCAGGGCGATGAGTTTTTGACTGTTGCTGGCGCCGAGGGTGGTGCGCAGTAGATTGAGTAGAAGGCGTTTGATCTGGTCGGTGTGTTTGCTGTCGCTTAGCCAGCTGCCATCGTAGTGATGGATACAGACTGTGTTGCTGGTGCGGTTTAGTTCATGGGTATAGGCGTTTTTGGCCATGAAGTAGTCGCTGGGATAGACGCAGACGTAGTCTGGAATTTCCTGCATCTGGTTGTTGAGGATGATGCCGTGCTGCTGGTATAGCTGTTTGAATATTTGGTTGATGGTGATGAGCTGCTGTGGGTTGAATTCGAGCTGCTGGTATTGTTGCCAGATGTCGTGCATCAAGGCGCTGCCGGCCTCACATCCCATTACGCCGGCCTGCGGGTTGCAGGTGAGCTGGCGGGTGTAGGGATTCATGCCTTGTTCGAAGCCGGTGAAGCAGTGGTGATGTAGGAAGGGGTCGAATGAGGCAACCATTTGGACGTCGGTATCCAGATAGATACCACCTTGCTGATACAGTGCCTGAATGCGGCACACGTCGGCGACGAAAGCGTATTTGCCGGCGGCATAGGCAGTGCGTGCGTAGGGATTGGCCTGATAGTCAAAGTTTTGTTCGTTCCACAGCTGGAGCTTGTAGTCGGGCAGATACTGGCGCCAGCTGTGCAGATAGCGCTGGGTGGTGGTGGGTAATGGCTGTGGACCGAACCAGCAGTAGTGTATGAGTTTGGGTATCATTGGACGGGCCGGCGGTAAATGAGCAATAGGAGGAAGCTGAAGGGTAAGGCTGCAATCAGGCCGGTGATGAGGCTCAGTTTAATCCAGTCGAGATAGTTGTGCACGCTGATGTTGCTAATGGGCTGCCAGCCGATGCTGATGGCTACGGCGATGGTGATGAATATGACCAGCCATAATATGAGTGGACGGCTGAAGGACAGGGAGAGGATATGGCGGCAGCTGTAATGGAGCATTTCGGTGCTACGGTACAGAAATGAGATGAGTGCGGCCAGTAGAATACCTGCGCTGCCCCATATCTGGATGAAACACAGGGAACAGGTGATGTTGATGCCGGCTTCAAGCAGGGCTTGTGGTTTGGTGGCTTTGTAGCGGCCGGCGGCCATGATGATGGTCATGGCTGGAATTCGGCTGTTTTCGATGATGCCGACAAATAGAAATAGGATGGCAAGTAGGGGCTGGTGGTAATTGGCATCGGTCATGTTGTGGGTGTAAAGCTGTATGAACGGTGCCAGCAGTAGGCCAGTGCAGGTGTAGACCCAGCCGAGAAAACACATGAAGAGGCGATTGTAGCGGCAGAAGTTGTGGCGGGTCTGTGCGGGATTGGTGCTGAGGCTATGGCCGAATATGGCCTGCATGCCTTGTGACAAGGATTGCAATGCCATTTTGATGGCGCCGAAAATGAGGGCATAAACGGCGTAAATACTGGCGTCTTTTAGGGACAGGAATAGTGAAATGAGTACCAGTGGCGAGCTGAAGATAAGCAGGCCGGTGAGCTGATGGGTGAGGGCGTCCCAGGTTTGTTGCAGGTGGTAGGGATGGTGTTTGTCGTAGTGCTGGTTTAGGCCGGAGTAGTGATGGCGGACATAACGGCGGTAGAGGAGGAATTTTGCAGCTTGTATCAGGGTAGATGCTGTCTGTACGCTCAGGATGCTGTAACCGGCGCGTATGAGCCAGTAGCAGACGGCGATGTTGGCGAGAATGCTGACTGCTTGTATACCGGAGATGATGTAGGTTTTCTGGTCTGCGGTAAGGAGGGCGCGGTAGCTGCCGAAAAAGAAGAAATCAAGGATGTTGGCGGCACCCATGACCAGTACGATGCAAAAGGTCAGGTTGGCACTGATTTCATGGCGGGTAAGCCATGCAAACAGGGTGGCCAGTACTACTAGGGCGACGGCAAACAGGCTACCGGAAATCCGGTAAAAATGATGGGCTGCGGCGAGGATGCGGTTACGGAGCTGGTTGTCATGGGCAGTAAGTGCCTGATACAGGGCGACGATGGCGGCCGCACCGATGCCAGCTTCCAGCAAGGTGAGGTAGGCAATGAACTGTTTAACGGATGCGAGCATGCCGTTGGTGGCTGAGCCGTAAGTTACTACAATCAGGGGCGGCAGAATAAAGCCGCCCAATGCGGTGATCAGTTGCAGCAGGAGGTTGGCAGAGATGTTTTTCAGGATTACGGCACGGGTGCTCATGAAGCCTCTAATGGATAGTGCCGGCTTAGTGACAGTTACCGCTGCGCTGCATGCGGCCGTAGCGGCCGGTAATGGCGTTGATGTCGTTCATGGCTGAGTTGTCTACGCCGCTGAATACAACGCGCATTTTGGCTATGCTTGTGGGGGTGTTGCCTGAATCACTGTCGCTACTGCCACCCAATGTGGTAATGAAGGCATCACTGAATCCTTGCATTTTGGCGCGTGCCATCAATCCTTCCGCATCTTCCCTCCGGTTGAATACACCTAAGCTGACTCTGCCCTGATTGATGCCATAGTCGAAGCCCTGCTCCTGAAGACGGGCACGAGTGGTGCTATCGCCACTGGATGAAAGCGCTACCATGTAACGGGTGGGTGCGGGTGTGGTACGGGTTCGAGCCGGTGCGTTTACTTGTTCTATGAAGCGGCTGGTGGTAAACGGCCAGTGGTTGAGCAAGCCTTTGATGCGGTGAAAGTCGTCTTCGGGGAGGGTAACGGTGGCGGTACAGGTGCTGGCTGGTGCAGCGGTAGTTTTGTCGGAGTTGTCGGCAGTGTCGCTTTTCTGTTTGCCGGCAGTGGTGGTTTCGGTCTTGCTGGCAGCTTTCGCAGCAGGTACAGCGCTACCGGCAGCGGCTGTTGTATCGGTAGCACGGCGCACGCTGATGTCGGGGCTGGCCGGTGCGATGGTATCAGTGGCTGCGCTGGTGGCGCCGGACGCAGCGGGAGAAGCTGAAATACCGTGTACCAGTTTGCCGGCTATCATGCTGCCGAAAACGATGATATTTAATGCTACCAAGATTGCAAACAGCCATTTCATGCGTATTCAACCCAGTTGAGTAAACCGTAAAGCACTAAATTATCCACAATTTCAATGCGGTTGTCTAAGACAAATGTATTGGGTAAGGCCTGTGCTACTTTATTGGCTCCACCGCCGGTGATGATGATGTCAACCGGTTTGCCAGTGCCGATTTTCTGTTGCAGGCGCTCATGCATGAGGACGATGGCGCCGCAGACGGCATCCATGATGCCGCTGGCCATAGCATTTGGGGTGGTGGTGGCGAAAGCATAGGCTTTGCCGAGCGGGCGGTTGAGGTTGGCGGTACGTCTGGATAATGCTTCTTTCATCAAATGAAATCCCGGCAGGATGCTGCCGCCGAGGTAATGATTGGTGTCGGTAAGAGCGTCAACTGTGACAGCTGTGCCACAGCTGACCACAACACATGCCTGTTTGGTGTATCGCCGGCTGCCGATGAGATTAAACCAACGGTCGGCACCGTGTTCGGCAGGATTGCGGTAATGATTGCAGATACCGAGGGCTTCAGGCATGGAAGGCAGCCACAGTACCGGTTGTGGCAGAATGGCGGCAATTTGCTGCTGGCGAGCTTCTCCACAGACCGCGCAGCCTATGATGCGTTCTGTGCCGCAGCCCTTTTTGGCCCAGTCTTGTATGAGGGGTTGCAGATCATAATAGGCGGCTTTGCCATAGCTGAGTATGCAGCCGTTTTCTACCCATGCCCATTTAAGCTTGCTGTTGCCTGCATCCAGTAGCAGGCAGCGTTTTTGGGTGGCGTTTTGGGTTTCGGTAGCTGCTGCACCTGGGCGCAGGCTGATTTCGCCATTGACAAAACTTTGTTCTCCGTTGGCAGTTTGTAGCAACAGAGCACCGGAAGGAGCGATGCCGCTGACAGTGCCTTCGGCTAGTGTGCGTCCGCCTGTCAGCAGATGTACCAGCCGTCCCTGATCGCGATGTAATTGATTGTAATCAGCCAGAAATGGGCTGAGCCCATGCTGATTGAAGCGGGGCAGGAATTGAGCCAGTTTGGCAAGAATGCCCTGAAAAATTCGGCTGACTTGTGCCTGCGGTAGCAGGGACAGGATGGCGGTGGCGGTACCAACCTGATCGGGGATGCTGAAGTTGAGGCCAATGCCGATAACAGCGGTGGTTTGTTGCTGATGAGTGACGGTTTCAATCAGGATGCCGCCAAGTTTGCTGTTGTCCAGCATCAGGTCATTGGGCCATTTGATTTGAGCGGGGATGCCGAGTTCGCGCAGGGTCTGGGAGATGGCCACTGCTACGATAAGTGCCAGTCCGCCAAGTTCGGCTTGTGGGCGCTGGAATGTCCAGCTCAGGCTAAACATCAGGCATTCGCCAATGCGATTTTGCCATGCTTTGCCCTGACGGCCGCGTCCGGCTGTTTGTTCGTAGGCCAGATAGATTTGTGGTGGGCTGTCTATGGGTGCGTGGCGTACCTGTTCCAGTAGAATGGTGTTGGTGGAGGTGGTCTGAGCCAGCAGATGCGGTTCAAAGCCGTACTGGCGCGCGCAGTGATTGAAGGTGTTTTCGGGTATCAATGCCAGTGTTTTGGTAAGCTGCCAGACGCCATTGCGCTGACGCAGAAGACATTGGATGTGGGCAGGCATTTCCTGCCAGGCTGCGTTGAGCTGGGGTATTTTGCAGTTCAGGGTTTTTGCCAGTGTCTGTACTTCATGCGCCAGACCATCGGCAAGCAGGGCCAGTAAAGGCCAAAACGGTGTGTTCATAAAATGGCATGGCCATTGTTTTGCTGATAACAATGGTTTGGTTTAAGGGGCTGGTCTGCTGCATGGCCGGATGCAAGCAGGATTTATTTGTGGCTGTGTGTTCACAATCAATGTGAATATTATCGCATGGTTTGGTGAAAGTATCTTTTTCTGCGGTTTATTCGACCACGATTTTTGGAAAACGCTGGCTATAGTCTTTGCCCTGATCGGCCAATGCCTGTACCAGCTGCCATGCTGCCTGCTGGTACAGGGCAGCAATTTGCGGATTTTGCTCTGCTAGTGCGTAGGCCTGACCGTTATCCATGGCTTCGCGGACGGATAAGGTAAGTGGTAATTGGCCGAGCAGGGGAACACCGAGGTTGTGTGCTAGTTCCTTGCCGCCGTTGTGTCCAAATACGGATTCGGTATGTCCGCAGTGGGAGCAGATATGGACGGACATGTTTTCGAGTACGCCGAAAATGGGAATGTTAACTTTCTGAAACATGTTGACGGCTTTGCGTGCGTCGATTAAGGCTACATCCTGAGGTGTGGTAACGACGACGGCGCCGGTTACGGGTATTTTCTGTGCCAGTGTTAGCTGGATGTCGCCGGTACCGGGCGGCAGGTCAATAATTAGGTAGTCTACATCATCCCATTGGCTTTGAAACAGGAGTTGCTGTAAAGCCTGACTGACCATAGGGCCACGCCAGATGACGGCCTGATCGGTATCGACGAGAAAGCCGACGGACATTACCTGAATCTCACCCGTAGCCATGATCGGTATCATTTTACCCTGATGCTGACGCGGTTCTTGTCCGGCAACGCCAAACATGGTTGGCTGGCTGGGGCCGTAAATGTCGGCATCAAGCACGCCAACGCGTGCGCCCATGCGGCTTAAAGCTACAGCCAGATTGGCACTGGTGGTGGATTTGCCGACGCCGCCTTTGCCGGAAGCGACGGCAATGATGTTTTTAACGCCGGCTATGGTTTGGACGCCGGGCTGAACTTTATGCGTGCCGATGTCCAGCTGTACCTTTACGAACAGGGGCTTGTCGCCGAATTTGGCGGTGATGGCGTGATCGATGCGCTGTTGCAGCTCGTGAATGAGGTGGGCAACTGGATAGGGAAAGACGAGCTCAAGGTGGATGCCGTCGTTGTCGATGATAACGTTGCGGACAGCTTGTTCACTACCGAGTGTCCGGTTGCTGTCTGGCAGGGTGATGCTGTTAATCAGGGTGGTAAGAGATTGTGTGTCCATGCAATTTTAATCCGCTGCTGAATTTCTGGCGCATATTTTACCCTATATTGGCCAATGAACTGGCTAATGGGGCGGGCGGAAACCGAAATTTAGGCTGATGGCGGCATTTGATCAGGACTATTGATATGGCCAGAATCTGGCTTGCGGGTATGTTGCCGGTTGCGTATCCACATTAAGCGCAGGCAAAGATAGGCAGGATAAAGCAAGAGAATGGAAACGATGAGGTAGCGCAAATTGTGCCATTCTACAACCATTTGCCCGTGAGCCAGTGCCCATCCTGCCCATAGCCATTGCCACCATGCGGGCAGGCTAAACGCGAGCACAATCAGTAAAGCGGCAATGCGGACGGGTGTGAGCGGCCAGAATTGATGCTGCTGCATGGCGCGGTTAAGTTGCAGCAGAACGATGAAGGCGAAGCTAAGAGTCAGTACCATGCCGCCGTTGGCGATAACCTGTAGCCAGCTGAAGGCAATATCCGGTGATAGGGGTAAGCTGTTGCCTGATGCAGGTGTTTGTTCTAGTGAGACGCTGGCACCAATATTCAGGATGAAACTGTAAATCAAATCCAGCCAGAGCAGCATTAACGGCCAGGTGCGTTTCAAGCGTTGAAACATTGTTGTCTTACCATGAGAACAGATAATAATGTGACAGTGTAACCATTGCTGTGTGCTGCTGTAAATGGCTGTCTGGTAGATGTTTCTGCTTAGAAAACCAGCAGATGCTGCGACCAGCTTGTTAAAAACGAATGCAAAGAGGTAGACAGTATGGCTGATTGATGCCGCTTATTTGCTGGATGTTATGTATAAAAAATATTTAATGATTGCAAAGTCGGGCAAAAGCAGAAGCGGTGTAAATGGCCGTGGCAGCAGTGCATCCGGAGCAAGCTTTAGCACATGAATGCATGACCAGTAAATATTTATTCTGTACGCGGTAATTGTTTGTTTGCCGCGAAAGCTGTCATACAAAGCCAGAGGCCGGCAGAAGAAGCGCAGCATCTATATTTCAATAGAAGGCTGAATAAAGCAATTATATGGCGTTCTGATATTTTCTATCAATGGAATGGGTGGTGCCTGTTATTTTTTATTCATTTGTGATTGGGATAGAGAGATATTTTAGAATGCTGAAAGATATTGATTTTCAGTTGTGTTTCTTAATAAAAGTTGGATTGATGATGCATTTAGGGTAAAAAATAATTGTATTCAGATATAAGCAATTTAATTTATCTGAATAATTGTAAGGACGGTAAACGGCAATGAAAGTTTTTTTGGGTTAGAATAAACACTCGAATTTGATTTTTATTTTTAATTTTGACCTTGTGAAAAGGTCTTTTTTATTTTCTGCTTTTTGAGAAAAGACATAATGACAAGACGTTTGCCAGTTGTGTTTGAAATGAGCGCTGTTGTGATCAGTGCCGCAGTTTTGAGTTCTCCTGTTTTGGCTTCCGGATATCATTTGGGTTTGCAGTCGGTGACGTCGGTAGCATCCGGTAATGCGGCAGCGGCTGAAGCTGTTGATGCTACGACGATTGTTAGTAATCCGGCTGGCTTGGTGCATGTGGAGGGTACGCAGATTGATACTAATCTGTTTGTGATTAAACCGGATATTAAATATAAGAATGCGCGAGGAACGTTTTCGGATGGCTCTGCTGTCAGTGGTCCGGAACACGGTAATATTGCCAATACGGCTCAGTTGGTGCCGCAGCTGTATTTTTCTCATCGGCTGAATGAACGATGGGGTGTGGGGCTGGGTGTTTATATACCGTATGCGGCCAGAACCAATGATAGTTCCGCTTCGGTGTTGCGCTATAACGTAAATAAAACCAATGTAAAGGCACTGGATATCAATCCGGCTGTGGCTTTTAAAATCAATGACCGACATTCGCTGGGTGTGGGGCTGATCGCGCAGTATCTGCATGCAGAAGTGCAGAAATACGCTGATTTCACGCCGGTAGGCAGTGCGCAGTCTGGGATTCCTCCAGCGATGCTGCATCAGCGGGCGCCAGGTGCATTTGATGCTCGTGCTACGGTAAAAGGTAATGACTGGGGCTATGGTTTCAATGCGGGTTGGCTATGGGATGTGAATGATGATGTGCGGGTGGGTGTGAGCTATCGCTCTAAGATTAATCAGCATCTGCATGGTACGGCGCGCTGGCAGCCGGTAGGAAAGTATGCAAAACAGTATGCGCCGCTGTTTGCGCAGTTTGGTTTTAAAGAGCTGGAAGGGGCGCAGGTGCAAATTACCACGCCGGAAGTGGTATCGGTGCACGGAATGTGGAAAGTGAATCCACAATGGAATCTATTTGGTAATGTGAGCTGGACGCGTTCTTCACGCCTGCATGAGCTGGATATCAATTTTGAAAATGATAAGGCGATTGATCCGGTGCATGGTACTACTTCGCATACCACGCATATTGCGACCAACTGGCGTGATACCTATGCTGTTGGTGTAGGGGCTTCGTATCAGCAAACCCCACGACTGCAATGGCGTTTTGGTGTGAATTATGATCAGTCGCCGGTACGCAATTCGTCTACACGGCTGTCTACGATTCCAGATGGTAATCGCTGGCTGTTTGGCGCTGGTGCTAAATATGATGTGAATAAAAAGGATACGGTGGCGGTGTCGTATGCTTATCTGCATATCCAGCATACGCAAATGAATCAGCAGGATGATGGGGCACACGTGTCGAGTAATGTGCGTGGTGAGGCGGATTACCGTTCGCATGCACATATTGCTGGTGTTTCGTATACGCATCGCTTCTGATATCAGCCTAGGCAGTATACATGCAGGACAGTATAGGTACTGTCTTGCATTTGTTTTGCCTACCTGTTTTGCATGATTTGTCTTTTCGTTCTCAAGCCATTGAGATTAATAAATTTTAACTAGAATATTGACATAAATTACAAGTAGTTTTCTTTTCTGTTTCATAATCTGTCGTATGATGGTTTTGCTGTTCCATCTGGATAAAGCATTGTTAAACAAGGAGATGTATCATGAAGCATCAAGAAGGTTTACAAGATCCTAAAACCAAGTACTACCATCAGGATTATGCCAAACAACGTCAGCCAGCGCCCGGCCTGCAAAGCAGAATGGACCCTGTACCTGATTGTGGTGAAAAAAGCTATGAAGGTCATGGCCGTTTGTGTGGACGCAAGATTTTGGTAACGGGTGCCGATTCCGGTATTGGTCGTGCTGCTGCCATAGCGTATGCGCGTGAAGGTGCGGATCTGGCGATTAATTATCTGCCGGAAGAAGAAGAGGATGCTAAACAGGTTGCAGCACTGGTACAGGAAGCCGGCCGCAAGGTTGTATGCCTGCCGGGTGACTTAAGTGATGAGCATTTCTGCAAACAGTTAGTAGAAAAAACGCATCAGCAGTTAGGCGGTCTGGATGGTCTGACTTTGGTGGCTGGTAAGCAGACGGCTGTTGAGCGGTTTTGTGATATCAGTACGGAACAATTAAAAAAAACATTCGAAATTAATGTTTTCTCTCTTTTTTGGGTGATTCAGGCTGCAATGCCGCATTTGCCTGCCGGTGCCACTATTGTGACCACCAGCTCTGTACAGGCTTATGAACCTAGCCCGAATCTGATAGATTATGCCTCTACAAAGGCCGCTATTGTGGCTTTTACGCAGGGTCTTGCTAAACAGGTTGCTGCTAAAGGAATTCGCGTGAACTCAGTGGCTCCCGGCCCTATCTGGACTGCTCTGGAAATTACCGGCGGTCAACCGGCTGAAGCTATACCGAAATTCGGTCAGAGCGAATCTATTCTTGGCCGTGCCGGCCAGCCTGCCGAACTGGCTTCTACTTATGTTTTCCTGATGTCGGATGAATCCAGCTATGTAACTGCTCAGGTTTATGGTGTGACCGGCGGTATTTTGCTGTAAGACATTTTGTTGTTTGTCTTTTTCTAATAAATTCGTACTGAAATTCGGTTTCTGTACCGGTGTAATACCGGCAGTAAAATGAGTTTTAGTACGGATTTTTATTTTTTTCTGCGAGTGAAAACCATATTAGTTTTGCAATTGGTGTGTACAAATATTCATTTGTGATATTTATATTTTTCATCGCGAGGCTAAATTCGGAGTGAAGAAGTAGTAGTGATATTCCTTTTTGCCGCAATTCACTTTAGGACTGGATAAGAGGGAAGCATGTGTCAGCAGTACGCGCTGCAAGCTGTGTTCAGGAGTAGGTGCCTAGATTTCCTGCCGAAATAAAAGGCAGGTAGCTGTTTTGGATGTGACTGTGCTGATTTATAAGCTCTACTGAAAGGTTGTTGCTACAGGCAGGATTAATGATGATGCTAAAGAAATAATTGATCTCGTTGAAAAGGGAATAAAAGGCTGGCTAAAATATTGAGCAGGACGGAATGAAAATGGTTATGTTTTACGCTAATTGCTTGTTGATCCTATATATTGTGACCGCTAAGGATGCAGACTAAGTGTGAAATTATGTTAATTTATATAAATTTTATTATAAATTTGCCGTCTGTGATGGTTTAGTTGAATGATTCTAATAAAGTGTGATAACCATTATTGTTTTAATGCTATGTTTTTATGGAATTTTCTGTTAATTTTTGATTTTTTCGATTAATTATTATGAAAATTAGTCTTATTTAGATTAAAAATAGTCACGATATTTAATGTTATGATAAGTCCAAACAGTTGTATTGGTTAGGGTAATGTGATTTTAACACCTGATTTAGTGCAACTGTTTAAGGGGGAAAAGGGTTGCAGGTTAATTTTAGCCTGCAACCCCAGACTGCAGAAAATATTGGTGCAGGATATTTATCCTCTACGTATAAGTTACTATCCGACAGTGTTTTTTTGCTTAAGAAGCAAGACAAATACGCTGCTCACGGGTAGAAAATAACAGACATAATTTTTCATTAAATAGTTATCTGCGCTTGATGCTTGTCGCGTCAGGTCGGTAATGGTTTAGTGATTCATCACAACTGCTTAGTGAGTAAGATGCAGCAGTTTTGAGTAAAAAGGATGCAAACATGGAAGGCAAAAAGGTTGTATTGGATTGTTTAAACCGTTTACTGGCAGGAGAGCTGGCCGCGCGTGACCAGTATTTTGCCCATTCGCGGATGTATGAGGATATGGGTTATATGAAGCTGTTTCAGCGCATAGACCATGAGATGCAGGAAGAAACCGACCATGCGCACCAGTTTATTCACCGTATTCTGATGCTGAACGGCAAACCGGAAATGGTACCGGATGCGATTAATGTGGGCACGGATGTAGTCAGCATGCTGGAAAATGATCTGGCTACTGAGCTAAGCGTGCGCCAGAATTTAAAAGACGCGATTAAGCTATGTGAGCAGGAGCAGGATTATGTGACGCGTCAGTTTCTGGTGGCTCAGCTGAAAGATACGGAAGAAGACCATGCACACTGGCTAGAACAACAGTTGCGCCAAATTGAGGTGATGGGCTTGCCCAATTATCTGCAAAGCCAGCTGTAAGGAGAACGATATGCAGGGAGATCGTTTGGCCATACAGGCATTGAATAAAAATCTGGGTTTGTTGTTGGTTTCCATCAATCAGTATTTTCTGCATGCGCGTATTTTGCGCAACTGGGGTTTTAATGAGCTGGGTGAGGCTTTGTATAAGCATTCGATTCGCGATATGAAGAGCGCAGACGCGCTGATTGAGCGTATCCTGCTTCTGGAAGGTCTGCCGAATCTACAGGAATACGGCAAAATTCTGGTGGGTGAGAATATTACTGAGATTCTACAGTGTGACCAACGGGCAGAGCAGGCCAAACACATTGCTCTGGCTGACGCCATAGCTGTGTGTGAAAACCAGCTGGATTTTGTGTCACGTGATTTGCTTGAACAGCAAAAAGCGGTGAATGAGGAATATTTAGACTGGCTGGGTACGCAGCTTGATCTGATTGAAGAAGTTGGATTGAATAATTATGCGCAGTCTGCGGCAGTAACAGATTGAACGATTCCGGCCAAGAGGATAACAGCACTTGTTACACAAGTGCTGTTTTTTTTGTGCTTGCTGTAGGCGCTGATACTAAGCGGCTGCTACGCTTTCGTGTGCACTGCTGGGCTGAAACCATTCCAGCTGCTGGCGCAGACTGACTACTTCACCAATCACAATCAATGCCGGTGTGGCAGCTTGCTGTGCCAGTGAGGCCAGCTGGTGAAGCTGTCCGGTTGATACGGTTTGCTGTGGTAGTGTGCCTTGCGAGATGATTGCTACTGGTGTGGTGGCGGCTCGTCCGTGGGCAATCAGCTGGCGGCTGATTTCCGCCGCTGTGAGGGTACCCATATAAATGACCAGTGTTTGCTGAGCACCAGCCAGTGTGTGCCAGCCATGTGACTGTGCAGCCAGCTGCTGGTGGCCGGTTATAAACAGCACACTCTGGGCATAATCGCGATGGGTAAGCGGGATGCCTGCGTAGGCAGTGGCGCCTAAACCGGCGCTGATGCCAGGAATGACTCTGAAAGGAATTCCCGCTGCCTGTAATACCGCACATTCTTCACCACCACGGCCGAACACAAAAGGATCACCGCCTTTTAGGCGCGCAACACGTTTACCTTGCTGTGCCCACTTTACCAGCAGTTCATTGGTCTGTTTCTGTTGTACCTGATGGTTGCCGCAGCGCTTGCCAACGCTGATTCTTAGGGCATCGCGGCGTACCAGCTCAAGTACCTCTGCCGATACCAATGCATCATATAAAACTACATCTGCTGCCTGAAGTGCCTGTAAGGCGTGCAAAGTTAGCAGACCGGCATCACCTGGGCCGGCACCAACCAGCACCACTTCACCCTGTGGTAGGGGCTGATGGGCATTTAGCTGCTGCTGCAACAGCGATTCTGCTGCCTTTTCATCACCACTGGCCACAAACTGGGAAAAGCGGCTGTGCTGAAATAATTGCTCCCAGAAGCGGCGGCGTTCGCTCAAATGCTGCAAGGTTTGTTTTACCTGTGTCCGCCAGCGTCCGGCCAGCGCAGCTGCTTTGCCGACTGAAAACGGCAGTAGCTTTTCTATTTGCTGACGAATCAGCCGCGCCAACACTGGTGCGTGGCCGCCGCTGCTTATGGCCACCTGTATTGGACTGCGATCAATCAATGCCGGCACGATAAACGAACAACATGCCGGCTGGTCGACACAATTGCAGAATGTTGCCGCTGCTTCGGCTGCCAGAAATACCTGCCGATTTAAGGCAGGGTCGTTAGTAGCGGCCACTACCAGAAACACACCACTTAGCAGCGCAGGGCTAAATTCTGTGGCGATGTGTTCGGCTTGCTGTGCGGCAAACCAATCCTGAAAACGGCTGGTGGTTTGCTGTGCCACCACCTTTAGTTGAGCTCCAGCCTGTAACAGGGCACTGGCCTTGCGTTCGGCCACCTGTCCGCCGCCCACCAGTAACACTTTGCGCTGGTGTAATTGAGTAAATATGGGGTAGTGATTCATGTTGGTTTGTCTTTGTTGTGTGCACGCTATCTTATAAGTGCGGCTGTGTGGCTGAAAAAGAAGCATTTTTTCTAACCAAATCGTTGGCGGTTATATCTGTATTGGCCGTGTACGGGACGGAAATTTGGTTATAAAGAAAGAAATTTTTATTCTTTCCTTGCCGCAGGCTACGCTTGCTACTATCTGAATCAGACAGACAGTAAGCTGCTTAAACAGTTGCTGGCATTAATAAATTGTGCTTTCAGGAACGTAAAAGAATATGTTGCGCCCCCGCTTGTGGAGCCCACCGCATGATGCGGCCGCCACCCAACGCTTGCCGGTACTTACTGCCGAACTACAAAACCGTTTAGAGCAGATTGTCAGCCAGCATCAGCACGTTAAATTTGCTTCTAGTCTGGCCGTTGAAGACATGGTGATTACCGATGTGATTGCGCGCGCGCAGCTGCCTGTAGAGGTATTTACCCTTAATACTGGTGCGCTCAATAGTGAAACCTGTCAGTTGTTAGACGCCGCCGGCCAGCACTGGGGTATCCAAATTGTTGAATATCGGCCAGATGAGGCGGCTGTTGATGCGTATGTGGCTGCACATGGCAAGCTGGCTTTCTATGACAGTGTTGCTCTGAGGCGCGAATGTTGCCATATCCGCAAAATCGAACCGCTCAACCGTGCACTCAGTGATGCAGATGCATGGATTACGGGACAGCGGCGCGAGCAGTCCAGCACCCGTGCCGAGCTGGCATTGGTTGAGCAAGATCAGACCCATGAGATGGACAAATACAATCCGCTGGCTGATTGGCTGGAAACTGATGTGTGGGCTTATGCCGAAGCGAAGCAACTGCCGGTAAATGCATTGTATATGCAGGGCTATCCGAGCATTGGCTGTGAGCCGTGTACGCGTCCGGTAAAAGTGGGCGAGGATATTCGGGCTGGCCGCTGGTGGTGGGAGAGCCGCGATAGTAAAGAATGTGGTTTGCATAAATAAGCAGAATTTAACTCAGGCTTGCAGGTGCGCTGTCATGCGCTGCGGCCACTACGGAATAAACCAATGAGTATTCAAAACAAACATCTGGATTGGCTGGAAGCGGAATCCATCTACATTATCCGCGAAGTGGTCGCCGAAGCACGCCATCCGGCGCTGCTGTTTTCCGGTGGCAAGGATTCGGTAGTGCTGCTGGCACTGGCAGTAAAAGCATTTCAGATACCTGGCCACAACCTGCAATTACCGCTAACACTGGTACACATCGATACTGGCCACAACTACCCCGAAGTGATTGCCTTTCGTGATGCCACTGTACAGCGGCTGGGTGCGAAACTAGTGGTGGGCAGTGTGGAAGAATCCATTCGCCGAGGCAGTGTAACCTTGCGCCGAGCTACCGATTCTCGCAATGCCGCCCAGGCTGTGACCTTGTTGGAAACCATTGAAGCCAACGGCTTTGATGCATTAATGGGCGGTGCGCGTCGCGATGAGGAAAAAGCGCGTGCTAAAGAGCGCATATTCTCGTTCCGCGATGAATTTGGTCAATGGGACCCGAAAAACCAGCGTCCGGAATTATGGGATTTATATAATACGCGTCTCCATCCAGGCGAAAACATGCGCGTATTCCCAATTTCGAACTGGACAGAACTGGATATCTGGCAGTACATCGCGCGTGAACAGCTGGCTTTACCTGACATCTATTATGCTCACCAGCGTGAGGTGGTACAACGCGGAAACATGCTGGTGCCGGTAACGCCACTGACACCGAAAAAAGAGGGCGAAGTAAGCGTGGTACGCAGTGTACGTTTCCGTACAGTAGGCGATATTTCCTGTACTTGTCCAGTGGCGAGCGAAGCCGCTACCGCCGCTGAAATAATAGCCGAGACGGCGCAAACCACTATTTCCGAGCGCAACGCCACGCGCATGGACGATCAAGTTTCGGAAGCGGCCATGGAAGAGCGTAAGAAAGCAGGTTATTTCTGATGGCTGCCACACTCACCAATTCAGCGCCTCAGGTCTATATTGTGCATGGCTTTCAAAGCAGCCCGAATGATAACTGGTTTGAGTGGCTGGCTCGGCAGGCGCGTTCCGCCGGCGCCGTTGTCACCATACCGGCAATGCCTGCACCCGATTATCCGCAAGCAGCGGTATGGCAGCAGACACTGGATCAGATTATCGGCCAGCCTGAAGCTCAGACCATACTGGTCGGCCACAGCCTCGGTGTTATTACCCTGCTTCGTTTTCTCAGCCGTCACCAGCCTGCAAAGTTGGGCGGATTGATACTGGCCGCTGGTTTTGCCTCGCGCCTGCCTACGCTGCATATTCTGGATGAATATATCGATGCCAGCCAGCCTGATTTCAGTGCATTACAGCATATCAGCATGCCGGTGCACAGTATTATTTCCACCAACGATCCCTATGTTCCAGAAGCCGCCAGCCAGTTTATTGCAGCATCACTGCACAGCCACATCGATTATGTATCCCATGGTGGCCACCTTATGGCTGAAGACGGCTTCAGCGAATTGACTCCAGCGTGGCATAGCCTGAAGCAGATGCTGACGCAGGTCGTTACCACCAACCAATGAGACATCGAATGAGTACTGATTCCGTATTGCGATTTATTACAGCCGGCAGCGTGGACGATGGTAAATCCACACTAATTGGACGTCTGCTGTTTGACAGCCAGTCTTTGCTGGCTGATCAGGTAGCCTCACTGTATCGCGGCAAGCACAAGCGTACTGCCGAGGGCGTCCCCGATTTCGCCCAGCTTACTGATGGGTTGGCAGCAGAGCGTGAGCAGGGCATTACCATTGATGTTGCTTACCGCTATTTTGCAACGCCGGCACGCAAATTCATCATTGCTGATACCCCCGGCCATGAACAATATACCCGCAATATGGTGACTGGAGCCTCTACTGCCGATGCCGCCATCATTCTAATAGATGCCACACGGTTGGATTTCAGCGAACAGACACCGGCCTTACTGCCGCAAACCCGTCGCCACAGCGCCATTCTGAAACTGCTGGGTACACCGCACATCATCGTAGCGGTAAACAAACTTGATTTGCTGGATTACAGCGAAGAAAAATTCAACGCGATTAAACGTGCCTACAGCGAGCTGGCCGCCGCTTTAGATTTGCGCCGCGTCAGCTATGTACCAATATCGGCGCTAAACGGCGACAATATTGTCACTGCAAGTGCACATATGCCTTGGTTTCAAGGGCAACCGCTGCTGCCTTTATTGGAAAGCCTGCCCGCTGCTAACCGTCATAGTCAGTTGCTGAAGGCACCCGCTCTCTATCCAGTACAGCGCGTCGCACGGCTGGATGGCAGCAGTGCTGATGATTTTCGCGGCTATCAGGGTCGGCTAGAACAAGGGTGCCTGAAAATAGGCGAGCCCGTACGTATCGAACCAGCCGGCCAGAGTAGCACCATTGCAGCCATATACAGTCCGGATGGTGCCGTAGATCAGGCTCAGGCAGGTGATGTGCTCACTTTAGTGCTGGCTGATGATGTAGATGTATCCCGTGGAGACAGTATTGTCGCTGCCGGCAGTGATTTGCATCCGGTCAGCAACATCAGTGCATCGTTGTGCTGGTTTGACAGTAAACCACTCAACTCAGCCAGACGGTACTGGCTCAAGCACAGCACGCAGACCGTGTATGCCAAAATCAGAAAGGTTGAATATCTGCTGGATGTACAAAGTCTCAATCATCAAGAAAACAGCAGCAGCCTGCAACTAAACGACATTGGACGGGTACAGATCAGTGTGCAAAAACCACTTATTGCCACTACCTACGAGGCCAATCCGGCGGCTGGTGCCTTTATCCTAATCGATGAAGCGACCAATCATACCGTTGCCGCCGGCATGATTGTTGCCTTATCTTAGGCGTCACATGCATAAAAGTTTGCGGTGAAAATATACCGTCTCCTCGGAACACAGTATGCAGAAAACATGAATGCTGTTGCATCTTGTTTACGCTTTGCAGGTATAGGTGCAGCAGTTTAGGTAGCAGGTGTTGATAAAAACACACATATACGACAAACGAGTTAATATTATGTAAAAATATGTTATATGGATAAAATAAATCCAGCTTCATAATTGAATTTGAATAAGAGGTTTGTGTAAAAAACCGATAAAAATGATGTAAAAATTAATTTTTTTGATGTTGGGCTGAGAGCAGCAAGAGAATGTTAACTAAGCCTGCTAGCGAATTATCATCTTAATATTATTATATAAAGTGGATGGTATAATTTTTACTGTGAAATAAGAAACAAATTGATATGTTTTATATATTGAAAATAACTATTGCTATAAACAAAACATAACACAAATTAAGTTAACATCATTATGTCTTTTAATCGGGAGATAACAGATGTTAAGCGATCGCATCAAACAGGCGCGGCAGCGTATCGCCCTGTCACAGCAACAGGTAGCCGATAAAATGGGCGTCTCCAAAACCGCAGTATTCAAATGGGAAAACGGCAATTACGAACCCAAAAATCTGGACATACTGGCCAACATACTGGGGGTAAGTCTTACCTGGCTGCGTGAAGGTCGCGGTAATCCTTTTCCAACGCAAACAGACGAAATTCCTGCAGCTATAGATTCCGGCCCGTATAATCAGGATGAGGTAGCTGTCTGCCTGTACCCCTCCATTGAGCTGGCCGGCTGTGTGCGTTCCAAACAGGCACATAAACAGCATTGCAAAAAATTCAGCCTGAGTACCGAGCTTTTAGAGCGTAAAAAAATCAATGCAGAGATGGTGGTATGTTTTCCGGTGAGCGACAACAGCATGGAACCTATTTTTCCGCACGGAACCATTTTTGCTGTCGACTTAAACCGTACCAGCATCATCGATGGCAACCTGTATCTGATAAAACAAAATCACCGCTATCGCGTCCGGAAACTGTATTCCATGCCCAATGAAGAAATACGACTGCACGCTTACAATACTGCTGAGTATCAGGATGAATGCGCCCCTGTCAAACAGATTATCATCATTGGTCGAGTATTTTATTACGCCGTAGAGCTGTAAATGCACACTCTACTTGCAGACTGTCATATTCAAGAGATGGTGCAGGATGCACTTTTTTCTGCTCTTACATTGGCCAAACGGGTTGCCTGCCGGGTTTCAGAGAGGCTGATTTTGTTTAATATCTACCAGTTTGGAAAAGCCTAAGCAGAATATAGCCGGCAAATGCATCCCAACCGCCTACCCCATCACCTACTATCTTCTACTCTCTCATATTTGCACACAAACTATATCAGCAAATCTTAAATTCGTTAAACCGAATTACATATCTCATTTAACATTTATTTCAATCCATAGCCTCTTGTATGTGTTTATTAGAATCTGAACAATTGAATTTAGCTGATTTAAACCTACCGTAATCATAAATATATAAAGCGGCTCCAAACCAGTAAAAACAATTATTCAAACGTTAGCTGGCAGACGTTAGCTATTATTCAAAATTAAACATAAATATACAAAATGCCATAAAATTAGCGGAAAACATAAAAAAATCATACAAAAAAATATTTACCGACATATTTCACCAAAAAATGTAATTAATGATGAATATAAATAAAAAATGCATATAGCATGTACAAATTTGCTACAATTTATGCATAAATTCGCATAGATTTGCATTTACGTTAGAAAGAGGTTGAATTATGTTACAGCCCACCAATGCCAAAAATCATCAGAAAATTGTTCTGGTTGGTGCCGGTGCCGTAGGTTCCACATTTGCCTATGCAGCCACGCTGCAAGGTATCGGTCAGGAACTGGTGATTGTCGACGTAGCGCGGGATAAGGCGCATGGAGATGCAAAAGATATTGCAGATGCATTACTCTTTACTTACCCCAAAAACATCTACGCCGGCAATTACAGCGATGCCGCCGATGCTGATATTGTTGTGATTACCGCCGGTGCTGCGCAAAAGCCAGGTGAAAGCCGTCTGGATCTGGTTAACCGTAATTTGCATATCATCAAAAGTATTGTTACCCATGTCGTTGAATCCGGTTTTAACGGTATCTTTCTAGTGGCTTCCAATCCCGTGGACATCCTTACCTATGCCACATGGAAACTGTCAGGTTTTCCGGCCGAGCGTGTAATCGGTTCTGGTACCTCACTGGATTCAGCCCGCTTGTGCAAATATGTTGGCTATCTCCTCAATGTTGACCCGCGTACCGTAAGCGGTTACATACTGGGAGAACATGGCGACACCGAATTTCCGGCATGGTCACATCTGAGTGTTGGTGGCCTGACAATGGAAGAGTGGATTAAAGGCGATCCACGCTTTACCGAAGCAGACCTTGATATAATTGCCGACCGCGTGGTCAATGCTGCCTACGACATCATCCGTCTCAAAGGGGCTACTTATTATGGAGTAGGTGCTGCACTGGCGCGCATATGTCGGGCGCTTTTGGATGATGAAAACACCATACTACCGGTTTCCGTCTATCTCAATGGCCAGTATGGTGTCAAAGACATGTATATCGGCACCCCTGCAGTGCTTGACCGTCACGGTGTGCGTCAGGTTATAGAAATTCCCCTAAACGAAAAAGAGCAAAGTCTGATGAGTGCCTCCGCCAGCCATCTGGATGAAGTGATGCGCAATGCCTTTCCTGAAATCGGTATCAAGCGTTAAAACAGACAGTCTTAAAATAATCCAGATTCCTCTTTTCAAGGCAGCCTACGGGCAGCCTTTTTATATATGCTTGCCGATTCTAACTAAATAAGTGCCATTTCTTTCTCAAACTTCCCGGTGCTTGCTAGTATGGCCGGATGGAATTCTACCGCCGAATAATGACATTAATCATCACCTTACCGAGCACAAACCATGACCATCCCTCTATCTCCCGAATTGTTGCAATCGTTAAATAAGCTGTCGCCAACGCAGCTAGCGTGGCTCTCTGGCTATACATGGGCACAAAGCCAGCAGGCAGGTACCACCTCCCCTGCCACGGCAACCGCAGCGGCCATCAACAGCACAGCACCAATAGCGCGCAACGTACGGGTATTGTCTGCGTCACAAACCGGTAATGCTCGCCGCGTGGCTGAAAACCTGCAACTGAAACTAGAAGCAGCCGGTATCAGTGCCACCCTAACTGCTTGCGGCGATTACAAAAACAAACAACTGATCAGTGAAGACATTCTTCTACTTGTCACCTCCACTCAGGGCGAGGGCGAGCCGCCGGAAGAAGCTTTGCCGTTATATAAATATCTATCTGGTAAAAAAGCACCTGTGCTGAATCAGCTTCACTTTGCCGTGCTAGGCCTAGGTGACAGCAGCTATCCGCAATTTTGCCAGTGTGGCAAAGATTTTGACCAACTACTGGCACAGCTTGGTGGCGAGCGTCTGGCCGAACGGGTAGATTGTGACGTTGACTACCAGAGCAGTGCAGCCGCGTGGCAGGACACAATTGTTGCCATCATCAGTGAGCTGAACACCACTCAGGCTGACGAAAATACAGAGGTTCAGCAAAGCGTTGTAGCCGCTCAGACCGCGGTATTCACTCGAGCTGCGCCTTTTACTGCCAGCCTGAGCCTGCGTCAACGTATTACCACCCCAAATGCCAGTAAAGATGTCGAACACGTCGAAATAGACCTCAGTGGCTCTGGTATCCGCTATCAACCTGGGGATGCGCTGGGCGTGTACTATCAAAACGCAGACACACTGGTAGACGAGATTTTGCAACATGCACAGGTCGATAAAGCAGCATCAGTGCGGTTGAGCGATGGTCGCGAAATACCCATTGCACAGGCATTACAGCAGGAGCTAGACATTACCCAAAACACGCCAGCGTTGGTTCAGGCCTATGCGCAGCAAATACAGAATACAGAGCTGAACGAAATCATTGCCGATGCCGAGGCACTCAGACAGCTGATTGACACCACCCCGCCGGTGAGTCTGCTGGCTACCTACCCCCATCTACTCAGCGCACAAGCACTGCACGACCTGTTTCGTCCACTGACCCCGCGCCTGTATTCCATTGCTTCCAGTCAGGACGAAGTTGGCGAAGAAGTCCATTTAACGGTCGGCGTGGTACGCTTCAGCCAACGAGGGCAACAATATACCGGCGGCGCCTCCGGTTTTCTGGGAGAACACTTGCAAGAGGGCGAACCTGTACGCGTATTTATCGAAGAAAACCACCGCTTCCGCTTACCTGAAGATGGCACTACGCCTATTATCATGATTGCCGCCGGCACCGGTATCGCACCATTCCGTGCATTTATGCAGCAGCGCGACGCTGACGGTGCCAGTGGCGACAACTGGCTGTTTTTTGGGAATCAGAAATTTACCGATGATTTCCTTTATCAGGCTGAATGGCTGCAATACCGCAAAAACGGATTGCTGACACGTTACGATTTCGCATGGAGCCGGCAGGCTAATGAAAAAATCTATGTGCAGCACAAACTGCGTGAACAAGCCGCCGATATCTGGGCATGGCTGCAACGCGGTGCACATATCTATGTGTGCGGCGATGCCACTAAAATGGCACGCGATGTAGAGCAAGCGCTCTTAGACATTGTGTCAGCACAAGGGCAGCTTAGCACCGAAGACGCCGATGAATACCTGAGTGAACTTAGACAAGAGCAGCGATATCAGCGCGATGTCTATTGAAACTTGCGTCATTCTGGTAATAAAAATTCAACTATCCTAACCAAACCCGTTAATATGTCGTGGTAGCCAACCATATTACTGGGCAGTATTATGCTTTATTCATACCAGATGTATGTCTGGATACTGGGATTATTATTACTATCTTGGATACTGTTCGGTTCACGGCTGTTTGCTTTTATGGATGCAGCCGAAGACCGGCGCGTTAAACGGTTGGATGGCCTACGCTTTATACTGGCATTTAGCGTTGCTATGCACCATTTTGTTTATAGTTACCATTATCTACATGGTCAACCATGGACACCCGCGGTATTTAGCCATAATCAGCTCAATCTGCGTATGGGTTCTTTCGGCGTCAGCTTATTTTTTATGCTGTCAGGCTATCTGTTTGCCCGAAGCAGTCCGGCTTCGTGGCTGACGTTTTACCGCAAGCGCTTCCTGCGAATCGCCCCGCTGTTTTATCTGTCCTCCGCCTGTTGCGTACTGCTGGCACTGTATCTGCAACGGCACACATTCGTCAGCCGCGATATGCTGCTAAACCTATATTACTGGTTTGATGCCGGCATCAGCGGCAGCAAACCCGCCCTGTTTGGCATGCAGGATGCGCGCCTAATAAACGCTGGTGTAGCATGGAGCTTATACTGGGAATGGGCATTCTATTTCTCCCTGCCATTGTGGTGTCTCCTACGCCAGAAAACTGGTCTGTTACCATTGGCATTGGTTGTCTTATTTATCTCAGCTTATGGAATCGCTACATTTAATGCACAAAAAGCATATTTCATTGCCTGCTTTGCCGTCGGCGTACTTGCCAGAGCAGTGTCCGACACCGTACAAGCACCCAAAAAAATGTGTGATTACGGGAGCGTGTTTATTCTGCTGCTGATTTTTAGTATCACAAATGGACGCTACCAAATCAGCTTTCTCCCCTTGTATGGACTACTGTTTATCCTCATCGCGTTGGGTGGTGATCTATTCGGATTACTGCGATTAAAAGCCTTCGTGCGGCTGGGTGATGCCAGCTACAGCATTTATCTGCTGCACGGAATAGGTTGGTTTTGTCTGAATAAAACCATTCAGCTTAATACAATCAACTTGAGTCAGACCGAATACACTTTATTGGCTACAGTGGTATTGGTAAGTGTATTGATTATCTGCACGCTCACGTATCAGTATATCGAAAAACCTTTTATGGCCTTAGGCCGACGTCAATCACCGTGGCTGAAGCAATAAAGTTTTTGTACCAACAAACAAACTGTCCAGAATAGAACGACTATTCTGGACAGTTTGTAGTGTAAAGAAGCAAAATTTATTTGCGTGTACTAATTATCTTCGCGCTGATTATCTGAATTTTGCAAAGTATCGTGCACATGCTGCTCCGCACTATGTGCATCATATGGCGTGTCTGTAGCTGCATTATTGCGTGGGTCGAGCTCAGCGGTCATCGGACCTACATTACCCGATACCGGTACATAAACACTGCGCTGGGAAACCGGTACAGAGGGCTGCATAAACGCGTAAATTGCCAGTAAAGCAGCCATAATCGCATAAACGCTATAAAAACCGAAATGGTTAAATAGCTGCATCATTGTACCCAGCAGCAATGGTGCCACCAATGAACCCAGACCATACACAAACAGCAGGCAGCGGTTAACTTCCACCGTATTCATATTGGCTGGCAGTACATCATTGGCTCGTGCAAGCCCCAGAGCATACATGGGAAAGCCACTGCAACCGATGGCCAGCGCAATCACACATTGTGCCCAGATATTGCCTGGTAGAATTAGTAACAGCATCATGCCACTGATTGCTGCTGTTGTGGCAACACAGGCGCAGCCGAATATGGTGCGCGGACGGCCAAATTTATTTGAGAGCCACGCGATAAATAGCTGAATCGTGAAGCCGCCCACCATTGCTGAGCCCAGAAAAAGAGAAACCTTAGGCAAACTGTAGCCCAGTTTCAGCATAAACACCGAGCCCATGGTAAAAAAGCCATTGATGAATATGCCGGCCATAAAGCAGGCTATCCACGCCAGTGGTACGATCGATAGCACATGCGGTAGACTAATCCGCTCTCGCTTTGGAATCTCCGGCTGCTTCATTCTGGTTAGCCCTACCGGCAGCGTCGCCGCTATCACCAATATTGCTGCCAGCGTAAAGATGTTATTACTGGACATATTCAGACTCAGCAGCAAAACACTGGTAGCAGAAGAAATGTAATACACCACTTCATATAAGGCCAGTATCTTAGCGCGTGTCTGTGGCACACTACGCGCCGTAAACCAGCTTTCCACCACCATCAGCAAACTGTAATGACAAAACCCCAATACAGCACGCAGCACACCCCACATCCACAGCTGTTCCACCATCAGATGGGCGAGGGCGGCAATGGCAAACAGCGCACCAAAAACACTGAAGCTGCGAATATGACCAACACGCGAAATAATACGGTGGGAGACAATGGCGGATATGGTGCCACCAATAAAAAAGCCAGCATTCAGCACCCCGATGGTGATATTACTGACTCCCATCTGGGACAGTTTCACCCCAGCCGAATTCAGAAACAGCCCGTAACCGGAAAACAGAAAAAAAATCGAACCGTACAAAGACAGAAACTGACGTGTATGCATGCTGATACCGAAAATTAAACAATTGCCAAGCCTGACATAAAACAGCCGTTAGTGTAAAGCTTGTTGCAAGCAGAATAAACGTTAAATTAACAGACAATGCAATAACCGCTCATACACCACTTCTGCTACAGCGTGTATCACGCCTGAAGTTTAACCGCGCTTAATAATCGTTAGCATCGGCAGTAAGCAGTCTTAGCATGCAAACAAAAACCTAATTTTTCAATTACAGACAAATAGATACTGCCTGATGGTTATGTATGTTTTCTAAATCAGGGTAATCGTGTCTAATACCTAATCTTTTCCGATTTATGAGCACTAGGTTTCGCTCCATCAGCCCGAAAGTAAAACCATAATATTGCATTTTATTGTTCTAGTTGCATATGTAGGTCATTGGACAAAGAACCAATAATCGATGAAGCGGCAAAGTAGATAATAAAGGGGTAACCGCAGTAGATTAGGTTAGTGAATATGAAAATATCAGCACCCGTCCCAAACGACTTCCCAATCCGTACTCAACAGTGACAGCATTGGTAATATTGGTAATAAATGATAAGCCGGTACATGGCTGCCAGAGAAAAAATAGCCAGCGCTAAAAATTTAGAAAGATGCAAGGGCACATCAGACAACCGATAAGCCGGGTTCTGTCGTGGACAGTCATTCATCTGGGCGACACATTACTGTGCCGCTCAAGCAACCTACCCGAATGCTCGGCGAGCAGCGTCAGCGCATTCTGTTTGGTCTTGCTCCGAATGGGGTTTGGCCTGCTACACGTTGTTACCAACGGCACGGTGCGCTCTTACCGCACCATTTCACCCTTACCTGTGCTATGAAACATAGCCATCGGCGGTTATGCTTTCTGTTCCACTTTCCGTCGCCTCACGGCGCCCGGCTGTTAGCCGGCATTCTGCTCTGCGGAGCCCGGACTTTCCTCCATGCACTCAATAGTACACAGCGACTGTCTGGTATGCTGATGTGCCGGCGCGATTTTAACACAAACCCTCAAAGCTGATTTATATTTCAGATTATGTATAATGATTTCATTCATCATTATTCCTGCTGTCCCCGCAGCGTGTACCGCTGCTTTGGCATTATTATGCAGAAAGTTTATGCAGTATGTTACTGAACCGATTCTTCAGCTGGTTTGAAAACCGCATTGATGCATACCCTGAAACCTTGCCGCAGCCGCCAAAAAAAGGTGTACTGCCATTTATCTGGAGCTGTCTAGAAGGCGCGCGACTGTGGCTACTGGTGATGGTTATAATGACCATAGGTACAGGGATACTAGAAGCACTGGTGTTTCGCTTTCTTGGCACCGTTATCGATTGGCTGGGGGCGTATGCACCGGCCAGATTGTGGCCGGAAAAAGGCCACGAACTGCTGCTAATGGCAGCGGTCATGGTTTTCAGCATATTCTGGTCTTTCCTATCTTCCAATGTACAGTTTCAGACGCTTCAGGGTGCCTTTCCGATGCGCCTGCGCTGGAATTTTCATCGTCTAATGCTTGGCCAAAGCATGGGTTTTTATCAAGACGAATTTGCCGGACGCGTGTCAGCTAAAGTGATGCAAACGGCCTTGGCGGTGCGCGACACTGTGATGTCAGTAGCCAATATGCTGGTGTATGTGCTGGTGTATTTCGTCACCAGCGGCATCATACTGGCCGGTATGGACGGTTGGCTGTTGCTACCCTTTATCATGTGGATTGTGCTGTTTGTACTGGTATTACGCTTTCTGATTCCGCGCCTATCCAAAACTGCACAGCAGCAGGCAGATGCACGCAGCCTGATGACCGGACGCATCACCGATGCCTATACTAATATAGCCACCGTGAAACTGTTTTCTCACAGCGCGCGTGAAGCAGCTTATGCCAAAGCTTCCATGCAGGAGTTTCTGGTTACAGTGAATGCTCAGATGAGATTGGCTACTTTGCTAGACAGCCTGAGTACCGCCATCAATATTTTATTGGTGGTCAGCTCAGCTGGTCTGGGCATCTGGCTGTGGATAAACGGGCAAGTGGGAGTCGGCGCCATTGCCACCGCTACGGCTATGGCCTCACGCATCAATGGGCTGTCACGCTGGGTAATGTGGGAAAGTGCGCGCCTGTTTGAAAACATTGGTACCGTTGAAGACGGCATGAACATCTTATCCCGTCCTCATGCAATAGTCGACAAACCTAAAGCCTTGCCATTAAAAGTAAACCAGGGCGCCATTGATTTTGAGCATGTCAGCTTTGCCTACAGTGCCGACAAACCCCTATTAAACGATTTTAATCTGCACATCCGCGCCGGCGAAAAAGTCGGTCTGGTCGGACGTAGCGGTGCAGGTAAAACCACACTTACTAACCTGTTACTGCGGTTTTATGATGTGCAGAGTGGGCGTATTTTAATAGACGGGCAGGATATCCGCGATGTCACACAAGACAGTTTGCGTGCTGCACTAGGGCTTGTTACACAGGATACTTCGTTGCTGCATCGTTCCGTGCGGGACAATATTGTCTATGGCCGCCCTGATGCTTCTGAATCAGCCATGCAGCAGGCGGCACAGCAGGCCGCTGCAGATGGCTTTATTCCAGCTCTGAGCGATGCCCGAGGGCGACATGGCTATGATGCACACGTCGGAGAGCGTGGTGTGAAACTGTCCGGTGGCCAACGTCAGCGCATTGCCATTGCGCGGGTGATTTTAAAAGATGCGCCGATTCTGCTGCTAGATGAAGCCACCAGCGCCCTAGATTCAGAAGTAGAAGCCGCGATTCAGGAAAACCTGACCCGTCTGATGCAGGGCAAAACTGTAGTAGCCATTGCCCATCGCCTATCAACCATTGCCGCCATGGATCGACTGATTGTCATGGACAAAGGACAGATAGTCGAGCAAGGTACCCATAGTGAGCTGTTGGCTAGAAACGGCGTTTATGCCATGTTGTGGCAGCGCCAGAGCGGCGGTTTTTTGCCTGAGAACTAAATATAACCAGTGCACCACAACTCTTTTCGTTAACATATAACTGTTCTACAATGGCTGCAATTGATTTTGAATAATTAACGCTATAACAAGGAGAAGTCGTATGGATGTCCATACACAGTCACAACTGATTCAAACATTACAGGGGATAGTTGGTAACGAGCACACCCTTACTGATCCTGCGCACACCTTGCCATACCGGCAGGGTATTCGGTTTGGTGTGGGCAATGCGTTGGCCGTCGTGCTTCCGGGTACACTGGTTGAACAGTGGCGTGTGTTAAAAGCCTGTGTCGAAGCTGATGTAATTGTCATCACCCAATCTGCCAATACCGGGCTCACCGGCGGGTCCACACCGGATGGCAACGATTACGACCGGCCAATTGTGATAGTCAGCACCCGTCGGCTAGATGGTATTCAGGTGATTGAAAATGGTGAACAAGTCGTGTGTCTGCCTGGCAGTACCCTCTACCGGCTGGAAAAAGAGCTGAAAAAATACCAGCGCGGCCCGCATTCAGTGATTGGTTCATCCTGTATCGGAGCTTCAGTAATGGGTGGCGTCTGCAATAACTCTGGCGGTTCGCTTATTCAGCGCGGCCCCGCTTATACCCAGATGGCGGTTTTTGCCCAGCTAGATGAAAACAGCCAGCTACATCTGGTTAACCACCTTGGCATAGAGCTGGGAGACGATCCCGAAACCATTCTGACTAATCTGCAAAACCGCCATTACACCGAAAAAGATATCAAACGCGATGCTGGTATGGGACATGACCACGACTACCGCAACCACGTACGCGAAATTGATGCCGACACACCAGCGCGGTTTAACGCAGATCCTGCGCGCCACTATGAAGCTTCCGGCAGTGCCGGTCGACTGATGGTTTTTGCCGTACGTCTGGATACATTCCCACTGGAAAAAACCTCCGCAGTATTCTACATCGGCAGCAATGATACCCATGAGCTAGACGACATCCGTCGCCATATTCTCGGTACCTTTAAAAATCTGCCGGTATCCGGCGAATACATGCACCGCGAAGCTTTTGATATCGCAGCGGTATACGGCAAAGACATATTTGTAGCCATCCAGAAATTTGGTACCGATGCCATGCCGCGTCTGTTTGCCTTTAAGAATTTCGTCGACCGCACCATGGCCAAAATTCCGTTTTTTCCCAAGAATTTCTCTGACCATTTTGCCGTATTCATCTGCAAATTCCTGCCCCAGCACTTACCGCAGTCCATCCGCGATTATCGAGACCGTTATGAGCATCACCTGATATTGAAAATGGCAGATGAAGGCATTGCCGAAGCTGAAGCATTTTTAAAAACCTTTTTTGAGCAGAAAAGCGGCAGCTATTTCCGCTGTAACGAAAAAGAAGCTGAAGCTGCCATGCTGCATCGTTTTGCCGCAGCCGGTGCCGCCACTACCTACCGCAATGTGCACAGCGATACCGTAGAAAACATTGTTGCACTGGATGTCGCTTTGCGCCGCAATGATACAGAATGGTTTGAAACCTTACCTGACAGCATCAATCAGCACTTTATCCATAAAATGTATTACGGCCACTTCTTCTGCCATGTATTCCATCAGGATTACATCGCCAAAAAGGGAACCGACTGCAATAAAGTTGAAGACGAAATGCTGGTACTGCTGGATCAGCGTGGTGCACAATATCCAGCCGAACACAATGTCGGACACCTGTATCATGCCAAGCCGGAATTAAAAAAATTCTATCGTCAGCTCGATCCAACCAACAGCTTCAATCCCGGTATCGGCAAAACCTCGAAAAAGAAATACTGGGCGTAAACTTTTCCCCTCTCAGCCACCGGCCGGCAGTATCGGACGGTGGTTTTTTTTCGGCCGCGAAAATGGTTGCCATATTCTGCACATATTTATGAATGTTATTCATAAGCCTATAAACATCACAATACTTAATCCGCACATACACACAGAGTAAGCTGCGTCAAACGACATCTTTGGTTTAACAGACATAAAGGAAAGAAACATGCAGCAACGTTATCTCGGTAAAAACAGGCTAGCCGTATCTGCTCTGGGGCTAGGGTGTATGGGCTTAAGCCATGGCTATGGACCAGCTACCGACATTCCTCAAGCCATCGAGCTGATTCGGGCTGCCGTGGCACAAGGTGTCACTTTCTTCGATACCGCCGAAGTTTACGGACCGTATCTCAACGAAGAGTTAGTGGGGCAAGCATTAAAACCTTATCGTCAGCAAGTGGTGATTGCCACCAAATTCGGTTTCACATATGGAGACGACAACAAACAGCAAATACTAAACAGTCATCCTGAAACCATCCGCAAGACCGTAGAAGGTTCCTTGAGGCGTCTACAGACAGATGTTATCGATCTGCTGTATCAGCATCGCGTTGATCCAGACGTACCGATTGAAGAAGTGGCCGGAACAGTCAAAGATTTGATTGCAGAAGGCAAAGTGAAACATTTCGGCATGTCTGAGGCCGGTGCCGCCACCATTCGCCGTGCTCATGCCGTACAACCGCTCACCGCCCTGCAAAGCGAGTACTCCATGTGGTGGCGGGAGCCGGAAAAAGAAATCATCCCCCTTCTCGAAGAGCTAGGCATAGGTCTGGTGCCATTCAGTCCACTTGGTAAAGGTTTCCTTACCGGTACCATCAATGCTTCCACCTCATTCAGTGCAGATGATTTCCGCCGGCGCGTACCCCGATTTGCTCCAGAAGCACTGGCCGCCAATGAAAAACTTGCCGCTCTGGTGCAGAAACTAGCACAGGCTCATCAGGCTACCGCTGCCCAGATTGCACTGGCCTGGCTGCTGGCACAAAAACCATGGATTGTTCCGATACCGGGCACCACCAAACAAGAGCGTTTGAAAGAAAATCTGGGTGCTGCTGATATTCAGTTGTCTGCAACAGATATAGCTGATATCAATCAGGCACTTAATCAAATTGCCGTAGTTGGTGACCGGTATCTTCCCGAGCAACAAGCTCGAGTTGGACGCTGACACACCAACCAAATAAGGAGCATTACCGCTCCTTATTTTGTCAGTCGTAAAGCATCAATCATCAGAGCAAAGGCCCGTGGATGCCTCTGCCGGCTTGGATAATACAAGTAATAGCCAGGAAAAACTGGGCAATAGTCTTTCAGTACCTGAATCAGCTCACCATTGGCCACCATCTGTGATACCATATCATCCGGCACATAAGCCACCCCAAATCCGGATAAGGTTGCATCAATGCGTTCCGGTAGCTGGTTAAAAGTAAGCTGGCCGTTTACCTTAACCCGCATCGGCCGGCCATCCTGAATAAATTCCCACTGGTATAACTTATTGGCGCTAGGTAAACGCACATTGATACACTGATGGTGCTGCAAATCAGCCGGTGTAGTGGGCATTCCATGTTTCTCAAAATATTCAGCCGTCGCCACCACAGCAAAGCGTATATCATCACTCAGCCTCACCGCCACCATATCTTTATCAACACTTTCCCCTAAACGCACTCCAGCATCAAAACCATTCTGCACAATATCCACAAACTGATTATCAATAAACAGTTCTACATTAATCTGTGGATACTGCTTCAAAAACGGCTTCAGCTTCGGCCACAGCACACTGTGAGCAGCATGTTCACTGACAGACAGTCGGATACAGCCACTAGGCCTATCATTTTGTTCAACCAGACTTTGCAAAGTCTGCTCCAACTCATCTAAGCGCGGTTGCAGACTGGCTATAATCTGTGCACCCAGAGCTGTAGGCGCCACACTGCGAGTTGTTCGCGTTAAAAGACGAATTTGCAATTTTTGCTCCAGTACCTTAATCGCATGGCTAAGCGCAGACTGCGAAATACCCAGCTTACTTGCCGCTCGGGTAAAACTTCTTTCTTGGGCAACAGTTAATAAATATTGAAATTCATTGAAATGTTCTTTAAGTATTTCCATTTCTCACCCTGCATAGCGCACATTTTATTTTTAAATATTGATAAATAGAAACCACAAACAGCGCACACGCACATCTACAACATTAGTAAATCATCCAGCGGCGATAAAAACCGTTCAAAAATAAAAAGCCTTTGCCGCCTAAAGAAGCTTTGAACCGGCTAAGTTCTGAAACAGCAAGCGCATACACTCAAAATCCGTGTACAATACCCGCAGCCACAGCCTGCCGCAGCAGGCTGTTAATTTATCATATCAGGCCAGCACTGTTGTGACAGGATAAACTACCTGTATGCAGACGTAGTCATCTGCTCTACGGTGCACACCAATTAGGACGACTCAACAATGGAAAGCCAAAGCAACATCAGCGAGCTGGAGCGCCTGCATCTGGATACCGACCACATCTGTGCGCTTGTAGCGACTCTGTTACCGGTTGCTGAGCATATTCATTCTCCTACCCAGTCCTATTTGCAGGCTCCGGAACAAAAACAGGCCCTGAATGAGCTAATAGACGCCCTGCATGAGCTTCATCCGGCGGACATGGCTACCTTGCTCGAATCTCTACCATTACAAGAACGTATGCTGGTATGGCGGTTGGCTACCCCGACAGAAGACGGCGAAGTATTACTCGAAGTATCGGATCCAGTACGCGAAACTCTGATTGAAAACATGGCGCAGCAGGAACTGTTGGCCGCGGTTGGCAATCTGGACGCCGACGAGCTGGCCGAACTGGCACCCGATTTACCTAAAGAAGTTGTTTACGAAGCCTTAAGCAGCCGCGATGAAGAAGAGCGGGCACAAATTACCTCCGCCATGTCGTTCGAAGACAATCAGGTCGGCGCCCTCATGGATTTTGAGCTGGTCAGTATCCGCGCAGATGTGACATGTGAAGTGGTACTACGCTATCTTCGGCGCTTTGAACGCCTGCCCGATCATACCGACAAAATCTTCGTAGTCGATAACTATGATGTCCTACAAGGCGTCCTGCCCATACGTAGTCTGCTGGTTGCCGACCCTGATTTACTCGTTTCCAGCGTCATGGCCGATGATGTGGTGACTTTTCGTCCAGAAGATGATGCCGAAGAAGCCGCTGCTGCGTTTGAACGTTACGATTTGGTTACCGCACCTGTGGTAGACAACAACCTTAAACTTATCGGCCGCATCACCGTAGATGAAATGGTAGACGTTATTCGCGAAGAATCCGAAAACGACATGCTGAACATGGCCGGTTTGCGCGAAGAAGAAGACCTGTTTGCCCCCGTTATCGATTCCGTCAGAAACCGCTGGATATGGCTAGCAGTTAACCTATGTACCGCTTTCATCGCCAGCCGTGTGATTGGCATGTTTGAAAATTCAATTGAAAAAATCGTTGCACTGGCTACCCTCATGCCGATAGTAGCCGGCATAGGCGGCAATTCCGGCAATCAGACCATCACCATGATTGTGCGTGCCATGACTTCCGGCCAGATAAGCAACAGTCAGGCGTGGCGGCTGCTGCGTAAAGAAGAGGGCGTCGCACTAGTAAACGGCCTGATATGGGGTTCAGTAATGGGGCTCGTGTCCTATTTTCTCTATCACAGCGTTGGTATAGGACTGGTGATGGTAGCAGCAATGACGCTGAATTTGTTACTGGCAGCCACCGTTGGAGTACTAATTCCAGTGTGTATGCAGAAATCCGGCCGCGATCCTGCGCTTGGTAGCAGCGTGCTGATTACCGCAGTTACCGATTCCGGCGGGTTTTTTATCTTCTTGGGGCTGGCCACCTTATTCTTGTTGTAAATCGGCTGTAACAGAATATGACCAAAACCAATACCCCAGTTACCCTAGAAACTTGGTTAAACAACTCCGGTCTGCCGCGGTTGGAAGCACGCATGCTGCTCCAGCACGTACTGACAATAAGCCATAGCCACATAATAGCCCATGGCACACAGCTTCTTAGCAACAGCGAGTTGGCAAGTTTGAATCAACTGTGCCAGCGAAGACTAGCAGGCGAACCTTTGGCCTATCTACTCGGTTGGCGCGAATTCTATGGCCGGCGTTTTCAGGTTTCAGAAGCAGTGCTGATTCCTCGTCCAGAAACAGAACATCTTGTCGACGCAGTACTGGCACATTTGCCGGCACAGGGCACCCTGTGGGATTTAGGTACCGGCAGTGGTGCCATCGCCGTAACCATAGCCTGCGAACGACCTGATGCACAAATATGGGCGGCAGACATCAGTGAGGAAGCACTGGCAGTCGCACAAGCCAATGCCAGCGCGCTGCAAGCGCAAGTGCGGTTCGGGCAGGGTTCATGGTATCAGGCACAGCCGCAGCCAGCGCCCCACAGCGTGGATGTCATTGTCTCCAATCCTCCCTATATCGACGCCCAAGACCCACACTTACAGCAGGGTGATTTACGTTTTGAACCGCAGCAAGCACTTACAGATAATCACAATGGTCTGAGTGCTTTCGAAACCATTATTGCCGGCGCTAAAGATTTTCTGAGGCCGGATGGATGGTTGCTATTCGAGCACGGATATGATCAAGGGGAGGCAGTGCGAAATATATTATCGCAGTATAAATTCAGAAAAATCCAGACGCTTGCCGATTTGGCCGGTCTGGACAGAGTGACATTAGGACAGATAAAGAGCGAAGCACCATAATCAACTATTCACATATAAAACCATTAGGCCATAGAAAAGATTCTATGGCCTAATAGCTAGTATGATTACCAGTATATAAACAATTTGTGCTTAGAACAGACTAACAATAAACAGCATTAGTGAAGTAACAAAGTTAATAAATGGCTGCAAAATAAACATCAGCAAACCACTGATAATCAAAAATAAAATTATCCACGTTCCATATGGAGCCAGCTTTCGATACTGCATCGAAGCGCGGGGTGAGAGAAAACTATCAATAAACTGAGCACCCGGTTGAGGGGGAATCGGTAGCAGGCTGAAAAAGCAAAATACCGCATTAAACCGAATACCCATTAACCCCATTAGCGCCATCGGTTTTTGAAAATATTCAGGTACCCACTGACTAATAATCATCACAACTGCCCAGCATAGACACATCAGAAGATTAGCAAGCGGGCTGGCAATGGCTACCAAACGTTCACCTTTACGTCTGTTTCTAAAATTGCGTGGATCAATCGGCACCGGCTTAGCCCAGCCAACCATCAAATAGCCCTGTAAAACAATCATCGTGAATATTGGAACAATAATGGTGCCAACAATATCAATGTATTTAGCCGGATTCAGGCTTAGCCTACCCATTGTTTCTGCTGTACGGTCACCACAAAAACGTGCCATATACCCACATGCTGCTTCAGAGAGCGTAATGGCCAGTAAAATAGGCAGAATTGCCAGAACAAAATAAGCCCAATCAAAGTTTTGCAAGGTAAAATCCTTCAGATGCTAAAATAAACAACCACTGTGGGTAAAACATAGTACCAGCTTGTCCATTACAAACCAAATACAGCAACGTTCCCCTTACCAGCTCGCACCAGCTCAATTCCATCGGTCATATCAATTACCGTAGTCGGTTCTGTACCACACCAACCGCCATCAATCACCAGATCAACCTCATGTTCCAGCTGGTCACGAATCTCATAAGGGTCAGTTAAAGGTTCTTTTTCATGGGGCAGCATCAGTGTACACGACAGCATCGGCTCCCCCAGATTCTGCAATAGCGCCAAAGCAATCCGGTTGTCCGGTACCCGCAACCCAATAGTTTTACGTTTCGGATGCAGCGTACGCGCCGGTACCTCTTTAGTGGCTTGCAAAATAAAAGTATAACTACCCGGAGTAGAAGATTTCAGCAGCCGGAACTGACTGTTATCCACTTTGGCGTAAATACCGAGCTGACTCAGATCATGACACATCAAGGTCAGATGGTGTTTCTGGTCGATACCGCGGATACGCAGAATCCGTTCCATTGCCTCCTTATTACCTAGCTGACAGCCCAACGCATAACAGGAATCAGTTGGATAAACAACCACACCACCATGGCGTACAATATCCGCTGCCTGTGCAATCAAACGTTCCTGCGGATTGTCAGGATGAATAGCAAAAAACTGAGCCATACTCGTCTTCCTTATTTCACATTTATTACAATAAAGAGCTATTCTAAACACAAGCCTGTCAAACTGACAGGTAAAATATGCCAATTGCTGATAAAGAAACATGACTGACCGTAAAGCAATACAGCCAGCATAAAATGGTGCTGCAAAATTTACAGAATTTTAAGGGGAAATTCATCATGCAGCCTGAAATTATCTTAGGAAACTTACTCGACCAGCCGGTCGAAGTCATCGTCAACACATGGAATTGCAATATAATTCCATAGCGGATACTGTTGCCGCAGGGGGTATCCGGTGCCATCAGGAAAAAAGCCGGCTATGCGCCTTTTCGCGAACTTGGCCGAACAGGTGCACTTAAATTAAGATCCGCAGTGGTAACCAGTGCCGGTAAATTGCCTTATCAAGCCATTATCCACGTAGCCGGTATCAACATGTTCTGGCGAGCCAGTGCCTATTCAATTCGTACTTCAGTTATTTCTGCCATGCACATAGTCAATACCCGCAATTATACTTCAGTCGCCTTTCCTCTGATTGGTGCCGGCTCAGGTGGCTTTAGTCCAGAGCAGGCACTGCAACTTATGCAGGAAACATTATTACCAATTGAAACTAACGCACGGGTAATTATTGTAAAATATGTGTCCCCTAAATCACATTAGTAGAAAAATTATCTAATGTTAAATCAAATTACAATCATCCGAGCAACATCAGAACAGCTTGATGATGCCATCATGCTTTTTGCCAGCTATCGGCAGTTCTATGGCCTGACGGACAAACAGACAGCAAGCAGAAATTTTATTCAAGAAAGACTGGAAAAGCAGGATTCCGCCATCTTCCTTGCCTATGATCAACAACAAGCTTGCGGGTTTGTACAGCTATATTTCTCCTTTTCTTCATTATCCGTATCGCCCACAATCATACTCAATGACCTATATGTCCCTGAAAACCACAGACAAAAAGGGATTGCCACACAACTGATGCAATACGTCACACAATTTGCACGTGATAATGGCTACAGTGGTATTTCATTGTGTACCGCCAACGACAACCACAAGGCAAGAGCCCTATATGAACAGGCTGGCTATCAGATTGATGAACAATTTGTTTATTATTTTTTAAACTTAAACTAAGGCCAACAACTGTGCCGAATCAGCCTGAAAGTGGTGAAACAGCCACAACGCACCAGCCGACCAGAAAAAAACAACTGAATATTTGACGGCCATTAGAAGCTGATTTAAAGTACCGCACACATCAAATTATTCATATTGCAACGGAAAGGAATCATTATGTTTGTACTACCTATCCCTTGCAGGTCAATCCAGGGCTAATCACCTCCTGATCCTTGGCTTCGGCCTGCCAATTTCTTTACAGCACGTTATTCCTGTTTATTTCTAATAAACAAGGATGACAACGCCTGCTTATTATTTAAATAAAATAAATTGGAATGGATCAGAATGGGCAATTCTATTCAGCAGCCGTCTGCCGGCATCACCCTAATTACCACCCCCGAACTGTGGTTAGAAGGCGAAGCTATCAAGCAGCTGCACACAACAGCAACATTACCTGACATCAGCTATGCAGCAGCCATGCCGGATATTCATCCCGGCCGCGGCTATCCCGTCGGCGCTGCTTTTTTTACTACACAACTTATTTATCCAGCACTGATTGGCGGCGATATTGGCTGCGGCATGTCATTATGGCAAACATCACTTAAAACCCATGCCATGAATCAGGCCAAACTAATCAAACAACTGGGCAATCTCGACCAGCCACTGAGTGCATCAGAATGTACCAGCCTCTGGCCAGATATACAGCCGCTACAACAGCATAACTATGCATCCGGCACCATAGGTGGAGGCAATCATTTTGCCGAATTACAAATGTTGGATACCATTTATGTAGCGGAAATCGCCGAACAAATCGGTTTAAATAAGCAGCACCTGCAACTAATGGTACACAGTGGTTCTCGTGGACTCGGTGGTGCTATTCTGGACAAACACATCAGGCAGTTTGGTCATCAGGGCTTAATCGCAGACAGCGAAGCCGGTAAATCCTATCTGACACAGCATAATCAGGCATTGGCCTATGCACAGCAAAATCGGGAACTGATTGCCCGCCGCATACTGACAAATCTGCGTGCACAAGGGCAAAAACTGGCAGACATCAGCCACAACTTTATCGAAGCAGCCTGCATCCATGGCGAAAGCGGCTGGCTGCACCGTAAAGGTGCAGCACCTGCTACCCAAGGGCTAGTCGTGATACCGGGTTCGCGCGGCGATTACAGCTATCTCGTACAACCATTGGATACCCCAACCGCCCTTTACTCCCTCGCACATGGTGCAGGGCGCAAATGGCAGCGCTCAGCCTGCAAAGGCAGACTATCCCGACGCTATACCGTCGAACAGCTAAGCCGTACTGTCCATGGCAGCCGTGTAATTTGTGCTGACCGTGAACTTATCTATGAAGAAGCACCGCAGGCCTATAAATCCATCGACAGCGTCATTACTGCCATGGTACAGGCTGAATTAATCCGGCCAATAGCCCGTTTCAAACCAGTTATCACCTATAAAGTAAAAACGGAGAAGAAATAATGCTGCTTTTACAATTATCAGCGGCTTACGGACCGGCTGAATGCTGTCTGGCCGTAGCAAAAGCACTGGCACGCCTGCAACACGAAGCCATAGAGATTCAGGTTGAAATAGACATATTGGAGCAAGAACAGTCAAAGCATGGACTTCACTCAGTACTGCTTGCTCTTAATGGTGAGCTAGAAAGATCCTTAGCTAAACAGTGGGTGGGAACCATTCAATGGATTTGTCCCAGCCCCTACCGCCCAAAACACAAACGTAAAAACTGGTTTATCGGCGCCGCATGTTACGAGACAATTACCCAACATCAATCTGATGAAATTATCTTTGACACCATGCGTGCCTCCGGTGCGGGAGGTCAGCATATTAACAAAACAGAATCGGCTGTCCGAGCCACCCACCTAGCCAGCGGTATCAGCGTGAAAATCCAGACTGCACGTAGCCAACATACCAATAAAAAACTGGCTGTTCTACTGCTACAACACAAACTGGCGCAACAGAAACAACAGTTATACGCCAAACACAAAGCAGAGCGTCATCATCACCATCATCAAATAGCGCGCGGAAATCCCAAACGAATATTTATCGGACAGGATTTCAAACCTTTATAATGTTTTAGACCAGTGCATCCATCGTCTATAAAGCTGATTACTTTATTTTCATAGTACACAACTGAGCTTACAGCACATAAGCTCAGTTGAATTAATTAAACCAAAGAAAGAGATAATCAAAAAGGTGTTTTTCTGTGGGGTAGGAGAGTCAGACAACAAAAAAAGTTGTGTAACATTTCTCCATATACCTGAAAAAAGTAATTAAAGCAAAACGAATAGCATGATCCATTTCACATTCTGATTTATTCACTCTAGCGAATAAAATGTTTAGCACAATCAAAGATTCTTGCCTCAAATCATTCGATTGAATCCACAATGATACGGTGATAAACACACATCAGTACAAACACCAGTCAGCTTAGCAGTGATAATAATATTAAGCACAGAAATCACCGACTACAGAATCAAATAAACCCTCTCACACAAAAAAATCTAGTCAATAAAGAAATATTTAGCGTCAATCTGATAATATTGTGCCAGTGTCAATGCACCAAAAAATAGCAATTTACAGGAAAAGTACTGGAGAAATATATGCTGACAGGAAGCTGTTTATGTACTGCAATCCAATACCAGATTGCCATGAGCGACCAAATTGAAAAAATGGTCTTCTGCCACTGTCAACGCTGCCGCAAATGGAGTGGTTCCGCATTTAATTCAGCGGTTCAAATAAACAGCGAAGCTTTCACAATCCTATCAGGTCGGGATAAGCTAAAAAAATTTTCAGTTAATGGCGTAAACCGTTTTTTCTGTTCTGAATGTGGATCAAACCTCTATACTTCACGAGACAGTATGCCAAATATTTATCGTTTGCGTGCTGGCACACTAAATACAGCAATTTACCCCCAGCAAAAAATACATATTTACACTCAATCCAAAGCAAACTGGGATTCTGTCTGTGATGGTGGCTTACAATTTGACGAAAATATAATATAACGAAGAAATAAAAATATATTCAAATCACAGAGACAGCTCAGCACAAAAAAGACATAAAAATACTTGTGTTTAAACCAACACAGAAAAATTCTGTATTCAAAAAAAGAACATTTAAGGAAATTAATGTAAATAAGCCATAAAAAACAGGTGTCAACCATAGTCTGCCGCAAATATAACAG
This sequence comes from Snodgrassella alvi, assembly GCF_002777855.1. Lineage (GTDB taxonomy): Bacteria > Pseudomonadota > Gammaproteobacteria > Burkholderiales > Neisseriaceae > Snodgrassella > Snodgrassella alvi_E. Next base: position 169,493 of record NZ_MEIK01000029.1, read on the forward strand.
CTACAGTAAACACATCATGGTATCGATAAAACCTTGATTGCAAAAACCAAAAATGCAAATCATGTTGGACTAAAGCCACCGCACAGACAAAGGAAGCCACCTTGAATCCCATCTACATCAACATCATCTTCAAAATGCTGGTCGCTTTCTGCATCCTGCTGGTGTACATCAATTTATCCGGCAAAGGTGCACTTGCCCCGATTTCAGCTATTGATCAAGTAGGTAACGTCGTATTGGGTGCAATAATCGGCGGCCCCCTATACAACCCCTCCATCAGCATCACTTTACTCATGAGCGCCTCCATTTTCTGGGCTGGCCTGTTATTACTGGTTCGTTATGCCACATTTAAACGCAGTATCGCCAAGGATTTTGTCGACGGCACATCAATCCGACTGATGAAAAACGGCATCTTACTATCACAGAATTTCCGTCAGGCCAAACTATCCATCCGAGATTTCATTATGCTGCTCCATCAGCGTGGTTATACCAGTCTGGAAATGCTCAGTGATGTCTGGTTTGAATACAATGGCCAAATGACCGTAGTAAAAAAAGGTGACCCAGCAATGGCAGTCGTTGTGATTGAAAACGGCGTTATCAATTACCCCAGTCTTGAATCTTTGGGTCATAATGAAGAATGGCTAGAAAAAGAACTAGACCGTCTAGGACAGAAACTAGATGAAGTTTTCCTAGCCGAAGTACATGAACATAAACTATGGGTTTATCCAGATATCAAATAAACAAATTAAAACCCTATTTAAAATTTATACACACATATTCGTAGAAGACTGGTTCTTCATCAGAGCTACTTCAGCATTTCAGATGTTTTCATCCAGTGTATATAGTCTCTGGCACTATTATCAATTTCTTCCTGAGTTATGCCATAACCAGCTTCAGGTTCATTATTAGCGCCATATACAGCAAAGACAGATTGATAATTAGCCTGCACATAATTCATAGTTAATTCGAATGGCTTTAAAATATCTTCCAATGAGGCATGAAAGCGACCTTCAGAAGCATAATCACTTTTTCTGATACCGGCAGAAACTGCCAAGCCAACCTTTTTATTTTTCAACTTAAGCCCGTTGTGCCCAAAAGCCCAACCATATGTTAAAACCTCATCCAACCATAATTTTAACAACGGTGGGCAATTAAACCAGTAAATAGGAAACTGTAAAATCAGATTTCGGTGATTTTCAATCAAAATTTGTTCTGACACAGCATTTATTACATTACTCGAGTAAGATGCATATAAATCATGAATCGTTACCTGATCAGCATAAACAGATAGTTTATTAATCCAGCATTGATTTACTTTAGAAGAAGCTAAATCAGGATGAGCCACAACCACCAGCGTTTCTTTCATAACAGACAATCCAAAGCTTAATAATTAACGAAATATAATAATTCACCCAAAAACTGATTCAAAGTACGGTAAATAAAGATAGATACTAACCAAAAGGGAAGTGAAAAGATGTCAGAACACCATTGCAGTGAAGAAGAGCTCGAAAATAGTGGTTTTAACTACACTCTTTCTATTATCAGGGGAAAATACAAAATACTCATTCTTTACTGGCTTAATGAAAACCAGCCAGTGATGCGTTTTAACGAACTCAAACGCCGCATCAACAGCATATCTTATAAAACCTTAAGCAACACATTAAAAGAAATGGAGCAAGATAAACTGATATTCCGAAAAGAATATCCACAAATACCGCCTAAAGTAGAATATGGATTATTAGAACGGGGAAAATCTCTGGTTCCCGTTTTAGATTTAATGTGTCAGTGGGGTAACCAGCATAAAAATGATAATTTAATATAATTATTTTTTATAAATAATCTGCTTATCAACTAAATATCTATATAGAAATCAATAAAATATAAGTTTTACAGCCAGAGGTAATAACCATTAAGAATATATATTTTCAAGAAATTTAGAATTAAATAAATTTCAGATACTTCTTGATAAACAAATACAAATAACTAGAAATCAATAAAGTTAATCCAGAATGGAGCAAACATAAAACTTAAACTTAGTAGTTTAGCGCTTAGATAATGTTTACCAACAGTAAAAACCTGAATAAGAGCAAAGAGCTGTCTAGGAGGGAATGAAAAGTACTGGCATAACCGAATAAAAGATATTACGCATAGCTTGTATCGATTAAACGCCAAAATAAAATGCCCTGTTAAAAACAGGGCATTTAAAATCTGGTTGCGGGGGCAGGATTCGAACCTACGACCTTCGGGTTATGAGCCCGACGAGCTACCATGCTGCTCCACCCCGCGTCTGGTAAGAAAGTCATTATACGCGTTAACAAAACAAAGTCAACAACTAAACCTATTTTTCATACATATTTTATGATGTCGTCTGATTTGATAGATGATTTTGCCAGCAATATACAAGGTCATAAATAGCTGTAAGAGCCGCTTTTGGGGTCAATTCATCCGGATTAAGCGCATTAAGTAGGACTGATAAATCGGCTGGCATCACAACAGCCGGATTATCCTTACCGGTGCATCTCTGGATTGCTTCATCTGACTCTTGTTCTGTTGTCTGCGTCTGAAACATATCTAATTGCGCCTGGTCACGAGACGCATGCTGCTCCAGTGTCTGCAAGTGCCGGTAAGCCGCATTCAGCGCCCGTGCCGGTAGTCCCGCCAATTTGGCTACCGCAATACCATAGCTTTTACTGGCCGGCCCTGGTTCAATATGGTGTAAAAACACAATATCTTGACCCTGTTCTAGTGCTGACAGATGCATGTTAAAAGCATGCGCATATTGTTCCGGTAGACGGGTCAATTCAAAATAATGCGTGGCAAAAAGTGTATAGCTACGATTTTTTTGCAGTAGATGTTCAGCAATAGCCTGTGCCAGCGCCAAACCATCAAAAGTAGATGTACCACGTCCTACTTCATCCATCAGCACCAAAGAACGCTCAGTTGCATGATGCAAAATATAGGCCGTTTCCGACATTTCTACCATAAAAGTAGAACGATTACCGGCCAGATCATCCGAAGCACCAATACGGGTAAAAATCTGGTCAAATTCACCTAGAGTGCAGCTATCTGCCGGTACTGGGGCTCCAATATGCGCCAGCAGAACAATCAAAGCCACTTGCCGCATATACGTAGATTTACCACCCATATTTGGTCCAGTAAGCAACATCAGACGCCGCTTATCATCCAGCTGGGTATCATTAGCAGTAAACTGACTGACCTGAGCAGCCACTACCGGATGACGTCCCTGACTAATCTGTAAACAAGGATAATTTACGAATTCAGGGAAGCAGTAATGTTCTTCATCCGCATATTTTGCCAATGTAGCCAGCACATCCAGACTGGCCGCAGCGCGGGCACAGCGTTGCAATACGGGTAGTTCTGCCTGTAATTGCAGCAACAAAGCATCATATAGCTGTTTTTCTCGTGCCAGTGCATTCTGTTGCGCACTCAATACCTTTTCTTCAAAAGCCTTCAACTCCGGCGTTACATAACGTTCTGCATTTTTTAAAGTCTGGCGACGCTGATAATCTGCAGGTGCCTGTTCTGACTGTAGCTTGCTCAGTTCAATATAAAAACCATGCACACGGTTAAATTCCACTTTCAAACTGGATAATCCCGTACGTTCACGTTCACGGCTTTCCAATTGCTGCAAAAATTCATCGCCATGATTCTGTAAACGGCGCAACTCATCTAGCTCAGCATCAAAACCATCATTGATCACACCGCCATCACGTAACCATACAGCTGGTTCGGCCATGATGGCTTTGCTTAGCTGCCGTGCAATCGGTGCAGCAGGCGGAAACTGTTCCAGCAGCGTCTGTACCAGCGAGCTCTGGTCAGACTCCTGCAAACTAAATGCCGACATTATTGCCAGACTATCACGCAAAGCTGATAAATCACGTGGCCGTGCACTCCCAATAGCAATACGAGCTGCAATTCGTTCAATGTCCGCCACCTGATTCAGCATGGTCACTATTTGCTCACGCTGAGAAGAGAGTGCTGCCACGGCCTGTTGACGAGCCACAATCTGTCCGCGTCTGCGCAATGGCTGATGCAACCATTGTGCGAGCAGTCTGCTGCCCATATGTGTCGCGCATGTATCCAATACCGAAAACAAAGTAGGCGCTTTCTGTCCATTTAACGTCTGAGTTATTTCCAGATTGCGCCGCGTAGCCGCATCCATACCAATATAAGTGGTTTCCTGCTCCAGCGTAAGGCTGTCCAGATGTTTTGGCAGCTGCATCTGGGTCTGCTGAACATAATTCAATAACGCTCCTGCCGCACCAATAGCGGCATCATGGTCACCGATCTGTAGACCAAAAGCGCGTAAATCCTGGCTGCCAAAGTAACGTTGAATCAGGCGTGCTCCTGTATCAGCAGCAAATTGCCACGCGTGTAAACGAGTCAATTTTCGGTTTTGTTCATCAAGATGGAGCTTTTCCAGTGTCTGGTCAGATATCAAAATTTCCGCTGCCTGCAGACGTGCCAGCTCATTTGGCAAAGCTTCAGGTGCAATTATTTTGCAGCGGAATTCCCCGCTTTGCAGGGACAGCCAAGCCACACCAAGCTGTTTTTTTAATAAAGAAACCGCCACCATACGATTGGTTTCCTTATCCTCCAGCAAAGCTGAATCAGTCAGCGTCCCAGGCGTTACGATGCGCACAACTTTCCGTTCCACCGGCCCTTTACCTGCGCCCACCTCACCCGTCTGCTCACAAATCGCCACACTTTTACCCAGCTTTACCAGTCTGGCCAAATATTGTTCCACTGCATGATAAGGCACCCCAGCCATCTTCACCGGCTCGCCGTTGATCTGCCCGCGGGTAGTTAGCGTAATATCCAGTAAACGAGCTGCTTGCACTGCATCATCAAGAAACAGCTCATAGAAATCGCCCATCCGGTAAAACAACAGCTTGTCCTGATGGTCGGCCTTAATGGCCATATATTGCGTCATCATCGGTGTCAGGGAAGGTTTACTCATGGCGTAGGCAAGATATTTGATTTGGCTAAAAAAGCTATTGTAACAGAGTGTTCAGCCTGAATTGATGCTCTAGCACATATTCACAACAGCTACCACCACCTGCTTACCCTTGTTCAAAAGGGCTAAGGACTGTCATAATAATAAAAATACGGTAAGAATCTGTACCATTCATTACACAAGAACATGTCCAAATGAAACCATCAATAAAATTTAGCTCAATACGTCATTGGCTATTGTGGTTTAGCGTTTTATGTCTTGCAGCCTGTGGCATCACACACAAACCGACAGATAAAATTTTGTCCGGTATCAGTGGCCCAGCTATTGCACCCGGCAAGCCATTGCCACCCAGTTACGTCTTCACACCGGGGAAAGCTGGTGTCAGCTATCGCGTCGTTAATTATCACGATTTGCCCCAATGGTCAGACCAATCATTTGCAGACAGCCTAGAAGCATTCAAAACCAGCTGCGGCAAACTGCAAATGCAGCCTGCATGGCAGCCGGTATGTCAGCAAGCTGCCCGAATAGGCAGACACAATCATCAAGCAAAAGCTTTTTTTGAAAGCTATTTCACGCCATGGCAGGTCAGTCAGAATGGACAACTCGCCGGCACAGTTACTGGTTATTACGAACCTATGCTACAGGGCGATACTAAACAAACAGCTCAGGCACGGTTTCCAATTTACGGCATCCCCAATGACTTTATTGTCGTACCGCTTACAAGCGGCCAGCGTCAGGGGATAGTGCGCATTCGCCTCACCGGACCCAACAGCGGAGTCATCACACCGACCGGTAATTACACTGCCAATCTGGCTGCTTTTCCCCTCAATGAGAAAACACGGGCATTAAAAGGTCGAATCAGCGGCAGCCAGCTGGTACCTTATTACACTCGGGCACAGATTAATGCCGGAGCCCTCAATGGCAAAGCCCCCATTCTGGGTTACGCTAATGATCCAGTAGAATTATTCTTTCTACATGTACAGGGTTCCGGACAATTAAAAACACCAGATGGACAAATGCTGCGTCTCAGTTATGCTGACAAAAATGACTACCCATATGTTTCCATTGGTAAATATATGGCCGGCAAGGGATATTTGCCACTTGCGCAAACTTCAATGCAAGGTATCAAAGCATGGTTACAGCGGCATCCACAGCAACTAGCCGAAGTGCTGGGTCAGAATCCGAGCTACGTTTTTTTCCGAGCCACAGCAGAGCCGGCTAGCGGACCTACCGGTGCATTAGGTGTTCCACTGACTAAGGGCTATTCCGCTGCCGTAGACAGTCATTTTGTCAACCTAGGCGCTCCATTGTTTGTCGCTACCACTCATCCAGCCAATGGTTTCGGCTTAAACCGGCTCTTGATGGCACAGGATACCGGTAGTGCCATCAACGGTGCTGTGAGAGTGGATTATTTCTGGGGTTATGGCGATGAAGCCGGCGCATTAGCTGGTAAAATGAAATACCCTGGTTATGTATGGCAACTGTTACCTAACGGAATGCTGCCCCAGGTCAAATAAAAATCTGGCGAACAAATGCAAGCTAAGGTAAAATAGTTACAGTATTGACAATTGTATGTGAAGCGTTACCGTAAATGAAAAACATGCATTTAACCATGCGCTCATGCTTCTGGCAGATAATCGTAAAAGGGATGTAAATTATGGAATTATATTTACCAATTACCCTTTTAGTCATATTGCTGGTTGCATTGCTTATTCTGAAAAAGCGTCAGAAAGCGGGCGACCATGCTAAAAGTAAAGATACTGCTCGTAAAAAGCAGTCTGCTTCCAAAAGTAAGAAAAAAACTGGAAGTAAAACTGTAGATGCTCAGACGGCACCTGCAGCACAAGAAACAGCAGAAGCACTTGATGGCGACGATTGGGACTGGCAGCCAACTAGGCCGGATAAAGCCACAGTATCTGTTGCTACTGTGGATCATCTGACTGAATATAAAGTTTACAAACAGTTTGGCTATTTCCAGAAAGCAGCAGACTCACTCTCTGCCTATCTGGAACAGAATGCCGACCAGTTAAGCCCAGCAATGGCCAATACATTGGTCAACGAGCTGGCTGGACTGTGTCTGGAAGCCAAAAATACCGACAAACTTGCCGAAGTCATTGATCTGTACCGCAAGTGTTTAAATCGGACTGAGCTAGAAAATCTGATTCGTCAGGGGCTTGCGCTGGATGAAAATCATCTGGGTTTGCGTGTTCTGGCCGAAGACTTGCTGCAGTGGGATGTCAAGGAAACTGAAAAAGAAGTCGGAATCAATCAGGATAAAAAACCTGAAGATATACAGCCGGCGGTTGAATCAGCCAATAATGGGTCAAACACCGACGAACAGCCGCATGAATTGTTAGTCGAAGGCAATGTTGGTAATTTTAAAATTAGAGGGGATGAGCGTGACGTACTGCTAAGCTTCTCTAAACCGGAAAACAGCTACGGACTGTTGAAAGAGCAGTTGCCCTACGATGCTGCTATCCGCTGTCTGAATAAAGCCATCAAAACATCCAAAAAACCGGCGGGTTTGATTATTGATGCTCTGGTGCTGGATTACCGACACAATAATATTAATGTATTCGCTCAGCATTTATGGCGTTTATATTATACGCTTGGTCAATATGGTAATGTCGTAAAAGAGCGTATGCTTGGATGGGGCTATAGCCTTGGACAACATCCGATGTTTGAGCAGTTAGAAACCAGACCTAGTGAAACCGTACTGCGTGATATTGGGGTAACGCAGGGTTATCTACCCATGAATAGCAGTGCACTGAAGGCCAAGCGTTTATCACTGGTTGATAAGGCTTCTTCAGATAATGATGTGGCTGAAACACCGGCCGAACGCGTATTGCGTGATGTGGAATCATTGCTTACATTCGGTCAATTTGATGAAGCCATGGATTTACTGGAAAAATCAGTTCTGCTTTATCCACAGGAGTCCCAGCTCTACATTACTTTATTTGACTTATACGAACGTGCAGAAGAATGGACACGTCTGGAAAAAATGTTACAGGTTATCCGTGCTGAAATTCAGACCCCGCCTGAGGAAGTTGTACTGGCTATGAGTCAATTATTGAAACGTATTAACCACGGTGGTGTGCAAAATCAATGATGAACAATTCAATACCTAAAGTAAAAACTGCCTATGTTTTGCTCGTCAATGTGGATGATCGCCAGACAGCCATGTTGCGCATGGCATTCAAAATGTACAATAGCGTTAACTATCAGCTGATACAGCCTGAAGATAACCTCAAACCCGAGTTGGTTCTGGTAGATGGTGACACAGCCGATGGTGAAGAAGTATGGCAACAGACCAAAAAGAAATATCCTGAAGCTGTAGTCGTATTTTTCGGACGTAATGCGCCGTCATTTACTGCTCCTTATCTGATGAAACCCATCAGATTCGATACCCTGTTTCAACATCTGCGTAATTTACAGCAGGGCAATGGTGTTTGGCTGGCCGATAAAGCTGCTGCACACAAGGAAACGGCCAGCGAGGAAACCGTAACTGCCGAGAGACTAGAGCAGCACAACGCGTCTGAACATACTCAGCAAGCCGTATCAGTAGTACGTTTTCACACAAAAGGGACATTGCTGGGCATGGTGCAAAAGCTGGCACAGCAATCAGAAGATACTGCAATTCTGTTTGAAAACAAACCTGTGTTGATTGTGTTTCCAAGTGTTGAAAAAGTATTACTGGCTGTTGATAATGATGCTTTACAACAATTGTGTATGCAGACTGATGCAGAATGGCAGACTAAAACTGTTCCAGCTTCCGCACCTACCGCACAGTTGCATGACAAAGCTAAACTTACCTTACAGTCCTGTATATGGCAGCTATCAATTTGGACAGCTCGCGGCCGCCTAATCGATCCGATTACACCAGATACAATCATCAAGCTGAAAGCTTGGCCGAATATGACTCGTCTGGCGTTTTTACCTGAAGCCATGCGTCTATCCGCTTTTCTGGTACGTACGCCCGTAGCACTCAACACTTTATACAAGTTGTTGCCCGTATCTCTGGAAGATGTCCTGAACTACATAGCTGCTACTTATTCAATTGGTTCCCTGATTATTGAGCAGCCGCTGACTCATTCTGCTGCGCAACAGGAAAAAGAAATGGTTCTGACCCGGAAAGCACCACAGAAGGTTTCCAAACCAGATGGTGGTGCACCAACGTCAGAGTATAATGAAAGCGATGACGACAAGCCGAAAGGTTTACTGGCACGTTTGATGGGTCGCTTGCGTGGCAATTAATACCTAAGCAGGGAGTAATCATGGTTGAAAATAAAATTATCTTTACCGGCCCGGTTGGGGTGGGAAAAACAACTGCTATCGCTGCATTATCGGATGATCCTCCGGTACAGACAGATGCCAGTGCGTCGGACATGACTCAGGACAGAAAAGGCTATACTACTGTCGCCATGGACTATGGTGTTATTCGATTGGACGATAATACCAAAGTTCATCTATATGGTACCCCAGGTCAGGAACGCTTCGATTTCATGTGGAGTATTCTGAGTAAGGGCAGTATGGGTTTAATTCTGTTACTGGATAATACTCGCCAGAATCCATTGAAAGATTTGAAATTCTTCCTGACTTCTTTTCACGATTTGCTGGAAGATGCACCAGTCGTTGTGGGTGTGACCAAAATGGATTTAAATCCACAGCCAGGTGTGGATGTTTATCAGCAGTATCTGGCACAACACAATCTAAATGTACCTGTGTTTGAAGTTGATGCACGCAATGAAGATGACGTGAAACAACTGGTTACTGCTATGCTGTATTCCATTGATCCGGGATTGGAAGGATAGTCAGTATGGATTCTACATTACAGTTACATCATGATTTATATCCAAAAGTGATGCCGGCTGGTGCATTTTATGCAGTGTCTAGCCCTAGTCACAGTGCAAGCCGTATGTTACTGGCTAACATTCTGCAGGCAGACATAAACGCCAAATTAACTGAAGAGCGTTTAAAGCAATGGGCTGAGACAGATGATGTTCATACTGCATTGAATTTATTATATCGCTTGCAACGTCTGGAATTTTTATATGGTGAAGCCAAACCCAGCTCACAGCTGGTGAAGGTAACATCAGATGGATTCGAAGATATTCTGGGTCAATTGTCAGACAGCCATAAGGCATTGCTGGTTGATCAGGATGGTTTTTATTTTGCTAATGTCGGTTTTAATCATGAGACTGCCGAAGAAGTGGCCAATCTGGCCAGCGAGGCAACACGGCTGACTGAAAAACACAGCCTGCTGATTAAAAATAACCTCAATATATACAACAACGCTATCGGGATATGTGATCCTGCCGGTCAGAGTGAATTAACATTCTTCCCTTTATATATAGGGAATACCAAAAATATTTTGGTCACTGCCGGATTGCCATTACTCAACAGTGAGGCTTTCGTCACTATGGTACGTGGCCTGTATGTATTGGCTGGTGAAGACATTCATGTGGTAAATGAATAACATCAATAGAAAGACATCAAGATGCAAGAACAATTACTGGTTTCGGTATTAAGCGATTTAAACAGCTCCTCGGCTGACATTACCGCATCTGCTGTAATTTCCTCCGATGGTCTGCCGGTAGCAACCTTGTTACCAAATGGTGTTGATCCGGATCGCGTTGGTGCAATGGCGGCAGCTTTGCTTGCTCTGGGTAACCGCACATCACGTGAATTACAGTGTGATGAACTGGAGCAAGTTATGGTAAAGGGTAAACATGGTTATATTCTGCTGATTCAAGCAGGTGATACCAATGTACTGGCTGTGACAGCTAATGAAGGTGCCAAATTAGGTTTGATTTTGTTGGATGCTCGTCGTGCTGCCCGCAGCATTGTGGATATTTTACGATAACAGAAAATTCAGCATACAGCCCTGTTTATAAAGCTTAAACAGGGCGGTAGCCTATTATAGCCATACTTTAAATAAGTTCATGTCTGAAGTAACCCATTTATAACTTCATATCCTCTTCTGGCATAATCAATTTGCTAGATATCTTTAACCATAAGTAGATTCATGTTTCCTATCTCAAAGCAGAATCTACTTATGGATTTATTATTTTACTTTAGCGTTTATCACTGAATCCAGATGGATATATTGTTTATGAATTCATAATAGTGATTCAAAGTTGTCTCAGATTGCATTTAGACTAAAAAAATGATTTCTTTTCAGCAATATTAAAAACATACTACGTGATATTACTTCTGTAATTGTTTATAGACTAAGCCTGAGTTGACAACAATTTATTTGATATCACTGGCAACTTGTTTTGAAATCTTCTTATCTTAAAAACATGCAAGCCTATCTTGAATTCATTGATAAAGATTCAGTTCACAGTCTAATCAAAATTGCAGAGTAATGCATTTCCCAGCCGAAATTGCTAAAATATCCGTATTAGGATACAAAAATGATTAAATGAAAGTTGCCAAAAAAAGCCTTTTTTTACAGCATTTAAATGCTGTATTCAGTTTACATTTTGATAATCACAGTGATGCACAAAATATTCCTACACTAAGCCAATGGCGTCAGTGGATATGGCAAACCTGCAAAAATAGTTTTAAACGTGCCAATATTGCTATTCTTTTATGCAATGAAACAGAAGCACGCCAGTTTAATCATGATTATCGGCACAAAGATTATGCGACTAATATATTAAGCTTTGCACTAAATGAGGGTGAAAATATATTTATGCCGGATAAAGGAGAGCTGAATGGGGATCTTATATTTTGCCCGCAGGTGATTGAGAAAGAAGCTGCTGAACAACAAAAGCCACTGATAGCGCATTATGCTCATCTGACAGTCCACGGAGTCTTGCATCTGATGGGTTATGATCATATTGAAGATGAAGAAGCAGAAATTATGGAAGCGCTTGAAATCCGTATCCTGCATCAGTTAGGATATGCAAATCCATATGCACAGGATGAATATTGATTATGGACGAAAGTTCGTCGAAACCCGGTTTTTTTGAGCGACTGGTAAATCGTATCTCTGGAGAGGCTCCAGAGACTGAAGCTGAAGTTTTACAAACGTTACGGGAAGCACATGAACGGCAGGTTTTTGATGCTGATACATTGCAATGTCTGGAAAATGTGCTGGATTTTGCTGATCTGGAAGTGCGTGATGCAATGATAACGCGTAGCCAGATGGATGTAATCAAAATTGAAGATCCGCTGGATAAAATAATTACGTATATTATTGACACCACTCATTCACGTTTCCCCGTAATCGGAGAAGATAAAGATCAGATTTTGGGTATCCTACATGCTAAGGACTTGCTTAAGTACTGGGGCAGAAGCGAACATTTTCAGTTAGAACAGGTAATACGACCGGCTGTCTTTGTGCCAGAGGGAAAATCCCTGAATACATTACTCAAGGAATTTCGTGAACAACGGAATCATATGGCCATTGTCGTCGATGAATATGGTGGCACTTCTGGATTGGTGACGTTTGAAGATGTGATTGAACCAATCATAGGTGATATTGAGGATGAATTTGATGAAGATGATAGTGCCGACAATATCTTCGCAGTTTCAGCTGAACGTTTTCGCGTTAATGCAGTAACCGAAATAGAAGACATCAACGAATTTTTTGGTACCGATTATTCAGATGACGAAGTTGATACCATAGGAGGTTTGGTGATTCAAGAATTGGGTCATATGCCGGTACGTGGCGAAAAAATTACTATTGGAAAATTAAATTTTACTGTTGCCCGTGCCGATGCAAGGCGTCTGCAGACTTTAATGGTAACGGTAAAAAATAGTACTCATTCATAAAACAGATTAGGTTAAAGCTTAAACTATATGAAATTTTATCTGTATTGCATATATTTCAAGATTGGAAGGAATAATAAATCCAGTCTGATTGCGTGGATACCCACCATAACAGATTATAGTAAACAGATATTTATTCTGTATTGCTTATCGCTACAATACGAGTTTAAAGTCAGTAGTGATTATAAAAATCTGTATCTACTAAACCGGTTAAAACGCTGGAGAAGATAGAAGTGACCAAACAAAAGGATAAGTCGGCACAGCCTATTTATGAATTCAAATATGGTGCTGTTTTAGCCAAACCTTGGCTGTACTGGCCACTTTTATTCTTATCTGCTGCTCTGGTGCCTTTTGCTTATGCCCCCTATTATCATTTCTGGCTCTTACCTGTTTTATTGGCCATATTGCTGATTTTACAATCAGTACGGCCACAATGGCGTGTTCGTTCAGCATATCTTTGGGCATTCACAGCCTATACTGTTTTACTCTACTGGATAGATATTGCATTGCATGATGTAGCTGGTTTACCGCAGATAATGGCCTGGCCATTAACTTTGCTGCTGCCCGCCTATCTGGCTGTTTATCCTGCTCTAGTATTCTGGCTACTCGGAAAATTCAGAATTTCTCGTAGCGTTCGTCATGCAATAATTTTACCGTTGCTATGGGCGTTGGCAGAATTCGTACGGGAAAGGGCACTGACCGGTTTCGGCTGGGGCATATGGGGTTATAGCCAGATAGCTGATTCACCTTTAGCTGGTTTTGCACCTTTAGGCGGAATTTTTCTGGTTACCGTATTTACTGTTGCCACTGGTTCATGGTTAGCAGAGCTGTTACTGGCTAAATCAATTAAGGCTAAAACAGGGTTTAGTATCAGCGTATTGAGTGTGTGGCTGCTCGGTGCGGTTTTATTGCATTGTCAGTTTACTCAGCCTGACGGTACGCATGCATCAGTGGCTTTAGCACAAGGTAATATTCCCCAATCTTTTAAATGGGATGAACGATCTTTACAGCCAACACTTAGGCGTTATCTTGACCTGATAAACAGTACGCACGCCAATATTGTTATTCTGCCCGAAACAGCTATTCCAGTAATGCGGCAGGATATGTCACCAAAGCAGCTAGCTGTATTTACCCAGCTAGCGCGAAACAATGGCTCTGCTTTAGCAGTTGGTATTCCGCAGTATACCGCCGATGGATCAGGTTATCTGAATTCGGTAGTAAATTTTACAGCCCCACTATCCGTCAGTGGATTACCTTATTATGCGAAAAATCACCTAGTGCCATTTGGAGAATATATTCCATTGCCTTTTCTACTGGGCTGGTTGTATCGCTGGATGGATATGCCGCTAGCCGGATTTTCTCGCGGTGGTGCTGTTCAAGCACCTTTAAAGCTGGCTAACCAGCGTGTAGCCTTTAATATATGTTATGAAGATGGTTTTGGTGATGAAATCATTAATTCGGCCAGTCAGGCCAGTATGCTGGCCAATGTAAGTAATATGGCTTGGTATGGACACTCCCATGCTATGGAACAGCATATGCAGCAATCTCAGGCTCGGGCATTGGAAACAGGTCGTTATATGGTTCGAGCCACTAATACCGGTATGACAGCCATTATCAATCCCAAAGGTCAGATTGTCGCACATCTGAAACCGGATACAGCAGGTGTGCTGGAAGGTAAAATTTACGGCTACAGGGGCATTACACCCTATATGTGGCTGGGTAGCAGCTGGCCCTTAGCTATTATTGGCTTGATTTTATTATTAATAATCTATGTTTTTAGACGTTATCGTTGTTGAATAAATTATTCTGATGTGTATAATCATTAAAATATACAATCGAAATTGATAAAATACATTATTTTACCAATGATGAACAATTCATAAATAGTGATTGAAGTACATTCTTATTTTAATTACAATGATAAATTATTAGTTGGGTTATTGATTGTTTTTTAGGTAACAAACAATGTGTTGCAGTTACATTAATAGCAATAACCTAACACGAACAGAAAGGATAGGCATGAATACAGCTTTTGCATTACCCGTGCCGACTGGGCATGGTAGTTTGGAGCAATACATTCATACCGTAAATAATATTCCTATGCTTTCTCCCGAGGAAGAACAGGATTTAGCGGTACGCCAGACCGAAGGAGATTTAGAGGCTGCAAAAAAATTGATTCTGTCACACTTGCGTGTAGTGGTTTCTATTGCACGTGGATATGATGGTTATGGCCTGAATCAGGCTGATTTGATTCAGGAAGGCAATATTGGTTTGATGAAAGCCGTAAAACGTTTTCAGCCTAGCCGGGGCGTACGATTATTTTCGTTTGCGGTACATTGGATCAAAGCAGAAATTCATGAATTTATTTTACGTAACTGGCGCTTAGTACGTGTAGCTACCACCAAACCCCAGCGTAAACTGTTTTTTAATTTACGTAGCATGCGTAAATCAATGGCCGCTTTAAGTAATAAAGAAGCCCAGTCCATTGCAGATGATCTTGGCGTAAAATTGTCAGAAGTGCTGGAAATGGAACAGCGCATGACTGGTAAGGATATGTCTTTACTGGCTGAAAATGATGATGAAGATAATTTTGCACCGATAGACTGGTTAACAGACAGTTCTAACGAACCAACACAGGTACTGGCTCAGCAAGCTCATTACGCGTTACAGACTGATGGTCTGCAAACAGCTCTGGCCAAATTAGATGAACGCAGCCGTCATATTGTGGAAAGTCGCTGGCTTGCGGATGATGGCGGATTAACCTTACATGATCTGGCAGGTGAATATGGTGTTTCTGCCGAACGTATTCGTCAGATTGAAGCTAAAGCAATGCAGAAATTACGTGGTTATTTGGCCGAAGCAGAATGATGAAGTTGAATAAAAAAACCGGATTGAAGAATTTATTCAATCCGGTTTTTTTTAATGAAACAATGGTTGATTGAGCTATTTTACTAATTATTATCATTCAATCGTAAAACTGAATTTATGGCATGTTAATATAAAACCATGTTTCAGGTATAAGTGATGCATATTAGTGTTATCAGATGAAACACTTGAATCTGCATGAATACACTTACATTGTTCTTTAAGTCCGATGGCTTTCAATGCATCTAATATTTGGCTGACCTGATGATCCTGAACCGGTATGTGATGGCTGGCCAAATCATCTATATGTAAATGTCGTCCGGCTGTGAAGTTGGTGACGATACGAAATCCGCAAACAGTTACTGCATTTTGTTTACCTTCTTCAAATATTCCCAGCAATCTATAACCTTCTGCTTGCTGAATGGTTACCAATTCCTGAAACTGAGTGATATCCCGAATATCAGGATGTAACATATGTAATGCAGCAAAGGCAGAGCTTATTTCGGCTGGTTTCAGTTCTCGTAATTGACTGACTGGAATCTGAGAATTTGTTTCGGCAGAGGTTGAAGAATTGATTTGTTTGGTTTGTTTCGCTTCGATATTTTCCTGCGCAACAGCATCTGTCAGGCTGATTTGTCTGTGTTCCTGTTCTTCTAATAAAGCTTTGCAATCCAGAATGCGCAGATCGTTATCGCGCGCAAAATCCATCATAAAATTAAAGGCTGTGGCGCTAATCTGTTCTAACTTGCGATCGACTGCTACGCAGCGGATATTATCAACCAGAATAGGACGAACCCATTGGTGATAAGACAGCCTGTGCCCTTGATCGAAAGAAGACAATACCCCGCATAAACGTTCAGCCCAGTCACTTGGGCGAAAGCGTTTACCATTATTTGTCATGCCTTGAATAACGATTTCGTATGGATTGCAAATTAGCATGCTGGCCTCTTAACAGAAACAAATGTTTCAATGACGTATATGTATTTATTTTGCTATTAGGGTGCAATTATACCTGATTGTATCTGTCTGATGCATGTCACTTGAGTGGGGCTGTTCTAAGAATAGTGATAAATTTCAATGGGTATATGTAGTTTTATAACATTGAGGTTTGGCTTTAGGAAAAAAGACTGATTGAGGTAAAGAAATTTTCCAAAAAAAAGGGAGCCGCCAATCATTTGTTGTTTTGAATTAATATTTTTGAAGGTTGTGCTTAAATAATTATATTTTTGATTGTAATTGTTTAGTTTCATGCCTTATATGGGGATTGCTTCATCAAAAGATAGAGATCAAATCAACAGAACACGGCATTTGATACCTCAGTAATTTTGATACATCTTTGCAAATTTAAAAGAAAGATGTATGGTGTGATTAGTCACTGTAGATAACTGTAAACTACGCTACTGAGTTAAATATACTGGTTCAAATAAATTATGGTTCTGCCTGATTGATGATAAATAGTGAAATTCGATGATGGGGTTGTTATATGAAAAAAATCACTGCAATGATTAAACCATTCAAATTGGATGATGTTCGTGAAGCATTGGCTGAGATAGGTGTACAAGGAATGACGGTAAGTGAAGTAAAAGGTTTTGGCCGTCAAAAAGGACATACTGAAATTTATCGTGGAGCAGAATATGAAGTGGATTTTTTACCCAAAATCAAAATGGAAATTGTTCTGACGGAAGACCTGGTTGAGCGTGCTATTGAAGTGATTGTCACTTGTGCCAGAACAGGTAAGGTGGGTGACGGTAAAGTTTTTGTTTCGCCTGTCGATGAGGTCGTGCGTATCCGTACCGGAGAATCAGGTGCTGCGGCGGTGTAAATACAGACGTATTATTTAATAAGGAAATAAAATGAATCAAATAAATAAATGTTTGTTAGCTGCTGTCTTGCTGATGCCATTGCCGTTGCTAGCAGGCGATTTGTCCGGCTGGTGGCGGCCACTATCGGAAATAAATGCTGGTAATACTGCATGGGTGATGACATCAGCCGTACTTGTTTTGCTGATGACCGTACCAGGACTTGCATTGTTTTATGGCGGTATGGTGCGCAAAAAAAATGTGTTAGGTACCATGATGCACAGTTTTGTTGTGGCAGCATTGGTCAGTGTTTTGTGGATGATATTAGGATACTCACTGGCTTTTACTCCAGGAAACGCTTTCATTGGCGGCCTAGACAGATTTATGCTGGTTGGCATGGGATTGGATAAAACCAGAGAAATGACTACCATCGTAAATGGTAGTGGTACTGTTCCCGAGTCGGTATTTATGTTTTTCCAAATGACGTTTGCGATTATTTCTACTGCGATTGTTACCGGTGCTTTTGCTGAACGTCTTAAATTCTCTGCATTATTGGTTTTTTCTGGATTGTGGGTAACTTTAGTTTACGCTCCGGTTTGTCACTGGGTATGGGGTGGTGGCTTTATGGCTGACGCACATACGCCAGTTCTTGATTTTGCGGGAGGTACTGTCGTTCATATTAATGCCGGTATTGCTGGTCTGGTAGCGGCATTGGTAATTGGTAAACGTCTCGGTTATGGCAAGGATGTTATGGCTCCTCATAATATGGTGTTAACATTAACTGGTGCTGCGATGTTATGGGTAGGCTGGTTTGGTTTTAATGCTGGTTCCGCAGGTGCGGCGGATGCTTCAGCGGGCATGGCTATGGCGGTCACTCAGGTTGCGGCGGCTTCAGCTGCATTGACATGGATGCTTTGTGAAAAATTGGCCGGACATAAACCCTCTGCTTTAGGGATGGCTTCCGGAGCCGTATCTGGACTGGTTGGGATTACACCGGCTGCTGGCTTTGTTGATCCTCAGGCTGCACTGCTAATTGGCATTCTAACGGCGGTAGCAGCATATTTTGCTGCTGTATTTTTAAAACGCAGATTTGGCTATGATGATTCGCTTGATGCTTTCGGTATTCATGGTTTTGGCGGAATAGTGGGTTCGATCTTAACTGGTCTGCTATTCAGTAATGCTATTTTCGGAGGTGAGTCCACTGTTGGCAGTCAACTGCTGGCACAAGTTAAAGACGTTGCAATTACTGTTGTTTACAGTGTAATAATGACATATCTGATTCTTAAAATAGCAGCACTGGTATGCCGTGGTTTGCGTATAGATCATGATGCTGAGCGTGAAGGCATGGATGTCAGCATTCATGGTGAACGTATTGAATAATTAATTTGTTTGTGCAGAAAAATAAAACAAGCTGGCCGGTATTGTATATGGCCAGCTTCTTATTTTTTAGACAGATTTATTTTCTTAGCGGTATAAATAGTGACGCAAAAAACGTAGTGCATATTCCACTGCCTGTGATCGGATGACGTCACGATCTCCCTTGAAAAGGTGTTGTTTGGCCCAAATGCGTTGTTTGGTAGCTAATCCGAACCAGACCGTGCCAACAGGTTTTTCAGCACTGCCGCCAGTTGGTCCGGCAATACCGGAAATAGAAAGGGCATAATCAGCTTTGGCGTCAATCAGTGCTCCTAGAGCCATTTCACGTACACATTCTTCACTTACAGCACCATAATGTCGTAAAGTAACTTCATTAACATTGAGCAAGTGTTGCTTTGCTTGATTGCTGTAAGTTACATAGCCCATATTAAACCAGCCGGAACTTCCTGGAAGATGAGTTAACTCAGCTGCCAGTAGGCCACCTGTACAAGATTCTGCACAGGTTACAGTGTGTCCGAGTTCTTCTAGTTTCGTGGTGATATCATGCAGGGTTTGTCTCATGGTGATGTTTTCTAAAGTAGTCTATGAGGCCATTGGTAGATGCATCATGGCTAAGCGTATCTGTGTTGCTCAATTCGGGTTCTATGTGTTTCGCCAGAACTTTGCCGTACTCTACGCCCCATTGGTCGAAAGAGTTTATCCCCCATACCACGCCCTGAACGAAGACTTTATGTTCATACATTGCTAGCAACATCCCCAGATTAAAAGGATTGATTTCATCTAGCAGCAAGGTATTAGATGGTTGATTACCAGGAAATACTTTCTGTGGTGCCATGATATCACGACGTTTATTGTCTAAAGTCATGAGTTCTGCATAGGCTTCAGCCAGTGTTTTGCCATGCATTAAGGCCTCAGTTTGAGCAAACGCATTGGCTACAAGTACCTTGTGTTGCGTACTGACACGGTAGAAACTATTAATCGGAATGATAAAGTCAGAGGATATCAGACGTGGCCCTTGATGAAGGAGCTGAAAAAAAGCATGCTGGCAGTTTACGCCCTCTTCACCCCAGATGATTGGCCCCGTATCAAAATCCAGTCGCTCTCCATAACGGCTTACCTGTTTGCCATTACTTTCCATATCCAGTTGTTGTAAATGTGCTGCGAGACGGCGCAATCCGTGGTCATACGGGATAATTGCATGGCTGGTGGTGGTATAAAATGTGTGATACCACAGGCCAATCAAACCAAGTAAAACGGGAATATTGTGTCTTAATGGCGCATGAAAGAAATGTTCATCCATTGCCCGACCGCCGGCGAGGAAATTTTGAAAGTTATCTTTACCAATGGCAAAGATAACCGACAGACCAATTGTTGACCAGACAGAGTAGCGACCACCCACCCACTCAAACATAGCGTATATGTGCTCAGGTTGTATGCCAAAAGCCTGTGCTTTATCAATTGCACTGGTAATAGCAATGAAATGGCGACCGATATCAGTTTCACGCAAGCCATGCTGTATAAACCAGCTTCGTGCAGTCTGTGCGTTCAGTAAGGTTTCTGGTGTAGTAAAGGATTTGCTGGCAATAATAAAAATTGTTGTAGCAGGGTTTACTTTTTCTAATACCTGCATCAGATTGGCGCCATCAACATTGGCTACATAATGAATATTCAATCCAGATTGCTGAAACGGTCGTAATGCCAATGTAACCATTTCCGGCCCTAAATGAGAACCACCAATACCGATATTGATAATATCCGTAATACGGTTTCCCTGAGCTCCTGTGTATTCTCCACAACGAACCGCTTCGGCAAAGCTATAGGCACGTTCAAGTTCATGATGAATATCGGGAACGATATTGTGATCATCGACATAGACTTCAGCCTGAGGGGGAAGCCGGAGCGCTGTGTGCAACACTGCGCGATTTTCACTGACATTGATTTTTTCGCCGCGCCGCATTTTATCTGTCCAGCCTCGTACATCGGCAATATTGGCCAGCTCTATTAATAATGTCAGAGTATCTTCAGTAATGCGGTTTTTGCTGTAATCCAGTAATAGGCCATTTAATTGCTCATGCATTTGTTCAAAACGATCCGGCTGTTGCCGAAATAGATCACGCATATGCAAAAAGCGGGTACTGCGCTGATGTTGATGTAGCTGTGCCCAGATGGCTGTCTGATTAATTGGACAAGATGGATTCATCATAACCGGAAAATTTTTCAGCAAAGAATAAAGGCGGAGTATACAAAATCAGGCAGATACTGTTAAGAAATGTTTGCGATAATAAGCCATTTCTTCGATACTTTCCTTAATATCATCCAAAGCCTGATGAGCGCCTTTTTTGCTTATACCCTTTGCAACAGGCGGGTTCCAACGTTTAGCCAATTCTTTTAATGTAGATACATCCAAATTGCGATAGTGAAAGTAAGCTTCCAGTTTCGGCATATATCGCACCATAAAGCGACGGTCCTGATGAATCGAATTACCGCACATTGGTGAAGCTTTTTCGGGTACCCACTCACTGATAAAGGCTAACAATTTTTCTTCCGCTTCTGCTTCAGTCAAGGTAGAAGCCCTTACTTTATCTATCAAACCTGTACGTGTGTGGGTAGACGTATTCCATTTGTCCATATGATTAATAATACTATCTGGCTGATGAATAACGAGTACTTCAGACTGAGCTAAAATATTAAGATCACTATCAGTAATGATCATGGCGACTTCAATAATCCGGTCAGTATCCGGATTTAAGCCAGTCATTTCCATATCCAGCCAGACAAGATTTTTATCGTTTTGCATATCTTAATCTTGATTGATAACAAAACATCATTTTAGCTGCTTTCTTTAATGGCTGATAGCTTATTTTTTACGGTAAATTAAAAGATAATTTTAATATTTATTCCGATTTAGAAACTAATAAATACAAGCATGAAAATTTGTTAAACAGGCTTAAAAGCGTGGTAAATTTTTATTAAAAAAAAGGGATTTTTCGGATTGCCGCTTTTATCCACCCATAACGTACAAACTCCGCTACAATCATTATTTTTAAGCTATAGTGTGTTTTTATGGCGTTTTATCTTTCTGCCCAAACAGTCTATCTACTATTTCTTTTATTTTTCGTATCTACAACCTGTGGTCAGTTGTATCTGTCTATACGTCAGAGTAAAGCTGTATTAGCGCATCGAAGCCGCGTGCCTGCTGCATTCTTAGCCAACGTATCACTGGATGAGCATCAGAAAGCAGCAGATTATACTTTAGCCAAACAACGTCTGGCTCGTTACGAAATACTGTTTCAGGCATTGTTGCTACTGGTGTTTACACTTGGCGGCGGGTTAGATTTGTTGGCACGTCTAAGTCAAAAGTGGACACACCACGATATAGTACAAGGAATTTTGTTAATTGGTTTGTTTGCACTGGTGAATATGGTATTGGGCTGGCCATTGGCATGGTATCGCAGCTTTTGCCTTGAGGCTAAATTCGGTTTTAACAAAATGACACTAGCTACATTTATTGCTGATCAATTCAAAGGATGTTTGCTAGCTATTATTGTTGGGTTACCTTTGCTGTACATCATACTATTAATCATGCAGATTCTGATTGCAGCAAACTGGTTTGGGGGCGCATGGTGGCTTGTGGTTTGGCTGGTTTGGGTAAGTTTTTCTTTATTATTGATGTGGGCATTTCCTAAATGGATTGCTCCATTATTCAATAAATTTGAACCATTACAAGATGATGTCATGCGTGCACGTATCGAAAATCTGCTACAACGTACAGGCTTTCACAGTGATGGAATTTTTGTCATGGATGGATCCAAACGTAGCGGACATGGCAATGCATACTTTACAGGTCTTGGGAAGCACAAGCGCATTGTATTTTTTGATACCCTTCTAAAAGATATGCAAGTAAATGAAGTTGAAGCTGTGCTGGCGCACGAATTAGGACATTTTGCTCACAAGCATGTATTCAAGCAAATGATTGTTACTTTTATACTTGCCTTAATTGTATTTGCGGTTTTAGGTTGGCTATTGCCCCAGGCGGGTTTTTATCTGGGGCTGGGTGTGCATGAGCCCAGTCATGCCATGGCCTTATTATTGTTTATGCTGGTGCTACCATTGTTTACTTTCCCATTTTCACCACTGGCCAGTGTTTTGTCTCGTAAAAATGAATTTGAAGCCGACCGGTTTGCAGCTAAATATGCCCATGCTGAGGATTTAATTCAGGCGCTAACCAAACTGTACCGTAGCAATGCTGCCAGTCTCGTCTCAGATATCTGGTATTCACGCTTTTATGATTCTCATCCTGGTGCACGAGAACGTATTGCGGCACTTCAGACAGCAATAAAGGCGCATTAGGACATTAGGAATGGTGCAGCAGACGGATAAGTTATTAACAGCGCAAATTATTACCAGTTTCGGTCGGCGTTTTCAGGTGCGTACTGCTGCCGGAAAAACGTACGAGGCTACTACCCGAAAAAAAAGAATAGATTTTGCTTGCGGTGATATTGTGCATATCGGACATATCAACCAACAACAAGCCGTGATTGAAGATTATTTACCCCGTCGCAGCCTGCTATACCGCCAGGATGCAACACGCACTAAGCTTATAGCAGCCAATGTTACTCTGATGCTAATAGTGCTGGCGGCGGTACCTACACCAAGTGAATTGCTGTTGCAGCGAGCATTGCTGGCTGCAGAAGCGGCGGACATAACGCCACTGATTATCTTAAATAAGGCTGACTTACCTCAGAATGCTGAATGGTTGGTAAAACTATCTTATTATCAGAGCCTCGGCTATAAGGTAATCAACATCAGCGCTCTGAATGATATAACTCTATTGCGTAAACATTTACAGTGTGAATGTGCTATCCTGCTAGGACAGTCCGGCATGGGTAAATCTACTTTAACCAATGCCCTTCTGGGTAAAGAGCAGGCTCGGGTGGGTACGATTTCATCTGCGCTGGATTCCGGACGTCATACCACAACTCATGCGCAGTTATATGATCTCGATACTGAGAGTCAGTTAATCGATTCTCCCGGGTTGCAGGCATTTGGGCTGCATTATTTACATACAGGCGATTTGCTGCATTACTTTCCTGATATGCGTTCTTATATCGGTCAATGCCGATTTCATAACTGCACCCACCGTCAGGAGCCGGGCTGCGCTCTCAAGCAAGCATTAGCTGAAGGTAAGCTAAAACCAGAGAGGTTGCGTTTTCTGCAAAATATCACAGATGAATTAAGCAAATGACATCTACTAACAAACAAAAAATGCAGCTAAACGATTGATATTTTATGACGATAAAACGTCTAAACCCAATCTAGACTTTATCAGTAAGGCGTAATCGTTGTTTTTACCTAAAAATCCGTGCTTTAGTTACATAAAAAATTGATTCAAGCAGAATAAACATGATATTATCACAATCTTGCCGATTTTACGTCGGCAAGATTCTTTATTTGTGCGAGGCCAATCAATCGTAATTGGTCCCTTTATAAAAGGAAATAACTATGACTTTAGGTCTGGTTGGGCGCAAAGTAGGCATGACGCGCGTGTTCGATGAGAACGGCGCATCCGTTCCAGTAACCGTACTGGATATGTCTGCTAACCGCGTCACTCAACTCAAATCCGAAGCTACCGACGGCTACACTGCCGTACAGGTGACTTTTGGTCAGAAAAAAGCCAATCGCGTAAGCAAGGCACAGGCAGGTCACTTTGCCAAAGCTGGTGTTGAAGCCGGACGCGGTTTGGTTGAATTTGCTGTTTCTGCTGAAAAACTGGCTGAATTGTCTGCAGGTGCTGAAATCAATGTCGGCATGTTTGCAGCAGGTCAGTTGATTGATGTCACTGGTACCAGCAAAGGTAAAGGCTTTTCTGGCACCATCAAACGTCACAATTTTGGTTCTCAGCGTGCTTCTCACGGTAACTCCCGTTCTCATCGCGTACCTGGTTCAACTGGTATGGCGCAGGATCCGGGTCGCGTATTCCCGGGTAAACGTATGGCTGGTCAGTACGGTAACGTTAAATCCACCATTCAGAATCTCGAAATCGTACGCGTAGATACCGAACGTCAGCTGCTGCTGGTGAAAGGTGCGGTGCCCGGTGCGGTTAACAGCAACGTTGTCGTGCGTCCGAGCGTGAAGGTAGGTGCGTAATGGAACTGAAATTAATTGATGCTCAAGGTCAGGTTGCAGGTGCGGTTGCTGCTTCTGACGCATTGTTTGCACGTGAATACAATGAAGATCTGGTTCACCAGCTTGTAACGGCCTTTTTGGCTAATGCTCGCTCTGGTAACCGTTCACAGCTGACTCGTGCTGAAGTAAAACATTCCACTAAAAAACCATGGCGTCAGAAAGGAACTGGCCGTGCCCGTTCTGGTATGACTTCTTCTCCGCTGTGGCGCAGTGGTGGTCGTGCGTTCCCAAATAAACCAGATGAAAACTTTACCCAGAAAGTAAATCGCAAGATGTACCGTGCGGGTATGGCAGCTATTCTGTCTCAGCTGGTACGTGATGAACGCCTGTTTGTAATTGACGAATTATCTGCTGCTACACCTAAAACCAAAGCCTTTGCCGAACAGGTGAAAAATCTGGGTATGGAACAAGTACTGTTCATCACCAAACAGTTGGATGAAAACGTTTATCTGTCCAGCCGTAACCTGCCAAATGTACTGGTTTTGGAAGCACAGCAAACTGATCCGTACAATCTGTTACGCTTTAAGAAAGTAGTGCTTACCAAAGCAGCAGTTGCACAACTTGAGGAGCAATGGGTATGAATCAACAACGTTTAATGCAAGTGCTCTTGGCTCCTGTTGTTTCTGAAAAAAGCAACATGCTGGCTGAAAAACGCAACCAGATGACGTTTAAAGTATTGCCAAATGCCACCAAGCCTGAAATCAAGGCAGCCGTGGAACTATTATTTAATGTGAAAGTGGACTCAGTAGCCACCACCATCATTAAAGGCAAAAATAAACGTTTTGGCCGTACCATCGGTAAGCGCAGTGATGTGAAAAAAGCTTATGTCAGTCTTGCGGCTGGTCAGGAGCTGGACATTGAATCTGCTGCCGCTTCTGCAGATAAGGAATAAGCACTATGGCTATTGTTAAAATGAAGCCGACTTCTGCTGGCCGTCGCGGCATGGTACGCGTGGTAACAGAAGGCTTGCACAAAGGTGCTCCATATGCACCATTATTGGAAAAACAATCTTCAACTGCTGGCCGTAACCACGGTGGTCGCATTACCACTCGCCACAAAGGTGGTGGTCACAAGCATCACTACCGTGTTGTAGACTTCAAACGTAACGACAAAGACGGTATCGCTGCTAAAGTTGAACGCATTGAGTATGACCCAAACCGTACCGCCCATATTGCCTTGTTGTGCTTCGCCGATGGTGAGCGCCGCTATATCATTGCTCCACGCAATGTACAGGTTGGTGCTGTGCTGGTTTCCGGTTCCGAAGCTGCAATCAAAGCAGGTAACAACCTGCCTATTCGCAATATTCCGGTTGGTACTACATTGCACTGTATCGAAATGAAACCGGGTAAAGGCGCACAGATTGCTCGCTCCGCTGGCGCATCTGCCGTACTTCTTGCAAAAGAAGGTGTATATGCTCAGTTGCGTCTACGTTCTGGTGAAGTGCGAAAAATTCACGTTGACTGCCGTGCCACTATTGGTGAAGTAGGCAACGAAGAGCAAAGCCTGCAAAAACTGGGTAAAGCTGGTGCCAAACGCTGGCGCGGTGTTCGTCCGACCGTTCGCGGTGTAGTAATGAACCCAGTAGATCACCCGCATGGTGGTGGTGAAGGTCGTACAGGTGAAGCCCGCGAACCGGTTAGCCCATGGGGTACACCGACCAAAGGCTATCGTACTCGTCGTAATAAACGCACGAACAACATGATTGTTCGCCGCCGTTACTCAAATAAAGGTTAACTGATATGGCTCGTTCATTGAAAAAAGGCCCATATGTCGACCTGCATTTACTGAAAAAAGTCGATGCGGCTCGTGCTAATAACGACAAGCGCCCGATTAAAACCTGGTCACGTCGTTCCACTATTCTGCCTGATTTTATCGGTTTGACCATCGCTGTACACAACGGCCGTACCCACGTGCCAGTGTTTATTAGCGACAACATGGTAGGCCATAAATTGGGTGAGTTCTCATTGACCCGTACCTTCAAAGGCCATCTGGCTGATAAGAAGGCTAAAAAATAAGGGATAAAACATGAGAGTTAGTGCACAACACAAAAATGCCCGCATTTCTGCGCAAAAAGCCCGTCTTGTTGCTGACTTGGTGCGTGGCAAAGATATTGCCCAAGCGTTGAATATTTTGACATTCAGCCCCAAAAAAGGTGCTGAGCTGATCAAAAAAGTACTGGAGTCTGCTGTGGCCAATGCCGAGCATAACGAAGGTGCTGATATTGACGAATTGAAAGTGGTTACCATTTATGTCGACAAAGGTCCGAGCCTGAAACGTTTTCAAGCACGTGCCAAAGGTCGTGGTAATCGCATCGAAAAACAAACTTGTCACATCAACGTGATTGTGGGCAACTAAGGAAAAGCGATGGGACAAAAAATTAACCCTACAGGCTTTCGCCTGGCAGTGAATAAAGATTGGTCTTCCAAATGGTTTGCCAAAAGCGGCGACTTTTCCAAAGTGCTGAAAGAAGATATTGACGTACGTAATTTTCTGCGCAAACGACTGGCTAATGCTTCTGTTGGTCGCGTAGTTATTGAGCGTCCGGCTAAATCTGCACGTATTACCATTTATAGTGCCCGTCCGGGAATTGTAATTGGTAAAAAAGGTGAAGACATCGAAGTATTAAAACGTGATTTGCAGAAAATCATGGGTGTGCCGGTACATGTCAACATCGAAGAAATCCGTAAACCGGAAATTGATGCGCAAATTATTGCTGATAATATTGCAGCCCAGTTGGAAAAACGTGTAATGTTTCGCCGTGCCATGAAACGCGCTATGCAAAATGCCATGCGTGTTGGTGCCAAAGGTATCAAAATCATGTCTTCCGGCCGATTAAACGGTATTGAAATTGCTCGTACCGAATGGTATCGCGAAGGTCGTGTGCCTCTGCATACCCTGCGTGCTAATGTGGACTACGCAACCAGCGAAGCCAAAACCACATACGGCATCATCGGTATAAAAGTTTGGGTTTACAAAGGTGAACTGACACCAGGTGAAATTCAGGCCAAGCCGGAACAGGAAAAGAAACACAGCAGAAAGGCAGGTGGTCGAAATGCTGCAGCCAACTAGAATGAAATACCGCAAACAGCAGAAAGGCCGCAATACCGGTATTGCTACTCGTGGCAATAAAGTTAGCTTCGGTGATTTTGGTCTGAAAGCTGTGGGTCGTGGTCGTCTGACTGCACGCCAAATTGAAGCAGCACGTCGAGCAATGACTCGTCATATCAAACGTGGCGGTCGCATCTGGATTCGTGTATTCCCGGATAAACCCATTACCGAGAAACCGATTCAGGTTCGTATGGGTGGCGGTAAAGGTAATGTTGAATATTACATCGCCGAAATTCAGCCGGGCAAAATGCTCTACGAAATGGACGGTGTAGATGAAACTTTGGCTCGTCAGGCTTTCGAGCTGGCTGCTGCCAAATTGCCGATTCAGACCGTATTTGTTAAACGCCAGGTAGGTCAATAATGAAAACCAGTGAATTGAAAGACAAATCTGTTGAGCAGTTAAACGAAGAACTGGTTGGCCTGCTGAAAGCGCAATTCGGATTGCGTATGCAGCATGCCACCGGCCAGCTGGGTAAAAACAGTGAGCTGAAAAAAGTGCGTCGTAATATTGCTCGTGTAAAAACCATTTTGCATCAGAAGGATGGTGAATAATGACTGAAGCTAAAAACGTACGTACTTTGCAGGGCAAAGTCGTGAGCGACAAAATGGATAAAACCGTAACCGTACTGGTTGAACGCAAAGTAAAACACCCGTTGTATGGTAAGGTGATTCGTCGTTCGACTAAAATCCATGCCCACGATGAGCAAAACCAATACGGTATTGGTGACGTTGTTGTCATTTCCGAAGGTCGCCCAATGTCAAAAACCAAAAGCTGGGTTGTAACTGAGCTGATTGAAAAAGCACGCAATGTGTAATTAACACAACAAAGTGCTGCAATTAGGGAACGAAGTATTGCGACAATCCAATATTGTCTGTAAACTTCGTTCCTTAACTTTCAGTTTCCTGAAAGTTTCCGGCGCTCGCCGGAACTCTCCCTTCGGGACCCAAGACTGGTTTACTAGAACCGTTAAAGGTTTCAAACAGCCATAAAGAGTAGTAGGCTGATTGAAAGCGGTAAATTAAGTTGGATTTTAAAAGGTAATAACATGATTCAAATGCAGACCATCTTAGATGTGGCTGACAACTCTGGTGCACGCCGTGTAATGTGCATCAAAGTATTAGGTGGATCTAAGCGTCGCTACGCATCTGTAGGCGACATCATCAAAGTGGCCGTTAAAGACGCAGCTCCTCGTGGTCGCGTAAAAAAGGGCGATGTATATAATGCTGTAGTTGTTCGCACAGCAAAAGGTGTACGTCGTAACGACGGTGCACTGATTAAGTTTGATAACAATGCAGCCGTGCTGTTGAATACTAAATTGGAACCAATTGGTACCCGTATTTTTGGCCCGGTAACCCGTGAGCTACGTACTGAGCGATTCATGAAAATCGTTTCATTGGCTCCTGAAGTACTGTAAGTGAGGTTGCAATGAAAAAGATTAAAACTGGTGATCAGGTGATCATCATTGCCGGTAAAGATAAGGGCAAACAGGGTAAAGTAGTGCGTGTTCTGGGTGAGAAAGTGATTGTTGACGGTATTAACCGCGTGAAACGTCACCAGAAACCTAACCCCATGCGTGGGATTGAAGGTGGTGTGATCACCAAAGATGCGCCATTGGCTATTTCCAATGTAGCGATTTTCAATCCGGAAACCCAAAAAGCTGACCGCGTAGGCATCAAAGTAGAAACTGTAGACGGTAAAGTAGTACGTACCCGTGTATACAAATCTACCGGTGCAGTCGTGGGAGCTTAAGGAGTAATCAATGGCTCGTTTAAAAGACTTTTATAACACCACTGTTGTTCCTGAGTTGACCAAACAGTTCGGTTACAAATCTATCATGGAAGTACCGCGTATTGAAAAAATCACCTTGAATATGGGTGTAGGCGAAGCGGTTGCTGATAAAAAAGTAATGGAACACGCTGTTGGTGACTTAGAAAAAATTGCTGGTCAGAAACCGGTAGTAACTGTAGCACGCAAGTCAATTGCAGGTTTCAAAATCCGTGACAACTATCCGATCGGCTGTAAAGTAACTTTGCGCCGTGACCGTATGTATGAGTTTCTGGATCGACTGATTGCCATAGCTTTGCCACGTGTGCGTGACTTCCGTGGCGTAAACGGTAAATCATTTGACGGTCGTGGTAACTACAACATGGGCGTGCGTGAACAAATTATTTTCCCGGAAATTGAATACGACAAAATTGATGCTTTGCGTGGTCTGAATATTACCATCACCACGACTGCCAAAACTGATGCAGAAGCCAAAGCACTGTTGTCTCTGTTCAAATTTCCGTTTAAGGGTTAATTATGGCTAAGAAAGCACTTATTAATCGTGAGCTGAAGCGCGAAGCTTTGGCAAAAAAATATGCTGCCAAACGCGAAGCCATTTTCGCTATCATCAATGATGCCAATGCGACTGATGAAGAGCATTTTCAGGCTCGATTGAAACTGCAGGCTATTCCGCGTAATGCTGCTCCGATTCGTCAACGTCGTCGCTGCGCTTTGACAGGTCGTCCGCGTGGTAATTTCCGTAAATTCGGCTTGGCCCGTACTAAAATCCGTGAAATCGCCATGCGTGGTGAAATTCCGGGCGTAATCAAAGCCAGCTGGTAATAGGAGTATAAAATATGAGTATGCATGATCCTATTTCCGATATGTTGACCCGTATTCGTAATGCTCAGCGTGCTAACAAAGCATCTGTAAGCATGCCGTCTTCCAAACTGAAAGTGGCTATTGCCAAAGTTTTGAAAGAAGAAGGTTACGTAGAAGACTTTGCCGTATCTACCGAAACCAAGGCGACATTGGAAATACAATTAAAATACTACGCTGGTCAGCCTGTGATTGAACGCATTCAACGCGTTTCACGTCCTGGTCTGCGTGTGTATAAAGGTTCCAACGACATTCCTTCAGTAATGAATGGTTTGGGCGTTGTGATTGTGAGCACTTCTAAAGGTGTAATGACTGACCGCAAAGCCCGTGCCAATGGTATCGGCGGTGAGTTGTTATGCGTGGTTGCCTAAGGGGAAAACATGTCTCGAATTGCTAAACATCCGGTAGTCGTTCCGGCTGGCGTTGACGTTAAGTTCTCTCCAGAAGCTATCATTGTTAAAGGTAAAAACGGCGAACTGTCCCTGCATCAGCATGCTGAAGTAAATGTAGCATTAAATGATGGACAATTAGTTATTACTGCCAACGACAGCAGTACAAAAGCGAATGCTTTATCTGGTACCGTGCGTGCGTTACTGCACAACATGGTTGTTGGTGTAAGCAATGGTTTTGAGAAAAAACTGCAATTGATTGGTGTAGGCTATCGCGCTCAAGCTCAAGGAAAGGTATTAAATCTTTCTTTGGGCTACTCTCATCCGATTAATTACGAATTGCCAGAAGGCATTACAGCTACTACACCTTCAGCTACCGAAATTATTATTGCTGGTGCTGACAAACAGGTAGTAGGGCAAGTTGCTGCTGAAATTCGTGGATTCCGTCCGCCTGAACCTTATAAAGGTAAAGGTGTACGATATGCTGATGAGCGTGTCGTTATTAAAGAAACCAAGAAAAAATAATTGAGGCTCACTGATGGATAAAAATGTAGCAAGACTGCGTCGTGCACGTAAAACCCGTGCCAAAATTGCAGCCCTGAACAAAGTGAGATTGTGCGTTTTTCGTACCAATAATCACATTTATGCCCAGGTTATTAGCGCTGAAGGTGATCGAGTATTGGCTCAGGCTTCTACTCTTGAGGCTGATGTGCGTGCCAGCATCAAATACGGCAGCAATGTAGACGCTGCGATAGTGGTTGGCAAACGCATTGCTGAAAAAGCTAAAGCAGCCGGCATTGAAGCAGTGGCATTTGACCGTTCAGGTTTTCAATACCATGGTCGCGTTAAAGCCTTGGCTGAGGCAGCCCGTGAAAACGGCTTAAGCTTCTAATAAACTGGAGACCAGAAATATGGCAAAACACGAAACTGAAGAACGCGGTGACGGCCTGATCGAAAAGATGGTTGCCGTAAACCGTGTGACCAAAGTGGTTAAAGGTGGCCGCATTATGGCTTTTTCAGCTTTAACCGTAGTAGGTGATGGCGATGGTCGCATCGGTATGGGCAAAGGTAAATCTAAAGAGGTTCCTGTTGCTGTACAGAAAGCCATGGATCATGCACGTCGTAACATGATTAAAGTGCCATTAAATGGCCGTACAATTCATCATGAAGTAATCGGTCGTCATGGCGCTACTCGCGTATTCATGCAGCCTGCCAAAGAAGGTAATGGTGTGAAAGCAGGTGGTCCGATGCGTTTGGTTTTTGATGCAATGGGTATTCATAATATCTCTGCTAAAGTGCATGGTTCAACTAATCCTTACAATATTGTTCGTGCAACATTGGATGGTTTGTCTAAACTGTACACGCCAGCTGAAATTGCTGCCAAACGTGGCCTGACCGTAGAAGAAATTTTAGGAGCAGATCATGAGTGAGCAGAAAACCGTACGCATTACACTGGTTAAAAGCTTGATTGGCACTATTGCCGCTCACCGTGCCTGCGCACGTGGCTTAGGTTTGCGTCATCGTGAGCATACTGTTGAAGTGCTTGATACCCCCGAAAATCGTGGCATGATCAACAAAATCAGCTACCTTTTGAAAGTGGAGAAGTAACATGCTTTTGAATACCATTCAGCCTGCTGAAGGTGCTAAACATGCGGCTCGCCGCGTGGGTCGTGGCATCGGCAGTGGTTTAGGCAAAACCTGTGGCCGTGGGCATAAAGGTCAGAAAAGCCGTAAAGGTGGTTATCATAAAGTTGGTTTCGAAGGCGGACAAATGCCTTTGCAGCGTCGCTTGCCGAAACGTGGCTTTAAATCTATGACAGCTCATCTAAATGCTGAAGTGCGTCTGGATGAACTGGCGAAAGTTGCAGTAAACGAAATTGATGTTCTGGTATTGAAACAGGCCGGATTGGTACCTGCAACTGCTTTGAATGTCAAAATCATTGCATCTGGCAACATTGATAAGGCGGTAACTTTAAATGGTATTAAAGCCACCAAAGGTGCGCAACAGGCCATTGAAGCTGCCGGTGGTAAAGTAGCAGAATAAGGCAAGGAAACAAGTGGCTAATCCGCAATCCGCAACAGGACTTTCAAAGTTTGGTGATTTAAAAAATCGTCTGTTATTTTTGCTTGGTGCGTTGGTTGTATTCCGCATCGGATCGCATATTCCAGTGCCCGGTGTGGATGGTGCTGCTTTGACCAAACTGTATGAAAGTGCCGGCGGAGGCATATTGAGCATGCTCAATATGTTTTCCGGCGGTTCACTGCAACGGTTCAGTATCTTTGCAATTGGTGTTATGCCATATATTTCAGCTTCAATTATTGTACAGCTGGCTTCTGAAATTATCCCTTCCCTGAAAGCACTCAAAAAGGAAGGTGAAGCTGGACGTCGGACTTTGACGAAATATACGCGTTATGGCACTGT
The DNA here is from genome assembly GCF_002777855.1 of Snodgrassella alvi. Classification (GTDB taxonomy): domain Bacteria; phylum Pseudomonadota; class Gammaproteobacteria; order Burkholderiales; family Neisseriaceae; genus Snodgrassella; species Snodgrassella alvi_E. The sequence goes on from NZ_MEIK01000029.1 coordinate 203,037, forward strand.
ATTGTTGGCTACTCTACAAAGTTTCGGTGCTGCAGCATTTGTTTATCAACAAAATGTAGTGGTATCTGGCCAGTTTGAATTTTATTTGACTACCATGGTGTGTCTGGTTACCGGAACCATGTTTCTTATGTGGCTTGGTGAGCAGATTACAGAACGTGGTATTGGTAATGGTATTTCGCTGATTATTACTGCCGGTATCGCAGCCAGTCTGCCTGCCGGTATTGGTCGCTTACTAACACTGACTAGTCAGGGTTCAATCAGTTATTTGATGGCTGTTGCACTGATTGTTGGGGCATTAGCTTTGATTTATGCTGTTGTATACATCGAAAGTGCACAACGTAAAGTACCGGTGCAATATGCTAAGCGGCAAGTAGGTAATCGCATTATGCAGGCTCAGAATTCACATTTGCCATTTAAATTGAATATGGCCGGCGTGATACCGCCAATTTTTGCGTCTAGTATTATTCTGTTTCCCTCTACTCTATTAAGCTGGTTTGGTTCAGCTAATCAAGATGGATGGTTGCAGAAACTGGCCACACTCTTGCAGCATGGTCAGCCTGTTTATATTTTGCTATTTGCAGCTACTATTATCTTCTTTTGTTATTTCTATACGGCGTTGGTATTCAGTCCAAGAGAAATGGCAGAAAATCTGAAGAAAAGTGGTGCTTTCGTGCCGGGTATTCGCCCTGGTGAACAAACCAGTCGTTATCTGGAGAAAGTTGTATTGCGTTTAACCTTCTGGGGCGCAATTTATATAGCTATCGTGTGCCTGATTCCGGAAGTATTAACTTCTGCGATGAATGTACCTTTCTACCTAGGTGGCACCTCACTACTTATTCTGGTGGTGGTGACCATGGATTTTAAAACGCAAATTGCTTCTTATGTGATGAGTAGTCAGTATGAACATCTAATGAAGCGTTCTGCGATGAAATCATTATCATCACGTCGTTAAGTATTATGGCTAAAGAAGATACCATACAAATGCAGGGTGAAATCCTTGAAACCCTGCCCAACGCAACTTTTAAAGTTAAACTTGAAAACGATCATGTCGTTTTAGGTCATATTTCTGGAAAAATGCGTATGCATTACATACGTATTTCCCCTGGAGATAAGGTGACTGTGGAATTGACTCCGTACGATTTGACTCGTGCTCGCATCGTTTTCCGCGCCCGCTAAGAGTAGAAAGGAAATAATATGCGCGTTCAGCCGTCGGTAAAGAAAATTTGCCGCAATTGTAAAATCATCCGTCGCAACCGCGTTGTACGTGTGATTTGTACCGACCCTCGTCACAAACAACGTCAAGGCTAATTGGATAACCCTAAGTCTTTATGTTATAGTGACAGACTTTTTGCCCTAAGGAAAAAATATGGCTCGTATTGCAGGGGTGAATATCCCTAACAATGCCCATATCGTAATTGGCCTTCAGGCTATTTATGGTATTGGTTCGTCTCGCGCTAAACTGGTTTGCGAAGCTGCCGGCGTTGTGCCGAGCACTAAAGTTAAAGATTTGGACGAGGCTCAACTTGATGCTTTACGTGAACAAATTGCCAAATACCATGTAGAAGGTGATTTGCGTCGTGAAGTAACCATGAACATCAAACGATTGATGGATATGGGCTGCTATCGTGGTCTGCGTCATCGTCGTGGTTTGCCTTGCCGTGGTCAGCGTACCCGTACCAATGCGCGTACTCGTAAAGGTCCGCGTAAAGCGATTGCAGGCAAGAAATAATTGATAAGGAACAATAATGGCTAAAGCAAACACAGCTCGTGTGCGCAAGAAAGTACGTAAATCCGTAAGTGAAGGTATTGTGCATGTACATGCATCTTTCAATAATACCATCATTACTATCACTGACCGTCAGGGCAATGCATTATCTTGGGCTACCTCTGGCGGTGCTGGTTTTAAAGGTTCACGTAAAAGCACACCATTTGCCGCTCAGGTTGCGGCTGAAGCAGCTGGCAAAGTTGCCCAAGAGTATGGCGTAAAAAATCTGGAAGTTCGTATAAAGGGGCCGGGTCCTGGTCGCGAATCTTCTGTACGTGCGCTCAACGCTCTTGGTTTCAAGATTACCAGTATTACAGACGTTACTCCATTGCCACACAATGGTTGTCGGCCACCTAAAAAACGTCGTATCTAACAGGAGTATTCGAGTATGGCACGTTATACCGGCCCGAAATGTAAATTAGCCCGTCGTGAGGGTACTGATCTTTTTCTGAAGAGTGCTCGTCGCTCTCTGGATTCTAAATGTAAGCTGGATTCTGCTCCAGGTCAGCACGGTGCGAAAAAACCTCGCCTGTCTGGCTATGGATTGCAATTGCGTGAAAAACAAAAAATTCGTCGTATTTACGGCGTTTTGGAACGTCAGTTCCGCCGTTATTTTGCTGAAGCAGCCCGTCGTAAAGGTTCGACTGGTGAATTGCTGCTTCAGTTGTTGGAATCTCGTTTAGACAACGTGGTATACCGCATGGGTTTTGGTTCTACACGTGCTGAAGCCCGTCAGTTGGTATCTCACAAAGCCATTACCGTGAACGGCCAAGTTGTCAATATCCCTTCTTTTCAAGTAAAAGCTGGTGATGTAGTTGCTGTTCGCGAAAAAGCCAAAAAACAGGTGCGTATTCAGGAAGCTTTCAGTCTGGCCAGTCAGATCGGCTTACCAAGCTGGGTTTCTGTTGAAGAAGGCAAACTGGAAGGTGTTTTCAAAAACATGCCAGATCGCACTGAATTGAGTGGCGATATTAATGAACAGCTGGTGGTAGAGTTTTACTCTAAATAAAGCTGGTTAAGTGAGGACAGTTAAATGCAAAACACATCCGAATTCTTGAAACCGCGTCAAATTGACGTTGACACCTTGTCTGCTACTCGAGCCAAAGTGTCTATGGAGCCGTTTGAACGTGGTTTCGGCCATACGTTGGGTAATGCTTTGCGTCGTATCTTACTGTCATCAATGAATGGTTATGCGTCGACAGAAGTAACGATTGAAGGCGTATTGCATGAATACTCTACGCTTGACAGTGTTCAGGAAGATGTTGTTGATATTCTTCTGAATCTGAAGGGCGTAGTATTTAAAGTGCATGGCCGCACAGAGGTAACTTTAAGTCTGAAAAAATCTGGAGCAGGGGTTGTTACTGCTGCTGATATCGAGTTACCACATGACGTCGAAATTGTTAATCCTGATCATGTTATCTGCCATCTGTCAGAAGGTGGAAGTATTAATATGGAAATCAAGGTTGAGCAAGGACGTGGTTATGAAGCTGTGTCTGGTCGTCGAAATAAAGACGATCACAAACGTATCGGCGCTATTCAACTGGATGCAAGCTTTTCGCCTATCAGTCGTGTCAGCTTTGAAGTGGAACCGGCTCGTGTGGAGCAACGTACTGATTTAGACCGCTTAGTTTTGGATATTGAAACCAATGGTGCAATTGATCCGGAAGAAGCGGTACGCAGTGCAGCCTGTATTTTGATTGATCAGATGTCAATCTTTGCTGATTTACAGGGTACGCCGGTAGCAGTAGTGGAAGAAAAAGAACCACCTATTGATCCTATTCTACTTCGTCCTGTGGACGATCTGGAGTTGACCGTTCGTTCAGCAAACTGTTTGAAAGCTGAAGATATTTACTATATTGGCGATTTGATTCAACGTACAGAGACTGAACTGTTGAAAACTCCGAATCTGGGTAGAAAATCTCTGAATGAAATCAAGGAAGTCTTGGCTTCCAAAGGTTTGACGTTGGGTTCAAAACTGGAAGCCTGGCCGCCGGCCAGTCTGGAAAAGCCACAAGTTTGATGATTAAAGGATAATGACATGCGTCATCGTAATGGTAACCGCAAATTAAACCGCACCAGCAGTCATCGTGCTGCTATGTTGCGTAATATGGCTAATTCATTGTTGACTCACGAAGCGATTGTAACTACTTTGCCGAAAGCTAAAGAGTTACGCCGTGTTGCTGAACCGTTGATTACTTTAGGTAAAAAGCCTTCACTGGCCAATCATCGTTTAGCTTTTAATCGTACACGTGATCGTGAAGTTGTTGTAAAGTTATTTAATGAATTGGGCCCGCGCTTCGCTAATCGAAATGGTGGCTATCTGCGCATTTTGAAATATGGTTTCCGTAAAGGTGATAATGCTCCATTGGCTCTGGTTGAGTTAGTAGAGAAAGCACCTGAAACTGAAGCTGTTGCTGAGTAATCAGACTTCAAATACAAGCCAGCCGTTAGGCTGGCTTGTTTCATTTTGTTTATTTGCCCGTTAATACAATTATGATTGTGTAGAAATTTTACTTGTGAAATTATTTTAAATGCTTAATAGGTATCGACAAGTTTTATTAAAAGAAGATTTGGTTGCTTTGTCACTAAGTAAAAATGAGGATTCACGCAATTATTAATGGGTATAACTAGCAATAATTATAAGTATAAGATATATGGTATGACTTGAATTGTTTGCTAGGTGAATTTGTTAACACTGATTATTTAGTAGAGCAATTAAATTCTTAATTCTTAGCTAAATCTTTGTATATGATGATATTCCATCCATTTATTTATCTTTAGTTGAAGCACGATATGATGTAATTAAATGTTTAAACGCAGATTAATAATTTCATTATTTTATTTATCAGTTCTCATTTGATTGCTTTGCTGGAATGGCTGCTGATAAATCGTCTTCTGCGTATAATTGTTTCCCGTAAATTAACCATTGTTATTCAAGGAGAAACTATGAAGTACTTGCGATTGGCGTTATGTGGTTTGATTTTGTTGACTGCTTCATTTGCATGGGCAGGCCGTATTTTACCTAGCGATGTTCAGATTGTAGTGCTGAAAAATGCTGAGGGGCAACAGGTTGTATTGGGAACTGCGAAAAAGGCCTGGTTACGTACGCTGAGTCTGGGCTTAATCAATGGTAATAAAACATTTCAATTGAGTCGTGCCGTAAGAGTGCATGATGCCAATAACCGTTTTATTACTTATAATAATTTGTCTAGATTCAAGAACTCTCCGATAGCGGTACGCTTTGACAGGATGAATCAGATTCAAGAAATCTGGGTATTGACGGATGAGGAACAAAATGAGTTGATCCGCCCGAATAATCCTCAGGTTGAATAATATTGTTAGGTGTTATGAAAAAAGTATTTATACGAACCTTTGGTTGTCAAATGAATGAGTATGATAGCGAAAAAATGCTGTCTGTACTTGCGGAAGGACAATCTTTAGAGCGTACTGACAGAGCTGAAGATGCGGATATTATTCTGTTTAATACTTGCTCAGTACGGGAAAAAGCTCAGGAAAAAGTATTTTCAGATTTGGGACGTATTCGGCCGTTAAAGGCTAAAAATCCGAATTTAATCATCGGAGTGGGCGGCTGTGTGGCCTCTCAGGAAGGTGAGGCAATCATTCAGCGGGCGCCTTATGTAGATGTTGTTTTTGGACCGCAGACTTTGCACCGTTTGCCGCAAATGATTTTGGATAAGGAGACGAGTGGTCTTTCTCAGGTAGATATTTCTTTTCCTGAAATAGAAAAATTTGACCATTTGCCACCGGCACGTGTCGAGGGAGGAGCGGCTTTTGTTTCCATTATGGAAGGCTGTTCCAAATATTGTAGTTTCTGTGTTGTCCCTTACACGCGTGGTGAAGAGTTTTCTCGTCCATTGGAGGATGTGTTAACTGAAATTGCCGGACTGGCTCAACAAGGTGTTAAGGAAATTAACCTGCTAGGGCAGAATGTGAATGCTTATCGGGGCGATATGGGCAATGGTGAAATATGTGATTTTGCTACTTTGCTGCGTATTGTCCATGAGATACCTGGTATTGAGCGCATGCGTTTCACAACGAGCCATCCTCGTGAATTTTCTGACGCTATTATTGAGTGCTATCGGGACTTGCCAAAATTGGTATCGCATCTGCATTTGCCAGTACAGTCTGGTTCTGATCGTGTGCTAGCAGCAATGAAACGTGGCTATACTGCATTGGAATATAAACATATTATTCGTAAATTACGTGCTATACGTCCGGATTTATGTTTGAGCTCAGATTTTATTGTAGGATTTCCAGGTGAAACGGAACGAGAATTTGAGCAGACGTTGAAGCTGGTACAGGATCTGGCTTTTGATTTAAGTTTCGTCTTTATTTATAGTCCGCGGCCAGGTACGCCTGCGGCTAATTTGCCAGATGATACGCCACATACTGAAAAGGTACGTCGGTTGGAGGCTTTAAATGAAGTGATAGAGGCTGAAACGGGTCGTATTAATCAATCAATGCTTGGAAGTGTACAGCGCTGTCTGGTTGAAGGTGTCTCCAAAAAGGATCCAGATCAGTTGCAGGCTCGAACAGCTAATAACAGGGTGGTAAATTTTACCGGCCATCCACGTCTGATAAATCAAATGGTTGAGTTGGAAATTACTGAGGCACATACATTCTCGTTACGCGGAAAAATTGTTTTGGCCGAATGAATGATTCATTAGGAAAGCAGAGGAAAGCAAAGCGCTAATGAGGTTTGTAAATGCAGATCAATATGCATATAAATACAAACAAGAAGGCTGTATTGGTTATTCGATTAGCTGCAATATGGTAGTGTTTTTGTCCGGTTACCTATCTGTTTAATTGTGTTAGCCGGTTTTGTGTGGCCTTTTTTCGGTATTAAAAGGAATTGGCATGAGCCCAGTGGGTATTTCTTTTTTGGATCGTTTTTTTAAAATTAAAGAAAGTGGCAGTAGTGTGCGCACTGAGGTGCTAGCAGGCCTGACTACTTTTTTGGCAATGAGTTATATTTTGGTAGTCAACCCATCCATTCTGAAGGATGCAGGAATGGATTTCGGTGCCGTTTTTGTGGCTACCTGTATTTCCTCGGCATTTGCTTGCATGATGATGGGACTAATAGCAAATTATCCGATTGCTCTGGCACCGGGTATGGGACTGAATGCCTATTTTACCTATGCAGTAGTCAAAGGTATGGGTATTTCATGGCAAGTGGCGTTGGGCGCGGTTTTTGTTTCAGGTATTATTTTTATTATCCTGAGCTTATTTAAGGTACGCGAGGCAATAGTGAATTCTTTACCGAATTCGCTTAAGTTTTCCATTGGTGGGGGTATTGGGCTGTTTCTTGCTCTAGTAGCATTAAAAAGTGCCGGTGTTGTGGTTTCTAATCCGGCGACATTGGTTAGTTTGGGCGATATTCATTCACCTCAGGTATTGATGACAATTGTTGGGTTCTGCTTTATCGTCACATTGGAGCATTTTCGGGTACGTGGCGGGATTATTATTGGTATTTTAACCATTACGGCTGTGGCTTCGTTGATGGGTATCAATCAGTTTCAGGGTGTGTTTGCACCAGTACCTTCATTAGCTCCTACTTTCTTACAGCTGGATTTTCATGATTTATTTACCATGAGTCTGGTAAGTGTTATTTTTGTTTTTTTCTTTGTTGATCTATTTGACAGTACAGGGGTTCTGATTGGCGTAGCTGGTCGCGCAGGGTTGTTAGTAGACGGCAAGTTGCCACGGGTGAAAAAAGCATTGTTAGCTGATTCTACGGCCATTGTGGTGGGAGCTGGACTAGGTACTTCTTCTACTACGGCTTATGTGGAATCAGCAGCGGGTGCGGCTGCTGGCGGGCGCACAGGTTTAACGGCGGTTGTAGTAGGTATTTTGATGCTGGCAAGTTTATGGTTTTCTAAACTGGCTGCGAGTGTTCCTCCCTATGCGACTGCACCTGCATTGATGTATGTTGGCGTGCTGATGATGCGTAGTATGACTGAGATTGACTGGAAAGATGTTTCTGAAGCAGCGCCAGCATTTTTTACTCTGATTTTTATGCCTTTCGCTTATTCTATTGCGGATGGTATTGCCATGGGCTTTATCAGTTATGCACTGATTAAATTGTTCTGTGGTAGGGTTAAAGATGTATCTTACATGGTATGGATAATTGCGGTTTTATGGGCATTTAAACTGCTATGGCTTGGAGCATAATGTAGTTTGGTTGATAACAGGCAGCCGCTATGGCTGCCTGAATATTTTTAGCCGCAGGCTTGAATGCTGATTGTACCCGATATGATTCGTAATCACTGATTTATATAAATGATAATGGAGAAATGATGTCTTTAATTGATGAGATTATGGACTTTAATCAGAAATTTGTGGATGCTGAAGAATACGAGCAGTTTTTTACTGACAAATATCCAGAAAAAAATCTGGCCATTGTGTCTTGTATGGACGCAAGAATTCTGGATTTGCTGCCTCGGGCGCTAGGATTGAAAAATGGGGATGCCAAAGTGATTCGCAATGCCGGTGCTTTGGTTACTCATCCGTGGGGCTCAGTGATGCGCTCGTTGCTGGTGGCAGTCTTTGAAATGAACGTACACGAAATCATGGTAATTGGGCATTATGACTGTGGTATGCAGGAGTTACATGTACCAGATATGTTGGATCGTATGCGGGCACGTGGTATCAGTGATGAACGTTTGGAGATACTGGAGAATGCTGGTGTGGATTTTCATAAGTGGTTGACAGATTTTGATAGTGTGGAAGACGCGATTATGCATTCTGTTAATATGATACGTAAGCATCCGTTGATGCCGAGTGAAATAAAGGTACACGGTCTGGTGATCCATCCCATTACGGGAAAACTGAATATTGTGGTGAATGGAAATAAAGTATGAAACGAGTTGGTTTGTTTGGTGGTACGTTCGATCCACCACACAATGGCCATATTCATATTGCGCAGGCTTTTGCAGATGAATTAAAGCTGGATAATGTGATATTTATTCCGGCTGGTGATCCATATCATAAACTGAGACAGTCTAATTCAACCGCAGAACAACGGTTGTGCATGGTAGAGCAGGTAATTGCTATGGATAAACGTTTCAGTGTTTCTGATTGTGATGTGCGACGCAAAGGGCCTACCTATACGATTGATACGGTTTCTTTATTTCGACAGGTGTTTACACAGACACAGTTATGGTGGTTGCTGGGTATGGATTCATTATTACAATTGCCTAAATGGTATCGTTATCAGGCTTTATTGCAAAGTGTGAATCTAGCTATTGCTCAGCGTGGCGAACAAGGTTTAACTGAGTTGCCGAATGATTTACAGGGTTGGCTACCAGAAGCTTTGGCTAAGAATTTGATTGCACCAGACGGTGCGGATGGCGGTCGGGCTAAATTATTACAGGCATCATTTTTACCGGTAAGTTCCCATGAAATTCGTGCAGAATGGTCAAAAGGGAAGCATGATGATGTACCGGCTACGGTAGCCCAATATATCGACCAAGAAAACCTTTATCGGGCATAATTTGCCTGTTTTAATGCATTTTCGAGCAGGAAATGCTTTTTTATACATTAGGAAATAAACAGTATGGATGAAAATCTTATCGCTCAATGGGACAATATGGTTGCCATTTGCGTGGATGCACTTGAAGATATTAAAGGTAAAGATATTACTGTGTTGGATACTTCAGCACAAACTTCGCTGTTTTCGCGAATGATTATTGCCAGTGGTGACAGTACGCGTCAGGTAAAAGCGCTGGCTAACAATGTGGCTGTAGAATTAAAAGAAGCTGGTTATGAAATAATCAGTACTGAGGGGCTGGATAGTGGTGAATGGGCTCTGGTTGATGCAGGTGATCTTGTCGTACATGTAATGCAGCCAGCGGTGCGTGATTATTATGATATAGAAGCATTATGGGGTGGTGAGAAGCCTTCTTTTCATGCTGGCGCAGCTAAACCATGGCAGGCTGCTGATTGACAGATTCTAATGTTTTTTGTGATTGAATGAATATTACTATATTGGCTGTAGGAACGAAGATGCCGCAATGGGTGGATCATGCGGTGCGTGATTACAGCAAAAGATTTGGCCGAGAAATTCAGTTTCAGCTTAAAGAAATCAAACCTGAAAAACGAGGTGCCGGTGTTAATGCCGCGCAGGCTATGGCAGCTGAAGAACAGCGCATTGTTGCAGCCATACCCGCACATAGTTATCTGATTGTATTGGATGAGCGTGGTAAGGCACCCACTTCAATGGAACTGGCCGATAGTTTAAAAAAATGGCAACAGCAGGGCGACAATCTGTGTTTTATTATTGGTGGAGCTGATGGCATGACGACCAATTTGAAGCAGCGGGCAAATATGTTGATGCGATTGTCGAGCCTGACTTTACCACACGGTATGGTAAGGGTGTTGCTGACTGAGCAGCTATATCGTGCTCAGTCTATTCTGCATAATCATCCCTACCATCGTGAATAATTTCTTAAGGTAGTTACTGCCTCTTGTCGCAGAACTTATGTGACTCGAGGTGCTAATTATTTATAATTAATCTAGATAGAAATAATGTCCTGACATAGAATGAATACCCCCGAACAGGGGGTAGGCTAGTATATAATTGCGCTAGCAATCAGATTGCTAGTGCTAATAGCCTATATTGTCTGAATTTATTCATAATAAGTAAAGTCTGATCATGAATCCTACCCCTCTCCTTGATACAATTGATCTACCACAGGATTTGCGTCGTTTGCAAAAAAGCCAGTTACCCCAACTGGCAGATGAATTGCGTGCGTATTTGCTGGAATCAGTAAGCAAGACAGGGGGGCACTTTGCGAGTAATTTGGGTGCAGTTGAGTTAACTGTAGCCCTACACTATGTGTACCAGACGCCACAGGATCATTTGGTATGGGATGTGGGTCATCAGAGTTATCCGCATAAAATTTTGACCGGACGTAAAGGAAAAATGGCTACGATGCGCCAGTTTGGCGGTCTGGCTGGATTTCCGAAACGCAGTGAATCTGAATACGACGTATTTGGTGTAGGCCATTCTTCTACCTCTATCGGTGCGGCATTGGGTATGGCGGTGGCCGATAAATTGCAGCACAGAAACAATCGAAGTGTGGCGATTATTGGTGATGGTGCTATGACAGCAGGGCAGGCGTTTGAAGCGTTGAATAATGCTGGTGATATGGACGTGGATTTACTTGTTATTTTAAATGACAATGAGATGTCTATTTCTCCTAATGTTGGTGCTCTTCCGAAATATCTGGCCAGAAATCCTTTGCATGATGTTAAAGGACTGGTGAAATCAATCAAGCAAAAATCAGAAAAGGTTTTGGGTATGGTACCCGGGGCTCTAGATGTAGCGCAGCGGGTAGAAAACAAAATCAAAGGCCTAATTGAAGAAAGTACCACTTCGGAAACGCTGTCCTTATTCGATAATTTTGGCTTTACTTATTCCGGACCAGTTGATGGACATGATGTTATTCAGCTTGTAGATGTACTTCAGGATATGCGCAACCGGAAAGGGCCGCAATTATTGCATATCATTACCAAAAAAGGCCAAGGTTACAAACTGGCAGAAAATGATCCTGTAACTTTTCACGCAGTCAGTGCTTTTGATCCGGCTCAGGGCCTGTATTCATCTGGTGCAAATGCTTCTAATCCGACTTATACCCAGATATTCAGCCAATGGATAATTGATCAGGCAGCGGCAGATAAAAAACTGCTGGCTATTACCCCTGCTATGCGAGAAGGCAGTGGACTGGTGGAGTTTGCTCGTCGTTATCCAGAACGTTATTTTGATGTCGGAATTGCGGAGCAGCATGCAGTCACGTTTGCGGCAGGTCTGGCTTGTGAGCAAATGAAGCCGGTAGTAGCTATTTATTCCACTTTTCTACAACGTGCGTATGATCAGCTCATTCACGATGTTGCTTTGCAAAATTTACCAGTTTTGTTTGCCATTGACCGTGGCGGAATTGTAGGTGCTGATGGTCCGACACATGCAGGTGTTTATGATTTAAGCTACCTTCGTTGTGTGCCTAATTTGGTTATTGCCGTACCAAGCGATGAACATGAATGTCGTTTACTGCTATCTAGCTGTTACCAGCTCAATCAGCCAGCTGCTGTACGCTATCCTAGAGGGGCAGGTACAGGTGTACCAGCTGGTACGAATTTGGCAACTGTAGCAATTGGTAAGGGGGTAGTACGTCGTCAGGGGCAAAGGATTGCTTTAATTGCATTTGGAAGTATGGTATCAGCTGCTATGTGTGTAGCGGATGCTATCGATGCTACAGTGGCTGATATGCGGTTTGTTAAACCACTGGATACCGAACTTTTACTTCATCTGGCTGCTGAACATGATTATTTGGTGACCGTTGAAGAAAATAGTAGGATTGGTGGGGCTGGCAGTGCAGTGCTTGAAGTGCTGGCACAGCATAATTTAGTCAAACCGGTTCTCACACTGGGCATACCTGATATTGTAACTGAGCATGGTGATTCAGCTCAGCTATTAAACCAGATGGGACTGAGTGCTGCCAAAATTCAGCAACACATTCTTGATTGGGTCGTTTAGTTTTTAGCTAAAATTCTGGTTTAGGCTTGGTTTCAATGTTCTAAATCTTCTAAGCATATTTGACATAAATTCTTGTGGTTGCAGTTGCAAATTAAATAGAAACTAATCTAATAGCCAGAAAAAATTAGGTGTTATGCTTTTTTCAACATTATATTGATTCAATTGTTAATACATGATGATTTAGTTTAAAACCTATTTTCGTTGGACGTTTTCTTATATTGATTTTAGTCAGTTTTCAGTAGCTAATTTTAGTTATATGCGAATCAATTCAATAATTAAATCTGTTGTTCGTCAGTTATAATATTTCTTCATTAGCAGCTTTTTGGTCATTGCTGGTGTCTTTAGTTGGTTGAAAATTTAATTTAATATCCTACATAAAAACTTTGCTGTAATGGCTTCTGCTTAGAACGAAATTTCCATTTTACGAGTAGTAGAAAGGATGCAGCATAACCTCTCTTTGGTTAAATATTGGTATTTATATTTGGAGTGATTGCCTAAAAAATGTACAATAATTCACCTCTGAATATTGATTTCCCATAATTAGTCTACTGAATATGCAAATAGGTTGTTATCAGCTGACAGCCCCTGTTGCGTTGGCTCCCATGGCTGGTATAACTGATAAACCCTTTCGCCAGCTATGCCGCGAGTTCGGAGCCGGCTGGGCAGTCAGTGAAATGATTACCAGTGATCCAAGCTTGCAATATACTCGTAAAACTTTGCAGCGTGCCGATTATAAGGGTGAAAGCGGTATCAAGGTAGTTCAGATAGCTGGAAGTGAACCGCAGCAACTGGCAGAAGCTGCACGCTATAATGTTGCACGTGGTGCAGACGTCATTGATATCAATATGGGTTGTCCAGCCAAAAAGGTATGTAATGTACTGTCAGGCAGTGCTTTATTACAGAATGAATCATTGGTTGAAGCAATTTTACAGGCTGTAGTTAATGCAGTAGATGTGCCTGTAACTTTGAAAACAAGGCTTGGGTGGGATGATGAGCATCGCAATATACTAACCATTGCCCATCTGGCGCAAGAGGCAGGAATTGCCGCTCTGGCGGTACATGGCCGTACACGTACACAAATGTATCGTGGTGAAGCGAGTTATGATCTGATTGCTCAGATACGTCAGCAAATAAACCTGCCATTGTGGGTTAATGGAGATATAACCAGTCCACAAAAAGCCTTAAAAGTATGGCAGCAGACTGAGGCTGATGGCGTGATGGTGGGGCGCGCAGCTCAGGGGCAACCGTGGCTGTTTCGAGATCTTGTGCATTATCATCAGCATGGATGTTTGCCCCCCTCTTTGACGGTAGCGGAGCATGCACAGGTTATAGTAGGACATATTGTGGCTATGCATCAATTCTATGGTGATATAACGGGTGTCCGTATTGCCCGTAAGCATATTGGCTGGTACGTCGCTGCCTTACCGCAGGGCGAGCATTTTCGCAAGCAGGTCAATAGCGTGAACGATGCGAAGATTCAGTTACAGCTGATTAATGATTTTTTAGACAGGCAGGTAGCACAACTATCGGTATGGCCTTGCTCCTATCGGCAGCAGTAACTATTTGCCTTGTCATACGAGGATAATATAAATGAGTGAAGCACCCAAAGTAAGTATCGCTCAATGTATAGAGGTCAATGTAAGGCAATATTTTGCAGATCTGGATGGAGAAACACCTTGTGCTGTTTATGATATGGTGTTGCAGCAGATGGAATTACCATTGTTGCGTTGTGTGATGGATGTTTGTGAACACAACCAGACTCGCGCTGCACAAATTCTAGGTCTCAATCGCAATACTTTGCGAAAAAAATTAATGCAGTATCATTTGCTGGACTGAGGCAGTTTTAACTGAATACTAAGGGAGATGTTATGGTGGGAATCAAACGGGCACTGATAAGTGTGTCTGATAAAACTGGTGTGGTTGATTTTGCGCGTCAGTTAGTACAACTGGGCGTTGAATTACTGTCAACTGGAGGAACTGCCAGTCTATTGGCCAAAGAAAATATAGCGGTGACTGAAGTAGCAGACCATACTGGATTTCCGGAAATGCTGGATGGGCGAGTAAAGACACTACACCCTAAAATCCATGGTGGTATTCTGGCACGGCGTGATAATGCTAAACACATGAATCAGCTTGCAGCACAAGCTATCGGAACCATAGATCTTGTATGTGTAAACCTGTACCCTTTTGCTGCAACTGTTGCGAAGCAGGATTGTACATTGGAAGACGCTATCGAAAATATCGATATCGGCGGTCCTGCAATGGTTCGCTCTGCCGCCAAAAACTGGCGTGATGTGGCTATTGTAACTGATAGTAATGATTATGCTGCTATAATCGATGAAATCAGAAAGCAAAGTGACCTGTCTGAGCAAACCCGATTTAATCTAGCACGCAAAGCTTTTGCGCATACAGCTCAATATGATGGCATGATTGCCAATTATCTGACACGCATTGACGATAAGAATTTATCTGGAATACCAGATTTACAAACCTTTTCCCAGCAATATAACCAAAGCTGGCTGAAAATTCAGGATTTACGCTATGGCGAAAATCCACATCAGCAGGCTGCCTTTTACCGAGAGTTGCAGCCTGCTGAAGGCAGTCTCGCTAAATATCAGCAATTGCAGGGAAAAGAATTATCTTACAACAATATTGCGGACGCCGATGCAGCATGGGAAACAGTCAAATCTTTTACTCAGCCGGCCTGTGTTATTGTCAAACATGCTAATCCTTGTGGCGTTGCCATAGCCAGTGACACTCTAACTGCTTACCAATTAGCGCTGGCGACCGATACAACCAGTGCATTTGGAGGAATTATTGCCTTCAATCGTG
Source organism: Snodgrassella alvi (assembly GCF_002777855.1). Classification (GTDB taxonomy): domain Bacteria; phylum Pseudomonadota; class Gammaproteobacteria; order Burkholderiales; family Neisseriaceae; genus Snodgrassella; species Snodgrassella alvi_E. The sequence goes on from NZ_MEIK01000029.1 coordinate 218,189, forward strand.
AAGTAGATGCGGCCACTGTAGAAGCCGTAACCGGTCAGTTCCTAGAAGTTTTATTGGCTCCTGCTTTCACAGACGAAGCCAAAGTCATCATAGCGGCCAAAAAGAATGTCCGAGTACTGGAAATTCCTTTGTCTGCCGGAGCAAATCAGTTTGAATTAAAACGTGTGGGTGGTGGTCTGCTGGTGCAGACACCTGACAGGCATTATATCGATGCAGGTGATTTAAAGGTCGTAACAGCAAGAGTACCCAGCGAACAGGAAATTAAAGACTTACTATTTGTATGGAATGTAGCTAAGTATGTGAAATCTAATGCTATTGTATTTGGTAAAAACGGGCAGACGTATGGTATCGGCGCAGGACAAATGAGCCGTGTCGATTCCACGCGAATTGCTGCGCGAAAAGCACAGGATGCTGGCTTCGAATTAAACGGTGCCTGTGCCGCTTCAGATGCTTTTTTTCCATTTAGAGACGGTGTGGATGTGATTGCTGCACAAGGTATCAAAGCCATTATCCAGCCCGGTGGTTCTGTTCGCGATGAAGAAGTAATAGCTGCTGCCAATGAACATGGAATTGCCATGGTGGTCACAGGTGTGCGCCACTTCCGCCATTAATTTTTTCCATGGCTTTGATACAAAAGCTACTATTTTTGTTTATCTTCTGACCAAAAATTGTAATTAAGCTAATTTATGGAACTGCTTACTTATTTATTAATAGGTGCTGTAGCAGGCTTCGCTGCTGGACTGTTTGGCGTTGGGGGTGGTTTGATTGTTGTACCTATTCTGTATATCGTCTTTATGCATGCAGGTTATGGTGAAGCGGTCACGATGCATCTGGCGCTGGGTACTTCTCTAGCAACCATCATGGTTACTTCTATTAGTTCCATGCTGGCGCATAACAAAAATCATGCAGTAATCTGGCCAGTTGTTGGGCGTTTAACACCTGGTCTTGTATTGGGTTCGTTTGGCGGTGCAGCCATCGCAGATGCATTATCAGGAGAAAAGCTTCAACTGGTTATTGGTATTTTTACCCTTATGGTTGGTATCAATATGTTTCGCACCGCCTGCAGTCAACAAAATTTACAGCAAACTCAGTTGGTTAATTCTCGCTGGCACTGGTTGGCAGGTGTAATCATCGGTATTGCGTCAGCTTTGTTTGGTATTGGCGGAGGCAGTCTAACTGTACCTTATCTAAATCGAAGCGGACTAGCTATGCAGCAAGCTATAGGTACTTCTGCCGCATGTGGTCTACCAATTGCGCTTGCAGGTGCCATAGGCTTTATGTTTTTTGGTGCCCATGAACAAATTCATATTGAACATACTATAGGATATGTTCATATTTATGCGTTTATTGGCATCAGTTTCATAAGTTTTATCACAGCCAGACAGGGTGCTAAAGTGGCGCATTATCTTTCACCTAGAAAGCTGAAAAAATGTTTTGCTTGTCTGCTGCTCTTCATGAGCCTGTATTTTTTAAGCAAAGCTGTATTGTTATAACTGATAAGCGAGGTAAAAATGGCTTTAAACGTGCAGATCTTACCCGTAACACCATTTCAACAGAATGCTGCATTATTATGGGATGATGTCAGCAAAGAAGCTGTATTAACAGATGTAGGTGGTGAAGCTGAACGCTTACTGGAGGCAGTTGAAACACATCAGCTGAACTTAAAAGCTATTTGGTTAACACATGGGCACCTTGACCATGCAAGCGGCGTAGAAGAATTAACTACCTTACAGCCGGTACCCGTTTTGGGGCCGCATCAAGCTGACAACTACTGGTTGCAGGCGTTGCCAGATGTGACTGCCAGTTATGGTTTTCCCATTAGTCAGCCATTTATACCAACACGCTGGTTAAAGGAAGGAGAAGCATTAAAAGTAGGTGAGCATACATTTATCGTTTTTCACATACCAGGCCACACTCCAGGCCATGTTGTATTTTACAGTCAGGCTAATAAGTTGCTGATAGCTGGTGATGTGTTATTTCGAGAATCTATCGGCCGTACAGATTTCCCTGGTGGTAATCATTCTGATCTAATCCGCGGTATTCAGGAAAAGCTATTATCTTTGCCTGATGATACCCGCGTATTACCAGGCCATGGCCCCATGACTACCATAGGTCACGAAAAGCAGCATAATCCATTTTTGCATTAATCTAACCAGCAGCCGTATTTTCTAATGAATTTATAATTTAGACAAAGTTTTTTCGCAAATAATATATAGAAATTTGGGTGAAAAACACTATCTATATGATATTAAATTGCTGCCGAATGAACTTTTTATCAAAATAAATCTTAGTTATGCTTAAATGCCTGTTACTTTTTTATTCCATGGTGCGACCTTCAACAACAGCAACATTCCTGGAATGGCCAGAAAAAAGCATAACCAGAAAAAGCTCACATAACCTAGCCAGTTTATCAAATATCCAGTAGTAGCATTAATCAATGTTCTAGGCACAGCTGCCAGACTAGTAAACAGTGCTAGTTGAGTAGCAGTATAAGCAGGATTAGTTTCTTTGGCCATGTAGGCTACAAATGCTGCCGTACCCAAACCTACACCAATAGCTTCAAATCCTATAACCAAAGCTAAAGTAAAAAGCTCTTTAGAACCAATATGGATAAAAGGTCCCTGACTGGCCAGCCAGGCAAATCCTAGGATAGAAAAAACCTGAACTAGACCGAATAACCATAGCGCCCGATTTATACCCAGCTTAATCATCCATATACCGCCAAGAATTCCGGCGATAATTGTTGGCCATAAGCCAGCATTTTTGGCTATCAGACCAATATCCATCTTACTAAAACCCATATCCATATAAAATGGTGTGGCCAGAGCGGTAGCCATACTGTCACCAAGCTTGTACAAAAAGATAAAAAACAGTACTAGTAAAGCACTTTTAACACCTTTTCGTGCAAAAAATTCTTTAAAAGGCTCAACTACAGTTTCTTTAAAAGTTTTGGGTACAGTTATCGGTAAAGTGGGTTCGTGAGCTAAAAATAAAGTCATAAATATACCCGGCAACATAAATAACGCAGTAATAGCAAATACTGTCGGCCAAGGATAGATATCTGCCAGAATAAGAGACACAGAGCCGGGTACAAGAGCCGCAATACGATAAGCATTTACATGGATTGCATTGCCCAGTCCTAGTTCACTATCAGGTAATATTTCTCGCCGGAATGCATCCAATACAATATCCTGACTGGCCGCAAAAAAAGCCACAAACAGAGATAAAATTTTAATGAGATTCATATTTTGCTGAGGACTGAGCAGCATATAACCGAGAATAGACAACAATAAAGCTGACTGTGTGACAAACATCCATCCACGCCGTCTTCCTAACCATGGAAATTGCACAGCATCCATTAGAGGGGACCATAAAAATTTCCATGTGAATGGCAGACCAATAATAGAAAACAATCCTATAGTCTTTAAATCCACACCTTCATTACGCAGCCAAGCAGGAACAAGATTTATCAGAAAGTACAGTGGCAAACCTGAACTGAAACCTGTAAACACACAGATCAGCATATGCTGACTAAAAATTCGCTGCCAGATAGATGGAGGCGATTGATGAGCGTTCTGAGTCATACAGCAATAATCCAACAGCAAATTACATATGTCTAAGAAAATGCATAAATCCGAATTATTTATGCAGAAGTATAAGTTTACTTAGCCAGCAAGCTGACAATTAAACGCTATTGTACGCCAGATTTAAACAAGCCAAAGGTTGCAATAAAAGCTTAATTTAGCTGTAAGCCAACATTATTCATGTATAGAAAAATTCATGAAATTAGGCAACACAAGATCATTCTGAGGGAGAGTCTGAGGTAGCAAGAAGTAGCTCATCTTCATCTTCCTCTCCTTTTTGATAATATTCAGGCAAATTTTTACTGCTTTGTATCCCCAGCTGACGCAGCTTTTGCGCTCTGTTCACTAGGTTACCACGCCCGTTAACCAATTGCCCCATAGCTTTCTGAAATTGTCCTTGAGCCTGATCCAGATTTTTTCCAACACCTTCGAGAGTGTTCACAAAGCCAACAAATTTGTCATACAACTTACCGCCTTCTTTTGCAATAGTAAGCGCATTCTGATTTTGCTGTTCACTACGCCAGATATGAGCAATAGTACGTAATGTTGCCAGTAAAGTGCTGGGCCCAACCAGCATAATCCGCTTTTGGAAACAGTCATCGAACAATTGATTATCCTGCTGTAGCGCGAGTAGATATGCCGGCTCAACCGGAATAAACATAAACACAAAATCGAGTGTATTTAGCCCATCAATTTCATCATAACATTTAGACGAGAGTTCTTTAATATGATGACGCACAGACTGAATATGTGCAGCTAGCGCTTTCTCCGCACTGGCTGCATCTGTTGCCTGAGTATAACGGACATAAGCTGTCAGTGAAGTTTTAGCATCAATAACAATCTGTTTATTCTCAGGTAAATTTACCAACACATCCGGCTGCAAACGACGCTGACGACCAAACTCATCAATAATCGTATTAGACGCCTGTAGAACGTACTCACGTCCTTTTTGAAGACCAGAATTTTCCAATACCTTTTCCAGAATCATCTCGCCCCAGTTACCCTGATTTTTATTCTGAGTACCGGCTAAAGCATCGGTAAGCGCTTTAGCATCACAATGCAGTTGAGCATTAAGCTGCTGCAGGTGTTTTAGTTCATTTTCTAGCGTTGTACGTTCTTTTGCCTCTTTTTCATAAGTATGCTGAACCAGTTGACTAAATCCCTGCATACGCTCATGTAAAGGATTCAGCAACAGACTAAGACTAGCCTGATTCTGCTCACTAAAACGTTTACTTTTTTCTTCCAGAATATCATTAGCTAATGACTTAAATTGATTGCTGAGGCTATTACGCGCTTCGTTTAATAAAGCCAGCTTCTCCTCAAAGGCTTCGCGTTCAAGCTTAAGTTGCGTGTTAAGACGACTGTTTTCAATTTGTATATGATTTAATTTTTCCGCAGCATTTATATACTTTTGTTCACGAATATGCCAGTCCTCAGAACGCAGTTGCCAGTCCTGTAACTGCTGTTCTGCTGCAGCCAGATCGATGGCGGCAGACCGCAGTTGTTCACATTCTGATTGAAATGCTTCCTGTGCAGTAGTTAACTGAACATTTACTGCTTCTGCAGCACTCAAGCGTTTGTATACAACTTGTAATTCTTGACGACACCGAATCAATTCTTCATCATTGATCTGTTTATTTTGCTTAAGATAATTAACTTCTGTTTGTACACGAATCAACTCATTCAAGGCTTCTGATAACTGCTTCTTTACGGACTGATGTTCTTGTAATGATTTGTGTCGATATGTTAAATATATAATTATTGCAACAATGAGAATTGAAACAATCCAAATAAAAGTAAAAACAGTCTTCATGATAAAATAAACCGTAAAATCGATTTAACGAAGGTAACAGGATGGGATCATGGCAGTAACTATACAAGAATTAATAAATAGAATTATATTTAAAAATATAAATTAAATTGATTTATAAATTATCTTTTTAAGATTTTAGCTATAACAATTTTTAAGATGGGCAAAATCATGAGCCTGAGCATCTTTATGTGAATAACTGACTACCATATCAGAACTGATAGGCCATGAAATGGCTAGTTCAGGATCATTCCAGCGAAGATTACGCTCACATTCTTTAAAATAAAAATCAGTTGTTTTATAAAGAAACTGAGTATCATCCTCAAGAGCTAAAAATCCATGTGCAAAACCTGCAGGAATCCAAAACTGTCGATGGTTGACAGCCGATAGTTCTACTCCATACCACTGCCCAAATGTTATAGAATCAGGTCGAATGTCAACAGCTACATCCCAAGCCCTGCCTTGGACTACACGAACTAATTTTCCTTGTTCGTGTGGTGAAATTTGATAATGTAGACCCCTAATAATACCTTTATGGGACAAAGAATGATTGTCTTGAACAAATTCAGGACTATGTAGATGACGTTTATTTAAAGCTTCTTCAAACAGTTGTTGATTAAAGCTTTCCATAAACCAGCCTCGTTCGTCCTCGAAAATGTGAGGCTCAATTATTAATAAATCTTTGATAGGAGTGTCAATTATATTCATAATCAATTATTTATGATATTCGTTGTATAATTTTAATAAGTATTGTCCATAGCTGGTTTTATTTAAAAATTTCCCACGCTCATATAGTTGTTCAATTGTTATCCATTTGTTATTGAATGAAATTTCTTCTAAACATGCAATTTTTAAACCCTGCCGTTTTTCAATAGTCTGTACAAATTGGCTGGCATCTATCAAAGAATCATGTGTACCTGTATCTAACCATGCAAAACCTCTTCCTAACAATTGAACATTTAATTGTTGTTGACTTAAATAAAGATTATTTATATCTGTAATCTCAAATTCGGATCTTGCTGAAGGACGTATAGTTTTAGCCATTTCAACAACCTGATTATCGTAAAAATATAATCCGGTAACAGCATAATTGGATTTAGGATGGGAAGGCTTTTCTTCGATTGAAAGTACTTTGCCATTTGCCCCAAATTCTACAACACCAAATCTCTCAGGATCGTTAACATAATAACCAAATATAGTAGCGCCTATAGTCTGATTACAAGCAATTTGTAATTGTTGTCCAAAGCTTTGCCCGTAAAATATATTATCTCCTAATACTAAAGCTACGTTTTCTTCTCCGATGAATTCTTCTCCCAAAATAAATGCTTGGGCTAAACCATCTGGAGATGGCTGTATTTTATATTCAATTTTAATCCCAATAGAGCTACCATCATGAAAAAGTTTCTGAAAATTTGGTAAATCCTCTGGAGTAGAAATAATAAGTATTTCATTAATTCCAGCCATCATCAAAATAGATAACGGATAGTAAATCATAGGTTTATCGTAAATCGGTAATAGCTGTTTTGAAGTTCCTAATGTAATAGGATACAGCCGCGTACCAGATCCTCCAGCAAGAATAATACCTTTCCGTTTCATGATTTTCTTTCTGGCAAGTCTTAAGCTAATGTAAAAGGGGAATATTATAACCTAAATGTAAATTTTTCAGATTGATTTTAACTAAGTATATTAATTTCGCATGTGCATTAAAAATTGTTTTATAGCGAATTATTTTGTCAAATTAATAAAAAGCAAACCTTATTAAAATTATTTAGGTTGTTAACTAAATTTCAACTTAAAAGTAGTATATAGTCAATAAATACTGTTTTATATATATACTTCAAATATTATTATATTGTTTTTTTATCCAATTTTTATATTCGCCAGTCTGTATGTTTTTCACCCATACTGGATTTTCAATATACCATTTAACAGTTTTGGTTAAACCTGAGGTAAAACTTTCTTTTGGTACCCAGCCTAGTTCATTCTTAATCTTACTAGCATCTATTGCATAACGAATGTCATGTCCAGGCCTATCTTTAACATATGTAATGAGATCTCTATATTTATTAATTCCAATGGGTTTTTTTGGAGCTAATTTTTCAAGTAGATCACATATTTGGTTAACAACATCGATGTTTCTTTGTTCGTTGTGCCCACCAATATTGTAGCTCTCACCGGTTTTACCTTTTGTCAAAACGGTATAAAGTGCTCTTACATGATCATCAACATACAACCAATCTCTTATCTGCTCACCATTACCGTATATTGGTAATAATTTGCCGGATAAAGCATTCAAGATACTAAGCGGTATAAGTTTTTCTGGAAAATGATAAGGACCATAATTATTAGAGCAATTTGTAAGTATAATGGGCAGACCATACGTGCGGTACCATGCTCGAACAAGGTGGTCTGAACTGGCTTTACTGGCAGAATATGGTGAGCTAGGTGCATAAGGTGTCATTTCTGTAAAAAAAAGACTACTATCTTTGAGGTCTCCGAATACTTCGTCAGTAGATATATGATGAAAACGAAAAGATAGCCGTTTTTCTTTACTTAATTTTTGCCAATATATACGAGAAGATTCTAGTAAATGGAATGTTCCTATTATATTGGTCTGAATAAAATTTGAAGCCCCATTAATTGATCTATCGACATGTGTTTCTGCCGCCAGATTCATTACTGCATCAGGTTGAAAATTATCAAAAATTTTGGCTAGGGCATAGGAGTCAATAATATCTGCTTGATAAAAATGATATCTTGGATTTCGTGCTATTGACGATAAAGATTCTAAATTTCCTGCATAGGTTAATTTATCTAAGTTCAAAACCTGATGATTTGTATGTTCGATCAAAAATCTTATTAGGGCGGAACCTATAAAACCAGCTCCGCCTGTAACTAATATATTCATTTCATTCCTACAACATTTATTTCAGAAAATCAAAAAAAATTAATTATTTTGAAATGGCTCTCGTAAAAGGGATAACGCTTTATATATACGTATTATAAAATTTTGTACATGAGAATGCACTCTATAAATAATGTGTGTTATAGAGGTTTTAATTTTTGGGTATATTTTCACCATCAATTTGATTAAAGTATAATTAAAAGGAAGTATTAAAGTTTTTGAGGCTACTGGATGGTTAAAAAGCGGATTATTCTTGCTATGCCAAAGCATAATGATATTTTTGCTGAAATAATAAAAAATTTGGAATATTATCAATTTGATGTTACATTTGTAGATAGCAACCCTAAATATATTAAAAATTTTAGATATAAAAATGTTTTAGATAGAATATTTCATTTAGTACGTAAAATCTTTTTTAGGGATTATTCATATAAACATTTGCTTAAAGAAAAATTGTTAGTCGATAATACAAAAATGTATTTATCGTCTAAACTATATGATTATGCTTTAATCATAAGACCTGATACTTATCCTTTAAAATTGTTGCAACTCATTAAAACAAGGGTTACTAAATCAATGATAGGATATCAGTGGGACGGTTTAACCCGGTTTCCAGCAGTTTTGGCAACTATTGATTTATTTGATAGTTTTTATGTATTTGATTCTAACGATATCCAAAACAATGATTTTAAGAAATTCCATTTGAGTGGAATAACAAATTTTTATTTTGATGTTAACAAACCTGAACCTATTAGTCATACCGGAAAAATTGCTTATTTTGTTGGGTCACATATAGATGAACGGATAAGTGCAATTGATAGCTGTGCATTTGAATTAAATAAAAATAATATTCAATTAAAATTCATAATTCCAACAGACGATCCTTGGAAAATTTCTAAATATAAACAAAAAAATCTTATTACTTTTGGAGCTAAAAATAAATTAAGCTTTCATGAAAATATATCTAATATTAATTATTCAGATATTTTAGTTGATATAGTTAATCCCATACATCATGGTTTATCATTCAGGGTTTTTGAAGCATTATATTATCAAAAAAAATTGATTACAACTAACCCATTCGTTCAATATTATGATTTTTTTCATCCCAATAATATAATGATTTGGGAAAAACAAAATTACAATTTTTTATCAGAATTTCTTGCTAAACCGATGGTTATAATTGATTCTGAAATCATACAAAAATATAGTTTTGGCAATTGGATAAAGAATATTTTAAACCTAGATTCATATCAAAAAATTACCTTACCACAATAAAACTAAATATTATTAAAATAGAGTATATTAAAAAAATTAACATACTCTATTTATACTAATGATAAAACAAATTTATTCAGATACTCTTAATGGAGATGATTAATATCTATAAAACAAGTATGAGGATACTGTTCTAATAACGAATTTTCATAAACAGCTTTATTTTTAAAATAATTATTTGCAAATAATTTTACTTTTTTCTTTAATATAGAACCTAGTATTCCAATATGAAGACGATCTGTTTCAATGGTCTCAAAATTCGACAAATAGCCAGCTAAACTTAACGAAACATGTTTAGCTAGATGTTTATTAGACCATAGACTTCCATTCCAAGATAAAGAAATATCCATATTGTTACTTGGTAAATCGAATAGATTTGCTGATTCTCCATCAGTTCTAAAGCAGTATGCGGTGCCTATTCCTTTTTGTTCAAAATTTGAAAAATAGTATTTCGGGAAATAAAAAGCCATATCATCCGATAAATATACATTATCCATATTAGCTTGGCTAGAAATACAGTTATTAAAGGAATAATTTTCTCTACAAAGAATTTTTAAATTTCCAAAAGTTTCATTCAATAAATTAGGATACCCTAAAACTGTATGTGGAAGAACAATACAGGAATTATTCTTGACAGATTTTAAAATCTCTTTATACATTTCATCGTATTTTCCTTCAACTAAATTACCACCACCAGCAAATAATATGGTTTGATTTTTGAGTAGTGATGTATCATTTATTATTTCATAATTAAGATTTAAAGAATCAAATAATAAATAAGTAGAATGAGCTATCAATGCATCACCAGAATTGCCAGGATTACTCCAATAATAAAATTTTTTATCTAAAAATAACGTCAATAAATTAATTATATTAATTTTTTTTATTTTTTCTTCCATTTTCTTATTGTATCCCTAATTTTTGCTGCAATTGTTTTCAGAGGAAATGATTTTCTTCTTAAATACCACACATTGCCTTGAATATCATTTATTTTATGATTTAATTCATTAATTTTATTTGTTAATTCAGTATTTTTTTTATCCATTTCGTTTATAAGTAAATGTAAAATACCATAATTTGCTGAATTATCAGATAAAGCCTTTCTAACAATTGAGTTTCTATATTCTATCTGATATTTATGATGCAGGTTTGCCCCCGCGCAGACTGAATTACCATATATATTATTAGAAGAAGCCCTTAAATGATAAAAAGCCAATTGTTCATTTATAGAATGTATTTCACCTATTCTAAATAATCTTAGATTGTAATCCCAGTCCCCTAGCACTGGAAGCTGATCATTAAATTTTCCGATTTGCTTTGCCGCATTCATGCGAATTAACAGACAAATTGGTGGTGTAACATTTTGTCTTAACAAGTACCCTATATCTATAGTTTGTTGCCAATGAGACCAATCTTCTGTACGTAACTGTTTAACGGTGTCTACATTTATTTCTTCATATATAACTAAACATTTTGTTACAACAGCGACTGCATTTTGGTTGGAATTTAAATGATTTACTGTTTCTTGTAAAAAATTATAATGCCAAGAATCATCATCATCATGTACAACCATGAATTCTTCAGTGGCAATATCAAAACCGCAATTTGATGCAGCTTCCATTCCTAAAGAAGTAGAATTATGAATTACTGTTATTTTGTCTTTTAAATAAGGTAAATTAATCTCAACCAACTCATTTACTTCTTTAGCATCACCACCATCATTGATTAAATATAAATGCCAGTTAGAATACGATTGTTGAATTACACTTTCAAGAGCCCTAGTTAACAATAAGGGCCTATTTTTGGTCCTCATTATAATAGCAACTGAACCATCCCTTTTCAGATTGTCAACAGTATTGTTTTCAAAATAGTTTATTGGATATAATTGTTGATTTGCTGATTTTAACATAATTAGTTTTCAATAAAATTTTTAATTAACTTAGGATATTCATTAAAATATTGGAGGGCAAATTGATATACTTGCGGTTTAATTTTTTTACGATTTTCTTTCCAATACTGAATTGTACCACATTGCCATCCTCCCGGTCCCCCAAATGAAAATCGGACTTGTTTTAGATTCTGAGGTAATTGTTGGTTTATTAAACATTGCATTATTTGATGATCAAAAAGTGCAGAATGTTTAATTCTTCCCAAATATGTTTGTTCATATCTAAGAGGAGAAATACAAACTTGAAAAATTGCTGCTTTTGCAACTTCGGTATTGATATAATTTTTTTGCAAACCATAAACGGATTTATTTTTTTTCCATTTTTCAATTGTACTTAACACACCTTTCTGAAAAATAGAAATTTTTTGGAGATATTGTTCAATATAAATACTTTTTTTATCATCCTTTAAACAAGGATAAATATCTTTCTCATCTCTCTTATAACCTATGGTAGTTTCATGATCTGCTGAATGTAAGTTTTCTAAAATATTTACACAATTTTGATATAATTTTTTTTCGGATATAGAAGAAAAAATATTAAAAAAAGCAGCTTTCATTGGACCATTTTTATAAAGTCTTCCTGAAGCAGTTTGTCCAAATAACCCATAATAGAATCCATATATTTTACTTTCGATACCCATATGTGAACGAAATTTACTCAATGCCAATTGAATTGAGCCACTCCAACCTAAATCTATTATCGCTATTTTTTTATTTACTTCAAATAACCCTTCTTGTTTGAAATATTCTATGGATTCTGTATATTCTTCTTCAAATTTTTTTAACAAAATAGAAGTTAATTCTTTTTGTATAAATATTTTTAATTTGTCAATTTTTTTAAAATCAAAAGCATTTTTGATTGAACCAAATTTCTGAACAAAATTAGTATTTAAGATATCTTGCGCATCGATTCCTAAACGATTAAAATATGTTATATAAGTATCGGTATGTTGTAAAGATTCATTCACTATTGAAGTCAAAGAGTCACTTGAAAGTTTTCCATTTTGTTTAAGTTCTATGTAATATGTAGGAAAGCGTAAGACTTTTCTTGAAAGATAGAGATAGCTGGAAGTTGTATTACATTCTTTATCTAAATCTAGTAATTGCCATACTTTTTGAATTAATTGTGCATCTCTTGCACAAAAATAAATGTGGTTGATTTCATTTTTTTTAATATGTTTTTTTAACCATGAAGTATAACTATATAAAATTAAAGCTCCAAGTGTTTCCCCTAAACCATTCCAGAATGAATCTTCATTAAACTCTTTCAAAGAGTAGATACCATTAGTTAAATGATACACCTTATTCATTAATGAAAAAGGGACTACTTCTTGACAAAGCTGTGCACCTAATCTTCTTTGTCCTAAAAATCGCTTATAATGATAAGTATTTATATGAAATTTTCTAGGTTGTATAACATCTGCAACTTTATTATCGCCTATATGCAATATTTTATAGCCTGTATTGTTTTCTAAAACATATTTCCAAATTCTTCCACTATGTTTTGATGATAATAAGTCAGATGAGACATATAATTCGTCATATAAGTTTAAATGATTCTTTTCAAGAAGAGTTTCAATAAATTGTTTAGATAAATAAATATCAGAAACAAATATAATTTTTTTTCCAAGCTTTTTTAATTCTAAAATTAGTTTTTTATTATCTTCTATACTGATATTGCTATCTATCTCGGCTACTAGCTCTAGCTTTTTTGCTTTATTTAGTAAACTTGTATTATATTTATATGTATCAAAAAGATAGTCATAAATCTCATCTAATGTCACTTCATCTCTATTTTTCTGACGATGCAAAATATCTCGTATTTGTGCTTCTGCTAGGAGTCTATTTCTAGCAAAATCTTTTAAATTACTATTATTCACTTGGAGCTGATTTTCTACGTAAGCGAATAAGTCAATAGGACATTCGAATAATCGAGTTAAAAGCGTATCAAAAATATCAAAAGATATTACTTCAAAGTCATTAGATTTTTCTAAAACATTATTAATATATGTTTGATCAATTTTTTGTAAATTTTGCTCATAGTATTGTTGCGCAGAGGTAAGAATAGATTGAAAGTCGGTTGAATTCATAATGCGTCACACCAAAAACCTAATAATCATGATAACAATATTTCACAATTTTTGCTTACTTATTACTTTGCGTCAGAAAAATTGCTAGTTGTAAAATTTATTTAAATCAATTTTTTAGTATAACTTTTTACGAGCAAATTGTATATAAAAAATCATATAAAACAAAAAATTTATAGGTATTTGTTATATTTTAATAGTTTACCTTATTAAGCTTAAGAGTAAAGGATTTGTTCTATCCAGTTTTTGAAACTATATTTTTGGAATATTTCTGCTTTTATTGGTTTAAAAGGTTCTTTTAGAAAATCTTTAATATCATTATGTGTTTTATCTTCCCATATATATATATTTTCTGGATGATAGAAATCATAATTTTTAACATATGTATTTGTTGTAATTAATTTTTTTTGATAATAAAGAGCTTCAAAATGACGAAAAGAAAGACCATGATGTCCTCCAACTACAAAGTCGACCAGTATATCTGATGAATTCACATTTTTTAAATTTTCAAAATAATTAATTCGGTTTTCTTTGCCAAAAATGATATGCTTAGATTGATAGCAATTAATATCTTTTCTTTTGCTTGTAGGGATAATAAACTTCGTTTTTATTCCATTGGCGGTAAGATTTGTTATGCATTGCTCAATTGCTTGTACGCGACAAGTTTGATGATCTCCAATATAATAAGCCTGCATCACATCATTTTTTATATTTTGGGGCGTAAGCATATCAAAATAAAAATTTGTAGTCTTATGTAGATGGTATTTTTTATATTCTTTATTTATTATATCTGTATGATCGAATATATAGAACTTATCAAATAAATGTATAAGATTTATTACCGGAAATCTTTTAAGTCCATCCCATTGATATCCTATAAATTTAATTTTGGTTTGCTGTTTTAACATTTCTAAAACACTTTTAGGGTATAAATCTGGTCGGATAACAATAGTGTAATCATATTGTTTGTTTCCAATTAGTAATTCTGCTTTATTTAAACATTGTTTCGCTTTTAATTTTTCTTTGTAATTATTGTTACGTAAGGCATGCTTAATAAAAAAATTGGATATTCGGTCTTTGATGCTTGCATATTCAAAATTTAATATGCTATCCACACGAAATACTTCATACCCATGAAATTGCAAATTTTTTGCAATTAAGTCTACGATACCATTACTTGGTGGCATGGCTAATAAAATAGTTTTATTTCTCATGAAACAAATTTAAACTAGAATTTTTGGCAATTTGAAACTAATTATTTTAAGTGTAGTGTTTTTTTTAATCAATATTGCGAGATTATTTGGTATTAAATTTTATTTAGAAAGTTTTAATTGATTACTAGCCATTGCCTATTTCTTAAGAATAGGTATGTTTGTTTATAATTAAATTCATTACTATCTAATATAGATGTTTTCTTAATTTTAATATGAACTAATCAATATTTTTTATTATCAATAAATATGAATCTTTTTAAACTTTCCATGCAAGATTTTTTTGTTTTGGTAGAATATACTTAGTTATGATTGATGTGATGATTTAGGCTAGATAGGATAATTAGCTTGGATAATTGCTTGCGGTGTTTAATATTTTAAAAATTTTTGTATTTGAAAGATTTTGATTAATACAATGTATTAATGATCTATATTAAACTTATATAACATTTATGTTTTGATTGTTCTAGGTAACGAATGAAAAAAAGTAAAGAAACCAATGCCTATTCACCGAAGAATCTGTATAAGAGGTTGTTCCCCTATATGCGGGGACTTGTAAAGTATTTCTTTATCTCTGTGCTGGCTATGGTTGTGGTAGGGGTAACAGGGCCTCTGTTTGCTTATTTGTTGAAACCAATCATCGATAATGGATTCGTCGAAAAAAACATGGAAGCCATGAAATGGGTTCCATTTGAAATTGTCGGTTTATTTATTTTTCGTGGTATTGCTAATTATATTAATGAATACACTAGTGCATATATTTCGAATCAGATGGTTCAGGTAATTCAGAGGGATTTGTTTGCCAAAATGATGATGCTTCCAATCGGCTACTATCAGGAAAATAGCCGTGGGCGTATGATGTCACGGATTACGAATGACGCCAAAGGGATTACTGCAGCCGGTTTTGATGTGATTACTGTGTTTGCTAAAGACGGTGTTACCGTTCTTGGTTTATTAATCTGGTTGTTTTATCTTGATTGGCAACTTACGTTAATTACTTTTGTGACCATTCCTTTGATTGCGTGGTGTGTAAGGATTATTAATAAACGCATCCGTCGATTGGTTACACGAAGTCAAAATGATCTTGGTCAGGTGATGCAGATTTTGTCTGAATCCATTGATGGTACTCGAGTGGTACGTATCTATGGCGGTCAAAATTATGAACAGAATCGTTTGGAAAAGACTAATAAAGCATTACGAAGCCTTGCAGTAAGACGCCAGTCTTATACTTCTATAGGCAGTGCTGTGACGCAATTATTAATTGCAACTTCTTTATCGATTATTTTGTATGTTGCTGCTAAAAGAGCCAGTCATGCAGGATTTACTGCCGGTGATTTTATGTCTTTTCTATCAGCTATGCTGATGATGTTTGATCCATTAAAGCGAATTACTAATATGTCTAGTGTGTTGCAGACAGGTTTGATGGCTGCAGATAGTGTTTTCCATTTTCTGGACGAGCCTGAAGAAAAAGATCTTGGGGTAAAACAGCTTGTTTCACCGATAGGTGATATAACTTTTAATAATGTAACATTACGTTACGGTGAAGCAAATAAAAACGCGATTGATCATTTAAGTCTGACGATTAAACAGGGTAGTGTTGTTGCGTTAGTAGGAGAGTCAGGCTGCGGTAAAACATCTACTGTTAATTTGATTCCTAGGTTTTATGATGTGACTAGTGGTCAATTAACTATTGGTGGAGTTAATGTAGAAGATTTTGAGCTGAAAAGTCTTCGCTCTCAGATGGCACTGGTAAGTCAGGATGTGGTTTTGTTTAATGATACTATAGCCAATAATATTACTTATGGATGTCCTGAGGCTTCAGAGGCTGATATTATTCAGGCGGCAAAGGCCGCTAATGCTTGGTCTTTTATTAGTAATATGCCTGAAGGTTTACAAACTCAAGTAGGTGATCAGGGGATGAAACTTTCTGGAGGTCAGAGACAGAGACTAGCCATTGCGCGTGCACTGTTAAAAGATGCGCCTATTTTAATTCTGGATGAGGCTACTAGTGCACTGGATACAGAATCTGAAAGGCTGGTTCAATCAGCTCTGGAAACTTTGATGAAAAATCGGACTACAATTGTTATTGCTCATAGGCTTTCAACTATTGAAACTGCTGACAATATTGTGGTGATGCATCAGGGTAGAATTGTTGAGCAAGGTAAACATAAGGATTTGTTAGCCAAAAATGGTCGTTATGCAGTGCTACACCGTATGCAGTTTGGTGAAAACAGAAGTTCAGCAGATGTTAACATTTAGTTATTGTAAATAATTGATTTTCATGTTTTATTTTGATATTACTAATTTTTCAAATGTTGTTTATTGAATTTTTAATGATTAAACTGTACTGATTTTTTGATAATAGTTCTTATATACAAAATACAAGATACGGTTTTTAAAAGATTTACGTATCTGTATTTTGTATTTCAATCCTTTCATTTTCAATTAAGCATGTAAGGTTTTAGCCTAGCTATATTGGGCAGTAGCTTCAATGTTATATAACTGATATTTCTTTGTAAGGTGAATCGTCCAGAATATTTTTTATCCAATTGGCAAAACTGTATTTCGATATGATATCAGGATGAATGCTGATTAATGGTCTGACTAAAAAATCACTTAATTGCTGCAAGTCTTTTTCTTCTGTCCAGATAAAAATGTTATCAGGATGGTAAAAATCATAATTCTTTATATATGAATTATTAGTAATTAATTTTTTCCTATAGTACAAGGCTTCAAATACTCTAAATGATAAGCCATTGTGTATTGGGTTAACGATATCTATAAGTATGTCAGCCTTATTAACGTGCTTTAAATTGTCTTCAAAAGAAATATTTTGAGCAATTAAACATATGTTTTGTTCTGTATATTGGACTGCTTTGCTTGCTTCGGACGGGCGCAATTTGATATTGAAATCTAAATTCACGCCATTTTCTATCAGTGCTTTTGCACAGGTTTGAAGGGCTTTTGTTCTGTTGTCAACATGTAAGCCTACAAAGTAGGCAATGAGCCCTTTATGGGGTACTGGTTGTGGATGGTACATGTCAAAATAAAAATTACTCATCCCTTTCAAATGAAATTGGCTATATTCCGGATTATTTACATCTAAAGGATCAAATACAAAAAAACGATCGAACAAATTTATTGTTGGAATGGTTTTGGGAAAGCGTTTGATACCATTCCACTGATAGCCTATAAATTTCTTTTTTGTATGGCTTTTCAGAAGCTCTAATGTTGCGATGGAAAACAGATCCGGACGTATAACCAGTGTATAGTCATAATTATAATTTCCTAGTGTTTTCTGGGTGTTCTCATATAGTTCCTGATGATAGATTTGTTCTTTCAGTTCAGCTTTATAGGTGAAGTCGAACAAAAATATTTTTCGGATAGTATTAATGATATGCGTTTTCAGACTGGGATAATGAAAATTAGCTTCAATCTTTTTTTTCAGTGTTTCTGAAGTACTGTCAATAAAGATAACTTTGTAATTATGATATTCTAGATGATTTTTGATGGCACAGGCGAAGTCGCTATAGCTCGACATAGCTAGAATAATAGTTTGTTGCGGCATTGTTAAATTACTTTTGGAGAGTTGTGGTTTTAAATTGTTGTGAATCTGATAGGGGTTATTGGTTAAGTTAGATTCGTATTTTAGCAGTATATGTTGGTTTCAGTGGTTTTAAGAGAAACAATATCTGTGAATTGTTTTGTGGTTTTTGGTTATAATTTATGAATAAATTATGATTTAGTTGGTATGGTGTTGAATAAATGCTCAAAACCTTTTTAATAAATCTGGATAGACGTTCAGATAGGTTAATTTACGTTAAACGGCAATTGGGGAATTTGGGGATTGATTTCGAACGAATCAGTGCTGTTGATGGTAATTGTTTAACGGATGAGCAGAAAGTATTTTTAAATCAGCCAAGATTTGCCTTGGAGTGTAAACGTAAGGCTGTTAACGGAGAGTTTGGCTGTGCTTTATCTCATCGAGCCGTCTGGCAGCGGATGGTGGCTGAGAGTATTCCTTTTGCTTTAGTGCTGGAAGATGATGTTCAGTTGAGCTCTGAGCTGGTTTCTTTAATTGCTGAAGAAAAAAATTATCATTCATTTGATTTTTTGAATCTGACTTTGAAGCGCCCATATTATGATATTGATGCTGTGGAAATTAAAAAATCACTTTCCCAAAAACACCTTATTCGTCCAGCATTTTGGCAAGTGATAAAGCGTAAAGCTTGGCGAATGATGGAGGTCAAGGCAATTGTTAAGTGGAAAATTTATCGTTTACATGCTTTGCATAATGGGATGATTGCCTGTGAATGTGATTTTGCTCCCTCTTTAGCTTGTTGTTATATTGTTTCTTTGCAAGGGGCAAAACAAATGCTTTTGGCCAGTGATAATCTTTTTTATCCGATCGATAAAGTTTGGCATTATTGTGGTGGTTTGTTAAAAGAGGGATTTCTGGCTGAACCATTGGCATTTCAGTCACTGGATTCTGATATTCCTCATCGAGTGCGCTTTAAATTGACATTTTGGCAAAAATTTATAAGATTTTTTGTGAAGGGGCGACATTGGCGACGCAGACTGGATGTAATACGCATGTATGGTTGGTCGCGGTTATAATTAATCTCGTTCATGTTTGAGAATATTAATAATGGTTAAACTGGGTAGGGAATATGCTTGGCGTGCGAAGAATCGTCGGGTTGTGGTACCGCTAGCTGAAGTGGTAACGGAAGAGATGAAAGCTTCTGTTGCTGATGGGGTGACAGTGGTGGCTTATCATACGGATGATGAGTTTTATACGCATGAAGCGAAACGGATGTGTGCCTCTGCTGAGCGTTTAAATATCAAAGTTAAAATTACAACGATTTCCAGTAAGGGGGGATGGGAAGCTAATACTTCTTTTAAGTCGAACTATTTGATGCATGAGCGCGATTTGGTGAGTGGTCCGATGTTGTATGTCGATGTGGATGCGGTTTTCCATGTTTCACCGTTGAAATATTTGGCTGGTCTGGATTGTGATATAGCTGTTTATTATGATTTGGGTGATGGTCATTTAGTTTCTGCTACTTTATTTTTTCAGGATACAGCTGCTGCCAGACATTTATTGGCCGAATGGAACCGTCAGTGTATTGCTCAGCCGACAATATGGGATCAAGAGGTATTACAATCTGTAATTGCGGCAGACCAAGCTTCTGCACATCCTCGCTATAAAGTTGCTCATTTGCCAGTGGGCTTTTGCTGGATTTTTGATCGTGAGGATAATTTACTCGCCCCCAAACAACGGGTTTATATAGAGCAGTTGCAGGCCGCGCGGGTGGTTCATGAAAATCTGCGAACCAATGGAAAATTGTTTTCTATTCGAAAAAGTAAGGTACAGCGCCGGATGGATAGGATTCTTGAAATTGAGAATATTTTGTTTCCAAACCGACTTGATGGTTCATTGTAATAAATATCTGTAATGAAAGTAACAGATGATTTCTGCTTTAGTAATTAATCTGGAACATTCTGCCGAGCGACTGAGATTCCAGCGTCAGCAGCTAACTCATTTACAGATTCCCATGCGGCGTCTGGATGCGGTGAGTACGAAAGATATATTATCTGATCAGTATGAGCATCAGGCAAATGGTTGGGAGCGTAAATTACGTCCGGCAGAATTAGCCTGTTTTTTGAGCCATAAAGCAGCCTGGCAATTTGTTTTGGAAACTGGTCAGCCTTGGTTAATTCTTGAAGATGATGCGTTGCTTTCACATAAAACGGCTGAACTTTTGACAACTATATCTTCTACGACTTGTGAGTTAGATTATGTGAATCTGGAAACTAGGCACCGGAGAAAGTGGCTGGATCGAAAAAGCTTGGCTTTGATTGCGGGTTATGAATTGCGGCGTTTATATCAGGATCGAACAGGTGCTGCTGCTTATGTTTTATTTCCATCAGGAGCACGTAAGCTGGTAAACAGAGCACAGTTTGCGGCTCCGGCATTGGCTGACGCTTTTTTATGCCGGTCCTATGACTTAAATGGCTGGCAGGTTTATCCGGCTGCTGCCATTCAACTGGATCAATGTGCTAATTATGGTTTGAACCCTCCTGTTTCTTTTGTTTCAACGATAACACCTGAAAATAATGTTAAACCACAGGCTAACCATTTTTATCATTATTTATGTTTTAAATACCGTCGGCTGGCAGCGCAGTTACGTATGGGCTGTCGTCAGCTGTCTGTATCAAGATGTGCGCAACGACTAATGGTACCTATTATACAAAGTGATTTTGAAGAATAAGTTTGTGGGAGATGAAGGATATTTTCGCTGATATGGGCAAAATAGAGTTAAGTATTCTGATTCCGGTATTCAATGTAGGAGTTTATCTACCTGAATTGCTGGAATCTTTATTGCCAAATTTGCCGGCTAATGTTGAAGTGATTTTTTATGATGATTGTTCGCAGGACGACTCGCTGGCTATTATCCGAAAATATCAGCAAATTTACACAGATGCGTTTATTCGCGTGTTGTGTGGTCAGGAAAATAAAGGCATTACGCAGGTACGCCAATGTCTCTTACATTCAACTCAAGCTGAGTATATTTGGTTTATTGATTCGGATGATAAGGTTGAATCACTAGCTGTCCAACAGATTATGGGTATTTTGAAACAATACCATCCAGATGTGCTTCTATTTGATTATGATGTATTTTTTGATAATACTGGTAAGTTAAAATCGAAGGAGCATTTATCGATTGCTCCGGCCAATACTTTACTGCATCAGAAAAATGGAAACTTATTCCATCTTGCTATTATGGATGGGAAACATTATTTCTGGAATAAAGTTTTCCGACGCCAGTTGGCGACAAAAGTTTGCCGTTTTACTATTCCTGCCTACGAAGATATTGCGAATACACCTAGTCTGCTGCATGAATGCCAAACTTATTTTTATTATCCGCAGGTTTTGGTGCATTATCGTATATGGCCAAATTCTATTGTGCAGAAAATGAGTCTAAAGCAGGTTTATGGTATTGAAGCTTATCTCACTCAAGCATTTTATGCTGAAACTATTGTAGGTGATGAGAAATGTTGTGCTTATTTGCTGTATAAGGCTCATTTGTACTATTTTCGTTTATGCCGGAAGCTTGCAAAAACAACTATGCCAGAAAAAGAAAAAAAGGCAATTTTGCACAAGGCGGCTGAGCTTTTTGTCGTGAAACGTTTGTCAATTCGTACAACAATTTTGTTGTTGCTGCGTACTCATATGTGGGATAAAGCGGCTAAATTGATGTTGAAATCAGCTTTATTTGCCTTGACGCATAAATGAAGTTTTTAAATAGTAATTATTCTCCCTGTTTTTACCCAAGTATGGATTAGTTGTTTTTCGTCGTTCCAGTTATGTCCGGTCCAGCCTTCACTAGTAAAGTTGTGAATATATACGGTATTTTTTGGGTACTGCTGGCAAATATAATCAATGGCAAGAAGTCCTGTACTAGGTTGACGGAAACCCAGTGAGTCAGCACAGTGGCGGTAAATTTTGCTTGGTATGGTGTTGATGAAATATTGATCCAATTGCGATTTTTTTATCCATTTGGGAAAACGCCATAGGTATTTTATGCGTTTATGCATAGGGATGTTCTGGTAGCGACTATAGAAAATATCTTTTTTACTATAGCGGAAAAATATTTGAGTTTCGTGTTTTAAAAATTGATGTTCGATTACCAGATGTCTAATCTGGGTGTAACCATTGGCAATGAATATCCAATCTGCTTTAAGCGTGCAGTTTGGATTGGGGTTGTTAAAGCGGACTACAATGTCATCATCCTGAATCAGGTGTGCTATGGAGTTTTGTTCGTCAGCATTACCAATAATGAAGAATTTACTGTGAGTCTGAACTGTTTTCATAGTGGTTTGTTATTATTGCCAATAATTTTTTAGCCAAGGAGCCGGTAAAATTTTACGGTACCATTTACCTCCACCACCTTTGATGGCATCGGGAGGATTAACTTCGCCATGAAAAACGATGATTTTACCAAAATCAGGTTTTTCCGGTGCTTGCCATATTGCATAAGGCATTTTTTTTAAAACATTGTACTTATAGCTCAGGCACCAATTTTCTGGCCAATAGCTAAGTTGATGATGTTCACGCACATACCATGATAAAAAAGCCTGTTCATGGCGGAATTGTTGCCGGATTTGTTGAAAATGATTGCGAAAATAATCCATTAAATCTGGTATCGCACCAATTTGAAATCGATAAACAGAACTGTTGCCAATTTTGCGCCAAGGTTTTTTCCAGTCACGGATAATCCAGACTTCATCGGGACGGCTGGATGGCTGGGTGAAAAAGCAATCGATGTTATCGATGATAACGATATCTATATCTAAAAATAGGGCTGTGCCTTGTAAACCGAACAGGTTGGCACTAAAAGTGGTCAGTTTGTTCCAGCCGCGTTCTGGTAAGCCTGCAGGCAAGTTTAATGGTATCAGTGGATGGCATTGAATTGCAGGATGGATGCCGCTCGCGTCATCTGTCAGGCAAATCATGGTAAATGGCAGTGTCAGATTACGTTTAACCATGTGATATAGTCGGTTGACATATTCCGCGCTATATTTTTGACCCCATTTCATACATAAGATGTAATTTTGTGAAGCTTTGTTCATTGATTGCTGTATCGGGCGATTTTGAGGTTTGCAGTATAGCATTTTAATATTTTGGGCTGTTTGATCTATTTGAGATGAGTTAATTAAGAGCAGCTGTTTTTTAACTATTTTGGTTGTTATATGTTTATTCGTAGGTTTGGGCTATTTTAATGCTAAACTTGTTATCCAGCTGCTAAGTAGTAATGGTTTTCTGTTAAGTTTAGGCTGTTGTGGAGGTGGATGGAAATGGATTCAAAAACTTGATTTGATGCAATGAATTTTTTTGCATGGCTGGATGGTTTTTAATCTGTTTTACATATGTTTTATCCGGCTGTAACTAAGGATTGTGAATGAAGAAACTTTTATGGATATTGTTTAAGAGTAATCTGATTGTACGCATGTTAGTGTGTATGATTATTGGCGCGTTTATCGCGGCTTTTTTACCGCAATACGGGGTTAAACTGGAATTTCTGGGTAGGGTATTCATTCAGGCTTTGCGTGCTGCTGCACCTATTCTGGTTTTCGTACTGGTGATATCTTCGATTGTCAATAATAAGTTTGATAATGTTTCCAGTATTAAGTCGGTGGCTTGGCTGTATGCTATAACGGTGCTGATTTCTGCAATACTGGCTTCAACGGTGAGTTATTTGTATCCACTGCATTTGGTGATGGATGTGCCGCCGGCTTCCGAGAAACCGCCCGAAGGTGTAGCTGAGATTCTGATGAATATTATCCTTAAGTTTGTGGATAATCCTGTCGATGCGTTGGCTACTGGCAATTTCCTCAGTATCTTAGCGTGGTCGACGGCATTGGGTATTGCTTTGCGTCACAGTAGTGAAGCAACTAAATCGGTAATTAAAAACTGGTCTGATGCAACTATCTGGGTGGTACGGCTGGTGGTGGCCATTGCTCCTTACGGAGTTCTAGGTTTGGTGGCTTCACATTTTACTAGTGATGGTCTGGCTAAATTAAAAAATTATCTGGAGTTGATTGGTGTATTACTCGGTTTGATGGTATTTGTGGCCTTGGTAATCAATCCACTGATTGTGTTTTTGAATTTCCGTAAAAATCCTTATCCATTGGTATTTACATGTCTGCGTTATAGTGGCATTACGGCGTTTTTTACTCGTAGTTCGGCCGCCAATATTCCAGTAAATATTCGTCTAGCTCAGCGTATGCAGTTGCCCGAAGAAATATACTCACTTTCTATTCCTTTGGGTGTGACGATGAGTATGAATGGCGCAGCTATTACAATTACGACGATGACGATGGCTACTGTGCATACTTTGGGGATGGATGTAAGCTTTATTCAGACATTATTGCT
Organism: Snodgrassella alvi; assembly: GCF_002777855.1. Classification (GTDB taxonomy): domain Bacteria; phylum Pseudomonadota; class Gammaproteobacteria; order Burkholderiales; family Neisseriaceae; genus Snodgrassella; species Snodgrassella alvi_E. Next base: position 242,949 of record NZ_MEIK01000029.1, read on the forward strand.
AAGTATTTTGGCTACAGTATGTGCACTTGGCGCTTCCGGTGTACCGGGAGGTTCGTTACTGTTGATTCCGGTGGCGTGTAGTATGTTCGGAATTGATCCAGCCATTGCAGCTCAGGTTGTGGCCATTGGCTTTGTTATCAGCGAGATTCAGGATTCTGCCGAAACTGTTCTGAATTCTTCCAGTGATATGCTGTTTACTTCAGTGGTATCGTTGAAGCAGCAAGGTCGGGACCCTAGTAAAATTGAACTATTGCCAGAATAATTTTTTATCAGTTTTTTTAAACCGCTGCATGTTTCCTGCAGTGGTTTTTTTGTATTTGAATTGAATATATTTGTAATTTGATGAAGAACGGAATAACTTAGTCTCTGTTGTATATTTTAAAGACGGGAAGTTTTATGGCGATACCTGTTTCAATTTTGAATCTGGTGCCGCGTCGAGACAATGGTACGGCAGCTTCGGCAATACGGGATATGTTGCGACTGGCACAGGTAGCCGAACAGCTGGGGTTTGTACGCTACTGGATTGCTGAACACCATAATATGCCGATGGTGGTCAGTTCGGCGACACAGATATTGATCGGCCATACGTTAAGCCATACGCATCATATTCGTGTAGGCAGTGGCGGTGTGATGTTGCCTAACCATAGTCCGTTGCTGGTGGCTGAACAATATGGCACTCTAGCTACAATTTATCCGCACCGAGTTGATCTAGGGCTGGGGAGAGCGCCTGGAACAGACAGAGTAACCGCTGCTGCTCTGAGGCGCCAGTTGAACGATGTTTCGCTTAAATTTGCGGATGATGTGGTGCAGTTGCAACGTTATCTAGGTGATGAGCAACAGCAGGGGTTAGTAAAGGCTTATCCGGGTATGGGCACTCATATTCCCTTATATATATTGGGTTCTAGCACCGACAGTGCATATCTTGCAGCCAGTCTGGGTTTGCCTTATGTCTTTGCGGCGCATTTTGCTCCGCGTTTTCTGGATGAGGCAGCTGCTATTTACCGTGAGCGATTCCAGCCTTCTGCTCAACTGGCTGCACCTTTTTTTATGCTATGTCTAAATCTGGTGGCGGCTGCTACTGATGATGAGGCTCTTTATTTACAAACGACGCAGTTGCAGTCTGTGCTGGGGCTGATTCGGAATAATCGGAAAGCGCTGCATCAGCCAGTACCGACTATGGATGGTTTGTGGACACCTGAAGAAGAAGCCTACGTACGAAATTTTACCGCTTGTACTTTATTGGGCGCACCAGAAACAGTTCAGCAGCAGTTAGAAGCATATGTCTTGCGTTTTCAGCCGGATGAAGTGATGGCAGTCAGCTATATTTATGATATGGATAAGTTGCTTGAGTCTTATAATATTTTTAAGACAGTGGCTGATAATGTTGGTTAAGTATGGTTTTGGGTAGGCTGAAGGTTAGTATTTCGTAGCGAGTTATGATTTAGATGTGGCAAATTTTAGTCTAGTGTTGTGGCATTATTTGCCCCAAATCAAGTGTTATTTGATTATTTTTATCATTTGCCTTGGTATTTTTTGCTGTAATATTACAATTATTCTTAAAATGTAAGCGAAATCGGGAGTCTATGCATGAGCAACGATGTTATTAAGGTTTTTGTGGGTTGTGACCCGAATAACTGTGATCTGGAGCAGATGATGGTGGTGGATTACAGTATCCACAAACACACATCGCGGCCGGTAGAAATCGTCTGGATGCAATTAAGTCATGATCCGAACAGTCCGTGGTATTCTGATCCACAAACGGGTGCAGGCTGGCATACAGAAAAGTGGGCAACGCCATTTTCCGGTTTTCGCTGGGGGATCCCGGCCGCCTGTAATTATGAGGGACGCGCCATTTATATGGATGCGGATATGATTGTATTGGCTGATATAGCGGAATTGTGGGCACATCCGATTGAAGGCGAAGCGATTGTTGCGGCTAAAGAAGTACATGATCATGCTAAGGGTAAACGATTTACTCGATTGTGTACTTGTGTCTGGGATTGCGCCAAAGCTAAATCGATTTTGCCTGAGCTGGCTAGTTTGCGTGCTGACCCTGATTCGCATAAGAAAATGATGGCAAAGTTTAAGCAACATCCGGAATGGGTACAGGCTTATAAGGCTGCTTGGAATTGTGTCGATGGAGAAGGGATGCCGATAGAACAGATGAAAATTCTGCATTATTCAGACATGGGTACGCAGTTCAGTCATAAATACTCCATACCGCGTCTAACCGCTGCTGGTCAGAAACATTGGTTTGACAGTGATATTTTGCCTCATCCGCGTAAGGATCTGGTTGAATTGTTTGATCAGTATTATCAGGAGGCGCTGGATGCTGGTTATAAACTGGAAAATTATGCTGTTAAGCCATTTGGTGCATTTCCGAAAGAGTCACAAGTTGGTTATGATGGTAATGAAGTGACGCGTCAGAAAAAACAGAAATCTTGGCTTTCGCGCGCATGGCACGGTCTGACCGGTCGCGCTTAAACAAATTATTTGAATAAATCTGGTCGTTTGCTGTCCCAGCTAGCGACCGTTTTTTTTTGATAATTATATTTGTAAATTATGAGTAACTGTGAAAATTAGAATGACTGTTTAGTTGTTCCGATACTTGAAACGCATGTCTGGTATGGAATAGCCTTAAGCAAACTCTCAGGAAAAAATATATATGGAGTATAGCTACATTTCCAGTGGGTCGACATCTATCAGCCAACGTGTATGAGGGTTGCTTTTTTCCAGATGCAGGAGCCAATTTTGCCATAATGAAATGCTGCGGTGTAGGTCTCGCCGGTTTTTACTTTCTAGAAATACTTGTGCGCGTTCGTACCCAGCCAGTCGGGCCATTAGCATCGGTACTGGACCGAAGACATTGACATTGGCTGGTAATGCATGCTGCTGCTCGATTCCTTGTTGTGCTTGCCGTAAAAGCTGTTGCGCCTCGTGCATGGTGTGAGCGTCTGCGCGGATGGCGGCCATATAACTAAATGGCGGCATGCCCAGCTCTTGTCTTTCTGCCAGTTCTGCCGTGGCGAAAGTTACATAATTCTGTGCCGCCAAAGCTTGGTACACTTTGTGTTCCGGCTGACGCGTTTGTACCCATACTTCACCAGTGCAGTCGGCTCTGCCGGCTCTGCCACTTACCTGCATTAATTCGGCAAATAAACGTTCAGGAGCACGGAAATCGGCGCTATAGAGACTGTTGTCTGCATTTAAAACTACCACTAGATTGAGATGGGGAAAGTCATGGCCTTTGGCCAGCATCTGGGTGCCGACCAATACATCTACTTCTTTACGCATAATGGTGTGATAGATTTCCGACCAGTCTTGTCGGTGAGCAGTGCTATCACGGTCTACCCGAAGAATGCGTGCACTAGGGAGTAGATGCTGCAGGTATTCTTCAATGCGCTGAGTGCCTTGTCCAACGGCGGTCAAGTCCTGATTGCCACATTCCGGGCAGGATGGGGGTATGGGCTGGTGAAAATCACAATGATGGCAGCGTAGCTGACCTGCATGCTGATGTAAAACCAGTTTGGCGGAGCAATTCGGGCAGCCGAAAGTATGACCGCAAGCATCGCAGAATAAAGCTGGGGCAAAACCCCTTCGGTTTAGGTAAACCATGCTTAAACCACCGCGAGCGACATTGGTTTGCAGTTTTTGCTTGATGATATCGCTGATACCATTATCCAGTGGTAAGCGGCGGATATCGAGTAAATGTATTTGTGGCAATTGGGCGTTGGAGTGTGCCCGCTCGCTCAGTTGCAGTAATTGGTAATCTCCGTGCCGCGTTTTATACCAGCTTTCTAATGACGGAGTGGCACTACCCAGTACCACTGGACAGGCTGCCTGCCGCGCACGCCAGACAGCTAGGTCACGTGCCTGATAGCGTAATTCACTTTCTTGTTTAAATGAATAATCGTGCTCTTCGTCGACAACAATCAGGCCTAGATTAGGCATGGGGGTAAATATGGCCAGACGTGTACCGATGACCAGAGCTGCCTGCCCCAGAGCTGCCTGAAGATAGTTGGTGGTACGTTGTCCGGCTGCGGTCTGGCTGTGTAATACAGTAGTAACTGTATGTGGAAAACGCTGGCGTACCCGTTGCATAAGCTGCGGTGTGAGGTTGATTTCGGGCAGCAAAAACAGTACCTGTTTACCTTGCTGCATTATATTGGCCATGATGTCGAAATAGACTTCGGTTTTACCGCTGCCAGTAATGCCATACAATAGAAATGGGGCAAATTGCCCACATCTGGTTTGTACTTCTGCACTGGCTAGTTGCTGTTGCTGATTGAGCTGATGCCGGCTGGTCGGTACAGGTCCACAAGCTGGTATGTGACTGGCTTCTATCCAGTTTTGTTGTTGCCACTGTTTAAGATATTGTGATGCCTGAGTATGTATGGTTTTAAGCTGGTGCAGAGTGGCTGGAGCGGCTAATAGTCTCTGCCATAATGCATTTTGTTTATGATAACGAGCCGGAGGTGCTGGCTGGATGCATCCAAGGGCATTGAGGCTGTAAATGTGTTCTTGTTTCGGTAATGGCACGGCTTGAGGCTGACGCAGACCTTTGGGTAGGGCCGCCATCACGGCTTGTCCAAGAGGATAATGATAATAGCGCGCAGTAAAGCTAAGTAGTGCACGCCAGTCTGCGGGCAATTGCCAGCCATCCGATAAAATGTTCTCAATGGGTCGTATTTTACTAAGGTCTATTTCCGGCTGTATATCACTTTCCCATACTATGGCTGCTACCAATCGGTTGCGAAAGCGTACGGCTACCCTTGTTCCTGCCGGCAAGGTAGTTGGATGGGCGTATGTTAGCAATGGGTAGAGGGGCACGTTCAGTGCCAGTTGATGGTAAATCAATGTAATCAGGGGTAAATAGGCAATGATTTGTTTATTGTAACTCAAAGTGGCTGGCTTTTACCGTAGGAGTGTTTATGAGATAATTCACATAGTTTAATATGTGAGTAACTGAAAAATGACAATATTTGCAGCCAGCTTATTGTTGTGTCTGAAGCAGTTGTTACTTTTGAACAGTTAATGACCGTATGTATACCCGTTTCTAAGCGGGTTTTTTTATGCCTGTTGTTAGATGCTGAAAGTTAAATTATGGCTAATCCGCTTTTTCGTCAACATTTTATTTCAATAAATGATTTATCCACAGAGCAACTAGAGTTCTTACTGACGCTTGCGTTGCAGTTAAAGCGGCAGCCGCAGACTGAGTTGTTGAAGGGACGATTAATTGGTTCGTGTTTTTTTGAGCCTTCTACGCGAACCCGGTTGTCGTTTGAGACGGCGATTCAACGGCTGGGAGGAAAAGTTATCGGTTTTGCTGATGGTGCCAATACCAGTGCCAAAAAGGGCGAAACTTTGGCTGATACGGCACGAATTATCAGTAATTATGCTGATGCAATTATTATGCGCCATCCTAAAGACGGTGCAGCACGTGTTGTTAGTGAATTTGCTCATGTTCCCGTGATTAATGCTGGTGATGGTACAAATCAGCATCCGTCGCAAACTTTACTGGATTTAGTGACGATATACGAAACACAGGGAACTTTGCAGAATTTGAAGATTGCCATGGTTGGAGATTTGAAATATGGGCGCACAGTACACTCACTGGCTCAGGCTCTGAGCCGTTGGGGCTGTGAGTTTATTTTTGTATCTCCTCCCACTCTGTCCATGCCAAATTATATCTGTGAACAGCTGGAAGAGAACGGGGTTGTCTGTCGCACATCAGATGATCTTGAGGAAGCGCTGGCTTGGGCTGATATTGTGTATATGACACGTATACAGCGGGAGCGGTTTGATGAGCAAGAATTTGCACGAATTAATGGTCATTTTAGTCTTTGTGCGGCTATGTTGAAGCAGGCAAAACCGAATATGCGAATTCTGCATCCTTTACCACGGGTAGATGAAATTCATGCGGATGTCGATGAGAGTATTCATGCTTATTATTTTCAGCAAGCGAATAATGGTATGTATGCGCGTCAGGCGATTTTGGCAGCAATTTTGAATGAAGAAACTGATGCGGACAGTGCACGAGGTTAAAGCAATGATGAATCAGACCAGATTAAGTATTGAGGCGATTAAAGACGGTACGGTAATTGATCACATTCCGGTAGGGCAGGGGCTGAATATTCTGCGCCAGTTCAAGTTGCTGCATTCCGGTAATGCGGTTACAGTGGGTTTTAATCTGAGTAGCCAGTCCAGTGGCAGCAAAGATATCATTAAAATAGCTGGTCATTTTCTGAATGATGCAGCGGCTAACCGTCTGGCTTTGTTTGCACCTCGAGCAACTGTCAATGATATTGAAAATTTTAAAGTGGTGCGTAAACGCATGCTCACGTTGCCAGAAGCCATTACTGAGGTTTTTCGCTGTCCGAACAGCAATTGTGCCAGCCATGGTGAACCGGTACAAAGCCGTTTTACAGTGCGATTGAGCCATGGCGAAACCCGTTTACGCTGTCATTATTGTGAGAAAACCTTTGCGCGTGAATCTGTGATTGAAGCCTGATGACCTATAGACCGAATGCTTCAGCATGAAAGCTGATATGACTTTCGATAAAGGTACTGACAAAATAATAGCTGTGATCGTAATGTTCACGTAGGTGATAACGGATATTAGCTCCTTTGCTTTTAGCTGCTACTATGAAATCCTGCAGATGTAATTGTTCAGGGTAAAATTCATCTACACTACCTTGATCAATCAGAATGGGTAAGGATGGTGGGTATAGCTGAATAAGCTCAGTGCTGTCGTAAGCTACCCATTCAGCCTGATTATTGCCCAGATAAGTGCTAAATGCTTCTTTTCCCCATGCACTGTTCATGGGATGGGCAATGGGAGCAAATGCTGATGCAGCAAGATAGCGTTGTGGATTTTTCAGTGCAATCATTAATGCACCATGGCCGCCCATGCTATGCCCACACAGGCTGCGCTGACTAGTAACAGGAAAATGCTTTTCGATAAGTTCGGGTAGTTCTGTGACTACATAATCGTACATTTGATAATGCTGTGCCCAAGGTTGTTGAGTGGCATTGAGGTAGAAACCGGCTCCCTGTCCCAGACTGTAACTATCGGCGTTGGCAACTTCTGCTCCGCGTGGGCTAGTATCGGGCATTACCAGAACGATGCCCCACTCAGCAGCAAAACGCTGGGCGCCACTTTTGATGGAAAAATTTTCATCAGTGCAGGTAAGGCCAGCAAGACAATAGATTACGGGCAGTGCGTACCCTTGTAATGCACGTGATGGCAAATATATAGAAAAAGTCATGTTGAAGTGGTTGAAGTGGCTGTAATGTTGGTAGCGCCGTTGTTCGCCATTAAAAAGTTTATGTTTGTTCAGCAGTGTGATTTCAGTCATGGTAGCTTATCCGTTCTGCTCGTGGGATGAATATGATTTACCGCAGTATTATGATTAAAATTGAAACCATAGCAAGGTGTGGATTCAATAGTAAATCACGGCGCGGATAGATTCTCCGCTGTGCATTAGCTCAAAAGCCTGATTGATTTCGGCTAGTGGTAAGGTATGGGTAATGAAAGGTGATAGCTCAATTTTGCCTTGCATGGCCTCTTCCACCATGTGAGGAAGTTGTGACCGGCCTTTCACGCCGCCAAATGCAGAACCTTTCCAAATACGTCCGGTAACCAGCTGAAAAGGGCGTGTGGCAATTTCTTGGCCGGCACCAGCTACACCGATGATAATACTTTGCCCCCAGCCACGATGAGCACATTCTAGTGCTGCTCGCATTACGTCCACATTGCCGATGCATTCAAAGCTATGGTCCACACCCCATTCGGTGAGACGGATAATAACCTGCTGGATGGGCTCTTCATAATCATCAGGATTGATGCATTCGGTAGCGCCGAAATGTCTGGCTAGCGTGAATTTGGCCGGATTGGTATCAATGGCGATAATCCGTCCAGCACCAGCCTGCCGTGCCCCTTGAACCACAGCCAATCCAATACCACCCAGCCCGAATACGGCCACACTATCGCCTGCTTGCACTTTAGCCGTGTTGTGTACCGCACCAATGCCGGTGGTGACGCCGCAGCCGAGCAGACACACTTCTTCCGGTCTGGCGGCTGGATTGATTTTGGCCAATGAAACTTCCGCGACAACGGTATATTCACTAAATGTTGAACAGCCCATGTAATGATAAATGGGTTGACCCTGATAGGTAAAACGTGTGGTGCCATCTGGCATCAGTCCTTTACCCTGAGTAGAGCGCACTGCGGTGCATAAATTGGTTTTGCCTGAGCGGCAAAATAAGCATTTACCACATTCAGCGGTATAGAGAGGAATCACATGGTCACCTGGTTTGACCGAAGTTACCCCTGCACCTACTTCTACCACAATACCAGCGCCTTCATGGCCTAGTATCGTCGGAAATACACCCTCTGGATCGGCACCCGACAAAGTAAAAGCATCGGTATGACAGACACCGGTATGGGTAATTCTGACGAGAACTTCTCCCGCTTTGGGCGGTGCAACATCTACTTCTACAATTTTTAATGCTTCACCCGGTGCGAAGGCCACGGCGGCACGAGATTTCATTCTTTATCCTCAGGGTTGATTATATTGAGAGTTTAGCTGAATCAGCCAAATGCTCTCAGTATAACAGCTATCTTATTTGTGATTGCGGCTATGGATTGTGAAATATAATCAGAAAAATGATGCAAGTATCCGTTAGAAATGTAGCTTTATTATTTTTTGAGGTAATGCGTTGATGATGGTCAGGGTGCCCATCGGTATAATTTATTTGCTTTGTTGAATGATGCGCTGTTTTTATGCATACAAATATTTGAATTGTATTGGCATCGAATAAAAAGCGGGAAGACGGTTTAACAATTTTACATTAATGTTTGTGTGCCTCTGGGCTGGCAGCAAACGGAGGGTATTTCTGCTGCAATAACACAATGCTTGATAAACTTTGTTTGCACTAAGTAAACCGTCAATATGCATTTGGTGATCCAGGCCTATAAGATTTCCCTTGTCTGAATTAAATCACATATGCCGTTAATCTGTCAGATGATGCCAGACTGGTACGCAGATAGGTGGTAATTCTGGGCAGCTGCCTAGTAAGCCACCGCCGAAATCACCATCTCGATGAAAATCGCTGCCACAGCTGGCCAAAAATCCGAATTGTTGTGCCATTAAGGCATAGTTTAGACGATCGTTGAGTCCAGAACGTCCACTGTGTACTTCTATAGCTACTCCACCACAAGCTTTGAATTCACTGAATAGATTACGTCGTGCCGTGGCCGAAAGTTCATAACGCATGGGGTGAGCTATCACTGCAATGCCCCCTGCATGGCGAATGGCAGCGACAACCTCGGTCAGTTCTGCCCATTGATGACGGACACTGCACGATTTACCATCGGCAAGATATTTGCGGAAAGCATCTGCTTTTTTATTTACATGGCCGCTATTAACCAGAAAATCAGCTATATGGGTGCGTGTTACCATGTCAATATTAGTGGCCTGTGCCAGTGTGCCTTCATAGGCACCCCTGATACCTTTTTTTTCCAGTTTATTGGCAATGGCCTGTAATCGTTGTAGCCGGCCGCTGCGTAGGCGCAGCAGCAAGGTTTGCAACAGCTCATCTTCGGGTGCAATATTCAGGCCAACGATGTGTATAGTTCGCCCGCGCCAGCTTACGGAAATTTCTACGCCATTGATTAATTGGATGCCACATAATTCTGCCTGTTTACGAGCTGCAGCCAGCCCGCCGGTGTGGTCGTGGTCAGTCAGCGCCAGCATCGTGCAACCGTTGGCATGGGCACGTTGAACAACTTCTTCTGGAGTCAGCACCCCATCGGAAATGGTGGAATGGCAATGTAAATCAATACTCATGAATAAATATTATTGGTCGCAAGAAGATGAGGTGAGTTGAGCCAGATGTGCCTCATAATTGGCTTTCTCACGATAATAAATCTGCCAGACGCAGGCCTCGCCACAATCGCTGTTGCAGCACTCCCAGTCTTCCGGTGGTACTGGTGGTGTTAATGATGATAGCGTATTCATACCTGAGTGTTAATCACGTAGATTTCAGTGTTATCCACGCCGATACAGTCTCCGACGATAATTTTGGCCGTTTTACGTGTCTCTGGCTGCTGATTACGTTGAACCAAGCCTTCAGCAATCATTTGTTTGGCTCGGCCTCCACTTTCTGCCAGTCCGGTCAGTTTGAGTAAATCACATAAAGCTACATATGGATGTCCTGCTAAATCAAAATGCTGTTTCATGTGTAGTGCCTTTCAGTAAATGTATATTGTAGCGATTATCAGCATCAAGCAGTGTATTGTTTGATGTCAATGCTAAGTTAAAAGCATAAAATAGGGGCTTATTAAGCCGGAAATTTTTTGGAGATTTATTTGTGGATACCCTTTCCTGGTTATGTCAGCTCATTTCTTTTGATACCACCAGTCGTCAGAGTAATTTAGCCTTGATTAATTATGTAGCAGATTATTTGGAAAGCCGAAAATTGTCGCCTTGGCTGGCACAAAATGTTGCTGGTGATAAAGCTAATCTGTTTGTAACGATCCCTGCCACAGATGGTCGTATTTCCGGTGGATTGGTATTTTCAGGCCATACTGATGTGGTACCGGTGGATGGACAGAACTGGCAGTCAGACCCGTTTGTGGCCGATGTGCGGGATGGCTGTGTTTATGGCAGAGGCAGCAGCGATATGAAAGGTTTTATTGCCAGTGTGCTTGCTGCGGTGCCTGCCATGCAGACAGCGAGACTGAAAGTACCCTTGCATATTGCTTTGTCTTTTGATGAGGAGGTGGGATGTTTGGGTGCACCGGTGATGCTGGCAGAATTGGAGAGAAGGGGGCTACAGCCTGAGTCGTGTATTGTTGGCGAGCCTACATCGATGCAGATGGTGGTGGCACATAAAGGAATTCATACATTCTGCTGCGAGGTACAGGGTAAAAACGCTCATTCTTCACTGACTCCGGATGGAGTAAACGCAATTGAGTATGCCGCTCGTTTAATTGTCTTTATTAATCAGCTGGCTCAGCAATTGCAGCAACGTGCTGATTTGGATCATGCATTTGATATTCCGTTTGCTACTGTTTCTACTGGCCTAATTCGTGGTGGTACAGCTATTAATATTGTACCTGATTACTGTGCTTTTGAATTTGATTACCGTAATCTTCCACATATGACAGTCGACGAACTAATTGAGCCTATCCGGCAATATATTTCGACCCAACTTTTGCCGGCTATGCACAAAGTGGCGCCGGAAGCTGCTATCAAACTAAACCATGTCGTGAATGTTCCTCCTTTAAATGATGCAAATAATCATCACCTGCATAATCTGATTGCTGGTCTTGTGGATGTTGAACAGCAGGTTAAAGTAGCTTACGCTACAGAGGGGGGGCAGTTTCAAAATAGTGGTATCAATACCGTAGTGTGTGGTCCTGGCAGTATTACGGTGGCACACAAGGCTAACGAATATATTGAATTAGAGCAGCTTAGTCGCTGTGATGTTTTTCTGCGCAAACTGATTCAGACACAAAGTATGTAAATGCTATTAAAAGAGATATCTTAGGCCGATTCTGTATCAAGATGAGCACTTGTTAAAATAATTTGTCAGGAGATGTACGCTTTCCTGATTCACCACAGTGGATAAAGCTGCTGTGTTGTTCCGCGTATGTAGCTGCATATGCAATGCTACCAATGATTGTAATAATGGGAAAATCAAATGAAGACAAAAGATTTCGTGTCAGTAGGAATGTTGTGTCTATCGCTGACCGTATCCAGTGTAACTGTACAAGCGAATGAAGTGAATATGTATATGGGGGCGATTACCATGAGCTATGCACGCTTCAATGCTGCTCAGACAGTTGCAGATGCGCGGAAGGCTTTAGCTAATATGCGTACGGCGGCCGTGGCTGCACGGGCGCAAAAACCATCTGCTCTGGACAATGCGCCAACTAATAATCCGAAACTTAAAGTTTATCAGTCTGAAATAGATAGGTTGATTGCTGAAATTGATAAAACTGGTAAGTTGGTGAATGCCGGCAAACTGACTGAAGCCAAAACCGAGGGCAGAAAAATTCTGCAGTTGCGAGATGAGGGGCATGCAGCTATGAAACACTAAAATGACTGTGGATTATGCAGATGATATGTTAAAATTATAACGTTGTACCAAAATGCAAAAAGCCTGGTTCCGCCCCTTAAAAGCTAAAGAACCAGGAAACATAGACAAATAAACATTAATCGGTAGAAGATGCTCAGTATTTTATTGCTATACTGGCATCATCCGAAATTCGATAGGTAAGCTTTTTTCTGAAGCATTTTTTCAACCCCTTTTTACAATCGGATAAAATTGTAGTAATGAAAAAAATATACTTTATACAATAAATTTAGTGTTATTAAAATTTAACTACTTCATTATTGATTATAATACTCAATTTGCTACGTTGTCAGGTTTCATTAGGTAAATAATCGGTTTTCTGGGGTATTTTAGGCTGATGCTGAAAATTGCCGGTTCATCTTACCCAAAGGTGTTGTTTTTACGCCAATTGATATGACAAATCCAAATACAACCTGTATTCCGCCGATTATAAATTTCGCTGGCGGAAACAGGCGTAACATATACGCCTCCAGATGGCGGTTTACTGCCAAAAAAATAGTCATTAACACTGCCTTTCCTGATTATTCTACCAACACCGCTTTGCGCTTCCAGACGCATGTGGCGGCAGAAGAATGGCAAGGCTGGAAGACCGTTAATCAGAACCGGCAGGCATAATGCCTCCCTGCCATTGTCTACCATGGAAAAGGTATGTCAATGACTTGGTATACAGATTTAAAAACCATTTATTGCAAAAATTCAATGGCTTATCTGTCTGATAAAACAGCCTTCCAGAGCTGGCCGTACTATTGAATACGGCTCGGCCATCATACTGTCGGATATTTATATTTGTCAAGAATGTGTTAAATAAATATTATGATTTACTAATTAATGTAATTATAGATTGAGTAGACTGACTAATGTAAAAAAATAATATGAATAATATAAATATTTATATTATTTGATTATTATGTATTGCTGTTTGCATAATAGTGAATGTTATTATATAAATATAGCTGAAATATGCTAAAAATTTAAAATTAAAATTTTTATCTAAATCTGCATAAAAAAATTCACTTTATGAGCAATTTTATATTGGCTTTATGATCCATACTGGTTTTTTATTTTGATACTCCATGTTTAAATGCTGATTGCATATATTTATTATTAATAATTAAAATGAATTTTCTATACGCTTAGATTTAAGCGATAGCTTGCAGAATTTTTTTATTAGCTCAATTTTTTGCATGTAACTGATTTGCAGTTGATTGGCATGCTGCTACAGTAGAATTAATTTTAGCGCTTAGGATAAAGATTGCTGCTGATTTTATATTTTATATCTGGCCTGATTTTACATATTACAAGCAGCTTATCAGGCACAGACCTGAAAAGCTGATTGAATATAGTAGCTTGAATTTACGGGTATTAGTTGAGGGAAAGATTAGAAAGATGATTTTAAAATTTGAGTTGGTGGCTGTTAGCACTTAATATTTTATTACCATATTTTTAGCCAAAATATTCTATTTTCCAATTCTAATATCCAGACAGTGGCAAATCATAACGAAGAGTTTTTGTTTGCAGCAAAGTTACTAATCTTCTGCCAGTGCGTAAATTTCATCTAGATTACGCCATTTTCCTTCAGCATCCATGCCATAGCCAAAGACATAACGGTTGGGGACATCCAGTCCGACAAAATCAGCTGTAATCGGCTTGTCTTTATTAATCAGTTTATTGGCAAATACAGCGGTGGCGCAGCTGGCTGCACCCATTTCCAGTATCTGTTTTTTGACGGCTGCTAGTGTATGCCCTTCATCAAGAATATCATCCAGTACCAGTATATGGCGTCCAATTACGGCGTTTTGTGGTGCTCTCAGCCACTGATAGTTACCACCTTGCAGTTTATCGCCATAACGTGAAATATGAATATAGTCAAAATCCAATGGAAAACGCAGCAATGGCAATAATTTCCCAGTAAATACTACTGCGCCACCCATTACCGGTAATACCAGTGGATATTTGTCACTGAGTGCGGCTGTGATGTCCGCAGCCATCTGTTCCAGTTTCGCTTCACAGGTGTTGCGGTCAAACAGCAGCTCTGCTGTATCTAGCATGGCCTGTGTTTCAGCGCGTTTGGCGGTTAAATCAATTATGCTCATCAGTGGTGTCCATGTCTGTGCGTAAAAACCGTTTGGGTTCTGTTGCTGGTCGGTTGCCGGTTATAGACACAGCATAGAAGCAGACGGCGTAGGCTAGGGTTTATTTGGGTAAATCTGTGCTGTATCAATTGAGGGAAATAGCACTATGGTAGAGTTAAATTCGCGATTGTAAGCAAAATGAAGCGTAAATTATCCCAAAAATTTATTCAGCGAAGGCAAATTTTATGCCAAATTCCGCTACATTTGGCAGGGAAGAACTGGTATTGCAGGCTAAGATGATGGTTTGTTAATAGAATTTATTTGTAGTGTTAGTTTAAAAGCATTGTTGTGATGCGCATTATTCAGCGCATCACAACAATGCTGAATTAAGAATCACGCTGGACGCAGATAATGAATCTGCTGGTTGCTACTGCCACGCCAAATTAATGCTGGATCTCGTAGTTCCTTTATGAATTTACCATCAATCAAGGTATTAATTTCTGCTACCACCTGTTGTTGCGCTACTGATAGTTCTGCCAGTGTGTAGCCAGTCCAAAGCCAGATGTCTTTATGCTCTGTTTCCTGCCGCACTCGCTTCACCAGATGCAAAATAGCGCTAAGGTTATGCGGATGCAGTGGGTCGCCACCGCTGAGTGACAGTCCCTGCCGGACAATACGTGTGTCGTTTAGATCGCTGATGATGCGGTCTTCTAACTGCTGGTCAAATGGCTTGCCGGAGTCGGTTCGCCATGTGGTGGCGTTATAGCAGCCGCGGCATTTATGTTCGCAGCCAGCAACAAATAAGGTGCAGCGCGTACCAGGGCCGTTGACGACATCTACCGGATAGTACTGATGGTAATTCATGTTTACAGAGCACCACACTGCTGGCTGAGATGTTTGACTCGTCTTTTCACTTCTTCCTGTTTGCCGGTGTTAAACGGTCTGGCGTCGGGACTGCCGAGATAGCCGCAGACACGTCGGGTGACGGATACGCGTGCCGGATCATGGTTGCCGCATTTGGGGCAGACAAAGCCTTTGCTGGTACAGGAAAATTCACCACTAAAACCGCATTCATAACATTCGTCGATGGGCGTATTGGTGCCGTAATAAGGTACATGACGGTAGCTGTAATCCCATACGTCCTCTAATGCTTTGAGATTGTGTTGCAGATTAGGGTATTCGCCGTAACAAATAAAGCCACCACTGGCCATTTTCGGGTAGGGTGCTTCGAAATCGATTTTGTCGTATGGATTAACTTTTTTTTCTACATCTAGATGAAAGCTGTTGGTGTAGTAGCCTTTGTCGGTTACACCGTCAATTACGCCGAATTCAGCGGTATCAAGACGACAGAAGCGGTCACACAAGTTTTCGCTCGGAGTGCTGTAAAGGCTGAAGCCATAGCCGGTCTCAGTTTTCCACTGGTCGGCAGTACGGCGCAGTTTCTCGACAATGGCTATGGCTTTCTGACGCAGGTTGTCACTGTCAAACACATGGATGTCGCTGCCGTACAGGGCATGGATGGTTTCATGCAGGCCGATATAGCCCAGAGAAATGGAGGCACGGCCATTTTTGAATATATGTGCTACGGGTTCATCAGCTTGCAAACGCACGCCGCAGGCTCCTTCCATATACAGAATTGGTGCCACTCGTGCTTTGACGTTTTCAAAACGGGCAATGCGGGTCATCAGGGCTTTGCGGCAAAGTTGCAGGCGCTCTTCCAACAGTTGCCAGAACCGTGCTTCATCGTGTTTGGCTTCGATGGCAATACGTGGCAGGTTCAGGCTGATTACGCCCAGATTATTCCGTCCTTCATGAATTTCCTGACCGTTTTCTTCATAACGACTGAGGAAGCTGCGGCAGCCCATCGGCGTTTTGAAAGAACCAGTCACAGCTACAACCTGCTCGTAGTTGAGAATATCCGGATACATACGTTTGGAGGCGCATTCGAGAGCCAGTTGCTTGATGTCGTAGTTAATGTCTGACGCTTTGTGGTTCACGCCGTCTTTAATACTGAAAACCAGTTTTGGAAAGACAGCCGTTTTGCCATTTTTGCCCAGTCCAGCTAATCGATTGCGCAGAATAGCGGTTTGAATCAGCCGGCTTTCCCAGCTGGTGCCCAGCCCAAAGCCGAAAGTGACAAAAGGAGTCTGACCATTAGCAGTATGCAAGGTGTTGACTTCGTATTCCAGTGACTGAAAAGCGTCGTAGCATTCTTTTTCAGTGCGAGTACGGGCGTAGTCTTCAGCATTGGCAATCTGCCATTCCTGAGCTACGGCAAAGTGTTTGTCGTAGCTGGTACGGACAAAAGGTGCCAGCACTTCATCAATCCGGTTTATGGTGCTGCCGCCGTAAATGTGGCTAGCCACCTGCGCGATAATCTGTGCGGTAACAGCGGTAGCTGTGGCAATAGATTTAGGAGGTTCGATTTCAGCATTGCCCATTTTAAATCCGTTGGTCAGCATGCCTTTTAGATCTATCAACATGCAGTTGAACATTGGAAAAAACGGTGCGTAGTCTAAATCGTGATAATGAATTTCTCCCCGCTCATGTGCCAATACCACATCGCGCGGTAACAGGTGTTGCTGTGCATAATGTCTGGCCACGATGCCAGCCAGTAAATCACGCTGCGTGGGAATAACCTTGCTGTCTTTGTTCGCATTTTCGTTAAGCAGACTGAAATTGGTTTGTTCTACCAAACCCTGAATTTCGCGATTGAGATGTCCGCGAGATTCGCGCGCAACATCGCGCGAATGACGGTATTCAATATAGGCTCGTGCCAGTTCTTTATACTGACCGGCCATTAACTGGTCTTCTACTGCCTGCTGAATATCATGAATATCCACACATTCACGACTGGACATGCTGCTGCTGACGTGAGCAGCTACCTGTGCACAGTAGGTATTGTCAATAATGTTTGCCGCACTGGCCGCGTGCTGTACAGCTTCTTCAATACGCGTTGCATCAAAGGGAACGCGGCAACCATCTCTCTTAATTACAATGGGTTTCATGTTGATAGTCCTTCTGCTGCTGCCGCTAACATCTGGTAGCAGTTACTGCATGTCTTTCAGGTATAACAATTGGCCTTGCAAGGGGTATATAGAAATAATAGATACTATATTTAGTAGCAAAGTACCCCTGTTGCTCTTTTTTTTACTATATATGGGATTGCTGTTTTGGATAAAGCAGCATTTTTTGCTTTTATTTGATATAGCGCATCAAATCGAGTTGACAATGATATTTAATTTATAAAAATCAATAATTTATACAAATAAAAGTGCAGTGTAAAAAATGGTCATTTCTTGCTTGTTGGCGGCGAGGCTAATGATTTGTGCCATCGCTAATAACTCATATAGTTCAATTGATAAAATGAGTTATTGGTGATCGCCTTGCAACAAGTTTTCAGTGCGGTTTTTACTGTACATTGTATAAAGTGAAACCAACGATGTACTGAGAAAAAATGACGTAATAATAGTAACAATAAAATGACCACTGCGCAGACAATCAGGATTAAAACTAATACGAATGCCCGCTATCAGCAAAGCAAATACAGCAATCAGTAGCCAATAACGGTAATCAATGCGCATAACGGCTAAATCAGACCGCGGCATCAACAGGATGAAGGCAGCAATACCCAACAAACCACCGATGGAACTGCCGTGCTGCAACAATTTGTACACAGGCAATGGCTGTAAAAAAGGCAAGGCAATTGACTGTTTTAGCACAAGGCTATGGCTGACAAACCAGCCAGATGGGTGAGTAAATGCATCCCATAATACATGCGATAAACTACCTAGAAACAGCGAAAAGATAACTACCAAGTAGTGGCGGCAAAAATACTCCGTCCAGTTAAATCTGAGATAAACATTTAAACGTTGCTGCAAACAAGCGGGCAAATGCAGAATGAAAGGATTGCGGATAATTAGATGAAAAATAAAAGCTACTGCTAATCCACATAAGATATTAAGTAGAAAAATACCAATATTGGCGTGACCATAGATACCGAACATTTTCATGCGAATAAAATATTCAAAATCTGGTGACATGCTGCCAATAATCAATCCGGTCATAGAAAACCATTTGTTGAAACGGTATAAAGGTAAAATAATGGCAGGGTGTGAGAAAGTGAAGGGCATAAGCGAAAGCTGTTTACAAGTCAAGAATCGGGAAGTTGTTTAAGCAGCCAAATCGTTAAACCATTATTGTGCCCATTCGCGACACAAAGCCAGAATATCGGCACCAAAATGCTTTATTTTGCTTTCACCCAGTCCATAAATATGATTTAAATCTGCCAGCTTGGATGGGGGATGTTGGACCAGATCCTGTAAGGTACGGTCTGCAAAAATGGTATAAGCAGGCACATTATTCTGACTGGCGCGCTCTTTGCGCCAACGGCGCAAGGTTTGCCATAAGCGTTCTTCGCGCTCGGTGCGCAGCCAAATATCATTATTACGGCTACTGCGGGTTTTGTCATGTTTCAGCGGGCGCAGCCAGACTTGCTGCTGATTTTTTAATACTGCGCGTGCCTGCTCAGTTAATTGCAAAGCCTGATTGGCTATATCAACATTAAGATAACCGGCAGCAACACATTGCCGTACCACCGTACGCCATTCCTTAACAGTCAGTTTATTGCCGATTCCAAAAGTGGATAACTGCTGATGGCCATAGCGCAACACCCACTCCGACTTGCGCCCACGTAACACATCAATCACATGGCCAGTGGCAAAACGCTGCCCCACTCGATACACACAGGACAGCAGCTTTTGCGCCAATACAGTACCGTCAAAACGAGTTGGTGGGTCAGTACAGTTGTCACAATGGCCGCATGGCTGGCTGTCTTCGCCAAAATAGCGCAATAACAGCTGGCGTCGGCAATCGGCCGTTTCACAGAAAGCCAGCATTGCATCCAGTTTTTGCAAATCAATGAGTTTTTGCGCTTCATCACGTTCAGCCAGCTGAATCCGCTCACGCAGCAATACCCAGTCATTCAGGCCATAACACAGCCAGCTGGTAGCAGGCAGGCCATCACGGCCAGCGCGGCCCGATTCCTGATAAAAATGTTCAATACTGGCTGGCATATCCAAATGGGCGACAAAACGCACATCCGGCTTGTCGATACCCATTCCAAAAGCCACTGTCGCTACCACAATAATGCCATCTTCCTGTGTAAAACGGCGTTGGTTTTGGCTGCGGGTCTCCCAGTCCAGTCCAGCATGATAGGGCAGAGCGGTCAGACCGTTTTCCGTCAGAAAAGCGGCAATATCTTCCACTCGCTTGCGCGAGAGACAGTAAACAATGCCATTTTCACCCGGCATCTGGCTGCGAATAAACTGTAATAGCTGTTTTTTGCCATTGTTTTTTTCCACAACCTGATAATCAATGTTGGGACGATTAAAGCTGGAAACAAAAAGGCGTGCATCATTTAAAGCCAGATAATGCTGAATATCAGCACGTGTGGCGCTGTCTGCGGTAGCCGTTAGCGCAATCCGTGGTACAAAGGCAAACTCATCTGCTAGTATTGCCAGCTGCTGATACTCGGGGCGGAAATCATGTCCCCACTGACTTACACAATGTGCCTCATCAATAGCAAACAGACTGACAGGCGTTTGGTGTAGAAACTGTAAAAAGCGTGGCATAACCAGCCGTTCCGGTGCTACATACAATAATTTCAGGTGTTCAGAAGCAATATCATCGGCAATACGCCGTATCTCTTCGCCACTAGTACCACCGTGAACACAAGCAGCTGCAATTCCATTTACATTCAAAGCTGTGACTTGATCCTGCATGAGTGCAATCAGCGGTGACACAACGATGGCCACACCATCGCGCATTAAGGCTGGAATTTGATAACATAAAGACTTACCTGCGCCGGTAGGCATTAATACAAGTGCATGATGGCCACTTGCCACCGTGTCGATGATTTCAGCCTGTTGCCCGCGAAATTCGGGATAGCCGAAAACATCGTGTAGAATTTGCACGGCATGAGTCACAAAACACCTGTTACACTGAATCTGAAACGGGTATTGTACTGCAACTTACCTCTATTTCCGACAGCTAACCAATTGCTGTTATAAGGAATCAGCATGAAAATCATTAGTATCCGTCACCTAACAGCCAGTTTGGCTATATCTTCTATTTTGGCTGCCTGTACCACCACCAACGTGCCCAAAGCCAGCGGCAGCTGGATTGAGCTGGGTGTATCAGCCAGCGGTAATATTCAATATGCACTGGATAGCGGCAGCATTAAACGTCAGGGTAATATGGTAACCTTTCGTGACCGTAAAACCGTTATCGACCCGAAACAGCAGTATTACAGCAACACACCAGCCTATAAAACTGCATTGAGCACTACTCAGATAGACTGCAGCCGCAAATTGTTCCGCGTGCTTGATGTCGAATTGCTGGATGCGCATGGTGAGCTGATTCGTCAGGATCATTTTGGCGAAACCGATCTGCGTCCGATGGGTATCACCAGTGGTTCTGCTGCCGAGCAGCAATATCAGCACGTATGTAGCCATTAATTTTGCTAATAGAAAGTAATCAGGCATGAAAGCAAAATACAGCTTATGGATAATTTTAGGTTTGGCCGTATCGGCATGGGCAGAATCTCCAGCAGATGTAGAATTGCTCAGCGCACAGAAAGCCTATCAGGCCGCATTGTCTGGGCAAAGTGCCAGCCAGAGCCGTGCCTTACAGCTGCAAACCCAGTTGCAGTCAGCACAGCTACAGTTGAAG
Source organism: Snodgrassella alvi (assembly GCF_002777855.1). Lineage (GTDB taxonomy): Bacteria > Pseudomonadota > Gammaproteobacteria > Burkholderiales > Neisseriaceae > Snodgrassella > Snodgrassella alvi_E. Next base: position 263,897 of record NZ_MEIK01000029.1, read on the forward strand.
AATGCACAGGATAATGTTACCCGCTTGCAAAGTGATTTTAATCAGGCCGATGTGCAGCGGCAGCAAGCCGATGCAGCATTGCAGGCCGCCGGTGCCAGACTGGATGCGGCTTGGCAGGCTGTGCACAGCCGTTAAATCAATGCACCGTTCAGGCAACTACTGGAAGTAAAATCCGTTTATCAATTTATCGGCCTGACAAACAGCTGCAGCTCGCGTAAAATAATACACTTTTGCTTAAGCGTTGTTCCGTGAAAAAACAACGTTATGGAATCAACTGTTGTCAAAATGAACTATCCGATTGAATACGATGTGATTGTGGTTGGTGGCGGCCATGCGGGTACAGAAGCCGCTCTGGCTGCTGCGCGCATGGGTGCAAGCACATTATTACTGACTCACAATATCGAAACGCTGGGACAAATGTCTTGTAATCCGTCTATCGGCGGCATAGGCAAAGGCCATCTAGTGCGTGAGCTGGATGCACTGGGTGGCGCAATGGCATTGGCAGCAGATAAGAGCGGGATTCAGTTCAGACGTCTGAATGCATCAAAAGGGCCGGCAGTACGTGCAACACGGGCGCAGGCTGATCGCATTCTATATAAAGCGGCCATCCGTTCCATGCTGGAAAACCAGCCTAACCTGCAATTATTTCAGCAACAAGTAGAAGATATTATTGTTGAAAACGGCCGGGCAGTTGGCGTTATGACATCTATGGGAGTTTCCTTTCGCAGCCGCGCTATTGTGCTGACTGCGGGTACATTTTTGGCCGGAAAAATTCACATCGGATTAGAAAATTATGCTGGTGGCCGTGCCGGAGACCCCGCAGCACAACATTTATCTGGATGTCTCAGAGATTTGAATTTACCGCAGGGACGATTGAAAACCGGTACACCGCCGCGGATAGACGGGCGCAGCATTGATTTCAGTCAATTGCAGGAACAGCCAGGAGACAATCCTGCTCCAGTATTTTCTGTACGTGGCAACCTTGCTATGCACCCACAACAGATATCTTGCTGGATTACCCATACTAATAGCGTAACCCACGACATTATTCGCAGCGGTTTTGACCGTAGCCCGATGTTCACCGGCAAAATTGAAGGCGTCGGCCCGCGTTACTGTCCGTCTATTGAAGATAAAATCAATCGATTTGCAGACAAAGACAGTCACCAAATTTTTCTGGAGCCGGAAGGGCTGACTACACACGAATATTACCCTAATGGTATTTCCACCAGCCTGCCGTTTGATATCCAACTGCAAATGGTTCATTCCATGCCCGGTTTGCAGAATGCCCATATCTTACGTCCTGGTTACGCCATTGAATACGACTATTTTGACCCGCGTAACTTAAAATCCAGTCTTGAAACCAAAACTGTTTCCGGCCTATTTTTTGCTGGCCAAATCAACGGGACAACTGGTTATGAAGAAGCTGCTGCACAAGGGTTACTCGCCGGTGCTAATGCCGTATTGTATACCCGAGAAACTGAACCCCTAGTATTGCAACGTGATCAGGCTTATTTAGGCGTACTCGTTGACGATCTCATAACTAAAGGCGTGACCGAACCTTATCGCATGTTTACTAGCCGCGCTGAATACCGCCTACAACTGCGTGAAGACAACGCCGATATGCGGCTTACCGAGCTGGGGCGCAGCGTAGGATTGGTGAATGATGAACAGTGGCAAATATTTCAGCACAAGCAGGAAGCTGTCGCACGCGAACTCCAACGCCTGAGCCATGTCTGGTATACACCTCTTAATCTGCCGATAGCAGAGCAACAACGCGTACTCGGTCAGCCTTTAAGCAAAGAATCCAGCCTGCTGGACATGTTGCGCCGGCCAAACGTTTGCTATGCCGACTTAATGACTCTGCCCAATGCACAACAGGAAATACTGAATAGTGATGCGGCAGAACAAGTGGAAATTCAGGCAAAATATCAGGGTTATATTGAACGACAAAACGAAGAAATCAGCCATCGCCAGAATCTGGAAAAAATGAAACTGCCAGATAGCATTGATTACTCATTGGTAAAAGGCCTTTCCGCCGAAGTACAACAAAAATTAAATCAGTACCGTCCCGAAACTGTAGGACAGGCGTCCCGTATTTCCGGTATCACACCGGCAGCGGTTGCCTTACTGATGGTTCACCTAAAACGGGGTTTTGAGGGAGCAAAAACAGCATGAGCGACATGAAAACGATGCTGCAACAAGGTTTGCAGCAAATGAATATCAACCTGACCGTACCACAGCAATTACAACTGCTGGCTTTTGTAGAACTGTTAAAAAAATGGAACAGCACTTACAACCTCACCGCGTTGCGTAATGATCAGGATGTTATTAGTCATCATATCCTCGATAGCCTGACGCTACTGCCCTATGTGGAGAAAGCCCGTGGTCTGATAGATGTTGGCAGCGGTGGTGGTATGCCAGGCATCCCTGTAGCTATCTCCCGTCCGGATCTGCCTGTTGCTTTGCTCGATGCCAACAGCAAAAAAACCTCATTTCTGCAACAGGCAGTAATCGAACTGGGCTTAACTAACGTACAAGTGATTACCGCTCGCGTAGAAGCCATGGTGGGTGAACAGTTTGATGTAATCACTAGCCGTGCGTTTGCCGAATTAAACGATTTTGTCACCATTACCAAACAACTAATGGCAAAAGGTGGATATTGGGCGGCTATGAAAGGTGTGTATCCGTATGAGGAAATCGAACGTTTGCCTGAAAATGTTGAGCTAGTACGTGTGGATAAACTCAGTGTCCCCCATCTGGATGCAGAACGTCACATGGTGATTGTCCGCAAGAAAGAGAATGCATGAGTGCACATATTATTGCCGTAGCCAATCAGAAGGGTGGTGTTGGGAAAACTACCACCGTTGTTAATCTGGCAGCCTCACTGGTGGAAAAAAAGTCCAAAGTATTGATTGTTGACCTCGACCCGCAGGGTAATGCCACAACTGGCAGCGGCATCAATAAAGGTAACGTCACCAACGGCGTCTATGCCGTGTTGTTAGGTAATGAAGATATAAACAACGCCATAATTACTGCACAACATGGCGGCTTTGATGTTCTGCCTGCAAATAGAGCTCTGGCTGGTGCTGAAGTCGAGCTGGTACAAGAGCTGGCACGAGAAATGCGTTTGAAAAATGCGCTGGCGCAGGTAGCCGATAAATACGATTACATCATTATTGATTGCCCGCCCACATTAACCCTATTAACCATCAACGGATTAGTAGCTGCACGTCACATCATTGTACCAATGGTATGCGAATATTATGCACTGGAAGGGATTTCCGACCTTATTGCTACCGTGCGTAAAATTCGTCAGGCCATCAACCCTCAGCTCGAAATACTGGGCATTGTGCGCACATTATATGACCCACGCAGCTTACTGGCCAAACAGGTGGATGAACAGTTAATGACTCATTTTCCTGATCAGCTATTCAGTACCCCTATCCCGCGTAATATCCGATTGGCCGAAGCTCCCAGTCATGGCATGCCTGCATTGCAGTACGACCCACGAGCCACTGGTACCAAAGCATATCTCGCGCTGGCTGACGAAATTTTGCAGCGCACAGCCACTAAACAGACATAAAATTATTCATTTTCATGGTAATAACATCAGCACAACAACAAGTGTCAACCAATAAATTAAAGAGCGATACATGGTTAAAGCAAAAGGTTTGGGTGCAGGGCTAGACGCCCTACTTGGTTCCGGCAGTGATATCACCGGTGGCGACCGTTTAACCAAAGTTGCAATTAGCGATATTATTCCCGGACGTTATCAACCACGTACTCAAATTGATGACGAATCATTGCAAGAGCTGGCAGAATCCATACGCGCGCAAGGTGTCATTCAGCCAGTGATTGTACGGGAAATGGGACTACAGCAATATGAGCTGATTGCCGGCGAACGCCGCTGGCGAGCTGCCCGTCTAGCCGAACTGGCGGAAATTCCAGTAGTCGTCAAAAGCATTTCTGACGAAGCAGCACTGGCAATGGGACTCATTGAAAACATTCAGCGCGAAAATCTCAATCCGATTGAAGAAGCACAAGGTCTGAAGCGATTGGTAGATGAATTTGGACTCACTCATGAAACAGTGGCCAAAGCTGTAGGACGCAGCCGCAGCAGCATTTCCAATAGTCTGCGCTTACTCAATCTGCCGCAACCAGTACAAGACTTAATGTACAGCCGGCAGTTAGAAATGGGTCATGCCCGTGCCTTATTGACTTTACCTGTTATCCAGCAGATTGATCTGGCTCAGAAAGCAGCTCAGAATGGCTGGTCAGTGCGCGAAGTGGAGCGCCGTTGCCAGCAAGTTCAGGCCAAACCAGAAACCGCCTCTCCCCATTTGGCTGAAAAAAGCAGCGAAGTTCAATCAATAGAAGCTGCACTGGAGCAACGTTTTAGCGTACCAGTCAAAGTACAAAGCCGCAACCAGCGCAGCGGCCGTATCATCTTACAATTTGATAATCCCGAAACCTTGAGTCATTTATTACAAAAAATGGGACTGGAATAAATCCTGCAATCACAGATTAATTGTGGCAAAATTGTTTAATTCAGTTATCAAATTCGGCAATGTTAAAGAAATATATAGAAAAATTAATAAATTAGCTGAAATTTATTTAACAAAATTTCACAAAATTACTTGACGATATAGTATTAGTTGATTATATTAGCGCAGCTTACCGCAGTGTTTTTTTAAGGTAACAGAATGAAGTGGATCATGTTCTGGCAAACAGTCATGTTGTTTGCCGCAGTTTGTGTGTCCGCATGGTTGTGGAAATATTCTGCTATCTGGTCGGCAGTATTGGGTGGACTAAGTTACCTAATACCTACATTATTGGCGATGCTAACCGTCATCGCCGCAAAAAAATTACCGGCGCTATTACCGGCAACACTATTAATGGCCGAAATCAGCAAAATTCTCATGATATGCCTAATGATGTTGCTGGCTTACGTGTGCTATTCCGCAGTTAACTGGTTTGCTTTCCTGACAGGACTTATACTGGTCAGTCAGGCTGGATTGTTCACATTTAGAAAAAGATTGTTACTATGAGCGGCACAGAGATGACTCCGGGCGAATATATCAGCCATCACTTAATCAATTACACTCAGAAATCACCAGATTACCAGACCAATATGGTTGATTTCTCGTTTCTTAATCTGGATACCTTATTTTTTTCCATACTGACTGGCATCATCGCCTCAGCTATTCTGTTTGTAGCAGCTCGTCGTATGAGAGTAGGTGTACCTACCCGTTTTCAAGCCGCCGTCGAACTACTAATTGAATTTGTGGGTGGTATCTGCAAAGATATGGTTCACAATGAGAAATCCCGAAAAACCATTGCTCCTCTGGGCTTAACTGTATTCATGTGGATTCTCTTCATGAATATTATGGATCTGCTACCTGTAGATTTGTTGCCTTGGGCATGGCAGCATGCTACGGGTGATCATCATGCGTTTCTGCGCGTTGTTCCCACGGCTGACCTGAATACCACCATGGCAATGGCGATATCTGTTTTGTTTCTGTGTATCGTTTACAATATCAAAATCAAAGGATTGGGTGGCTGGATACACGAATTATTCAGTGCACCGTTTGGTAACAAAATTTGGTTGTTCATCCCTAATTTTCTGATGAATATCATCGAATTTTTCTCCAAGACCCTGTCTCATGGTATGCGACTATTTGGTAACATGTATGCCGGTGAAATTTTATTTATGGTGATCGCTCTAATGGGTGGTGCCTGGGGTATGTCCGGTGCTGCAGGCGTAAGCGATGTGGTTTTATTCATTCTCCAGATTGTTGCAGGTTTGGCTTGGGCCATATTCCACATTTTGGTCATTGCTTTACAGGCATATCTCTTTATGGTGCTGACCTTTGTATATTTGGGTCAGGCTCACGATTCCCATTAAGGGTAATTTATTTATTGTAGTATTCTTTTCTTTTATTTAAGGAGTGAAGTAAATGGGTGGTTTAATCGCTATCGCTTGTGGTTTGATGATTGGTATTTCTGCCATGGGTGCATCTATCGGTATCGGTATGCTGGGCGCAAAATACATGGAATCTTCTGCCCGTCAGCCAGAATTAATGAACTCATTGCTGGGTAAATTCTTCATTATCATGGGTATGATTGATGCTGCGTTCATTATCTCTCTAGGCGTATCATTCTTGTACTTCGCCAAAATCGGCGGCTGATAAACTTAGATTTGCTGGTTGTTAACTGTATTAATTAATAAACACAAATTCTAAAGGTTTAATCGTGAATATCAACGCAACCCTAATTGCACAAGTACTTGTTTTTGTCATGTTTGTGCTATTTACGATGAAATTCGTATGGCCACCCATCGTCAAAGTACTTGATGCCCGTGCCGACAAAATTGCCGAAGGTTTGGCTGCTGCCGAACGTGGAAAAAACGATTTTGCTCAGGCGGAAAAACGTGTTGCTGATATCTTGGCCGAGGGTCGCAGTCAGGTCTCCGAAATGGTGGCCAATGCGGAAAAGCGTGCCGCGCAGATTGTTGAGGATGCCAAAACACAGGCATCCGAAGAAGCTGCCCGTATCATGGCTCAGGCAAAAGCTGATGTAGAGCAGGAAGCTAACCGGGCCCGTGAAGCACTGCGGCAGCAGGTAGCAGATTTGGTTGTAAAAGGTGCCGAATCTATCCTGCGCAGTGAAGTTAATCCTTCACGTCACGCTGATTTACTGGCGAACCTGAAACAGGAGCTGTAATCCCATGGCTGAGTTCGCAACCATAGCCAGACCTTATGCCAAGGCATTGTTTAGTCTGGCGCAAGAACAGAATCAGATTGAGTCTTGGTTGGACGAACTGAAAACACTGGCTGAAATCATACTGCAACCGAAAGTGCAGTTACTAATAGATGAGCCGGAATGCGAATACACTGAAAAGGCAAAAGAAATCCTGTCTTTAGTGGATTTTACGCCCGCAGAAGATTTGAGAAACTTCATTTTTGTGCTGGCGCAGAACAAACGCTTAACAGTTTTGCCAGAAATTTATACGTTATTCCAAGACTATGCTTTGTCCCTTAACGACATAAAAGAAGCCACCGTATACACAGCTTACCCTATTGATAAAGCGCAGTTTGCACAAGTAGTAGTGGATCTGGAAGCCCATTTCAACACACGGTTGAAAGCGCATCAGGTGGTTGCCCCAGAATTAATTGGTGGCATAAAAGTAGAAGTTGGTGACCGAGTATTGGATTTGTCGGTGCAGGGTAGATTAAACAGCCTGCATACGGCATTGATGAATTAGGAGAGTTTTCATGCAGCTTAATCCTGCTGAAATTAGCGATTTGATTAAAGCTAAAATCGCAAACCTGAACGTAGATACAGAATTACGTACCCGTGGTACCGTAATGTCTGTAACTGACGGGATTGTGCGCGTACATGGCTTGTCAGACGTGATGCAAGGTGAAATGCTCGAGTTTCCCGGCAATACATTTGGTCTCGCCATGAACCTGGAGCGCGATTCTGTAGGTGCCGTGATTCTGGGCGAATCCGAACACATTAAAGAAGGTGACGAAGTTACCTGTACTGGGCGTATTCTGGAGGTGCCAGTAGGCCGTGAGCTGGTAGGACGCGTCGTAGATGCACTGGGTCGCCCCATTGATGGTAAGGGACCGATTAATGCTACACATACTGCTCCGGTAGAAAAAATTGCTCCGGGTGTAATTGCACGTCAATCTGTTGATCAGCCAATGCAAACCGGTCTGAAAGCCATTGATTCAATGGTGCCTATTGGCCGTGGACAGCGTGAATTAATTATCGGTGACCGTCAGACAGGTAAAACAGCCGTGGCTCTGGATGCTATTGTTAACCAGAAAGATACCGGCGTAATCTGTATATACGTAGCCATCGGGCAGAAAGCTTCTTCCATAGCTAGTGTAGTGCGCAAACTGGAAGAACATGGTGCGATGGATCATACCATTATTGTAGCAGCTACTGCCTCTGAAGCAGCTGCGCTGCAATATATCGCTCCGTATGCTGGTTGTAGTATGGGTGAATTCTTCCGTGATAATGGTGAAGATGCCCTGATTGTCTATGATGACTTGTCCAAACAGGCCGTAGCCTATCGTCAAATTTCCCTGCTATTGCGCCGTCCACCTGGCCGCGAAGCTTATCCGGGTGACGTATTCTATCTGCACTCACGTCTGCTAGAACGTGCTTCCCGTATTAACGCACATGAAGTAGAAGAGCTGACCAAAGGTGCAGTAAAAGGCAAAACCGGTTCATTAACTGCATTGCCAATTATTGAAACACAGGCTGGTGACGTGTCTGCATTTGTACCGACCAATGTAATTTCCATTACTGACGGGCAGATATTCCTAGAAACCGATCTGTTTAACTCCGGTATTCGTCCGGCCATTAATGCTGGTATCTCTGTATCCCGCGTAGGTGGTGCTGCTCAGACTAAAGTTATCAAAAAACTGGGTGGTGGTATTCGTCTGGCATTGGCTCAGTATCGAGAACTTGCGGCGTTTTCTCAGTTTGCTTCTGATTTGGACGAAGCAACACGCAAACAGTTGCGTCATGGTGAAGTTGTGACTGAACTGATGAAACAGAAACAGTTCAGCACGTTGAGTACAGGTGAAATGGCACTAACTCTGTGGGCAATCAATAATGGCTCATATGATGATGTTCCTGTGTCCAAGGCATTGAATTTTGAGTCAGAATTTTTGGGCTATGTGCGTACTCAGTGTCCAAATGTATTACAGGACATCGATGCCACCGGTGCATTAAGCGATGACAATGCCAAAGCATTGGACAACGCCATGAAGACCTTCAAATCGTCTTACGGCTATCAGGCGTAAACGTGTCATTGAAAGGAGTCTGAAATGGCAGTAGGAAAAGAGATTCTCACCCGAATTCGCAGTGTTCAAAATACCCAAAAGATCACTAAAGCGATGCAGATGGTGTCAACCTCTAAAATGCGGAAGACTCAGGAACGGATGCGTCAGGCGCGTCCGTATGCCGATAAAATTCGTCTGGTGATGAGCCATCTGGCACAAACCCATTCTAATCACAACGTCCCGCTGTTGCGCAGTAATAATGACAGTAAGCGAGTAGGATTTATTGTAATTACGACTGATAAAGGACTATGTGGTGGTCTGAATGCCAATATCCTCAAAGCATTCTTCAGTAAAGTACAAGAATGCAATCAGCAGGGGCTTGAGGCCGAAGTTGTATGTCTCGGCAGTAAAGGACTGGCCGCCTGTAACCGAGTGGGTTTGAATGTCATTGCCAGTGCTGTGGGTCTAGGTGATACACCTAGAGTGGCTACATTGCTGGGTCCGTTAACGGAAATTTTTCAGCGTTATGCAGAAGGTAAACTGGATGCCATTTATCTGGTTTATGCCGGCTTTATCAATACCATGCGTCAGGAACCGCGTCTGGAAACACTGCTGCCCATCGGGCAGAATGTTCTGGATCAGGTATCTGAAAGTAAGGAATACAGCTGGGAATATGTATACGAACCCTCGCCACAACAGGTGCTGGAATTTTTAGTCCGCCGTTATTTAGAGTCTGTGGTTTATCAGGCCTTATCTGAAAATATGGCTGCCGAGCAGGCTGCGCGTATGGTAGCGATGAAAGCTGCTACCGATAATGCAAGCAATGCCATTAAAGAATTGCGTCTGGTGTATAACAAATCGCGTCAGGCAGCGATTACCACAGAGTTGTCAGAAATTGTGGCCGGTGCTGCTGCTGTTTAAGCAGTACAGGTCAAATAAACTTAGGATGCGATAATGAGCCAAGGCAAAATCGTACAAATTATTGGGGCGGTAGTGGACGTAGAATTCCCACATGATTCCATACCCAATGTGTATGACGCTCTTAAACTGGTTGATACTGATTTGACTCTTGAAGTTGAACAGTTACTGGGTGATGGTATCGTGCGTACCATCCCTATGGGTACTTCCGATGGTCTGAAACGCGGTATGGCCGTAGTTAATACCGGCGCACCGATTACTGTACCGGTGGGTACAGCTACGTTGGGTCGGATTATGGACGTTTTGGGTCATCCGGTGGATGAAGCTGGCGAAATTCAGACCAGTACTACCCGCTCCATTCACCAACAGGCACCGAAATTTGATGAGCTTTCCAGCTCAACTGAATTGCTGGAAACGGGTATCAAGGTGATTGACCTGCTGTGTCCATTTGCCAAAGGCGGTAAAGTTGGTTTGTTTGGTGGTGCCGGCGTTGGTAAAACCGTTAACATGATGGAACTGATTAACAACATTGCCAAAGCACACAGTGGTTTGTCTGTATTTGCCGGTGTAGGAGAACGTACTCGTGAAGGTAATGACTTCTATCACGAGATGAAGGACTCCAACGTACTGGATAAAGTGGCCATGGTGTATGGTCAGATGAACGAACCACCTGGTAACCGTCTGCGTGTAGCTTTAACTGGTCTGACCATGGCGGAATACTTCCGTGATGAAAAAGATGAAAACGGTAAAGGCCGTGACGTACTGCTGTTCATCGACAACATTTACCGTTACACACTGGCCGGTACTGAAGTATCAGCTTTGCTAGGACGTATGCCGTCTGCTGTGGGTTATCAGCCAACACTGGCTGAAGAAATGGGTCGTCTACAGGAGCGAATTGCTTCTACTAAAACTGGCTCCATTACTTCTATCCAAGCCGTATATGTACCTGCAGATGACCTGACTGACCCTTCTCCGGCCACAACATTTGCCCACTTGGATGCAACCGTGGTGTTAAGCCGTGATATTGCTTCTTTAGGTATTTATCCGGCAGTGGATCCGCTGGACTCTACTTCACGTCAGCTAGACCCCGCTGTAATTGGTCAGGAACATTATGACGTTGCACGTGGTGTACAGACTACTTTGCAAAAATACAAAGAGTTGAACGATATCATTGCGATTCTGGGTATGGATGAATTGTCTGATGAAGACAAACTAACCGTAAACCGCGCACGTAAGATCCAGCGCTTTTTGTCACAGCCATTCCACGTAGCAGAAGTGTTTACCGGTGCGCCGGGTAAATATGTTTCACTGCGTGATACCATTGCCGGCTTTAAAGCTATTCTGAATGGTGAGTACGATCACCTGCCTGAACAAGCTTTTTACATGGTAGGCAATATTGAAGAAGCTGCTGAAAAAGCGAAAACCCTAAACTAAGGAGCGCTTGATGAGTACCATGCAAGTGGAAGTGGTGAGTAACGAAGAAAACATCTATTCAGGTGAAGCCAGCTTTGTAGTTGTGCCGACTCTGGAAGGTGAGCTAGGTATTTACCCTCGCCATGAACCCATTATGAGCTTGGTGCGTCCTGGTGCTCTTCGTTTGACCGTACCTGACCAGAAAGAAGAAATTCTGGTAGCAGTATCAGGCGGTGTTCTGGAAGTACAGCCGAATAAGCTTACGCTTTTGGCAGATGTGGCCGTTCGCAGTGAAGAAATGGATCAGCAGCGTGCCGAAGAAGCCAAAAAAGCAGCCGAATCCGGTATCCATGAGGCCAAGGATGATGTTTCACTGGCCAAAGCTCATGTGGCTTTAGCTGCGGCGATTGCTCAACTGAAAACTCTGGATTACCTGCGCACTCATCGAAAATAACATTGATTGATATAATCAGATAAATAATCTGATTGTAATAAAAAATGTTTTAAGCCCGAGCATTGCTCGGGCTTTTCTATTACTTAAGTTCAACCATGAGAAAATATTTCTCAGTATAATGTTTTAAACTTCAAAGTATATGTCATTTATAAATTAATGATAAGAGCTGATACATCAAAAGAAATCATTGAGACCAGTAAACAAATATTTAATTGTAATAAAAATACTATAAACTTTTTAAAAGCTTATTGATACGGTATTGATCTGTAAAATGCACTATTAAATAATAAGTTAAACTAATTCAGTAATTATTGTTGATTTCTGCAGTAACAAATTAAATTGATATGCAAAAAGCAAAAGTATAAAGCTTTTGCTTTCGTATTTACTACAAATATTGTATTCCAGATAATTTGATTAAGCTTGTTTAGTTGGATAGATAGTCAGCTCACTAATATTGGTATCTTCGGGCTGCTCAATGGCAAAGTTAACAGCACGAGCAATGGCATCAGGGCTGATGCCAACCTGATTGTATAATTGAGTCATACTTTGCAGCACATTTGCATCAGAAATACTTTGTAACAGCTCTGTGTTGATCGCTGCAGGATACAAAGTAGTAGTACGGATATTAGTTTGTTCAGTGGCACTTTCCTGCCGAATAACTTCCATCAGATTACGTACGGCAAATTTAGTTGCGCCATAAACACCACAGCCCATGAAGCTTTTCAAGCCAGCAATTGAAGAGGTAGTAATGATATGGCCAGATTTCTGTTTCGTGAAAATAGGCATGACCGCAGCAATTCCATTTAGCACACCCTTCAGATTAATATCAATCATATTATTCCAATCGTTTGTCTGAAGAGCACTGATAGGGGAGTTGGGCATAATACCGGCGTTATTAAATATCACATCTACACCCTGAAAATGTTTTTTAGCCAGCTCAACTAATGCATGCATCTCTACCGGCTGGCGCACATCTGTAACTTGATAAACGGCCTCGCCGCCAGACTGAGTAATCTGTTGTTGTAGTTGTTGAAGTTGTGATTCGCGGCGCGCAGCAAGTACGACTTTTGCTCCGTTTTGAGCTAGTAAGCGTGCAGTTGCTGCGCCAATACCTGATGATGCACCGGTTATGATGACTACTTTATTTTGAACAGCCATGTTTTACTCCTTTGATTAGTTCCGTTTAGTGCTCAAACACCGATTGCTGTTTTGTTAAGATTAAATGACAGGTATATAAATATTAGCTGGCAAATTAGCTATAGTGTCTGAGCTTAAGTTTGACCAGGGAAAAATTTCAAAATTATCAAATACCTGAATACATTTGAAGTTTAGCGCAAATTATTTTTCATTGTCTTGATAAATTTGCTTGGCTAGATTAAATGCAGACCAAGCCTTCGGCCAGCCCACATAAAAGGACAGATGAGTAATAATTTCAACAATTTCATCTTTGGTGATGCCATTTTGTTTGCCAATATTCAGATGGGCACTTAATTGCTCGAAATTACCGGCACTGATTAATGCTGCAATAGTAATCATGCTGCGCTGATGTGCTGGTAATTGTTGTTCTCGTGACCAAACTTCACCAAATAAAACATCATCATTAAAATGAGCAAACTGAGGTGCAAATTCGCCTAAAAGTTCATGACCTGCTGTCTGTTTTTTCATTGCCGTACTCCTGTAGATTAAAAATTACAGAGCGTTGTAATCGCTGCTTGCTACGGGTTCCAGCCATTCGCTTTGACCTTTGGTAATGGCCACATGACTGAACCAACTATCTTTCGTTGCTCCATGCCAATGTTTGACTCCCGCATGAATAACCACTACATCGCCAGGATTAAGTAATTGTGCCGGTTTGCCTGCTTCTTGATACCAACCCTGACCGGCAGTAGCAAGTAAAATTTGATAGCCATTCATATGCTTGTGCCAATGGTTGTGGCAGCCAGGCTCGAAAGTAACATTGCTAACGTCTACATCGATATTGTCATCAATAGCAGCCAGATTAGCTAAATAGCTCTGACCAATAAAATATTGAGCATAATTGATATTTTCTTCACCTAGTGGAAAGATTTGTTTAAATGATGAATTCATGGTTTTTATCTTGAAATGTTTTGATGATTAAGTATAAAACTTCAAGTTCACTTTAATTCAAGTATTTTTTATTGAGCAAATATTTTATGGATTAATCACCATTTTTAATCTAAACATATTAGTAGGCGACAACACATTTCAATATGTTGATGTACTTCCAATTTCTAAGATGCTTTTATATTGTCAAAGCGTACTTTAATAATTGCGTAGATTTACCCCACAGCTGATAGCAGCATGCCCATACAATGTGGCCGTCTTCATCAGTGAGTTCTTCTGGGGCACCGTTGACATCGGTGTGGTAGTACAGCACTTTTTGTTCCGTACCGGTGGTGGTCTCCACTCTGGCTAAGGGTTCATAGCCGCTTTCATCAGTGTAGATATAGACGCTTTTGCTTCTGTCGGTACGGGTTTCCTGAATCATTCTTAGTCCGTCCCACAGGAAGTGGGTACGGCCGTGTGCGTCGTAAATGTATTACAGGCCACGGAAGTGGAATAAGTTGTAAGCAGCCAACAATGTTCTAAATATTATGATAACTGTTTTAGTAGTGGCGGTTGATATTGCCCAAAAAAGTTATTGTAGTAATCATAAATTATATAATATTTTGTTTTTTAATATAAATTTCTTATTAAAATTTGATGGTATCTTTATGTTAGGGATTACTCATAATAATATAATTTTCACATTATTTTGAATATTTCATTTTTACTAAAATGTCCCCTGTATTTAATCTTATTTTATTATTTTCGTAAATATATTCTATCCATAATTCTTTATTATCTGATTCACAATCATTCATTACTCTATATTCAGAATATCCTGTATACGTGTTTATTAGTGGAATTATTTTTTCCACTTTTCCTTCAATTTTATTTTGCGATAAATAAACAGTAAGTTGTTTTAACAAATATAGTTTTAAATATAATTCTTTATTATTTCCATTTAATGAATTAATTTCATTTTCAATAAAGCTGATAATTTTTTGCATATTACCTCTCAATATAAATAGTTATTTTTTCACCATTTGGTGTTAAAACATTAATATGTGGTACTGTTTTATGAGGATGGCCATCTGGTAATCCCTCATGTCCATATAAAACACCATTTTTATTAAATTGGTAATCTTTATGGTATACAGCAGTTTTGTTTTTTTCTAAAGGTCTAAGTTTAAATTCTTTCTTTTGTTTAGATGTTTTGTCTGTCGATTTATTCTCGGCTTCGGTAACTTTTCGGGTGTTATTAAAAGCGCCATATAATACTTGATCGGCTTCTTTAAATGAATTAACACTTACATCTTTTCCTGATTGTGCTTCTTTTATTTTTTTATTCAGTTTTGAGTTGTTAGCTACATTACACAACCCCCACGGATCAACCCACATCAAGCCATTAGGCGCATACTGATACAAATTAAACCCACCCAGCAACCCAATCGGGTCCGGCTGCGTGAATCTGCCTATATCAGGGTCATAGTACCTGAAAGTATTGTAATGTAAGCCCGTTTCTCTGTCTAAATACTGCCCCTGATACCTTAGGTTCTTTTATATCTTAGTATGTAAAATCTTTTGTAAAAGCCAAGTCTGCCTTAAAGTTTAAAAATATACTTTTTATTCTCAAACTAATTTTTTATTATCTCTTTGTTCAATTTATCAATAGCATTTTGAATAATTTTAATATAATCTTTTTTGTTTACTTTTATTCTAATTAATTTAGAACTACCCCATTTTTTTACTACCAAATACTCTACTTCATCTATGGAGCAAAAAATACCAAAATCTCCATCAAATGATTCAATAAAAGTGGGTAAGCATGAGTTATTTATGTCTTCGAAAAGAAAATCGAATACTATATCAATTTCATCATATTTAACTTTAATTAATTTACTATTGGATAATCTCATCATTAAATCATCAAATGATAATTTTAATGACTCAGCTAATACTGTTTGATCAAAATCCCCAATAACATAGTTATTGCATAAAAAACAACAATTACAAAACAAATATTCTTGGTCATTTGAAAGAAAAGTTTTAATTTTAAAAAAAAAGTCCATCAACATCCTTTATTGTGTTTATTTTTGAAAAATCCATCTTTTTTCATTTGATTAAATCTATTTTTAACTTCTTTAGGTACTAAAATACCTCTATTTTGTGATGTATCTCCATTCCAATGAACCCTCCCATTATTGCTATTACCATAACGATGAATAACTTCATTTTTATCAATTGCATACCAATGTTTACCTTCTTTGTCTGGTATTGCATGTTCATATAGTTTTTCTGCATCACTTGGTAAAACTGATGTTTTTGTTCCACCTCCTCTAAAATTACCAGATGAAGGGTCATGATGGCCTGGATTTTCATATTTTGGTTTTGGCCCATGATAGTATCCATCCTCGGCTTTCCACCCCCACGGATCAATCCAAGTCAACCCATTAGGCGCATACTGATACAGATTAAACCCACCCAGCAACCCAATCGGGTCCGGCTGCGTGAATCTGCCTATATCAGGGTCATAGTACCTGAAAGTATTGTAATGTAAGCCCGTTTCTCTGTCTAAATACTGCCCCTGATACCTAAGGTTCTGTTGTATCTGGCTGTGTTCGATTTCCTGTATCGGCTTGCCCCACAGCTGATAGCTGCACGCCCATACAATATGACCGTCTTCATCAGTAAGTTTTTCCGGGGCACCGTTGACATCGGTATGGTAGTACA
Organism: Snodgrassella alvi; assembly: GCF_002777855.1. Lineage (GTDB taxonomy): Bacteria > Pseudomonadota > Gammaproteobacteria > Burkholderiales > Neisseriaceae > Snodgrassella > Snodgrassella alvi_E. The sequence goes on from NZ_MEIK01000029.1 coordinate 280,280, forward strand.
GCACTTTCTGTTCCGTACCGGTGGTGGTCTCTACTCTGGCTAAGGGTTCATAGCCGCTTTCATCCGTGTAGATATAGACGCTTTTGCTTCTGTCAGTACGGGTTTCCTGAATCATTCTCAGCCCGTCCCACAGAAAGTGGGTACGGTTGCAGGCTTTGCCCGCCCGGTCTATCTGGTGTTTTTCGATACGTCGGCCTAAGGCATCGTAGACATAGCCGTAGCGTTCGGTACGGTTTAATTTTTCGATACGAACTTCGATTAGGCGGTGTTCGGCATCATAGTGGTAATACTGGGTACCGCTGGCGGTCTGTTTTTACCTCAATATTTTTAATAATTTAAAATTTTTTATTTATACTCATTAATAATATATTTGAATAATTTATTTATTAAATACAAAATTATAAATAATAAAGCTAAAATTTAATCTATTATTTCCATCGCTGATCCCAATAGGGATAAATTGAATCAATAAAAATTACATCGGTGGTACAAGAAAAGAAAAATTCTTCTTTATTGGTAATCGTAAATATAAATTTATTATTTTCTTGATGTATTAATGGAGAACATATGAAACCGACACGGTTTCCATTTAAAATCAAGTTGTTTATAGCTATTAGTTCCAAAGTTATTGATATACCGTTAAACTTTATTTGTTTCCATTTTTTAGGAGTTTTTTTTGGTATGTTTTTTACTTTAAAACATAATCTAACTTTAGATAAATCGTAAAATAGTAAATTTTCAAACTCTGAATCATCAAGAGATAATTCATCGTTAAACATAAATTTAATTTTTTCGCGTCCTTGTAAATGATCTAACCACATATTTAAAATCCTTTTGGAAATTCATAATGACCTAATGTATTTTTGATAGAGCCGTTTCTTGTGCCATTTCCTGTTTCAGAGTCAAAGGCCTTATATTGAAATGTGACCCTTGGTTTCCTGGAGTTCCTTTAAGTCCATATATATGTCCTGCAAAATGCTCCTGAATTACGACTTTTGAACCATTATGTTGTACAAAATGATACTTTCTTGATTCTAATGGTCTATAATTATCATCCATAACTAAATGACCTTTTCTATCAGTTAAAGGAACTTTCTTAACTACTATCGGATGTTGATTCATAGCCAATCCTGTTTCTCTTTTAGCTGCTCCCAAAGCAGATTTTCTTGATGAAATTGTTGTATTACAGGCCGTCAATCCCCACGGATCAATCCAAGTCAACCCATTAGGCGCATACTGATACAGATTATACCCACCCAAGAGCCCAATCGGGTCCGGCTGCGTGAATCTGCCTATATCTGGGTCATAGTACCTAAAAGTATTGTAATGTGAGCCCGTTTCTCTGTCTAAATACTGTCCCTCATACCTTAGGTTCTGTTGTATCTGGCTGTATTCGATTTCTTGAATTGGTTTGCCTCATTGTTGAAAGCTGCATTCCTATATAATTGTGCGATACTGAATGGTCAGTTTTTTTAAAATAATTGTTTAATTTTATATTCAAATTTCATCAATGAAAATTAGTTATGCTAAAATTAATTCTTTCTGGAGTATAGATATATTATCTAGTCTACATGATCTTTTAAAAAATACCTGTTAATTTTTTTCTTGATATTTTTAAATCTTTAGCAATAATCTCAACATAAAATGAATCACTTTGGATAATATAATGATAATAGTCTCCAAAATCATATTTATTCCATTCAGGAAAAAAAGAACTTCTTTCAATCTTCAAATTTTCTAGCCAGGATGAATCTTTGACAATCCAATAGCAAGCGTGAAAATTATCGTCTTCACGAGGAATATAATAGCTTAATTTTTTATTACGTTCGTATCTCATGGCCCAAACATAAGAAAAATCTAATATTCCAGTAAATACAGAATATTTAGCAGAAGAAGAATTCCATATTTTAAAAAAAGCAGTTAATGAATCTCCTTTTGATTTTAAAACAATATCATCATTTGGAGCCTGCCAATAAGGAAGCTCTATTGCATATGCCATATCTTTTTTCATAATATTTATCTTTCATTTGCAAATTGGAATTTTACCAGTCCCTTTTTTAGGTAAACCATTTTTTTTAAGTCTACTGTTGAAATCTTTCAAAGTATCAATATCTGTTTCAATGATTACTTTTATTTGCTTAGCTTTTGCTTGATGAGCAATAGTTAAACGACTGTTACCATCCCTTACCACTAATTGTCCTTTAACATTGATAACCCTTATTGCTGTAAAATCTGTAACTTTTATATTTCCTTTACGTACATCATTTATTACAGATTGTATATTTCGTTTACCTTCAGGTGTATCAAAAGCACTATTAATAGTTTTCTGAGAAAAATTAATATCTTTAGGGTTAACAAGAATCTCATTTGAATTAAGTTTTATTTTTTCCGTTGTTAGTCCCCACGGATCAATCCAAGTCAACCCATTAGGCGCATACTGATACAGATTAAACCCACCCAACAGCCCAATCGGGTCCGGCTGCGTGAATCTGCCTATATCAGGGTCATAGTACCTGAAAGTATTGTAATGTAAGCCCGTTTCTCTGTCTAAATACTGTCCCTGATACCTTAGGTTCTGTTGTATCTGGCTGTGTTCGATTTCCTGTATCGGTTTGCCCCACAGCTGATAGCTACATTCCCACAAGATGTTACCAGCTTCATCAGTGAGTTCTTCCGGGGCACCGTTAACATCGGTGTGGTAGTACAGCACCTTTTGTTCTGTACCGGTGGTGGTCTCTACTCTGGCTAAGGGTTCATAGCCGCTTTCATCAGTGTAGATATAGACGCTTTTGCTTCTGTCAGTACGGGTTTCCTGAATCATTCTTAGTCCGTCCCACAGAAAGTGGGTACGGTTGCAGGCTTTGCCCGCCCGGTCTATCTGGTGCTTTTCGATACGTCGGCCTAAGGCATCGTAGACATAGCCGTAGCGTTCGGTACAGTTTAATTTTTCGATACGAACTTCGGTCAGGCGGTGTTCGGCATCGTAGTGGTAATACTGGGTACCGCTGGCGGTCTGTTTGCTGTGGGTACGCCCATGTGCGTCGTAGGTGTATTGCAGGCCGCGGAAGTGGAGTAGTTGGTTAAAGCGGACCAGGTTTTGGTTGTCGGTACTGCTGTCTTGGTTGCGTCTTTTATCCAGTAGGTTGGCAGCGGCATCGTATTGCAGGGTTTCCCAGTAGGCCTGGTTGCGGCAGCTTTCGATGCGGCCGGTGCGGTCATAGTGGTAATCGGTCTGTCCTTGCTGAGTATGTTTTTTACTCACCAGCCGGTCGAGGTTGTCGTACTGGTAGCGGCGGTCGGTGAGGATGTCGGGCAGGATGGTGTTGTGGCCACGTCGGGTCTGTTTGTGTTGCAGGCGGCTGTTGCGGTCGTATCTGAATTCGGTGTTCAGTTGTCCCTGGCTACGCAGGACTTCGCGATGTAGGCGGTCGCGTTCGATGTCGGTGATGGTGGTGCCGTCTAGGTTGATTTGGTGCAGATGGCCGGAACCGTAATAGAGGTTGTTGAGGGTACGACCATCGGGCAAGGTGGTGGCGATGCGGTTGCCCAGTTGGTCGTACTGATGGCTAAGGGTGCCTTGTGCGGTGGTTTCGCTCAGC